>CAVSVH010000008.1:0-44068 GCA_963731395.1 uncultured Solirubrobacteraceae bacterium
GGCCGGCCGTGACCTGTTCATGGAGATCGAGAAGGCGTGGGACGCGGGTGACCGGATCGCGGATGCGCGGCCTCGTCGCCCCGGACCTGCTCGTGGAGTGGGAGCGGCGCCTCGACGACTCCAGCGGCGCAGCTGGACCAACCACGTCACGCCGCTGGGCGAGCCCAAGGTGGAGTACGTCGGACTCACCCGCACCGGCGATCACGACACCGACCGCGTCGTCGTCAGGATCGACGCCCGGCTGCGCGACTATGTGGTCGAACCCTACGGGCGCCATCTCAAGCGCCGCGGCCAGCTGAGCGAGACGACCCGCCTGCGCGAGTTCTGGACCCTGCAGCGCCGGGCCGGCCATTGGCTGCTGGCGTCGATCGAAGCGGGCGGCGAGGGCAAGCATGCCTTCGACGAGCAGATCGTGGGTACGGCGTGGGCCGACGAGCGCGGGATGCGCGATGCCGCCCTTGTCGAGGGCGCCGTCGCCGATGCGGTCCCCGAGGGGACGAGCATCGCCGAGGTCGCCGACCTGCAGTACGACGGCGATGCGCACGCGGCCGCCATGGACCTCAGCCTGGCCGACGGCCGGTTTGCTCCCGACGTGCTCGAGGTGGCGGCGCGACGCGCGGTCGATGCCTGGGCTCAGGCGGTTGACGGCGACGACGCCCGGCTGAACGCGATCGCGACCCCCGGCGCCAAGCGCGAGCTTCTCTACGCCGGCGATACCAGCGGCGCGGTGCGGCTCGTGGTCCGCGGTCCGGTGGTCAACCGGATCCGCGTCGTCAACCTCGACGCCGGCGCCCACCCGCCGACGATGACGATCGAGGTCGACCTCAGCGGCCGGCGCTACATCGAGAACCGGGACACGGCCGCGGTGCTGGCGGGGAACCGGACCCGGAAGGTCAGCTTCACCGAGCGCTGGACGCTGAGCCTGACCGACGACGACCGCCAGCCGTGGCGGATCACCGCGGTCGGCGACCCGGTGGGCCTGGCGTAGGCGGGCGCGGCTGCGCCGAGAGGCGCGACGAGGCGGGCGCATCCGACCGCGCACTCCTTAAGCTGCTCGCGGCGCGTGATCCCATTCAAGGACAACATCCGCAACGACCGGTTCCCCGTGGTGACGGTGGGGCTGATTCTCGCCAACATCGTCGTCTACGGCCTCGTGGTCGCCCGGGGCGGCTCACTGATCAGCGGTCCCGACGGGCACGAGCTCGCCGTGTACGGGGCGATCCCCCACGCGTTCACGATCAAGGCGGCGTTCACCAGCCTGTTCGTCAACGCGTCGCTGCTCCAGCTCGCCGGGAACATGCTGTTTCTGTGGATGTTCGGCAACACCGTCGAGGACTCGATGGGCTCGGCCCGCTTCCTCGTCTTCTATCTCGCCGCCGGTCTGACGGCGGTGGGCCTGCTCGTCGCCCTGGATCCGGGCGCGACGGCCCCGACCGCGGGTCCGGCGGGGGCGATCGCCGCCGTGATCGGCGGCTACGCGGTGATCTACCCGCGGGCCCGCGTGCTCTGGCTGGTGCTGATCCCGCTGCTTTCGGGGGTGATCGAGGTGCCGACGCTCGTCATGGTCGGCCTGTGGCTGGCGATGCAGGCGGCGTTCGGCAACGGACTCGCTCCCTACCTCGCCCACGTCGGCACGCTCCTGCTGGGCGCGCTGGCGATCCGGCTGGTGGCGACACGGCGCAAGCCGACGCCGCCCACCGCCGCAGCCTACCGATGAGGCTGGTCCTGCTGGCGGTCGTGGTGGTGTTCACGGCGCTGATTGGCTTTCTCACCGTGCTCGACATGATCCATCACGGCGTCAGCTGGCTCGACGTGCTGGCGGTCCTCGTCGTGATCCTGTTCGCGACCGGAATCGTGGGCGCGTTGCTGCAGCGCCCCAGAGAGTAGATTCGACCGGGTGACAGAGGTCGCCCCCCGGGAGAGGCTGCTCACCGCCGCGTACGAGCTGTTCTCGTGGCACGGCGTGCAGGCGGTCGGAGTCGACGCGATCATCGATCGGTCAGGGGTCGCCCGGCAGACGATGTACCGCCATTTCCGCTCCAAGCAGGACCTCGTGCTCGCGTTCATGGAACGCCGCGAAGAGCTGTGGACCTATGGCTGGTTGGCCGCCGCCGTCTGCCGCCGGTCAGACGATCCGCGGGAGCGGCTGCTGGCGATCTTCGACGTGTTCGACGAGTGGTTCCGGGAGCCGGGGTTCGAGGGCTGCTCGTTCATCAACGTGATGCTCGAGCATCCCGGCGAGGAGCATCCGCTCCACCGTGCCGCGGCCGCACACCTGGCGCGCATCCGCGTCTTCCTGGCCGAGCTCGCTTCGCAGGCCGGGGTGGCGGATCCCGCGGCGTTCGCCCGGCAATGGCACATCCTGATGAAGGGGTCGATCGTCGCCGCCGCGGAGGGCGATCGCGACGCCGCCCGGCGCGCCCAGCAGATCGGCGCAGCGCTGCTGTCCGCAGACGTTGCGTTCAGACGGGACGGGCGAGGAAGTGCGCGCGGCGAGCGGGATCGCGGGGTAGGGGTTTGCCTTCGCCGGTCCCCACGAAGCCGAGCCGCTCGTAGAACGGCGTCGGGTCGCCCTCGGCGGTGACGACGCCGACGCGCACGAACCGGCCGCCGTGGTCCGCCGCCCACGCCCGGACCGCCGCGACCAGCCGCTCACCGATCCGCCGGCCGCGCATCGCCGGCTCCACCCACATGCCCCACAGCTGCGCGATCCCCTGACCGCGGTCATGCCATTGCCCGGCGGCCATCCCGACCCAGCGCTCGCCGTCAACCGCCACAAAGATGACGATCGCGTCGGCATGCTCGCTGCGCTCCGCGAGCTCGAACCAGCGATCTGTCGGGAGCGCGGCCTCCTCCCTCGCCGTCGAGGCGAACGCCTCGGGAGCGTCGCTCAGCGCGCGCAGCCGGAGGTCACGCAGGCGATCCGCGTCGGCCGCGCCGAGCGCGCGGACCTCGGTCACCAGGTGGCCCCGTTCGTACGTACGAACGGAACCACTACGCGATCAGGTCGACGTCGATCGGATCGAAGCGCGCGAACCGATCGAGATCCCGGACGCGCTCAAGGACGGCGGAGCTGTCGATCGACTGCAGCCCGTCGGTCCCGAACTTCTCGACGTTGAACGACGCCAGCGCGGTGCCGTAGGCCATCGCGTTGCGCAGGACGGCGCCGGTCAGCGGCCGGTCGATCTGATTGGCGATGAAGCCGACGAAACCGCCCGCGAACGTGTCGCCCGCGCCCGTCGGATCGACGACAGTGTGGAGCGGATAGGCGGGGAGCGCGAAGAAATCGTCCTTGGTGATCAGCGCCGCGCCGTAGCCGCCCTGCTTGGCGACCACGATCGCCGGTCCGGAGCCGGGCGGGTCGGGGTTGAGGATCGCGTGCGCAGCGGAGATCAGGTTGGGCTTGCCCGTCAGCTGGCGCAGCTCCTCGTCGTTGAGGACGAGGCAGTCGACGCGCGCGATGATCGCCTGCAGCTCGTCGCGGGCGATGTCGATCCAGAGGTTCATCGAGTCCAACGCGACGAACTGCGCCGCCTCGCACTGCTCGCGGACCTGGAGTTGCAGCCCCGGCTGGATGTTGGCGAGGAACACGACCTCCGAGGTCCGCGACGCATCCGACAGCTTCGGGACGAAGTGCTCGAACACGTTGAGCTGCGTGTCGAGCGTCTCGCGGGTGTTCAGGTCCCAGCCGTACCTCCCCCGCCAGAAGAACGTCTTGCCGCCCTGAACGCGCTCGACGTCGTCGATGTTGGACCCGCGGGTCCGAAGGATCGCCATCTCCGCGTCGCCGAAGTCGTCGCCGACGGGCCCGACGATGGCCACGGGATCCAGCAGTGACGCCGCGAGGGCGAAGTGAGTGGCGGCGCCACCGAGCATCCGGTCACGCGTCCCGAACGGGGTTTCGACGGCATCGAACGCGATCGAGCCGACAACCGTGATGCTCATCGCATCACCGTGAGCGGCTCGGCTGCGTGGTCAACGGG
Organism: uncultured Solirubrobacteraceae bacterium; assembly: GCA_963731395.1. Lineage (GTDB taxonomy): Bacteria > Actinomycetota > Thermoleophilia > Solirubrobacterales > Solirubrobacteraceae > Palsa-465. The sequence continues at coordinate 3,984 of CAVSVH010000008.1, forward strand.
TACGGCCGGATGGGGGTGGCCATCGTCATGATTCGCTTTCTGTCGGTGCGTTGGACGGCGGCCGCGCAGGTTAGCGATCGCCAGCCCACCGCCGGGCCGAGGTGGCGCCGCCCGGCGCTGGCGCCACCCGCCGGGGACGTAGGTTGACGCCGCGGTGGGCGCGGGTATATGTTGGCCGGAGGGAGATCGATCAGTCTGATGCGGCGCGCCCGGACCGCACTCGGCGCTCCGCCCGGAGAGGCGATCCACCACCATCCCACGAGGAGAGACAGCGTGCCCATTCCCACCGAGCTGGTCGGATCCCTGCCGCGCCCGATGCAGTTGCAGCAGGCATACGCCGATTACGACGAGGGCAAGATCGCGTTCGAGGAGCTGCAGGCGGCCCAGGACGCCGCCGCGGAAGACTCGATCAAGCGGCTCGAGGCCACCGGCGAGCCGGTCGTGACCGACGGCGAGCAGCGCGAGTCGAGCTTCGCCACCTACAACATCACCGACACCCTCGCCGGCACCGGGCTCGCCGACGGGCTGGCGGGTGATGGCCAGTTCTTCGCCATCTTCGACGATGGCCACAACCGGCAGTTGCCGCGGATCACCAAGGGGCCGTTCCGGTACAAGACGTATGCCTCCGAGTACGTCGCCAAGAACAAGCAGATCGCGTCGCACCCGGTCAAGCAGGCGGTCATCTCGCCATCGATGATGATGCTGCTGTATCCGCTCGAGGGCGAGATCGACGGGTACTCGCGGGATCAATTCCTCGAGGATTGCGTCAACGAGGCCGAGAAGGACATCCGACAGTGCTTTGACGCGGGCGCCGTGCGCGTGTCGGTCGACTTCACCGAAGGACGACTGGCCAACAAGAACGACTCCCGCAATCCCTGGACGGGCAAGAACATGCTGCAGGAGTTCATCGATCTCAACAACCGCCTGTTCGCACGGTTCAGCGCCGACGAGCGCAAGAACATCGGCATCCACACCTGCCCGGGCGGCGACTGCGACTCGGTGCACTCCAAGGAAGTCCCCTACGAGATGCTGCTGGAGCACATGTTCGACATGAACGCGGGCTACTTCCTGATCCAGTGCGCGTCCGAGGAGGATCGGGAGAAGGTCTACGAGCTGTGCGGCAAGTACAGCCGCGAGGATGCCGACGGCGTCGCCCAGGTGTGCTTCATGGGAGTGATCAATCCGCTGACGCCCGAGGTCGAGTCGCCCGAGCACGTACGTGACGAACTGGTCACCGCGGCCAAGCACATCCCGGTGGCGCGGCTGGGAGCCACCGACGACTGCGGTTTCTCGCCGTTCAGCCGCGATGTCAAGCCCAACCACGGCTCTCCTGACTTCGCCCGTGACGTGGCGATGGAGAAGATCTCCAACCGCCTGGCGGGGGTCAGGCTGGCGTCACAGGAGCTTGGCGTCTGACGCCCGGAAACGGGTTTGACGCCTGCGCACCGGTCACCGGGCCGTCACGGCCCGGTGACCGCTTGCTATCAACCGCCGCGTGCCGCTGCGCGCGATGCCCCACCTCGGAGGCCGGGTCCTCGTCGACTATCTCGGTGCGACGGTCGGCGGGACGCTGAGCCGCGTCGATGACGACGGACGGCGACTGGAGGTGCTGACCGAGGATGGGGCGGCGCTCGTGTTCATGCTCAACCGGGCGACCGCGACGTTCACCGCGGACGGGAGTCCGACGGGCGCGCGGCTGCGGTTCGTCGATCACGCCGCCTGAGACGCGGCGCGTCCGGAGGCGAGCGCGCCGAACGCGCGAAACATGGGGCGTGCCGCTGCGATCTGCCGCGCCAGGTGGGCGCGACTGTCGGCGCGAAACCGGTCGATCTCGTTGCCCGCCGCCTCGACCTCGGCCACGTCGACAGGGTCGGTGAGCCACTCGGTGAGCAACATGTGCGCCGTCAGCTCGAGGTGAGCCTGGCTGCCCCAGGCCGATCGGCCGATCCGAAACAGTGCGGCGCCGGGGCCGCCGGTCGTCCCGAGCGCCACCGCGTGCGCCGGGGCTTGGATCATGTCCTCGTGCCAGGCGAGCACGGGCAGGGTGGTCGGGAAGCCGCCGAACAGGGGATCGTCAGCTGCCGCGGGCGCCATCGCCAGCTCCGGCCAGCCGGCTTGCATGCGCCCCATGGCCGTTACCCGGCCTCCGGCGGCGACCGCCAGCAGCTGAGCCCCGAGGCACATGCCGAGCACCGGAACGCTGCGGCGCAGCGCCGCGGCAAGCAACCTCACCTCGGCGGCGAGGAACGGATCGCGCTCGACGCGGGTCGCGCTCTGGCGACCGCCGAGCGAGACGATGCCGGAGATCTCGTCGATGCGCGGGAGCGGCGCCCGATCTCGGGGGTTGCACGTGATGACCTCACTGCCGCCGTCCCGCAGACACGCGCGGACGATCCCGACCGCTCGGTCGGGAAGGTGGGTCACGATCAGGGTCGGCTGCACGCCCGAGCAGGATAGAGCCGCCGGCGCGGTGGGATGCGGGGGCGCCGAAGCTGGCCGACATGACAGGCTATGTGGATGCGCCGCCCTCATCCACCGCGAGACGCACATCGACCGCGCCCGGCGGCGCCACCTCGGCGCATGCCGACGGACAACAGCGATCATGCCTGAGGCCACCATCTCCCGCATCGCGATCGTCGGCGCCGGATTCATGGGCTCGGGCATCGCCGAGTCGGCCGCCGCCGCCGGGCTCGACGTGACCGTCTACGAGCCCCAGGACGCTCCGTTGCGTCGCTCGCGCGCGCGGCTGGCCGAGTCGGTGGACCGCGCGGTCGCTCGCCACAAGCTGACCCGGAGCGACGCCGAGGAATTGGTCGGCCGCATCGCCTACACGACCGAGCTCGACGACCTCGACGGCGTCGACGCGGTGCTCGAGGCGGTGACCGAGGATCCGCGCCTCAAGGGCGAGCTGTTCGCCCAGCTCGACGAGCGCCTGCCCGACGCGCGGTTCCTCGCCTCCAATACGTCATCGATCCCGGTCGCCGAGCTGGCGGCATGGACCCGGCATCCCGGGCGGGTGCTCGGTCTGCACTTCTTCTCCCCGGTCCCGGTGATGCGCCTCGTGGAGGTCGTCGTCGCCCTGGACACCGCGGAGCCGACCGTCGCCGCCGCCGAGGAGTTCGCCACGCGGCTCGGCAAGCGCCCGATTCGCACGAAGGACCGTTCCGGGTTCATCGTCAACATGCTGCTCGTCCCGTACCTGATGGCCGCGGTGCGCATGTACGAGGAGGGGTTTGCCTCGCGCGAGGACATCGACGAAGGCATGCGACTCGGGTGCGGGCACCCGATGGGACCGCTGACCCTGTGTGACTTCATCGGGCTCGACGTGCTCTACGCGGTGTGCGACTCGCTGTACGAGGAGTTCAAGCAGCCCGAGTACGCGCCGCCTCCGCTGCTCAAGCGCATGGTCGTCTCCGGCCATCACGGGCGCAAGGCCGGCAAGGGCTTCTACGAATACGAGTAGGAGTCGCGTGCCGGTGCTGACACGAGCCGACATCGCCGCCGGGGCCCGCCGGCTGTCCGACGACGGCTACGCGTTGCGGCTCGTCTCCAACCGGGCTGTGCTGGAGCGGCTGAACCTGGCTCCGTTCGGGCTGCCGCTGACGACCGCGGATCTGCTGGCGGCACCGGGCGCCGACTGGTCGGTCGACGATCTCATGCGCGTCTACAACGTGCTCAACGCCACGGCGTTCGGCGACAAGGGGATTCCGTTGCAGAATTGGGTGATGATCGATCTCGGCCTGCTGCCGTCCGCGTTCGTGCTGATCACGCTGCCCGTCGCCCGCGCCGCGGCGGCAATGGCCGGTGATGGGGATCGCCCGCCCGGGCATGGCCGGGCGCGGCGGGTGCTGTCGGCGGTGCTCGACGAGGCCGCGCGGCTCGCTTATGCGGGGCCGATCCCGGTGGCGGGATACTGCGCGGCGCCGACCCCGACGCCCGGCAGCTGGGTGGGGTGGTCGCTGTGCTCGGCGATCCCCGGGATCGGCACGACCGCCAAGGGGCTCGGCCTCGAGGTGTATCGCGCCCGGACGCTGACCGGCATCGCCCAGTTCTCGGACCTGGGGCTGCGCGTGCACCGCAAGTTCGGGCGCATGGAGGTGCTGCGAGCGGTCCTCGACCTGCATCCGGTCGCGCACACGATGGTCTACCGGACCGACGTATACGAGTCCGACGCCGAGACCACCCCCACGATGTGGATGGACTGTCGCGATCTCGCCGCGCAGCGCGAGATGCAGGCTCGGCTCGACGCGGGCACGAGTCGCTTCTACGTCCTGTCACCCGGCCTGGTCGACGACCGGGTCCCGATCCTGGAGTGCAATTGACCTCGTCTCACCACTCCCGCCATTGCGTCCTCGCCTTCTCCGGCGGACTGGACACCTCCTACGCGCTCGCCGTGCTCGTCGACCGCGGCGAGCGGGTGACGACGGTCACCGTCAACACCGGCGGCTTCCCACTCGCGGATCTGCGCGAGATCGAGGAGCGGGCGCAGCGCCTCGGCGCCGCCGAGCACGTCGTCATCGACGGCCGGGCGCGCCTCTACGAGCAGTTCGTCTCCTACATCCTGAAGGCCAATTATCTGCGCAACGGCGTGTATCCGTCGTGCGTCGGGGTGGAGCGGATGCTCCAGGCCGAGGAGGTGACGAAGGTGGCGCTGGAACGGGGAGCCGATGTCATCGCCCACGGATCGACCGGCGCCGGAAACGACCACGTGCGCTTCGACGCGGTCATCAAGGCGCTCGCCCCCAAGCTGGAGATCGCGGGGCTGATCCGCGACGAGCAGCACACACGCGAAGAGGAACGCGATTTCCTGCGCGCCCGCGGCCACGCCGTCTCGGACATCACCGCGAAGTACTCGTTCAACTTCGGGATCCTGGGAACGACGATCGGCGGCGAGGAGACGTACGGGTCGTGGGAATACCTGCCCGAGGAGGCGTGGCCCACGACCCGCTCGATCGCCGACGCCTCCGAGCAGCCGGCCGAGCTCATCCTCGGCTTCGCCCGCGGGCAGCCGACCACGTGCGAGGTCGTCACAGGCCCCGCCGGCGACCCCGACCTCGGCGAGCAGGGGATCGGGATCCCGGGGTACGACACGCTGGCGCGACTCAATCGGATCGGCGGTGAGCACGGGGTGGGCCGCGGGATCCACACCGGGCAGACGATCATGGGCATCGTCGGCCGGCTCGGGTTCGAGGCGCCGGGGATGCTGATCCTCATTGCCGCCCATCGGGAGCTCGAGCGGCTCGTCCTGACCAACGCGCAGCAGACGCTCAAGGCTTCGCTGGGGACGACGTTCGGAGACATGCTCCACGAGGGCCGGTACTACGACCCGCTGCTCGACGACGTTCGCGCGTTCCTGGACAGCTCCCAGGAGCGCGTCACCGGCGAGGTCCGGGTGCGGCTGCACAAGGGCAACGTGATCCTGCTGGGCTGCCGTAGCCCCTCCAGCCTGCTCGACGCGGGCAGAAGGCTGGGATCGACGTATGGGCACGGCTCCTCGCTATGGAGCGGCGAGGAGGCGCGTGCGTTCGCCCACATCTACGCGACGGCCGGGGTGCTGGCAAAGTCGACGGGCGGCGACGAGGCCTGACCGACAGCCACGCCTATCCGGCGGCGCCGACCGCCACGATCGCCTGCAACAGCGCCTCGAGACGCTCCAGCTCGTCGGCGGGGATCGACTCCGACAGCTGATGGGGGTCCCGGCCGCCGCTGGCGACCGCCACCACGTCGGTCGTGGCGGCGAGATAGTTGGCCTCGAGCGTCGCGGCGCGCTCCTCCTGCACCACCGACACTCCGGGCACGGCGGCGGCGGCTCGGATGACGAGCTCCAGGGCCCGCGGCCCGGCATCGGGCAACGGCGGGACCATCCGGCCCGGGTCGCGATCCCAGTCGTGCGCGGCGCCATGCTCGTCACAGACGCGCTTGACCGTGGTGCGGATCGCCGCCACCGTCGCCTCGATCTCGCTGACCGCATAGCCGCGGACCTCGCCGCGGACGAGCGCCCGGTCGGGCACCGAATTCGTCGGCGTCTGACCGAGTGCCGCCGTCACGGCGGCCGATCCGTCGGCGTCGGCGGCGACGCCGAGCGCCCGGAGCGACCGAGGACTGAGCCGATCGATCACGCCGCCGCCGACGATCGCGGCCACGCTGGCGCTGCCCCCGCCCGGCCGGCGGCCCAGCGGGAGCGCGGCGATGATCTCGGAGGCGACGCGGATCGCGCTCACGCCGGCCTCAGGGTTGGCGGCGGCATGGGCGGCGCGGCCGTGGATCGTGAAGCTGAACGTCGTCTGGCCGAGGGCACGGGCGATCACGGTGCCGATCGGGCGGCTGCCGTCGACGCAGAACGCGACGTCGACTGACTCAAGCAATGCCCGGTCGATCAGGGCAACCCCCATCCGGCCGCTCTCCTCACGACAGGTGAACGCCGCAACGATCGTCGGGCGGCTGCTCTGGGGCAGCGCGGCCCCGGCGGCGCACACCCGCATGGCGGCCGCCACCGCCGCCTTGTTGTCGGCGCCGAGGATCGTGTCACCGGCGGAGCGGATCACGCCATCACGATCCAGCCGCGGGGCCACCGGCGACGTCCCCGACTCGACCGTGTCCATGTGGGCGACGAACAGGTAGGTGGGGGCGCCGGGGGCGCCCGGGATGGTGGCGATCAGGTTGCCGGCGTCGGAGCCATTGACCTCGCCGGCGCGGTCGAAGTCAGCTGCCACACCGTGATGAGACAGCCAGTCGCGGATCTGCTCGGCGAGCGCCCGCTCGCGCCCGCTCGGCGACGGAACCGCGACCAGCTCCAGGAACAGATCGATGATCGGCGCGTCCCGACTCAGCACGCGGGGCAGGTTACCCGCGCCGTGCGCGCGAGCCGCCCGTGCCGCGCCGGTCGTCGTGCCGGCAGCCTACGTGGCGACCGGGGCCGAGCTCAGCTCATCCGCGACCTCGTCGGCGGTCTTCACCTCTGAGAACATCGGGTAGTCGAACTTGATCGCGTTCTCGTGCTCCTCGGGCGACGTGGCGGCGACGCAGTCCGACAGCGTGATCACCTGGTAGCCCTTCTCGTACCCGGTGCGCATCGTCGACTCGACGCAGCAGTTGGTCAAGAACCCGCCGAGCGCGATCGTGGTGATGCCGCGCGCGCGGAGGATGAAGTCGAGGTTGGTGGTCGCGAACGTGTCGAGCCCGCGCTTGCCCTCGACGACGACGTCGCCGGCCTGCGGCGCGAGCGCGTCGACGATCTCCGCGCCCCACTCGCCCTTGACGAACGCCGTCGAGTCGACGACGCCCTTGAGGATTCCGTACGGGAGCGGCGCGAGCTCGCCGTACCCGGGCGCGAATGTGATCGGGGCATGGACGATCGTGGCACCGGCCCGGCGAGCGGCGTCCACGAGGCGCCGCGTGTTCTCGATCATCCCGGTCTGCTCCATCACGTCGGCCACGGCGCCGTGCAGAGCGCCGCCATCGGAGGTGAAGTCGTTCTGGTACTCGATCAGGACCACGGCGGTGCGCTTCGGATCCAGCGGCATGGGAGCTCCTTAGCTCGGTGGGTACCTGCGCCGGAGACTTTAGAGGCCCGGCCCTACAATCCCGCGGCGTGAGGCTTCCCGGCCGCGAGCTTCAGGAGCTGCTCGGGCCGGCCGTACCGTCAGATCACGCGCGGCAGACGATCGCCGACCGCTACATCGAGCGCGAGCTCGGGCGCCCCCGAGGTCGTGCCTGGCGCGTGCTCGACCTCGGCTGCGGGTCGGGGAGCTCCGTGGACTTCTTTCGCGCCCGGGACCCGGAGGTGCAGTGGGTCGGGCTCGACGTCGCCGACCCCCACCAACCACAGACCCGCAGCGACGCGACGTTTGAGACGTTCGACGGGGTCACGATCCCGTTCGATGACGGGAGCTTCGATCTCATCTACTGCAAGCAGGTCTTCGAGCACGTTCGCCACCCCAGCCCCCTGCTCGGTGAGGTGCGGCGCGTGCTCGCCGCCGGGGGCTACATCGCCGGCTCGACGTCCCAGCTGGAGCCGTTTCACTCGCGCAGCATGTGGAACTACACCCCGGTCGGGTTCTGCGAGCTGCTGCGAGAGAACGGATTGCGCCTGATCGAGGTCCGTCCGGGCATCGACGGCGTCACCCTGATCGCCCGGCGTCTCGTGGGCAGCGGGAGGCTGTCCCGGCGCCTATGGGGGCGGTGGTGGGGCGGCGAGTCGCCGCTGCACCGGGCGATCGACGGGTACGGACGGCTGCTGCGCCTCGACGCGGGCACGGTCAACGCGACCAAGCTCCTGTTCAGTGGCCAGTTCGCGTTCCTCGCGCAGCGGGTCGACCCGTGGGTTCCGGCGAGACGGTCTGGCAGGGCCCACTAGATCACGCGGATCGGAGCGCCGTCGCAAAACGCGGCGACGTCCTGCACCACCTGGGTGTACATGTGTCGGAATCCGGGGTCGCTGACGTACCCGAGGTGGGGCAGCAGCACCACGTTGTCAAGCGTGGTGAGCGGGTGGCCGGCGGGCAGCGGCTCTTCGTCGTAGACGTCCAGTCCGGCCGCCGCGATCGTGGCCTCGCGCAACGCGGCGACGAGCGCCCCCTCGTCGACAAGCGGCCCGCGCGAGGTGTTGATCAGTGCGGCGGTCGGCTTCATCCGGGCCAGCTCGTCGCTCCCGAACAGCCCCCGGGTGCGCTCGCTGAGCACCAGGTGGATGGAGAGGAAGTCCGCGCCGCGCAGCAGCTCATCCTTCGTGACGCGGGCGACCCCGAGTGATCTGGCGCGCTCGTCGCTCAGGTTCTCGCTCCAGGCGACGACGTCCATCCCAAAGGCCCGCGCCGGCGCCACCATCGTGGCGCCGAGGTTGCCCAGTCCCGCCAGCCCCAGAGTCGCGCCCGACAGGACGGCCGGGATTCCAAGCTGCCACTGGCCCGAGCGCAGCGCGCGGTCCTCGATCGTGACCCGCTTGGCGACCGCCAGGATCAGCGCCCAGGCCACTTCGGCCGTAGTCGGCACGCCCGCCGGCCGGGGAGCGCCGGTCCCCTCGGTCCCACAGAACGTGATGCCTCGCTCCCGGAGACAGTCGACATCGACCGCGGCGTTGCGCATCCCGGTCGTGATGAGCAGGCGAAGCTGGGGAAGCTCGCTGATGACGGCGCGCGAGAACGCCGTGCGCTCCCGCATCGCCACCACCACCTCGAAGTCGGCGAGGGCCTGCGTCAGCTGCGCTCCCCGCATCGGGCGGTGAAAGAACTGCACCGCGACCTCGGAGCCCAGCGATCCCCAGTCGGCATAGCTGGAGGCCCGACACTGGTAGTCGTCGAGGACGGCCACGTGGATCACGGGCACAAGTCTTCCAGAAGCGCACCCGGGCCCGAACGGAGCTGGCCATGCTCGTTAAGGGATTGTGAGGATCCGCGCGTTTGGCCCCTGGGACATTGCGATCGCCCCGGCGGGGGCGCACTCTGAGACATCCGACGGGCGGCCGTCCCACGGCGCTACGCGGAGACAGGGACCACGACCACAAAAGGAGACAGCGGTGATCCGCCAGTCGAACATCCTCGTCGTCGCCAATCGCACCGCCCGCTCCGCCGGGCTCGAGGAAGCGCTGCGAGCCCGGCTCCAGGACGGACCGGCGACGTTCACGCTCGTCGTGCCGGTGGGACGGGGCACCGAAGCGCAGGCGAAGGCCCAGGAGCTGGCGTCGAGTCTCCAGGACGCCGGCTTCGACGTCGAGGGGCGCGCCGGCGACACCGATCCGCTGCGCGCCGTTCTCGAGGTCTACAGCCCGGCCAAGTTCGACGAGATCATCGTCTCGACCCTCCCCGCATGGGGATCTCGCTGGATGCGATCCGGGCTGCCACAGCGAATCGAGCGTCAAACCGGTGCGCTCGTTCGCCACGTGGAGGCCCGCGAGATGCCGGCGCCCCGGCCGGTGGCGTCCACGAGCGCCGCGTCCCCGCCGCACCCGCCGCGACCGTAGCCTGTCGCCCTGCTGCCCGAGCACGCAGCGTATTTCCGCCTGAGCCCGCTCCGCCGGCGGTATACGCCACCATGTGGACGCGATGACCCGGCGGGAGATCCACTCGTGGCTGATGGACATGGACGGTGTTCTTGTCAGGGAAGAACTCGCCATCACGGGCGCCGACGTGTTCATCGCCCGGCTCCAAACTCTCCGCAAGCGGTTCCTGGTGTTGACCAACAACTCGATCTACACGCCCCGGGATCTGGCGGCACGCCTGCGCGCCAGCGGCATCGACGTCCCCGAGAGTGCGATCTGGACCTCGGCACTGGCCACCGCGCGCTTCCTTGCCGATCAACGCCCGGGCGGCTCGGCGTTCGTGATCGGCGAGGCGGGACTGACCACGGCCCTGCACGGCGCCGGGTACACGCTGACCGAGCGCCGACCCGATTACGTGGTGCTCGGCGAGACCCGCACCTACAGCTTCGAACGGATCACCCAAGCGATCCGTCTCATCGAAACCGGGTCGAGGTTCATCGCGACCAACCCGGACGCCACCGGGCCATCGATCGACGGCCCGCTGCCGGCAACCGGATCGGTCGCCGCGCTCATCAGCCGCGCCACCGGCGTCGACCCGTACTACGTCGGCAAGCCCAATCCGCTGATGATGCGATCGGCGCTGAACGCGATCGACGCCCACTCCGAGACCGCCGCGATGATCGGCGATCGCATGGACACCGACATCGTCTGCGGCCTCGAAGCGGGGATGCAGACGATCCTCGTGCTGAGTGGCGTGACGACCCGCGACGACGCGGAACGCCACCCGTTCCGAGCCTCGCGGATCGTCGAGTCGGTGGCCGGTCTACTGTCGGAGCTCAAGGACTGATTTCCACTTCACCTGTCAGTCCGCCTGGCTTGCGGATAGGCTGCCACTCTTCTATTCGTGTTTTCCAGCAAGGAGTGAGGATGAACAAGTCGGAACTCGTCGAAGCGATCTCGAAGGACAGCGGCCTCACCCGCGCCGATTCCGCACGGGCGCTCGATTCGCTTCTCACCACCGTGACCAAGACCCTCAAGAAGGGCGACGACGTCGCGATCACCGGTTTCGGGAAGTTCTCGGTCGCCAAGCGCGGCGCCCGCACCGGCCGCAACCCGCAGACCGGCGCACCGGTCAAGATCAAGGCGTCCAAGAACCCGAAGTTCACTGCCGGCGCCACGCTGAAGACCGCGGTCGCCGGACGACGCAAGTAGGGCCGGCACCCCGGACGGCTCATCGTTCGGGTTGCGGACATCGCTCGGCGGCAGGGGCACGATGCCCGGCCGCCGCCGGCTACTCCTCGCTGAACCCGGCCTCGTCGCTGGCCAGCCCGGGCTCGTCCTCGGCCGCGTGCACCGCGCACAGCGCCGGCCCCCCGGACTCCAGCACGGCCTGCATCTCCGCCGGAGTCAGCTTGGCTCCGCATTCCTCGCAGCGGTCGCCGGCGACCTCGATGCTGTGCTCCTCCAGGCTCATGCCGCGAGTGTATCCCGCGACCGCCGCTGTGGGACGGCCGTCGGCTGCGGTGAGATCTCCCGCCCTCCCCCGATCAGCGGCTCGGCCGGGCGCCACCGGCAACCCCGGAGCCCGGGCGGTCGATCGCGTAGATGGTCACGGTGTCGCCGTGCAGCACGTAACTGCGCGACGGGCGCATCCCCAGTCGCTGCGCCACGCGGATCGACGCCATGTTGGCGGGATCGATCAGTGAGATCAGCTGCGGCGGTGCCAGCGCCGCCCACGCCCACTCCATCGCGGCGCGGGCGGCCTCCGTCGCGTACCCGTGGCCCCACACCGGACGAGCGAGCGTCCAGCCCAGCTCCAGCCCCGGCCAGCCCTCGGGCTCCCACAGGCCGATGCGGCCGAGCAGGACCCCGTCAGCCTTGCGCTGCACCGCCCACAGGCCGAAGCCCTTCAGCAGCCAGTGGCCGGTGAACATGGCCATCGACCGCCACGCCTGCTCGCGGTCGACGACACCGCCGAGGAACCGCATCGCCTCTGGATCCGCCGACATGGCGGCGTAGGCGTTCAGGTCGTCCTGGCGCCAGCCGCGCATGATCGTGCGCGCCGTCTCCAGCCGCGGGACCGGGTCTGCCGGGGCGGCTCGCAGCGCGCCTTCCGCTCTCAGTCGTGAACGCTCGACACCGGTCAGTCCGTGCGGCCGTAATGGCTGAGAGCCCGGCTGTCACGGGCGCTCGGGACGTGATGAGTGACCACCAGGCCGGCGGCGTTCGCGCCGCCGGCGCCCGATGGGGTCACCGGCATCGCCTGCAGCCGCGACCGGAATGCCTGCGCCACCCGCTCGGCATGAGCCTTGGCGAGCTCGGCCCGCTCGCCGGCGAACAGGTCGTCGACGGTGGTCCGCCACAGCCACAGCCAGCGCTCGAAGTGACCGCCCCGCAGCCGCGCCTTCATGTGCAGAGCGGCGTGAGGCCGGAACGCCCCGCCACTGTACGAGTGGGCGCCGAGCAGGATCGTCTCCCAGAAGGCGGCGATCCGCGGCGCGTGCGCATCGAGGTCTAGGTGGGCGACGTCGACGAACAGCCAGCCGATCACGGGGTCGGTGAGCGCTCGCCCATAGAACGCGCGGACGAGGCGCTCACAGTCGGTGCGGGTCGCGATGTCAGCCGTCGGTGTCGGCATCCTCACCAGGATAGGGGCGGACGGAGAGGCGTTGAGGTCGCGTCGCGCACCATCAGGCGGCGCGGCATGACGGACAATGTCGCGATGGAGGTCTGGCTGCACAGCTTCGCCGTGCCGGGACGCGTCGCCGACCTCGCCCGGCGTGCCGAGACGTGGGGGTTCACCGGCCTGCTGCTGGCCGACAGCCAGAACCTGACCGCTGACATCTGGGTGGAGCTGGCGCTTGCCGGCAACGCCACCTCGACCCTGCGCCTCGCTCCCGGTGTCACGAACCCGGTGACGCGCCATGTGGCGGTGACCGCGTCGGCCGCGGCAACCCTGCAGGTGGAAACCGGCGGTCGCGCGACGGTCGGCTTCGCGCGTGGAGATTCGGCGCTGACCCAGATCGGGCATCGGCCGGTCACCGTCGCGGAGTTCGAGCACTCGCTGGAGCTGCTCCAGGGCCTGCTGCGGGGTGAGACCGTACGGCTCGGTGACGCGGACAGCACGATTCGCTGGCTTCATGAAACGGGGTGCGCAAAGGTGCCCGTCCACGTCTCCGCCAGTGGCCCCCGGGTGATCGCGGCGGGTGCCCGGCACGCCGAGGGCGTCGATCTGACCGTCGGGGCCGAGCTCGATCGCGTCGCCTGGGGAGCGTCGCTCGTCCGCGAGACCGGCGGGGCGGGCGTCTCGGTCGGCGCCTATGTCAACGTGGCCGTCGACCCCGACCGCGATCGCGCCCGCAGGCTGATCCGCGGGAGCACCGCCACCTTTGCCCGCTTCTCGGCTGAGGCGAACGCGGCCGGTCGGCTGTCGGCGACGACGGCTGTCGGCGTGCGCCAGGCCAGCGGCGGCTACGAGGCCGCCGCCCACGGCCGATCGACGGCGGGATCCGCCCAAGATCTCGATCCGGGATTCGTCGACCGCTTCGCCATCGCCGGCCCGGCGGCCGAGGTCGGCGAGCGGCTCGCCGCGATCGCCGCCGCCGCGCGGCTTGACCGTGTGATCATCGTGCCCGGCTCGCTCGACGCCGGCCACGAGGCTGTGCTGGAGTCGATCCGGCGCTTTGCCGATCAGGTGCTGCCGTCGCTCTCCGAGCCGACATAATCCCGGCATCACTGGCGACTTGATCTATGCGCCCGAGTTGGTACCGCATCGTGAGGAGGACCTGTCGGCCGACGAGTGGTCGGTGGCGGGGATCCCGGACGCCTGCGCCGACTAAGGGGCCGGCCGCGTGATCGCCTCCGCCGCGGCGTCGATCGTCGTCGCACCGGGCCCGTTCCTGGCGGTGATCGTCACTGCGGCAGTCGCCGCGACGCTGGCCGCCGTGGCGAGCGGCCGCGGCATCGTCGTCCCCGTCGTGGTGGTGGAGCTGGTGCTCGGGGTGATCCTCGGTCCCGAGGTCATCGGACTCAAGGTCGACAGCTTCCTCGCGTTCTTCTCCGACCTCGGGCTGGCGTTGCTGTTCTTCTTCGCGGGCTATGAGATCGACCTGGAGCGGATCGAGGGCCAGCCGCTGCGACTCGGGGTCGCCGGCTGGGTGCTGTCCCTGGTCCTCGCCTACACGCTGGCCGGACTGCTGTCAATCGTCGGCGTGGTCGTCTCGGCTCTGTACACCGGCTCCGCCCTGACGACGACGGCGATCGGGACGCTGATCCCGATCCTGGCCGACACCGGTGAGCTGAAAACCCGGTTCGGCACCTTCCTGCTGGCCGCGGGCGCGGTCGGGGAATTCGGCCCGGTGCTCGTCCTCACCCTCATTCTCTCCGCCCAGGGGACCGTCCACAACGCGTTGATCCTCGTCGCGTTCGTCGCGGTGGCCGTCGCCATCGCCGTGCTCGCGGCCCGCTCCTCGATCTGGACGCTGCCGCTGTTCGAGCGAACTCTGGAGAGCAGCTCGCAACTCGCCGTCCGGTGGATCCTCGTGCTCATCTTCGCCCTCGTCGTGCTCGCTTTCCACCTCGGCCTCGACCTCCTGCTCGGCGGGTTTGCCGCCGGCGTCATCACCCGCCACGTGCTCGGCAAGCGCGAAGCGCACGTGTTCGACTCCAAGCTCACCGGCATCGCGTTCGGGGTGTTCGTCCCGTTCTTCTTCATCGTCAGCGGGATGAAGCTCGACCTCTCGGCGCTGTTCAGCAGCACCGCGGGATTGGCCAAGATGGTCCTGTTCTTCTTCCTGTTCCTGGTCGTCCGCGGACTGCCGGCACTGCTGCTCTATCGCGGGGTGCTCGCGCGGCGTGATCGGATCACGCTCGCGCTGATGAGCTCCACCCAGCTTCCCCTCGTCCTGGCGATCACGACGCTCGCCATCGCCGGCGGGCACATGCGGCCGTCGACAGCGGCCGCGCTCGTCGGCGCCGCGGTGCTCTCAACGCTCATCTTCCCGGTCCTCGGTCTTCAGCTCCGGGGAGACATCCCTGAGCTGCTTGTCCCGGAGCACCCAGGTCCCTGAGGTCAGGATCGGCTTGCCGAAGGCGTTCGGTCGGTGGTGTCCGCCGAGGGGCTCTCCGCCGCCCGCGGCCGGCGCGGCACGACGACGGTACGGACGCCGAGCCGGCGCAGGTCGGCGCGCAGCTTCCGGGTGAGCACCGCGTCGGTGGCGACGAACGCGTCGAAGGTCCCGCCGCGGATCAGCGTCGCAAGCGAGCTCGTGGTGTCGTCACCGAGCAGCACCGTCGTCACGGGGATCGAGCCGGGCACGAACTCAGCCGCGCGGGCCAGGGTGTGACCGGCGATCCGGCAAAAGTCCAGTTCCTCGGCGGAGACGCACATCGAATGCAGCGCCGACGGCGCGAACCACCGCAGCAGCCGCCCCGGGTTCGTCGTCTTGGCGAGGGTGAGTCGCGCCCGTTCGCTCGCGGCAAGTCCGACGGCACGATCGAACGTCGCCCACAGCCGGCATTCGTCGTCCTCGAGCACGCCCAGGACGTGGCGCGCGCTCACGACACCCGCTCCCCCACCACTCGCTGGAGATCCGCCGTGGACGCGTCGCGACGACGCTCCCGGAGAACGGTCGCCGTCGACAGCTCCATGCCGGAATGTTAGTGGCGCCACCAAGAGTGGCGCGTTGACAAGGCCGGGACCCGGAGCGAACCGGCGCGGGACGAATTCGCGATACGATCGCCTCAACCCGGGCTTCGCGCCTGGGGATGGGAGCGTCTCGGTCCAGAAACACCAGTGTGTAACGCCGCACAAAGAACCCGCACTGAGGTGAAGCGTGAGCGCACGTGAACCCGAGCAGCCGAGCATGCCGTCCTACGGCGGCGGGAGGCTCTTGGCGGAGATCACCAATCGCATCGTCGCGTTCATGCGTGAGCATTACGGCAAGGGGCCGATCAAGGCGAAGACCTATGTGCTGGACAACCTCATCGTCTGCGTGCTCAGCGATGGGTTCACCGCGATCGAGCGCACGATGATGGCCGGTGGTCAGCCCGACCTCGTTCTGGAGATGCGCCGCGACTTCCAGCAGCTCATGAAAACGCGCTACAGCGAGATGATCGAGGAGCTCACCGGGCGAAAGGTGCTCGCCTTCCTGAGCCAGGCCCACGTCGAGCCCGACCTGACCATCGAGATCTTTCTCATGGACGGACCGCTCCCGGGGTTCGGCGCGCTCGAGCTCGTCGACCCGCCGGAGCCGGACACCGGGAGCACGTGATCCGGTTCTCGGCTATGCTCGATTGGCTGGAGGCGAGTCGGCAGGGCACTTGTGGTTTGGCGGGCCCGCTTTCAGTCCACACGTAGCTCGCGCTCGTAGCGGCCAGATGGCGGCGGTCGGGGGCGTTGCTGACGGGCAACGTTCATCCCTTCAAGCGCAAGCCGGAGCCGCACAATGTCCTCTTCATCGTCGTCGACGCAGCGCCCCGTGCATGCCGTGCTCGCCGGGTACGCCCAGCCCCACCTCGCGAGAAGCCTGCTCGACATCGGCACATCGATCGTCCCGTACCTGGCGCTCTCGGTTCTGTCGTATCTCACCCTCGGCCGATCGATCTGGCTGACGGTCGCGATCGCCGTCCCCACCGCCGGATTCCTCGTGCGGACGTTCGTCGTCTTCCATGATTGCGCCCATGGATCGTTCATGCCGTCCAAGCGGGCGAATCAGTACGTCGGGCGCTTCGCAGCCCTGCTGGTGCTGTCCCCGTTCGCGCGTTGGCGACATGACCACGCGGTTCATCACGCGACATCCGGCGACCTGGAACGCCGGGGTGTCGGCGACATCCTGACCCTCACCGTCGCCGAATACCGCGCCAAGTCACGCTCCGGACGTCTCCAGTACCGACTGCTGCGCAGCCCGCTCGTGATGTTCGGGGTGGGCCCGATCATCGCCATGGTCGTCGGCCCGCGGATCGCCACCCGGTCTCAACGGCCGCGGATGCGCCATAGCGTGTTCGCCACCGATGCCGTTCTCGTCACCGTCTTCGCGTCGTTGGGCTGGCTGGTCGGCCCGACGAATCTTCTCGTGGTGTGGGCACCCGCCGCGATGCTCGCGGGGTCGGTCGGAATCTGGCTGTTCTACGTACAACACCAGTTCGAAGACGCGTACTGGCAGAACGCCGGCGAGTGGAACTACACCGACGCCGCACTCCGCGGCAGTTCATACCTCCGGCTGCCGAAGCTGCTGCAGTTCTTCACCGGCAACATCGGCTTGCACCACGTGCACCACCTGCAGGCACGGATCCCCAACTACAACCTGCAACGGGCTCACGACGAAAACGCGATCCTCCACCAGGTGCCGACGCTGTCGCTGCTTGACGGGCTGAGGTCCGTCAACCTCAAGCTCTGGGATGAAGACCATGGGAAGCTGGTCACGTTCGCGCAGGCCCGCCAGCCGACCGTCATCCGCCAGATCATCCCCGCGCCGCCGGTCGCGGATCGCGCCCGCGCGAGCTGATCCGGTCGCGCCGGACGGCTCGGCGCCCGCCGCCGCCTACGCGTCTCGCTGGCGGCGCAGCGCCAGTTGCTCGCGCTCGCGCGCCGCTCGCAGCTTTCGCGCCTCCTGATGAGCTCGCTCGTTGCGCGCGGCGATCTCCTTGCGCAGCTGATTGAACGCGTCCTGAGAGGTCGATCGCCCTGGGCCGGGCGCCGGGCGTTCCGGACCAGGCTGTTGATTGCGCTTCGGCATGCGCTGCACTCCTCATCGCTCCGCTCGTACGGCTAAACCACTGCAAGAATGCGAGAGCTGGGCACTCAAGCCGTGGAGGCTGCCTTCTGACTGTACTGCACCTTGGTGGTTCGTTTTAGCGGTCGAGACGGAGGGCTGCGGACGACGTCGTCGTCGGCCGTCCGCTCGGGGTGAAGCTGGCGACTGCCGTGAGCCGCGGCTGCTGTGCGTGCCTCAGCCGTCGGCGGCCATGCCCGGTCAGTTGCAGCTTGACCTCGATCCGTCCCGGCGTCTTCATCGACGCAACCGCCGCTGCCACCAGCTTCCGCCGGGCCGCTCTCCCTCTGGGCCCGCCGCCCGCCTCCGGCTCAGACCACCAATGGATCGCGAGCTCCCCTGCGAACGGAGCCGCGAACGCGAACGTGTAACCGCCGTGGCGGAGCAGCTTCGGGATGTTGGGAACGACCCCATTCGGGGGCAGGGCCGCGGCCAGCGCGGCGCGTACCGTGGCCCCGGATGGCGACCTCAGCGGGTTCATCAGCGGCGGCGCGGACCCCGGGACGAGGCTTGCGCCGGCCGACGCCGCGGGTTGCACGGTCACGCTGGCCCTCGCCTGACCAAGGCTGGGATGTGTTGCGGTGACGGTCACCGTACCCGAGGTGTCCGGCCGTGACTGGATGAGTCCGCCGCCGACACCGCCGTAGGTCGCGAACGAGAATGGATTCTCAGCCACGAGCTGCCCCGGACCGGACAGGATCAGCGCAACGTCGCCCTCGGCATAGGGGCGCTGGTTGCCGAAGGCATCGACTGCCCGGAACGTAAAGCGAGTGGCATCTGTGCCGTCCCCCTGAATGGCCTCATCCTCCACCGTGAGCATGAGACTGTCCTGCGCCGGGTCCGAGGACATGTGCAGGGACGTGGCCAGCTGCCCGCCGACGTAGCCGTCGACGCGCAACTCCGGGAAGCTCGTGCCGTCAACCATGAGATCGACGAGCACCGGCGGGTAGGCGAGCTGGGGCAGGGTGGCGGGATCCGGCGCCGCGGTGGTGAGGAGGGCTCCGTCGACGAAGATCTGCAGGGAGTCACAATTGGTGGCGATCATCGTGTTCGCTCCCGGGCCGTCGGGCGGCGAGCTCGGACCGAAGTCCCAGAAGAACACGGGCAGGACGATCGGGGCGGTCGCGGGGTCGACCTGGGAGCGATAGAACGCCGCCCCCGGTTTGGGGACGCGGAAGGTGTCGAGCACCCCGGCCCACTTGAGGTTGTGCCACGCCCGAACACCACCGCTGAGCGACGCGTAGTCGATGCCGGCCCAGGCGAGCACGCCGGCGTAGGCGGTGTTGGTCCGGGCAATCGCGTTGACCTGGGCGTGCCGGCTGGCCTGTTGGGCGAGCGTGGCGCCACTGTCGACCCAGCGGTACAGCGGGGCGCCATCCCGCACCCCGACCGCCTCGCTGACGAGGTACGGAACACCGGGGATGGGGGGCTCGAGGATGGCGGCGCCGTCCTCGGAGTGGTAGTCGTTGTAGGCGAAGACGTCCTCGGCCCAGCCCGACGTCGAGTGGGTGTTCATCGCGCCGCTGCTCTGCCGCGAGCCGTCCAGGGTGCGCGCGAGCCGGCGCGTGTGCGCGTACAGCACCGGATGGCTCGTGGTCTCGTCAAGACGCGTCCCCCAGATGATCACGGAGGGCCGATTGCGATCGCGCATCACCATGTCGTGTACGTTGCGGACGACGATCTCCTGGAATGACTGGTCTCCCACGTACTGCCAGCCGGGCGGCTCCTCCCAGACCATCAGACCGAGCTCGTCGCACGCGTCCAGGAAATGCGGCGACTGGGGATAGTGCGAGCAGCGCACCATGTTGCAGCCGAGCTCGTGTCTCAACAGTTCCGCGTCCCGGCGCTGCAATCGCTCGGGGGCAGCCATGCCCGTGTACGGGAACAGCTGGTGGCGGTTCAGTCCGATGATCTGAAGCCGCTCACCGTTGAGGTAGAACCCATCGAGCTCGAACCGCGCCTCTCGGAACCCCATGCTGACCTGGATCGCATGTGACACCCCATCGGCGGTCACCGTCGCCTGCACCTGATAGAGCTGTGGCGTGTCCGGGGACCACAGCGTCAATCCCGTCAGCCCGGTGATGCTCAGGGCGACAACGGTTTCCCCGGGATGCTTCAGGGTCACCGTCGCGCCCGCCGAGCCCACAGGATTTGGCCCGTCCAGAACCGCCGCGCCCACCGTCACCCGCCCCGCCGGGAGATAGGCAGCATCGATGGTGACCTGGACATCGACGCCTGGGGCTCCGCTCAACACGTCCGTGGGCTGCGCGAAGACATCCGAGACGAGAACAGCCGGGGCCACTCGCAGAGCGACATCGCGATAGATGCCGCCTGGCTGGAGGAAGTCCACCGCGCGGGCGCCGGCGCGGGACCGATCGGGGGGCACATCGAGCTGTCGCGAGTCGACGACGACGGCGAGCACGTTGTCCCGGGGGGTGAGATGCTGCGTCAGCTCCACCGACCACGGCAGGTAGCCCCCGTCGTGCCGGGCGATCCGCTGTCCATTGAGAAACACGGTCGCGCTCGTCATCACCCCCTGGAAGTCGACGAACACGCGACCACCAACCAGTGGCGCGCCGGCGATGTGCCTCCGGTAGATCCAGCGGTGCTCCCACGTGCGCGGATCCCAGTCGCCCCACGAGAGGGGGGCCACCGTGTGCGGAAGCGTCACCTCGACGAAGTGGCGCTCCGAGTGTCCCGGCACCTCGGCGCCGGGCGCATATACGCCCCCGAACAGCCAGCCCTGGTTGAGGCCGATCTCACGCGACGCCCCCTCCGCCGGGGGCGTAGACCCCGCTCTCGTAGCCGCGGGAAGCCCGACGTCGAACGAAAGCGCCGCGGCGCCAAGCAATCCGGCACGCAAAACCGCGCGCCGAGAGCAAGTGAGATCTCCCGGCGGATCACTCTCCGGCGCCTCCGTGCGACCCCTGTCGCGTGCCGAAGACACCGCCCGAAAATAGCAACGGCGCCAACAGTGGGCGCCGCCCACCCCGCGGCGGGGGGGCGGGGGTCAGCGTCGCACTCAGGGGATCGTGATCAGCGTGGCGCTGGCGGCGGGCAGTTGCACGCTGTAGCCCCCGGAGCGCCGGACCAGGGAGACATCGCGGACGGGACCGGCCAGGGCGGCCGTCGTCGTCACCGCACCAAAGCTCTGTCCGCCGAGCGTCACTCCGCTCTGCGCTCCGGGGCTCGGCGCTCTCAGGCGTTCGAGCTGCGCCCGTGGAGCAGCTCTCGGCAGGTGGAGCACGACGTTCGTCGTCTGCGCGAGGCTGTGGTTGATCAGCAGGACGCGGCGAGCGTGATCGGGCGCGATTGTTGCCCACGACTCGACGGTATTCCCATTCGTCTGCTCGGTCGGCAGCAGCCTCGCTCCCGCCGGGGTCGCCTGGGCGAACATCAGGAGACCGTAGTACTCCGGGCGCACCGATGCCGACCACTGGCCGTTGGTATCGCTGAACGCGAACAGCTTGCCCGCCGAGCCCCGCCACGAATGGACGTTGACCCCGTCGACGCCCGCGTTGACCATCGAGAAGAGCGCATTGAGCACCCAGAGGGCAGAGGCGAACGTGTCGCTGACTCCCGGGGTTCCGGCGCAGGTGACGGCGTTCATCTCGTCGACACGGAAGCTCAGGCCCCGCTGGTGGGCCAGCTGGATATCCGGAGCGGCTTCCCGCATGAGACCTTGAGATGCGAACGGCGCCAGCAATGTCGCGACGCTCGGGTGCGCCGGATCCGTCATGGCCGTCGAGCAGTTGCGACCGCGAAAGGCATCGCCGGAGCTGTTGATCGCGTACGAGTGAAAGGTCACCATCCGCAGCCGGGGAGCCGTGCGGATGAACGGTGCCAGCTGCGACAGCCATGAATGACCGATCGCCGGACCGGCCAGCGGCACGTCGGGAAGCACCTTCGAGAATCGTGCGAACTCGGCGCCGTAATCCGCCAGGTCGTAGCTCGACGGTCGGCCGAACACCTTGGTGCCCGCGGTCGTGTGGTACCACGGGAGGAGCGGGTACAGCATCGGCTCGTTGCCGACCTCCAGAGCATCGACATACCGGCGCCCGATGCCGTTGAGCAGCTGATTTGCCTCGGTCGACGCGATCTTGGTGTTGTCGGCTTCGAGGTTGATCCCGAGGATCAAGCGGGCCCGGGTCGCCTGCGCCAGGGTGCGGGCTTGCCGGAGCCAGTTCGGGGTGAGGCTGTTGCTCGCTCCCTGCGGACGCGGTACGCCCGCAATCGGCCACCACGTCCAGTCGGTGCTGTCCCCTCCGATCCGCAGGATGGGGTTCTGCCCTGGCGCCAGATTGCGGATCAGCTGCGCCAGGACCGGGTTGGAATGTTCCGCGTCGGTTCCCTCATACGCGCCGACGGTCTTGTACTCGAGCGAGACACCGACGAAGCCCGGCGGGACGGGCCGTGGGTTCGCCTGTGAGCCGACGTTCACGACGTCGAAGCCCGCAGTCTGCGCCACCGGACCGCCGATACCGGCGATGCGGCGCGGCGCCCCGGAACAGCCGCCCGCGCGCGATCCAGCGCACGACGCGCCGCGGGCCGTGCCGGTCCCGATGAGCGCGAGCCCGGTCAGTCCCAAGATGGCGGCGCGCCGCGCGTACGCGCGCGCGCGCCCCTTGTCGATTGCGTCCATAAACCTCGGCAGCCCCCCAACGATGATTGCCAGCCGACCATCCTAGGGGCCGCTCCGGTCGCCCGCAACGCGCAACCGACGGCTACCTTCGCCCGACATCGTGAGGGGGCGCGTCCCGCGGACACGCCCCCTCCAGGCCAGAACCTATGCGCTGCGCGACGTCAGCTGTCGCCGAGGAACGCGGCGGGCAGGTTGCGCCCGGGAACCTGATCCGGCATGTAGATCTTCGGATCGCCCGGATACGCGACCCTCCAGTTGTGGGCCGAATACCAGTCGAGCCGGTTCAGCAGCGCCGGCTTCTCGGCGTCGACGCGCGCCATCGGGCCGTTGAACGGCTGCTTCCGGCTCCACGCCGCCCACGCGCCATAGACCGACCGCATGTCGGCCGGCACGACGCCCTGTGGGCGGAAGTCGCTGCGCTCCGCCGGGCTCATCGTCGCCGGCGCTGTCGTCAGCGTCGACGGGTATCCGGGGGCACCGAGCGTCAACGGGATCTGATTGGGCGCGACGTCGTACGGCGCGTCGTTCGGGCGCTTCGTGAACGCGCTGTACATTGGCTCGGCCGCGTAATCCTCCTGGTTCATCGGCTTGATGGCGAGGATCTGCTCGACGGTCTTGACCATGTTGATCTGGGAGTAGTACTCGTCGTCCACACCGCCCGCCGAGTACGGACTGATCACGAACACCGGGTCACGATGGCCGTCGACGTGATCGACGCCGTTCTGGGTGTCGTCCTCGTCCACGAAGATCGCCGTGCTCTTCCAGAACCGGCTGTGCGAGATCGTGTCGACCACCCGGCCGACGGCGAGGTCGTTGTCGGCCACCTCGGCGACCGGATAGGGGTCGCCGGAGCCGATTCCGGCCGTGTGGTCGGTCATCAGCCACATGAACGAGAGCGCCGGGAACTTGCCGGTCTTCTCCTGCTTCTCGAAGATCGGCCTCCACATGTCGACCCGATACTGATCCGGGATCTGCAACTGGAAGTTGGGGAACCACGGATCGAGGATCTTGTTCAGCGACGGGATGTCCGAGGACGTCTCGTACTCGTGGGTTGGCACCGGCAGCGGTCCTGACTGCTTGCCTTCCAGGATCTGCGAGTCCTTGTACCACTGGTCCCAGCCCGGCGCTCCGGCCGGAAGGCTGTAGGGGTTGTACGCGTACTCGCCGAAGTCCTGCACCTTGAGGCCGGCCTTCTCGGCGGCGTTCCACAGGAACCCGTCCCGCTGGTAGGCGAGCGCATCCCCGCCCTGCGAGGGATACGAGCGGTAGAACGCCCCGAACTCCTTCTCGACGTAGTCGTTGGCCTCGGCCTGCACGATCCAGTTGTGGCCGTCGGCCGACAGCGTGCCCTCGTCATAGAAGTTGTCGAGGTCGCCGAAGCGCTTGGCCATCGCGTGGAAGTTCGGGGTCACCTGCGCACCGAACTGGGCATCGGCGGGATCGCCGTTGCCCTCGCCCAGGTCGCCCAGCACCTGGTCGTAGGTCCGGTTCTCCTTGACGATCACGACGATGTGCTTGATCGGCGAGGAGCCTCCCAGGTGGGCCGGGATCACCTTCGGGACCGTGTCGTAGTCGCCCTGATTGGTCGGCTTGATCTGCTCCCAGTCGTTGTCGGTGAAGACGGTCTGGGTGTTCTGGGCGATCTGGCTGTCACTCGGCATCG
Source organism: uncultured Solirubrobacteraceae bacterium (assembly GCA_963731395.1). Classification (GTDB taxonomy): domain Bacteria; phylum Actinomycetota; class Thermoleophilia; order Solirubrobacterales; family Solirubrobacteraceae; genus Palsa-465. The sequence goes on from CAVSVH010000008.1 coordinate 28,037, forward strand.
CGAACGTCGTCACGCTGCCCGTGTCGTCGTAGGTGTTGTGATCGGTGACCGGCGCTGTTGCGGGCTCCGTGTACGGGCCCTTGTTGATCGTCGAGGCCGGTCCGCGGGCGCCGATCCCCTTGTCGTTGGTCACGACGATGTCATTGGCCCCCAGCGCCGGATCCGGCTGGACCTGGACCGGATACCAGTCGGTCGGGAGCAGGCCCTGATAGTGCAAGGGCGTGGTCATCCCCTTGTACCTGTACACCGCGATCGCGTTGTCGCGACCGATGCTGACGAGCACGTGACTCGGGTCCGACGTGTTGATCGCGTTGGCGTAACTGCCGACCGTCGCGCCAGGCACCGGGTTCGTCTTGACCGTCTGAGCCACGGTGTTGGTGGCCTCATCGATGACCGACACGCTGTCGTCGTTGGAGTTGGCGACGAACAGCGCCGAGCCGTCCTGGTGCAGCGCGGTGGGCTGGAGCCCGACCGGGATCTCCTCGGCCTCTTTATTGGCGGTCAGGTCGACGACCGAGACGGTGCCGGTGATGGCGCCGCCCGTCTTGGTGTCGGCGACGATGGGGGTCCCGTCCGACAGGTTGGTGAAGTCGTCAGGGGTAGCCGGCCGGCCGCCTTCGTTAGAGACATAGGCGGTCTTGCCGTCGGCGCTGAGCACGACCTGGCGCGGCGCGTTGCCGACGGGAATCTGCTGAGTCAAGCTGTTGGTGGCGGTGTCGATCACGCCCAGCGTGTTGGCCCCGTTGAGAGCCACGAACAGCTTGCGGCCGTCGGGCGACAATGCCATGCCGGCGGGCAGCGCCGCGCCCTTGGCGTTGCTGGGCCCGTCGTTCGGGTTGCAGGCGGTCGCGGTGAGATCGGAGCCGCACAGCGGGATCGCCGCGGTCTGGGTGACCGTGCCGGTGGTCTGGTCGAAGCTGTATCGATCCAGATACGTTGACTGCGGGACCCACAGCGTGCTGCCGTCGGGTGAGAACAGCGGGCCGTCAGGCGCCACCGAATAGTCCGTCGGGCCTCCGTCGGACTTCGTCGCCAGCGCCGTCTGGGAGACGATGGTGTTCGTCTTCAGGTTGACGATCGTCAGGTTGCCGCTGAAGTCGTTCCAACCCAGCGCCGCCAGGTAGGTGCCGTTGGGGCTGATCGTGCTCGAGACGAGGCGTGCCTTGTTGTCGAGGATGCGGGTGCCCAGCGGAGAGATCCACTGGTTAGTCGGGAGCAGCACGCCGTTGGCGTACGTCTGGCCGACCTGCTGATCGCCGAAGGGGTTGAACCCACCGACCGCGGCCGAGGCCGCTCCGACGACGAGGACGCTCGTGACGAGCGCCGCCGCGAGGACCGTCCGCCCGCGTCTGCGCGAACGACCACCTCTTGACGCAATGAAATGCACGGACATGCCTCCAGGAATTCGCGACACTCTCACCAAGTGCGGCGGGATGTGGGTTGACTACGTTTGGGGCGTCCTGCCGAACGAGGAGGAGCATGCGTGCTCTCCCCGCCAGGCATCCTTACCCACGGTCGCCGACACGGTGTTACCACGAAGTTACGAAAGATAAGCCTGTCCGCACTCGGACAATGTCACACCGTCAGTGTGCACTTCACACCTTGTTCACAAGCGCCGGACCACCACCCCGTTAACTGCCAAGTCGTGGACGCCGTCCGGTCGATTGGGTTGGTGAAGCGATTCGAGACGACGATCGCGGTCGACGACGTGGATCTCGTGGTCGCGCCCGGAGAGGTCCGCGGGCTGCTCGGGCCAAATGGCGCCGGCAAGACGACGCTGCTGAGAATGCTGTTCGGGCTCATCCGCCCCGATGCCGGCTCGGTGGAGCTGCTCGGCCACCCGCTTGATGGCCTCGGGACGAGCGCGCTGCGCCGCGTCGGCGGGTTCGTCGAGGAGCCGCGCTTCTACCCCTACCTGTCCGGGAGCGCCAACCTCCGGCTCCTCGCCAGGATGGACGGCCATCCCGCCGCCGGGCAGCAGATCGCGGACGCCCTCACGCGGGTCGACCTCACCCGTCAGGCGGACAGCCGGGTGAGCGGCTACTCGACCGGGATGCGCCAGCGACTGGGGATCGCCGCCGCCTTGTTGCGGTCGCCTCGGTTGCTCCTGCTCGACGAGCCGACGAGCGGACTCGATCCCTCGGGCACCAAAGCGGTCGCCACCCTCGTGCACGAACTGGCCGACGACGGGACGGCCATCCTGCTGTCGAGCCACCAGATCGGGGAGCTGGAACGCGTGTGCACGGCCTACACGTTCCTGCGTGACGGCCGCGTCGTGTGGGATGGCACCGGCGTCGAGCTGCAGGCTCAGGCGCCCGTTTCCGCCTATGGCCTAATGACGAGCGACGACGACCGGGCCCTCGGCGTGGCGGCGACCCACCCCGGCGTGCGAGCCCAGCGCTCGTCCCGCGGCGGACTCGCGGTCGTCGCCCTGCCCGGCGACCTCGACGCCCTGGTGCTTGCCCTCGGCGATGCGCGCGTGGTCATCCGCCGGCTGGAGCTGCTCGTCACCCCGCTCGAGAGCATGTTCTTCACCCTGACCGGCGACGAGCTGCCGGACCAGCTCGAACCCGCCCACTACGCCGAGCAGTTTCTGGCCGCCGCCGCGGCAGGCACCGCATGAGCGCGGTGCAGTCGCCGCCCCGGATCGCGCTCGGCGAGGTCGCCGAGAACGACGGCTTGAGCGACGCCTACGCGACCGAGCTTCAGAAGCTGTTCGCGCAGCTGACCACCCGGCTGATGGCGGTCGTCGCCGTGGTCGGGCCGTTCGCCTTCGCCGCCGTGCTCAAGGTCCAGAGCGGCACCCCGTCCGACGCCCTGTTCGGCGCCTGGGTGCATTCGTCTGGATTCGCGATCTCTCTGGTGATCCTCGGGTTCGCCGGCTCGTGGGGATTTCCGATCATCGCCGGGGTGATCGCCGGTGACCTGTGCGCATCCGAGGATCGCCACGGGACGTGGAAGACGATCCTGACCCGCTCCTGCACCCGCGAGGACGTGTTCGTGGGCAAGGTGCTCGCCGCTGCCACCGTCGTGATCGGCATCGGCCTGTCGCTCGCCGCGTCGAGCCTGATCGCCGGCGTGGTGCTCGTGGGCGCTCAACACCTCGTCAACCTCAGTGGCGTCCTTGAGTCGCCCGGGCGCCTGCTCGCCCTCGTCGCCGTCAGCTGGGTGGACTGCCTGCTCCCGCTGCTCGCCTACGCGAGCCTGGCGATCCTGTTCTCGGTCGCCACCCGCAACGGGATTCTCGGCGTTCTCGGACCGCTGCTCGTCGCCCTCTTGACCCAGCTGCTCGACCTGATCGGCAAGGGGGTGATCGTCCACATGCTGCTGATCGGCTCCGCATTCGACGGGTGGCACGGCCTGTTCGTGACCCATCCGTTCTTCGGTCCGCTCGTCGTCTCCGGCGTGGTCTGCGTCGCGTGGATCGCGGCCTGCCTCACCGCCAGCTGGCAGATCCTGCGGCGTCGCGACTTCCTCACCGGCTCCACCCATCGAGGCCTGGGCTGGATGGCGCCGATCCGGGTCGTGGCGATCGCGACCGCTGTCATCGCCGTGCTCGTGCTCGGTTGCAACCTCGGCCCCAATGGCGTCACCGGCTACCGGGTGAGCTCCGCCATCGGTCCGGAGTTCAGTCATCTCACGATCCTCCAGCAGGCGCTGATCGGCCGCCACGCGCCGCCCAACGCCAGGCTCGACATCCTCCCCAACTGCAATCGCCGCGGCGCCGCCGACGTCGGCCCCGGGGACTGGAACTGCAACCTGTTCGTGTATCTCCCCCAGCCCAAGTCGGTGCCGTTTCAGCAGACTTCCGTCGAGTACGACGTGAGCGTCGAGTCCAACGGCTGCTACAAGGCCCAGTCACCGCCCACGTTCATCGGCGGCCCGACGATGCGGGGCGCCGACGGGAGAAGCGTCGCTAACCCGCTGTTCGTCGTCTACGGATGCTTCAACACCCTGTAGATCCCCGGGCACCCCGCGCTCAGGGCCGCACGAGCACGTCGAGCAGATGATCGACGTCCTCCGGCGTGTTGTAGATATGCCACGAGGTGCGTAGCCGCCCCCCGCGGACCGCCGCGATGATTCCGGCGCGATGGAGCCGCTGCACGGCGTCCGGCACGTCGACGCAGACGATTGCGCTGTTGCTCGGCTCCAGCCCGAGTCCGGTCCGGAAGCGGTTGGCGAGCGCCACGTCGTGGGCGTGGATGGCGGGAACTCCGACCTGCTCGATGACGCGCAGCGCGGGCTCGGTCCCGACCCACGAAAACCACGCCGGCGACACGTCCAGGCGGCGAGCGCTGCCGGCCAGACGCAGCGGAGGGCCGAAGTAGCTGTCGTGCACGTCTTCGCCGGCAAACCAATTGGCGCTGTGGGGCACCGCATTCTCCAGCAGCCGCTCTGAAACCGTCAGGAACGCGCTCCCCCGCGGCGCCATCAGCCACTTGTAGGCCGCGCATGCCACGGCGTCAAACCGGCCCGCGTCGATCGGGAGCCAGCCGGCCGCCTGCGTCGCGTCGCACAGCGTGACCGCGCCGATGCTGTTGGCGGCGGCGAGGATCGCCTCGACATCCGCCACCTCGCCGGTGCTCATCTGCACCAAGCTGAACGCGACGGCATCGGCGCCGTCGCGGACCGCGCCGGCAAGCTCCGCGGCGGGAACGGTCCGCACCTCCAGGCGCCTCTGCACCATGAGCGGAAACAGGATCGAGGTGAACTCGATGTCCGGGACGACGACGCGCGCTCCCGCGCGGAGCCCGGTGATCACCGATCCCACCAGCTCCGACACGGTCGATCCCGCGGCGACACGGCCCGCGTCGACTCCAACGAGGCGGGCGAACGTCGCCCGGGCCGCGTCGGTGGCGTCTCCCCACGCCTCCCAGCTGGTGGCGCCCGCATGCCAGTCGGCCAGCGCCGCCTGCAGCGCTTGCCAAGCCGGTCGCGGCGGCAGCCCGTAGCTGGCGGTGTTGCAGTAGACCCCGGCGGGCTCCCACAGCGCCTGGAACTCCGACAGGCTCATCGCGGCTGACCGTTCACGAACGGGAGATACTCACAGATCGTCGGCTCGTGTCGGCGCAGGTGCTCACGGCGTCGCCGACATCGGCCGCCCCGCCGGCCGGAGGCGGGCCGGCAGCGGTATGTTCGCGCGGTGACGCTCGTGGGAATCGGTGTGGTGCTGGACCGAAAGCTGCCGTGGATCCGGCGACGGCTGCGAGACGCACGTCTCACGACTCGCGTGCGCGAATCGATTCGGCGGACGGTGGCGCCCCACCTGCCGGCCGTGTGGTCGCGGCGCCGGCAGACCGCCTACAACTGGCTGTCGGCCACCGTGGTGGTCCGCGAGAAGTGAGCTCGGATCGCAACGGCGCCGGGCCGCCGGGCGCGAACGCCAGCATCCAGAGACTTGTGGTCCTGGGCTACATCACGGCCGCGGCCATGCCCCCGATCGGATTCGTCCTCGGGCTGCTGTTGGCGCTACGCCTCACCAAACCGAACTCCGCGCGCGGATTGTGGATCATGGGTGTCAGCGTCATCGCCGCGATCGTCTGGCTTCTGTTGCTCACGTCCGGCGTCCTGGATCCCAACAGCAACGAATCGACCTTCTGACCTGACGCGGGCGGCGTCGCTCCCTCCGACGGCGTTGGTCAGGGCGAGACGAAACAGCTCATCCGTGGGCATGCCCGACGCTCTGGCCATCGTCGAGATCACGCTGGACGGCGCAAATGAGCAGTAGAGCCCGGCTTCCAGGAACCACGGGTGCCCGCTCGGATCGATCCGGAAGTCGAACAAGCTGTAGTGGCGACAGCCGAGAGCGACGTGGCACAGCCGAGCGGCGGTCCAGACCGTTTCCGCGACCGGATCGGCGGGATCGACGATCCAGGCTCGGCTTCGGTCCTTTGCCACGAGCTCGAGATCACCGCCGACCGTCCGTCTGATCTTGTCGTCGTAGTCGCGGACCGGCTTGCGTACGCTGTCGACGCGATACTCCTCCAGCGGCAAGCAGACGAGCCGGCCGGCTTGGACGAGGACGCCGCATCGCACCTCTCGGCCGAGCTCGATGTACCTCTCCACCAGCACCTCGGCGCAATGGGCGAACGCTCCGTCCAGCGCCCCCTCATAGTCGGCGCGCTCGTGCACGAAGCCGACGCCCACCGAGTTGTCGGCATCGATCGGCTTGGTCACCGCGGGAGGTTGCACCGTCGGGCGTTCTCCGCGACGCAGCACTTCTCCGGACGGGACGCTGACGCCGCCGGCGGCGACGATGGCTTTCGCACGGGCCTTGTTTGCCGTCAGCGCCATCACGGCGGGGGTGTTGCCGACATACGGGACGTCGAGCAGAGCGAACAGCGCTCGATAGGTGAAGGAATAGATGCTCGGAAAGGTGTGAGCCAGGTCGGGGGTGAGGGTCGCCTGCAGAGACGCGGTCAGCGCCCAGAAGTAGAGGAGCTCGACGGCGTCGCGTCCACAGCGCGAGGATCGCCGTCAGCGAGACCGCGTCGGTGAGCTGCAACGGCAGGTCATACCTCGCCGTCCAGCTTCCGTTGGCGATGTCGGCGACATACTCGCCCAGCCAGCCCACGGCGATCAGCACCGCGAGGGTCCGCGCGAGCGCCAAGACGACCGGTGGCCGGCCGATACGCCCCACGCCCACCGAGATGACGGTGGCGGCGACCAGCACGGCGAGGGCCGCCAGGTGGGGATCTGAGAACTGGCGCATGAGGAATCGATCTCGCCGGTGCCGGCGCATGATCCGCACGCCGCGCCTGTGGTGGAGTGACGCAGTCAGCCTCGGGCTGCCCTCACCTGGCGCAGGAATGAAATCAGGTGGGCATAGAACACGTTGGTCGGATAAGCGCCGGCTGGGTCGTTGTGCGCGTATGTGGAGTGGCGGTTGACCAGCGTCAGGTGGCTGGCTGGGATGCGCGACTGATGCGCCAGCTGCTTGGCCGCGTTGAGAATCACCTCCCCTCCGAGCGCAGCGCCGAATCCGTAGATCCGCAATGACCGCGGCAGCCGTCGTCCCATCGTGGCCCTGAGTCCCAGCACCTTTTGCGCGGCGTCGCCGGTGCCGTTGCCGACGGCGGCGGTGTCCAGCGTCAACCGCGCGGGGAAGTACCACTCGCTTCCATCTGCGTTCGCGACTCCGGTGCCGGAGAACATCGCGGCGAACCGCCGAATCGGCGTCAGAGCCCCGGTGCCATTCCAGCCTCGCGGGTTGCCACCCCCGGTGAGCCCCTTCCCCAGATGCGCCTGCGCCGCGACCAGCGCGGGCGGCGAGGTGCCGACATTCTGGGCATACCCGTATTGGGCGAGGTTGGTCACCGGCACCGGCGGGCTCAGTCCGAGGGGAGCGAGCAGACCCGAGACCTGACCCGCCAATGGGGCGTTGGGATCGATCAGCGCCGCGGTCGAGCCGGTGGCGCTGAGCAACCCCGCGTACGGAGCGGGAATGCCGCCGAAGGCCAGCCACGGCGTCTGGGACGGCCGGTAAAGCGCGGCCAGCGCGGCCCTCGCCTGTGCGGCGCTCTCAGCTTCGGCGAAGCTCCCGCCATCGTCGTAGACCAGTCCGGCGAGGTCGGCGGCGCCGGGCTTGCCGTCGAAATTCCACGTGGCGTACGCGGTGACGACCGACCCGCCCAGCGAGTGGCCCCCCAGCACAACCTTCCCCCCGAGCCGACGCGCCCGCTCGATCACGGCGCGCAGATCGTTGACGGCGACCTTCAGACCCCACCGCTTTGCGAAGGCGACGCTCGAGTCGGCGACCGGCTGATAGTGGTCGGTGATGCGCTTATCGGTGAGGTAGCCGAGGTAGTAATCAAATAGCGCTGTTGCCGAGATCCGGCCGCGCTTGGCTTGGTTGAGCACCGCCTGGTTCTCGAGCAGGTTCTCCCGCCGCTCCACCGACCACACCTGCCACCCCTGGTCACGGGCGACGATCCAGCGCGCCAACGGCACGAAGTAGGCGCTGCCCGCGGACGTCCCCGGCTCGAGCACCAGGACGTTCTTCGCCTTGGGCAAGCCGACCTTGACCACGCCCACCCGGTCGTATCGACGCGGAGTCCCCGGCGCACGGGCACCGGGCATCCACGTCACCCTCAGTTCGGGGCCGGCCCACGCCGTAGACGCAAGGACGCCCGTCGCAAGCGCCACCGTGGTCAGGACACACAAGCGCTTCATTGCGCGAAGTATCTCCAAGTCGGCGGACTTTCGAGCCGGAGCACGGCCGCCGGACCTTCTCGCTCAGAACGGACTGTCCCGGTCGGGCGGCGATCGATCCCGCGCCGCACGACCATCGCCTGGCGCTTGCGCCGCGGCATCCGTATCCGCCGGCAACTCATCAGGAAACACGAGCTCGCCATCGACACTCTGAACGCGCGGCCGAGAGTGCGGTAGCGTCGACCGGCGGCGTTGAGCACCGAGTTGGGCTGGCGCACCTGCGGGTGCGTCGCCTTCTCCGGGGCATCCCCGGGGATGTGACGGTAGATGGTTCAGTGCATCGCGAGCCCTCGGGTGCATCCCGCGGGAGGCACGTCCGGGCACGCACGACGAGAGCAGTCGGGGCTCGGCGCCGCGATCATTGCCGTCGTGTACGACACCGAGGACCGGGTTGCGCTGGCCGAGGAACTGGCCGACGCGTTCCTCGATGGACCCTGGAGGGCAGAGGCTCTCGCTGAGCGCGGATCGAGCTGCCTTGACCGCTGGCCCGATTGGATGGACGCGCTCGCATTCTCGGCGGTGGCGGTCGATCGGGTCGCCCCCGTAGACCGCCGGAACGAGCTCGTGCGGTTCATCGAGGCGTTCTTGCGTGGCCGCGCGCCCGGTCCCGAAGGCGACCGCCCGCCGCAGATCCTGAGGCACGTGCGGCCACAGCGGCGGGCGCCGGGGCACGACTGGCCGGTCGCCGGTATCCCGTCAGTCGCGTCGCTGGCGCAGCAGCTGGAATTGAGCGACGGGCAGTTGGCGTGGCTGGCGGATGTGCGTGGGTCCGAGCGGACGGTCGACCGGGAGCAGCTGCGCAACTACCGGTATCGCTGGCTGGCACGACGCAGCGGCCTGCCGCGCCTGATCGAGGCCCCGAAAGCGAGGCTGAAGGAGATTCAACGCTGGGTGCTGCATGAGATTCTCGATCACGTCCCGCCGCACGGCGCTGCCCACGGCTTTACCCGCGAGCGTTCGGTGCTCACCCACGCGGCCGTGCACACCGGGCAAAGCGTGGTCCTGCGTCTTGACGTGCGTGATTTCTTTGCCTCGGTCTCCGCCGGCCGTGTCTATGGGCTGTTTCGCGCCGTTGGGTATGGGCACAGCGTCGCGCACGCTCTCACGGGCCTGTGCACCAACACCATCCCGACGATGATCTGGAACGCGGCCGAACGGCCGCCTCAGCCCTGGCTGATCGGACCGCACTTCTGGCTGGGACGACAGCTCGCCACCCCCCACTTGCCCCAGGGCGCTCCAACATCACCCGCGCTCGCCAACCTCGCCGCGTTTGGCATTGACCGCCGCCTCACTGGTCTGAGCGCCGCCTTCTCGATGCGCTACTCACGCTACGCCGACGACCTCACCTTCTCCGGTCCTCGCCTGAACGGCCGCGCGAACCGCGCGCTGATCGGACTCGCTGCCGGCATCATCGGCGAGGAGGGCTTCCGCCTGCACCACGACAAGTCGAGCCTTCGCAGCGCCGCACAACGGCAGCTCGTCACCGGCATTGTCGTCAACCAGACGCCAAACGTGCCGCGCGACGACTACGACCGCCTCAAAGCCCTGCTTCACCGCCTCGCGATCAACGGCCCCGACGCCGACGACCTTGGGACGCCTGTCGATCTGCAGGCTCACCTTCGCGGACGAGTCGCCTGGGTCGCCGCGCTCAACCCCCGGCGGGGTCAAAAACTAGGCCGCCTCCTGGACGCGATCGATTGGGACCACAGACGCCAAGTCGAGCAATAGCGCTATGACGACGCGATCGCGCCCTAATCGCTTGACCGTGCCGGCATCCGCGAAGCTCTCGACACAGAGGCGACCGCCATGCAGTCCGAACCACACCGGCGTGAGTACCACCGACAACGACGACCGAGGGACCGAGCCGCCGCTGATGCCTTGCCTGGCAACGCACCGTCTGATCGCGTTCGATCTCCCCGGATTTGGCCTCAGCGACCGTTTTCGACTACAGCGGCCGACCGGTGCGAGCGCACGCGGTTACCCAGCTCACCTCGCTGCTGGACGCGCTCGGGCTCGAGCGGGTGCCGATCGTCGGCACCTCGCTGGGCGGCATGTGGGGGCTCTGCCTGGCCCTCGACGCGCCGGATCGCATTGCCGCCCTCGCGTCGCTCGGAGTCCCCGCCGTGGCGCTGCCCGGCATGCACGGCGACCCGTTCTTCACCGCGCTCTCCACACCCGGCCTGCGCCAGCTCGCCGCACGGATCCGCTCGCCGAACGTCGCAACGACACGCCGATCGCTGGCCCGTGACGTCGTCGGCCCTCGCGGCGCCGAGCGAGCGCCCGACGGTTCTTCGAGGTCGTCCACGAGGGTCTGCGCCAGCCCGGCTTTCGGACGGCGATACTCAGCCACATGCGGCTCGCCATGCGGTTCGGCCGGCCCCGCCCGGAGAACGGCCGTGGCCCTGCCCCTCCTACCCGACGCGCGCCTCGAGGTCATCCCTGGGCGCCACGCCCCCTTCCTCGACGACCCCGAGCGCTGCGGCGCGTTGATCGACGAGCTTCTTCGCCGCCCGACCATGACCTAACCGGTCCTGACCGATGCCCGTATCAGCAGCTGCTTCGTTGATGGAGCAGCGGCGGCGCGCGGCAAGCGTCCCGCGCGTCCGCGTATCTTGCCGAGTTGATGGGGCAGACAATTCTGGGCGGGCTGCAGTGGAGATAGGTCTGGCTCTCGCGTCGGCGCTGCTGTTTGCGCTCGGCTCGGTGCTGCAGCAGAAGGCAGCTCTCGACGAGCCGCCGGTCGGGTCGAGCTCCGGACTGCTGCTGCAGATGGCGCGACGGCCGGTGTGGCTGGCCGGAATTGCCGCCGACGGGCTTGGCTTCGTGACCCAGGCGGCCGCGCTGGGGACGGGGAGCTTGGCGATCGTCCAGCCGCTGCTGGTGACCACGCTGGTGTTCGCGCTGCCACTCGGCGTGTGGCTCACCGGCCAGCGCTTGCGGCGCTCAGACGTCGCCGCGGCGGTGCTGGTCGTGGTCGCGGTCGCAGCCTTTCTGACCATCGCGCAGCCCTCGGGTGGACGGAGCGAGGCGCCATTGAGCGACTGGCTGATCCCGGCGGGGGCGTGTGGCGCGGTATGCGTCCCGCTGGTGCTTTTGGGGCGCACGGGTCCGCCGCGTCATCGGGCGGCGCTTCTGGGGACCGCCACCGGGATCCTGTTCGCGCTGTCGGCGGCGCTCACGAAGGCGTTCGTCGATGAGCTGCACCTTGGGGTCCTTCACGTGCTGGACAGCTGGGAGCTGTACGCGCTGACCGCGGTGGGGTACGCGTCGATGACGCTCAATCAGCTTGCGCTGGACACCGGCGCACTGGCCGCGGCGCTCGCCACCAGCTCTTCGCTTGACCCGATCGTCAGCGTCGTCCTCGGTCTGACCCTATTCGAGGAGACGCTGAACGCGAGCGCGCTTCAGGCCACCGGAACGGTGGTGTCGCTCGGTCTGGCTCTGGTCGGTGTGATGGTGCTGGCGCGCAAGCAAGTGCAAGCCCCGCAAGCTGCGAGCCCGTAGTGGCCCCGCTCGCAAATACGACGACGTTCGAGCGCGACCACTTAGGATCGTGCCGACGATGAGCGCGAGCGAGCAGAGGAGCGCAGAGACAGGCGTGGGCACGGGCGCGGAGCAGCCGACGACCGCTGCCGCGGGCGAGCCGGCCGCCGCCGGCGATGGCGCGGTCCCCGTCGCGCCGGAAAATGCCGACCCCGGAACGCTCGACTTCCAGAGCGAGATCCGCGGACACCGCCTGGCCAAGCTGCAGGACCTGCGAGAGCGGGGCGTCGAGCCCTATCCGGTTCGCTTTGATCGCGATTGCACCGCGGCCGAGCTGCAGCGCCAGTTCCCCGGTCTGGCGCCGGGGTCCGACACCGGCCGGGTCGTGCGGCTCGCCGGTCGCCTGCTCGCCCAGCGCCGTCATGGAGGGCTGGACTTCGGCGATCTGCGCGACGAGACCGGCGTGATCCAGCTGATGATCAGCCGTGACCACGTCGGCGACCAGGCCATGCGTGACTTCTCCGACCTCGATCTCGGCGACTGGATCGGGGCGTGCGGCACCGTCGCGACCTCGGAGCACGGGGAGCTCTCGGTCCGCGTGGACTCCTTCGAGCTGCTCTCGAAGAGCCTCCGCGCGTTGCCGAGCATTCATCACGGCCTCACCGACCCCGAGGCACGCTATCGCCAGCGCTATCTCGATCTCACCCTCAACGAATCCAGCCGGCGAACGTTCGCGATCCGTTCGGCGGTGATCGCCGCCACGCGCCAGGTGCTCACCGAGCGGGGCTTCAGGGAGGTGGAGACGCCGGTGCTGCTGGGTCAGGCCGGCGGAGCGGCTGCCCGCCCGTTCGTCACCCACCACAACGCCCTCGACATCGACATGACCTTGCGGATCGCGCTCGAGCTGCCGCTCAAGCGGCTGATCGTCGGGGGTATGGATCGGGTGTTCGAGATCGGCCGGGTATTCCGAAACGAGGGACTCGACACGCGTCACAACCCCGAGTTCACGTTGCTCGAGGCCTACCAAGCGTTCGGTGACTACAACGACATGATGGATCTGACCGAGGCGATCGTGGCGGCGGCCGCGCAGGAGGCGATCGGAACCACCGCGGTGAACATCGATGGCCGCGAGGTCGATCTCAAGCCGCCATGGCGCAGGGTCACGATGGGCGAGTTGATCCAGGAGAACGTCGGCGTGGAGATGCACCCATCCATGCCCGTCGAGGAGGCGCGGAGGATCGCCGACGAGCTCGGGATCGAGTGGCTCAAGACGTGGGGCTCGGGCAAGCTGATGACCGAGGTCTACGACGAGAGCTCAGAGCACAAGCTGATCGAGCCGACATTCGTGATAGATCACCCGCGCGAGGTGTCGCCGCTGGCGCGCGCTCACCGCGATGACCCTGCATTGACCGAGCGCTTCGAGATGGTGGTGGCCGGCCGGGAGCTGGCCAACGCCTACAGCGAGCTCAACGATCCCGTCGATCAGGCGGCTCGCTTCCAGGCCGAGGCCAGGCTGAAGGCCGGCGGCGACGATGAGACCGAGCCGGTCGACCAGGATTACGTGGAGGCGCTCGAGTACGGGCTGCCGCCCACCGGCGGGCTCGGGATCGGTCTCGACCGCCTGGTGATGCTGATCGCCGGCGAGGACGCGATCCGCGACGTGATCTTGTTCCCCACCCTGCGCCCCGAGGGCCACGAGGGCGCGGACTCCTCGGCCGCCGTGGTGGGCAAGGCGGCGCCGAAGGCGGCCGATTTCGGGGTCCCGTCCAACGGCGCGGCCGAGACCCAGGGTGCCCCTACGGTCCCCGTGACCCGGGCCCCCACGCGACGCCCGGGTTCGTTGCGGCCGCTGGCATGGGCGAGCGTGATTGTGGCCATCTTCTCGGTGTTGCCCACCGCGACCCAGGTGCGCTTCTCTCTGGAGAGCTTGAGCTTCGTCTCCCGGTCCACTCGGTCGGTTGGCCTGACCGTGTCGGTCGTGATCGGTCTCGGGTTGATCGCCGTGGCCCGCGGCCTGAGCCGAGGCAAGCGCCGGGCGTGGACGATTGCGGTGGCGCTGTTCGCGGCGGCTGCAGTCGTGAACCTGCTCCACGGTCCCGATCCGTTGGCGGTCCTGCTGTCGGTCGCGATGCTGCTCGCGCTGATCTGGTTTCGACGCGACTTCCGCGCCCAGTCGGATCGCGGGTCGCTCGTGCAGGCGATCGCGTTTGTGCCGCTCTACCTGCTGGGCGTCCTGGTTTTCACTGCGATCACTCTGTTCGCCGCCCGGCACCACATCACGCCGGGCCTGTCGTTCACCGGCGTGGTGCGGACGGCCTACGGCGGACTGATCGGGATCGCCGGCCCCTACACGTATCACCAGCGGGTGTTCCGCGGGTTCATCAACACCTCGTTGCTGGTGCTGGGGATCGTCGGAGTGATCTTCTTCCTGTACCTGATCCTGCGCACGTTTGTCCAGTCCGCACCACCCACCGCCGAGCGCAGGCGCCGGGCGGAGCAGATCGTGCGCGCCTGGGGCGATGACACGCTCGACTATTTCGCGCTGCGGCGAGACAAGAACTACTACTTCTCCGACGACGGGCGGTCGCTGATCGCCTACGTGTACGTCCGTGGCACCGCGATGGTGGCCGGTGACCCGGTGGGGCCGCCCGAGGACACCGCCCGGACCGTCGACGAGTTCCTGGCCTTCTGCGCCGGCCGCGGGTGGAGAGTCGCGTTCTTCGCCGTGCGCGAGGCCGACGCCCGGATCTACCGGGCCTGTGGTATGCACGCGATCTATCTCGGCGACGAGGCGATCCTGCGCTGCCGCCAGTTCAGCCTCGACGCACCGGGCATGAAAGCGGTGAGGAGCGCGGTGCGGCACGTCGATCGCGACCACGACTTCGAGCTGATCGCCGAGACCGAGGCGAGCACCGAGCTGATCGCCGAGCTCAATGAGATCAGCGCCGAGTGGCGGGACGGCGCCCCCGAGCGCGGCTTCACCATGGAGCTGGGTCTGGATGTCGAAGGCGTCGAGCCCGATTTCGTGATCGGCCTGGCCCGCGACGACAGCGGTCGCGTCGCGGGTTTTCTGCGCTTCGTTCCCGTCTACGGCGATCAGCCGGGCTACTCGTTGGATCTGATGCGACGCCGGCCTGACGCCGCCAACGGCATCACCGAGTATCTGATCGCGCGCTCGGCGCTCGCCCTGGGAGCCCGTGGTTTTCAGCGGCTATCACTGAACTTCGCGGCCTGGGGCCGGCTTCTGGACAGCGCCGAAGACGCCGGCCTGTCCGGTCGGCTGCAGCGGTTGATGGCCAAGGGGCTGAACCCGTTCTTCCAGATCCAATCGCTGCGCGACTTCAACCAGAAGTTCGGGCCTGAGTGGGTGCCGCGGTCGGTCGTCATCGACGATGTGTCTGACCTCCCGCGGATCGCGCTGCTGTACGCAAGCGTCGAGGGGTTCCTGGACGTGCCACTGCTGGGGACGGTGCTCGAGCCGCCGATCCGACAGCACGTCGAGTCGACCACCTAGCGGCCGTCGCCGCCCGCCGGCCAGCAGAAGCCCTGCGAGACTAAGGGTGTGGGCGTCGAGCGCGGCACGATGGGCTGCCTGTCGTACGCCGCGATCGGCGAGGGTCGACCGGTCGCGGTGCTTTCCGGACTGTCTCCCACCACCGGGGTCGACGGCGACTTGATCGTGCGGGCGATGCTGGGTCCGGTGGTGTCGCTGGCCACGACGCATCGCCTGTTTGTCTTCAACCGCCGGCCGCACCTGCCTCGCGGGATGACGATCGGTGAGCTCGCGACCGAGCATGCCGACGCCCTGCTCGAGGGTTTCGGCACGCCGGTCGACGTGATCGGGCTGTCTACCGGCGGCAGCATCGCGCAGCAGCTCGCCGCCGACCACCCCGACGTGGTTCGCCGCCTGGTCTTGATCAGCACCGCCTGTCGCCTCGGGGACGGCGGCCGAACGC
Source organism: uncultured Solirubrobacteraceae bacterium (assembly GCA_963731395.1). Taxonomy (GTDB): domain Bacteria; phylum Actinomycetota; class Thermoleophilia; order Solirubrobacterales; family Solirubrobacteraceae; genus Palsa-465. Next base: position 43,687 of record CAVSVH010000008.1, read on the forward strand.
TGCAGCGCCGCGTGGCGGCGCGGGTACGAGCCGGCGCACACCGTCAGGCACTGGCATTGTTGGCGGCGGACCTGGTGCCGACCACACCGGGACGAATCGCTGCCGGAGCCGGGGCCTGGTTGCTCGGTCCGTCCGTGCTCAGGCGGCGCGACGACCTCGATGCGATGGCGACGACGATCGAGGCCGAAGACGCCTTCGACCTCGGCGAGTGCCAACGGCCGATCACCGTCCCCACGCTGATCCTGGTCGGCCGCGAGGATCAGACATACGGTCCGGAGCTGTTTGAGGAGACAGCGCGCCTGATCCCCGGCAGCAACCTGCAGATGTTCGACGGTCGTGGCCACGTGAGCGTAATGCGCGATCCCCGCTTCCTCCCGGCCCT
>CAVSVH010000009.1:0-87717 GCA_963731395.1 uncultured Solirubrobacteraceae bacterium
CGTGATGAGGTCTCCCGGCCGACGTTCACGATCCACCGCGATCGGGCGAACTTACGCCTCCCGTCGCTATCCGGTCGCGAGCGTGCGTCGGTGTCAAGCTCAAAGGAGCAGGATCGCGGAGAAACCGACGGGCGCCTCGCGCTCTACAGCCAGCGTGCCACGGAGGTCGGGGTCGCCCTCGGGCGCGAACGCGCCCAGAGATCGCGAGCGAGGTCGCAACTGCCCTCAGAGTTACCCCGGCGCAGGCGACGAGCGATTCGAGCAGCATGTCGCCTGAACAGAGCGGCGAGCCATCGCCTCCAGTCGCTTGGGGATCCAGGAGCTGAGACCCGTGGGGTCGGGAGACGCCCCTCCGCCCGATGCAGGACGACGATCGGTGTGGCTTCGTGCTCTGGTTGAGATGAAAGCGGGTCGTCAGGTAGCTGAGATGCGGGCGCAGTCGCTAGGCGAGGAGGTCGGCGATGGTGGCGATGCCGCGTTTGATCGTGGGTTCGGCCAGGTTGCCGAAACCGATCACCAGCTGCGGCGGTCTGGCGAGCTGATCGGAGCGGTATCGGCTCATTGGGTAGAGGCCGATCGACCGTTCGGCTGCGGCGGCGGTGATTGCGTGCTCGTCGGCGCCGGCGGGCAGGCGGGCGACGGCGTGGATACCGGCCGCGAGCCCTTGCAGCTTGACGCGCGGAGCGTTCGTGATGAGCGCGTCGCGGAGCGCGTGTCGGCGGGCGGCGTACGTGCCGCGCATCCGCCGCAGATGGCGGTCAAAGCGCCCGGAGCGAATCAGGGTGGCCAGCGCGAGCTGCTCGAGGACGGGCGAGCCGCGATCGTCCTGTGTCTTCTCGGCCACGACTGCCGCTAGGAGTGCGGGCGGGCAGAGCACCCAGCCCAGGCGGAGAGCCGGGGACAGCGACTTGCTGACCGTTCCGATCAGCGCTACACGATGGGGCGCGAGGCCTTGGAGCGCGCCGACGGGCTCGCGGTCATAGCGAAATTCGGAGTCGTAGTCGTCCTCGATCACGGTGGCGTCGGCCGCGTCGGCCCACGCGACGATCGCTTGGCGGCGGTGTGGCGCCAGCACGACGCCGGTGGGCGACTGGTGGGCCGGCGTGAGCAGCACGCCGCGAGCGGTGCTGCGCGTGAGCGCCCGCGCGTCGAGTCCGTGCTCGTCGACGGGGAGCGGGATCGCGCGCAGTCCCCACCGCTCGGCGGTGCGGCGGTCATCGGCGTGCCCGGGGTCCTCGAACGCGATCGTCCCGACGTCGCCGTGCGCCAGAGCCCGCAGCACGAGGTTGAACCCCTGGGCGAACCCGGCACAGATGACGATCCGCTCGTGATCGGCGACCGCGCCGCGGACTCGCCGAAGGTACGCCGCGATCACCTGGCGCAGCTCCGCCGCGCCACGTGGATCGCCGTAGCCAAACGCATCGTCCGGAGCGCTGCGCGAGGCCTCACGCAGCGCCCTTAGCCAATCCTGGCGCGGGAAGCTCGAGACGTCCGGCCAGCCCGGGCGAAAGTCGATCGCCGGCCGCGCCTGGCGCACCGGTCGCGGATCGGTCCCGCTCTGGGCGGGCGGCGCCGCGCCGGCGGCGACGTGCGTGCCCGAGCCGCTACGCGCGATGAGAAATCCCTCAGCCAGCAATTGGGCGTAGCACTCCTGCACCAGTCCGCGGGAGACGCCAAGTTCCGCGGCGAGCTTGCGTGAGGACGGCAACCGCTCTCCGGGACTCAATCGCTGTGAACGGATCGCATCTCTGAGCTCACCCTCGAGCTGGACGCTCAGCGGCACGCCACGGTCCCGGTCGAGCCGGATCAACAACTCAGGACCCAAACCGGACCACTGAACAGACATCAAATTGGAGCTTACAGTCATGCCGCTTAGGGCTTAGCGTGTCGACCGTTCCCCACCCCCTCACCGAACGGAAGGCCAGGTCATGAGTACGCAAACACCATCACCCGCGATCGCTGAGCTCTCGCCGTTGATCGGTGTGTGGCGGATGGACGCAGTGTTCCCGGACGCCCGCCAGGGCCCGCCGGAGGACACTGGGGCGCGGACCGTTTTCGAGTACGGGGCGGGATCACAGTTTGTGATCCAGCACTGGCAGGTTCCGCATCCCGCCGCGCCCGATGGGATCGCGATCATCACGGCCGATTCGGCGCGCGGCGGTTTTCTTCAGCATTACTTTGACTCTCGCGGCGTTGTGCGGGTCTACGAGATGACCTTCGCCGACCGTACATGGACGCTCGAGCGGACCAAAGCGGACTTTTCACCGCTTGACTTCTCGCAGCGCTGGGAGGCCGAGATCCACGCCGACGGTGACACGATCCAAGGTCGCTGGCTTGACCGTAGCGACGACGGCGACTGGAGCCACGACTTCGCCCTGACCTACACGCGAGTGGCGTGACCGGGCCATGGCCGGAGTGACCGAGTCGACGGGCAGCGGTGCTTCTGGCGACCTCACTGGTCGCGCGGCTGCCGCTGGCGATCTTCGGCATCTCGCTGCTCGTTCACGTCCACCGGCTGCCCGCGCTCTACGAGTCGAGGGCGGGTCCATGGTGCGGCTGGCTCGTCCTGGTCGTCATCTACCTTCCGGGCATGCCCCGTGCAGCTGAGGTCGGTCGTGACGGCACGGTTTTCGACGAGGTCGCCGATGAGTATGACCGTCACCGCCCGGCTTACCCGGACGCGCTGGTCGATCGGGCGTGCGAGGTGGCGGGTCTCGGCCCCGGCGCGGCGGTGCTCGAGATCGGCTGTGGCACCGGACAGCTGACACGCAGCCTGCTCGCCCGCGGTCTGCGGGTGACGGCGATCGAGCCCGGCGACAGGTTGATCGCGCGGATGCGCGATCAGCTCGCCAACGCCGGGAAGGTGGAGTTCGTCAATCGGCGTCTCGAGGAGGCGTGGCTGCCGCAGGCGCATTACGCGGCCGCGTTTTCAGCATCGGCAGTTCACTGGGTTGATCCGGATGTCAGTTGGCGCACGACCGCCGACGCGCTGGTCGATGGCGGAACCATCGCGCTCGTCTCCTACTTCGGATTGCACGATCCGCGTAGCGGCGAGGATCAGCGGGCCCTCCGCACCGCGATCGCGAGGGCGGCCCCGGAGGTAGCCGCGGACTGGCCGGCCTACCGTGACCTCAACGGCACACTCGCCGGCGTCGATGAGCGGCGCGGCAACGTGTCGGAGGTGTGGGCGTGGTTGGGAGGCTACGAGCTCGCACGGAGGCATGCCGCGGACCTGTTTGACGACACACAGCTCGCCGCAGTGCCGACGCGCATGGAGCACACAGCCGACGCGCTCAACGATCTGCTCGGCACGATGTCGTTCTGGGCGCGGCTCTCACCACGGCAGCGCGACGCTCTACGCGCCGAGACCTACGCCCTCCACCAAAGGCTAGGCCGGGCGATCCGCTCCAGCGCCGTCGCCTGCCTCATAACGGCCCGACGCATCCCGCGCAGCTGATCGCTTTGGCTCGTCTCCCCCAGGCAGACGGACTCGAGCGACCACCAGGCCGGCACTCCGATCGGGGCCACGTTCACTGCCGCCGCGGCACCACCCTCTGTGGCGCGACCGCCTCGGTGACGATCTGCGCGAGTGCACTGCGCGGACGAGGACTGAGCTCGGTCGTCGGTGCGATCATCGGGGCATGACGGCATGGCAGGACGTCGAGCAGGCCGAACCCGAGTTCGCGCAGCGCGTGCGGGCTCTGTTCGAGGCGCGCAGACATAAGACAATTGCCACCCTGCGAGCCGACGGGTCGCCGCGGATCTCCGGGATCGAGGCGGTCTTCGAGGACGGCGAACTGGTCTTCGGCTCCATGCCGGACGCGCGCAAGGGCGCGGATCTCCGTCGGGATCCCCGGTTCGCACTGCACAGCGCGACGGTCGATCCGGTCAAAGGCTCCGAGGCACAGTGGCCCGGCGAGGCGAAGATCTCCGGACGGGCGATCGCTGCCGGACCGATTACCGAGGGACCGGACGGCGACCGCTTCCACACCGACATCGCCGAGGTCGTACATACGCACCTTAATGAGGAGGCCACGATGCTCGTCATCGACTGGTGGATGCCGATGCACGGGCTGCGAAGGGTCGAGCGTGCGTGACCTCGATCGCGTACGAGATCCTCGCCCGGGTCGCCCGCCACCACTGCGATCGCCGGGTACGCGGGGCGCGGTCGCGCGATTGCTCGGCCCCCGGACCGGTGAACAGTCGGCGCGCGCTTAGGCGACGCTTCACCGGGTTTCCACGGATCAGTTGGGGGGTTGAAGGGCGGCGCGCGGTGCGCGTTCGCCGTGCTGGTGCTCGCCGGCTACGCGATGCCGTGGCAATGGAACTGGACGCCCCGCCCACCGCCTGACCCTGCTCGCCAGCGTGCTCGCGTTCGTGGGGTTCGTGACCGCAGCGTACCTGGCGGGCTGGTCCTGGACCGGCTTTCGCGGCAACACACCTATGGGACTGGCTGCACCTCCTGCTCCACCCGCTACTCGTCCCGGCGATCGCCGTGCCCGCGTACAGACGAGCCACCACCCGCCGGCTCCCCGACGTCGGCCGGCCCCAGGACGCGACGGACCGCTCCCAGACACACGACGAGACCGTCCACCAGAAAACTCCCTCGTCAGCCAACCCGGGGCCTGATTGAATTAACGGGCGCAAAGCCGATGCAAACCGATGCTCGGTGTCGCGCGAACTCGAGCCCAGAGCGGGACCCGCCAACCCGGGTCGGTAGGTTCCGGGGCGATGCCGGTCAGCGAGGTCAACGGTGTCGAGCTGTGCTGGGAGCGCGCCGGGAGCGGCGCGCGGTTGCTGTTCTGTAACCGGGTCGGGATCGACAATGGCTGACGCTCAACGGTTGCTTGATGCTCTGGCGGGCCGATTCGATCTGCTGGCGTGGGACTATCGCGGTTTTGGTCGTAGCGGTCCGGTGGCTGGGTCCTACCGCATGGCTGATCTGGCCGCCGACGTCGTGGGTCTGCTTGAGCTTGTCGGCTGGAGCACCTGTCGCGTGGTGGGGATGAGCTTTGGCGGAATGGTGGCCCAGGAGCTCGCCGTCGCCAATCCTGGGCGATTGGAGCGTCTCGCGCTCCTGTGCACCTCGGCGGGCGGCCAAGGAGGGTCCTCCTATCCGCTGCACGAGCTGCTCGACCTCTCGCCGGAGAAGCGCGCCGCGATTGAGCTCAACCTCACCGATCGTCGCTGGGACGATCGCTGGCTGGCCGGTCACCCTGGCGATCGTGCGCTGGCCGAACGCGTGGCCGCATCGCAGGACCCGGCCAGTGCTGCCGGCGTGCGGGCACAACTCCGGGCCCGCGCCGACCATGATGTATGGGAGCGGCTGGAAGCGGTCACGTGCCCGACCTTGGTTGCCTACGGGCGCTATGACGGAATCGCTCCCGCCGAAAACAGCACCGCGATTGCGTCGCGGATTCCGGGGGCCGACCTGCGCGGCTATGAAGGTGGGCACCTGTTCCTGGCCCAAGACCCGGCGGCGATGCCCGAGCTCGTGAGGTTCCTGCGATCTCCAGGGGTGTGACACCCGCGCCGCAGGTTCACCGCCTCCTCCACCGCGGCTGTCAGTCCTCGGTGCAAGTGCGGTGAACCTGCCTGTTTTAGTGGCCCGAGTCACCCGGTAATGAGCAGTGCTGAGGCGACCTACGCGTGCAGAGCCGGTGCGAGCTCTGGTTCGGCCTCGTCTGGCGTGCCGCGTTCGCGCTTCTCAAAGAACTCGGCGCCCTCGATGTTGATGTGGGGTAGGAGCCGGTCGACCCAGCCGGGAAGGTACCAGTTGACCCTCCCCATCTTGATCATGAGAGCCGGGACGAGCAGACAGCGAACGATGGTCGCGTCGAGGAGCACCGCCACCGCCAGACCGATCCCGAACTGCTTGACCGTCGGGTCGCCGTTGAGCACGAAGCCGCCGAACACGAAGACCATGATCGTCGCGGCGGCGGTGATGACGCGGGCGCTGGTGATGAGCCCCTTGACGACACTGTTCTTGTTGTCCTCGCCGGCGTGGACGTGCTCTTCGATCTGGCTGACCAGGAACACCTCGTAGTCCATCGAGAGCCCGAACAGGATCGCGAACATGAACAGCGGTACGTAGGACACGATCGGCACAGCGCTTTCGAGCCCGATCAGGCCGTGCAGCCATCCGAACTGGAAGATCGCGGTCAGCACACCGTAGGAGGCCGCGATCGACAGCACGTTCATTACTGCCGCTTGGATGGGGACAACGAGCGTGCGGAAGGCGAGCACCAGCAGCAGGAAGCTGAGCCCGATCACGACCAGGATCTGGAGCGGGAGCTTGCTCGAGATGTTCGAGGCGAGATCCACGTTTCCGGCGGTCGTGCCACCCACATAGGCCTTCAGGTTGGTCCCCTTCTCCGCGCCGGGGATCACGCTCGAGCGCAGCTTGCCCACCAGGTCGGCCGTCGCCTGGTCCGCCGGTGCGGTCTTGGCGACCGCATTGAAGTAGGCGGTGGTCCCGTCCTTGTCAACCTGAATTGGGGTGACCGCCACCACCCCGGAGGTGTGTGAGACGTCCTGCGCAAGCGTGGTCAGGCGGGAGTCGCTCGTCCCCTTTGCCGGCGAACCCAGGGAGGCGGCCACGATCAGCGGCCCGTTGACCCCCGGACCGAAGTCGGTCGAGATCAAATCGTACGCCCGGCGGGCGGTCGTCGACGTGGACAGAGCGGCGACGTCCTTCTGACCCAGGTTCAGCGACAGCAGCGGGATCGCGAGCGGCAGCAGGATCATCAATGCCGCCAGCCCCGCGACTACCGGGTGTCGCGCGACCTTGTGGGCCCACCGCGACCACAGACCGGGCTTGGGCTCGGCCTGAGGGTGCCGGCCACGGACGCGCAACGAGGTGATGTGCGGGCCGACGATCGCCAGCATCGCCGGCAGCAGGGTCACCGCCGCGAGAACCGCGACGACGACCGCGACCGCCGCCATCAGCCCCATCGTGGTGACCAGCGGGATGTTGGCCACGGCGAGCGACACCAGGGCGATCGTCACGGTTCCGCCCGCAAACGCGACCGCCCCGCCGGAGGTTGCCGCGGCTCGCGCGATCGACTCGCGCAGTTCCAGGCCGTCGTTGAGACCGCGGAAGTGCCTGGTGACGATGAACAGGGCGTAGTCGATTCCGACGCCCAGGCCGATCATCGTGGCCAGCGTCGGCGCCACGGTGGAAACAGTCATGGCGTGGCTGAGGATCCGGACGATCGACAGCGTCACCGCTAAGCCGATGATCGCGCCGAGGATCGGCATGAGCATCGCTACCACGGTCCCGAAGGTGAAGGTGAGGATCACCATGGCGGCGATGATCCCGATCAGCTCGCTGGACTCGGTGGAGGGCTTGGACACCTTCTGACCGAGCTGGCCCCCGGTCTCCACCTGGATGCCTGCCGCCTGGGCGGGCTTGTCCGCAGCGTCGATGATCTTCTGGGCATCGCCGACGGAGAGCGCCCCGGGACTGACCGACAAGGTCACCGAGAGGTAGCCGGTGGACTGATCCTTGCTGAGCGCGGAGGCACCCTGCTGCGTCAGCGGATTGACCACCGAAGCGACATAGCGTGCCTTCGCCACGTCGGCCGCCGCCTGGTTCACGGCGCCCGAGTACTTGGAGTCGGTCAGCTTCCCGCCGGTCACGTGCAGGACGATGGGACTGGATCCGTTCGCCTGATCGGGAAACGACTTGCTGAGGGTGTCCGTGGCGCGCTGGCTGTTGGTGCCCGGCAGCGTCAGGCTGTCATTCGTGTTGTCGCCGAGACGGTGCGACACGGCAACGAGCCCGACCGCCACCAGCAGCCATACCGCGAGCACCACGTAGCGGCGCCGCGTGCAGAACCGCCCTACCGCATAGAGCACACCTGTCATGACCAGACCCTTTCCTCTCCGACAGCGGCATCGCCGTCGTTTGCGTTGCCTGCCCAGCCATCGTCCGCTGGCCCCCGACAGCTCACAAGAGGGGAACCCCGCGTGTTTTCCCTACCTTTTTCGGGGCGGCCGCCGGCTCCGGGGCGGCCTGCACCGCTACCCGCTGATCGCCGCCGCCAGCTGAAAGCGAGATCGGATCTGCAGCTTCTGGTACGCGCTGCTCAGGTGGCGCTCGACGGTCTTCTCGGTCACGAACAGTGCCTGCGCGATCTCACGGTTGGTCGCACCCTCTGCAGCTTCGCGGCAAACCCGCCACTCCGCCGCGGTCAACGCGCTGCGACCGGTCAGCTCGGTCCGCGCGCGCCGGCCCGGCCCCGCCTGGAGGTCGGCTCGAGCACGCTCAGCGAGCGCCAGCGCCCCACACTCGTCAGCGAGGGCGATCGCGCGACGCTGGGCGTCGCGGCCCTCTCGACGCCGTCCCAGGCGGCTGCGCTCGCTGCCAAGATCGGTGAGCGCGTGAGCCAGCTCGAGCCGCGCACGGCTGCCCTCGAGGACCGACACGGCCTCCTCGAGCAACCCCAGCCGCTCGTCGTCTCCAGCCGCGGATGCCGCCGCGCGCAGAGACGCTCCCAGCGCCCCGGGCGCTCCGACGCGACGAGCCATCGCCAGCTGCCCGGACGCGAGCTTCGCCGCCGTCTCCTTTTCGTGCAGCGCGGCAAGCGCCACAACGGCGTGTGCCTTCCAGTCGCTCGGCCACAGCATCCCGAGGGCCTCGAGCCGCTCGCCGCACCACAGCAGATCCGCGACGCCTTCGCGCACCTGACCCTGAGCGATCCGCAGCCGCGCCCGCGCGACGATGAAATCCATATACGCGTACGTGCCGTCCTCGCGAATCCCGAGCCTCTCGCCCCTTCTCACCAGCGCAAGCGCCTCCGCCAGGGCTCCGCGCTCGATGTGGACGACGATTGCCACCGCGACAAGCTGCAGGAACAGGAAATGCGGTTCCTCGATGAGCACCAATCCGGTCTCCGCCTCGACCTGTGCGTCGTGAAGTGAGCCCTGCGCCAGCGCGAGCGCAGCGCGCTGTCCGTGGATGATGCCCTGCCTCGTTGCGTGCCCCTCCTGTCGGGCACGGTCCAACGCCGCGTCGAGTAATCGACGGGTCAGCTCATAGCGCTCGCTGAGCCGCAGAATCCACAGCGCGAGGAGTGCGGCGGTGTTCTCCGCGCTCGGGGGAACCCCCGCCATCAGCGCCGCCTGAATCTCCTCCGCGGCCGCTGCCGCCGAGCCCCCCCGCACGAGCTGCTCACGGGCGACGTAGATTCTCGCCACCGCCTCGAAGCCGGGCTGGTCGCCCGCCTGATCATTGAATCGCCGAAGCAGTGGGTCGAGGCGCCCACGCAGGCGGGGGACCATTGCGGCGACCATCACCAGCTCGGCGGAGAGGTCGAGCGCGCATTCGCGGTCAACTGGCCGGTTCTCGTCGATCTCGTCGGCCAAGGATGCGAGCGCCTGCACCGCGGCCTCCGCCGAGTGGCCGCCCGACACAATCGCACACCGAGCTAGCCACGACGCCGCGTCGGCTCGAGTCGTCAGGTCCGCGGCAGATTGCAGGCACGCCTGCAGGTGTTGCTCGGCGGCCTCGAACTGCATCGCGGCCACCTCGTAGCGGCCGAGCTCGGCGAGTATCTCCCCGCACTCCTGCTCGGGCGGAGATTCGGCGAGCGCGCGGCGCAGACGCTCGGCCGCGGCGCGGGGAGCCCCGCGATGCGCCGCGCTCATCGCGGCAGATCGGAGTGTCTGCACGCGACGTAGGTCGCCGGTCGGCGTAGTCAGGAGCAGGTGCGCGGTGATCCGCTCGGGCGGAGCGCCCGCCGTCGTCAGTGCTCGCGCGACGGCGGCATGGCGCGTTTGCCGCTCGCCGGGCACGAGATCCTCGTACAACGCCGCACGCACGATCGGGTGCACAAACCCCAGCCGTTCACCGCGAGCGAAGATGTCAGCGCGAACGAGGTCATCAGCGGCGTCCCGGGCCCCGGCCTCGGTCAGACCCGATACGCGAGCGGCGAGCTGCAGGTCACTCTCGTCGCCCAGCACCGCGACGCTGCGGGCAAGCTCGGTTGCCGATGGCCCGAGTGCGGCCAGACGATGCAGGACGAAGCGACTGACGGAGGCGGGTCCAACCGACTGGACCTCGCTCGCCGCGGCAGCCGATGGCACGACCGCGGCCGCGGTCAGGCCCTGAAGCAGCTCCCGGAGAAACAGCGGATTGCCGTCTGTCGCCGCATGGCACGCGCGGCAGAACTCCTCGTCTGCGTCGGCACCGAGGCGCTCCCGCACCAGCGCCACCGCGGCGGACTCGCTCAGCGGTCGCGGATACAGGGCGACCGCCGAAGGGCGCGCGGTCAACTGTGACCACGGAGACGCTGCGTCGGACACCGGGGTATCGGGAGTGCGGCTGGCGAGGACCATGGCAACCGGAAGTCCCTCGATCCGCGACGCGAGATAGCTCAGAAACCGCAGCGAGTCGAGGTCCACCCACTGGCAATCGTCGACCAGGACGAGCAACGGGCCCTGGTCGGCCAGGTTCACGATCAACCAGTAGAGGGAGTGCAGCGCCTCGAATCCGACGTTGCCATCTCGCGCCAGGTGCTCGTCGGGCGTGAACAGGCGAGCCGCTGGAAGCGCCGCCCCGCCGAACAGATCCGCGCGTTCTCGTCCATCGCCGGTCACCTGCTCGAGCAGCTGGCGCACGACGCCGAACGCAAACGGCTGCTCGAGCTCCGAGCCCCTCGCCGTCAGCGGCGTGATCCCTGCCTGCTCGGCCGCGGCACGCGCGCCTCGCCCGAGTTGGGTCTTGCCGATTCCGGCGGGTCCCTCGATCAGAAGCAGGGTTCCTTCCCCGCCGCGCGCGCGGTCGAGCCCCTCGCGTAGAGCCCCGAGCTCGCGCTCGCGCTCGAGCAAAGCTCCCCCGACAGTGGACAGCACCACTCGACGATACACCGCGTGCCTACTGGACCGCCACGACCGCCGGTCGCAAAACACGCGGGGAAACCCTCGGGGATCCTCCCTGGTAAACCTGGCGCGCCCGCCAGATCATCCGTCGCTATGACGAGCGTGAGCGAGCTCAACAAGCGCAAGGTCCGCCTGTTCGTCGAGGCCGTCTGGAACCAGGGGCGGCTCGAGCTGGTCGACGAGCTGGTGGGCGCGGATTACCTGGGCAATTTCTCGTGGCTTCACGAAGGAGTGATCGGACCAGAGGGCGTCCGCCGGCTCGTATCGACGAGTCGTCGTCAATCCGCGGACCTCTACGTGAAAATCGAGGACCAGATAGCCGAGCACGACCTGGTCGTGACCCGGTGGCGAGCGACTGCCAGAGCGTCCGACGCGCACGCCGCGACCAGCTGCCGGGGCTCGTGCTCGGGGATCTCGGTCATCCGCCTGCTGGCCGGAAAGCAGGTCGACTCCGACACGGCCGTCTCGGGCACGATCGGCGTCGCCGCATGAACCGAGACGTGGCGATCGTCCTGTTGTCCGCCGTGCTGGCGACCCTGAACCCCTCGCTGCTCGCTGCCACGGCGGTGATGTTGCTGCTCCCGCAGCCAAAGCGGCTCATGCTGGGCTACCTTCTCGGGGCATATACCTCGAGCATCGCCTCGGGTCTGGCGATCATCTTCTCGCTGCACGGGTCGAGCGCCGTCATGGGATCCACCCGCCTGCTGAGTCCGAGCGGCGACATCGCGGTCGGGGTGCTCGTGCTCGCGATCGCGATCACGATGGCAACCGGGCGTGACGCGGCGCTCCGTCACTGGCGGGCCCGCCGCAAAGCGGCCCGGGCGAGCCACTCACCGGGAAAGCAGCCCTGGCAGACGCGGATGCTTCAGAAGGGCTCCGTGGGTGTGGCGTTCGTGGTCGGTGCCGCGATGAGCTTTCCCGGGATCGGTTACGTCAACGCGCTCGATCACATCTCGCATCTGCACCCGCCGACCGTGACCATCCTGCTGCTCATCGCGTACTTCTGTGTCATGCAGCAGATTCTCCTCGAGGGGGCCCTGCTTGCCTCCGCGTTGGCCGGAGAATGGACGCAGGCGGCCATCGTCAGGTTCAAGGCGTGGTTCGGGCGCCACGGCCGCCAGATCGCGATGATCGGGCTGTCCGGAGTCGGCATCCTCCTCGCCGGACGCGGGCTCCTCTCGGTCTACTGATCGCGCGGATGCAGCAGCGTGCCTGAAGGTAGGCGCTGGGTCATACGCGAGCGGTGTCGCGGCGGAAGCGCCAGACCGCGCCGGTGACGAAGATCACCAGCCACGCGGTGAGGTTGATCAGCCCCTAGACACCTCCTCGACGATGATCGAGCCACTGATCTCAACCGTTGTGCGACGCGGCGAAAGCTAGCCCTCGGGCGGGGTCGACGTCGACGGGTTGCGCGGAGCCGCCCAGAGTGCTGCGAGCGCACGCCCGTACTGGGCGAGCGCAGGATCGCGGTCACGCACACAGCGGCACAAGTTGTCGATCATGTCGGCTTGCTTGACCGCTCGCGCGAGATCGCCGGCTACTCCACGCGCGCCGATGATCCGCCCCACGTAGTCGTCGTAGGGCTCGACGGCGTTGTCGTGCGTCAACAGCAAAAGCGCTTGGAGCTCGTCGGTTGCGAGCCGCGCGCCGAGGTCGTCGGCGGTCAGGTTGCTGTCCTCGAGGACGTCGTGAAGCCAGGCAACACGCTGATGGGGATCGTCCGCCGGCACGGTTCCGGCGATTCGGGCGACGTGATCGATGTGAAAACTGCCGTCACGATCCCGCTGGCCGGCGTGTGCTCGAATGGCCAGCTCCCGCGCCTCGGTCACCGACATTGGGGTCTTCTTGACGCTTATGTCCCGGAGCTTCTCAGCTGGCGAACGAAGCCGCCGCGGGGTGCTCGGTTCGCACGACTCCGATGGTCCTTCGTCGATCGAGCAATGTTTCGAGGTTGCTCGACGGAATGCCCCGAAAGGGTTACCGCGCGCGTGAGTGGACAAGTTCCGGGTTTACGGAGTTTGAGCAGGTCGTCGAGTTCGAGCGGTCGACCGCCCCAGCCACGCCCGCCGCTCGCCACTACTTTGCGGCTCCTGGTACGGACCTCGCCGATCCGAGCACCGGGCCGGTGAACACGGACCTGTCGCGGGCGCGGCGAGCCAGATAGACCGCTGACACGACAGGGCCGAGGACACAGAACACGACCAACGCGATCTGAAGCGCGGTCGTCGCCGCGCTCGGCCCGGCACCGGGGGTGCAGTGCACGCGCCCGACCAGCGCGGTCGGCGGATTGACGGTCGCGAACCCGCGACAGCGCCGCTTGGTGCCTGTCAGCACGACGACAAGCAGCGTGGTCGCGATCCCGCCGGGGACGATCAGCGTCCCGATGAGCTTTTCGCGAGTCGTCCACAGCCGCGAGCTCCACAGCAGGATGAGCCCGACCAGCCATCCCACGCCGAACGCAAAGCCGCCGAGCGGCAGGAGGATCACCGCGGCCCACTCGCGCCAACTGCGCCGATCGACCGCTCCATGCCCGGGAGGCCGCTCGGCGTCGACGATGTCACCGGGCGCGCCCAGGCGCTCGAGCACTGCATGCGCCTCGTGGTCAGAGGCGCCCGGCGAAATCGCCTCAGACAGGTGTCCCTCGAGCTCCGCCACCAGATCACGCAGACGCTCCGGCGGGAGCCGACGGCCGGCTCGTCGCAACCGTCGCAGATAGTCCTCGGCGAGCGGATGCAGGGTGTCTGGGGTCATGCCAGCGCTCCCAACTCAATGAGCGTGTCGACGGAGTCGCGAAACCGCGCCCACTGACTCGCAAACGCCCGCAGCGCCGCGTCTCCGTCCTGCGTAATGCGGTAGTAGCGGCGAGGCGGTCCCGCCGCGGACTCCCGCCACGTGCTCTGCACCATGCCCTCGCGGCGCAGACGTCCGAGCAGCGGGTACAGCGTTCCCTCGCTGGTGACCAGGCCCTCGACGTCCCCGAGTGCACGGACCAGATCAAAGCTGTAGCGCTCGCCGTCGCGCAACAGCGCGAGCACGCAGAACTCCAGCACGCCGCGGCGCAGCTGAGTGATCGTCGTGTCACCCCGGGGTACCATGTGATGCAAGGTAGCTGGCAGAGCCAGCCTGTGTCAAGCCCGGGCGCAACCGCTTCGGATCGCCGATTTGTGATGCCGGGCTGCAGCGCGGCCGGGCTGTTTGCTATGTTGCCCGCGCCGAGTCCCCGGAATGCCGCCCCGGGGAGCGGGGAACCCAAGTATTTGGGGCGAGTCTCGCGGTGGTCCGTGAGAGGCGCGCAGCGATAGCGCGCTAGCCCGTCAGCTAACTCCGCAGGCCAAGGCGTCGATCGTAACCCGCGACCGCGGAGGCGCGTCTGTGCGTTCACTTCCCGCAGCTCTGTTGGGGAGCCGTACCCAGGACATGAGCGAAGGCCCAGAGCCCAGAGGTGTACGGTGAGGTCCGCGTCGCCCAGCGGGCGCTGGCGGGCGGTTGGCGCCTGCCTGGCGGTCGCGGGCGTGCTCAGCTGTTGCGCGACCGCGAGCGCGAGCTCAGGCGGAGCGGGATTGACCGGCCGCCCCGCGCGCACTCATCTCAAGCCGGTGCGGTCGTCGGCGACGGTGTTCGCCCGAACCCTGCGGCGGGGCCAGTTGGGCCCGGATGTGAAGACGCTTCAGACGTGGTTGTCGCAGGTCGGTTATGCGGTGCCGGTGACGGGCTTCTTCGATGCCGCGACCAAGTCGGCGGTCCGGCGGTTTCAGGTGGCGCACCGGTTGTACCCGGCCAGCGGCTCCGTCGGCGATCGTACGTCTTCCGCTCTGAAGGTCGCGGTCCGAGCGGCGGCCCGCGCGCCGGCCGCCCCCGCGCCGGCGCCTCCCACGCCCAGTGCCAGCAACCACGCTGGACCGGATCCAATTCCCGGTTTCACGATTGACCGCGATGACATGGGCGTTGATGCGACCGCGCGCGCCGGAGCGCCCATCTTCGCCCCGCGGCAGTCCGAGTTGGTCGGGGTGATGCGCGACTGGTACGCGGGTGAGCCGCTCCTCCTGTTTCGGTTCACACATCCCCCTGCGGGCGCGCTGTCGAACTACTGGTACGTCGCCGAGCAGATCGATCCGGTCACCACGACGATCGGCACCCTCTTCCAAGGCGGACAGCGGGTGGCGGTATTCGCCTCCAGCGGCACCGGCATCGAGATCGGATGGGGCTCGCCCACCTCGAACTCTCGGACGCTCGCCGGCGCGACGGATCCAGGGGCCGCCGATCCACCGCAGGGCTCGACCACCAGCTGGGGCGAGTCGTTCAAGGCGGCCTTCGGGATTCCCTGAGCGCCGCCCTGCTGCCTGCGGCGCGGCGACGCCAGCCCGATCGAGACGGCAGCCACCAGGAGGTTCACGGACATGGAGATCACGAGAGGCAGCATCGACACCGGCAAGGGTCCCGCTGAGTGGTTCACCGGAGACGTCTACATCGACGCCGTCGCCGCCGCGTCACCCCCGGCGCGCGCGCAGGCCAACCTCGTCCACTTCACCCCCGGGGCGCGGACCGCGTGGCACACCCACCCGCTCGGCCAGACGATCTACGTGACCGAAGGCGTCGGCCTCGTTCAGCGGCGCGGCGGACCGATCGAGATCATCCGCCCCGGCGACCGCGTCTTCTTCGCGCCCGACGAAGACCACTGGCACGGCGCCGCGCCCAACCGCTTCATGGTCCACCTCGCGCTCAACGAGGTCGACGACGAGCACGTCGCCGCGCACTGGGGCGAAAAGGTCACCGACGACGAGTACGCCGCCGCGCCCGGCGGCATCCAGTAGGACAGCGCCGGCGTCCGGCAACGCGCCTGACGCCGGCGCCACACGGTCACGTGCCGCGCGCCGCGCGCTCCGCACGTACCGGGCCGGATCGGCTCAGAACGTCCGGTATTTGCCGCCGCCGATCACGAATCCGTGATTGTCGCCGTTGAAGCACATCACCGTCGTGGCGGCGACGTGACAGGTGACCCCGAGCTGATTCCACAGCCGACCACGCCCGAGGTCTGCCTTCGCGCCCGCGACCCAGGAGTTCTGGCTGAGCCGCAGCACCTGAGGCCTGCCGAGAACGCTGATCTGCACGAATCCCGGGTCACCAACTGCCGGGCCCTTGGGCGCGGGGATCCCCTTCGCCCCGCACAGCACCATCGTCGCTTTCTTGTTGGGGGCGGGGACCATGACTCCACAGGTCACCTTGCCCTTCAGCGCGGTGAACTTGGTTGCCTTCGAGAGCGGTGCCGCAACGGCGACCGCCGTGAACGTCAGCGCCGCGATCACTCCCGCGGTGACGATTGCGACTCGACGGATCATGGATATGGCCTCTCCTTGAGATGGGCGGGTGAGCTTCGATGCCGACTCTGGCTCCCCCGGCCCGGGGAGTCCTCGCCGGGCGAGCTGGGGCTTGTCGCGATCATTCTCCTCCCTCCCCCATGGCCGATTCAAGATCCCGATCACGGAGCGCCACCGTCGCGGCGGCGAGGCGCGCCATCTCCGCCGGGAGGGCGAGCCGCGGCCGGGAGGGGTCGGCGGCGGCCTGGGCGCCAATCCGAGTGAGGTTCAGGGGATCCGCCGATCCCACCACCACCGTGTTGCCGCCGCGGCCGCCCAGCCCCCACACCGTCGGGAAGGCCGAGGCCAGCGCCGCCCCGATGCGCGCGACGTCGCGGGCCGCGCGACCGTCGACGACGTTGACGAGGACGAGCGGCGTCACGCGGGCAATGTCCGCCACCACCTCGACGGTGATCAACCGGCGGGGCACCGTGGCGCCGACGAACGCGTCGACGACGATCGCATCCCAGCCTCCGTCGCGCTGCGCGGCGATGCCGGCTCGCCCCTCGGCCACCCGTACCCGCAGGCCCCGGGCGCGGCGCAGTCCCATATGCTCGCGCGCCAGCGCGAGCACGGCGGGGTCCACCTCACAGACCTCCTGGCGGCCGTCGGGATCCTCCGCGGCGAGGGCGCGCGGCAGGGCGCATGCGCCACCGCCGACGTGCAGGACCCTCCGGGTATGTGCCGCACGCAGGACGATCCGGATCCATCGGAGGTAGTCGAACTCGAGATGGGACGGATCGGCGAGGTCGACATAGGACGCGTCCATTCCGTCCTGGCGCAGCATCCGACCGGATGGTCGCCTCGAGTCGCGTTCGACGACCAGATCGCCGCGCCGGGCGAGGATCAACGAAGCGGCGCGCTGACGGGGCACCGGTGCAAGCTGTCACACGGCAGCCGCCGGCGCAGGCCCATCGTCACCCCGGTCTCGGCCATCGCTCCGCTCCTTCCCCGGACTCGGTGACCTCGAAGCGCCGGGGGCGGCGCGACTCCTATGATTGCCCCACATGGAGCTATGGCAGCTGGATTCGGAGACCGTCGAACCCCACGCGCCGCGCGTCCTGCGCTCTGACGACACCGCGACGCGCATCATCCTCCTCGCCCTGCCCGAGGGCGAGCGTCTCGATGACCACCAGGTCCATGAGCACGCGCTCGTGATCGTGCTCGCCGGCCGCCTGCTGGTGCGCGCCGGCGAGCGGGAGGAGCAGCTCAAGGTGCACGACCTGGTGCATTTCGACCCGGCGGAGCGTCACGAGGTCGTCGCTGTGACCGACTCCCGGCTGCTCATCTGTCTCGCGCCGTGGCCCGGCCAGGGGCACCCCAGCCGCACTGACTGACGGCTCCGGGCCTGCGCCGGCCGTCGCCGGATCCGGCGCCCGCCGACGCTGCGGCGGCGGCATCGGGCGTCGCCAACTGGCCGATCAGTTCCGTGATGCCGTGGTGTCAGGACTGATCGAAAGCATCGATCACCGTCGGCGCGCTGCGCCGGCGCAACCGAGGAGTCACACCATGCCCCACTTCCTGTACGCGTTTCGCGCTCCCCGCGATTATCAGCCGGGATCGACGGACGGCACGAACGCCTGGAACGAGTGGTTCACCGAGTTGGGGTCCCGCGTCGTGGACGTCGGAAACCCGGTGTTCACGGCAACCAGCGCGGGTGAGACCGGCGCGGGCACCGCGCTTGGCGGGTACTCGCTGATCGCCGCCGACAGCCTCGAGCAGGCGGCGGCGCTGGCCCACGGATGCCCGCTGGTCGGGATCGGCGGAGGCGTCGAGGTCGGCGAGATCACGCCGCTGAGCGAGCTGAATCTGACGACCACGGTCGCAGATCACGCCCGGCGCACAGGCATCGCCGGGTAGTCAGCCGGGGCGGGGCGGCGTCAGTGGATGGCGATCAGGTCGACGACGAACACGAGTGTCTCGTCTGGCCCGATCACCCCACCGGCGCCGCGCTTGCCGTACCCGAGCATCGGCGGAATCGTGATCCGCCGCCGGCCGCCGACCTTCATCCCCTGAACGCCCTGATCCCAACCGGCGATCACCTGACCCTTGCCGAGGGCGAACCGGAACGTCTGCCCGCGATCCCACGACGCATCGAACTGCCGCCCGGTGTTCCAGGAGACGCCGACGTAGTGCACCTCGGCGGTCCGGCCCGCCACCGCCTCCTCGCCGTGGCCAAGCTCGATGTCCTCAAGCTCGAGCTGATAGGACGGCGGCTGATCCGCCGGGACCGCGACCGTAGGCTTCTCGTCGGCGGCCATGGCCTCAGCGAAACGCGTTGATCCCGGTGAGCGCCTCGCCGACGATCAACGCGTGAACGTCGGCGGTGCCCTCGTAGGTCACGACCGACTCGAGGTTGTTCATGTGCCGGATCACCGGATACTCGAGCGTGATGCCGTTGGCGCCCAGGACCTGACGCGCGGAGCGGGCCACGTCGAGCGCGGCATCGACGTTGGCCAGCTTGCCCATGCTGACGTGCTCGGGCCGGAGCCGTCCTTCGTCCTTCATCCGGCCGAGGTGCAGCGCCAAGAGGACGCCGCGGTTGATCTCCACCGCCATCTTCGCGAGCTTCTGCTGCTGGATCTGGGTGGCGGCGATCGGACGGCCGAAGGCGACGCGCTCCTTCGCGTAGGCGAGCGCCGACTCAAAGCACGCCCGGGCTGCACCCATGACCCCCCACACGATCCCGTACCGCGCCTCGTTCAGGCACGAGAGCGGCGCCCGCAGCGACGTCGCCTCCGGCAGCAGCGCGGAGGCCGGGAGACGGACGTCGTCGAGCAGCAGTTCGGATGTGAACGCCGCTCGTAGCGACAGCTTGCGGTGGATGTCCTGGGTGGTGAATCCCTTGATGTCGCGCGGGACGAGAAAGCCGCGGATCCCCTCGTCGGTCCGCGCCCATACGACGGCGACATCGGCGATCGAGCCGCTGGTGATCCACATCTTCTGACCGTGCAGGATCCAGTCGTCACCGTCGCGCCGGGCGCGTGTGCGCATCGACGCCGGATCGGAGCCGGCATCCGCCTCGGTCAGCCCGAAGCAGCCGATCGCCTCCCCGGCCGCCATCCGGGGCAGCCACTCGACCTTCTGCTCCTCCGAACCCCAGCGGTGGATGGCGAACATCGCGAGCGAGCCCTGCACGGACACGAGGCTGCGCAGTCCGCTGTCCCCCGCCTCGAGCTCCATGCAAGCCAGGCCGTAGGCGGTGGCGCTCGCGCCGGCGCAGCCGTAGCCGGAGAGATGCATGCCGAGAACGCCGAGCTTCCCGAGGGCGGCCGCCAGCTCCACCGGGATCCGCGCCTCCTCAAACCAGTCCCCCACGAACGGCGTGACCTGGTCGGCGACGAACGCCCGCACCGTGTCGCGGATCATCACCTCCTCGTCGTCGAGCAGGTCATCGATGCCCAGAAAGTCATTCGGGCGGATGTCACGGGGGGTCGTGGCGGTCATGAGAGGTTCTCCTCAGCGGCTTCTCAGAAGACTGCAATGCAAGCAGACGGTGGCAGACTACCCATGTGCCGGCGCCCTCGGAACGAGCGGATTAGCTGCAGGACGTCGGCGGTCACCACGATGTCCTCGACGGCGCGCTCGTCGCCGTGAGCTCGCATCACGGAGGACCTGACCCCCGGCGGCTCGCCAGCGTCTCCAGGCCGGCGAGAACCTCGAAGTAGTGCGTCGGCGCGACACGCGCCAGCACGTCGAACATGTAGGCGTCAGGACCGACGAGGATTCGGCTGCGTCCCGCCTTGACGCCGTCGTGGATGATCTTCGCCGCCCGCTCGGGGCGGGTGAGCGCGATCGCGTCGAACTGGCGCGCGGCCTCTTCGTGTGACAGCTCCGGACGTCGGGGATCGGGGTGGAAGCGAGCGTTGCGCACGATGTTCGTCTTGACGCCGCCCGGATGGACCGTGATCGCGCGGACGCCGGTGCCGCGCAACTCGTGGCGCAGCGAGTCGGTGAAGCCCCGGACCGCGAACTTCGAGGAGCAGTAGGCGCTGTGATAGGGGATCCCGACGAGCCCGAACACGCTGGACGTGTTGACGATCACGCCAGACCCCTGGCGGAGCAGGATTGGCAGGAACGCGCGCACGCCGTTGACGACGCCGCCGAAGTTGATGTCCACCACCCAGTCGTCGTCGTCGATCGTTCCGTCGGCGATGCTCTGGGCGGTGGCGACGCCCGCATTGTTGAACACCATCCCGAGCGGAGCGGGAGACCAGTCGGCAACCGCCGCCGCAAATGCCAGCTGCGCCTCGCGATCGCGGACATCGAGCCGGCGGGCGAGCACCGGACCGGCGATCGCGTCCGCCGTTGCCTGCAACCCCGCCTCGTCGCGGTCGGCGATCGCGACCGGACAGCCGTGGGCGGACAGGCGCAGGGCGATCGCGCGGCCGATGCCCGACGCGGCACCGGAGATGAACGCGGTCCGGCCGTCGACGTCCACCCGCGCCCGCCTCACCCAGGCGCCTCCCGCCCGAGCATCGTTCCGTTGAGGATCGCCTTGATCGTCTCTGCCGCCGACACACGCAGCTCGCGCATGTCGCGGCCTCGTTGCAGCGAGATGACCAACAGCTCTCGCAGGCCGCCGACGACGATGATCGCCGTATCCATGTTCAGCGGCCGCAGGCCGAGCTCGGGCTGCGCCCGGCAGCCAGACTCGACGAATCCGACGAGCAGCTCCGCGAACCGCTCGAGCGTGGCCAGCCCCCGGTCGGCGCCGGTCTGGCCGAGCCCGGGAAGCTCGCGGACGAAGCTGCGGTACAGGGCGGGCTGGCCGGCGACGTTGTCGATGTACGCGTCGACGGCGCCGTCGACCTGGTCATCCAGGGGCTGATCGGGCCAGACCGCGGCTGCGATCTCGCGCATCATCGCGTCGTTGGTGGCGTCGAACAGCGCCAGGAAGCAAGCGTCACGGTCGGCGAAGTGCTCGTAGAAGTTCCGGCGCGACGTGTGGGCGATCCGGACGACATCGGCCACGGTCGTGTCCCGGTACCCCTTGGCCGCGATCGACGTCGCCATCGCGACGATCAGCCGGTCGCGATGGCCCGGCGGCTGCGCCAGTCCAGTCACGGTACGAGAATGTACCGAACCTCACGGGCGCCGTTAGCGCAGCGCCAGCACCAGCTCCCGGATCGCCCCCGGGTAGCGGTAGGTGATGCCGCCGTGCTTGCCGTCAAACAGCTCGAGCGAGTGCTCGATCCCGAGGCGGGCAAGCTCGTCGGCGAACGCCTGGGCTCCCAGGTCCAGGAAGAACTCGTCCTGGCGGCCGGCATCGAGGTAGATCCGCCGCATGCTGCGCAGGGCGTCGGCGTGTGGCTCGGCCATCCGCACCGGGTCGAGCGCCAGCCACCGCTGCCAGATCTCGTCGTCGATCCGGCCGGAGCGGAGATCGAATGGGAGCAGCGCCTTCCCGGGGCGCTCGGGATCCGGCGTGTAGGCGCACGCGTAGGCGTAGAGCGAGAACGCGGCCCCGTAGCGACCCCAGTCAAAGCTCGGCTGCTCGGCGGCGGCGCGCAGGAGCTCGTCGTAGGAACCACCGAAATCGTCGCGCAGGAGGCGAACGATGCCGGGGAAGTCGCGCAGGTAGCTCGCCTCGAACAGGGCATCGCCGGCGTGCGACGCGAGGGCGCCGAACACGTCGGGACGCAGCATCGGGACGACCATCGCGCCGTATCCGCCCGACGACTTGCCCGCGATGCCCCGGTGGTCGCGGCCGGCGAGCGTCGGGTAGCGCGCGTCGATGAACGGGACGATCTCGTCGCAGAGATGATCGAGGTAGCGACCCGTGCTCGACGAGTTCAAGAACTGTGAGCCGCCGAGCGAGGTCCACGCGTCGACGAACACGACGACCGCGCTCGGGCAGTCGCCACCCACGAACATGGCGTCGAGGCGCTCGACCATCGTCGGCTCAAATGCGCTCCGCCCCAGCCACATGTCGACCTGGCCGGAATAGCCCTGGATCACGTAGACGGCGGGCACGCGCTGCGCCGACTCGCGGCTCAGTCCGGGCGCACGATAGACATAGAGCGGCCGCCGCGCCGGGTCGCCGAGCGGATTGGACTCGAGCACGTCGGAGTGAACGACGATCCGCTCCAGAGCGCCCGCCAGCGGCCGATCCCAGGGCGGCCCGGGAGGCCCCTCCACCTCGTGCAAGCTCATCCCTCCAACCTACGCGAAACCGCAGTGTCGGGCGGTGCCCCCGTCGGGGTATAGTGCTCCCCCCGGGACAGCGCGAAAGCCATGACTGACCAAGCCCAGACGAATACGGCGAGCACGAATGGCACCGGAGCCGAGCCCGAGCCGGTCGACCCCGACGCCGTAGAGACCACCGAGTGGCTCGAGGCCCTCGACGCGGTCGTCTCGCACGACGGTCCCGCGCGCGCGCGCGATCTGCTCACCCGGGTGATCGAGCGGGCCCAACACGCCGGCACCGGCCCGATCGCCAGCCTCAACACCGCCTACATCAACACGATCCCGAAGGAGCTCGAGCCGCCGCTCCCGGGCGATCCGGCGATCGAGCGCAGGCTGCGCTCGATCGTGCGCTGGAACGCGATCGCCATGGTCGTGCGCGCCAACAAGGTTTCCTCCGAGCTCGGGGGCCACATCGCCACGTTCCAGTCGCTGGCGACGCTCATGGAGGTCGGCTTCAATCACTTCTGGCACGCTCCGTCGCCGGACCACGGAGGCGATCTCGTCTACTTCCAGGGCCACTCCTCCCCCGGTAACTATGCGCGCGCGTACCTGGAGGGTCGGCTCACCGAGGCGCAGCTCGACGGCTTCCGTCAAGAGGTCTCCACCCCGGGTGGACTGAGCTCGTACCCTCACCCGTGGCTGATGCCCGAGTTCTGGCAGTTCCCGACGGTCTCGCTGGGGATCGGCGCGATCACCTCGATCTACCAGGCGCGGTTCATGAAGTACCTGCAGGCCCGCGGGCTGGCCGATACCGCCGGGCGCAGGGTGTGGGCGTTTCTCGGTGACGGGGAGATGGACGAACCCGAGTCGATGGGCGCGACCGCGCTCGCCGGTCGCGAGCAGCTCGACAACCTCGTCTGGGTGGTCAACTGCAACCTGCAGCGCCTCGACGGGCCGGTGCGGGGCAACGGCAAGATCATCCAGGAGCTCGAATCCGACTTCCGCGGCGCCGGCTGGAACGTGATCAAGGTGATCTGGGGCAGCCGCTGGGACCCGCTGCTCGCCGCCGACGTCGACGGCGCGCTCGGCAAAGTGATGATGGACTGCGTCGACGGGGACTACCAGACGTTCAAGTCGCGCGACGGAGCCTACGTGCGGGAGAACTTCTTCGGTCGTGATCCCCGTCTGCTCGAGCGCGTCTCGCATATGTCAGACGACGAGATCTGGCTGCTCAACCGGGGCGGTCACGATCAGCAGAAGGTCTACGCCGCATACGACGCCGCAGTACGCCACACCGATCAGCCGACGGTGATCCTGGCCAAGACGATCAAGGGCTACGGGATGGGGGTCTCGGGCGAGGGGCAGATGATCACCCACCAGGCCAAGAAGATGACCGAGGACGCCCTGATGGCGTTCCGGGACCGGTTCGAGCTTCCGCTCACCGACCAGCAGGTTCGCGACGGCGCGTACTACAAACCGCCGGATGACTCGCCGGAGATGGAGTACCTGCGCGAGCGCCGCGCGGCACTCGGCGGCCCGCTGCCGGTGCGCCGGCAGCGCTCTGAGTCGTTGGCGGTCCCGGACCTGACGACATTCAAATCCCAGCTGGAAGGCACCGGTGACCGCGAGATCTCGACGACGATGGCGTTCGTCCGGGTGCTCGCGGCGCTGCTGCGCGACAAGCAGCTCGGCCGTCACATCGTCCCGATCGTTCCCGACGAATCCCGCACGTTCGGGATGGAGGGGCTGTTTCGCCAGTTCGGGATCTACTCGCCGTTCGGCCAGCGCTACCAGCCCGAGGACTCCGAGCAGCTCATGTTCTACAAGGAGGACGCGCACGGACAGATCCTCGAGGAGGGGATCACCGAGGCCGGCTCCATCTCGTCGTTCATCGCCGCCGGCACCTCCTACAGCGCCCACGACGTGCCCATGGTGCCCTTCTACATCTACTACTCGATGTTCGGCTACCAACGGGTCGGCGACCTGGTCTGGGCCGCGGGAGACAGTCGCACTCGCGGTTTCCTGCTCGGTGGCACCGCCGGGCGAACGACCCTCAACGGCGAGGGCCTTCAGCACGAGGACGGCCACAGCCACCTGCTGTTCTCGGTCGTCCCCAACTGTCGCGCGTTCGATCCGGCGTACGGCTACGAGGTGGCGGTGATCATCCAGGATGGGCTGCGGCGGATGCTGACCGAACAGGAGGACGTCTTCTACTACGTCACCCTGATGAACGAGAACTACCCTCACCCGGCGATGGCCGACGGAGCGCAGGAGGGCATCCTGCGTGGAATGCATCGGGTCCGGGAGGCGCCGAAGCGGTCGCGCAAGCCGGTCGTTCAGCTGCTCGGCTCGGGCACGATCCTGCGCGAGGTGCTCGCCGCCGCCGATCTGCTCGCCGAGGACTTCGACGTCCACTCCGACGTGTGGAGCGTCACCTCGTTCAGCGAGCTGCGCCGCGACGGGATCGAGATCGAGCGCTGGAACATGCTCCATCCGGCCGATCCGCCGCGCCGCGCCTACGTCTCGCAGTCCCTGTCGGAGCGCCGCGGCCCGGTGATCGCCTCCACCGACTATCTCCGGGCGGTGCCCGATCAGATCCGCCAGTGGGTGCCGGGGAGCTATCGCACACTTGGCACCGATGGTTATGGGCGCAGCGACTTCCGGAGCGCGCTGCGGCGCTTCTTCGAGATGGACCGCCACTACGTCGCCGTCGCCGCGCTCAAGGAGCTCGCCGATCAGGAGCGGATCGACGCTGACCGCGTCGCCGAGGCGATCGCCAAGTACGAGCTCGACCCCGAGGCGGCGGTGCCCACCACCGTATGAGCGCGACCCTGTCGAAGGTCGAAGTCCCCGACATCGGCGACTTCGACGACGTCCCGATCATCGAGATCCTGGTCTCGGTTGGCGACGCCGTCGCCGCCGAGGATCCGCTGGTGACGCTCGAATCCGACAAGGCGACGATGGACGTGCCGGCGCCGTTCGGTGGCGTCGTCCGCGAGATCATGGTCGAGATCGGAGACCGTGTCTCGCAGGGCAGCGTGCTGCTCGGGCTCGAGGGCGGCGACGGTGATCCCGGCGCCGGTGAGCCCGCCGAGCAGGCGGCGGCAGCCAACCGGGCCGCCGAGGCGACGGTGACCCCGGCCGAAGCGCTCGAGGAGCCCGAGCAACCGGACGGAGCCGGGCAGTCCGACGGAGCCGGGCAGTCCGACGGAGCCGGGCAGTCCGACGGAGCCGGGCAGTCCGACAGAGCCGGGCAGTCCGACAGAGCCGGGCAGTCCGAGCCCGCCGCCGCACCGCCGCCCACCGACGGCGGCGGCCCGATCTATGCGAGCCCGTCGGCACGACGCCTTGCCCGTGAGCTGGGTGTCGACCTGCGCGGGGTCCCGGGCAGCGGACGCAACGGGCGGATCACGAAGGACGACGTGCAGAGCCGGGCCGACGATGGTCCGGCCCCGGCTCCGGCCACTCCCAGCGCTCCGGCGCCCGCCGGAACCGGCGCGGCCGGCCTGAACCTGCTCCCGTGGCCGTCGGTCGACTTCGAGAAGTTTGGTCCCGTGGAGCGAGAAGCGCGGTCGCGGATCCAGCGGATCTCGGCCCCGAACCTCGCGCGCAACTGGGTGATGATCCCGCACGTCACTCATAACGATGACGCCGACATCACCGAGCTCGAGGCGTGGCGCAAGCGGCTCAACGACGAACACTCGCGCGAGGGCGTGAAGTTCACCATGGTGTCGTTCCTGGTGGCGGCGTCGGTGGCCGCGCTCAAGCGGTTCCCCGACTTCAACGCGTCGCTCGACGGCGAGGAGCTGGTGCTCAAGAAGTACTACAACATCGGGTTTGCCGCCGATACGCCCGGCGGACTGGTGGTGCCGGTGATCAAGGGCGCCGACGCCAAGGGGCTCAAGGAGATCGCGCTCGAGCTGACCGCCCTGTCGTCGAAGGCGCGCGAGGGCAAGCTGGGCCCAGGCGACATGAGCGGCGCGACGTTCACGATCTCGTCTCTGGGCGGGATCGGCGGAACGTCGTTCACCCCGATCATCAACGCCCCCGAGGTCGCGATCCTCGGCGCGACCCGGTCGGCAATGAAACCGGTCTGGAACGGCTCGTCGTTCGAGCCGCGGCTCATGGTGCCGCTATCGCTGTCCTATGACCACCGCGTGATCGACGGTGCTGCCGCTGCGCGCTTCGTCACCTACCTGGTCGGCGTGCTGTCGGACCTGCGCCGGGTGCTGCTGTGAGCACCACCGCCACCGAGGTCACCGTCCCCGACATCGGGGACTTCTCCGACGTCCCGGTGATCGAGATCCTGGTGTCGGTCGGCGATACCGTCGCCGCCGAGGACCCGCTCGTGACGCTCGAATCCGACAAGGCGACGATGGACGTGCCGGCGCCGTTCGGCGGGAAGGTGTCGGAGCTGCGCGTGGCGATCGGCGACCACGTGTCAGAGGGAACCGTGCTGCTGGCGCTGGAGGCGACCTCCGACGACGCTGTCTCCGGGAACGGCGCGGGGACCCCGGAGGCGGCGCAGGCCGCGGTCACGTCTGAGCCTCCCCCGGATCACGCGGGATCAGACGGCGAACGGGACTTCCAGGTCGTCGTGCTCGGTTCCGGGCCCGGCGGGTATACCGCTGCCTTCCGCGCGGCCGACCTGGGGTTGCGGGTCGCGCTCGTGGAGCGCTACGAACAGCTCGGGGGCGTCTGCCTGAACGTCGGGTGCATCCCGTCCAAGGCGCTGCTGCACGCGGCGCGGGTGATCGCCGAAACCGAAGAGATGGCGACGCACGGTATCTCGTTCGGATCGCCCGATGTCGACCTACCGAAGCTGCTGGAGTGGAAGTCGTCGGTCGTGGACCGGCTGACGGGTGGGCTCGCCGGCCTGGCCAAGCAGCGCCAGGTGGACGTGGTGCATGGATCGGCGAAGCTCACCGGTGCCAACGCGCTCTCGGTCGGCGACCGTGAGATCACGTTCGAGAACTGCATCATCGCCGCCGGATCGCAGGCGGCCACCATCCCCGGGCTGCCAGAGGACGAGCGGATCATCGACTCGACCGACGCGCTGTCGCCGTCATCGGTGCCGGAGCGGCTGCTGGTGATCGGCGGCGGGATCATCGGACTCGAGATGGCATGCGTGTATGACGCCCTCGGCGCCAGGGTCACGGTCGTCGAGATGCTCGACCATCTCCTCACCGGCTGCGATCCGGACATCGTGCGCCCACTGGCCAAGCGGATCTCCGGGCGCTACGAGGACGTTCTGCTGGAGACGCTCGTCACCGGCGTCAAGCCGCAGAAGAAGGCCCTGAAGGTGGAGCTGTCAACCGGCGGATCGCGCACCTTCGACCAGGTGCTGGTGGCAGTGGGACGCGTACCGAACGGCCGGGCGATCGACGCAGCCGCCGCCGGCGTCACCGTCGACGATCGCGGGTTCATCCCGGTCGACCGCCAGATGCGCACGAACGTTCCCGGGATCTACGCGATCGGCGACATCGTCGGCGGCCCGATGCTCGCCCACAAGGCGACGCACGAAGCCAAGGTGGCGGCCGAGGTCATCTCCGGGCTCGACGTCGAGTTCGACGCCAAGACGATCCCGTCGGTCGCCTACACCGACCCCGAGGTAGCGTGGATGGGCCTGACAGAGACCGAGGCCCGGGCGTCTGACATCGCCTACGAGAAGGCGGTGTTCCCGTGGGCCGCGTCGGGCCGGGCGCTGGGCCTCGGGCGCGACGAGGGCGTGACCAAGCTGCTGCTGGAGCCCGAAACGCGGCACGTGCTCGGGGCCGGGATCGTCGGCGTCGGCGCCGGCGATCTGATCTCGGAGACCGTGCTGGCGCTCGAGATGGGCGCCAACGTGGAGGACGTTGCGTTGACCGTGCATCCCCATCCGACGCTGTCGGAGACCGTGGCGTTCGCGGCGGAACTGGGTGAAGGCACGATCACCGATCTCATCTCGCCGGCCGCGGCCAAGGCGCGGCGAGCCGCGTCTGCGTCCTGACTCGGCGGGTGGCCCGGACCACCCGGGCCTTAGCCCATCCGGACCACCCGGACCACCCGGCACGCTGAAAATTTCCTGACGCGACCCGCCGCCCGCCGGGGTCGCGTCAGGGAGCTACCGCATAGCGATAGCAGCACGTCGCGACCGGCACCGCGTGTCGGGTCGCGTCAGCCTTTTTCGGTCCCCGGGCAGCGCGGCTACGCGCGGCGCCGGCGCAACCGGTGCACGACGAGCAACGCCACGGCGCCGGCACCCAGCAGCGCCGCGCCGGAGCGGCTTCGTCCGCCGGGCTCAGGTCGCGGCGGCCCCGGCGGAGGAGCCGGCATCGCGAACTCCTCGGCCGCGAGCACGTCGTGGGGCTCGGCGATGCCGGTGGGGTCGCCGGGCAGCGGCACGGGGCCGTGATGGAGCGCCGGGTCCTCCGCCGGCACCCCGAACTCCTCGGCCGCGAGCACGTCATGAACCGGCTCGGGATGCAAGCGTGGATCGGGCGCGGGCACCGCAAACTCCTCGGCCGCGAGCACGTCGCGAGCCCGCGCGGAGGATCGGGTCGGCTCGCCGGGCATGGCCCGGATGATCTCAGATATCGGCCGCTCGCTGGGAAAACTCGTCGGCGATCGGACTCACGTTGATAATCTCAGTGACCCCGACTGAGATCTGCGGGACGTCCGCCCTCCTCCGGTGATAGACTCTCTTATCAAAGGTAAGCACCTACTGAAAGTGAACTTGATGAGTCGCCTTCTCCTGGTCCCGCTTGACGATGTTGTCGTCTTCCCGGGCATGTCGCTCACGCTGGCAATCGACGCCGGCGATGAGAACCGTGTCCTGCTGGTGCCGCGGCATGAGCAGGAATTCGCGGCCATTGGCACGGTCGCCGAAGTGAGCAACCGCGTGCGCCTCCCCGGTGGCGGCCGCGCATATGAGCTGCAGGGCCTGCACCGCGGCGTCGCCGGCGCCGCGCAGACGATGCCGGACGGCCGCCTGTTCGTCGAGGTCGACGAGCAGCCTGACACCGTGCCCGTCGACGGTAAGACCCGCAACCTGGAGCGCGAGTACCGTGCCGTGGTCGAGGAGATCCTCGAGGTCCGCGGCGACGACGGCCGCATCTCCGCCTTCCTGCGCTCGATCTCGGAGCCCGGCACCCTTGCCGACACCAGCGGCTACAGCCCCGACCTCAGTTATGACCAGAAGGTCCGGCTGCTGCAGACGATCGACGTCACCGAGCGGCTCGAGCTCGCCCTGAGCTATCAGCGCGAGCGGCTGGCTGAGCTGCAGGTGCGCAAGCGCATCCGCGAGGACGTGGAGTCCGGAGCGGAGAAGCAGCAGCGCGAGTACTTCCTGCGCAAGCAGATGGACTCGATCCGCAAGGAGCTCGACGAGGACGACGCGTCGGTCGTGGAGGAGTACCGGACCAAGATCGAAGAGGCCGGCATGCCCGAGCACGCTCGGGAGCAGGCCGAGAAGGAGCTCGGCCGCCTGGAGCGCATGGGCGAGCAGAGCGCCGAATCGAGCATGATCCGCTCCTATCTGGACTGGCTGATCGCCGTGCCGTGGTCAGAGAACTCCGAGGAAAAGCTCGATCCCGAGCACGCTCGCGCCATCCTCGACGAGGATCACGCCGGCCTGGAGGACGTCAAGGACCGGATCGTCGAGTACATCGCGGTCAAGAAGCTGCGCGTCGATCGCGGGATCACCGAGGACAAGCGCTCCGGCGCGATCCTCACCCTGATCGGACCGCCCGGCACCGGCAAGACCTCGATCGGCGAGTCGATCGCGCGCGCAACCGGGAGGAAGTTCGTCCGCATGTCGCTCGGCGGCGTCCGTGACGAGGCCGAGATCCGCGGCCACCGGCGCACGTACATCGGCGCCCTCCCGGGGCGGCTCGTCCGCGCCCTGCGCGACGCCGGCACGATGAACCCGGTGATCATGCTCGACGAGGTCGACAAGGTTGGCGCCGATTGGCGCGGCGACCCGAGCGCGGCTCTGCTCGAGGTGCTGGATCCGGCGCAGAACCACTCGTTCCGCGACCACTACCTCGATCTCGAGCTCGACCTCTCCGGCGTCATGTTCATCGCCACCGCCAACGTGGCCGACACGATCCCCGGGCCGCTGCTTGACCGGATGGAGGTCATCCGCTTCGACGGATACACCACCTCGGAGAAGGTGGCGATCGCCCGCGGCTATCTGTGGCCGCGTCAGCTCGAGCGTAACGGGCTGCGGGCGGAGGAGGTCGAGGTCTCCGATCAGCTGCTGGAGACCGTGGCGATCGAGTACACGCGTGAGGCCGGCGTTCGCCAGCTGGAGCGCGACCTCGGGACGCTGCTGCGCAAGATCGCGACGAAGATCGCGTCGGGCACGGCGACGGCTCCGGTGGTGCTCGACCTGGACGTGATCCGCGACGCCCTCGGGCGCCAGCGATTCTTCCAGGAGTCAGCGGTGCGAACCGCGGTCCCGGGAGTGGCCACCGGTCTGGCGGTCACCGGCGCCGGCGGCGACGTCCTGTTCGTCGAGGCGACCGCGATGGGTGGGTCGGGATCGGGTCCCGGCCTGACGCTGACCGGACAGCTGGGCGACGTCATGAAGGAGTCGGCGCAGATCGCCCTCTCCTACGTGCGCGGCCATGCCGCTGATCTCGGGATCGACGCCAACCAGTTCGAGGAGCGCTCGTTCCACGTCCACGTTCCCGCGGGAGCCATCCCCAAGGACGGCCCCAGCGCCGGGGTGACGATGGTGACGGCACTGGCCTCGCTGCTGTCGGGTCGTCCGGTCAAGCACACCGTCGGCATGACCGGCGAGGTGACCCTGCAGGGTCGGGTGCTGCCGATCGGCGGCCTCAAGCAGAAGGTGCTGGCGGCGCACGCCGCCGGGCTCAGCGACGTCATCCTGCCCGAGCGCAACCGCGGCGACCTCGACGACGTCCCCGCCGAGGTCCGTGAGCAGATGACCTTCCACGTCGCGATGACGATCGACGAGGTGCTGAGCGTCGCGCTCGAGCCGGCCCCGGTGGCAACCCACGGCCGTCTCGAGGCGGCATAGGACGTCGGGCGAAGCGGCTCGACGACACGCTTGACCGAGAGGCGCCGGCCCCGTGGCCGGCGCCTCTCGCGGTTAAGCGCCTACCGCTTGACGGCCTTGTGCGCGCTCTCGGCCAATTTCAGGTGCTTCTCCAGCACCGGCAGATTGACCCTGGCGTCGGTGACCGCCGCGGGGTTGGTGCCCCCAGAGGCCTCAGCCTTGGTCAGCGCGATCGCCTGCTCGTGTCCGAAGACCTGGAGCGAGCTGAAGTACACGTTGCACGTGGCCTTGCTCTGTGAGGCGACAACCGCCGCCGCCCACAGCTCGAGCGGCGGCGAGCTTGCCCCCCGGCGATCTCCGATAGATCGGTCTGCAGCGATGACGTCAGGTACATCTGGTCCAGCCCGGAAGCGGCGACCGAGGGCGGGGCAGCGGCGGACGGGAAAAACGAGGACCGGGCACGGCGCCGGCGCTGCGGGTAGTAGGTTGGGCACATGAGCACGATCACCGCCTCCCAAGAGCAGCACGTTGTCGATCAGGTCCCGAAGCAGCTGTACATCGCCGGCGAGTGGCGCGACGGCGCCAAGGGGACGTTGCCCGTCGAGGATCCATCCACCGCTGAGCCGCTCTGCGAGGTCGCGGACGCGTCCACCGACGACGCCAAGGCCGCGCTCGATGCCGCCGTCGAGGCCGGGCCCGCGTTCGCCGCGATGGCCCCGCGGGAGCGCGGCGAGATCCTCCGCCGGGCGTTTGAGACGATCACCAAGCGCACGGATGAGCTGGCGCTGCTGATGACCCTCGAGATGGGCAAGACGGTCGCCGAGTCAGCGGCGGAGATCACCTATGCCGCCGAGTTCTTCCGCTGGTACTCCGAGGAGGCGGTGCGGATCGACGGTCGCTATGCGGTGGCCGCCAACGGTGCCGGGCGGGTGCTGACGATGAAGCAGCCCGTCGGGCCGTGCCTGATGATCACCCCGTGGAACTTCCCACTGGCGATGGGCACGCGCAAGATCGGCCCTGCGGTCGCCGCCGGCTGCACGATGGTGGTCAAGCCCGCGCAGCAGACGCCGCTGTCGATGCTCGCGCTCGGCAAGATCCTGGAGGAGGCGGGCCTCCCGGGTGGCGTGCTGAACATGTTCACCGCATCGTCCTCCGGCGAGACGACCGCGCCGCTCATCTCCGACCCACGGCTGCGCAAAATGTCGTTCACCGGCTCGACCGAGGTCGGGCGCACGCTGATGGCCCAGGCGTCGGACACGCTGCTGCGGCTGTCGATGGAGCTCGGTGGCAACGCCCCGTTCATCGTGTTCGAGGACGCCGACATCGACGCCGCCGTCGCCGGCGCGATGGTCGCCAAGATGCGCAACATGGGCGAGGCGTGCACGTCCGCCAACCGCTTCCACGTCGCCGGCCCGATCGCCGACCAGTTCGCCGAGAAGCTGGCGGAGAAGATGGGGTCGCTGACGCTCGGGCGCGGCGTCGACGACGACACCGACGTCGGCCCCCTGATCGACGACAACCAGCGCAGCAAGGTCTCCGACCTCGTGCAGGACGCGATCGGCCGCGGCGCCCACGCCGTCGTCGGCGGCCAGGCGCGTGACGGCGCCGGGTACTTCTACAACCCGACGGTGCTGACCGAGATCCCCGACGATGCCGCCCTCCTGCACGAGGAGATCTTCGGCCCGGTCGCGCCGGTCAAGGGGTTCGCCGACGAGGACGAGGCGGTGGCCGCCGCCAACGACACCGAGTACGGCCTGGTCGCCTACGTGTTCACCAACGATCTCAAGCGGGCGCTGCGCGTCTGCGAGCGGCTGGAGACGGGGATGATCGGTCTCAACCAGGGGATCGTCTCAAACGCCCAGGCCCCGTTCGGCGGCGTCAAGCAGTCCGGCTTCGGCCGCGAGGGTGGGTACGAGGGGATCGAGGAGTACCTCGAGACCAAGTACGTGGCGGTCAACCTGTGATCGAACCCCAGGCCGTGGCACCGGGCGGGACGCGCGAGGGGCGCCCCGCCCGGTAACGGTCGCGGCTACTTCGCGCTCGCGGCGAGCGCCGGGACGAAGCCCGAATTCGGCGCGCCGAGCCCGGTCATGTTGTCGTAGCCCGGCGTGACGTGCAGCGCGACTTGCCGAGTCGAGCAGGTGCTCGGGTCGGTCGGGTTGCTGCAGTACTGCTCCAGACCCTCGTAGTCGATGATCCGCGTCGTATAGAACAACCCCTTGCTCGGATTCAGCGAGTTGGCGAAGTCGGCCCGCGACTGGTCGAGCTTGCCCGCCGGCAGCACGTCGTAGATCGCGCTCGAGTTGCCCGAGAGCGAGTACAGCGCGGGGTTCAGGAACCCGAGCGACCGGCCCGCCGTCTGATCGGCACGCGCGATCACACCCGCCATCAGCGGCGAGGCCACACTGGTCCCACCGATCCGATAGGTGTCGTAATAGACGCCGTTGGGGAACGTCTGCGTCTCGCCGACGAGCATGCCGGTGGCGGGATCGGCCTCCATCGAGATGTCGGGCTCCACCCGCATCGGCGTGGACCCGTTGATCTCTGACAGCGACGTCGGGACCACCCCCGCCTGCCAGCTGGGCTGCGGGTAGACGGTGCTGGTGCCGCCCCCAGAGCCACCGTCCAATGTCAGGTCGATCGGCAGCCAGGTCCCGAGCTGCGCGGCGGTGCAGCCGCCGGCGGCGACGTAGGCCGGGTTGCAGAGGAAGCTGCGCGCCGTCGACCAGCCGTATTCGTTCAGCCGTCGTCCGTCTGAACCGATCGCCAGCGTGGTCCCGCCCACCGCGGTGGCATACGGGCTGGAGGCGGGGTAGTCCGCGGCGACCTGACCGACCGTCGTGTATTCGTCGCCGTCGTCGCCGCTGGAGAACAGCACGCTCGTGCCGGTCGCCTGGGCCAGCAGCAGGATGTTGTCGGTCACCGCCCGGTCACTGGCGCTGTCCAAGACATCGCCGGCGGGGTCCCCGTAGGAGTTGGTGATGACCTGGGCCAGCTGTCCCTCGACGACCTTGTTCAGCGAGCGGATCAGGCCGTTCGAGCAGTTGCGAGCACCCGCGAACAGGATGTTGGCCCCGGGGGCGGTGTTGTGCACCGCCTCGACGTCGAGCGTCGCCTCGCCGAACCAACCCGGAGGACCGCAGAGCCCGGCCTGGTTGTAGGACTTGGCCGGCAGCTCGGAGAACTGCGAGGCCTTGAGCGGGTTGGCCGGGTCGGTCTGCGCCGCAAACCGATGCGCATCGGCAAACAGCGTCGGCGACGTGTAGGCATCGACGATCGCCACGGTGACGCCGGCACCGTCGGTGGGGCCGGTCAGCCCGTAGGCGAGCCGGAACTGGGGGCCGGTGTAGCCGCACACCGCCCACGGCGGGTTGGGGGGATAGCCGTTTCCGTACGGCGGCAGCGTGGTGTCGATCGCCTGGCCGAAATACTGCCCGCAGGGCGGAGCGACCCGGAAGCCGGGTGGCTGGGGGAACTCGCTGCCCGACGAGGCGGCCGGCTGGACCGCGGCCGCGGGCGCCTTCGGGGCGGCGGGGGCGCCGGTGGTGTCCGCGGGACGCATGATCGTCTGGTTGACGTCGGCGACGCTCGAGATCACGCCCGCCAGATCGGCCGGCACCGAGAGATCCTCCGTCGCGAGCCGTAGCGTGGCTCCCTGGACTCGGTGGTATGCCAGCGAGGTCCCGAACGCCTGCTCGATCTGCGCCGCGGTTCCGGTGGCGGGGATGAACAGACGGTCAGCCGGAGCCTGGCCGACGGTGAATCCGTTCTGGCGCAGGAACGAGGTCACCTGCGCGACCGAGCTGGCGGCGGGTCCGTAGCGCTGCTCCCACTGCGCCGGCGTGAGGTACTTCCCGTACGAGCTGGTTCCGGGAGTGGACGCCGCGCTGGCGAAGGCTTGCGCGCCGGCTGGATCGGCGAGCCTGAGTCCGACCTCGAACTCGATCTGGGTGCTCCCGGCCACCGACCCGACCCGCGGAGTCCGGGCGGCTGCCGGCGACTCCGAGTTCTTCAGCTGCACCCGGGGCCCGGCGGCCGCGGCCGGCGACGCGATCGCCAAGCTCGCGGCGAGCGCGCCCGCCCAGACGAGCATTGTTCCTCGACACTTCCTCATGGCTTCCCTTCTCACGACGTTGCCGACAGAGCATCCCCGTCCCCGTAAGCGGGAAGATACCGAGTAGTCACCTCGAGCGGGCGACTACCCGAGTCGTCACCTCGAGCCGGCGACGTGATCGATGACGGCCAACCCAGAAACCGCTCACTTCCGCGATGACGGGGTCGTGCCGAACTCGCGGCTCCCGGTGCTCATCTACCACGACCTTAAGCTGGCCGACGACCCCGGCCGCGCGGAGGCGGCGTTCGCCGCCAACGGGTGGCGGGGGGCGTGGCGCGACGGGATCTTCCCGTTTCACCACTTTCACTCGATCGCGCACGAGGTGCTGGCGATCGTCGGTGGCACCGCCGACGTGACGCTCGGCGGACCGGACGGCGAACGCCTCACCGTCCACCGCGGGGACGTGCTCGTGCTTCCCGCCGGCACCGGTCATCGCAACAGCGGATGCAGCGAGGACCTGCTCGTCGTCGGGGCCTACCCTGACGGGATGGCGTGGGACGTACGGCGCGGTGATCCCGCTGAGCACGACGAGGTGCGGACGAACATCGCCGCCGTCCCGCTGCCCCGCGCGGACCCGGCACTCGGACCCGATGGGCCCCTGGGACGGCTGTGGACCGCGCCGGAGCCCGCCGCAGCGGGCGCCTGATCGGGGCCATGCCGGCGATCGCCACGATCGGCGTCTACTGCTACGAGGTGGACGCGTTCCTCCAGATGCTCCGCAGCGGCGGTGTCACGCTCCTGCTCGATGTCCGCCAGCGGCGCGGCGTGCGGGGCCCGCAGTACGCCTGGGCCAACGCACGGCGCCTGCAGACGCTGCTGGCGGACGCGGGGATCGCCTATCGCCACCACCCCGAGCTCGCCCCCACCACCGAGCTGCGCCACCTCCAGTACCGCGAGGACGACCGAATGAGGGTCGGCAAGCGCTCCCGGCAGATCCTCAGCCCCGAGTACACGCGGCGATACGTGGCGGAGATCCTCGACCGCGCTCCGCTCGACGCGCTCGTCGCCGAGCTGCCGAGCGAGGGCATCGCGGCGCTGTTCTGCGTCGAGTGCCATGCCGCGGCGTGCCACCGTTCGCTGGTCGCCGACCGGCTGGCGGAGCGGTTCGGTGCGACCGTCATTCACCTCCAGCCTGACTGACGATTTGGTGGCTCCGCGGGCGGGCGGCCCTGTACCCTCAAGCCAGCGTTATGGCCTACGCACAGGAGAGTCCGGGGATCGCAGCGCCCATCAACGAGCACGCGTCGGCGCTGGCCGCGGAATGGCGCCGGCTGACGCGGGCGGCGACGTTCGTCGCGCTGCTGACGGCGCCCGCGTTCTTCCTCATCCTGTTCGACACCAACCGCCTGGGGTTGATCCTGTCGGTGATCATCACCGTCGTCGCGGTGATCATGTTCCGCGGGCTGGTCGAGGTGGTGGCACGCAAGCTGATCCCCTCCCCCAGCCTGTACGGCGCCGACCAGTCCCTCAAGCGCGAGGACATCGTCGCGCGGCGCCGCTACTGGTTCTGGCGTGGCAAGTTCCGCCGGCTGCCGCTCTACCTGCTCATCGTGGTGGCGCTGCTCGGCCTCTGCCAGGTGCTGTTCGCGTTCGCCGGCGTCAGCGCACCCTTCCTGAACCCGTTCGCCGGCCTGCGCCAGATCTTCCCGGCGGACACCCTGCCTCAGCTGGCGCTCGTGTTCGTCCAGCTGCCGCTGCTGTTCTTCGTCAACTTCGCGATCTTCTTCGGCCCGTTCCTGTTCTTCGCCGTCCGCCAGATCCGGGGCTACGAGCCCGGCGATGCCAGCTGGGGGGTGAAGATCGACGACGTCCGCGGTCAGGCCGAGGCCAAGGAGGAGATCACGCGCGTGATCACCCTGTGGCAGTCCGGCGAGGAGTTCGAGAAGGCCGGCGGCAAGCGCGAGCGCGGCCTGCTCTTCCTCGGCGCCCCCGGCACCGGCAAGACGATGATCTCCAAGGCGATCGCCACCAACTTCAACTGCCCGTTCGTCACGATTCCCGGCTCGGGGTTTGCCGGGATGTTCATCGGCATGGACGCGATCACGGTCCAGTTCCTCGCCCGCAAGGCGCGCAAGCTGGCGTCCAAGTGGGGCGGCCAGTGCATCGTGTTCATCGACGAGATCGACGCCGTCGGGATGCGTCGCCAGGCGCTCGGCTCCGGATTGGGATCCCACCCACCCTTCACCGGCGCCGACCCGACCTCGATCCACGACCTCTGCTTCTACGGGCCCAACGGCTCGCTGACGTCGTCGGGCGACCTGGTCGTGGAGTCACGCGCCTGGCGCGAGAAGCTGTTCGAGCTGCGCGCCGGATCACCGAGCACCGGCTACGCCACGTTCACGCAACGGGCGACCGACCGCATCCAGCGTCTCTATCCCGGCTTCGGGATGGGCGGCGGGATGGGCGGGATGGCGCTCAACCAGCTCCTGATCGTGATGGACGGGATCGACGAGCCGCCGCTGATGCGCAAGTTCGTCACCAACCGCGTCAATACGTTCCTGGACGCGATGTTCATCGTCCCGCGGAAGATCGGCAGGCTGGCGCTGCGGCTGCGCCCGCCCCGCCCCCGCCAGGAGCAGATCTACTTCATCGGCGCCTGCAACGTCCCCATCCAGGTGCTGGACCCGGCGCTCACCCGCCCGGGCCGGATGGGCCGTCACATCTGGTTTCGCACCCCGACCAAGGACGACCGCCTGGACATCCTCGACCTGTACCTGGCCAAGGTCGATCACGAGCCCGATCTCGACACCGACCGGCGCCGCGACGAGCTTGCCCGGATCACCAACGGCTACTCGCCGTCGATGATCGAGCAGTGCTGCTCGATGGCGCTGACGATCGCCCACACCGAGGGCCGCCGGCAGTTCGCGTGGCGCGACATCGTCGAGGCGATGACGACCGTCGAGACCGGAACCGCTCAGAACATCGAGTACATCCAGGAGGAGACCCGCGCGGTCGCGATCCACGAGGCGGGCCACGCCGCCGCCGGCCACGTCTACCTGGAGAAGGACGTGCTCTCGACCCGGCTGTCGATCCGCAAGCGCGGCGGATCGCTCGGTCACTACCAGAGCATGGAGAAGGACGAGCGGTTCTCGCACTTCCGCAGCCGGGTGATGGGGGGGCTGATCATGACGCTCGGCGCAATGGCAGCCGAGCACGTCGTCTTCGGCGAGAACTCCCAGGGCGTCAGCGGCGATGTCCAGAGCGCGACGGCGACGGCCGCGGCGATGGTCGGCATGTGGGCGATGGGGCCCGATCCGGTCCACATCGCGGGCAGCCTCGAGTTCGACGAGGACGTCGAGGCCGTGCTCACGCGCCTGGAGCGCATCGGGAGCACGATCATGAACCGCGCCAGCGGCGGCGGCATCATGGGCGAGGACCCGATCGGCTCGATTCTCCGCAACCCGGACAAGAAGCGCGCCGCCGCCCAGATCCTCGGCCAGGCCTACGTCACCGCGTACGCGCTGATGGATTCGAACCGCGACGGGCTGGAGAAGATCGCCACCACGCTCGTCGAGCGCAAGGAGCTGCACGGCGATGAGGTCGGCGAGCTGCTCGACAGCGTCGAGCTCAGCCGTCCGGACCTCGACCTGATGAATCCCGCCACCTGGCCACGGGTATGAGCGGCTCGCCCGGCATCCGCCGGTCCGCCGACGACGGCGCGGTCGGAGCGCGCGTCCCCGCTCGCACGGCGCAGGCCCGGTCGGGGCGCCGGCTGCGTCGCGAGGAGTCGTCCCCACACGCGTCGCGCTTCCGGATCGTCACCGCGGTCCTCGTGGGGCTCGGCGTCGGAGCGCTCGTCATCGCCGGGGCGATCGCCGTCGCGGGGCGCTCGAGCTCGGCGTCGACCTCGTCGCAGCCGTGGTCGCAGTGGTCACCGTCGACGGGAGGCACCCTGGGGGCGAGGGAGATCGCGACCTACGTCGCGCCCTTGTATCGGATCTCCGCCGTCAATCAACTGGCGGTGGTGACGGTCGTCAACCTCGAGAGCGCATCGGCGGCGGCCGCCGCGCAATCCACCGCCGCGAACGGCACGACGACGGGAACGTCGACCAGCGGTCTCCAGGTGGCGGTGCGGCCGAGCCCGACCTCGAGCGCGGTGTCGTTGCTGAGCGGGAACACGATCGCCTACAACCTGTGCGGCATCGGTGGCCGCAATTGCGCCATCGGCGTCGGACAGCCGTCGGGCAACCGGCTGTTGCTGCTGCGCCGCGAGGCGCTGGAGCTGGCGCTGTACACATTCAAGTACATCCACGGGACCCAGAACGTCGTGGCGATCCTTCCGCCGGGCCACACGGTGTCAGACGAGCACAAGCCGGCTCTCCAAGTCGCTGCCGACCTCCGACGCCGCGTCGAGCACCAAGCCGGTCGACATCGCCGTGCTGTTCGTCGCACCCGAGCTGCAGCCGCTCCTGCACCGTCCCCTGCTCGACACGCTCCCCGAGCCGACGCCGCCCACGGTCGCCGAGATGGCCCGGGCGCCCGAGGCCGGGCTGGTCGATCAGGTCACCGCCCGCGGCCTCTTCTCCGAGCAGCTGCAGCAGGCCCAGGACGGCTCGGACCTCATCGTCCTGGATCCGCTTCCTCCTCAATAGCCGCCTCGAAGCCGTCGCATCGCAGAACCGGCAGCCGCGGATAGCGCGGGAAGCGGTCGGGTTCGGAGCGAGATCGGCGACACAGCGAGAACACGGAGCCGCGGGTGGTGCGCACGATCTGCTGATGGCAACAGCGGTCGCACAGGCCGGCCCCGGCGTCCCGCCGCCCGGCGTCCGGCCGACGGCCTGATCGGCCCGGCACCACCTATTCCGCCCACATGCCCGACGCGATCGGGACCTGGATCAGCCGCGGCCCGTCGTCGGCCGCAATCGCGGCGCGCAGCAGCTCGGTCAGCTCCTCGCGACCGGTCACCTCCTCGGCCGGCATCCCGTAGCCGCGGGCGACGGCGGCGACGTCGAGGCCGGGGAGCTCGAGCCCGGGCACGCCCGACACCTGCTCGAGCGCCGCAAACCACTTGAGGATCATGTACTCGTCGTTGCGCAGGACGACGAAGGTGACGGGAGCGCGATACGCAACCGCGCTCCACAACGCGGTGATGCCGTACTGGGCCGAGCCTTCGCCGAGCACACAGACGACCGGCCGCGCCGGCTCGGCGAGCGCAACCCCGACCGCGGCGGCGATCGCAAAGCCGAGACCGCCGCTGGCGGTGAAGTAGTAGCTGGCGGGGGTCGAGATGCGCAGGCGGTTGCGGACCGCCATCAGCGACGACGGCGTCTCGACGACGAGGATGGCGTCGTCGCGCCACGCGTCGGCGAGCGCGGCGAGCGCCTGCGACCCGCTCAGCCGGTCTGGCGGGTCGGCCGCCGGCGGCTCGCCCGGGGCGGGACGCGGGACCGGCACCGGGCGGCCGCCGGGGGCGGCGGGATCGATCGCCGGCGCCAGCTCGACCAGCCGCTTCAGAGCGAGCGCGACGTCGCCGACGATCGCCTCCCCCATCGGCGCCCGCGCCGCCTCGGCGGGATCGCTGGTGATCGCGATCAGCTCGCTGCCGGGGGCGAGCAGCGGACCCGGCAGGTACGGGTAGTAGGCGAACACCGAGGAGCCGACGACGAGCACGAGGTCGTGGCCCTTCAGGGTCTCGGACACCGCGGCGATCGCCGGTGGCAGCACCCCGGCGAAGTTGGGGTGACGCTCGGGAAAGCCGATGCGGGAGCCGCCGGTCGACGGGCTCGCCCAGACGGGCAGCCGCTGCTGCTCGGCGAGCGCGACGGCGGCGTCCCAGCCGCCGGCGGCGTCGATGTCCGGGCCGGCGACGAGCACCGGGGTCCGCGCCCGGGCGAGGCGCTCGGCGACCGCGGCCAGCGCCGCTGCGTCGGGGGCGGCGCGGCCGCTCACCCGTCGCGCGATGGCGGCCGCGACGCGATCCTCGTCGACCTCGGCACGCCAGTCGTCCATCGGGACCGAGACGAACACCGGTCCCCGCGGGGGCAGCGAGGCGAGGTGGATCCCCCGGGCAATCGCCGCAGGGACATCCTCGGCGCGCGGCGGCTCGTGGCTCCATTTCACGTAGGGCTGCGGGCCGATCGTCGCATCACGATTGGTGAGGAGCGCCTCCATCTCGATCTGCGGCCGGACCTGCTGCCCGGCGGTGATCACCAGCGGCGACTTGTTCGCCTGTGCGTTGAGGATCCCCCCGACCGCGTTGCCGACGCCCGGCGCCGTGTGGAGATTGACGTGGGTCGGCCGGCCGGTGGCCTGGGCGTAGCCGTCAGCCATTCCGACGACGACCAGCTCCTGAAGCCCGAGGATGTAGGTGAAGTCCGCCGGGAAGTCGGCGAGCATCGGCAGCTCGGTCGAGCCAGGATTCCCGAAGATCGTCGTCATGCCGTGGGCGCGGAACAGGTCGAACGTCGCTTCACGGACAGTCGTCATCGGATCAAAGCGCCCTGGCGACCTCGGCCGCCGCTCGCTGCCCGGAGCTGACCGCCCCGTCCATGTAGCCATTCCAGTACGTCGCCGTCTCGGTCCCCGCCCAGTGAATCCGGCCGACCGGCTCGCGCAGGCGGGGGCCATAGCTGACGAACGAGCCGACGGCGGGAATGCCGACCGGACAGCCGCGGGTCCACTGCTCCTGGCCCCAGCTCGTCTCGAAGACCATGCGCGGGCGCTTGGCGCCGGGGCCGAAGAAGACCGCGAGCTGCCTGAGGACCGCCGAGCGCCGGTCCGCCCTCGAGAGCGTCCCGAAGCGCCGCGCGTTGTCGCCGCCGACGAAGCCGATCACCACCCCGGGACGGCCTCGCGGAGGCGAGTCGTCATACGCGACGCTGATCGGGAATCCGGTCGCGACGGCTGAGCCGGTCAGCCCCTGGTCGCGCCAGAACGGGCGGTCGTAGACCGCCGCCACCTTCGTCAACAGGCCCTGGCCGTAGCGCTGGGTCAGCTGATCGCGCGCGAACGGCAGGATCGGCTCGTAGTCGATCCGGCCGGCGAGCGCCGGCGGGATTGCGACGATCGCGCGGCGGGCGGCGATCGTGCGGCGGTCCGACACGACGCTGACCCCTCCGGGGGTCTGTCGCACCGCCCGTGCCGGCGACGCGAGCACGACGCGATCGCCGAGCTGGGCGGCGAGCTTGAGCGCCAGCACCTGGGACCCTCCGACGAACCGTCGCGACTGAGCCCCGCCGCGCGTGTCGAACAGCCGCTGGAACGAACCGGGGCTCCGAGGATCGCCGGCGGCCGCGATGAAGAACAGCGTGAACAGGAGCGAGATCTCGCGCGCCTCGGCGCCGAACAGTCCTCGCAGCGCGGCGGCGGCTACCTGCTGAGCGCGCGGGCTGACGGAATGCTCGGTCAGGTAGGTCTGGAGCGTCTGCCCGTCGAGGGCGGCGGCGCCCGGGGTCCTCCACGGCGCGCCAACGGGGACGGCGGCCGAGCGCCGGTCCAGGCCGAGCACGAGGGTGGCGAACTCGGCGGCGATCGCCGGATCGGGCGGGGCCGTCCCGAACGGGCCGCGATCGCTGTAGGTGGAGCGCTCACTCCCGGCGACGTACACGTCGTCGCCGGCGTCGTAGACCGGGAACGTATCGACTCCGAGCCGGCGGGCGAGCGTGGCGAGATGGTCCTGGGTCGGCCCGATGAAGGCCGCCCCCCGTTCGGACACGTGACCGCCCCCGACGTCGTAGTTCCAGACGCGGCCGCCAACCCGCCGGCGCGCCTCGATCACCGCCACCGTGTGACCCGCGGCAACGAGCTCGCGCGCGGCGGTGAGGCCGCCGAGGCCCGCCCCGACGACGACCACGTCGACCCGGCGCCCGTCGGCGCCGCCGGGGGAGCGGGCAGCGGCCGCCGCGGGCCGAGTCAATCCCACCGTGCCGACGGCCGCTCCGGCGACGAAGCGCCGCCGGGTGACGGGACCCGGATCGTCGGCCATGGTCGGCGGGGGCTCGTCGCGCTTACGCATCTCGCGCGGAAGCCAACCGGAACCGGCGGGGACTTGCAAATGCCGACCCGCGCGGCACCCTACTATACTTTATGAAGTATGAATGTCTTCTGGCGACTCATCGGTTTCCTGCGCCCGTATCGACGAGGGGCGATCTGGTCGTTCGTGCTGGCATTCGGAGCGCTGACCGGGACCGTGCTGATCCCATACCTGACCGGGGTGGCGATCAACTCGGTCCGCGCCCACGACAAGCAGAAGCTGATCCTGCTCGCTGCCGCCATCCTCGCCGCGGCACTGGCGCGCCTCGGGTTCAGCGTACTGCGCCGGCTGGTCGCCGGCCGGGTATCGCTCGGCGTCGAGCTCGACCTCCGCAATGCCCTCTATGGGCAGCTGCAGCGGCTCGAGCTGGCGTTCTTCGACCGCCAGCAGACCGGCCAGCTCATGTCGCGGGCGACGGTCGACCTGCAGTCGGTCCGCTTCTTCCTCGGCTACGGGCTGATCTTCATCGCCCAGTCGCTGGTGACGATCCTGCTCGCGGCGGTGGCGATGTTCGCGCTCCAGCCCGGGCTGGCGGTGATCTCGCTGGCGCCGGTGCCGTTCGTCGTGCTGATCGCCAACCGCTACGGCCACCGGTCGCGCCCGGCGATGCAGGAGGCCCAGCAGCGGATCGCCGAGCTGACCGCCGACACCGAGGAGAACGTCTCCGGCGTCCGCGTCGTCAAGGCATTCGCCCAGGAGGAACGCCAGTTGGAGCGGTTCCGCCACACGGTCGAGCGGGTGTTTGACCAGCAGGTGCTCACGACCCGCATCCAGGCGCTCTACAACCCGTTGATCAGCTTTCTCCCGAACCTCGGGCTGGCCGCGATCCTCCTGTTCGGCGGCCGTGAGGTCATCGACGGCTCGCTCTCGGTCGGGGCGTTCACCGCCTTCTACGCCTACCTGCTGATGCTCATCTCCCCCATGCAGACGCTCGGCTACATGCTCGGCGCCGCCCAGCGCGCGACCGCCTCCGGGGCGAGGATCTTCGAAGTGCTCGATCGCGAGCCGTCGATCCAGGCGCCCCCGGACGCTCCGCCGCTTCCCGCCGGCGGGGGCCGGGTGACCCTGCGCAACGTCGGCCTGACGTTCG
This sequence comes from uncultured Solirubrobacteraceae bacterium, assembly GCA_963731395.1. Taxonomy (GTDB): domain Bacteria; phylum Actinomycetota; class Thermoleophilia; order Solirubrobacterales; family Solirubrobacteraceae; genus Palsa-465. The sequence goes on from CAVSVH010000009.1 coordinate 44,548, forward strand.
CGGGCACGACGACGGCCGCCCTCACCGATGTCGACCTCGACGTGCCCGCCGGGCAGGTCGTCGCGCTCGTCGGCACGATGGGGGCCGGCAAGTCGGCGCTCGTCTCGCTGCTGCCCCGGCTGTACGACGTCAGCACGGGCTCGGTGTCGATCGACGGCGCCGATGTCCGCACCGTCGACCTCGACAGCCTGCGCCACTCGATCGCCGTCGTCAACGACGATCCGTTCCTGTTCTCGGCCACCGTGCATGAGAACATCGCCTACGCCCGCGCCGACGCGACGCGCGAGGAGGTGCAGCGAGCCGCGGAAGCCGCCCAGGCCGCCGGCTTCATCGCGCGCCTTCCCGAGGGGTACGACACCCGGGTGGGCGAGCGCGGGCTGACGCTCTCAGGCGGGCAGCGCCAGCGGATCGCGATCGCCCGCGCGATCCTCGCCGACCCTCGGATTCTCATCCTCGATGACGCGACGTCATCGGTCGACGCCTCCACCGAATCTGAGATCAAGCGCGCCCTCGGCGACGTGCTCGCCGGACGGACGACGTTCGTGATCGCCCACCGCCTGTCGACGATCGCGCTCGCCGACCGGATCGTCGTGCTCGCGCACGGCCGGATCGCCGCCGACGGCACCCATGATCAGCTGCTGGAGGAGTCCGACCTGTACCGACTGATAGTGGAGAAAGGTACGCCCACTCCAGCGATCGCCACTCCGACCACCCTGGCAGACGACGACGAGCTCACGGCCGGTCGCCTGGAGGTGGCGGGCCTGTGAGCGTTTCGACCCGGCGTTCCGAGATGCGGCGGCGGCTGGACGCGACCGGCGGCAACGGACGCAAGCTGCGCGGCCTCGTCGAGATCCTCGCCCCGTACCGGTGGCGGGTGGCCGCGATGTTCGTCTCGCTCATCCTCGCCACCGCCGCTGCGCTCGCGCCCGCGCCGCTGGCGAAGGTGGCCATCGACCAGGGGATCGAGCGCCACGACCCGAGCGTGCTATCCGTCGTCGTCGGCGTGTTCCTGCTGTCCGCGGTCGTCTACGGGTTCGCCACCTACGCCCAGACCTACCTGGTCGGCTGGGTCGGCCAGCGGGCGCTCCAGGACCTGCGGCTCAAGCTGTTCGCTCACCTGCAGGCGCTGTCGGTCGGCTTCTACTCGCGCAACATCGCCGGCGTCGTCATCAGTCGCATGACGAATGACATCGAGGCCCTGGACCAGCTCGTCGAGGACGGGCTCGCGACGTTGATCCAGGCGACCCTGACGCTGGTCGGCGTCGTCGTCATCCTGATGGTGCTGGACCTGCACCTGGCGCTGTTGACGTTCATCGCGCTGCCCTTCCTGTTCCTCGGCGCGCTCGCGTTCCGGATCGCGTCCGCCGGCGCCTACCGGCTGACCCGCGAGCGGATCGCGGCCATTACCGGCTATCTCGGGGAGACCCTGTCCGGAGTCCGGGTCGTCCGGGCGTTCGGCCAGGAGCGCCGCCACGTCGAGTACTTCAACAAGCTCAACGAGGAGAACCGGGCCGCCAACATGACAACGATCAAGCTCAACGCCGCCTACTTCCCGGCGGTCGAGCTGCTCTCGGCACTCGTCACGGTCGAGATCCTGGTGATCGGCGGCGTCGAGGCGATCAACGGCCACACCTCCACCGGGGTCGTGTTCGCGTTCATCGCCGCCCTGAACAACTTCTTCGATCCCATCCAGCAGCTCTCCCAGCTGTACACGACATACCAGTCGGGCATGGCGGCGCTGGACAAGATCTTCAACCTGCTCGACGAGGAGCCCGAGATCGTGGACGCCCCCGACGCCGGCGAGCTGCCGCCGATCCGCGGCGAGCTCACCTTCGACGACGTATCGTTCCGCTACGGCTCAGACGATGACGGCGCGTGGGCTCTGCGCCACGTCAACCTCGTGGTGGCGCCCGGACAAACGGTCGCGCTCGTCGGCGAGACGGGGGCCGGCAAGTCGACGTTCGCCAAGCTCGTGGCACGCTTCTACGACCCGACGACGGGCAGCGTCCGGGTCGACGGACACGACCTTCGCGCCGTCACCGCCGAGTCGCTGCGCTCGCAGATGGGGATCGTGCCCCAGGAGGGCTTCCTGTTCAGCGGCACGATCCGAGAGAACATCGCCTTCGGACGGCCGGACGCCACCGACGCCCAGGTGCGCGACGCCGCCCGTGCGGTCGGTGCCGATGAGTTCATCATGGCGCTGCCGCAGGGCTACGACTCCCCCGTCGGCGAGCGGGGGGTCCAGCTGTCCGCGGGACAGCGACAGCTGGTGGCGTTCGCTCGTGCGCTCGCCGCCGATCCCCGCATCCTCGTGCTCGACGAGGCCACCGCCAATGTCGACGTCCACACCGAGGGGGTGATCGAGCAGGGGCTGCGCCGGCTCGTCGCCGGCCGCACCGCGATCGTGATCGCCCACCGTCTGTCGACGATCCAGCACGCGGCGCTGATCCTGGTCATGGAGCACGGCGAGATCATCGAGCAGGGCGGCCACGAGGAGCTGCTTGCCGCCGAGGGACGGTACTGGGAGCTGTACCGCGACTGGGCGCACCAGGCGGCGTAGGGGTCCGTAAGTAACCTCACGGCGATGGACGCCTCGGTCATCGGGCTCGCGATCACGCCCGTCAAGGCGATGCGACTGCGCCGGGTCGACGCGATCGAGCTCGACGAGTTCGGCGCGCGCGGCGATCGCTGCTTCTACGTCATCGACGCCCGTGGCCGGATGGTCAACGGCAAGCAGCACGCGCGGCTTCAGGCCATCGTCTGCGACTACGACCCCGAGCGCGCCACGCTGTCGTTGACCTTCCCCGACGGGGGCTGTGCCACGGGCGTCGTCGAGCACGGCGACACCGTGGTCGCCAGCTTCTTCCGGCGACCCGACGCCGTCCCGGTGCTCCGCGGCCCCTGGTCGGAGGCGGTGTCGGAGTTCATCGGCCATCCGCTGCGGCTCGTCGCCGCCAGGACCGGCGTCGACCGCGGTCGGCGGGGGGCGGCGTCGCTCATCAGCCGGGCGTCGCTGACGCGGTTTGCGCAGGTCGCCGACCGGGAGTCGGTGGACCCCCGCCGGTTTCGGATGTTGATCGAGATCGAAGGCGTCGCCGCCCACGAGGAGGACACCTGGGTCCAGCGGCGCGTCCGCGTCGGCGACGCGCTGCTCAAGATGCGTGGTCACGTCGGGCGGTGCCTGATCACCAGCCGTGATCCCGACACCGCCGAGACCGACCTCGCGACGCTCGATGTGCTGCGGTCCTACCGCGGCGAGGAGGCGGCGACGGAGCCGCTGCCGTTCGGGATCTACGGCGAGGTGGTCGAGGGTGGCAGCGTCCGGGTCGGTGATCCGGTGACGCTGGACGGGTAGGTTTCCTCGCGATGGCCACCGAGGAGCGCATACACGTGCGGATCACGGCTCACGTCGCCGAGGTCACGCTGACCCGGGCTGACAAGCACAACGCGCTCGACGTGGCGATGTTCGAGCAGATCACCGCCGCGGCCGAGACACTCGCCGCCGAGCCGGTGGTCCGCGCCGTCGTCCTCTCCGGCGACGGACCGAGCTTCTGCTCGGGCCTCGATGTGGTCAGCATCATGTCGGCCGGCGGCGGGCTGAGTGGCCTCGCCGACCGGGTGCAGGGCGAGGTCCCCAACTGGTTTCAGCGGGCCGCCCACGCCTGGCTCGAGCTTCCGGTTCCGGTGATCGCGGCGGTTCACGGCTCGTGCTTCGGCGGCGGACTGCAGATCGCGCTCGGCGCCGATATCCGGATCGCCACACCCGATGCGCGCCTGTCGGTGATGGAAGTCAAGTGGGGCCTGATCCCCGACATGTCGATCACCCGCACCCTCCCCCGGCTCGTGTCGATCGACGTCGCCAAGGAGTTGACCTACACCGGCCGCGTGTTCAGCGGCGCCGAGGCGCTGCGACTGGGGATCGTGACCCGGGTGACCCCGGACCCGCTGCCCGCCGCTCGCGACCTCGCCGCCGAGATCGCGACCCGGTCCCCGCACGCGGTCCAGGCGGCAAAGCGGCTCTACGACGCGTCGTGGACGGGCGCGCCCGAGGAGACGCTGGCCCTCGAGGCCGAGCTGCAGCGGGGCCTGATCGGGTCACCGAATCAGCTGGCCGCGGTCGCGGCACGGGTGTCGCGCGAGCCTCCGAGCTTCGAGGATCCGTGATCGGTGATCGCCGTCCGGCGGACGAATGGGTCGCCGGCGCCCCCCGCCTCACAGTGAGATCATCATCGCCAACGTAGTCGGACAGAGGGTTCGCCGCCGCGAGGACCCCCGGTTCCTGGTCGGCCGGGGACGATACGTTGACGACGTCCGCGGCAGTGGCGAGCTGCACGTCACGTTCGTGCGCTCGGACTGGGCGCACGCCCGGCTCAGCGAGCTCGACACCGCGGTCGCCGCCGCGCTGCCCGGGGTCCAGGTGTTCACCGCCGCCGACCTGGAGCTGCCGGTGTATCCGGCGCCGCCGTTCATAGGAATCGATGAGCGGATGTCCCGGCCGCTGCTGGCCGGCGACCGTGTCCGCTTCGTCGGCGACATCGTCGCCGCCGTCGTCGCCGAAACGCCCGAGGCGTCGGTGGATGCCGCGCAGCTGGTGGCGGTCGATTGCGATCCGCTGCCGGCCGTCATCGACGTTCGCGCGGCGGCGCGCGACGAGGTCGTGATCTACGACGACGTCGGCAGCAACGTCTGCCTGCGGGTCCCGCCCAAGGATCCCGATCCGCACATCTTCGACGACTGCGAGGTCGTCATCGCCGGCGCGAACGAAAGCCCGCGCCTGCTGGCGTGTCCCGTGGAGCCGCGGTCGACCCGCGCGGAGTTCGACGATGCCGGCCGGCTCACGATCTACCTCTGCACCCAGACCCCGCACCAGGACAAGATGATGCTGTCGCAACTGCTCGGGCTCGCGGCCGAGCAGGTGCGGGTGATCGCCCCCGACGTCGGCGGTGGCTTCGGCGGCAAGGGCCTGGACGTGGAGGACGTCCTGGTGGGAGCGCTCGCTCGGGCGACGGGCCGTCCCGTGCACTGGACCGAAACCCGCAGCGAGCACATGGTGGCGATGCACCACGGCCGGGCGCAGTGGATCGACTTCGAGCTTGGCGGCAGCCGCACGGGCGACGTCCACGCGCTGCGTCTGAAGATCCTCCAGGACGCCGGCGCGTACCCGAACATCGGCGCCTCCCTCGCCAACCTGACGTCGATGATGTGCAGCGGCGTCTACACGATCCCGAAGATCGAGACCGACGTCACCGCGGCGGTGACCAACACAACATGGATCGGCCCGGTGCGCGGTGCCGGCCGGCCCGAGGCGACGCAGATGGTGGAGCGGGCGATGGACATGTTCGCCGCCGAGATCGGGATGGATCCCGCCGACGTGCGGCGGCGCAATCTCATCCCCGCGGATGCCGAGTGGCCCTACACGACCGCCGCCGGTGCCCGGTATGACATCGGCAACTACGCGCGCGCGCTCGACCTCGTCCTCGAGGCCGCCGACTACGCGCAGCTGCGCCGAGACCAGGAGCAGCGACGGCGCGACGGGGCGGTCCGGCAGCTCGGGATCGGAATGAGCGTCTACGTCGAGATCACCAACGGGATCCCCGAGGCCGAGTTCGGGGCGATCGAGATCACCCCGGCGGGCGAGGCGATCGTGAAGACCGGCTCGTTCTCCCAGGGACAGGGACACGAGACGACGTTCGCGCAGATCGTCGCCGACCGGACCGGCATCCCGGTGGACAGGATCACGGTCGTCAAGGGCGACACCGACCAGGTGGCGCGCGGAACCGGCACGTACGGGTCCAAATCGACTCAGATCGGCGGGGTTGCCGCCGGCCAGGCGTCGGAGATCCTCGTCGACAAGGCCAGACAGCTCGCGGCTGACCAGCTGGAGGCCGGTGCGCACGACATGGTCCTCGACGCGGGACGCTTCCATGTCACCGGCGCCCCCGAGCCGGCGCTGAGCTGGGGTGATCTGGCGACAGCGCTCGAGGGCGCCGGCCGGCTCGCCGAGCTCAGCGCGGAGACCGACTTCAAGCCCGCGCAGCCGACGTTCCCGTTCGGAGCGCACGTCGCCGTCGTCGAGGTCGATACCGAGACCGGCGCGGTGTCGCTGGTGAGCATGGTCGCCGTCGACGACGCGGGTACGATCATCAATCCGTTGATCGCCGCCGGCCAGGTCCACGGCGGCCTGGCCGCCGGGATCGCGCAGGCCCTGTACGAGGAGTTCCGCTACGACGAGAGTGGCAACCCGCAGCACGCCAACCTCGTGACCTACTGCTTCCCCGCCGCGACCGAGCTTCCGTTCTTTCAGTTGGGTGAGATGGAGACGCCGACCCCGGTCAATCCGCTCGGCGCCAAGGGGATCGGCGAGTCGGGGACGATCGGCGCCACCCCCGCGGTCCACAACGCGGTCATCGACGCGCTCGCGCCCTACGGCGTGCGCCACCTGCAGATGCCGGTCAATGGCGAGAACGTGTGGCGCGCGATCCAGGAGGGGCGCGGGGATTAGGGGCCGCGTCGAGGTGACCGTGTTCGTCGACGACGCCTTCGTGTCTGGCGACTGGGGCCGCTGGAGCGGCGGCGGCCACCTACAGGCCGAGACGCTGGAGGAGCTGCACGAGATGGCGAGCCGCCTCGGCCGCGAGCGGTCACGGTTTCAATCCAAGCCGGGACGCCCGTGGCACGACCACTACGACCTGACGCGCGCGGGCCGCGAGCGGGCGATTGCCCTCGGAGCGCAGGCGATCGGGTGGCGAGACACGGCGCGGCGCAACCGGGCCGCCCGCCACGCACACCGCGATGCGGCGCCCGGCGAGGCTGACCGGTGCGAACGATGACGATCGTGGACCCGGTCACTCCTAAAGCTGGGGAACAGGGACTCGAACCCCAAATTCGACATCCAGAGTGTCGCGTGTTGCCGATTACACCATTCCCCATGGGTTGGACCGGCAATCGCCGATTATAAAGCGCGAAGCGCGGTTCGGGGCGGTAGGGCCACTGTTGGTGATATATGGCAGCACCACGCGGGAGCGTCATGACGTTCGCTGCGCCATGGGCACGGTGAAATGCGCACACACGAAGGCTCCCGACGAGCGGTGGGGCGTGGGGAGTCAGGATGGCGCCAGCAACCGCGCACACCTCGTTAGGGTGCCCGGCGTGTGCGGAACTACGCGTGCCGGGACCGACATGAACTCGCGGATTGCCGAGATCGCCGAGATCGCCGGCCCGCGCTGAAGCTAGATCGTCTCGAGATCGGTCGACATGTCGCCGAGCGCCTCGGCGCGGTCCCCGATCTCCGTGTCGTCGGCGATCAGCCGGCGGGCGTGCTGCAGGTCGCCGGGGCGGCCGACGGTCAGCGCGCCCTCGAGACGCCCCCCCTGGAGGTAGAAGACGGTGAACGCGTCGTCGTCGGGCGAGCCGCGGATGACTTCGCGGTCCCACTCGGCGGCCGGCCCCACGTACTCGATCGCCGCCCAATCGGAGATGTCGGCGAAGAAGTAGGGCACCACATCGTGGGCGACGTCCCGTCCGAGCATGTTCAGGGCGACCGTCTTGCCGTGGGTGAACGCCACATCCCAGTGCTCGACCCGGATCGGCCGCCCGCCGTGGATGACGCTCTCGTACTCGGCCATGTCGCCGGCGGCATAGACGCCCGGGGCCGACGAGTGCAATCGCGAGTTGACGCGAACCCCACCGGTCTCGCCGAGCTCCAGGCCGGCGCGGCGGGCGAGCATCACATCGGGAGCCACGCCCGCCCCGATGACCACCGCGTCGGCGGGCAGCTCGCGCCCGGCCTTGGTGACCACGGTCGTGACACGTCCGCCGGCGCCCTCGAAGCGCTCGAGCTCGTCCTCGCCGTACAACTCGATCCCGTGGTCACCGAGGACAGCGTGGAAGTAGCGGGCCGCCTGAGGACCGAAACTGCGGCTGAGCGCGTGCGGCTCCATCATCACCATCGTGCACCGGCTCCCGAGCTCGGTGAGCGACGCCGCCACCTCGGAGGCGACGTAGGAGCCGCCGATGAGGACGATCTGCTTGCCGGCGGCATCCTCGCGGATCGCGTCGCTGTTACCGAAGGTCCGCAGGTAGTGGATCCCCTCGAGTTCGGCGCCGGGGACGTTCAGCCGCCGCACATTCGCGCCGGTCGCGATCAGCGCCTGGCCGAACCCGATCTCCCGCTTGTCCGAGAGCGTCACCGTCCGGCCCGGGAGATCGAGCTTCATCACCGAGGTGCGGGTCAGCACCTCGATCTGCTCGGCGTCGTAGAAGTCAGCGCCACCCTGGAACAGGGCCTCGTCGCGCGACTCCTCGCCCCGCAGGTAGCCCTTGGACAGCGGGGGCCGGTCGTAGGGCAGGTCGGGCTCTCGGCCGACGAGCAGGATCGACCCGTCGGCGCCTGACCGGCGCAGCCAGCGGGCGCAGTTGGCGGCGGCCAGCCCGCCGCCGACGAGCAGGTAGTCGACGGCGCGGTCGGTCATCTTCAGCGCACTCCGAGGGCGGCCATGTCACAGCCGCCTACGTGGCCCGCTCCGACCACTACGCGTTGGCCGAGAGCTCGGACCCGGTGGTGGCGAACCGCGGCGTGATCTCGCCCTCGAGCCCGGGGTCGAGGATGAGGAGGACCTGGTCGCCGGCGCGGATGACCGAGTCCGCCTTTGGCACGAAGCCGGTGCCGTCGCGCAGCACCGAGATGATCAGCGATCCCTCGGGGAGGACCACCTCCGCAACGGGCCGCCCGGCCGCCGGAGACCCCTCGCCCACCTCGAGCTCGATGATCTCCAGGTGCTCCTCCTCGAGGGCGAGCAACTGGATCAGGCCGTACTCCGGGACCTCGTGCTCGATCAGCCGGAGGATCAGATCGGTGGCCGACACCGCCGGCTGAACCCCGAGCGTCTTGAAGTGGTCGAGATTGCGCGGGTTGTTGACGCGCGCCACGATCCGCTCGACGCCGTACTTCTCCTTCGCCACCTGACAGATCAGGATGTTGTCCTCGTCGTCCCCGGTGACCGCGATGACGAGATCGGCGCGCTGGATCCCCGCCCGCTCGAGGACCCACAGCTCGGTGGCGTCGCCGTACTGCACCGCGTGCTCGAGCTCCTCTTCGACCACCCGGAACCGCCGGTGGTCGGACTCGATCAGCGTGACCTCCCGATCCTTGGCGATCAGCTCTCGGGAAAGGTTCCATCCGACCTTGCCCGCTCCCGCGATGATGACGTACATCTGGCCACTGCTCCCTTCAGGCCCGTAGAACGACCTGCGCCGCTTGATCGATGGCTACCTGCGTAGGGCAGATGGTAAGCAGACCCTGCTCCCCGTACCAGGCGGCTCGCGCCGGATCGGCGACGCGCACGACGACGCGAGGGACGCTGAAGCGCCGTTGCGCGAGCTGGGCGATCACGAGATTCGTGTTGTCACCCCGGGTCGCGGCCATGAACACGTCGGCCTCCTCGATCCCGGCCTCGATCAGCCCGTCCACTTCGAGCGCCGCCCCCACGGTGAAGCGTCCGCCGGCGTCCTCCCAGCTGATCGACTGATCCTTGTCGAGGCGCTCGTGGGACAGGGGGTCGCTGTCGAGCACGGACACCTCGTATCCGGCGTCCAACGAGCGCTTGGCGACCGCCGACCCAACCCGGCCGGCGCCGACGATCAGGATGAACATGCCCGGGACTCTAGACAGGATGGAGGCGCCGCGGGTGCGATGGCGTCAGAGGTCAGGTGATCAGCGGGATGATCAGCAGCGCCACGATGTTGGCGACCTTGATCATCGGGTTGATCGCGGGCCCCGCGGTGTCCTTGTACGGGTCGCCGACGGTGTCGCCGGTGACCGCCGCCGCGTGCGCCTCAGACCCCTTGCCGCCGAACGCTCCGTCCTCGATCAGCTTCTTCGCGTTGTCCCACGCCCCGCCGCCGGCGGTCATCGAGATCGCCATGAACACGCCGACGACGATCACGCCGATGAGCAGGCCGCCGAGCGCCTCGACCGAGATGATCCCGACGATCACCGGGATCACGATCGGGATCAGCGCCGGGATGATCATCTCGCGTTGCGCGGACTTCGTCACGATGTCGACGCACGTGCCGTACTCCGGCTGATCGGTGCCCTCCATGATTCCGGGCTTCTCCCGGAACTGGCGGCGGACCTCCTCGACGACGGCGCCGCCCGCCCGGCCGACCGCCTCCATCGACAGCGCCGCGAACAGGTACACCATCAGCCCGCCGACGAGCAACCCGATGAGCACCGGCGGATTGCCGATCGTGAAGTTGACGATCTTGCCGTGGTCGGCGAGCTCGCGCTCGAACGCGTTGAACAGCACGAGCGCCGCGAGTGCCGCCGATCCGATCGCGTAGCCCTTGGTCACGGCCTTGGTCGTGTTGCCCACCGCGTCGAGCGGGTCGGTGATGTCGCGGACCTCCTCGGGGAGGTCCGCCATCTCGGCGATCCCGCCGGCGTTGTCGGTGATCGGGCCGAACGCGTCGAGCGCAACGATCAGGCCGGTCAGCGACAGCTGGGCCATCACCGCGACGCCGATGCCATAGATCCCGTGACCGAGCTTCCACGCCCCGAAGATGCCCAGCGCGATCACGATCGCCGGCAGCGCGGTCGCCTGGTAGCCCTGGGCGAGGCCCTGGATGATGTTCGTGGCGTGGCCGGTCTGGGAGGCGCGGGCGGTCGACTTCACCGGCGCGAACCGCGTCGACGTGTAGTAGTCGGTGATCACGAACAGGCAGGCGGTCACGACCAGGCCGATGAGCGCGCACAGGTAGAAGTGCCACCACTTCGGGGCCGCCGCGCCGGCGATGGTGGTCAGCCCGTGCATGAGCCAGTAGGTGACCGGGATGAAGATCAGCGCGGCCAGGCCACCGGAGAGGATCAGTCCCTGGTAGAGGGCGCGCTCGACGTTGCCCGACCGCGACCTGACCGCGAACGTGCCGATGATCGAGGCGATGATCGACACCCCGCCCAACAGCAGGGGATAGATCGCGACCGCGGACTGCTGACGGAAGGTGAGCACACCGAGGAGCATCACCGCGACGGCGGTCACGGCGTAGGTCTCGAACAGGTCGGCGGCCATCCCCGCGCAGTCGCCAACGTTGTCGCCCACGTTGTCGGCGATGACCGCCGGGTTGCGCGGGTCGTCCTCCGGAATCCCGGCCTCGATCTTGCCCACCAGGTCGGCGCCGACGTCGGCGCCCTTGGTGAAGATGCCCCCACCGAGGCGGGCGAACACCGAGATCAGCGAGCCGCCGAACCCGAGTCCGATCAGGGCGTTGACCGCTTCCCGAGGCGATTCGCCGACGACCCAGGTGAGGATCCCGTAATAGGCGGCGACGCCGACGAGGGCGAGGCCGACGACGAGCATGCCGGTGACCGCCCCGCCGCGAAACGCGACGTCGAGCGCCTTGGCGATGCCCCCGCGGGCGGCCTCGGCGACCCGGGCGTTGGCGCGCACGGAGACGTTCATGCCGACATAGCCGGCGGCGGCCGAGAGCCCGGCGCCGATGAGGAAGCCGATCGCCACCCGGATGTTCTGGAGCGGGATGAGCACGATGAAGACGACGACGCCGACCGCTGCGATCGTCGTGTACTGCCGGTTCAGGTAGGCGGAGGCGCCCTCCTGAACCGCCGCGGAGATCGTCCGCATGCGTTCGTTGCCGGGTGACAGCGCGAGCAGGGCGCGAGACGTGAGCGCGCCGTAGGCGATGGCGCAGCCCGCGCAGACGAGCGCGACCAGGACGCCGTGGTGCGTCAGAAAGCTAGACAAGAAGGTCCTCCGGGGAAGCTCTGAGTTTGAAGCGCAGGGACGGCGCGATCACAACGGAAAAAGGGCCCGCCGCACAGGTGCAGTGCGGAGACCCTGGCGATTAAGCCCGGCGCGAGTCTACCGTGCCCCGATGTCGGACGTCGCGCGTAGGAACGCCGCACCCTGGCGGCTGGAGGCGCCCCCTCGCCATGCGCGGCCTACTGGCCAGGCACCCAGAGGCGTCCGCTGCGTTGCGCGGGCCCCGGTCGCGTCGGGCTGCGCAGGCGGAGGACCAGCGCCCGGGGCACCGCCACCCCCCGGGGCACCGCCACCCCCCGGGGCACCGCCACCCCCCGGGGCACCGCCCCCGCCCGGAGCACCGCCGCCGCCCGAGGCACCGCCGGAGCCGGCCTCGCCGCCGGAGCCCGGTTGCCCTCCGGGGGCGCCCGCCGCTCCCGCACCCGGCTCGGCCGCACCGCCCAGGCGCACGAACGCGAGCTGCAGCTGAGACAGGGCGTCGCGGATCGGTCCCGCCTGCGGCGGTGAGGTCTGTTCGATCAACGGCAGCAGCGCCCGGACCGAATCGATCGCGAGTCGGACCTGGGCCACGTCGCGCTCGTCCTCGGTGCCCGGCGACAGCCCGGTGCGCCGCATCCCCAGATTGATGAGCGTGACGACCTGCTCGAGCAGGATCTGCTCGACGCGGATCCGCTTGATCTCGGACTCGTACGCAGCCCGCAGCTCTTCCTCGGACGGTTGATCGCTCGTGCTCATCGGTTCCCCTTTCGCTCGCTGTCGGTCCGCCGCGTCATCTCCGATGCGTCTGAAGTACCCCGGAGTAGGTGTCCCGCGTCTCTGACTGGACCGCGGCGTAGACCTCGGCCAGGCTCATCCCGGACTGGAGCATCCGGCGCTGGCGCTGGGCGCCGTTGAGCGCCGGCAGGCTGACCTCCAGCCCGAGCTCGGACCGGCACGGCGCGGTCCAGTCGAGCAGCCGGTCCAGCGCGGCGGCGGCCGGATAGGCCTCGCGCCGCTCGAGGTCGAGGAGGTCCCCGTCCAGCCCGTAGCGCAGGGCGCGCCACATGTTCTCTTCGATGAAGCGGTGAGGCAACTCGACGAACGGGACCTGCTCGTCCACGTCACGCGCCGCCTGGGCGACACAGGCGACGATCAGCGCCGCCAGGCCATCCGCTTCCGCCGCTGTCGCCTGCGCGTCGCAGATCCGGACCTCGACCGTGCCGAACGCGAGATGGGGCCGGATCGACCACCACACCTGCGTGTACTCGACGATCGATCGCGTCTGCACGAGCAGGTCGATGTAGTCGGCAAACGCGTCCCAGGTGCGAAACGAATCCGGCACACCGCAGCGCGGAAAGCTCTTGGTGAACGTCTGTGTCCGAACGCTGGCGAGCCCGGAGTCCGAGCCGTCGAGGAACGGCGAGTTGGCCGAGATGGCGAGCAGCGCGGGCAGCACCGGGCGCAGTCGGTCGCACACCGCCACCGCCCGCTCGGCCCCACGCACGCCAACGTGCACGTGGATGGAGAAGGTGTTGTTGCGCCAGGCCACGTACTTCAGGCCCTCCTCGACGCGGCGGTAGTGCTCGGTCTGGATGATGTGCTGCTGGCGATAGTCCGACCACGGATGGGCTCCGGTGGCGCCGAGCTCGACCTCCTGGGCGGCTGCCAGCGCGAACAGCCGGCGCCGGAGGTCGTGCTGGGCGGTCCTGGCCGCCGCGAGGTCCTCGCCGCGTCCCGAGCGAATCTCGATCTCGGACGAGATCAGCTCGCCGGCGATCGCCGCCGTCAGCCGCGGATCCTCCGCCGCCGCGTCGCGGAGCTGCTCGAAGCGACCGACGAGCCCGAGGCCGGTCGGTGCCAATAACGCGAACTCCTCCTCCAGGCCGACGGTGAAATCCGTCGACGCGTCGAAGGTCGCGCGGGCGGTGTCGAGATCGAGCTCCACGACGGGGAAGGGACTACGTCAGATAGAAGTACAGCGCGTAGAGCAGATCGACGGCCGGGCTGGAGGTATGGACGGTCACCTCGGGCGGGACCTGCAGAAGCGCGTCCGAGTAGTTGAAGATGATTTTCACGCCCGCGTCGACCAGCTCGTTGGCCAGCGTCTGCGCCGCCGGCGACGGCACCGCGAGCACGGCCACGACGATGTCCTGGTCCTCGACGACGTGCGTCAGCTCGGAGTTGTGGCGCACCGTCAGCGAGCCGATCGTCGTCCCGACGCGCTCGCGGTCGACGTCGAAGATCGCCACCACCCGGAAGCCGTGGTCCGCGAAGATGTCGGAGGTCGCGATCGCGGTGCCGAGATGTCCGGCTCCGAAGAGCGCGATGTTGTGCTGTCCGGCGGTTCGCAGGATCTTGCGGATCTGGCTGACGAGCGACTCGACGTTGTAGCCGACCCCGCGCTTGCCGAACTTCCCGAACCCCGACAGATCGCGGCGGATCTGGGTGGAGTTGACGTGCGTGTAGTCGGCGAGCTCCTGGGAGGAGATCGTCTCCTTGCCGATCTTCCGCGCCTGCGTGAGGACCTGCAGGTACCGCGAGAGGCGGGCCGCAACGCCGAGCGACAGCTTCTCGACCGGCTTCTCGAGGCTCGATCCCGGCGAATCCGTACCCCGGCCGACGGTGTAGCTCATCGGCTGCCCACTCTAGCCAAGACGTCGTCTCAGCTCTGGTTCGTCCACCAACAACTCGAATGCCTCCACACCGTCGATCGTAATCACCGGAATCCGCTCCAGATAGATACGCAGCAGCCGCTCATCCCGGTCGATGTCACGCTCGGTGAAGATGAACGGCCGGTCGGCCCGGACCCGCTCGAGGATGGCGCGCGCGTCGTCGCACAGACAACACCCCCCTCGACCGTAGAGGACGACCTCGCGGCTCATGCGGCGAGGCGCTCGCCACTGGCATAGACGTCGAGCTCCAGGTAGTCGGGGAACGGCAGCGCGTGCACGTACCGAGCCGCACTGGCGATCATCGCGGCATTGTCGGTGCACAGCTTCGCCTCGGGGACGTCGAGTGCGACGCCGAGCCGGGCCAGCCGTTCGCGCAGCCCGCGGTTGGCCGCGACCCCGCCGCCGAGCGCCAGGCGCGCAAGCCCCGTCTGCATCAGCCCGCGCTCCGCACGAAGCGCGAGCGATTCGATGATCGCGTGCTGATAGGAGGCCGCCAGATCGGGTGCGAGGCGCTCGGCCTCCGGCGCGCCGAGTTCGCGCACGCGGTAGAGCAGCGCGGTCTTGAGGCCGGCGAACGAGAAGTCGAGTCCCGGGACGCGTGAGGCGATCGGAAACGCGAACGCGTGGGGGTCCCCGTCGCGGGCCAGCCGCTCGAGGGCGGCCCCTCCCGGATAGCCGAGGCCGAGCAGCCGCGCGCCCTTGTCAAACGCCTCCCCGGCGGCGTCGTCGAGGGTCTGCCCCAGGACCTCGTACCCCGGACCGCGGTCGGTCACCCGGGCCAGGAAGGTGTGCCCGCCGCTCGCGATCAGGCCGAGGAACGGCGGCTCGAGCACCGACGGCTCCAGGAATCCGGCGGCGATGTGCCCGTGCAGATGATCGACCGCGGCCAGCGGGAGCCGATACGCGGCGGCGGTCGCCTTCGCCGTGGCCACCCCGACGAGGAGGGCGGCGACGAGCCCCGGACCCTGGGTCACCGCCACGAGGTCGAGGTCGCTCAGGTCGGCGCCGGCCTGGCCCAGCGCGTCCTGCATCGCAGCGCCGACGAGCTCCAGGTGATGGCGCGACGCGATCTCCGGGACGACGCCGCCGTAGCGACCGTGGATGCCCTGGGACGAGATGACGTTGGCGAGGATCCGTCCGTCGCCGGTGACGACCGCCGCGCACGTGTCGTCGCAGCTCGTTTCCAGCCCGAGGATCACCCGGCGGCGCCGGACGCCGAGGTCGTCTGAAGCGTGCGCCACATGATCACGGCATCCTCACCGTTGTCACGGTAGTAGCGGGGGCGGGTGCCCGCAGACCGAAAGCCGAATCGCTCGTACAGGGCGATCGCCGGCGAGTTGGAGGTGCGAACCTCGAGCGTGAACTCCCGGTCGGCTCCGGCGCGCTCGATCATCTGCTCGAGCAGCGCCTGCCCGATCCCCCGCCGGCGGCGGGCGGGATCGACGGCGACGTTCATCAGGTGCCAGACGGTGTCGTAGCGGGCGCAGATCAGGTAGCCGACGAGCCGGTCGGCATCGTCGACGGAGCCGAGGCACAGCCCCGACGGCTTGGACAGCTCCAGGACGAACATGGCCAGCGACCAGGGGGACGTGAAGGCGCGCCGTTCGATCGCGATCACCTGCGGAAGGTCGGAGTAGCCGAGGGGCCGAATCGTGAAGCTGTCTGATGTCATTGCTGCCGAGTGGCGCGGAGCGAGATCTCGGCGTCGGGGAGACGCAGGTACTCGGGCGAGACACCCTCGGCGGCCTGCGGCCTGCGGCCCGCGGCGAGCCGGCACAGCTCGACGGCACTGACGCGGTGAGACCCTGAGTCTTCCGGGGGAATCCTGGCTCCCGAGCGCTCGAGGGCCGTCCTGAATCCTACCGCCCCGTCCCCGGCCGCCAGCCAGCTGCGACCCAGCTCGAGCATCGCGTCGGCGAGCGCCGCGGGTTCGACGGCCAGTGGCCCCAGCAGCGGCCGCGCTGCGGCGTTGCGCACGTCGGTCGCCGGCCAGCCGGCGGCGAACACCTCTCCCCTCCGCGCGTCGATCACCGCGATCACGGCGTCCTCATCGGGACCCACGGCGGGGACCGCACCGCGCGCCAGCGTGTGCAGGGTCGACACTCCGACGAGCGGGATCCGCCGGGCGCGGGCGAGTGCGCGAGCGGTGGCGACCCCGATGCGCAGTCCGGTGAACGTCCCAGGGCCGACACCGACGGCGATCCGGTCGATGTCCTCCCAGTCGACGCCGGCGGCGTCCATCACCGCCACCACAAGCCCCATCAGCCGGGTGGTGTGCCGCGGCCGTTGCCCCGGGGGCGGGTCGTCGCGTCGCTCGAGCGCGGTGCCGGCGTCGGTGTCGAGGACGGCCACCGTCGTCGCCGCGGTCGCCGTATCGAAGCCGAGGATCCTCATCGGACCGTTACGCGTCGCCGATCGCCGCCGGCATGCTCCAGGTGCACGCGAGCGGCCACGTGGGCCAGCACAGCCAGCTCGCCGGCGGCCGCACGAGGCCATTCCACGAACGCGATCGTGTCCGGGCCCAGATAGTCGGCGAGCAGATCGGGGTCCTCGTCGGCGAGCGACCCGAGCCGGTACAGGTCGACGTGCGCGACGATCGGAATCCGGGTCCCCCGGTAGCGCTGGCCGATGGTGAACGTCGGACTGGTCACCGGGCCGGCCACGCCGAGCACACGGCACGCGCCGCGCACGAGAGTGGTCTTGCCCGAGCCGAGCTCGCCCTCGATGAGAACGACGTCCCCGGGGGCCAGCTCGGATGCCAGCCGCCCGCCGAGCGCCTCGGTCTCGGCCGCGTCCGCGGACTGAAACGAGCCCTGCACGGCGGACACTGTAGACCGAGGTGCCGGCTGGTTTCAGCTACCGTCAGGGGCGTCATGACCGATCCCCCGTCCGACGTGGCCCCGGGGCGCATCGCCCTGCTCATCAAGCGGCTCTCTCGGGGTCGCGCCGAGATCCCGACCTCGCTCGCGCAAGTGCGTGGCTCCGAGACGATCAAGGCGGTCGGGCTCGCGGGGGCGATGATCGCCAACAACGTGATCGCGCTGGCCTCGACCGTCGTGTTCGCGCGGCTGCTCGACGACTACGGCTCGCTGGCGGCGCTGGTCAGCTATTTCCTGATCCTCTCGGTGGTCGGCCAGGCGATGCAGGTGGCGACCGCCCGCGAGGGAGTGCTCGGACATCTCGGGGTCGGCGCCGCGCTGATGGCGACGGTCAAGCGCTGGACCCGGGGTCTGCTCCTGTTCACGCTGGCGATCACCGTCGTCTCGGTGCTCCTGCGCGATCCGATCGCCCAGGCCGTCGGCGTCAAGCACGATCAGTGGGCGGCCGCGCTCGGGCTTCCGGCCGCCGGCCTGTGGCTGGAGCTGTCGGTGCTCCGCGGCGTGCTCCAGGGGCTCGGCGACTACAAGGGCGTCGGCCTCAGCCTGATCGGCGAGCAGGGCGCCCGGTTGATCATGGGAGCGACGCTGGCCGCCGCCGGGCTCGGCGTCACCGGCGCCTACCTGGGAACCCCGCTGTCGTTCATCGCGATGGGGCTCTTCTGCGCCCACCGCCTGCGCCGCCACGTCGCCGCGGTCGAGGCCGGGCCCCTCGGCGCGGTGACCGAGGCGCCGCCGGCCGGGATCAGCCTGTGGGAGCACGTCAAGCGCGCGTGGGCGCCGATCGCCGGCCTGATCATCATCGCGGTCCTGCAGAACATCGACATCATCGCCGCCAAGCACCGCTTCACCACGGGCGTCGCCAGCTCCTACGGCGCGACCGCGGTGGCGGCCAAGGTCCTCATCTGGGTGGCGATGGGCGCCGGCTTCTATCTCGTCCCCGAGGTGTCGCGCCTGCGCGCCGAGGGGAAGGACCCGCGACCCATCCTCGCCCGCTCCATCGGGATCATCGCGGTCTGCGCGATCCCCGTCCTGCTCATCTTCGGGTTCGCGGCGCGCCCGCTCCTCGAGGCCGCGTTCGGTCCCAAGCGACTCGGCGCCTCGAACTCGCTGATCGTTCTCGGACTGGCGTTTACCGCACTCGCGTGCACGTATCTGGCGATCCAGTACATGCTCGCGGTCCGGCGAACCTGGTTTTTGTGGGCGCTCGCCCTGGTCGCGATCGCCGAGCCCATCCTGCTGCTCAACGCCTCGCACAAGCCGACCGGATTTGCCGCTGTCGTCCTCGGAATTCAGTTGGTCGGCGCCGCGGCGGCGTTCACGATGGCGCTGCGCCCCGACCGGGCCACACCGCCGCCCACGGGCGACCCGGAGCCGCGCGCCCGCGGGTCAGAGCGGGTTCCTGAGCCGGTCTGAACGCCGGCGCGGGCCTCAGAACAGGCCGAGCTGGGCTGCCGGGGCGACCGCCACCGACGACGGAACGCGCTCCGGCTCCGGCCCTGCGCTCCGGCTCCGGCACGAGCTCTGGTTCGGGCTCGGGTTCGCCGGGTTGCTCCGGCGCCCCCTGGGCGAGCAGCTCCGGGATGCGGTGGAAGTCCGAGCGCAGGATCTCCAGCGTCGACGGCGTGTACAGGGCGGCGGCCGGGTGGTAGAGCGGGTACAGCCGGATCGCGCGACCGCCGACGGTCCGGATCTCCGCCTGGCCGTGGAGCCGCGAGATCCCGGTGGTGTCCTCGCGGAGGAGCTTGGTGGCGAAGTTACCGAGCGTGCAGATCACGCTCGGCTCGATCAGCTCCACCTGGTGGCGCAGATACTCGTTGCACGACTCGATCTCGTGCGGATGGGGATCGCGGTTGCCGGGGGGGCGGCATTTGACGGTGTTGCAGACGAACACCTGGCCGCGGTCCAGCCCGATCTCGCCGAGCAGCTTCTCCAGGAGCCTGCCGGCCTGGCCCACGAACGGGAGCCCCTGCTTATCCTCGTTGGCCCCCGGCGCCTCACCGATGAACATCAAATCAGCGTTCGCATTTCCGGAGCCGAACACCACAGTCGTCCGGGTCTGGTGCAACGGGCAGCGGGTACACCGGCTTGCCTGCTCATAGACGACCTTGAGGCGTTCCCGGCGCTCCGTGGCGCTTGTCACAGAACGGATGCTAACCCGCCGCCCAGACGGGGTATCCTCCGCTGCGGGGGCCGTCACCGGATTCGGAGCGGACCTCCTCCCAGGACTTCACGATCTCTCTTCTCCGACCGGTATCTCTCATGTGGGAACTGGAACGGCACCGACAGCCCTCCTCTGCGCGCGCGCTCGCCCTGCGGGTCGCGATCGTTGGCGGTGGACGGCTGGGCGGCGCGCTTGCCACCGCACTCCGGCGCTCCGGGGCCGGGGTGATCGGGCCGCTTGGGCATGGGGCCGCGCCGACGGGCATCGACGCCGTTGTGCTGTGCGTGCCCGATGCGCAGATCGCCGCCGCCGCCGAGCTGGTCCCGGCGGACATCCCGGTCGGCCACTGCTCCGGAGCCACCGGGCTGGACGTCTTCGGCGGTCGCGTCGCCTTTTCGCTGCACCCGTTGATGACGGTCACGACCGAGTCCGGCGGCGGCATGTTCGCCGGCGCGGGCGCGGCTGTGGCCGGGAGCACTCCGCGGGCGCTGGAGATCGCCCGGGCGCTCGCCCAGCGGCTCGAGATGCGGCCGATCGAGATCGCCCCCGACGACCGAGCCGCGTATCACGCCGCCGCGTCGATCGCGTCGAATTTCCTGGTGACGATCGAGGCGGCTGCCGAGCGCATCGCCGCGACGGCGGGCGTCGCCCGCGAGGACCTCGTGCCCCTCGTCCGGGCCACGGTCGACAACTGGGCCGCGAGCGGGGCGACGCGAGCGCTCACCGGGCCGGTCGCGCGGGGCGATGAGCTGACGGTGGCCCGCCAGCGCCAGGCCGTCGCTGAGCGCGCCCCCGAGCTGCTGGGGCTGTTCGACGCGCTCGTGGAGACGACGCGGACGCTCGCCGGCGCCGCCCGTTGCGACCGCAGCGATCGGCCGATCGCCGGAGCGACAGTCCGATGAGGACGGTGCGCACCGTCTTCGAGCTGCGCGCCGAGCTCGCCGCGCATCGCCGTGCCGGACGCTCGATCGGGCTCGTCCCGACGATGGGCGCTTTTCACGAAGGCCATCTTTCGCTGATGCGAGCCGCTCGCGCCGCCCACGACGTCGTCGTCGTCTCGCTGTTCGTCAACCCGGCGCAGTTCAACGATGCCGACGACCTGGCCGTCTATCCCCGCGACGAGAAACGCGACGCGACGCTCGCCGCCGCCCTCGGCGTCAGCTATCTGTTCGCGCCCGGCGTCAGCGACGTGTACCCGCCGGGGTTCTGCACCGCGATCGCCGTTGGGGGCGTGACCAAGGTGTTGGAGGGCGCGGTCCGCGGACGCGAGCACTTCGACGGCGTGACGACGGTGGTGACGAAGCTGCTCAACATCGTCGCTCCGCACGCGGCGTACTTCGGTCAGAAGGACGCCCAGCAGGTCGCGGTCATCCGCCGCCTGGTGCGCGATCTCGACATCCCGGTGGCGATCGAGGTGTGCCCGACCGTCCGCGAGCGCGACGGGCTGGCCCTGTCGAGCCGCAACCAGCTCCTGTCACCCACCGAGCGGACGCGGGCGACGTCCTTGCACCGCGCTCTGCGGGCCGTCGAGCGCGCCGTTGCGGCCGGGGAGCGCGACCCCGAGGCGGCGGTCGCGGCCGGGCGCACCGTGCTGGCCGCCGGCGGGGTGCAGTCCGACTATCTGACGCTCGTGTGCGCTGACACGATGGACCCGGTGGCGTGGATCGACGGTGACGTCCTGGCGGTGGTCGCCGGGCGTCTCGGCTCGGTCCGCCTCATCGACAACCTGGCGATCAGCGCCGGCGTAGGCGAGCCGGCTCCCGACCGCGGCGCCGGACGGCACGAGGTGTCCGGGACCCGATGACCTTCGTCCACGTCGAGGTGGCGACCCTGAAGCGGGCGCCAACCATCTAACAGGAGACGCTCATGTCCGCAACCCCCCTCACCCCGGTGCCGAACAGCCTCGATGGTCCGCTGCCGATGACGCTGCCCCGGCTGGCCGAGTGCAAGGCGCTCGGCGAGCGGATCGTGATGGTCACCGCCTACGACTACCCGTCGGCACAGGTCGCCCAGGAGGCGGGGGTCGACATCGTGCTCGTCGGCGACTCGGGCGCGATGACCGTGCTCGGCTACCCGTCGACCGTACCGGTGTCGACCGACGAGATGCTGATGCTCGCCGCCGCGGTGCGCCGTGGGCTGCGCACCCCGCTGCTGGTCGGCGATTTGCCGTTCGGCTCCTACGAAGCCTCCGACGAGCAGGCGATCGCCACGGCGCAGCGGTTCATCAAGGAGGCCGGCTGCGACGCCGTCAAGCTGGAACGCGGAGGGACCAGCGTGCGACGGGCGCGGGCGATCGTCGAGTCCGGGATCCCGGTCATGGGTCATGTCGGGCTGACCCCGCAAACGGCAACCGCCCTTGGTGGCTATCGCGCCCAGGCAAGAACCGCGGAGCGGGCGATCGCGGTGGCCCGTGATGCGATCGCGCTCGAGCAGGCCGGCTGCTTCTCGATCGTGCTCGAGGCGATCCCGGCGGCCGTCGCCGCCGAGATCGTGCACCGGATCGGGGTCCCGGTGATCGGTATCGGCGCCGGCCCCGCGACCGACGGTCAGGTGCTCGTGTTCCACGATCTGCTCGGTATCTACGACGGCAATGTCGCCCGCTTCGCCAAGCGCTTCGCCGACGTCCGCACCCAGATGCTGGCCGGCGTCTCCGGGTACGCGGCCGAGGTGCGCAGCCGGGCGTTTCCGGCTGCCGAGCACAGTTACTCGATCGACGACGAGGAGCTCGCCCGCTTCCGCGCCGGGCTTGACTGAAAACCGCTCCGCGGCGGTGCCGAGGGCCACTAGTGGTCGCTCACGTAAGTACGGGCGCACCGAGAGGTGTGACTGGTGGATGCCTGGCAAGGACGCAGGACCCGACAGGTAGCAGCGCTACCTGAGGGTCCGAGGACAAAGCCAGGCGCCGCCAGGCATGCCTCGAATGCGACCGTATTTGCGTGAGGGGCCACTAGCATCCCCGCGACATGGCACGCCTCACCCAGGTTTTCGCCCCCCGCGACCGGATCTACTTCGAGCTGTTCGAGGAGGCGGGGCAGAACATGCTGCGGGCATCGACGCTGCTGAACGAGCTGCTCACCGACTACCCCGACAACAAGCAGCTCGCCGCCGAGATCCTCGACCTCGAGCACGAGGGGGACCGGATCACCCACGACATCATCGACCGGCTCAACCACACGTTCGTGACGCCGATCGACCGGGAGGACATCCTCGCTCTCGCCTCGGCTCTGGACGACATCGTCGACTTCACCGAAGAGGTCGCCGACTACCTCGGTCTCTACAAGATCGAAGCCCCGATGGACCAGGCGATCTGGCTCGCGCGCGTGCTCAGGGACGCCTCGGCCCAGATCGCCGAGGCGATCCCGCACCTGCGCGGGTTCCGTGACATCTCGCGCTACACGGTCGAGGTCAACCGGCTGGAGAACGAAGGCGATCGGATCACCCGGGAGGCGGTCGCCTCGCTGTTCGATGGCGGAATCGACCCGATGGTCGTGATCCGCTGGAAGGACATCTTCGAGCGACTGGAGGCGGCCATCGACGCCGCCGAGCGCGCCGCGAACATCATCGAGGGCATCGTCATCAAGAACTCGTGACGGGACGGGCGGCGCCCGGCTCGTAGGCGATCTTCTTCACCACCCGCGCCGGCGCGCCAACCGCGATCGCATAGGCGGGAATGTCGGTGGTGACGACCGAGTTGGCGCCGATGACGCTCCGCTCGCCGACGGTCACTCCGCTGGTGATGACGACGTTGGCGCCGCACCACACGTTGTCGCCGACCCGGGTCGGCCCCTTGCTTTGGAACCCCTGCCAGGTGACCGGACGGTCCGGATCATCGACGCGATGGTCGGCGTCGGTGATGAAGCACCCGTTGGCGAACATGCAGTGGTCGCCGATCGCCACCAGCTCCAGAGCGGCGACCGTCACCCCGAGGTTGAGAAACGATCCCGAGCCGATGCGGACTCGCGCCGCGCCGGGCGCGGTGATCCAGACTCCGGGCTCGAACAGGGTCTGGGACCCCACCTGGAGCCGATCCTCGCGCAGCGCCTCGAGCACGTTCCCGTGGATCGGCCAGCGCACGAAGGCGCCGCGGCGCATCATCTCCCAGTGAATGCGCGCGCGATTCCACGGCAGCGAGTTGCGCTCGTACCAGCGCCACTTCTGCGTCCACAGCCGCAGCGCGGCGAGGGACGCCGGGTCCATGCCGCTCAGGATCGCTCCAGCTTGAACACCGGGTGGTCGGGGGCGATCGCCAGCAGCTCGGCGTCGCTGGCGTCGGCGCCGACCCCGCCGAAGAACCGGCCCACCTCCCACGACCACTTCTTCAGGTAGGCGCGCAGGACCGGCGGCTTGCTCGAATCGCCGACCTCGGACAGGCGGGCCTCCTCGACGCGCCGTCCGAGCCTCAGCCGCGGGTCACCGCCGGCGCGGACGTTGCGCACCCACTGCGTGTGGCCCCGGGGCGCGACCAGGTAGCGCTCCCCCTCGAACGTCAGCAGGTTGACGGGGGTGCTTCGCCACTCCCCCGACCGCCGGCCGCGCACCTCGAGCACGCGGGAGCCGTAGACGCCGACCCCGAGTCGGGTCAGGCCGGCCACGATCGGGTTGAACACTCGGCGCGTGAACCAGTCCGGCGCCTGGTAATGGGCGGCCACCGGCGAATTGTCCCACGCGCCGCGGAACTCAGCGAGTTGCGGCGCGCGTCCGCCGGCGCGGCGCCGGCGCGCTCTCCGGCGCTCGGGAGCCGTTGACCGGGGCGGCCTGCGGCGCGCTCTGGGGCCGCGATCCGTTGACCGGCGTCCGCTTCTTCGCCCGGCCGCGCTTGGCCTTGACCGGCAACAGCTGCTCGAGGAACCGGCCGGTGTAGGAACGCTCGACCTGCGAGACCTGCTCCGGGGTCCCCTCGGCGATCACCTCGCCGCCCTCGTCGCCACCCTCGGGGCCGAGGTCGACCAGCCGATCCGCGACCTTGATCACGTCGAGGTTGTGTTCGATGACGACGACCGAGTTGCCGGCGTCGACGAGACGGTCGAGCACCTCGAGCAGCCGCTGGATGTCGGCGAAGTGCAGGCCGGTCGTGGGCTCATCCAGGATGTACATCGTCCGCCCGGTGGCGACCTTGCTCAGCTCGGCGGCGAGCTTGACCCGCTGCGCCTCGCCCCCGGATAGGGTCGTCGCCGGCTGGCCGAGCCGCATGTAGCCGAGGCCGACGTCGACGAGCGCCTGGACCCGCCGGCGGATCTTCGGGATGTGAGCGAAGAACTCGAGCGCCTCCTCGATCGGCATCTCCAGGACGTCGGCGATCGTCTTGCCCTTGAACCGGACCTCGAGCGTCTCCCGGTTGTAGCGCTTGCCGTGACACTGCTCGCACGGCACGTACACGTCGGGGAGGAAGTGCATCTCGATCTTGATCTGGCCGTCGCCGCGGCAGACCTCGCAGCGGCCGCCTTTGACGTTGAACGAGAACCGGCCCGGCTTGTAGCCGCGCGCCCGGGCCTCCTGGGTCTTGGAGAACAGCTCGCGAATCTGGTCGAACAGCCCGATGTAGGTCGCGGGATTGGACCGCGGAGTCCGGCCGATCGGAGACTGGTCGACCGAGATGATCTTGTCCAGCTGGTGCAGGCCGGTGATCCGCTTGTGCGTCCCCGCCCGTTGCCGGCTGCGATGCAGATGGTTGGAGACCGCCTTGAGCAGCACCTCGTTGACGAGCGTCGACTTGCCCGACCCTGAGACCCCGGTGACGCAGCACAGAACGCCGAGCGGGATCTTGACGTTCACCGATTGCAGGTTGTGCTCCGCGGCCCCCTCGATCCCGATGTAGCCCGACGGGGTGCGCCGGCGCGTGGGGATCTCGATCACCCGCGTCCCGGCCAGGAACTGACCGGTGAGCGAGTCCGGCACCGTCGCAACCTCCGCCGCGGTTCCCTCGGCGACGACGTGGCCGCCGAACTCCCCGGCGCCGGGACCGATGTCCAGCAGATGGTCGGCGGCCCGCATCGTTCCCTCGTCGTGCTCCACGACCAGGACCGTGTTGCCGAGATCACGCAGCCGCTCGAGCGTCCTGATCAGCTTCGCGTTGTCGCGCTGGTGCAGCCCGATCGACGGCTCGTCGAGGATGTAGAGCACGCCGACGAGCGAGGAACCGATCTGCGTCGCCAGCCGGATGCGCTGTGCCTCGCCACCGGACAGCGTCGCCGCCGCTCGGTCCATCGAGAGATAGCCGACGCCGACGTTCTCCAGGAAGCGGAGGCGCTCCTCGATCTCCCGCAGGACGAGGCGGGCGATCCGGCGGTCGTGCTCATCGAGCTCCAGATCACCGACCCACGCCAGGGCCCGCCGAGCCGGCATCGCGACGAATTCGTGGATGGGCATCCCGGAGACGAGCACCGCCCGGGACTCGGGACGCAGCCGGGCGCCCTTGCAGTCCGGGCACGGCCGCAGCGTCATGTACTCCTCGATCTTCTCCCGCGAGTAGTCGGAGTCCGTCTCGCGGTACCGGCGCTCGAGGTTGGGGACGATCCCCTCGAACTGCGTCGCGTAGGAGCGGCGGCGGCCAAAGCGGTTGCGATAGGAGATCTGGACGCGGTCGCCGTTGGTCCCGTACAGGAAGAACTCCCGCGAGTCGCGCGGCAGGTCCTGCCACGGGGTGTCCAGCTCCACGTCGTAGCGCTCGGCGATGGCCTGCGTCAGCTGGTCGTAGTAGTTGGAGGCACTGACCGCCCAGGGCGCGATCGCCCCCTCCCCGATCGACAGCGTCGGGTCGGGAACGACAAGATCGGGGTCGATCTCCATCTGCGAGCCGAGGCCGGTGCACCGTGGGCAGGCGCCGTGCGGGGCGTTGAACGAGAAGATCCGCGGCTCGAGCTCGATCAGGCTGGGGCCGTGGACGGGACACGCGAACTTCTCGGAGAAGGTCAGGGTCCGGTCCTCGTCGACCAGCTCGATCTCGACCAGCCCGTCCGCCAGCGCGACGGCGGTCTCGATCGAGTCCGCCAGGCGCTTGCGCAGATCCGGCCGCATCACGAGCCGATCGACGACGACGGCGATGTCGTGCTTGTACTTCTTGTCGAGGACGATGTCCTCGTCGAGACGCCGCAGCTCGCCGTCGACCTTGACCCGGCCGAACCCCTCCGACCGCAGCTCCTCGAACTGCTTGCCGTACTCACCCTTGCGTCCGCGGACGATCGGCGCCAGCACCATGAACCGCGTCGGCTGCGGCAGCTCCATCACCTGGTCGATGATCTGCTCGGCCGACTGGCCGCTGATCGGCCGGCCGCAGACATGGCAGTGCGGGTGCCCGATCCGCGCCCACAGCAGCCGGAGATAGTCGTAGATCTCGGTGACCGTGCCGACCGTCGACCGCGGGTTGCGCGACGTCGTCTTCTGGTCGATGGAGATCGCCGGCGACAGACCCTCGATCGAGTCGACGTCGGGCTTGTCCATCTGACCGAGGAACTGCCGCGCATATGCCGACAACGATTCGACGTAGCGACGCTGACCCTCGGCGTAGATCGTGTCGAACGCCAGCGACGACTTCCCCGATCCCGAGAGTCCGGTGATCACGGTGAGCGAATCCCGGGGGATCGCGACGGTTACGTCCTTGAGATTGTGCTCCCGGGCGCCGGAGACGACGAGCTTGTCCATTCGCCTCTGAGTTTAGTGGACCGAACAGACGTTCGCCCCCTGTCCCCGCCCGATCTGACTACAGTTTGGCGCTATGAGCGAGGAACAGTTTCCGTCGCGCAGCCGGCCGCCGGCACGCGATCCGACGCTGCGCGTCTCCGACGCCGACCGCGAGCGGCTGATCGCCGAGCTCAACGAGCACACAGTCGACGGCCGGTTGAGCACCGAGGACCTGGAGCAGCGCGTGCAGGCGGCCTACGCGGCGCGGACCACCGGCGAGCTCGACGCGCTGCGCCGCGACCTGCCGGTCACCCCCCGCCAGGCGGCGCTGGACCAGCGCGCCCGGCGCTCGCGGCTGACGCGGCGGATGGTCCAGGAGACCGGCGGGGCGGCGGCGGCGTTCGTCGTCTGTACCGCGATCTGGCTGGCGGCGGGCGCGAGCGCCCCGTTCTGGCCGGTGTGGGTGCTGATCGTGGTCGCGATCACCGTCGTGCGATCGGGGTGGGCCCTGTACGGCCCCGGGGCCGACCTCGATGCGTTCGAGGCTGATTTGGAGGCGCGTCGCGAGCACCGGCGCAACCGAGAGAGTCGCCGCTCACGGGAGCGCCGCCGATGAGGCGCCGCGAGCCGGGGGTCAGCCCTGGATGCTGGCGTAGACCTCGTCGAGCAGCCCGTCGGGGTCGCTCAGCGTGAAGTTCTCGGACAGGTAGCGGGCGGTCTCGTCGCGCGAGGTCCCGTTCAGCGCCATGTTGAGCGCGATCAACCGGGCCCCGTCCGCGTCCTCGGAGGGAGCGGCGGCCGCCTCGCCCGTCTCCGGCGCGGGGGTGTGCCCCGGCTCGCCGGCCGCCCCGTTGTGTCCGGCGGACTCGGCGGCCGGCTCCTCCCGCGGCTCACCGGCCACGGGCGCCGGCTCCTCGTGAGGCTCACCGGCCACGGGCGCCGGCTCCTCGTGCGGCTCACCGGCCGCCGGCGCCGGCTCCTCGTGCGGCTCACCGGCCGCCGGCGCCGGCTCCTCGTGGGCCGACTCGGTCACGGCGGCCGCCGCGGCGTCGGGCGCCGCCGCCGAGTCGGGCTCGAACTCGGTCCGGCGCCGCGCCGCCGCTGACTCGGACACGCGGTGCAGATCGCCCTCGAGTTCGCGGAGGTTGGCCGTCAGCCGGTCGGACCCGTCGTGCAGCGAACCCCGCAGCCCGTCGAGCTCATGCTGGATCGCGTTCAGCCGCTCGATGACGGTGTTCGTCGATTCCGACACCTTGCCGAGGTAGCCGTGTGCCTGCTCGGCCGCCTGGTCGCGCGTCACCTGCGCCTCGGAGCGCGCCTCCTCACGGATCTCCTGGGCGTCGCGCTCCGCCTCCCGCTGGATCTCGGCGGCGCTCGTCTCAGCCGCCTCGACGATGGCGCGGACCTGTTCACTGGCCGATGACGCCAGGTCGTCGGTGCGGCGGCGGGATGAACGCTTGTACTCCGCCACCTCATCGGCCAGCGCCGACAGGTGGCCATCCACGGCCTCAGGGTCATAGCCCCGGACGCCGACGGGAAAGTCCCTTTTCTCGATGCTCTGCCGGTCAAGAGCCACGCCAGTACCTCCGGTTTGACGTTGGTCAGGGGCAGGCGCAGACTAGCGAACCCGACGCCGCCGCGAAGGTATCCCGCCCCAGCAGTCAGGAAACCGGAGCGCGACCCTCGGCGACCGCCTGATCCAGCGCCCGCTTGAGATCGCGGATCTCGTCGCGGAGCTTGGCCGCGTACTCGAAGCGAAGCTCCTCGGCGGCGGCGAGCATCTCCTCCTCGAGCTCCACGATCGTGCGTTCGATCTCGGCCGGGGGCACGGACGGACCGGCCCGCTGGCGGCGCCGGCGCGACTTCGGCACCTTCGAGTCCGCCATCAGGAACTCGGCGATGTCCGAGATCCCCTTGACGATCGTCTCCGGTGTGATCCCGTGCTCCTCGTTGTAGGCCGTCTGGATCGCGCGGCGCCGGTCGGTCTCGCTGATCGCGGAGCGCATCGCCGCCGTCTCTCTGTCCGCGTACATCAGCACCGTGCCCTCGACGTTGCGCGCGGCTCGTCCGATCGTTTGGATCAGCGAGGTCTCGCCGCGGAGGAAGCCCTCCTTGTCGGCGTCGAGAATCGCCACCAGCGACACCTCGGGGAGGTCGAGCCCCTCGCGCAGGAGGTTCACCCCGACGAGCACGTCGTACTCGCCCAGCCGCAGCTCGCGGATGATCTGGATCCGCTCGAGCGTGTCGATCTCCGAGTGCAGGTAGCGGACCTTGAACCCCATCTCCAGCAGGTAGTCCGTGAGGTCCTCGGACATCTTCTTGGTCAGGGTCGTGACCAGGGTGCGCTCATCGCGGTCGACGCGGGCGCGGATCTCGTTCATCAGGTCGTCGATCTGGTTGCGGGTCTCGCGCACCTGCACCTCGGGATCGACGATCCCGGTCGGCCGCACGATCTGCTCGACGATCCGCGGCGAGTGCGAGCGCTCGTACTCACCCGGCGTCGCCGACACGAACACCATCTGCGGCGTGATCGACAGGAACTCGGCGAACGTCTGGGGCCGATTGTCGAGCGCCGACGGCAGGCGGAAGCCGTAATCGACGAGCGTCTGCTTGCGCGAACGGTCGCCCTCGTACATGCCGCCGATCTGGGGCACCGTCTGGTGCGACTCGTCGATGAAGCAGACGAAGTCGTTCGGGAAGTAGTCCAGCAGGCAGTAGGGACGATCGCCGGGCCGGCGGCCGTCGAGGATCCGCGAGTAGTTCTCGATCCCGCTGCAGAAGCCGATCTCGCGGAGCATCTCCATGTCGTACTGCGTGCGCTGGCGCAGGCGGTGGGATTCGAGCAGCTTCCCCTGCTGCTCGAGCTCGGCGCAGCGAGCGTTCAGCTCCCGGCCGATCTCCGCCACCGCATCCTCGATCATCCCCTCGCGCACGTTGTAGTGCGACGCCGGCCAGATTGCGACGTGCTCGAGATCGTCCTCGATCAGCTCGCCGGTGACCGGGTCGAAATGCTGGAGGTGCTCGACCTCGTCGCCGAACAGGACGATCCGGTACGCGGTCTCGGCATAGGCGGGGAAGATCTCGAGCGTTTCGCCACGTACCCGGAACGTGCCGCGTGACAGGGCGGTGTCGTTGCGGCTGTACTGGATCGAGACGAGCTTGCGCAGCAACCGGTCGCGATCGATCATCTCGCCCTTGTTCAGCGTCTGCAGGTTCTCGTCATAGACCTCGGGCGAGCCGAGACCGAAGATGCACGAGACGCTGGCGACGATGACCACGTCGCGGCGGGCGAACAGCCCGGCCGTGGCGGCGTGGCGGAGACGGTCGATCTCCTGGTTGATCGCCGAGTCCTTCTCGATGTAGAGGTCCTTGCTCGGAACGTAGGCCTCGGGCTGGTAGTAGTCGTAGTAGGAGACGAAGTACTCCACCGAGTTGGACGGGAAGTAGGTCCGGAACTCGTTGCACAGCTGGGCGGCGAGCGTCTTGTTGTGGGCGATCACCAGCGACGGCCGCTGGACCGCCTCCATCGTCGCCGCCATCGTCATCGTCTTGCCGGTCCCGGTGGCGCCGAGCAGCGTCTGGAACCGCTCACCACCTTCGATCCCCTGGGCCAGCGACGCGACCGCGGACGGCTGGTCGGCGGTGGGAGAGAAGGCGCTGTCGAGCTCGAACGGGGGCATCCCGTTCAGGCTACTAACCAAGCCCGCGGATCCCTTCCGAGCACGACCAGCGGGTAGACTGGGCGCGGCCCAGGGAGGATCCGATTCCCTGAATGCCGTTCATCGACGGTGACGGAAGGGAGCCTGAGAGATGCCGGTCGTCCCGATTCGCGAGATCCTCGACCCAGCGTTCGCGGGCCGGTACGGGGTCGCGGCGATCAATGTCGTCGACGACCTGACGCTCGACGCGGTGCTCGCCGCGGCGACCGAGCTCGACTCCCCGCTGATCGTCCAGACATCCGTGAAGACCGTCAAAGCGATCGGCGTGCGGCCTCTGTACAGCTATTGGCGCGCCCGGGCCGACACGGTCCCGATCCCGGTGTCGCTCCATCTCGACCACTGTCCCGACCGGGAGTGGATCACGACGTGCCTGGACGCCGGATGGAACTCGGTTCTGTTCGATGGGTCGGAGCTCGACGTCGAGGAGAACACGCGTCAGACGATCGAGGTGGTCGCCGAGGCGGAGCGTCACGGGGCGCAGGTGGAGGGTGAGATCGAGAGCGTGCTCGGCGTCGAGGACGGCGTCGGCTCCGACGTGGCCGGCGAAGTGCACCCGATCGAGGCGTCCTCGCGATTCATCGAGCAGACCGGGGTGTATTCGTTCGCGCCCGCGATCGGCACGGCGCACGGGTTGTACAAGCGTGACCCGAAGCTCACCCCCGATCGGGTCACCGAATTGGTGGCACTGCATCCGATCCCGATGGTGCTCCATGGCGGCACCGGGTTGACCGAGGCGCAGTTCACCGACCTGATCTCCCGTGGCTGCGCGAAGGTGAACATCTCCACGGCGCTGAAGATCGCCTACGTCGGCTCTCACCGCGAATATCTGGATGCCAATCCCGGCAAGCACGACCCGCCGTCGCTGCAGAGCCATGTCCGCGCCGCGGTCAAGCGGATGGCCGAGCACCACATCGGGATGTTCGGGTCCGCGGGTCGAGCCGGCGCGCTGTCGACGTCGGCGCACTGAGCTCGTGCCCGCGCTCATCTTCGACTGCGACGGCGTCCTCGCCGACACGGAGCGCGACGGTCATCGCCCCGCGTTCAACGAGACGTTCGCCGACATCGGGCTGCCCGTGCGGTGGTCGGTCGACGAGTACGCCGAGAAGCTGCAGATCGGCGGCGGCAAGGAGCGGATGGCGTCGCTGCTGAGCGATGACTTCGTCCGCACCCACCGCCTCCCCGCCGACGCCGGGGGTCAGCGGGAGCTGCTCGCCGACTGGCACCGCCGCAAGACGGCGAAGTACAAGCAGATGGTCAGGGCGGGCCGGTTGCCGGCGCGTCCCGGGATCGCGCGGATCACCAACGAGGCGTTGTCGGCCGGATGGATGCTGGCCGTGGCCTCGACCTCGGCCGAGGAGTCGGTGCGGGCCGTGCTCGAGCATGCCGTCGGGGATGCCAACGCGGCACGCTTCGCGGTGTTCGCGGGCGACGTCGTTGCCGCCAAGAAGCCCGACCCGGCAATCTATGAGCTGGCGGTGGACGCGCTGCGCATCGCCCCCGCGGATGCGATCGTGATCGAGGATTCCCGCAACGGTCTGCTCGCCGCCGTGCGCGCCGGCCTCCGATGCGTGGTGACCGTGAGCAGCTATACCGCCGAAGAGGACATGAGCGAGGCTGTGCTCGTCGTCACGAGCCTCGGTGATCCCGGCGGCCCCGCACGGGTCCTCGCCAACCGTGGGGCCGCGCGGCCCGGCGAGCTGGTGACGCTCGCCGATCTCGACGCCTGTCGCACGCAACCCATATCGAATAAGGAGGCGGCGTGACCGAGACGGCACTGGGCCAGGCGGAGCTGGTCGTGAGGACGATCTCCCAAACCGCGGTGGACAACGAGACCTACTTCTGCGAGCTCGACGCGGTCGCGGGCGATGGGGATTTCGGATATTCGCTGGCCCGCGGGTTCGAGGTCGTTCTCTCGGACTGGGACACGATGGAGTACAGCGACATCTCGGGCCTGCTCAAGAAGACCGCGATCGTGCTGACCAAGCGGATCGGCGGCACCTCGGGCCCGATCTGGGGGACCGCGTTCCTGCGCGCCGGCGGCGCGCTCGGCGACGCCCCCGAGCCGACCGGTGAACAGGTGATCGCCGCGCTGCGCGCCGCCATCGAGGGGATCAAGCAACGCGGCAACACCGATCTCGGCGACAAGACGCTCCTCGATGCCCTGGTGCCGGCGGTCGACGAACTACAGGCGGCGCTGCCCGAGGGATCCTCGGCGGCGATCGAGCGCGCCGCCGCGAAGGCCCGGGAGAGCGCTGACGCGACCAAGGGGATGCTCGCCCAGCGGGGACGCGCCTCCTACACCGGGGATCGCAGTCGCGATTCGGCCGACGCGGGGGCGATCGGGGTCGCGGTGATGTGGGAAGCGGTCAGCAAGGCCTGGCAGGAAGCTCAGCAAAAGGAGAGGGCATGAAGAAGTTCGTCAACGATCCACGCCAGTTCGTGCCGGAGATGCTCAACGGCATCGCCCTGGCCAATCCGGACACGCTTCGCTACGTGCCGGAGTACAACCTGATCATGCGCGCCGACGCCCCGAGCGCCGACAAGGTCTCGATCGTCCAGGGATCGGGCTCGGGTCACGAACCCGCCCACGTCATGGTCGTCGGCAAGGGCTTGCTCGATGCGGCGTGTCCCGGCGACGTGTTTGCGGCTCCGCCGTCGGACTACGTCTACGAGACCACGAAGCTGCTGGCCACTCCCAAGGGCGTCCTGCACATCATCAACAACTACACCGGCGACCGCATGTCCTTCGACATGGGCAAGGAGCTCGCCGAGACCGACGACATCAAGGTCGCGACCCTGGTCGTCGACGACGACGTCGCGGTGAAGGACTCCACCTACACCATCGGACGCCGCGGGGTGGCCGGCAACTTCTTCGTGATCAAGGCGGTCGGAGCGGCGGCGGAGCGCGGCGCCGAGCTCGACGCGCTCGTCACGCTCGGTGAGCGGGTCAACGCGGTGACCCGCACGATGGGCATGGCGCTGACATCGTGCACACCGCCGGCCAAGGGGTCCCCGCTGTTCGAGCTCGCCGACGACGAGATGGAGATGGGCGTCGGCATTCACGGCGAGCCGGGACGGCGGCGGGAGAAGCTCGCCAACGCGGACGCGATCGTCGACGAGCTGGTGGAGGCCGTGGCCTCGGACCTGCCCTTCCAATCCGGCGACAACGTCGCCCTGATGATCAACGGGCTCGGCGGAACGCCCATCTCCGAGCTCTACATCGTCTACGGGCGCGCCCATCGCCAGCTCGCCGATCGCGGCATCACCGTGACCCGCAGCTACGTCGGCGAGTACTGCACCTCGCTGGACATGGCGGGCGCGTCGGTGACGCTGGTCAGGCTCGACGACGAGCTCAACGAGCTGCTGCACGCCCCCGCGGAGGCCGCGGTCCGGATCTTCTGACAGGAGTCCACTTCGGTCTAACCGGCCTCTCCGTCGCCGGCTGTGGGCGCCGGCCACCCCACCGGGACGAGCTCGCCGTGGGGCAGCGCCCGCTCCGGCGGCGGGTGTCCGCCGACGGCGAGCATCGCGGCGCGGATCGTGCCGACGTGGGCGACGACGAGCGCCGGCCGGCGACCGGCGGCGACGACGTCCAGCGCTCGGGATGTCCGCTCGATCTGGTGGGCGAGCGACTCGCCGCCGGGGAACGAGAACCCGGGAGCGGCCGCCTCGAACGCGCAGAACAGCGCGGGCGCGGACCGGGCGATCTCCTGCACCGGGATCCCCTCCCACGCGCCGCGGTCTGACTCGATCAGGTCGTCGAGCACCGTCGCCGGTACGTCGGTCGCGTCGGTGACCGCCGCCGCCGTCTCCCGGGCGCGGCGCAGCGGTGAGACCCAGAGCGCGACGATGTTGGCCGCGGCGGCGGCAGTGGCCAGGCGCTGCGCCTGGGCGCGACCCTGTGGCGACAGCGGCGGGTCGCGGCGTCCGAGGATCAGTCCTTGGGCGTTGTCGGCCGTCTGGCCGTGCCGGGCCAGGAGCAGCTCCACGGTCGAGACCTCCATCCCGTAACAGTGTCGTTCACGTTCGGCCGCTCGTCCTGGGAGCGCGGCCGTCAGCCGTAGCCGAGCTGCGAGGCGTAGGTCCGGCGGTACTGGTGCTGAGCGCCGAGCACCCGCCCGACGTAGGCCTGCGTCTCCGGAAACGGGATGTCGGAGATCCGGAATCGCTGCCCCCGAGCCCGAGCGTCAGCGACCCAGCGGTCGACGTTCGCCTCTCCGCCGTTGTAGGCCGCGAGCGCCTCGACCTTGTTGCCGTGGTAGTGCTCGAGGAGAAGGCGCAGCAGGTAGCTGCCGTAGGCGATGTTGATCCGGGGCGTCGTCAGGTCGGAGGTGGTGTAGTCAGTGGCCCCCGAGAGGCGGGCGACCTCCTGCCCGGTCTCCGGCATGAGCTGCATCGGGCCGACGGCCCCGGCGGATGAGGTCCGGGGATCGAACTTCGTCTCGGCGTAGATCACGGCGGCCACCAGCGCCGGGTCCAGGTGCTTCTCCGCGGCCTGCTGCCGGATGACATCGGTGTATTTGAGCGGCAGGCCAAGCTCGTTGACCGCCTTGCGGGCCACCGGCATCAGCGCGACGATTCCGATCACGACGATCGTGAACACCAGCACGCCGAGGACGACCCGCCGGCGTCGCCGCGCCACGGCTTGGCGCCGGCCCCTCGGCGAGTTGCCCGAGGTGCGGCGCCGGGCGGATGTCGTCACGCTCACCGGGCTCACGCCTCCAGCATTTCAAGGATCGCCGACAGCTGGTCCTGCAGCTCGGCGACGCTGCCGTCGTTGACGACGGTGTAGGTCGCACGCTGCGACTTTTCCCGCTGGGTCAGCTGGCGTGCGGAGCGCTGGGCGAGCGCCACGTGCCCCCGGCCGGCGGCCCGCCGATCGCGGATCGCCTCCTCGGCGATCACCGCGATCGTCGCGTCGAAGCCGCGCTCCAGGCCCGACTCGAACAGCAGCGGCGTCTCCACGACCGCGGCGCGGGGCGGCGGCGACGCCGCGTCGGCCTCGCGCCGGAACGCGACGATCCGCTCCCCCACCCGCGGCCACAAGAGCTGCTCCAGCCACCTGCGATCCGTGTCGGTGGCGAAGGCGGCCCGAGCGAGCGCGGGACGGTCGATCCTGTCTCCGTCGAGGATCGACACGCCGAAGCGCGCGATCACTGCGTCGCGCACGTCGAGCGACTCGTACAGCTCGTGCACAACGTCGTCGGTCGACAGGCAGATCGCGCCGAGGCGCTGCAGCGCAGCCAGCGCCGTGGACTTGCCGGCACCGATGCCGCCGGTGAGCCCGATGAACGGGACCGCGCTCAGGTGCTGGCCGCTTCGCCGCCGGCGTCGGGGACGGGCGTTCCCTCGGCCGCCGATGCCGCGTCGGCGGTTCCGTTGGTGCCGGGGGCGGCGGCCGGGTCCGGGACGGTGGTGTCGACGTCCCCGGGAGCCGCGACGGCGTCATCCTCGCTGGGCGCGGTCACGTCCGTGGCGGGGGCGGCCGCGCTCGCCTCGGTCGGCTCGACATCGGACACGGGCTCGATCTCGCCGCTCGCGATCTCGCCGCTCGCGATCTCGCCGCGTCGCCGATCTCGCCGGTCGCGTACTCGCCGTTCGCGAACACGTCCTCTGAGAGACCAAGCTCCGGCACGTCGTCATAGGTGTCGCCGGAGGGCGGCGGCTCGATCGGACGGACGGGGAGCACCTGGCCCTCCACACGCTTGATCGACAGCGACAGGCGGCGGCGCTCGGAGTCGATCTCGAGGATCTTGACCCGCACCGGGTCGCCGGGCTGGATGATCTCGCGCGGATTGTCGACGTGATGCTGAGCGAGCTCGGAGATGTGCACCAGGCCCTCAACGCCGTCGAGGATCTCGACGAAGGCGCCGAACGTAACGACCTTTGTGACGTTGCCCTCGAGCTCATCGCCGATGTTGTACGTATCGACAACGCGCTGCCACGGATCCTCCTGAGTCTGCTTGAGCCCCAGCGAGATCCGCTGGCGCTGCCGGTCGATGTCGAGCACCTTGACGCTGACCGTGTCGCCGATGCTGAGGATCTCGCTCGGATGATTCACGTGCGACCACGAGAGCTCGGAGATGTGGATCAAGCCGTCGATGCCGTCGAGATCGACGAACGCGCCGAAGTCGACGATGTTGGAGATCGTGCCCTCGACGACCTGTGCCGGCTGGAGGCGGTCGAGGATCCGCTCGCGGTCCTCCTTGCGCTGCTCCTCGAGCACCGCGCGGCGCGACAGCACGACGTTGTTGCGCGAGCGGTTGAGCTCGATCACCTTGCACTCGATCGTCTGCGACATGTACTCGTCGAGGTTGGGCACGCGGCGGATGTCGACCAGCGACGCGGGCAGGAACCCGCGGACGCCGAGGTCGATGATCAGGCCGCCCTTGACCACCTCGATGACGCTGCCCTCCACGGGCTCCCCGGACTCGGCAGCGGCTTCGATGCGCCGCCACGCCTTCTCGAAGCGGGCGCGCTTCTTGGACAGGATGAGCCGGCCGTCCTGGTCCTCCTTGGTGAGGACCAGCGCGTCGACCTCCTCGCCGAGCGCGACCTCATCGCCCGGGTCCACGGACTTGCGGATCGACAGCTCGCCGGCGGGGATGACCCCCTCGGACTTGTAGCCGATGTCGACGAGGACTTCGTCGTTGTCGATCCGGACGACGTGGCCGGTCACGACGTCCCCCTCCTGGAAGGGGTGCAGCGTCGCGTCGTAGTTGGGGACGATCTGGCCGTCGATCTCGAGCAGGAGGCCGTCGGAGCCTTCGACGACCTTCGCGTTCGATTGATCGGTGGGTGGCGTCAGGGTTGAAGTTGAGGACATGGGTTATCGCAGGATAGCCGCCTTCAGGCCGATTTGCGGATGCGCCGGCCCGGATCCGGTCTCGCCCGCGCCTCCGACAGGACCCCCCGCCGCCCCCCTATCATCGACGGGGCGATGCCGAGACGGGCGACGAAACGGGGCGACGAGCGCGGGCCATTGCATCGCGAATGCGACGTCCTCATCTGCGGCGCGAGCTTCGCCGGACTCGCCGTCGCTCGCGAGCTGACCTCCACCGGCGCCGACGTGCTGGTCGTCGATCGCTACGAGATCGGGGAGCGCCAGACGTCCGCCTGCGCGATCCCGACGACGTGGCTGGCCGCGCTGGGACTGGACGAGGCGCTCCGACAGACGTTCCGCGAGCTCTTCATCCACACGCCGTACACGACGGTGCGCTATGACCTCCCATGGACGTTCTCGACGTTCGATTACCGAACCCTGTGTGGCCTGCTGGCGGCGCAGGGGACGTTCCGGTTCGAGACCGCGAAGGTCGAGCGCCGCGAGGGTGACGGTGTGCTCACCGATCGGGGGACGATCCGCGCTCCCCTCGTTGTCGACGCGCTTGGCTGGCGGCGGGTGCTCGGCGCCGGCGCCAACGTTCAACCTCCGGACGCAACGCTCTCCCGGGGCTTGGAGGTCCATCCCGCGGGCACCGGTGAGAACCTGGAGATCTGGATCGACCGCGGCTACGTGCCCGCCGGCTACGGCTGGAGCTTTCCCGCCGGCGAGGAGGTCCGGATCGGCGTCGGCTCGTTCGACCCCCGGTTTCACGTGCGCGATCCAACGGTCAAGCTCGCCGGCGACCTCGGCGCCGATGCCCTGCGCTATCAGGGCAACTGGCTCCCCCACGCGCTGCGTCCCGCCACCGACGCCACGACGTTCTTTGTCGGCGACTCGGCCGGCCACTGCCTGCCGCTGACCGCCGAGGGGATCCGCACCGCGCTGTACTTCGGGCTCGCCTGCGGGCGGGAGCTGGCGCGGGTGATCTCCGGCGAGCAGACGCGCGCCGAGGCGCTCGCGCGCTACCACCAGTTCTCCGCGAGTCATGCGACGCCGTTTCGCTGGATGCTCCACGTCCAGCGCCTCGTCCCGCGGATCGCCCCGCGGCTGCTGGCGCCCGCCCTGAGGGCGATGGGCGCCAAGCGATTCGTCGACTGGTCGTTTCGCCACTACCTGGATATCGCGCACCCGTCGTTCGCCGACGCCGGGGGCCGTCTCACCGGGGCGGCCTCACGCGCCGCCCTCGCCGCACCCTGACCGCCGGCGGCGGCGACGGCGTCGAGGACGGCGTAGGATCGCCGCCACCCACGAGAGGAGGCTTTGCATGCAACATCACCTCGGTCGCGCACGGCTGCGCGCGGTCGCGTTCACCACCACCGGCGCGCTCGCGGTGGCGGGGTTCGTCGCCGCCGCTCCCGGTTACGCCAAGACCGCCCACACCGCTCAAACGACGGTCCACGTGATCGAGCACGCGATCACCGACACCGAGATCCCGACCGGCGGCGGCAAGGACGTCAAGGGGAACATCCTCACGTTCAACAATCCCGTCTTCAACGTCGCCAACACGGTTCAGGTCGGCCACGACGAGGGCTTCTGCACGCGGATCGCCCCCCGGCAGGGGATCTGGG
Organism: uncultured Solirubrobacteraceae bacterium; assembly: GCA_963731395.1. GTDB lineage: Bacteria > Actinomycetota > Thermoleophilia > Solirubrobacterales > Solirubrobacteraceae > Palsa-465. The sequence continues at coordinate 83,800 of CAVSVH010000009.1, forward strand.
AGTGCCTGTGGACGACGTTTATCAAGGGTGGTCAGCTGACCGTCCAGGGTCCGTACTACGACGCCCGCAACAGCGTTCTGTCGATCACCGGCGGTACCGGCCGCTATAACGGCGCGCGTGGCCAGATGAAGCTCCTGTCGCGCAACGGCGGTAAGGAGTACGACTTCATCTTCCAGCTGCGCTGAATGCGCTTCGTGATGTCTCCGCGCCTGATACCGGCGCGGGGACATCACGTCATTTCGCCGCCAGCCAATCGCTGCCGATCCCGGCCTCGACGGCCAGCGGCGGATCGAGCTCGTAGGCGGAGGCCATCTCGCGCACCGCGATCGCCTCGACTCGCTCCCCCTCATCGGCCGGCCCCTCGAACAGCAGCTCGTCGTGGATCTGCAGCACGAGCCGCGACGTCAGCCCGGCATCGGCGAGCGCGCGCTCGCAGCCGACCATCGCCATCTTCATGATGTCGGCCGCGGTCCCCTGGATCACCATGTTGACCGCGAACCGCTCCCCCTGCTTGCGCAGCTCCCACCGCCGGGCGCGCAGCTCCGGCACCTGGCGGCGGCGGCCGAACAGGGTCGAGACGTAGCCGTGCTCGGTCCCCTGGGCGATCGTCTCCTCGATGAAGCGCCCGACCGCCGGGAAGCCGGCGAGGTAACGCTGGATGAACTCGTCGGCCTCCTCCTGCGGGATGTCGAGGCGATCGGCCATCCCGTAGGCGGACAGGCCGTAGACGATCCCATAGTTGATCATCTTGGACTTCGAGCGCATCCCGGGATCGATCTCGTCGGGCTCCACGCCGAAGACGCGGCAGGCGGTCGCGGTGTGGACGTCCTCGCCGCGCCGGAAGATCTCCTTGAGCACGTCCTCGCCGGCGATGTGGGCGAGCAGGCGCAGCTCCACCTGCGAGTAGTCGGCGGAGACGAGCAGGTTCCCCGGCTCGGCGACGAAGCAGGCCCGGATCTCGCGCCCGAGCGGGGTGCGAATCGGAATGTTCTGGAGATTGGGGTTGTTGGACGACAACCGGCCGGTCGTCGCCGCGGTCTGGTTGAACGTCGTGTGCAGACGGCTGCGCGAATCGACGAGCAGGGGCAGCGCGTCCAGGTAGGTCTGGGCGAGCTTGGTCAGCTCCCGCCAGCGCTCGATCTTGGGGATGATCTCGTGTTCGGCGCGGATCGCCTGCAGCACCCGGGCGTCGGTGGAATAGCCGGTCTTCCCGCGCCGCTTGCGCGAGAGACCGAGCTTCCCGAACAGAATCTCCTCCAGCTGCCTGGGCGAGCCGAGCGTGAACTCCTCGCCGGCCAGCTCGTAGATCTCCGCCTCGAGGCCGTCGGCCTCGATCTTGACGCGCTCGGAGATCTCCCGCAGGCGCTCGGTGTCGAGCTTGACGCCCGCGACCTCCATATCGCGCAGGATGCGGACGATCGGCAGCTCGACGCCGGTCAGGAGATCCATCAGGCCCCGGCCGCGAATCTCCGCGCGCTGCCACGCGGCGAGCCCGCTCACGAGGACGGCGTCGGCGCCCGCCTCGTCGTCGACCGCGGCGGCCAGGCCGCGCTCCTCGCACAGCTCGCGAAACGGATACGCGCGGCGGGCCGGCTCCAGCAGATAGGCCGCGACCTCGGTGTCGTGGGCGAGGTTCTCGGGCACCGCCCCCAGTGACTTGGCGTCATGCGCGATCGCGGGACGGGCGCCGAGCGCGGTCACGAGGTCCTCGGGGCGGGGGCTGCGCCCGACGACGACCTCCTTGCTCTCGTCGACATAGGCGCCGAAATACCACGCGTTGTCATCGCCGGCGAACAACGCCCCCTCGGGGACCACCGGGGGCCGGACAGCGACGGACACCTCCGCGTCGCCAAGCCGCCCGACGTCGCTGAGCGTGCCGTGGCGCAGCCCGGCGCCGAGGGCGTGCTCGGCAACGGGAGCCGGTGCGGCCGCGTCGGCGGAGCCAAGCGCCTCCTCGAGCCGACGCAGAGGCTCGCGCAGCTCGAACTCCCGGAACACGTCGCGCAAGCGGGACCGATCGGGCGGCGCGACGACGAACTCGGTGATCTGCAGGTCGAGGGGGATGTCGCGCTTGGCGGTGGCGAGGTGCTTGGACACGCGGGCGTCGTCGGCGTGCTCGGTCAGATTCTGCTTGCGCTTGGCGCCGCTGATCGCATCGACGCTGTCGAGCACCTGCTCCAGGGATCCGAAGCGCTGGAGGAGCTCGGCGGCCGTCTTGTCGCCGATCCCGGGAACGCCGGGGATGTTGTCGGAGGTGTCGCCCTTGAGGCCGATGAAGTCGGGCACCAGCTCCGGCGGGATGCCGTAGCGATCGATCACCCCCTGCCGGTCGTACACGCGCGTGTCGGTGATCCCGCGTGACGTCGTCATGATCCGCACCTGCTCGTCGACGAGCTGATAGGCGTCGCGGTCGCCGGTGACGACCATCACCTCGACGGGCGGGTCCTGGGCCTTGGCGAGCTCGGTGATCGAGGCGATCACGTCGTCGGCCTCGTAGCCGTCGACCTTCAGGTTGCGATAGCCGAACGCATCGACGAGCGGCTCGAGGTGGGGCCACTGCTCCTTGAGCAGATCGGGGCGGGTGGAGCGCTGGGCCTTGTACTCGGAATAGACCTCCTTGCGCCCGCTCGAGCCGGCGTCCCAGACGACGACGGTCGCCTTCGGGCCGTAGTCGGTGAGGATCTTGACGAGCATCGAGGCGAAGCCGAAGATTGCGTTCGTCGGAGCTCCCGTCGAGGTGGCGATCGACTCAGGGAGAGCGAAGAAGGCGCGGTAGGCCAGGCTGTTGCCGTCGATCAGGAAGAGCTCGTCCGCCATCCCTCTGAGCCTATCCGCCCCCGCGGTGGAATCGACGGGCCGGCGAGGGCTCGGCTTGGCGCCCGCAGAGGCATAAGATGGCGGCGCACGTGGACCCCCACCCGTCACCCGCCGCCGCCCCCGCGCCGAGCGCTCAGTACAGCCTGACCCTGCGGGTGGAGATCGACCATCTCCCGGGAATGCTCGGCAAGGTGGCGTCGGCGATCGGCGACGCCGGCGGGACGATCGGCGCCGTCGATCTCGTCGCGGTGAAGGGCCCGCCCACCCCGCACACGATTCGCGACATCACCGTCGAGACCGCTCACGCCGCCGACTGGCCACGGCTGAAGGCGGCGGTCGACGCGGTGGCGGGCGCGCGGGTGCTCGACACCACCGACCGCACGTTCATGCTCCACATGGGCGGGAAGATCGAGCTGCACAACAAGCATCCGCTCACGACCCGCGACGATCTCTCGATGGCGTACACGCCCGGCGTGGCGCGAGTTTGCACGGCGATCCACGACGATCCCGACAAGGCGTTCCAGTACACGATCAAGCGCAACAGCGTCGCGATCGTCTCCGACGGAACCGCGGTGCTCGGACTAGGGGACATCGGGCCGCGGGCAGCGATGCCCGTGATGGAGGGCAAGGCGATGCTGTTCAAGGAGTTCGCAGGCGTCGACGCCTACCCGCTGTGCCTCGACACCACCGACGTCGACGAGATCGTGACCGTGGTCAAGGCGATCGCTCCCGGCTTTGGCGGGATCAACCTCGAGGACATCTCGGCGCCGCGCTGCTTCGCGATCGAATCACGGCTGCAGGCCGAGCTCGACATCCCGGTGTTCCACGACGACCAGCACGGCACGGCGGTCGTGACCCTCGCCGCGCTGCTCAACGCGCTCACGCTGACCGGGCAGCGCATCGGCGACATCCACGTCGTCGTGGTGGGATTGGGGGCGGCCGGGATCGCGGTGTCAGACATCCTGCTCGCCGCGGGCGTGCGCCATCTCATCGGCGTCGACTCACGGGGCGCGGTCCACGCGGGACGCGACGACTACGGCGACGGGACGATGAGCCCGGTGAAGCGCCGGCTGGCGCAGCGCACGAACCCCGAGCGCCGCG
>CAVSVH010000010.1:0-269759 GCA_963731395.1 uncultured Solirubrobacteraceae bacterium
GGCGCCAGTCCGTAGCCGCAGTGGTGAAAGCCCTCGAACCCGCCTGAGCCGCAGATCGCCGCCAGCCGGCTGCCGGCGACCGGCACCACCGTGCGCCGCTCGCCGTACAGGGTGCAGCGCAGCGGCTCGATCACGAGCGACCCGCCATCCGGCTCACTCTCCGCGTGGGCGGCGTCGGTGACCCCGGCGCGGGCCCGGGCGAGCTCGACGCAGGCGTACTGGAAGCCACCGCAGGTGCCGAGAAACGGCGTGCCGGTGACCAGGCAGTGGCGAATCGCGGCATACGCCGCCGCATCGTCGCGGTACGGGGTTCCCGGGAGCAGCCAGACACCGTCGACCCCGTCGAGATCGCGCACCCGCGGACCGTCCGTCGCCATCCAGCCGGCGTCGACATCGTCGCCGAACAGAGCGATCGCCGCGTCGATCTCCCGGTGGGTGAGAAACGACGGGTCTCGGTCTCCGATCGCCGCGATGCGCACACGGCGCACGCTAGTCAGGACCACCCCTCGGGCGCGGCGAGCAGCTCATCCGACTCGGGCTCGAATTCCGGCGGCGCCTGATCGAGCGGCGACGCGACGCCGTCGGGCTCGGGGCCGAACGATCGCTGCAGTTCCTTGCGAACGTCGTCGCCGCGGCCGGTCGGGGGCTTGCGCGAGCCCGCCTGATACTGGGGGACCCAGGCGACGCCGTCGCCGGCGTAGTCCTGCTCGGCCGCGGCGTGCAGTGTCCATTGCGGGTCATAGAGATGCGGCCGGGCGAGCGCGCACAGGTCGGCGCGGCCGGCGAGCACGATCGTGTTGACGTCGTCGTAGCTGGCGATCGCGCCGACCGCGATCGTCGCCATCCCGACCTCGTTGCGGATCCGGTCCGCGAACGGGGTCTGGAAGCTGCGCCCGAAGGCGGGCTGCTCCTCGGGCGTGACCTGGCCCGACGACACGTCGAGGATGTCGCAGCCGTGCTCGCGCAGCATCCGCGCGAACGCGACGGCGTCGTCGGGATCGAAGCCGCCCTGCACCCAGTCGGTCGCCGAGATCCGCACGCTCATCGGCCTGCTCTCCGGCCACACCGCCCGGCAGGCATCGAAGACCTCGAGCGGGAACCGCGCTCGGTCCGGGAGTGACCCGCCGTAGTCGTCGCCGCGGTGGTTGGTCAGCGGCGAGAGGAAGCTCGACAGCAGGTACCCGTGGGCGCAGTGGATCTCCAGCAGGTCGAAACCGGCCGCGATCGCCCCGCGGGTCGCCGACACGAACTGGTCGCGCACCGTGTCCATGTCGGCCCGGGTCATCTCCCGCGGCACCTGATTGAGCGGCGAATAGGCGATCGGCGAGGGGGCGATGACCTCCCAGTTGTCCTCCGGAAGCGGCTGGTCGATCCCCAGCCACATCAGCTTGGTCGAGCCCTTGCGCCCGGAGTGACCGAGCTGAGCGGCCATCGCGCACCCGGCGTAGCGATGCGCGAAGTCGACGATCCGTCCCCATGCGTCGACGTGCTCCGGGCGGTACATGCCGGCACACCCGGGCGTGATCCGGCCGATGTCCGACACGCAGATCATCTCGCTGTAGACGAGGCCAGGGCCACCGAGCGAGCGCGCGCCGAGGTGGACGAGATGGAAGTCCGACGGCGTGCCGTCGACCGCCGAGTACATGTCCATCGGCGAGACGACGACCCGGTTGGGCAGCTGCAGGTCGCGGAGCCGGAACGGAGCGAACATCGGCGGTCGGGGGCTGAACCCGCCCGCGTCGGCGAACCGATCGTCGACGTCGGCGACGAACGCCTCGTCGCGGAGCCGCAGGTTGTCGTAGGTCACGCGGCGGCTGCGGGTCAGCAGGTTGAACGCGAACTGGAGTCGGGGCTGCTCCACATAGCGGGCGATGCCCTCGAACCACTCGAGCGAGCCCTGGGCGGCGCGCTGCGTCGATTCCACCACCGGGCGGCGCTCGTTCTCGTAGGCGGCGAGCGCGCCGTCGACGTCGTCGGGGCCGTGCTCTTCAAACGACCAGGCGAGGGCGACGGCGTCCTCCATCGCCAGCTTGGTCCCGGACCCGATCGAGAAGTGCGCGGTGTGCGCCGCGTCGCCGAGCAGGACGACGTTGTCTGACCGCCAGGACGCGTTGCGCACGATGACGAAGCTGATCCACTTGGAGTTGTTGGACTGCAGCGCGTGGCCCTCGAGCGCGTCGGCGAACAGGTCACGGCAGAACGCCACCGACGCCGCGTCGCTGACCCCCGGCGCCAACGGCCCCGGCGCCAGCTCGCCGAGCCCGGCCCGCCGCCACGTCTCCTCGGCGACCTCGACGATGAACGTGCTCATCTGCCGGCTGTAGGGATAGGCATGCGCCTGAAGCACGCCGTCGGGCGTCTCCGCGATGAAGAACTTGAACGCGTCGAACACGAGGTCGGTGCCCATCCACATGTAGCGGCAGTGACGATGATCGAGCGTCGGCCGAAAATCGGCGGCCCGCGCGGCGCGGACCGCGCTCGACGCGCCGTCGGCGGCGACGATCAGGTCGGCGTCGGCGAGCTCGTCGAGCGACGGGGTCTCGGTCGCGAAGCGGACGTCGACGCCCAGCGCGATCGCCCGGCGCTGGAGGATCCCGAGCAGCTCGCGGCGCCCGAGCGCGGAGAAGCCATGGCCGCCGGAGCGCGTCCGCGCCCCCCGGTGGTGGATGTCGATGTCCGTCCAGTGGACGAACCCGTCGGTGATCTGGCGATAGCTGATCGGATCGGCGTGCTCGAACACCGTCAGGGTCTCGTCGGAGAACACGACCCCGAACCCGAACGCGTCCTGCGCCAGGTTGCGCTCGTACACGGTGATCTCGCAGTCCGGGGCCACGCGGCGCATCAGGATCGCGAAGTACAGGCCCCCGGGGCCGCCGCCGGCTACCGCGATCCGCATCGCATCAGGGTAACGGCCGTCGCCCGCCGGCGCGGGCGTCAGACGTCGAGGTCGCTCAGGTGCTCGTAGCGCAGCGCGAGGCCGTTGACGACGTTGTGCATCAGCGCCAGCGCGGCGCGCACGTTGGCATGGGCGATCGGCGGCAGGTCCTCGCCGCACAGCGCCTTGAGATCGTCGTAGACGGCGAGCAGCCGCGCCTCGGAGTCGGTCAGCTCGTGGCCGAGCAGATCGTGGTTGGGGGCGGGGGGCGGGGATGGAGTCATGTCGCGGCTCCGATCGGGGCGTCGCGCAGGTCGGTCGTGCGCTTGGCCTTGAGCTCGAACCGTGGCAGCTCGCCCTCGGCGGCCCGCTCGATGCGGAAGTTCAGCCCCTCGTGAGCGTGCGCCAGCCGCGTGTGGAGCGTCTGCGCCAGCTCGTCCCAGCCGCCGTCGCCGGCGCCCGGCTTGAGCTCGACGCGCAGCGTGATCTCGTCGCGGACCCCCTCGCGCGTGATCACCGTCTGGAACTCGTCGACCTCGGGGTACTCGCGCACGATCGCCTCGATCGCCCGCGGGTAGACGTTGGTGCCGCGGATGATCTTCATGTCATCGACGCGACCGAGGATCCCTCCCTCGTAGATGTCGAAGCCGCGCCCGCAGGGGCACGTGGCGGCGGGCACCCGGCAGACGAGATCGCCGGTCCGGTAGCGGACGAGCGGAGTACCGCCGCGGCCGAACGAGGTCACCACCCGCTCGCCGGACTCGCCGTAGCCGACCGGCTCCAGCGTGGCGGGGTCGATCACCTCCTCGAGCACGTGATCCTCGATGATGTGCGTGCCGCCCGGCTGGTGCTCGCATTCGAACACCATGATCGTCCCGATCTCGGTCATCCCGGCGGTGTCGAACGCCCTGGCGCCCCATTGCTCCTCGATCAGCGCCTTGGTCTGCGGGATCGAGCCCGCCGGCTCGCCGGAGAGGATCACCCGCGTGACCGCCGATCCCGGGAGATCGATGCCCAGGGTGCGGGCCTCCTGGGCGAGGCGCAGCGCGTAGGTCGGGGTCGACGCGACGACCGTCGCCCCGAAATCGATGATCTGGCGCATGCGCGTCTCGGTCGTCTGGGCGCCCCCGGGCACGGTGAGCACCCCGATCTTCTCCATCGCGTAGTGCAGGCCCCAGAAGCCGATGAACGAGCCGTAGCCGAACGCGATGTACGCCGTGTCGCCGGGGCGCACTCCGCACCCCCAGATGCCGTAGGCCCACATCTCGGCGATCCACGCCCAGTCCTTGCGCGAGTCCAGCGCTCGCAGCGGGTCCTTGCCGGTCGTGCCCGAGGTCGTGTGGACGCGAATCGCGCCGTCCCCGGCGATCGTCGGCAGCTCGCCGTACGGAGGGTGCTCGGCCTGGGATGCCATCCACTGGTCGCGGGTGAGCATCGGCAGCCGGCGCAGGTCGGCGAGCGACGTCAGCGAGGCGAGGTCGGCGCCGGCGAGGGTCCGCCGGTACCAGGGGCTGCGCTGCATGGCCCACTGCAGCTGCTCGCGAAGCTTGGCCAGCTGCAGCGCCTCGAGTTCAGGGCGCCCGAGCGTCTCGGTCTTCGGATTCCAGTACGCAGTGTCGGCTGCCAAGGATGCCTCGGCGGGGCAGCATACCTGACCCTCGGGAGCGCGGCGGGGCATCACACAGAACCCCGGTCGACGGGCCCGGGGTCGAGTATCGTCGGCCGGGATGAGCCCGTTTCGCGCCAGCGTGCCGCTCACCGAGTCGTGGGAGCACTTCGCCTACGAGGTCAGCGACGGCGTCGCCACCGTGCGTCTCAACCGCCCGGCGAAGCTCAATGCGCTCACGTTCGATGCCTACGCCGACCTGCGCGACCTGCTCGCCGAGCTGCCGCAGCACGGTGACGCCCGGGTGCTCGTGATCACCGGCGAGGGACATGGCTTCTGCTCGGGCGGCGACGTCGAGGAGATCATCGGACCGCTGCAGGAGATGGGGGCGGCGCAGCTGCTCGAGTTCACTCGGATGACCGGGAATGTCGTCAGGGCCCTGCGCGAGTGCCCGCTGCCGGTGATCGCCGCGGTCAACGGCGTCGCCGCGGGCGCCGGCGCGGTGATCGCGCTCGCCTGCGATCTGCGGGTCATGGCGGCATCGGCGTCGTTCGCGTTCCTGTTCACCCGGGTGGGGCTCGCCGGCGCGGACATGGGCTCGGCCTACCTGCTGCCGCGGGTCGTCGGCCTGGGACGCGCCAGCGAGCTGCTGCTGCTCGGCGAAAAGGTCGACGCGCAGCGGTCGCTCGCGGTCGGGCTCGCCACCGAGGTGGTGCCCGACGATGAGCTGTCTCCCCGCGCGACGGCGCTGGCGCGCCGGCTCGCCGCCGGGCCCGCGTTCGCCTACTCCGCAACCAAATCGCTGCTGACGCGGGAGCTCGACATGAGCCTCGGCGCGGCGATCGAGCTGGAGGCGACAACGCAGGCGCTGCTCATGCACTCCGACGACTTCGAGGAGTTCTACGCCGCGTGGAGCGACGGACGCCAGGCCGAGTGGACGGGCCGGTGAGCGAGCTGATCAACTCGCCGGACCTGGCGGCGCCGATCGGCTTCTCCCACGCCGTCCGCGCCGGCGACACCGTCTACCTCGCCGGACAGACGGCGCAGGCGCCGGACGGGTCGATCGTCGGCGAGACGATCCTCGACCAGTTCGACATCGCCGCCGGCAATCTCATGACCGCGCTGCGCGCCGCGGGCGGCGAGGCCGACGACCTCGTCTCGCTGCAGGTATTCGTGACCGCCGTGGCCGAGTACAAGGAATCGCTGCTCGGCCTCGGACAGGTGTGGCGGCGGCACTTCGGGCGGCGGTATCCGGCGATGGGGCTGTTCGGAGTCACCGAGCTGTTTGACCCCGCGGCCAAGGTCGAGCTGATGGGCGTCGCGGTGCTGTCGCGCGGCGGATGAGCGACGCGCTCGATCTGCATCTGAGCGCCGCCCAGCGCGAGCGCTACGAGCGCACCCGCGGGCTGGCGTCGCAGACACTCGCGCCGCTCGCTGCCGCCGGCGAGCCCGACCGGGTCGATCGTCCGCTGGTCCGGGCGCTGGCCGAGCACGGCCTGCTCGGCCGCCTGTTTGCCCGCGGCGAGGTGAGCGCGCTCGAGCTGTGTCTGATCCGCGAGGGGCTGGCGCGCGGCTGCACCGAGGCCGAGACCGCGTTCGCGCTGCAGGGCCTGGGGGCATACCCGATCTTCCAGGCCGGCTCGCCGGCGCTGACGGAGGAGTGGATCCCGCGGGTGGCAGCGGGCGAGGCAGTGGCCGCCTTCGCCCTGACCGAGGCCGACGCCGGGTCCGATCCGGCGGCCCTGTCGCTGCGCGCCGAGCCCGACGACGAGGGCGGCTACCGGCTCACCGGCGAGAAGCGGTGGATCTCCAACGCCCCCGACGCCGACATCTACACCGTGTTCGCCCGCACCGATCCGGGCGCTCCCGGGGCTCGGGGGCTGACTGCGTTCGCGGTCCCCGGCGACGCACCGGGGCTCAGTGGAGAGGCCCACGCGCTGCTCGCCCCGCACGCGATCGGATCGCTCACCTTCGACGCCGTCGCCGTGCCCGCCGACCACGTGCTCGGCGTGCCGGGCACCGGATTCCGCGTCGCGATGGGCACGCTTGACCTGTTCCGGCCGAGCGTCGGCGCGTTCGCGATCGGGATGGCCCGCGCCGCCCTGGACCTGACGATCGACCACGCGCGGCGGCGGGTGACCTTCGGCAAGCCGCTGCGTGAGCATCAGGCGGTCGCCCACCGCCTCGCCGAGCTGCGCGCCCGAACCGAGGCGGCGCGCCTGCTCGTCCACCAGGCCGCGCTCGCCCACGACGCCGGCCGGCCCGACCCGAGCGTGGCGGCGATGGCGAAGCTGCTCGCCACCGAGGTCGCGCAGACCGTCGTCGACGCCGCGGTGCAGTTTCACGGTGCCGTCGCCCTGGAGCGGGGCCATCCCCTCGAGCACCTGTATCGCGACGTCCGGGCACCCCGGATCTACGAGGGGGCGTCGGAGATCCAGCGGGAGATCATCGCGCGGGCGATGTTCCGCGCCGCCGAGGCGCGCGTCGTGACCCGGACGGTCGTCGTCACCGGCGGGTCCCGGGGGATCGGGCGAGCCACCGTGGAGCGGTTCGCGGACGCGGGTGAGCGGGTGATCGCGCTTGGCCGCGACCCGGAGGCGCTCGCTGCGCTCGACGTCGAGACGCGGGTGTGCGACGTGACCGACGAGGCCGCGGTGACCGCCGCGTTCGCCGCGCTCGGCGCGGTCGACGTCCTCGTCAACAACGCCGGAATCGGCGAGTCGGCGTCGCTGGCGGCGACGACGCTTGACTCCTGGCGCCGGCATCTCGACGTCAACGCCACCGGCCCGTTCCTGTGCATGCAGGCGGTCGTGCCCGGGATGCGTGAGCGCGGCGGCGGGGCGATCGTCACCGTCGCCTCGGTGCAGGGCCGGTCCGGCGCGCCCTACACGAGCGCCTACACCGCGTCCAAGCACGCCGTCGTCGGGCTGACCCGGGCGGTGGCGAGCGAGCTTGCCGGCACCGGCATCCGGGTCAACGCGGTCTGCCCCACGTTCGTGCGCACCGAGCTGACTGACCGGTCAATCACCAACATCGTGCAGCGGACGGGTCGCTCGCCGGAGCAGGCCGAGGCGGCGCTCGCGGCGGCGTCGCCGCTCGGCCGGCTGCTCGAGCCCGAGGAGGTCGCCGACGCGATCGTGTTCCTCGCCTCCCCGGGCGCGGCGGCGATCACCGGTCAGGCCGTCGTCATCGACGGCGGCGGGATCCAGGCGTAGGTTCGAGACCTATCGGCCGGAGGTCGCCGCCAAGCGTTCGGGCACCGCGAACCGGTCGAGCAGTCCGTCGTCGCCGAACCGGGTGATCGAATCGACCCGGTCGCCGCGCACCCCGACGACGAAGATCCCTGAGCGCACCCATGTCGTCGCCGTCGGAAAAGTAGTAGGCGAACGCCGGCTGGCCGTTGGCGCCGGTGCGATGAAACCGCCAGGGGACGTCGCGCCGGCGATGGCGCTCGCGCAGGAAATGTCCGACGGCGGCAACGCCCTGATGCCATTCGGGCTCGGGCGGCATGCTGACGACGGCGTCCTCGGTCAGCAGCGCCACGACCGCGTCGATGTCGTCGTGCTCGAACGCCTCGGCGAACCGGCTGATCAGCTCGCTGTCGGCGCCCGACCGCGGCACCGACAGCCGGTCCTGGCGGGGCGGGAGGCGCTGCTCCAGTGTCGTCCGGGCCCGCTGCAGCGCGCTGTTGGCCGACGCCACGGACGTGCCGAGGATCTCGGCGACCTCGTCGGCGTGGAACCCGAGCACGTCGCGGAGCACGAGCACCGCCCGCTGGCGCGGCGCCAGGTGCTGCAGTCCGGACACGAACGCCAGGGCGACCGCCTCCTTGGCCTCGTAGCGGGCGTCGGGTCCCGGCTCGGCATCGATCAGGCCCGCGAGCAGCGAATCGGGATAGGGCTGAAGCCAGGCGATCTCGGCGAAGCTCTCGGACGGATGCTCACCCCCGGCGGCGACGCCGGACGCCGGCCGGGGACGGCGGCCGCGATCGCGGAGCGCGTTCAGGCACCGGTTGGTGGCGATCGTGTACAGCCACCCGCGCAGCGACGAGCGCCCCTCGAACTGCTCCAGCCCGCGCCAGGCGGCGAGCAGCGTCTCCTGGAGCAGGTCCTCCGCGTCCTGGAGGGAGCCGACCATCCGGTAGCAGTGCAGCTGCAGCTCGCGGGCGTAGGGCCCGGTCAGCTGCGCGAACGCCTCCTCGTCCCCGCGCTGAGCGCGGGCCAGCCGGTTGTGCTCGAGACGTTCGCGCTGCCAGCTCAATGCGTCCATTCAACCGAACACGACACCGGGGACGACACGAACTCATCGGCCAATCCCGCGGCCGCGTCGGGTCTCAACCACCAGCAACGAACCCGATTGGAGGAAACCGTGGATCGCAAAGCGCAACGCTGGGTGCTGGTGCTGAGCTCCGTGTCGTCACTGATGGTCGCCCTCGACGCGCTGGTCGTGACGACCGCCCTGGGGGCGATCCGCCGCCATCTCGGCGCCTCGATCGACCAGCTGGAATGGATCGTCAACGCCTACGGGCTGAGCTTCGCCGTCCTGCTGATCCCCGCCGCCGCGCTCGGCGACCGGCTCGGGCGCCGGCGGCTATTCGCCGTCGGCCTCGGCCTGTTCGTCGCCGGCTCGGCGGCGTGCGCGCTGTCGCCGAATGCCGGGCTGCTGATCGCCGCGCGAGCGGCGCAGGGATCCGCGGCGGCGTTCATCGCTCCCCTGGCGCTCGCGCTGCTCAGTGCCGCGGTCCCGCCGGAACGGCGCGGCCGGGCGATGGGCATCTACGGCGCCATCACCGGCATCGCCGTGCTCGGCGGACCGGTCATCGGCGGAGCGGTGACCCAGGGGCTGGCGTGGCAGTGGGTGTTCTGGATCAACGTCCCGATCGGGCTGGCGGCGATCCCGCTCGTGGTGACGCGGATCCGCGAGAGCTACGGCCCCCGGGCCCGGCTCGACGCTCCTGGCCTGGCGCTGGTCACCGCCGCGGCGTTCGGGATCGTGTGGGGCCTGATGCGCGGCAACGACGCCGGGTGGGGCAGCGTCGAGGTGGTCGGCTCGCTCGTTGGCGGCGCGGCGCTGCTGATCGCGTTCGTCGCGGTTCAGCGGCGCGTCGCCGCGCCGATGCTGCCGCCAAGGCTGTTCGCGGCAAGGGCCTTCTCCGCCGGAACTGCGTCGAACTTCCTGCTGTCGTGCTCGCTGTTTGCCGCGGTGTTCTTCATGGCCCAGTTCCAGCAGACGTCGCTCGGCCAGGGTCCACTCGACTCCGGGCTGCGGCTGCTGCCGTGGACGGCGACGCTGTTCTGCGTCGCCCCGATCGCGGGATCGCTCGTCAACCGGATCGGCGAGCGCACGCTGGTGGCCGGCGGGCTGGCCCTGCAGGCCCTGGGGATGGCCTGGATCGCGGCGATCGCCCACCCGGAGATGACCTACTGGCACATGATCGCGCCGCTGGTGATCGCCGGCGCCGGGATCTCGATGGCGATCCCGAGCGTCCAGAACGCGGTGATGAACGCGGTCGGTGCCGACGACCTCGGCAAGGCGTCGGGCGCGTTCATGACGATGCGCCAGCTCGGCGGCGTCTTCGGCCTGGCGATCGCGGTCGCCGTCTTCTCCGGCGCCGGGAGCTACGCCTCGGCGACCGCGTTCGGCGACGGGTTCGTCCCGGCGATCGCGGTGGCGGCGGCGTTCTCGCTGGCCGGTGCGGCGGTCGCGCTGGCCCTGCCCCGGCGGTCGGCGGGCGCGGTGGCGACGGTGGCGGTGCCGGCACCCGCGGCGGGCGGCGTCACCGCGCTGGCCGGCCGCGGGCGCCACGGACCGTGGCGCGTAAGTGTCCTCCAGGGACACTAAGACGCCACGGTTCGCTGAGCCGGGCCGCTCAGCGCAGTGACCCTCGGCTACCGGAGCAAGCCGAGGGAGTTGGCCGCCGGGCCGGTCCCGGCGTCGTCGACGAAGTACAGGCCGCTGCCGTGGGGGGCGACGGCGAGGCCGAACAGATCGCCGGCGCCGTCGGGAACGAGCGTCTTGACCGCGGCGCGCTGGCCGGCGGGCGTCGTCTCGACGATCCGCCCATCGGCCCCGTTGGCCGAGACGATGTCGCCGTTGGGCGCGATCGTCACGCCCAGGGGATCGTTGAGCGCCCCGCCGGAGGCGACCGTCCGCCCGCCGTTGCCCAACGCGCTCGTGCGCTGGAGCGCATCGGGGATGGCGGCGATCCGGTTGCCGTTGGAGTCGGCCACGTAGAGCACGTCGTCACGACCGAGGCCGACCCCGGTGGGACCGACGACGAGCGCGTTGGGATCGGTGTGCTCGCCGAACCCGTCGGCGATCACCTGATCCGAGGTCACCTGCGGGTCGGTCCCATGGGCGAACGCCAACCGGATGCGCAGAACCGTTCCGCGGTCGACGACCCCGCCGCCGGCCGCCACGGTGCCGTTCAGCACGTTGGTCACGAACAGCGTCACCTGCCTGCGGCCGCCGACGGCGGTCATGTCCCACGGTCCGTCGATGCCGCCACCGGTGAGCGTCTTGACCACCTGCCCGTGGGGATTGAGGACCGTCAGTGCGCCCGCGGTCGCCGCCGCCGAATCGCCGCCCGGCGCCGGCAGGCTGCCGACGACCACGTCGCCGTTGGGGAGCGCCGCCAGCGCGGTCGTCAGGCCGACGGCCGCAGTCGCGGTCGGCTGGGGCACGACGGCGAACACCCGCTGCCGGCCATTCGGGGAGATCTCGACGATGCTCGAGCCGGTGCCCTGCTGGTTCGCGGCGTTGTTGAAGTTGCTGACGAGGATGTCGCCGCGCACCAGCGCGCCGGCGGAGTGCGGGACGACGGCCACCCCGTAGGGGTTCTGATCGCCGGACGCAGGCCCGGCGGTGGGCACCGCGCTGGCGATGGTGCTGATGGTGTGCAGGCGTCCGATGAAGGATCCGCCGGGCGACGCGGCCGAGGCCGAGGCCGGGACGAGCACGGCGATGGCGGCGGCGAGCCCGAATGCCGAGCGCATCGATGTCCTGCTGATCTGCATGGTGTCCCTCCGGTGTTGCGCAGACGCGCGGGGCGCACGTCTGCACCCAAGGACTCCGCCGGGGGCGGTTCCTTCCCGGAGCGAGCGGCGGCTCAGCGTCCCAGGTAGGCCCGCCGCAGGTCGTCGCTCTTCAGCAGGTCGCCGGCGGCCCCCGACAGGACGAGCGAACCGGTGGCGAGCACGTAGCCGCGGTCGGCGATCGACAGCGCCATGGTGGCGTTCTGCTCGACGATGAGGATCGCGACCCCCGACTCGTGGACCTCCTTGATGATGCGGAAGTTCTGCTGGACGAGTGCGGGCGAGAGGCCCATCGACGGCTCGTCCATGAGCAGCAGCCGGGGACGCGACATCAACGCGCGGCCCATCGCGACCATCTGCTGCTCGCCCCCGGAGAGGGTGCCGGCGAGCTGGTCGCGGCGTTCGTGCAGGCGCGGAAACAGGGTGTGAACGCGGTCGAGGTCGTCCTGGAACGTGGACCCGTCCTGGAGGACGGCGCCGAGCTCGAGGTTCTCGAACACCGTCATCTGGCCGAACAGGCGCCGGTTCTCGGGGACGATCGCCAGGCCACGGGCGATGCGCTCGGGAACCGGACGATCGGTCACCTCTTCGCCGTCGAACAGCACCCGGCCCGAGCGCGGGCGCACCAACCCGAGGATCGTCTTCAGCGTCGTCGACTTGCCCGACGCGTTCCCGCCGAGCAGGCAGACGAGCTCACCCTCATCGACCTGGAGCGAGATCCCCTCGAGGATCCGCATCTTGCCGTAGTAGGTGGTGACGTCGTCCAGTGCGAGCAGCATCGTCGCCTAGGCCTCGGCCAGCGCCTCGGGATCACGGCCCATGTAGGCCTCGACAACCGCCGGGTGGTTGGCGACCTGATGGAAGGTGCCCTCGGTGACCTTGACCCCGTGGTCGAGCGCGACGACTCGATCGGAGATGCCCTCCACCACGTGCATGTCGTGCTCGATGACGAGGATCGCCAGCGACAGCTCGTCGCGCAGCCGGCCGATCAGCTCGGTCACCTCGTGGGTCTCGTTGGGGTTCATGCCGGCCGCGGGCTCGTCGAGCAGCAGCAGCTTGGGCCGGGTGGCCAGCGCCCGGGCGATCTCCAGCCGCCGCCGGTTGGCGTAGGAGAGGCTGTAGGCGGGCTGATCCCAGCGGTAACCGGCGAGGCGATCGCCGAAGAACGACAGCACCTCCGCGGTCAACGCGTCGACCTCGCGCTGCTCGCGCCGGGCCCGCGGCAGGCGCAGCATCGACTCCACCGGGGTGGCGTGGGTCGCGCCGTAGGTGGCCGCCATCACGTTCTCACGCACCGTCATGTTCAGGAACAGCCGCAGGCTCTGAAACGTGCGGGCGATGCCGGCCTGGGTGATCTTGTGCCGCCGGCGTCCGACGATGCTCGCGCCGGCGAAGCGGATGTCGCCCTCGCTGGGTGAGTAGACGCCGGTGATGGCGTTGAACACGGTCGTCTTCCCGGCCCCGTTGGGCCCGATCACCGAGACGATCTCCGTCTCGCCCACCTGCAGGTCGAGGGCAGATAGGGCACGAAGCCCGCCGAAGCGGATCCCCACCTGGCTCAGGTCAAGCAGCGCCCCGGCGCCGTGCGGCTCGCCTGCCGCCGCCACTACACCAGCTCCACCCGTAACGTCCCGAGCAGACCCTGCGGTCGCGCCGCCATCACCGCGATGAGGATCGCGCCGATGAGGATCTGCGCCGTGATCGACGGGTTGACGACGAGGCGTGACTCCCAGCAGCACGCAGCGACGTACAGGGTCGGCACGAGCAGGAACGGGCGCCGGCTGGGACGGACGCGGACGAGCGCGAAGCACGCGCAGATCAACGCGATGTAGAGAACGTTGCCGTAGGTCGCCGCATTCTTGGGGACGATCACCCAGTGGCTGACGAGCGAGCCGATCCAGCCACCGCTCCCGGGCGACCCGGCGGTCGCCGACGGCGAGATCGCCCCGACGATCGCGTGTAACGCCAGCCCGAGGGCGACCGTCGAGGCGAGGATCGCGGCGAGCAGCCGCCACGGACGGACCTTGACGATCAGCGACAGGAGGATCAGCCCGTAGAACAGGTAGCCGGCATCGGTCGGACTCGAGACCATCTGCTCGCCGGCGGTGACGACGATCCCGCCGAGCACCGCGCCGGCAATCGATCCGGCGCCGCCGAGCACCAGGCACGCGTAGATCAGGATCAGGATGTTGGCGGTGAAGTTGGTCGGGAACACGTTGTCCTGCTGGGCGGCGAAGATCGTCCCCGCCAGCGCTCCGATCATCGTCCCGAAGCTGATCGCCATCACCTTCAGGGTCGCGGTCGGGATGGTCATCGCGCCGGCGGCGAGCTCGTCCTCGCGGATCGCCCGCCAGGCTCGGCCCGTCCGCGAGCTGTCCAGTAAGTGCAGCAGCGCCATGAGCCCCGCGCACACGAGGAGCGCGAAGTAGTAGTAACCGAGCGGGGTGACGATCGTGCCGCCGAAGCTGTGGATCGGATCGAGGCCGTAGATCCCGTTGACCCCGCCGAGCGTCCCGGTGTCGACGTTGTTGACGACTTCCACGAACGCCTGGCCCACGAACAGGGTCACGATCGCCAGGTAGTCGCCCGACACCCGCAGCGACGTGAGCCCAATCAGGGCGCCGGCGATTCCCGCCGCGACGAGCACGATGGGGATCGACGCGATCGCCGGCAGGTGGGCGCCCCCCGCCCCGCCGGTGCCCAGCGCGGTGGAGGACAGCAGCGCGTAGCCGTAGGCGCCGAAGCCGTAGGCGGCCACGTAGCCGAGGTCGAGCAGACCGGCCCAGCCGACGGCGATGTTCAGCCCGAGCGCGAGGATCGCGTAGATCAGGCAGTTGACCGCGACCGTCTGGATGTTGACGTTCAGCCCGAGCTGGCCGAAGATGAGCCCGGCGAGCAGCGCCAGCGACAGCCGTGGCCACCACCCGAGGCGCTGATCGAGGATCGCGACGCCCCGCCGCCAGCCGGTTCCGGCGTCGCGCCGGTCGCTGTGCTGGGCCACCCATTCGTCGACTCCGATGGGCATCGCTACCCGATCACACCTTCTGCAGCGCCGGCTGGCCGAAGATCCCGGTCGGCCGGATCAGCATCGTCGCGATGAGGATCCCGAACACGATCAGGTCGGTGAACTGGCTGGAGATGTAGCTGGACGCGAACGATTCGCAGATCCCGATGAACAGGCCGCCGATCATCGCGCCGGGGATGCTGCCGATCCCGCCGACCACGGCGGCGGTGAACGCCTTGAGCCCGGCGAGAAAGCCGATCGTGTTCGAGATCTGGTTGAACGCGAGGCCGGACATGACGCCGGCGACGCCGGCCATCGCCGAGCCGATGAAGAACGTCCAGGCGATCGTGCGATCGACGTTGATGCCGAGCATCTCGGCGGCCTCGCGGTCAGATGCGACCGCGCGCATCGACTTGCCCAGCGTGGTGCGGTTGACGAGCACCATCAGCCCCCACATCATCAGGATGCTGACCCCGAAGATGAGCAGCTGGACGGCGTCGATGTCCACCGCCCCGACGTGAATGCCGGTGGAGAACGCGATGAAGTTGGAGGTCTGGTAGCTCTTGGTGAAGCCGCCGAACAGCAGCAGCACCGAGTTCTCGAGGATGAACGAGACGCCGAGTGCGGTGATCAGGGGCGCGATTCGCGGTGCGTCGCGCAGCGGGCGGTACGCGAAGCGCTCGATCAGGACCCCGAGCACGCCGGTGCCCAGCCCCGCGGCGGCGAACATGACCAGGATCAGCAGCGGGACAGGGATCGACAGCGCCGTCGGGCCGCCGAAGCCCTGCAGCACGTAGTAGCCGATGTAAGCCCCGACCATGTAGACGTCGCCGTGGGCGAAGTTCAGCAGCTTGAGGATCCCGTACACCATCGAGTAGCCGAGCGCGATCAGGGCGTAGAGAAACCCCGTAGTCAGACCATTGACGATCGTCTGGATCAGCTCGTGCATCGCGCGGAAACCGGCGTGACAGGGACAACGGCCGGCGGCGCCGCCCGATCGATTCGAGCGGCGCCGCAGCCTATCGCCATCGACCTACTTGTTCGGGATCGAGAGGTACTTTCCGGCGGTTGAGATGTGGAACAGGTAGCCGGGCTGACCGACCAGATCGCCGTTGGGCTTGAACGCAATCGCCACGCCGAGCGGGTTCTGGTTCGCCGGGATATTGGTCTTGCGGATCGCGGCGAGGACGTTGGCGCGGCTGGGAGTCTGCCCCGACTTGCAGACGGACTGGATGGCGCCCATCTCGACCTGGGTGGCAGCGTACGTCGGCACGCCGAACGCTCCGTAGGGGCCGAACTTGGCCACGCCGGCCACGATCGACTTGTCCAGCGAGCTCGTCGACGTCGAGATGTCGGGACCGAAGTTCGACACGTAGGTCCCCGGGATCTTGAACTGCGTCGGGGAGTCGGTGCCGTCGGTGCCGAACAGGATCGTCTTCTTGTGCTGCTGCTGGGCGTCGAGCCCGAACTGCTGGGCGTTGGCGGCCGTCTGCCAGGGGAGGATCGTCACCGTCTCGGACGGGTTCAGCTGCGACGTGACCAGCGACTGCAACGCGCTGGCCAGCGTGGCGCCGGTGTCGGTGCCGTTGTAGGTCTGGTGGTTGACCTTGATCCCCGCCTTGGTCAGGATCGGAGTCATCACCTTGACCAGGCCCTGTGAGTAGGCCTCGTCGTCATCGACGATCAGCACCGCTTTCGGGTGCAGGTGGTGGATGACGTAGTTGGCGTCCTGCGGGCCCTGGACGTTGTCGTCGGGGACCACGCGCAGGAAGGTCTTGTTGGCGCCGCTCGTGGTCAGCGAGGGCAGGGTGGCCGATCCGGAGATGAACGCCATCCCGGCGCGTCCGAACAGCGGCCCCACCGCCTCCACCTCCTGGCTGCCCGCCGGTCCCAAAGCGGCCACCGCCTTGGAGGCGATGATCGCCTGGGTCTTCTGGGTGGCGATCGACGGTGTCAGCTGGGTGTCGTTCTGGTTCAGCGTGACGTTGAGGTCCAGCGACTTGTTGTAGTTGGCCACGGCCAGCTGGGCGAAATGCAGCTGCTCCAGGCCGAGCTGGGCGACCGGACCGGTGAACGGGCCCTCGATCGCGATCGCGGCGGTGCACTTCTTGCCCGAGCCGGAGCCCGACGCGCTGGCGGCCTTGGTGGAGCTGCTGCTCGAGCTGCTGCTGCTCCCGCAACCGGCCGCGACCAGCGCGATCAGCGCCGCCGCCGCCAAGGTCCCTCGTACCTTCATGGTGACTCCTCCTCTGGAGTAGATCCTGAACTGCTCTGATAAGCCGGAGTTCCGTCCGGGAAGTAGGCATCCGCGGGCGATCCCGCGGGTCGGAACACGGCGACGACGCGCATCGGGTCCTCGCCCGTGCTCTGGAGGCAGTGCACCGTGCGTGCCGGCAGCTGGATGCACGCGCCCGGCGACACCGGACGGGTGACGTCGCCCGCGTGCATGACGCCCTCGCCATCGAGCACGTAGATCACCTCGTCGTAGGTGTGAAAGTGATCAGGCGCGCGGTCGCTGGGGATGTAGCCGACGAAGTGAGTGGCGGAGCGCAGGCCGCTGCCGGGATCGGCGACGATCCGGAACTGACGCTGCGTGGTGGCGGGTTCCAGCTCCTGCTCGTCCAGACGGCGGATCGTCGCTGCCGACGAGGACACCGGGCCGGCCTCGGGATCGGGGACCCTGACCGCCACTGCCCGCAGCGGCACCGGCCCCGCGCTCTCCAGTACGAACTCGGACCGGGGCCGCAGGGAGACGCCGACCTCGGACACCAACCCGTGTGACTCACCGCCGACGTGGATCGCGCCCTCGCCGGCGAGCACGAACAGCGTCTCCTCGGCGTCACCGACCGCGATCGGGCGCGAGCGCCCCGGCGGGCACTCGATCACGGCCTGCTCGAGCGCGGCGAACTGCGTCCCCGGGCCGACCGTCGGGCGGACGGTGAGGCCCGTCTCCGGGTTGACGAACGGCTCCACCTCGCCGCTGCGCACGACCGTCACGGCCGGCATCGGCAACGGCTCCGGATGGCGAGGTCAGGCGTCACGGGGAAAGGCAATGGGCCCGAGCACGTCCGGGCTCGGGGTCGAGCACCATCGCATATTCGCCCCGAGGCGGTCAAACACCTGCCGTCGCCAGGGTGGCCTGCACCGTGATCTCGGTGCCCGCCAGGGCGAGCGATACGGGACAGGTCGCCTTGGCCTGCTCGGCCAGCGCGGCGAAGCGTTCGGGATCGAGGCCGGGGACGTCGCCAACGGTCGTCACCGAGACCCGGGTGATCCGAAACCCCTCGTCGCGCTGCTCCAGGCGCACGCGCACGGTCGTGCGCAGATCGGCCGGCGGCGCGCCCTCCTCGCTGAGGAGGTCCGCCAGCGACATCGTGAAGCAGCCCGCCTCAGCCGCGGCGATCAGCTCTTCGGGGTTGGTGCCAGGGGCGTTGTCCTGCACCCGGTTGCGGAGCGTGAACGCCCCCTCGAATGCCCCGCTGCCCAACGCGATCGCGCCGCGTCCGTCGGGCACGGTGCCTTGCCAACTCGCCTGCGCACTGCGGCTGACGCGAACGCTCACGTTCACAGCTCCCCTCGGTCTGATTGGGTATGGCGATCAAACCATTGTCATCTCGGCGGCGCAAGCCGGTGCAGGTGGCGAGAGCAAGGAGCCGCCGATGGCGCAGACGCCGACCCCCACCCTTGACGTCGATCGGCTGCGCCGGCGCTTCTCGTCCCTGCGCGACGAATTCGCGTTCATGGACGCGCCCGGCGGGTCGCAGGTCCCCGACGAGGTCGGCGATGCGATCGCTGCGGCCCTGCGGGAGGCCAGCGCCAACCTCGGCGCCGGCTACGCCACCAGTCACCGCGTCAAGGAGATTCTCGAGCGGGCCGAGGCGGCGGCGGCCCGCTTCCTCGGCTGTGCCCCGCACGAGATCACGTTCGGCGCGAACATGACCTCGCTGGACTTCGCGTTCAGCCGCACCGCCGGGCGCGACTTCGCCGGCGGAGACGAGATTCTCATCTCATCCGCCGATCACGACGGCGGTGTCGCGCCGTGGCTGGAGCTCGCCCGTGACCGGGATCTCGTCGTCAAGTTCGTCGAGCTGCACCCCGACACGACGCTCGACTTCGAAGATCTCGCGGCCAAGCTCTCCGAGCGCACCCGGGTGGTCGCGTTCGCCTGGGCGTCGAACGCCGTCGGGACGGTCGTCGATGCCGCGCGCGTCAGTCGGATGGCCCACGCGGCCGGCGCGCTCGTCTGGGTGGACGCCGTCCATTACGCGGCGCACGAACCGATCGACGTGCGCGCGATCGATGCCGACGTCCTCATCTGTTCGCCGTACAAGTTCTGCGGGCCGCACCTGGGGATCGCCTACGGCAAGGCGCAGGTCACCGAGACGTGGCGCCCATACAAGGCCCGCCCGGCGCCGACCGATCCCCTCGGACGTCGATTCGCCACCGGGACGCCCCCGTACGAGTCGCTCGCCGGGCTCAACGCCACGCTCGACTATCTGGACTCGATCGGTGGCTTTACCGCGATCATCCCGTACGAGCGGGGCCTCGGCGACCGCTTCCTCGCCGGGATCTCCGACGCGATCACCATCTACGGCCTGCCGACGATGGCGGGCCGGGTGCCGACGTTCCTCGTCAACGTCGACGGGGTTCCGGCGGCCGAGGTCGCGGCGCAGCTCGCCGAGCAGCAGGTCGGGGTCTGGGCGCACGACTCGTGGTACTCGCTGAATCTCTACAAGCGGCTGGGGTATGAGCACGACGCCGTCCGGATCGGCTTCATCCACTACAACACGACCGCGGAGGTCGACCGGCTGATCGCCGGCCTCGAGGGGGCGCGGCGAAGCTGAGTGCCGGTCCCCGTGAGGCGGCGCTCGCGGCTAGCCGCCGCCGGCGGCGCGCTCGTCCTCGAACAGCTCCGCCAGCCGGGTGCGGACCTCCCACAGCTTGGGCAGCTGGCGCTGGGAGATGAGCTTCGCCAGCGCCGGCACCGGGGTGCCGGCGATGCCGACGCTCTCCTCGCCGATCGCCCGGGCGACGACGCTGTAGTGGCGAAACCGCCACAGCCGCAGGCGCTCGTCGAAATCGGTGAGCACCTCGGCGAGCTGATGCAGCAACTCGAACGCCGACCGGCGCCGGTAGAGATCGGTCAGCGGCACCCCGGTGCGCGCCAGCGCCCGGTCGAACGAGGCGCCGAGATCGGCGGTGGCTCGTGCCAGCTGGCGAAACCCCGGGGAGTCAAAGCCGCTGCCGTGCCCGAGAGCGGTGCGGACGACGTGGTAATCCCACGGGTCGAGCAGGTCGAGCATGTCCAAGGCGTCGGTCACCTGACGCAGGCAGAGGACCACGCGGCGCAGCAGGCGCGCCGCCGCCAGCAGCTCGTCGGCGTCGATGAGCGTCGCCGCCGCGCGCGCCTCGGCGACCGCAAGCGCCAGCCACAGCTCCGAGGACTGGTGCACGGTCTGGAACAGCAGCTCATCGCGGTGCACGCGCTCCGCGGCCGGCTTGCGCAGCGACAGCAGCTCGTCGGTGCGCAGGTAGCGCTCGTAGTCGCTCTCTCCCCGGCCCGGCAGGACCGGAGCGGTGTCGTCATCGGTCATCGCTCACCTCCGGGGGGCGCGCTGGACTGAGGATCTCGGCCAGGGTGGCCAGGTTGATGTTGCCGCCGGACACGATGCACACGACCTTCCCGGAGCCGGCGCGCCCGCTCAGTGCGGCCGCCGTGGCCAGCGCGCCGGCGCCCTCGGCGATCACCCGGACGCGCTCGGCGAGGGTCCGCACCGCCGCCTGCACCTCCGGGATCGGCACCGCGACCGCGTCGTCGACGATCTCGGTCAGGCGCGGCCACATTGGATCGAGCACTCGGCGGCTCCCGGACCCGTCGACAAACGACGGCTGGTAGTCGACGTCGACCGGCCCGCCGGCGGCGAGGGCGGCGTGAAAGGCGGCGCCCGTGGCGGGTTCGGCGGTGACGATCCGGGTGGCGGGCGCGAGAGCCCTGATCGCACTGGCGATCCCGACGGCGAGACCGCCCCCACCGACCGGGACCACCACCGTGTCGACGTCGGGCAGGTCCTCCAGGATCTCGAGCCCGATCGTCCCGTTGCCGGCCATCACGTCCTCGTCGGCGACGGGATGGACGAACAGCCCGTCCTCCCCCGGGATGTGACTGGTGACGATCGCCTCCCACCAGTCGTCGTAGGCGACGCGCCGGACGCGGCCGCCAAGCCGTTCGATCGCGTCGAGCTTCGTCTGGGGCGCGTGCTCGGGAACGACGATCGTCGCGGCGAGGCCGAGCTCCCGCGCGACCCAGGCCACGCCCTGGGCCATGTTGCCGGCGCTGGCGGTGAGCAGCCCCTGGGCCCGGCGGTCCGCGGGCGCCGAGCGGATCGCGTTGCCGGCGCCGCGGATCTTGAACGAGTTGATCGGCTGCAACGTCTCGAGCTTGAGATGGATCTCGGCGGGGGCATCGTCGAGCGGGAGGCGGATGAGCGGCGTCCGGATGGCGAGATCGGCGATGCGTTCCCGTGCCGCCTGGATCCGGCGCAGCTCGATCACAGCTCGATCTCGGCGCCGAGTCCGTCCCGAGTCGCGAGCTCCACCGCGACCTGGGCCGCGGCGAGGTCCTCGACGCCGATGCCGAGCGAACGAAACAGCGTCAGCTCAGCGGCGTCGGTGCGTCCCGGACGCAGGCCTGCCAGCACCTCACCGAGCTCGGCGCGGATGTGGGCGTCGTCAGCGGGAATGGTGCCCTGCTCGATCGCCAGCTGGTACTCGCCGGCCTCGTTGCGAACTGATTCGCGGCTGTCGCAGAAGAGCGCCGCGGCGGCGACCGTCGCCTGGTCGATCTCGCGGGCACTCGGGAGGCTTGCCCCAACCGCGTTGACATGCGCGCCGGGCGTCAACCACCCGTGCTCGAGTACAGGCCGCCGCGCGCTCGTCGCCGTCACCACGACGTCGGCACCGTCCACCGCCTCGCGGGCGGTGGCGGTCACCCGCGGCGGGGGCCCATACGCGCCGGCGGCGTCGGCGGCGGCACGCGCGTGTTCGGTGGTGGGCGCGTAGATGCGCACGTCTCGCCAGGGGCGCACCGTCGCCAGCGCCCGCAGATGCGACCGCCCCTGCACCCCCGCACCGAGGATGGCCAGCACGCGCGCGTCGGCACGGGCCAGCGTCCGGGTGGCGGCCGCGGTGACCGCGGCGGTGCGGATCGCCGTGATCGCCGACGCGTTGAGGATCGCCGTCGGCCGGCCGGTGTCGCCGTCGAACAGGGTCATGATGCCCTGGTGGGCGTCGAGGCCACGGCGTGGATTGCCGGGCATCAGGCAGAGCGCCTTGAGGGCGAAAGCGGCGCCGGAGCCGCCGGCGGAGTAGGCCGGCATCAGGCCCATCAGGCCGGAGGCTCCGGGAGCCGACATCACCGATCGCAACGGCGTGTACGCCTCTCCCCGGGCCTGAGCCGCGAGCACCGAGGCCATCGCCCGCTCGCAATCCTCCGGAGCGAGCGCGGCGTGGACCTCGGCGTCTGAGAGGACGAGGACGCGCATCAGCCGAACAGCTCGCTCACGTGGGCGTGCTCTGCCGGATCGAGCGGATGCTCGAGCGCCTCGCGCACCGGCGCCAGGTGCTCGGGCCGTCCGGGGCCGATCACGATTTGGGCGACGCGGGCATCGGCGAGCAGCCACGCCAGCGCCACCCCCGCCATCGAGGTACCCCGGGCCCGCGCCATCCGCGCGAGCGCCTCGAGGGCGGTGAACGTGCGCTCGGTGGCCAGCGCCGCGTACGGCTCGGGTCGCTGGGTCATCCGCGATCCGGGGGGATATGCGACGCCGCGGCGGTACTTGCCGGTCAGCCATCCGCCACACAGGGGGCTGAACACGCAGTAGGCGACCTCCCGCCGCTCGCACAGCGCCAGCACGTCGCGCTCGTCGCCGCGCTCCAGCAGCGAGTAGCTGTTCTGGACCGCCGCCGGCGGGGTGGATGGGCTCTCCTGGAGGGCGCGCGTCAGCTGGTCGCCGTCGAAGTTGCTGACGCCGTGCGCCCGGATCGCGCCGTCGCGGCGCAGCTGCTCGAACGCGGCGAGCGTCTCGCCGAGCGGCACGTCGGGGTCGTACTCGTGAGCGAGGTAGAGCTCGACCACGTCGACCCCGAGGCGGTCCAGGCTGGCCGCCAGCTGGCGCCGGATCCGGTCGGGAGCGAGGCCGCGATCGGCCTGCGCCGACATGGGATGAAACGTCTTGGTGGTGAGCGTCGGTCGTACGCCGCGGGACGCGATCCACGCGCCGACCGCCGCTTCGCTGCGCCCGCCGCCGTAGGCATCGGCGGTGTCGAAGTGCGTGAGCCCGAGCTCCCAGGCGGCGTCCATCAAGTGCGTCGCCTGATCGTCGGACAGTCCCCGCCCGAAGAACGCGGGGGCAGAGCCGATCCCTCCGAAGTTGCCGCAGCCGAGCGCGAGCCGAGGCAGCCGCAGCGCGCCGTTGCGCAGCGCGATGGAGTCGATCACGAGCGGTGCAATGACGGACCCGTTCACGGCTCAGCCGACCACGGTCTCCTCGGTCTCGATCGGCTCCAGCTGGTCGATCTCGCCGCGTCGATGCTCCCAATGCGGCGGGATGCACATGTGCGTGCCGAACTCCTCCTCGGTCTCGTCGGCGAGGAACCCCTGCGGAGCCGCGTAGCAGAGCTCCACGAGCAGTCCGCTGGGACTGCGGCAGTACATCGAGAAGAAGTAGCCGCGGTCCTTGGACTCCGACACGTCGGTGAACCCGAGCCCGACGAGCCAGTCCTTGAATGCCTGCTGGTTGTCGGCGGTGACGACGTCGAACGCGTGGTGATGGATCGTGCCCTCTCCGAAGTGCCAGGTCCCCTGATGCAGGTCGGGCTCCTCCACGAGCTCGAGCATCCGCCCGAAGCCCTCGGTGGTCCCGATCCGGTACTGGTGGTTGGCGCCCTCGTCGCCCAGCGGCTCGCCGTTCATCCCCTGAACGATGAAGTAGTCCATCGGTCCCTGCTCACGCACCGACGTGGTCGTGCCGTAGGCGCCGCGGATCGCATGCTCGGCGGGAACGTGCGCGTCGTAGGGCTCGCGGGAGTCGGGCTCTGGGTCGCCGACGAGCGCGTACTCGATCCCGCAGGGATGGTGGAAGCTCAGCCGCTCGGTCCCGAACCGCTCGAGGCGCTCGTGCTCGACGCCGGCGTCCTTGAACCGATCCGACCAGAAGCCGATCGATTGCACGGGGACCGACAGGTTGATGACCTTGGCCTGATTGGTCCCCCGCTTGCCCATCCAGCCCGCCTGCCGGTACGGAAACGCGGTCAGCAACGTGCTCGGATCGCCGGCCCGGTTGCCGTAGTACAGGTGGTAGATCGGGATCTCACCGTCGAACAGGACGGTCTTCTTGACGCTCCTGAGTCCGAGCAGCCGGACATGGAAGTCGTAGTCCTCCTGGGCGCCCCCGACGCAGAACGTGAGGTGATGGGTACCGCGCACGAATCCCGGGTTGGGCATCTCCGTCCTCTCTCTCGTTGCACCGATTCATACGGGAGTATCGATCACGTGAGCCGCCGGGTCAGCCAATCCGCGAACGCGCCGCCCGGGCCCACCCACACCCGCCTGGCTGCGCGCAGCTGGGAGAGGGCGGCGAGCAGCCGGCGCACCTGGGCGAGCCATCGCTCGTCCAGCGTCAGGAAGGGATGAAGGATCACCGTCTGGACGGCGGGGGCGTCATCGCTCACCCACCGCAGGAACTGATCGCCCATCGCCGGCGCGAGCACCGGCTCGGCGCTGTCGCCGCGCTGCGCCCTGAGCTCGGCGAAGCGGTCCATCAGGTGATAGGCGTCGACGAGACGCCACGCAGAACGGCACCGATGACCAATTCGGAGCGAACGTCCGGCGCGTCCCCGACCGGCGACCACCACCCATATCCATGGGCGCGCAAGAGGGCTTCGGTGTGCGGTGTCCCCTCGCCTCCCGGCGGCCGGAACGCCCGGACTGGGAGCCCGGCGTTCGCGAACGCCCGGGTGCTGCGACCCAGCAGCTCGCGCTCGGCGACCTCGTCGAGCTGATCCCACGGCTCGTGGCGCCAGCCGTGGACGCCGAGCTCGTGCCCCCGCTCCGCGATCGCGTGCAGCGCCGTCGGGTTCAGCTCACAGTTGATCGCCTCGACGAAGAAGGTGGCGCGCAGCTCGTGGCGCTCGAGCTCATCGAGGACACGCGGAAGCGCGCGTGTGACCGAGGGATCCTGACCGAGCGGGGTGCGTGCATCCCAGGTGCCCCGCTGCAGCGCGCTCGCCTCCCCGAGGTTGTCGAAGGTGAGCACGATCGCCCGCGGCAGGCCCTCGGGCGCGGACCCGGCGGCCGCGCTCATCTCACGTGTCCCCTCCGGTCACCGTTGAACGTCCGTGGACACACGTCCTCATCCGGAACACCGGTGATCACCGTACTAGGATCGATGTTCGACGAGCATCGTACTTAAGCGAACCAGGACCCAACAATGAGCCCCGACACGCCTTCCCATACGACCCCGCATCTTCGCGCGACCCTGCTGCTGGCCTGCCTCGCCCAGTTCATGGTCATCCTCGACGTCTCGGTCGTCAACGTGGCGCTGCCCGCGATCCGCCACGGCCTGGGCTTCAGCGAGGTCGACCTGCAATGGGTGGTCAACGCGTACACGGTCACGTTCGCCGGCTTCCTCCTCCTCGGCGGGCGCGCGGCCGACCTGCTCGGGCGGCGGCGGGTGTTCGTGTCCGGGCTGACGCTGTTCGCGCTCGCGTCGCTCGCCGGGGGGATCGCCGACAGCCAGGGCGTGCTCATCGCGGCCCGGGCCGTGCAGGGTCTGGGCGGCGCAGTCATCGCCCCCGCGTCGCTGTCGATTCTCACCACGACATTCGCCGAGGGGCCGGCCCGCAACCGCGCCGTCGGCATCTGGGGGGCGATGGGCGGCGCCGGTGGAGCCGCCGGGGTGCTGCTCGGCGGCATCCTCACCGACCTGCTGTCGTGGCGGTGGATCCTGTTCATCAACGTCCCGATCGGCCTCCTCGCCGCCTTCGCCGCTCAACGGCTCATCCTGGAGAGCCGCGGTGCTCTGAGCACGCGCGACTTCGATCTGCGCGGCGCGCTGTCGGCGACGATCGGCCTGTCGCTGCTCGTGCTCGGGATCGTCCGCACCGATCAGACCGGCTGGGGCGACGTCTCGACGCTGATCGTCATCGGCGCGGGGATCGCGCTGCTGGTCGTCTTCGTGCTCGTGGAGGGACGGTTCGCGAAGGCGCCGCTGATGCCACTGCGGATCTACCGCTCCCGGACCCTCACCGCGGCGAACATCATCGTGCTCCTCGTCGGGGCCGCGTCGTTCGGCATGTGGTTCTTCGTCTCGCTGTACCTGCAGCAGGTGCTCGGCTATTCGCCGATCCGCGCGGGGCTGGCGTTCCTGCCGATGACGCTCTGCATCGTGGTCGGCTCGACGCTCGCATCACGGGCGGTCACCCGGGTCGGGGCCAAGCCGCTGCTGATCGCCGGGATGGTGTCGCTGACGCTCGGGCTGGCGTGGTTCGCGCTCATCCGGCCGCACGGGACCTACGTCGGCGACATGCTGTTCCCGTCGCTGCTGACCGCGATCGGAATTGGCCTGGCCTTCGTGCCGGCGACGATCAGCGCCGTCGCCGGCGTGGCTCCGGCGGAGGCCGGGCTGGCCTCGGGGCTCGTCAACACCGCGCGACTGTTCGGCGGCGCGCTCGGCTTGGCGGTCCTCGCCGCGATCGCCACTGCGCATACCAACGCCCAGCTCCACCACGGGGTCTCCGGCCCGGACGCGCTGACCAGCGGGTTCCGGGTGGCATTCCTGGTCGCGGCGGCGTTCTCGCTCGTCGGCGGGCTCGTGGCCGCGTTCGGGCTGCCGGCGGTCCCGCGGCGCACGGCGGCGCCGGCGGTGGCTCCGGCCGAGTCGGCCTGACCGGCCGTCGGGGACAATGCGCAGGCCGTGGCCCGATGCTTCGTCACCCGTGAGCTGCCCGGCCCCGCGCTCGAGCGCCTCCGCGAGCGCCACGAGGTCGACGTCTGGCCCGAGCGGCTGCCCCCGCCCTACGACGAACTGCGCCGGCGCAGCGCGCGGGCCGAGGGACTGCTGTCGCTGCTGACCGACCGCATCGACGCGGCGTTGATCGACGGGGCACCGCGCCTGCGGGCGATCGCCAACTACGCCGTCGGCTACGACAACGTCGATCTGGCGGCGGCGGCCGCGCGCGGCATCCCGGTCGGCAACACGCCGGACGTCCTCACCGACGCCACCGCAGACCTCACGTTCGCCCTGCTGCTCGCGGCGGCGCGCCGGCTCCCGGCGGCGATCGCGGCGGTCGCCGCCGGCGACTGGCTCACCTGGGAACCGGCGCACCACCTCGGTGCCGCCGTTCACGGGGCGACTCTCGGGATCATCGGGATGGGCCGGATCGGCCGTGCGGTCGCCCGTCGCGCCGCGGGCTTCGAGATGCGTGTCCTGCATACCTCGCGTGACGCTGGAGTGTCACTGGACGAACTGCTGCACCGCTCCGACTTCGTCTCGATCCACTGCCCGCTGACCCCGGAGACCCATCACCTGATCGACGCGGCAGCGTTGGCACGCATGCGACCCACCGCGATCCTGATCAACACCGCCCGCGGGCCGATCGTCGATCAGGCGGCGCTGATCGACGCGTTGCACACCGGGACGATCGCGGGCGCCGCGCTCGACGTGACCGATCCCGAGCCTCCCCCTCCCGGGGATCCTCTGCTCGCAACCCCCCGGCTCATCGTCGCCCCCCACATCGGCTCGGCGACGCATCCCGCGCGCGAGCGGATGACCGAGATCGCCGTGGAGAACCTGCTCGCCGCTCTGGACGGGGAGCCAATGCCGCATCCGGTGCGCCGCGATTGACGCGCGCGGTGGTCCGGATAGGCTGACGCTATCCATGCACGTCGCCGTCGTCGATATCGGATCCAACTCCACCCGGCTGCTCATCGCCGAGCTTCATGATCATGCGCTCCGGGAGCTCGTGCGCCATAGTCACGTAACCCGGCTCGGGGCCGGAGTCGACGCCGACGGGCGGCTGCGCGAGGACGCGATGGAGCGCGTGTTCGCGACTCTCGAGGGATACCGGGCCGAGATCGACGCGCACGACTGCGAACACGCGGTGGCGGTGCTGACCAGCGCGGTGCGTGACTCGGCCAACGGCGAGGAGTTCGCCGACGCCGTTCACGAGAGGTACGGCCTCGAGGCCCACGTGCTCACCGGCGACGAGGAGGCGGAGCTGACCTACCTCGGCGCCAACAGCGAGCGTGATCCCGATGACCGGACCCCCACCCTGGTCCTCGACATCGGCGGCGGCTCAACCGAGCTCGTGATCGGCTCCGGCACCGATGTCGTCTTCCACGTCTCCACCCAGGCGGGCGTGGTCCGCCAGACCGAGCGCTGGCTGCGCGACGACCCGCCCACTCAGGAAGAGCTCGACGAGCTCGCCGCCGACGTACGCCGGATCCTCGGCGACGCGGTACCGGACTCGCGACGGGCAAGCGTGGAGCAGGCGATCGCCGTCGCCGGCACGGCCACCTCGCTCGGCGCGATCGCCCAGCGACTCGAGCCCTACGACCCCGAGCGGGTCCATGGCTACCTGGTCAGCGCGCGCGAGTGCGAACGGATCCTCGGCGAGCTGTCGCGCATGACCGTGGAGACGCGGCGGGCGGTGCCTGGCCTGCATCCCGATCGCGCTCCGACCATCGTCGCCGGCGTTGTGATCTTCCGGGAGGTGCTGCGCCAGTTCGGTCTGGAGCGGATCGAGATCTCCGAACACGACATCCTGCGCGGTGCGGCTCTGCGTCTGACGGCGCAGCCCGACCGCTGAGGTATCGAACGTCGGTGCAATGACAGTGGCTCCCGCGCCGGCGGCCTTGCCGGCTGTCTGGAGCGATGTGTCGTGTTCATTGTTCGGTTGCAATCGAGGGCTAACGTAGTCGGGAACGATGAAGACGGAGAACGATCAGACAGACGAGCAGTGGCGCGCGGTGCTGACTCCGGCTCAGTACCGCGTGCTGCGCCGTAGACGAACCGAGCTGCCGTTCACCGGCACCTACGTGCACACGGCCGCGGCGGGCATCTACCGCTGCGCGGGGTGTGGGGCGGCGCTGTTCTCATCTGAGACGAAGTTTGACTCCGGGACGGGCTGGCCGAGCTTCACCGGTCCGGCTGCGGAGGAGAGCGTCGAGCTGCACACGGATCGCAAGCTGTTGATGCGTCGCACCGAGGTGATATGCGCGGGCTGCGGCGGGCACCTCGGCCACGTTTTCGGCGATGGGCCCGGGGCCTGTGACCGCTACTGCATCAACTCGGTCGCGCTGAATCTTGACCCGGCGACCGACGTCGCGTGAGGTCGTCCACCTCACCGCTGGCCGCGGTGGCCAAAGGGGTCGCCGCCGGTGTCGGCGGCACGGTCGTGATGACCGCCTACCAGCTCGCGGTGGCCAAGCTACGAGACAGCGGCTCGAGCAGCGCGCCGGGTGAGGTCGGGCGCCGGATCATCGAAGGGGTGTTTGAGCGCGAGGTCCCTGAAGACCGGATGGATGATCTCAACAACGCGATGCACGCGCTGTACGGCACGAGCTGGGGTCCCGTCTACGGGGTCGCGCAATCAAGCCTGGATCTGCCCGTCGTCCACCACGGAGCTCTTTTTGGAACTACCTCGCCTATGGGCTCGGTGTCGCAACAACCTTCGCGCTGCTTGACCGCTAACGCGTGTCCGGCGCGAGCGCTGCGACGACTAGGCCGCGGTCACGGCCCGCAGCTCCTCCAGCGACTCGTCCATCAGTCGCCGCAACGCGGCCGGGTCATCCTGCGCCACCCAGCGGCCGAACGCGACATGGAACACGGTCACGCCCACCTGGGCAGCCAGGGTGGCGGCGTGCTCGGGGACGCCGCCGTCGAGCAAGGCCCGCGCGATCGCGGCGGCGAGTCTCTGCAACTTGATCAGCTCGCGCTCTTGCAGCTCGGGATTGGCGGCGATGATCTCAGCCCGCAGGCGGGCGAAGTCGTGGCGCTCCTCGAACATCGCGGCGACCGCGTCGAGGCCGGCGTCGACGGCCGCCAGCGGGGTGGCGTCGGCGCCAGCGTCCCTGACACCCTCGACCCAGATCTGCTCGAGCTCCGCCGAGCCGCTGAACAGCACCTCGCGCTTGTCGGAGAAGTAGCGGAAGAAGGTGCGCTTGGTCAGTCCTGCCCGCTGCGCGATCTCGGCGACCGTCGTCTCGTCATAGCCCTGCTGGGCGAACAGCGTGATGGCCTCTGTGATCAGGCGGCCGGCGGGATCTGGCTTCCAGCGCGACATGCGCTTCGAGCGTAGTTGATGGCACCAGGTGACGTGAGGGTGCTAGAGTCATGACACCAAGTGACATCCGCTATCGCACTGGAGTCAACATGCGCGTATTCGTAACCGGCGCGTCGGGCCACATCGCCTCGGCCGTCATCCCCGAGCTCCTGCACAACGGCCACGAGGTGGTCGGCCTGGCCCGCTCCGACGCCTCCGCCAGGGCCGTCGCCGCACTGGGCGGCGAGGTCCGTCGCGGTGACCTCGACGACCTCGACGGTCTTCGCCACGCCGCCGCTGAGGCCGACGGCGTGATCCACCTCGCCTTCAAGCACGAGGCGATGCTCACCGGCGACTTCATGGGTGCGGTCGGCTCGGACTTCGTGGCCATCCAGGCGATCGGCGAGACCCTGGTCGGCAGCGACAAGCCCTTCGTGACCACGGGCGGCACCCTGATGCTCGCGATGGCCGGGATCACCGGCCGGGGCGGGCGGGTCGGAACCGAGGACGACCAGTCAGCGGGTGGCCCGCGGGTCGACGCGGCCAACTACACGATCGCGCTGGCGAACCAGGGGGTGCGGTCCTCCGTCGTTCGGCTCGCGCCGATGGTCCACTCAGACCTCGATCATCACGGCTTCACCCACGCCTTGATCGGCTTTGCGCGTGAGGCCGGGGTGGCGGCCTACGTCGGCGACGGCTCGAACCGCTGGCCGGCGGCCAACACCTACGACGTCGGCGTGCTCTACCGCCTGGCGCTCGAGAACGGCCCCGCCGGCTCGACATTCCACGGCGTCGGCGACACGGGCATCCCGCGCAAGGTGATCGCCGAGACGATCGCCGGCAAGCTCGGCATCGAGACCAAGAGCATCACGGATGAGGAGGCGCCGCAGTACCTCGGCTTCCTCGCCGACCTTTGCCGGCTTGGACAACCCGACCTCCAACGACACGACCCGCAGAGTGCTGGACTGGGCGCCGACCCACCCCGGCTGGGTCGAGGACGTGGAGCATGGTCACTACTTGGCCTGAGTGGCCCGTTTTGATACATTCGAGCGGCCTCCGACGGCGCCCGGCTCTGTCCTTGGGCGAATCCCCTGCCCGAGATGAGTGTCAGCACGCTGACTGCATGATGGTGAGGTTTTGCACGAAAACTGGACGAATGTTCGATTGAGATCGGCTGTCGCCCGGAGCATCATCGGGCCGGGTGCGGTCTGACTTCAGCGACCGTGACCACCACATAGGTTCGGGCGAAGCCGCAGACATCGGCGCCTCCCGCCGCCTGAGCCACTCTAAAGCGGCCCTTTCTGGCACGTACCCCTGCCCGTCCCGATTGGGCCAAACCTGGATCGGAAGCCGCCCGCATCACGCGGGCGGTTTTCGTTCCCGGGAATCAGGCGAGGTTCGAACGCCGCGGGTAGGCGATGCTCGGATCGGTCAGGACGTTGACCAGCGCGGGCCGGTCGGCGGCGAACGCGCGCTCGAGCGCCGGGCGCAGCTCGGCGGGGGTCCGGACCAGCTCGCCGTGGCCGCCGAGCGCGGTGACGACTTCGTCGTAGCGGGTCTCGGGCCGCAGCTCGGCCGCCACCGAGTAGCCGTACAGGTATTCCATCGGGTGCTTCTCCAGCGCCCAGATGCCGTTGTTGCCCATCACGGCGACGACCCGGACCCCGTGTCGCGCCAGGGTGTCGAACTCCATCCCGGAGAACCCGAAGGCGCCGTCGCCGAGCAGCAGCACGACCTGGCGATCGGGTGCAGCGAGCTTGGCCGCCAGCGCGTATCCGGGTCCTGAGCCCAGGCAGCCATAGGGGCCCGGATCCAGCCAGCAGCCGGGCCGGTAGGAGTCGACGACCCGCCCGGCGTAGGAGACGAAGTCGCCGCCGTCGCCGATCACGATCGCGTCGCGGTCGAGCATCTCAGCGAGCTCGCCGTAGATCCGCATCGGATGCAGCGGCGCCCGGGAGTCGCGCAGCTCCTGCGCCTCGCCGGCTCGGCGCTCGTCCTCGATCCTGCGTAGCGACCGCACCCACTCCCGGCGGATCGACGTATCGCCGGAAGCCGCGGCGGCACGGAGCCCGTCGAGCGTCGCCGGGAGCGCCCCGTACAGCGCGGCGCTCAGCGCGCGCGGCGACGGCCGCTCGGGCTCGGCGACATCGATCGCCACCACCTCGGCGTCGGCGGCGAACACCTGTCCGAACCCGAGCCGGAAGTCCAGCGGCACGCCGATCACCAGCGCCACGTCGGCTTCGCCGAGGGCGGCGCTCCGGGCCCGGGAGAGGAACAGCTCATGATCGGCGGGCAGGCAGCCGCGGCCCAGCCCGTTGAGGAACACCGGGACGATCAGCTCCTCGGCCAGTGCCCGCAGCTGGTCCTCGCCCCGGCCCCAATACAAACCGGTGCCGGCCATGATCACCGGGCGCTGCGCCCGGCGCAGCAGCGCAGCGGCGCGATCGAGCTCGCGCGGCGTCGGCCCCCGGGCCGGTCCACGGCTCGGGCAGCGGGCCGGGGAGCGGGGGAGGCTCGGCCTCGCTGAACACCTCGTCGAGCGGGAAGTCAACGAACGCCGGGCCGGTGTGCGGCGTCACCGTCGTGCGGATCGCATCGTCGAGCATGCCGGGGATCTCGGCCGTGCGTGCGGCGGTGACGGCAAGCTTGGTCAGCGGCGCGACGAACGGAACATGGTCGACCTCCTGCAGGGAACCCTGTCCCCAGCGAAACGCCGGTGCGCGGCCGCCCAGCACGAGCATCGGCGAGTGGTTCTGCGCGGCCGATGCCATCGCGCTCATGCCGTTGGTGATCCCCGGTCCGGCGGTCAGGGCACACACCCCCGGGGTGCGGGTCACCTTCGCCCACCCCTCGGCGGCGAACGCCGCCGCCTGCTCGTGGCGGACATCGACGATCGCGATGCCCTCGCTGCGGCAGCCGTCGTAGATCGAGAAGAGATGGCCTCCCGACAGGGTGAAGAGCTTCGTGACGCCATAGGCCTTCAGGGCGCGGGCGATGAGCCGGCCGCCGTGGAGCCGGGTCTCGGTCTCGGTCGCCATCGCCGGGACGCTAGCCGGCTCAGGCCGGTGGTCGCTCGAGCCGCAGCGCGTTGACGATCCCACCTCCGAGGATGATGATCGCAAGCACGTAGAACCAGCCCAGCAGGATCAGGATGAACACGATCGTCGTCCCGAAGCGCGCGATCGTCGAGATGTGGGTCAGGTAGATGGGGAAGGCATAGTCGACGACACCAATCGCCAGCGTCGCGCCGAGCGCTCCCGGCCACACGGCGCGCCACGGGACCCGCCGATGCGGGACACGGGAGTAGATCACCGACAGGCACCCGAACAGGATTCCCAGGCTGAGCGCGAGCGATCCGGCATACACGACCGCCGCGACGCGCGCCAGGTCGAAGGGGAGCGCCCGGGCTCCGACGCGCAGAAAGCTCTGGGCGGCCGGCACCGCCACCGTTGCCACCATGAACAGCAGCACGACGAAGAGCATCGAGAGGGCAAACCGCTTCTGCTTGAGCCACGACCGCGACGGGCACCCGTAGATCCGCCCGAACGCGGTGTCGAGGGCGCCCCAGAACGACGACGCGAGCCACAGGCTGGCCACCAGCCCCAGCACGCCGGTTCCGGTCGTCGAGCTACGGATCTCGTGCAGCAGCGAGTCCAAGGTGCTCTCGGCGGCCCCCGGGAACACCTCCTGCAGATCGTTGAGGACGCTCGTCTGCACCGCGTGACTGGACAGGATCTGCCCCGCCACGAACAGGGCGAGCAGAGCGATCGGGATGACGGCGAGCAGCATGTTGTAGGCGAGCATCGACGCCATGCCGGTGATGTTCGCCTCCCACGCCAGCCTCCAGAACCGGCGCACGCCGAGGGCGATCGACGGCGGGCTCAATCCGTCATCACGTGCACAGTCTGTCAGCGGGACTGGCGGCCGCGCAGTTTTAGCTGGCCGGGGCCGGGGGCGGGGTCGCCGCGCCGCCCGGTTGGGCGCCGCGCGCTGACACCCAGGTGAGCGCCGAGGCGCCCTCACGCCAACGGCCGCCGATGTGAATCGCCGGCAGCTCCCGGATGCGGTGGGCGCGCAACACCCCCATCACCAAATCCAGCTCGTCGTCGCGCCAGGCCTCCCCGGCCGCGACGAGGCACGCCTGAAGCGGGACCCGGGCAGCGGCCGCCGCCTCGGCGAGGATCTCCGGATCGTCGAGGTCAAAGCCTCCGCAGAAGGCCAGCCGGCTCGCGGCCAGCGCGAAGGCCGGCCCGCGGCCGATCTCCCGGGCGAACGTGCACGCTCGGTGAGCGCCGCGAGCGACGAACGGGAACGGGTTCGGCCAGACGAGCGGCAGGCGCAGGGTGCGGGCATAGGCCTCGACGCGCTTGCGCAGGTCGTCCGCGGGAAGGGTGGGGCGGTCGACCAGCGCGGGTCGCGTCGAGCTCCCGTCGCGGTCGACCGACCCCAGTTGCCCCCACGGTTCGTGACGAGCGACCGGCCGCAGTTTCCCCCGCGGCGCGGCGCCGCCGACCGGCCGCCGCTGCCGCCGGAGCGCGGTACTGCCGACCGGCACCCAGTCAACCTCACCGAGCATTCGCTCCACCCGCTCGGCCGCGAGATACGACATCGGAGAACCGAGGTCGAAGAAGAACGCAGGCCAGTGCGGGCCGGTCCCCGGCAGGCGCCGCGGGGCGTGCTCTGGGAGGTAGATGACTTCGCCCATCGCCTTCCGACAACGACGATGGGGCGCCAAACTGGCGCGAAGCCGACTGGAGAATCAAGGAGGTTTCGTTATCCTGATTCCCCGGCCGGTGGATGAAGTACGAACCCCGGGGAGCTCTCATCTCACACGTACCGCCCGCTAAGCGTCATCCGTATGACCAGTGGTCTCCTGATGCCCGCGCCCTCGATCTCGTCGGCGACAAGTGGACGCTGCTGATCGTCCGCGACCTGCTCTCCGGTCCCCGCCGATTCGTCGAACTGCAGCGCGTGTTGCCCGGAATCTCCACCGAGCAGCTGCGTTCGCGCCTGAACCGGATGGTCGCCGATGGGATGCTGACCCGGCAGCGCTACCGCGAGGTGCCCCCGCGCGTCGACTACGAGCTCACGGAGCGCTCGCGCGAGTTGGCGCCGGTGATCGGCGAGCTGGCGCGGTGGGGATATGAGTGGGCGTGGGGACCGCCGCGCAGCGCTGAGCGCGTCGACCTCGGTGCGATCTTCCGGTTGATCCCGGGGCTCGTCGACGAGGAGAGCAGCACCTCGGGGACGATCGAGCTCACGGTCGCGGACGGCCACGAGGGCTCGGCCGCCGTCTACCAGGTGACGATGGCGCCGGGCAGCGCCGAGATCACCGAGAGCGGCGACGGCCCGTCCGATGCCCGGCTGCACGGGACGACCGCCGCCTGGGTCCGAGCGCTGGCTCCGACCGGCGAACGTGAAGGGCTGACCACCACCGGAAACCACGGGCTCGCCTCCGCGCTGCTCGATCTGGTGGCGCTGGGCCACGCACACGACGCGTTCGCCGCGGACTTCGAGTCCGCCACCGGCTAAGTGGCCCGTTCCACTAAGTGGGGTTGGCTCGCGCGCGCTGAGCCGATAGCGTCATCGTGCTCGCCCGGGTGGTGGAATTGGTCAGACACGGTCGCCTTAAGAGCGACTGCCTTCGTGGCATGAGGGTTCGAGTCCCTCCCCGGGTACGTCCGTAACACCCGCCCGCCGGCGCGCCGGCGGACCCGTCATCGCCACGAAAGAGCGCAACTACTGCGCTGCTACGGTGTCACAGGCTCCGAAGAGGAGTCCGCGATCGCCCCATGGAAGTCTCAGCGCTCAAATATTCGGGAGGCATCGGCCTGCATGGGCGCTCGCCCCTGCTGCGCCTGCAATCTGACGAACGCCTGATCACGCTCCTGCGGCGCGGTAACACGTCCGCGTTCGAGGTCCTCGTCGCCCGGTACGAGTCGCGGTTGATGGCGTTCTGCCGCCACCTGCTCGGCTCGCGCGAGGACGCCGAGGACGTCCTCCAGGAGGTCATGACCGCGGCGTTCAATGCGATCCTCGCCGATGACCGGCCGATCAACGTGCGCCCGTGGCTGTACCGAATCGCGCGCAACCGGAGCCTCAACCATCTGCGCCGGATTCAGTCGGTCGGTGTCGATTCGATGGACCACCACCTCTCCGAGCACGGCGCCAGCACCGCTGACAAGGTGCACGAGCGCGAGGAGTTCCGGCTGCTCGTCGGCGACATCCATGAGCTCCCCGAGAGCCAGCGGACCGCGCTCGTGCTCCGCGAGTTGGACGCCCTCTCCTACGAGCAGATCGCCGAGGCGATGGAGACGACCGTGCCGAGCGTGAAGTCCCTGCTCGTGCGCGCGCGGGTATCGCTCGCCGAGGCCGCCGAGGCACGACTGCTGTCCTGTGATGAGGTCCGGATCGAGCTGGCCGAGGTCGCCGAGGGCCTTCAGCGCCGGCCGACCCCCCTCGTCCGTCGCCACGTTCGCGACTGCAAGCGATGCGCGGAGTTCCGCTCCCAGCTCAAGCAGACCAACAAGGCCCTGGCGGCGCTCCTGCCGGTGGGTCCGCTCGCCATGTTCCACAAGCTGTTGTTCCTCCATCTCGGTCACTCCGCGGGCGCCGGCTCGAGCGCGACGGCCGCCGGCTCGAGCGCCGCGGCGACCGGGACCGCGAGCGCGGCGGGTGCGGGGGCGGCCGGAGCGGGCGTGGCCGGGGCGGGCACGACGGCGGTGGCCGGCTCGGGGGCGATCGCCGGCTCCAGCGGGTTGATCTCGGCCGGACTCGGTGCCGTCGCCGGCAAGGCGGCAGCGGGGCTGGCCGCGGCGGCGCTCGTCACCGCGGGAGCAGCGGTTGAGGCCGATCATCACGTCCATCATCATGCTCAGGGTGCGCCCGTCGCGCAGGCGCGAGCGGTCACGCCGGAGGCGGCGCAGCCGGCGGCGCCCGTCGTCGCGTCCTACGCCGAGCCGCGCTCCTCGGTGGCGTCCAAGCCGGTCGCTGCGTCGCTGCCGCCGGCCAGGAGTGCGCCAGTGACGACCACGACCGCCGCGAAGACGTCGACGACGAAGACGTCGACCGCGGACACCAGCACGTCGGCGACGCACCCCCAGATCGCCACGACCGCCAAGACGCCGACAACGCCGACGACCACCGACGTCGCGTCCACTCATCCGCCGGCCAAGCTCGCCGTTTCCGGCCGCACGCAGACGCAGTCGGATCCGACCGTGCTCCAGTCGCCGGCGACCGCGCCGGTGTATCCGCCGGCCGGTTCGTCGTCCCCGCCGGCGGCCACAACCTCTCCTCCGACCGCCACCGAGGCCACGTCGCCGACCACGACCACCCCCGCGCCGCCGACCACGCCTACCGCGACGAGCACCACCCCGACGAGCACAACGCCAACGGCGCCGGCCACGCCGCCCACCACTTCCACGGCGCCACCGCCGACCAGCGCTGGTGGAGATCCGTCGCCCGGGACTGACACCACGCCGACCGGCAACACCACCCCGACCGGCAACACCACCCCGGCGGCGAGCATCGCCCGGGCCCCGTCCCCCGCGCGGATCGAGCACCGCATCCGGCTGCGTTGGTGATCGAGTTCGAGCAGTTCGCCGCGGTCGACATGCGGGTCGGGCGCGTCGTCGCCGTCGACGACTTCCCGGAGGCGCGCAAGCCGGCCTGGAAGCTGACGATCGACTTCGGGCCCGAGATCGGGGTCAAGCGCTCGTCGGCCCAGGTCACCCACTACTCGCCGGAGGAGCTCGCCGAGACGCTGGTGATCGGCGTCGTCAACTTTCCGCCGCGCCAGATCGGCCCGTTCCGGTCAGAGGTGCTGGTGCTGGGCGCGCTCGACGACGACCGCGGCGTTGTGCTGCTCCGGCCCGACCGGGGGGCGGCCCCCGGCTCGCGCATCGGGTAGCCGCTCCCCCCGACGCGCGGCCACGAATCGCTACGGGCCGCCCTGGGCGCCGACGAGCAGCTGCCCGCGCGCGCTCCCGTCCACGAGG
This sequence comes from uncultured Solirubrobacteraceae bacterium, assembly GCA_963731395.1. GTDB lineage: Bacteria > Actinomycetota > Thermoleophilia > Solirubrobacterales > Solirubrobacteraceae > Palsa-465. The sequence goes on from CAVSVH010000010.1 coordinate 37,838, forward strand.
ATCCGGTAGGTGCCGCCATGCAGAAACGGCACCGACGCGCTGGCGCCGGCGCCCGGCGAGAGATGGACGGTTGGCCGGCCCGGCACCGTGAGCACAACCGAGTGGGCGGCGCTGTCGTCGTTGACGAGATGAAGATCAAGGCTCACCAGCGTCGGGATCGAGATCACCGGTGGCGACAGCGATCCGTCGGCCCGAACCGCGATCGTGGTGGCGACGTGGGTGTGAATGCGCTGGGTGCGCCCTGCACGGCGGTGATCGCTCTTGCCGCGCGGGACCTCGGGTGGACGGGTGGTGCTCGACGTCGTCGTCTCGCGGCTCGGGGCGGAGCGGCTCGTGGCCGAGCTCGGCGCGGCAGTGCTCGTCGTGGCCGAGCTCGGCGCGGCGGTGCTCTTCGTGGTGGAGCTCATCGTCGCGGCGGCGGTCGTCGTGGTGGAGCTCGCCGTCGCGGCGGCGCCCGAGGACGCCGGGCCAGAATGCGTCGACGCGGTCGTATCCGAGACCGAATGCCTCGAGGAGCCCCCGCACGCCCCGAGCCCGAGGCACGCCACCACCACGATCAGCGGTCGGCGAATCGCCATCGGGCCAGCATAGAACCGGCGTAGGCCGCCATCATGGTCCGCCGTGGCGATCGCGCTCCTGACAACGTATCTGAGTGACTACCGGCTGCCGCTCTACCGGCGACTCGCCGAGCGCCACGACCTCGAGGTCCTCTGTTACGGCGGCGGCGAGCGCTACGTGCCCGCGTGGTTCGCCGATCTCGACGCACAGCTCGCGGCGGCCGACTTCCCCGCCCGCCGGCTGGACGGGCTCGGCGAGGCGTTGCGGATCGGCCGTGACCACGACGCGGTGATCGCGCCGTTTGCCGGCGGCGCGCTGCTCCCGGCCGCGTACCTCGGCACGCGCCGGAACCGCTCGCGGTTCGTGTTCTGGGCCTCGATCTGGCATCAACCACGGTCGGTGGCGCACGCGCTCGCGCTCCCGGTCACCCGGCACATCTACCGGCACGCCGACTCGGTGATCGCCTACGGCGAGCACGCGCGGCGGTTCGTCGCCGGGATCCGCGGTCACGACGACGACATCTTCGTCGCCCCCCAGGCGGTCGAGCCCGAGCTGTTTCGCCGCCACGTCGACGACGGCGAGATCACCGCGCTGCGCTCGGAATACCGGCTCGGGGACGGGCCGCTGGTCGTCTACGTGGGCCGCCTCGTCGCGGACAAGGGACTCGAGGTGCTCGCCGAGGCGTGGCCCGACGTCGATGAGGATGCGACGCTCGTGCTGATCGGAGACGGTCCGCTGAGCGCGTTGGCCGCCTCCCTCCCCCGCGCGCGGCTGCTCGGCCCCCTGCCCCGCGAGCGACTCGCGGTCGCCTACGCGGCCGCCGCACTCGCGCTCCTCCCGTCGATTCCGACGGCCCGCTTCAAGGAGCCATGGGGCCTGGTCTGTAACGAGGCGATGGATCAGGGGCGGCCGGTGATCGCGACCACCGCGGTCGGCGCGGCCGCCGGCGGCCTCGTCCGCGACGGGGAGACCGGAGTGGTCATCGCCCCCGGCGACCCGATCGCGCTCGCCGCCGCGATCGACCGGCTGCTCGCCGATCCGGACCTGCGCGCGCGCCTCGGCGCCGCCGCCCGCGCCGCCACCGCCGCCTACACCTACGACGCGATGGCGGCCGCATTCGACCGCGCCCTCGCCGCCGCCGGCGTCAACTGATGCGATGACGAGCGCATGGACCCCGCGCTCGCCACCGCCGGGATGAGGTGACGCGGCCGAGGGTGGCCGGTGCCGATCGCGCTCGCGGGAGAACCGGTCACTCCACGGCGCGCCAGCGCCCGCGGCGCGTCGGACCGGACGCCCTCGGACGCGTCAACTACTGCCCGACAGAGAAGAGCGCCTCGAGGTCGTGCCGCGAATACACCTCGAACGCGACCATCGTCTGCGTACGCCGCACCCCCGCGAGCTGCGACAGCTTGCCGGTGACGACCTGGGCCAGCTGGTCCTGTTCACGCAGGCGCAGGATGGCGACGAAGTCCCACTCGCCGGTGACCGAATAGGCCTCGGCGACGCCCTCGATGCCCGCCAGCTCACCGCCGAGCGTGGCCAGCGCCGCGCCCTCGGCCTGGATCAAGACGATTGCGTGAGTCATGTCGTGTGCGTCTCGCCGGGCTCGAGCACGACGACGGTGGAGCTCGTGGCCGCCTCGACGTCGGCTTTGAACGCGTGAGCGTCGGTCTCGATCAACGGGAACGTGTTGTAGTGACACGGGATCACCGTCCTGGCGCCGACGAACCCAGCGGCGTCGACGGCGTCGTGGCGGTCCATCGTGAAGTGCCCGCCGATGCACATGAGCGCGATGTCGATCGGATGCCGCTTGCCGACGAGCTGCAGATCGGAGAACAGGCACGTGTCGCCCAGGTGGTAGACGATCGTGCCCTGGAAGTCGATCAGGAGGCCGGCGGGGGTGTTCACCGTTCCCTTCGGCGTCGTCGACGTGTGCCACGCGGGCACGAGCTTCGCCGAGCCCCACCCGAACGTGCCGGTCCCACCGAGGTTGCAGTTGACGACCTCGAGGCCCTCCTGCTCCAGCTCCCCGGCGATCTCGGTGATCGCGAACAGCGGGGCGCCGGTGCGCTTGGCGATCGCCACCGTGTCGCCGAAGTGGTCAGGGTGGCCGTGGGTGAGCAGGAGCGTCGTCGCCTCCACCTCGTCGGCGGACGCGGCGGCGGCGGGATTCCCGGACAGAAACGGATCGATGAGCACCGTGGTGTCGCCGTCTGACAGGCTGAAGCAGGCATGGCCGAGAAAACGAACGTCCATGTGGGGTTAGTCCTCCTGTGGATCTGGGGGTTGAACGCGGTCAAGCGCCCGGGATAGCTCGAAGCCGACCGCGACCCCGACGAGCATCCCCAATCTCGTCTCCTCCGCGAGCAGGGTCCTCACTGCCCGCAGCCTCGCCTCGCCTTCGTCCTCGTTGGCGGCCTCGCGGACCGCCTGCTCGTGCGCGGCGTCGAACCATCCTCCCTCGGCGATGGCCGCCGCCAGCACGCGCTGCAGCGACGGGGCCGCGCGCGTCACGACGTCCTGAGCCTCGCGCAGGCGCGCCGGCTCGTTGAGCTGCGCGATTGCGGCATCCAGCTCGGCGTCGGTGTAGGCGCGGTCCGGCACTCGCGTGAGCATCATACGAGGCGGCGTCGGGCCGCCCGGCACGGCCACAGACCCGTGGTGCTCAGCGGTCGCCGAGCAGGGCGAGCGGAAGCCCGATCGCGAAGCCGGCGATCACGCCGACCGCCACCGAGATCCAGCTCGTGACGATGACCGCCAGTGGCATCAGGGCGACGGCGATGCCGAACGCGGCGGCGCCGATGAGGTCACCGTCGATGTCACCGCCTCGGCGCAGCGTGAGCAGATCCGGTGTCGCCCACGCACACAGCAGGGCGAGCGCTCCGCCGGTCGCGCCCATCTCGATCGCGTTCGGGTGCACGACCGTCGCGGCGGCCAGGCCGCCGACGCCGCCGATCAAGAACAGCGTCAGCACCGCCACCGGTCCGTGGCGGCGCTCCATGAGCCAGCCAAACACGGCGATCGCGCTCACCGTGATGAACGCGTAGCCGATATTGGCGTATGTGAAGGCGGCGGTGAACAGCCTCCACCACTGCGATCCGGGCTTGCCGAAGAGCGCGAGGTTCGTGTACAGCCCGGTCTTCCACAGCAGGCAGCCGGCAAGGCTGGCGAGCACGAGGGCGCCGGTGGCGTACGGATGGATGTCGCCCCGGATCCCGGGGATCTCGTCGCGGCGCAGCCGGGTCAGCAGCGCCGGCGTGTGATGTCGACCTCGCCCACCCTTGCGCTCGGCGACCCGCTGGTCACGATCGAGCTTCGGCGCCCGCTTGCGCAGTCGGTTGCCGCAGTACGGACACTCCGTGATGTAGGGGCTGACCTCCGATCCGCAGCTCTTGCAGATCACGAAAAGGTCTGGGCCGCCGGTGCTCACGAACCGATTGTAGAACCGGCCAGCGTCCCCCCGTGACGGCAGGCTCGTTCGGGTGGCTAGACGAGCGTGGCGGCGACGATCTCGCCCATCACCTCGCGCAGATCGTGGTTTGCCTCGTAGACGACCACCTGTCGTGCGGCACCGTTGCCGCGCGCCAGCAGATCCTCCACCGCCTCGAGCTCGGACAGCGAGCCGAGGTCGACGCAGTGATCGCGCATCCGGTCAAGCAGCCGCCGGGCCAGCGCCCGCGTCGGGACCCGGTCCGAGCTCGGCAGGTCGACGAGCTCGCCCTCCAGCCCGTGGCGCGCGGCCAGCCACTTGTTCTCGTCGAGCATCTCGAACGGGTAGCGCGCGAGCCGCTTGCCGGCCTCGTAGTGCTCGGCGAGCTCGCGGACGAGCGCCTGCACCAGCGCCGCCAGCCCCAGCGAGTGCTCGATGTGGGTCTGGGAATCCATCACCCGGACCTCGACCGTGCCGAAGATCGGGTGCGGGCGGACGTCGTGCCACAGATACGTGTAGTCCTCGATCACGCCGGCGGTGATCATGAACTCGATCCGGCGCTCGTAGTCGTCCCAGCTGTCGTAGGTCGGCGGCAGGCCGACCCGGGGAAACGCGCGGAAGATCGGCGTCCGTGTCGACGCCATGCCGGTGGCGTCCGCGCGCCAGAACGGCGAGTTCGCCGACAGGCCGAGCAGCACCGGAATGTGGACGCGCATCCCGTTGGCGACGTGGATCGCCTTATCGGGATCGTCGAGTCCGACGTGCACGTGCATGCCGAAGATGAGCTCCTGGCGGGCGACGAAGCGCAGCGCCGAGATCAGGTCGCGGTAGCGCGGCCGGGCGACGATCCGCTGGTCCTCCCACATCGCGAACGGGTGCGTCCCCGCCGAGCCGATCGCGAGCTCTTTGGCGGCCGCCGTCTCGGCGACCTGCCCGCGGAGCGCCCGCAGCTGCCGCCCCGCCTCGGTCAGGTCCGGGCACGGGTCGGTCGAGATCTCGAGCACCGACTCCATCAGCTCCGGCTTGATCTCGCCGAGGGGCACGGGCTCGAGCAGCGCCTCGATCGCGTTGACCAGCTCGAACGAGCGGGCGTCGAGGATCATCAGCTCCTCTTCGATCCCGATCGAGTATGCGTGTCCGACGAAGCGGTGCTCCACTGGGCGCAGAGCGTACGGGTTCGCGGCGACACGAGCGGTGGCCGACGCCCCGGATCGGGGTAATCGTCTTAGACTGGGACCACGTCACCAATATTGAACGAAGGGCGGTTGCCATGGCGCTTGGCTACGACGGCAAGCTGTACATCCTCGCGTTTGACCACCGGGGGTCGTTCCAGAAGAAGATGTTCGGGATCGAGGATGACCCGACCCCCGAGCAGACGGAGACGATCGCCGACGCCAAGCATCTGATCTTCGAGGGCATGGAGGTCGCGGTGAAGCGCGGCGCCGAGGCCGGGGCAACGGGCGTCCTCGTCGACGAGCAGTTCGGCGGCGACATCCCCGAGCAGGCGCACGAACAGGGGCTCAAGCTGGCGATGCCGGTCGAGAAGTCCGGGCAGAACGAGTTCGACTTCGAGTACGGAGCCGACTTCGGCGCGCATATCGAGAAGTTCAACCCCGACTTCTCCAAGGTGCTCGTCAGGTATAACCCGGACGACCCCGACCGCGAGCTCAACGAGCGTCAGCTGCGCCGCCTCAAGGAGCTGTCTGACTGGCTGCACGCGCACGATCGAAAGTTCCTGTTCGAGCTGCTCGTGCCGGCGACCGAGGAGCAGCTCAGCCAGGTCGACGGCAGCGAGGACCGCTACGACGCCGAGCTGCGCCCGGAGCTGATGCGCCGCGCGATCGAGGACTGCCAGAACCTCGGCATCGAGGTCGACATCTGGAAGATCGAGGGCGTCGATGAGCAGTCCGACGCCGCGATGCTGGCCGAACAGGCCCGCTCCGGTGAAGGGCGTGAGAACGTGAAATGTGTGCTGCTCGGCCGCGGGGCCTCCACCGACAAGGTGGAGGAGTGGCTGCGGGCGGCGTCGCCGGTGGACGGCTTCATCGGCTTCGCGATCGGCCGTTCGATCTGGTGGGACGCGCTCAAGGCCTTCATCGACGACGAGCTCGACCGCAACGCCGCCGCCACGAAGATTGCCGACAACTATCTGCACTTCGTCGGCATCTATGAGCACCAGCAGGTCGCCTGACGATTGACGATTCCGCGGGGCACGTCACCGCGTGCCCCGCGACCGGATCGCTTGGTAGGCTCGGACCGATGGCGATGAAGATGCGCCAGAGCCTGGCGCAACTGGAGCAGGAGTTCCGGCACGAGACCCAGTTGGACCGGAACCGGCGGGAGACGCTTCGACGTCACGCCGTTCGCCGCTCCCGGCTGCGCACCCACGAGCGCCAGTTGAAGCGCAGCTCGCTGCGCTACTGGCTGCTCATTCTGTCGCTGATCGCGACCGCCGTACTCGTCACGATCGGCATGTTCGAGGCGCTGTACCGGATCCTCGCCTAGCGGCCCCGCGGCGGGCTAAGGACCGGCGGGCGGAGCCTCGGGCTCGGTTCCCCCGAGGGTGCGCAGCGCGGCGTCGACCTCCTCGCGGGCCCCCTTGGGGCCTTCCGCGCCCTCGGCCTGGATCTCGACGTACACCTCTTTGCGGAACACCGGAATATCGCGGGGAGCCTGGATCCCGATCCGCACCTTCTCACCCATGATCGCCAACACCGACACTTCGATGTCGTCCCCGATCATGATGCTCTGGTTGGATTTGCGGGTGAGTACCAGCATGGTCGCCTCCCTGCCTCGGCCGCTGAAAAATGGAGCGCGTCCTGCCACGCATAGCGCACAAGCCTGCCCGCGGCCAGCATAGCGGCATCGATTTTTCCCTTTCAAGCGATCCGTAGGTTTTGCACGGGTAGCAGGGGCAAGCCGATCAGCGGTCACCGCCGCCACCTGTACTAGTCTCCGGTGGGTATGGCACGCCGATCTCTCAGACCTGACCTGAACCGCATCCGCGCCTGGGTGCGTCAGGGCCGGACCGACGCGTGGATCGCCCACCAGCTCGAGGTGACGGTGCAGCAGATCCAGGCCTTCAAGCGCGACCAGGGACTCGAGGCCTCCGACGACGTCAACGGCGCCGCGGTCGCGGCCGAGTACGACGACGACATCGATCTCCGCGCCGAGGACGACGCGCTGATCGCCGCCGAGCTCGACGCCGCTGCGGCGCAGCCGCCCGAAGACGAGGAGGGCGACGAGGACGAGGACGACGAGGGGGCCGAGAAGCCCGCTCGCCGCCGCCGCAGCCGCCGTGGGGGCCGCGGGGGACGCAGTCGCCGCCGGGCCTCCGAGACGCTCGAGGCGACCTTCGACCACGGCGAAGAGGGCTACGGCCTGTGGCTCGATCCCGCCGTGCAGGACGATCCCGTCTACGCCGAGTACTGGGCCGGCCATCGTCCCGTCGAGGTGGCGATCGAGGAGGATCAGATCGTCATCCGCCGCGCCGGCGCCGCGGACGCCGATGCCGACGACGACCAGTAGCGGTCAGCTCTCGGCCGTCCGCCGCCCCGTCGTGTAATCGCTCGCCTCGCGCGCGTACCGAGCGAACGCCGCGCCCGCGACGGCCGGCAGGTCCCAGGCCGCCGGCCGCCCCGGCGCGACCCGCACCGCGATGTCGAAGCACCAGTCGGTCCCCTGCTCGACGTACAGCCTTGCCAGCTCCTCGACACTGAACACGCCGCCAAGCCGGCGTCGCAGCGCGACCACGAGCTCGTCGACGACGCGCTCCATCGCCGCTCGGTCGGCGGGGTCGGCGGCCGCGAGCCGGCGCTGGCCCTCCTGCCAGAGGCCGATCAGGGTGTCATAGCCGATCGGGCCCGAGCTCACGCCCGGCTCCGCTTCGCCGCGGTCAGTGGCTGGTGGAACCGGTGATTGCGTACGCCCGCTCGCCGGGGCGGACCATGCCCAGGGCCCGGGCGTCGCGCACGATCGTCGCCGGGTTGTCGAGCGCCCGCTGCTGACGGGCGAGCGCGGCGTTCTGCCGCGCGAGGTTGGTGACGATGCCCTGCTGCTGGGCCGCCTGCGAGCGGGTGGAGAAGTACGACAGGGTGTGCTCCACGTACAGGCCGACGACCACCGTCAGCACCAACAGCAGGCCGATCCGGCCGACGCGCTCCCAGCGCACCCGCAGCTTCGGCGTGCGGGTGCTGACGCGCTGCGGGCGCCGGGTGGGCGCACGCGGCTGGCGGCGCGGGGCGGCGGTGGCGGGGTGGACGGACGGCATCCTGTGCGGCCTTCGTCGCCCCCCACCGGGATCCTTCCCGCCGCAACCCGGCGTGCAGGCCGCGTCCGCCCACGGGGGCGCCCCAGCCGTTCACTAGTGGCGGAACGCCGCGCGGCCGGGGAAGCTCGCGTCGGGACCGAGCGCCTCCTCGATCCGCAGCAGCTGGTTGTACTTCGCCACGCGGTCGGTGCGCGACGGCGCCCCGGTCTTGATCTGGCCACAGCCGGTCGCCACCGCCAGGTCGGCGATGGTCACGTCCTCGGTCTCGCCCGAGCGGTGCGATATCACCGCGGCGTAGCCTGCCTCGCGCGCCATCCGGATCGCGGCGAACGTCTCGGTCAGGGTCCCGATCTGGTTGACCTTGATCAGGATCGCGTTGGCCACGCCGGACTCGATGCCGCGCTTGAGGCGCTGCGTGTTGGTGACGAATACGTCGTCGCCGATGAGCTGCACCCGCTTTCCGATCCTCTGGGTGAGCGTGGACCAGCCGTCCCAGTCCTCCTCGTCCATCCCGTCCTCCAGCGAGATGATCGGGTAGCGGTCGCAGAGCTCGGCCCAATAGGCGGTCAGCTCCTCGGCGTTCAACGTCCGGTGCTCGTGCGCGAGCACGTAGCTGTCGTCCTGGTGCAGCTCGGACACGGCGGGATCCAGGGCGACCGCCACCTGGTCGCCGGGCACGTAGCCCGCGGCGCGGATCCCGACCATCAGCGCCTCGAGCGCCTGCTCGTTTGACTGGAAGTTCGGGGCAAACCCCCCCTCGTCGCCGACCGAGGTCGCCTGCCCGTCCTCGTGCAGTGTCCGTTTGAGGTGGTGGAAGACCTCGGCGCCCATGCGCAGCGCGTCGGAGAACGAGCGTGCGCCGACGGGGACGATCAAGAACTCCTGGAAGTCGACCGCGTTGTCGGCGTGGACGCCGCCGTTGAGCACGTTCATCATCGGCACGGGGAGGACGTGGGCGCTCTCGCCGCCGAGATAGCGCCACAGCGGCTGTCGCTCCTCCGCGGCCGACGCCTGCGCCGCGGCGAGCGACACGGCGAGCAGCGCGTTGGCTCCGAGCCGCGACTTGTTCGGCGTGCCGTCGAGCGAGATCAGCATCCGGTCGAGCGCCGCCTGGCCGGCCGCGTCCTGGCCCCGCACGGCGGTGGCGATCTCCCCGTTGACGTTGTCGACCGCCTTGGTCACGCCCTTGCCCAGCCAGTCCGAGCCGCCGTCCCGGAGCTCGGCGGCCTCGAATTCGCCAGTCGACGCGCCGGACGGCACCGCCGCGCGTCCCCACGCGCCGGACCGCAGACTGAGCTCCACCTCGACCGTCGGATTGCCGCGGCTGTCGAGGATCTGGCGTGCGTGCACGTGCTCGATCTGACTCATCGCTGGCCTCCTTGGGTCAAGCGGGCTCGGGCGTAGTAGGCGAGTTGCTCGTCAGGCGGGAGATCGTCCCAGCTTCGGCCCTCGGATGCCGCCAGCTCGCCTGCCGCCGAGACGCTACCCCGAAACCGGCCCGACGCGGCGCGCAACGCCAGCTCCGGATCGAGCTTGAGCTTGCGCGCGACGTTGACGACGGCGAAGAGAAGGTCACCGAGCTCGCGGAAGCGCTCCTCGGGCGTCGCCGCCGCCTCGAGCTCGGCGAGCTCACCCCGGACGGTCTCCAGCGGGACCTCGATACCGGGGAAGTCAAACCCGGTCGACGCGACCCGGCGCTGGAGCTTGCGCGCGTGCAGCAGCGACGGCAGGTTCTCGGGGACCTCTCCGAACACACCGGGCTCGCGACCGGGCTCGGTGCGCTTGATCGCATCCCAGTTGGCGAGCACTTCCTGTGCGTTTCGGACCTCGGTCTCGCCGAACACGTGCGGGTGGCGGCGGATGAGCTTCTCGGTGGCGTGCTCGGCCACCTGGGCGAGGTCGCCGGCACCCCGTTCCTCCAGCAGCAGCGCCAGGAAATGGACCTGAAAGAGGACGTCGCCGAGCTCGTCGAGCATCTTGGCGGCGTCGTCGCGCTCGGCGGCGTCAGCGAGCTCGTAGGCCTCCTCGACCGTGTGCGGGACGATCGAGCGCGCGTCCTGCTCGCGATCCCAGGGGCACTCGCGGCGCAGCCGCCGGGTGATCGCGTCAAGCTCCGTCAGCGATCGAGCCGCATCCTCGGCGGCCACGGTCAGCGAGCCGTCCGGCGGTTGCGGTGCGCGTGTGCAAGCCGTCCCACGGGTGCGACGATACACATGCCGCTGGACCCCGGTGGGGCGCGGCTACGGAGCGCTGGTCGTCGATGAGGCGCCGCTCGCGCCCGCCGCGCCGCTGGCTCCGGCGGCGCCCGACGTCGTCGCGCTCTTCGGCGCCTTGTAGCCGGCGCAGTCGGCCATCGCGTACCCGGACTTGCACTTGGTCTTGCTCTGCCAGTCCTGCTTGGCGTGGTTGTTGACGGCGGTCTGAGCCGCGGTCTGAGCCTGCGTCGTCAGCGTCTGCTTGATCTGAGTCGTGGCCTGGGCCAGCGACCGCTGCGTGGCGGGGGTGATCTCGGTCACCTCGAGCACGTAGTAGCCGAACTGTCCCTTGACCGGTCCGATGAGCTTGTGGGTCGGCGCCGCGAACGCCGCCTTGCTCAGCGCGGCGTCCTGCTGGCCGGCGGTGACGCCGGCCAGCTCGCCGCCCTTGTTCTTGGTGGTCGGGTCGATCGAGTACTTCTTGGCCACGACGGTCCAGCTCTGGCCGTGCTCCAGGGCGGCCCTCGCGGCCGCGGCGTCCTTAGCGGTCCGGGCGAGCACGACGCGCATGTTGCGCTTCTGCGCCGTGCCGAACTGCGCCTTGTGGGCGGCGTAGTAGGCGGAGATCGCGGCGGGGGTCACCGTCGTGTTGTGCCGCCCTGTCAGCTTGCTGTAGACCTGGTTGACCTTCACCCGGTAGGTGATGTCGGCCAGCGTCTGCCCGCTCTGCTTGAGGAAGGTGTTGAACTGGGTGGCGCTGGTGAACTGGCCCTTCTTGGCGGCGGCCAGCGCCTGCTGTACCTGGGCGTCGGTGAGCTTGATGCCCAGCTTGTGGGCGTCTGCCTGATACCAGTAGGCCTTGATCAGGAAGTCCATGACCTGGCCGGAGAGCGAGGTGAAGAGCTGGGCGCAATCGGCCTTCAGCGTCTTGTCCGGCGTTTTCTTCAGCGTCGGGATCTCGGCTCGCGCCTGGGCGATGCACTTGGAGAAGTTGGGCGGATCGTTGGGCACGATCACCGGCGACCCCGGGCTCGACGCGGCCTGCCCCTTGGCGGCCACGTACATCCAGTGGTTGAACGCCTGGGTGCTGATCGGATTGCCGGCGACGTCGGCCACCGCGTTGCTCGGCACGCTGCTGGAGCTTCCGCAGCCGGCGATCGCCATGGCGATGGCCACAAAAAAGGCGCCAAGCGCCAGGATGCGACGTGGAGTCTTCATACGACGCGGCGGATGGTAGCGGCCCTTTCCCCACCTTGTGCGTAAGGATTTGAGAATAACCGCGGTCAGGCGACGGCCGGCTCGGCCTCGGCCTCGCGAGTGACCGCGAGCAGCACGTCGGCGGCGCGCACGATCGCCGGGAACCGCTCCTGGGGATCCTTGGGGACCCGGACCGACAGCTGCGACTTCCCGGACTCATACAGCGCTTCGGGGATCTCGGCGCGGATCTTCTTGGCGCGTACCGAGTCGAGCTCGATCGGTGTCACCGCGAGGCGATCCCCGCGGACGGTCACCGCGCGCGCCCCCGCCTGACCGAGCTTGATCCGCGCTTGCTGGAGCGCGATCAGGTTGGTCAGCGGATTCGGGATCTCCCCGAACCGGTCCTCCAGATCGTCGCGCAGCGCCGCCAGATCGGCGACCTCGCGAGCGCCGGCGATCCGCCGGTGGACATCGACCTTCGCCTGCTCGTAGGGGATGTAGTCCGAGGGCACGTAGGCGTCGACGTTGACGTCGAGTCGCACCGGTTCCCATTCCTCGTCGGGAGCCGCTCCATCGGCTGCCTGCACCGCCTCGTCGAGCATCTGCATGTACAGCTCGAACCCGAGCGCGGCGACGTGTCCGGACTGCTCATCGCCGAGCAGATTGCCCGCGCCACGCAGCTCCAGGTCGCGCATCGCGATCTTGAATCCGGCCCCGAGCTCGGTGTAGTCCGACAGCGCCGACAGCCGCTGGGCCGCGTCGGGGGTCAGGGCGGCCGCGCTTGGATACAGCAGGTAGGCGTAGGCGCGCTCGCGGCTGCGGCCGACCCGCCCGCGGATCTGGTAGAGCTGCGCGAGCCCGAACGCGTCCGCCCGCTCGACGATCAGCGTGTTCGCCTGCGGGATGTCGATGCCCGACTCGATGATGCTCGTGCACACGAGCACGTCGGCGTCCCCCCGCAGGAAGCTGAGCATCCGCTGCTCGAGCAGGCCCTCGTCCATCTGTCCGTGAGCGACCTCGAACCGCATCCCCGGGCACAGTCCACGCAGCCGCACCGCCGTCTCGTCGATCGTCTCGACCCGGTTGTGGAGGAAGAACGCCTGACCGTGGCGCTCCTTCTCCCGGATCAGCGCCCGCCGCACCAGCTCCTCGTCGTACTCGCCGACATACGTCTTGACCGGCCGGCGGCCCTCCGGTGGGGTCTCGATGACGCTGATGTCCCGCACCCCGGCCAACGACATCTGCAGGGTGCGGGGGATCGGGGTGGCGCTCATCGAGATCACGTCGACGCGGAGCTTGAGCTGGCGCAGGAGCTCCTTCTGCTTGACCCCGAATCGCTGCTCCTCGTCGACGATCAGCAGCCCGATGTCCTTCGCCCGCACGTCGCGAGAGAGGAGCCGGTGGGTGCCGATCAGGATGTCCACCTCACCCCGGGAGAAGCGGGCGACCGACTCCTTCTGCTCGGATGCGGGGCGAAACCGCGACACGTGCTCGATCGTCACCGGGTAGTCCTTCAGGCGCTCGGAGAAGGTGCCGAAGTGCTGCTGGGCCAAGATGGTCGTCGGGACGAGCAGCATCACCTGCTTTCCATCCTGAACGGCCTTGAACGCCGCCCGGAGCGCCACCTCGGTCTTGCCGTAGCCGACGTCGCCGCAGATCAGCCGGTCCATCGGCCGGGGCGACTCCATGTCGGCCTTGACGAACTCGATCGCGTCGCGCTGGTCCGGCGTCTCGCTGAACGGGAACGCGTCCTCGAACTCGCGCTGCCAGTCGCTGTCGAGCGGGAAGGCGTGACCCTCGCGGCGGCGGCGCTCGGCGTAGAGGTTCAGCAGCTCGCCGGCCAGCTCCTGCGCGGCGCGCCGAGCCCGCGCCTTGATCGTGTCCCAGCGCGTCCCGCCGAGCTTGGACAGCGGCGGGTTCGCCCCGCCGCCGCCGACGTAGCGGCTGATCTTCGCCAGTTGATCGACCGGAACGAACACCCGGTCTGATCCGGCGTACTCGAGGTAGAGGTAGTCGCGAGTGACGCCGGCGACGGTCTTGGTGTCAAACCCGGCGAAGCGGGCGATCCCGTGGTCCTCGTGGACGACGATGTCCCCGCTGCGCAGGTCGGCGAAGCTGCGCAGCACCCCGCGCCGGCGCTCCCGGTCTGGGCGCTCGGGGGCCCGGCGGCGCCGGAACAGCCGGTGGTCGGGGATCACCGCGAGGTGGAACTGGGGCGCGATGAAGCCGGTCTGGAGCCGGGCCTGCGCGAATGTCACCGCCCCCGGCGTGGCCGCTCCGGCCTCCTCCTCCCCGAGCCACCGCACCTTGAGGCGGCCGAGGTTGTAGGCGAGCCGTTCCCCCTCGCCCCGGCGCGCGAACGTCAGCACTGTCCGGTACCCCGAGCGCGCCAGCTTCTCCAGCTCGGGCTCGGCCTCCTTCAGCCCCCGCGCCGCGATGTCGGCGGTCTGCGCCCGGAACGCGAACGGCTGGTCCTGATCGATGCTCGACAGGCGGATTCGCGCGCGCTCATCCAGCTGGGTCACGATCTGATCGGGGGCGACGTAGAGATGGTCGGCGTCCTCATCGTGAAAGGCGGCGGTGACGTCCTGCCAGTGATCGGCGAGCGCCGGGGCGACGTCCTCGGCCCCGGCGATGAGCACCGATGCCCCGCCGCCCGCCAGCTCCAGGAACGAGTGGAAGTGGTCGACCGGAAGCAGCTCGGTGATGTCGGGGCGCTCGGACGCATCCTCGAGCGCGGCGATCTCGGCGAGCTCGCGATGCTCCAGCGACAGCTCGGCGGCCGGGGCGACCTCCACCACCTCGGCATCGCCGAGCGAGCGCTGCGTGAACGTGGAGAACCAGCGCAGCGATTCGATCTCGTCCCCGAACAGGTCGACGCGCACCGCGCGGTCCTCGGTGGCCGGGAAGAGGTCGAGGAGGCCGCCCCGGATCGCGAACTGACCGCGGTCCTCGACCTGGTCGACGCGCTCGTAGCCGGCCGCGACGAGATCCATTGCGGTCTCGTCGAGGTCGATGAGGTCGCCGGGGCGCAGCTCGAACCCGTGGGGGCGCATCGCCGGGTCGGGCACCTTCTCCGACAGCGCCACGACGCTGACCACGACGACCGGCGCGGCGGCGTCGGCATCGAGGAGCGCGTCGAACGCGGCGATCCGCAACCCGACGAGGTGCGGGGGCGGCGCGAGATGGGACTCGTAGTTGACGCCGCGACTCGGGTAGTAGCGAACCGTCCGCGGCTCCAGCCACGTGCGCAGGCCGGCGGCGAGATCACGAGCGGCCCGGTCGTCCCCGGCGACGACGATCGCCGGGCGGGTGGCGTCGCTGGCAAGCAGGGCCGACACCAGGTAGGGGCGCAGCGATTGCGATACGAACGCCTCGCCGCCGTCGCGCGCGAGCGCG
The DNA here is from genome assembly GCA_963731395.1 of uncultured Solirubrobacteraceae bacterium. Lineage (GTDB taxonomy): Bacteria > Actinomycetota > Thermoleophilia > Solirubrobacterales > Solirubrobacteraceae > Palsa-465. Next base: position 52,887 of record CAVSVH010000010.1, read on the forward strand.
GCGGTCTGCTGGTCGTCGTCGGCGTGGGCGAGGAGAGAGCTGAGCATCAAGGCCTGCTTGCACTCAGTCTAGGAGCCGTCCTCCGCCGGCTCGGGGGCATCGTGGATCACCCGTTCGGCGGTATCGGCGGCGTCGGCGATCAGCGCCTGCACCTCGTCGCGCGGCTCCGCGAACCGGCCGAGGACGTAGGCGGCGACCCGTTCTGGATCGGTGCTGTCGGGGCGGCCCACCCCGATTCGAAGGCGGCGGAAATCGCCGCTGCCCAGTGCCGCTTTCAGCGATTTGAGCCCGTTGTGGCCGGCGAGTCCGCCACCGAGACGCACCCGGATCTCGCCGAACGGGAGGTCGATCTCGTCGTGGAGGACGAGGATCCGGTCCAGGTCGACCCGCAGCTCGCCGCGCGCCGGACCGACCGACCGGCCGGCGTCGTTCATGTAGGTCTGCGGCTCGAGGATCGCCACCCGCGGCCCGCCGATGCTGGCCCGTCCTTCGCTGATCAGCCCGCGGTAGCGCGATCGTGGCTTGCCGAGCTGCCAGCGCTCGCGCAGCGTGTCGGCGACATCGAAGCCGATGTTGTGGGGGGTCCCGGCGTAGGCCGAGCCCGGGTTGCCGAGCCCGACGATCAGCCAGTCCACCGGCGCCGCCGGACGGCTCATGCGCGCCCCCGCCCGGGCACGTCTCCGTGCCTACTCGGAATCGGAGCCGGCGGCCGCGTCGGCGGCGTCACCGCCGGTGGCTTCGTCAGACGCCGCTTCGCCACCCTCGCCGACGACGCCCGTCTCCTCCTCGATCTCCTCGTCGGACTCCACCTGCAGGCGTGGCGGGGTCAGCGTAGCGATCACCGTCTCCGGATCGTCGAGCAGGGCGACCGTCGCCGGGGGGCGCAGCGACTCGAGCGTCAACGTGTCGCCGATCTGCATCTCGGACACATCGTGCGACAGCGAGTCGGGAATGTCGTTCGGGAGCGCCTCGATCGCGAGCTCGCGGGTGACCTGCTCCAGCACGCCGCCTTCACGGATGCCGGGAGCCTCGTCGGTGCCGGTGAGCTCCAGCTGCACGGTCGACTGGATCGTCTCGTCCAGGCGGACGCGCAAGAGGTCGACGTGAACGGTGGCTCCGGTGACCGGGTGGCGGACGAGATCCTTGAGGACAGCGGGGCTCGCGCTGGCGCCCTCGATGCTCAGATCGAGCACGGCGCCGGCGTGGGCCAGGGCCTGGCGCAGGGTCCGCGCCGAGACCTGGAAGGAGATCGGATCCTCGCCCCCCCCGTACAGGACGCCGGGGACGTTGCCCTCGCGGCGCAGCCGGCGAGCGCTCCGGGACCCCCTCGCCTCGCGGGGCTCCACGGTCAGTGCGGTTGATCGATTGGTCGCCATCAGCGGCGATCGATGGTAGCGGCAGTGGCGCAGAAACGCTCGCGGACCAGGCTAACCGTGCGCTAACCTTTCGGTATGAGCGGCGCGGCTCTGATGCTCTGGATCGCGGGGGTGCACCTGCTGGGACTGGGATGTGTCGCGCTGTTGATGTTCCCGGCCCTGAAGGACAACCCCACCGGGCCAGACCGCCGGTCCGACACCGACGGCGACGACGGTTGGGGCCGAGGCCCGAAGCGCCCACCCTCCCCGCCGGAGCCGCCGCGCGGCGGCATCCCGCTCCCCGACGCGCAGCAGTCGCGAATTCGGCTGCGCGAGCACGGTCGGCTCGGCGAGCGTCTCCCCCGGCGGGATCGTCGCCCCTCACGTGAGCCCGGCCGTCGGCCCGTCCGGGCGCCGCACCGCTCTAGAAGCGGCGCGGACAGGCCCCGTCGGTCGCGATCCGCGGGCTGAGTTCCAGCAGCTGCACGCTGAAGCCCTCCAGCACGTTGCCGGCGTGCCGGACACGCACGCACTGCGTACGGGGCAGCGACGATCCGGCGAGCCAGGCGACCCGGGCGGTGCCGAGCGTCGACCCCAGTGAGAAGCTCGACGACGGCTGCACGGTGGCGATCGACACCTGTCCCGGGTGACGCAGCGCCGCGGTGGTGCGGGCCGCGCGGGCGCGGCAGGCGGCGTCGCCGGCACACCCGGTGATCAGCGCGATGACTCCGGCGGGGTCGCCCCGCGCCTCTGCCTTGACGAGGCTCGCGATCGCCGCCTGCTCGGCATCCCCGACGCTGAACGCGCGGGCCAGCAACGCGCTGATCGCCAAAAATAGGATGATCGCGGTGACGATCGAGGCGATCACGTAGCGGCGCCGCATTCAGCGGCGCACGCTAGCGCTCACTTCTCGGATGAGCGATGCGAGAGGACGGCTTGGAGACGTGCTCGGAGGGAGCAGTCTCAGCTAGCGATCGCGGGCGGAGCGGACGTCTGCCGGGCCCGCTCGTGGCTTGCACATCGTCGCCCGAGCAGCCGGCGCGGCTCCGACGCGCTCGCGTTCGCATCCGCACGCGGTGACGCGCCGGCGGTTAGCCGTCACCGGGCACCGGCAGGACGGCGCACACGCTCGTTCCTCCGTCGAGTGGGCTGGTCACCATGAGGCGTCCATCGAGCGCCGACACGCGGTCTTCCAGTCCTCGTAAGCCGGTGCTGTCTTGGACGCGCGCGCCGCCGATCCCGTCGTCGTGGATCTCCAGTCGCAGCTCCCCGCGCTGCACTCGGGCCGTGACCGTGGCGCGGTGGGCCCGGGCATGCTTGTCGACGTTCGCGAGTGCCTCGCTGATCACGAAGTAGGCGGTCGCCTCGAGAACCGCCGGGAGGCGCTCCACAGACACGTCAACGGCCACCGGCACCGAGGCCCTGGAAACGACCGCCGGCGGCTACCCGTTCACGCCGCTCGACGAGGGACCGCAACATTCAATCTCGGGCTTGTGCGGGCGCATCTGGACGTTGCGCGCCGACTATCCCCAGCTCACCGGCCGCGCCGACTTCACCTCATGGGCACAGCCCGGCACCGTGCGCGTCCTGTTTGCCACCTGGACCTACGAGCGCGCCGACGGCCGCGTCGAACTCTGCAACGAGGCCCGCGTCAAGCCCGTCGACCGCGCCGCCGCGCTACGCCTCGGCGTCCTCTGGGCCACCGTCGGACGCTTTGAAGCCCTGATCGGCACCGAGGCCATCTCCTCCGCACTCCGTACCGTCCACTCCGACGTGCCCCGCATGAGCACGAGCGTCGCAACGTGAGTTTGCCGGCGGCGGCGGTCGGCGCTCGGGCGCGGCTACAGCGCCGGATGGCGGGTCATGCCGGTGCGGCTGAGCAGCGGCTGGCTCGGATTCGGCACAGCCGGAGTGCGCGCACAGGTGCCGGCTCGCTCGCCCTTTGCGACACTCTCGTCTCATGGCCGAGAGCGCAACGGGACAGATCATCGACGGGCTCTGGCGATTCGAGGCGCTCCACCCTGAATGGACCGAACACGAGGGCGGCGAGGATGGCTGGGATCGGGCCGTCGCGTGGTGGGCTGTGGCGACGGCGGGCGGACTCGTCTTGATCGATCCGCTGGTCGATGACTGGGACGCAGTCGATCGACTCGTCGGCGGCGGGGGTGGCTGCACCGGCGTCGTGCGTACTTGCCACTGGCACCAGCGCAGCATCGCTGACGTCGCGAGCCGGTACGACGTGGACATCTGGGCGAGACGCAATCCAGATGGTGGCGCGCGTTATGCCTTTGATCATGCGGTTGGCGATCGTGACGAGGTCTTTGACGGCTTGCGGGTTATCGATGTCGAGCGCGCCGACGAGATCGCGCTGTGGCTGCCGCGGCAGCGGGCGCTTGTCTTCGGCGACGCGATGATTCGGACTCGCGCCGGCAAGCTCAGAGTGTGCCCGGAGTCATGGACACAACCTGAGGGCGGCCCTGCGCGTCTGCGCTCCTTGCTCGGCACTCTCGCGGAGCTCCCCATCGAACATGTCTTGGTGTCTCACGGTCCGCTCGTCATGGGCGGTGGACTCGCGTCCCTGCTCAGTGCCACAGGCTGACGGGGACGCGACCATGCAACGGCCGCGGGCCCCGGCTCAGGAGTCGCTGAGCTCCAGGAACCGCTGCACCGACGCCTCCTGATGCTCGAGGCGTTCGGCCAGCTCGAGCGCATGCTCGGCGGCGAGCTCCAGGAAATCCTCGACGCAGCGCGCCGGGTCGTCGGAGAGCGGATAGACGCGCGAGAGATCCTGCTGGGCACAGGCGATCCCCATCGGCGGCCGGCCGTCGGCCAGGGTCCGGGCGCTGCACACCGGGGTCACGACGAGCTGGGAGTCAGTCGCCACGAGCGCCGTCGGCAGCAGCCGGTGGGCGGGGAGCTTGACCGAGAGCGCGACGGAGTGATCGACGGCGACGCCGCTGCCGACGAGCTCGCCGAGCGGCTCGCGCCACACCTTGAGCACCGTGTCGGCGCCGACGAGCGCGTCGCGCAGCGCCGTCGCCTGCTCCACGTAGAGCTGCTCGGCCTCCTTGCGGTCCCCGGCGTCGGCGAGGTCGAGGTCGCACGGCACCCGCAACAGCTCGTTCGCGGAGACGGTGGCGCCGGCGCCCCGGCTGCCGCAGGCGACGTAGGTCTGGAGGGTGCCGAGGTCACGGCGGCCGTGGAAGATCACCGTCATCGCCTCGCTCAGCGGGAGGCCGCTGACCCGCAGGGAGACCGCCACCGCGGATGAGGCGTCGAGCAGCGCCCGGCGCAGCAGCTCCTCGGCTGCGCCGCGGTCGCGGGGTGGTTCCTCGTCGAGCATGCCTGCCTCCTTAACGACTCGGCAACGTCACGGATGATTATCCAGGCAGGGCGGTCGTTGACAACCGCCTACTGGAGTAACGCGGCGAGCTCCGGCTGGCCATCGGGAGCAGCGCCGTGCCGGTAGGCTGCAGCGGACGATGTTCCTCTTGCGCCTCGCCTACAAGCCGATCGCGATCATCGCCGGGTTGATCGCGGGGCGGATCAGCAAGTCGCTGTTCACCAGCGTGTGGTCCAGATTCGACGACGCGCCACCCCCGAAGCCGGGAACCGGTGAAGCCAGCATGGGCAAGGTGGTCGGCGCCCAGGCGCTCCAGGCCGGGATGTTCGCCGCGGTGGCGGCGGCGGTGGACCGGCTGTTCGCCGCCGGCTTTCACGAGGTGGTCGGGATCTGGCCCAAGAAGCCGCCGGAGCCCGACGCCGACGAGGACGACCGCCGCTCATAGCGGTACGTGCCAGGGCTCGAGCCCGGCCCGCGCCCACCGCGGGATCGCCGTCTTGGACCCGGTCGCCGGGTCGACGAACACGTGGCGGATGGTGGCGTCGAGCACGAGCGCGCCGTCGCCGCGACGGAAGCGATGCCCCGAAGTCAGGCTCGTCGTGCCCATCCGCGTCACCACCGCCTCCAGGACCAGCTCCTCGTCGAACCGGGCGGAGCCGAGGAACTGCATCCGCACCTCGGCGACGACGATGTCGACGCCGCGATCGAGCATCGTCTGGTAGCCGCCGTAGGCGGCCCGCCACAGCTCGGTGATCGTGTGGTCGATGTAGGCGAGGTAGTGGGCGTTGAACAGCACACCCTGGGGATCGCACTCCGCGTAGCGGACGCGGAGGCGGTGGACGAAGGGCGCCGGCTCACCCACCCGTCCCGCCCCCGCCCCGCAGGACGAAGCCGCGCGCCGAAAGCTCGCCGAGCGCGTCCTCGAACGCCGCGAAGTCCCGTCGCGTCAGCGCGTCGATCGGTCGGCCGGCCGGTCCCGCCGCCCGCACCCAGCGCCGGAGGACCGGCGCTCCGGCGCGCTCCTGCGCCTCGGCGAGGAGAGCCAGCAGGATCGGCAGCTCGCCGCGGTGGTCGAGCTGGCCGGAGAGCAGCGACAGGGGGTCGACGTCAAGCGTCGCGCACAGCTCGTCCTCCGTGAGGCCGAGGAGGTCGAGCAGCCGCGCGGCCCGCTCGCCCTGGGCGCCGCCGCGGGAGATCGGATCAGGCTGATCGTCCACCGGACTCAGTGATCGTGCGCGCCGCTCATGTCAGCGATGGTCGCACGTGCGCCGTGCCGGGGTTCGGCCGCGTGAGCCCGACAACCGGGCGATTCGGGACAAGCGGTCGCGTCCTTCGAGGCGCTTGCACCCACACGCCCGCACGCCGGGACGAGCGGTGCACGCTCCGTCAACCGGCTCGGTGCTTGTCCCGAAACGCCCGGTTCGCTCCCCGGCCGCGGTGCAGGGCGGTGTCGGCCGGGGGGAGCCCGGCCCGGCGACATCGCCCGTCGTCGCGCAACGGACCACGACGGATCCTGGATCGGATGTCAGATGGCTGACCGGTGCTGATCCGACGTGAAAGTTTCCCCGAAAGAGGTGACGGGGCGCACGTTTACGAGGGGGATCCCCGCGGCCAGGGGCGCAGAATGGTCGCGGGGATGTCCTCTCTTTCTCTGCAGAGCGGTCCCGCGCCGAGTGGGCCCCACCGACTAGAACAGCTGGTTCTCGCCGCCGAACACGTCGCTGACCGACCCGTCGGTGAAGATCTGGCGGATCGAGTTGGTCAGCAGGTCCGCGCACGACAGCACGCGAACGTTGCTCGGCGCCCCGGGGGGAAGGGGGAGCGTGTCGGTGACGACGATCTGCTCGAAGTTCGCCGCCGCGAGGTTCTCCCACGCGCTCCCGGAGAAGACACCGTGCGTCGCCCCGGCGTACACCCGGCGAGCACCCGCCTCCAGCACGGCGTGCGCGGCCGCCTTGAGCGTGCCGGCGGTGTCGATCAGGTCGTCGACGAGCAGCGCCGTCTTGCCCGCGACCTCGCCGATCACGTAGCCGATCTCGGCGACCTGCTGGGCGGGGCGCTCCTTGTTGAGGATCGCCAGGTCGGCGCCGATCTTGGCCGCGAAGTTCTTGTTCAGCTTGACCCGGCCGACGTCGGGCGAGACGACCACGAGATCCTCGAGCCCCAGGTCGGTGAAGTACTGGGTCAGCATGAACAGGGCGGTCATGTGGTCGCACGGCTTGGAGAAGAAGCCCTGGATCTGGCCGGAGTGCAGGTCCATCGTCAGGATCCGGTCGATCCCCGCCGACTCGAGCATCCGGGCAACCAGCCGGGCGCTGATCGGCTCCCGCGGCGCCGACTTCTTGTCCTGACGCGAGTAGCCGTACCACGGCGTGACCGCGATCACCCGGTGCGCCGACCCGCCGACGGCGGCGTCGATCATCTCGAGCAGCTCCATCAGGGCGTCGTTCGCGCTCAGCCCCGTGTAGGGGTTGCCACAGATCGGCTGCACGATGAACACGTCTGCCCCGCGCACCGACTCCTGGTAGCGGCAGTACACCTCACCGTTGGAGAACGTCTTGGTGATCACCTCGCTGAGCTCCACGCCGAGCTTGGAGGCGATCCGGGCCGCCAGCGCTGGGTTGGCCCGGCCGGAGACGAGCATCAGGCGCTTCTCGGACCCGAGCCGCATGTCGGTCGGCGTCGCCTGCGTCTGGGTCACCCCCATCGTGTCGAAGAGTCTATTGCCGGTGGCTGACGTTTCGGAGACGCTCATCGCCCCTCGCCTGACTCCGCACGCGCTCGCTCGCGCCGGCGCTCGGCGTAGCCCGCCACGTTGCGCTGCTGGGTCTTCGCCACCCCCGGGGATCCGCCGAGCGCGCCCGGCGGGACATCCTCGCCGATCACCGAGCCGGCAGCGGTGAACGCGTCGTCGCCGATCGCTACCGGCGCGACGAGCGTGGTGTCGACCGCCGTTTTGACACGGTGGCCGATCGTCGTGCGGTTCTTGCGGTAGCCGTCGTAGTTGGCGGTGATCGTGCTCGCCCCGAGGTTCGTCTGCTCGCCGATGTCCGCGTCCCCGATGTAAGACAGGTGGGGCACTTTGGTGTCTCGGCCGACGTCCGAGTTCTTGATCTCGACGAACGACCCCGCCTTGGACCCCTCGCGCAGGATCGTGCCGGGCCGCAGATACGCGAACGGGCCGACGCTGACGCGGTCGCCGACGACGGCGCCGGTGATGTAGGCGTGGACGATGCGGGCCTCCTCACCGACCTGCGCGTCGATCACCGTGCTGTGGGGGCCGACCGTCGATCGCCGGCCGACGCAGGTGCTCCCGTGCAGGCTGGTGAACGGCGCCACGACCACGTCCTCGCCGATCGTCACGTCGACGTCGATCACCGTCGCCTCCGGGTTGACGATCGTCACCCCGGCGAGCATGTGACGCTCGCTGATCTGTCGCTGGGCGACCGCGGTCACCGTCGCCAGCTGGCGACGGTCGTTGATGCCGAGCAGCTCATCGGGATCGTCGAGCTCGAAGGCGTGCACGGGGCGCTGCGCCGCGCGGAGGATCGGCAGCACGTCGGGCAGGTAGTGCTCGCCCTGCGCGTTGTCGGCGCGCACCTGCGCGAGGGCGCTCGTCAGCGCCGCGGCATCGAACGCGAACATCCCGGTGTTGACCTCCCGGATCCGGAGCTCGGCCTCGCTCGCGTCGCCCGCCGCCTTCGTCTCCACGACTCGCTGCACCGTGCCGTCGGCGGCGCGCACGACCCGGCCGTAGCCGGCGGGATCGTCGAGCACCATGGTCGCGATCGTGGCCGCCGCCCCGGAGCGCTCGTGGCTGGCGACGAGGGCGCGCAGCGACTCGGCGGTGATCAGCGGCGCGTCTCCGTTGACCACGACCACCGTGTCCTCGCCATTGATCTCCCCCGCCGCGGCCCTGACCGCGTCAGCGGTCCCCAGCGGCCGCTCCTGGACCGCCAGCGCGACGCCATCCAGCAGCGCAGCCTCCAGCGGCCGCGCCGGCGAGTCCACGACGACGACCTTGCCGGCGCCGGCCGCGCGTGCGGCGGCGATCGGCCAATGGACGAGCGGGCGTCCGCACAACGGGTGCAGCAGCTTCGGCATCGATGAGCGCATGCGCGTGCCCTGCCCAGCGGCGAGGATGACGACGACCGGCGCGGTCACGCACAGATCGTATGCGCCTCAGGCCGTATCTGCCTCGCCCGCCGCCCCAGAACCCCGCTCGTACCAGCCAATCCACTTGCGCACAGCGTTGTCGGAGACCCCATACTTGCGCCCGATGGCAAGGAAGCTCATCGAGTCCACGTCCCGCATCAGCTGCTCAAGGGACGGCCTCGGGACCTTCCTCCGGTTTGGCTGGGGGACTCCGCGCAGCCGCTCGCCGTACACCGCTCCCCAGCATCGGGGCGAGCAATAGCGGTGGCGAATGTGCCGAGGGGCGAATGGTCGATCGCACCCTGGACAGAGCTAGTTCGTGCGCCGGACATGAACGTTGCGTCCTGCAGGATCTTTTGCCAGCTGGGGAGCCAGGGTTCGAACCTGGACCGCATCGTCCAAAGCGATGCATGCTGCCATTACACCACTCCCCAGTGCATTGGCGGTGATCAGCAACAAGCGTAACCCAAGCCCCAGTGGCGACGGGGGCGGCGCTGGCGTCGTGCGGTACCGTGTCCGCCATGAACCACGGTCCGATACATGGGCGGATCCAACAGCTCGTCGTCAAGGATCACGACCTCTCGAACCGCGAGTCCTCCGGACACGCCAGCGACGACCACCGGGCGGCCGTCCGGGGCGACGGTTTCGTCGGGAACCATCGACAGTAGCCCGAGTCGTTGGACGGTGGCCTCGTATGCGGTCAACGAGCTGGCAGTGGAGCACGCGAAGAAGCTGATCCACGGGCGCCAGTACGTGCTCAACAGCGACTGGGGCGACGTGCAGCCCGGCGCGACCGAGCAGAACGAGTACCTGAGGTCGCACAGCTGGGATGAGTACGCGCAGTGGCACCTGGGGCTGACCGAGGGGGCGCAGGACGAGACGAAGGCGCGCTACGCGTTCGTCTATGGCGACTTCCGGCGAGTCCATCGGATGGGCCTGATCGCGTCGGTGTATCGCGCGAGCGAGTGGGGCCACAAGGCGGTCGAGCTTGCCGCCCACGACCTGCTGCAGCTCCTCGACTCGACCGCGTCAGACCGGCGCGGCTGACGTCGGCGCTCACGCGCCGCCCAGGATCGTCCTCAGCTCGCGGTCGAGCAGCGGATCGGCGAGCGCCGCGCGGACATCGGAGGCTCGGCGCAGCCCGCGCTCGGCGCCCAGCAGCCCCAGGTCGAGGCCGGACGCCTGGATGACGTCGAGCGCGGTGCCCATCGCGTCGGGGCTCGTCCACGTCGCCTCGGGCAGCGCCAACACCGCCGGGATCGGCCGGCGGAGCGCGACCAGGTAGAACCCGCCGTCGAACACCGGGCCGAGCGCGACGTCGGCGCCGGCGGCGAGGTCACCGAGCGCCGCGGCGGCGTGCTCGGGGCGCCAGCACGGCAGGCTCGGCCACACGATCAGCACGGCTCCCTCGGCGGCGGCGAAGACTTGGTGGGTGGCGTGCGCCAGCCGGCGCGACGGGTCCGCGCCGGACTGGAGGAACAGCTGCGCGCCGCCGGCTCCGAGCAGCGTGGTCAGCGAGCTCTCGGTCTCCGGCGCCCCGTAGGCGACGTGGACCCGCCCGGGGGCGACCTCGGCCGCCCACTGCGCCGTCCGGGCGATGAGCGCCCGCCGCAGCGCTGCGGCGCGGGTGGCGCCGAGCATCGCCTGAAGCTCGGCACGTGCGCCGGCCGGCTCGAGGGCGGGGACCATGACGAGCACGTCGACGGGCGGTCCGCCGGGGGCCAGGCCGGGTTCAGCCGGGCGCAAGGCGAAACATCGTGCCCGCGGGTGCCGGTGCCGAGCCGGCGAGGCGCGCGACCGCGATCGCCAGCACGTCGGCGAACACCGCCGGGCTGCGGCCCATCAGCTCCGCCAGCGTCGCCACCGGCGTCGGCTCGCCCGGCACGACCTCGTTGGCGTAGTCGGTCACGAAGCCGATCAGCGCGAACGGGAGCTCGAGCTCTCCGCAGAGGACGGCTTCGGGACCCGCGGTCTGGCTGACGGCGACGACGCCCCACGACGCCAGCGCGGCGATCTCGGCCGGGGTGTTGAAGCGGGGCCCGTCGACGTGGCCGTAGACACCCCCGTCGCGCGCCGGATGACCGGCCTGCGCGGCGGCGGTCAGCAACGTGGCCCGGAGGCCCTCGGAGAACGGCCCGCCGTGGAGGATCCAGTGGCCGCGTGCCGGGTCTCCGGGTTCGGTGAAGAATGTGCACAGCGACCCGTCGGCCAGACGATTGGACGGGAAGTGGAGGTCGTCGAACACGACGAGCGAACCCAGCGCCAGCGTCGCGTCAACCGCGCCGCACGCGGTGGCGGCGATGACCGCGGTCGCCTCGAGCTGGTTCAGGGCCCAGATGTTCGCCCGGTGCGAGACCTGATTGGACAGGCGGGTATGACCCGGTCCGTGGCGGGAGACGTGGACGACGTCGACAGCGGCCAGTCGTCCGGTGGAGACCTCGGCCGGGCCGAACGGAGTGCCGAGGGCGAGCGTCTCAGTGTCCGTGAGACCCGGGAGCGAATGGGTGCCCGATCCGGTGATGATCCCGACCGACATGGGCGGCGATGCTACTGCGGTGCGGCTGGCGTGCCGATACATCACCCGTGATGGGTTACGGACCAACCTCGTCCTGGCGCTCGGACTCCTGGCGCCGACGTCTACTTGCGCTCTCCCCGGTCACACTGGCACTGGGCACGCTCGTGCTGGTCGCTGCCGACTGGAGCTACCAGCTCGCGGGCGACTCCTTCTTCCCGGGCGGCCCGCTGGACGAGATCGCGCATCTGATGACCACGTTGCTCGTCTTCTGGGCGCTGGGGCCGCGGGCCTGCAAGCGCTTTCTCGTCCCGGCGCTGATCGCTTCGGTGGCGATCGACCTCGATCACGTCCCGGGTGACCTCGGCGCCACCTTCCTGACCGCCGGAACTCCGCGGCCGTATACGCACTCGCTGCTCACGATCGTCGTCGTGCTCGCGATCGCCTGGCGCTGGCGGCGGCGCCGCGACGTGCTGCTCGGGGTGGCGATCGGCCTCGCGCTCCACTTCTTTCGCGATCTCGCGGAAGGCGGCAGCGGAGTTTCACTGCTCTTGCCGGCTTTCGACCACTCGTTCCAATACCCTCACAGCGTCTATCTCGCGATCACGGCCGTGGTTGTGCTCCTCGCCGCGGCGCGCTGCGCGAGGGGCGCGGAATCTACCGATCGTCGGAACAGAGCTCGGGGACAGGCCCTCGCCTCAGAGCAGTTGTAAGAACTCTTGAAGAGGTTTGACGCTGAACAGCGGAGCCTCAAGTTTTTGTCGATCCCGCCGATGATTCATGTGGGCGCCATCGCAAGCTAGACGAAGCCGCGGCAGTCCACGACCCGACGTCGGGGTCGCCAGTCACCCGCAACCAAGGCCCTGCCATGAATGCACTGACAACCGAGTTGGACCCGGAGGCAATACCCGGAGAAGGGATCGAGTCATCAGAGTGGTCAGGCCTGCGTGTGCCGCCTCGGGTAAGCGTTGTCACCTGCGCATACACCGCCGAACGCTGGGATGCGCTGGTCGCTGCCGTGGCGTCAGCCCAGGCGCAGGACCCCTCGCCGTCCGAGGTCGTGGTCGTAATTGATCACAACAGTGAGTTACTCATCCGCGCGAATGCCGAGCTGTCGGGCGTCCGCGTCTTCGCGAACGAGGAGGGCAGTGGCCTCTCCGGTGCTCGGAATACGGGCGTCCGTCACGCAACAGGCGAGATCGTCGCGTTTCTCGACGACGATGCACGCGCACAGCCCGGCTGGTTGCGGGCGCTCGCACGGGCTTTCGAGGATCCATCGGTGATTGGCGCGGGCGGAATCGCCGCCCCGCTGTGGGACTCGCGAGCACCGGCATGGATCCCGCCCGAGTTCCTCTGGGTCGTCGGATGCTCGTACCGCGGGTTACCGCAAACGGCGGAGGAGATCCGCAATCCGATTGGGGCCAACATGGCCTTCCGCCGAACGGTTCTGCAACGCGTCGGCGGATTCACGAACGGAATCGGGCGCGTCGGCCGGACCCCGCTGGGATGCGAGGAGACCGAGGTCTCGATCCGAGCCCGCGCTGCCACCGGCGGCCGCATCGTCCACCTGCCCGACGCAAAGGTTGACCATCGCGTGAGCCGAGATCGGACGCGCTGGCGCTACTTCCGCCGGCGCTGTTGGGCGGAGGGAATATCGAAGGCGGTTGTCTCTCAAAGCGTCGGGCGCCAGGCAGCACTCGAGAGCGAGCGCACCTACGTGATGCGGACCCTGCCGAGCGGGGTCTGGCACGGTCTCACCGACGCATTCCGGGGAGATCGTTCGGGGATCGCACGGTCTGGAGCGATCGTGATCGGGTTGACAATCACCGCGGCTGGCTACCTGCTCGGTCTCTTCACCGCGAACTCCAAAGGCGTCGCATGAGGCAGCTGATCCCGATCCTCCTGTACCACAGTGTCTCGAACCGCGCGGGCGACCCGTTTGCCGTCGCTCCCGAGCGGTTCGCGACTCATGTCGAGGTGATCGCTGCCAGCGGTCGCACGGCCCTGACGATGACCGAGATCGCGGACGGAATGCGGGGCCTGCGGCGGCTTCCCGAGCGATGCATCGGAATAACTTTTGATGACGGCTTCGGTGACACCGTCGGCGCCGTCGAGTTGTTGGAGCACCATGGTCTGCGATCGACGGTGTACGTGACGACCGGACTTGTCGGCGTGGACGACATGATCACCGAACGTCAGCTTCGAACGTTGGCTTGTCGGCCCCAGAGCGTTGAGCTCGGCGCGCATACCGTCACACATCCCCGCCTCGACGAGCTGCCCCTGTTGGCGGCCGAGGGCGAGATTCGGGCGAGCAAGGCTGCTCTTGAGCGGATGATCGAGCGTCCTGTCGCTTCGTTCGCGTATCCGCACGGCGCCCATGACGCGCGCGTCCGCGGGCTCGTCATCGAATCGGGCTACCGGTCGGCTGCCGCCGTCAAGAACGCAATTTCTCATAGCGGTGACGACCCATGGGCAATCGCACGGTGGACGGCGCGAAGCACGACTGACAGTAGCGACATCGACGAGTTCCTGATGGGTCGCGCGGCTCCGCTGGCATGGCGAGGAGAGCGCCTGCGCACGAAGACGCACCGGAGCGTGCGACGTGCGCGACGGAAGCTTGCGCTCGAGCACTTTGCCCGACCGACGAGAGCCACCTCATGACCCTCTCTGAGATTCCGAACGGCAACCGCGCCTCGGTTGACGCTGGACTCTTCTCGATCGTGGTCACGACCTGCGCCGATGCGACGGCCGCGGTTCGCTGCGTGCAAACGATCCGAGAGCATGCGCGCAGCCCGGTAGAGGTGATCGTCGTGGAGAATCGGCCGGCGGCATCGAACGTTCGCGATGCGCTCGCTGATGCATTCGAGGACTCGACCGTCCGATACGTCGAGGAGTTCACTCCCGGTCTCTCGCGTGCGCGCAACGCCGGCCTCGTCAACGCGAGCGGGAGAATGGTGGCGTTCCTTGACGACGACATCGTTGTGGACGAAGGCTGGCTGGACGCACTCCGCGCTGCGTTCGGCGCGCATCCCGACGCCACATGCGTGACGGGGCGGATCGAGCCCTTGGAGCTGGCGACTCAAGCCCAATCCTTGCTTGAGCAGTTCGCAAGCTTCGGGAAGGGGTCGACGTGCCGCGTGTATCAGCTCGACAACCCGCCCGATGATGTTCCGCTGTTCCCGTACACCGCCGGTCACTTCGGCTCCGGCGCCAACATGGCGTTCAGGCGGGAAGCCTTGCTCGAACTGGGTGGGTTTGATCCGTGCCTCGGCGCCGGCACTCATGCAAAGGGAGCGGAAGATCTGGACATCTGCATACGCCTGATTCTCAACGGCCAGACACTCGTCTACGAGCCTCGTGCGATCGTTCGGCATAGACATCTAGACACCATGCGCCTGCTTCGGGGGAAGGTCTTCAGCTACGGCGTCGGGCTCGGCGCCCTGATCGCCAAGCATCTGACGTCGGGGCCGGATCGCGCTCGACTGCTCCGGCTCATCCCGGGTGGGATCCAATACGTACTCAGCTCCGGGTCACGTAAGAATGCCGCGAAGGCAAGCGACTACCCCTGGCAGCTGAATTTGATCGAGTGGATCGGGCTGCTCGCGGGCCCGCTTGCCTACACCCGCAGCAGGCGGTCGGGACTGACCCACCAGGGCGCGGCATCATCGGGCCAGCGTGCCGCTGACGCGCCACAAGCACCGGTGCGTCCTGTTTGGAGCGGCGAACTCGATTTGCCGAGTCCGGTCAGTGAGATCAAGCCCCCGCTCACCGAGTCAGGGACCGCTTTTGACGACGCGCGGCTATTGATCCGCGTGCTCGGTGAGCCGATTGCGTTCATCGAGGCACCGTTGTCGGCCGGCAGGCTGGATCTCGACCAAGCCTTCGACAAGACGGATGCCGATCTCGCCGAGCGCCTCGAGCGTCAGCTGGCCTCGAGCGGCCTCCCGCCCCTGGCAGAAATCACTGCCGGTCGCCGGGACGGCATGACGAGAGCCCCAGACTGGCTCGCCGAATCAGACGGGCCATTGGTCACAGTGATCGTGTGCACCCGTAACCGAGCTCAGGGACTGCTCCGCTGTCTGCACTCGATCCAATCGTTGCGCTACTCCAACCTGGAGATCCTCGTCGTCGACAACGCGCCAGCGGATGACAGCACGATGGACGTTGTCCTCCGGCTCGCTCGCGAGGACAGCCGCTTGCGCTATCTACGTGAAACACCACCCGGGCTGTCGGTCGCGCGCAACCGAGGACTGCGCGAAGCTCGCGGTGAGCTGATCGCGTTCACGGACGACGACGTGCGCGTGGATCCGTTGTGGGTGGATGCAATCCTGCGCGGGTTCCGACGGGGCCCCGACGTCGGCTGCGTCACCGGCCTGGTGGCGAGCGCCTCACTTGAGCGACCGGCGGAGCAGTATTTTGACGCTCGGGTGGGATGGTCGTCCAGTTGTGAGCAGCGATTGTTCCACCCGACGCGATCCCCTGGCGACTCGCGGCTGCACCCTTTCGCATCCGGAACGTTTGGGACCGGCGCCAACGTCGCCTTCCGGCGCGACGCGATCGAAGCCATCGGCGGCTTCGACGAAAGCCTGGGGGCCGGATCGCCGGCGGGCGGGGGTGAAGACCTCGATGCCTTCGTCCGTTTGCTTCGAGCTGGCCGGGTTCTCAGCTACGAGCCCGCCGCACTCGTGTGGCACGAACATCGAATCGGCGAGACAGACCTCCAAAAGCAGATGTACGGCTATGGCAAGGGCCTCTCGGCCTATCTCTGCAAGTTTCTCTTCGCCCGCAGCTCCGGCCCTGAGGTCGCAAGGCGACTCCTGGTCGGCGTCTTGCACGCAGGCCGGCTAACGCGACGCTCGCGGACTGCCGTCAACCGCTCCGGCGTTGCTCGGGGCCTCCTCACGGCCGAACTCCGCGGGTGGCTCGCCGGACCTTGGGCGTATTTCCGGGCGCGGTCGCGCCAGGATCGCGCGCACGTTCGGGCAGTCGCACCGTGAACATGCTCCTTGAAACAGATGCAAGTGCCTCGCGGGGCGAGCCATTCGCCGACGTCCCCAGTCGCGCTCTGAAGCCCCCGGCATCGGAAGCGCCTGGAACGAGCGCCCCGGAAGAAACCGCGACCGAAGTTCAGGCGCAGATCGCCGACACGATGAGAGGCCTGTTTGGCCGTGACTCCCTGTACGTACTGATGTGGGGCATACAGCTCGGCATCGCCGCGCTCTCCACGCCGATCATCACGCGCTTGCTGGGGATGTCCCAGTTTGGCGCTGTCGCCGCGACGCTCGCAGTCGGGCAGGTTGTGGTCGCACTCGCCAGCTTCAGCCTCCAGTCTGCGGTGCAGCGAGTGTTCGCGAACGGCGATCACGACCGAAACGCGCGCGCCATTGTCACCCTCGCGGCAATTCTGGGGCTTGGTATGTGGGCGTTGGTCGGCGCAACCGGACCACTCTGGTCTGAGGCGCTCGGACTCGGTCGTTATGGCCCCACGCTGCAATACGGGGTCACATGGGCCGCGCTCTGGGCGGTCACCAATGCCGCCCTCGGGCTCATACGCAGTCAGGACAAGCTGCTTGCGTTCGGGATTGTCACCTTATTGCAGTCCGTGTTAGCTGAGGTGCTCAGCCTGGTGATGGTCGCGTTCATGCACCGCACGGCGGCTGAATACGTGCTTGGCCACCTGATTGCCCAGTCCGCGGCGTTGTGCGTCGCGTTGATCGTGGCTCGCCCCGCGGCGCTTCGGCGCCGTGACCTGCCGATGCTCGCCGGAGCCATCAGCTATTCAGTCGGCCTCGTCCCGGCGGCGTTGGCGACGTTCGTCCTTGACACGTCGGACAGGCTGATAGTCAAAGCCGATCTGGGAACCGCCGCTGTCGCACGTTACGCGGTTGCGTACAACGTGGCCAGCCTCACGATGATCCTGCTCTACGTGCTCAACACGGCCTGGATGCCGCGAGTCTTTGCGCTTGCCGACACCAAGGTCCGCACGTCGGTCCTGGCCGCATCCCGGGACCGTCTGTACGCGCTGCTGATCCCGGTGGTGGTGGGGTTGTGCGCGGCATCTCCCATCATCCTGACCATCTGGGTCCCCGCCGGCTACCACGCCGACCGCCTGCTTTTGATCGTGGCGATCGTGGCGATCACCGCTTTTCCCTACGCGGGAACGATGGCCGCAATTCGGGTACTGCTGCTCTCTGGGAATACGTTCGCCGTCGGTGTCTCAACGGCCGTCGCGGCCCTCGCCAACGTTGGACTCAACGTCTACCTCGTGCCCAAACTCGGGATCGCCGGGGCAAGCCTTGCGACCTTGTTTAGCTACGGGGTGCTGTTCGGACTGCTTTCGGCCCGTTCGCGACGGATCTTGCGACTTCCGAGGCCACCGGCTGCGCTGGTCGCGAAGATTTTCGCGGCGGTGGCGATCAGCCTCGTGTCCACGCAGCTGCCGACCAGCCCGGCGGCGCTGGCGATCCGTGCGTTCATCGCGCTCGGCGGCATGGTCGTCTTCGTCGCAATGCTCACAAACCGACTCACCCGATCCCGTCACGCTGTGACTTGCCGAGTCGCCACCGTCCTTCATTGGCCTGACCTTGCAACCGCAAGCTGATGGAAGGTGTGGTCAGTAAGCCAACCTCCGACGCGTGTCCACGGCGCAGGGTTGCGGCAGCTCGAGCTCGTCGTCGTCGCTGAGGAGGCCTACTGGGGTGACGATGGACTCTACGGGGGAGCATAGACCCTCCTAAAGTCGCGGGTTGGCGGCCCTCGAACAGCATCCGAGCTCCTCTTATTCCAATCTTCGACGTGCCGCTTCAGGATTTCGCGCGCCCTGTCGATGATCTCTGTAAGAAGTACTCCCTCGGGGCCTGACTCGACTTTTGGATGGTTTGAGATGAGATTGCAAAACACTGCTCGGGCTATGAGCCGCAGAGCCCGCAGAAAGTTCTCGACGAGCGGTGTCATACCCACGCTGCATGAGGCCGTGAACCTGGCCGGTCGGCCGCGTGCCGATGGGCACCACACCAGCCTGTCGGCGCCAGTCCGAGAGAAGCTGCGCGGTTTGCCGGCGGGACCGGGCGCGTACACGCGTGTGCGCGGGATGCAGCGACGCAGCCAGGTCCGCGAGGTCGCTCGATGACCGCGCAGGCCAGCATCGCACTCGCCGAGTCGATCACCGGTCCCGACGATTTTCCCCCGCGCGCGGACGTCGGTATCCGTCGGCAGGACCGACGTATCGTCGTCGACGGCCTCGTCCTCGTCCTGATCGGCCTGACCGTCGTCGCTCTGCTCTTCACCCCGTGGCCTGGCGTGAAGGCCGCGCTCCTGTTCGCGTCAGCGGCGGCCGTGCCCGGAACCGCGGCTCTCCGAAACGTTCGCTTCGCCTCGCCGCTCGAAGCGGTTTCCGTGACGGTTGGCGTCAGCCTGACGCTGGCGGCCCTGGGGACGCTCGCGTTGATCTGGCTCGGCTGGTTCCATCCCATCTGGGTGGCACTTGGCGAAGGCTCGATCGCGACACTCCTGATCGTCATGGACCTGCGGCGGCGGACCGCCGGCCGCGGTCACGGCCTGGGCAGTGCCACACGGCGCCGTCTCGCGCTCAGGCGCGATGCTGTCAGCCCTTTGCTTCGGTGGATCCGCAGATACGGGCCGTGGCTCGTTCCGCTCCTCGCCGCCGAGCTTCTGTGGGTCCTTTCGCTGTCGCACATCTCGCTCGAGCATCTCGGGGCGACGGGGCTGCTTGGTGCGCTGCCGCTGACGTGGTACATCGCGCTTGCGCTCCTGTTGGGCGGCGGAGTGGCATCGCTCACGCTCGGACGGCCGCGCCTATGGCTCGCGCTTGCCTACCTGACGGGTCTCGTCTTCGTGATGACCGGAACGATCCCCGCTCTCACCTCCGTTCCCCAGTACGGCTGGACCTACAAGCACATCGGCGTCATTCATCTGTTCCTCGCCACAGGTCACACGAGCCCGTCGGTCGACATCTACAACCGCTGGCCCGGAATGTTCGCCTTTGCCGCCGGGCTCACCAAGCTCACCGGGCTCGACCCGATCACCTACGCGAACTGGGTCGAGCCGATCTTCACGGTCATCAATGCTGTCGCCGTCGGTGCGCTTGCCAGGGTCCTGAGCCGCAATGACCGAGCCGCTGGACTGGCTGCGTTCGTCTTCGTCTGCTCGAGCTGGGTCGGTCAAACCTACCTGTCGCCCCAGACGTTCGCCTACACGCTCCAGCTGACAGCGATGCTCCTCATCGTCGGCCAGTTCGGGTCGCGCGCTCCATCGCCCGCGATCTCCTCCCTCGTCAGGCGGATCGGGTACCTCCGACGACGCGCCACGGCCGAGACTTTCGCTCCGGCACCGACGATCGACGTGCTCCCGGCGACGATCCTGCTGGTTCTCGTCGACTTTCTCATCATCGCGACTCATCAGCTGACGCCCTACATGCTGCTCATCCAGTTCGCGGTGCTCCTTGCCCTTCGGGTAGTCAAAGGCTTTGTCCTGTGGGTCGGCATGCTCGTCGTGACGATCGGCTACCTCGTCACCAACTTCTCGTTTATCCAGCAGCACTACGGCCTCGTCAGTGGCTTCAATCTCACCTCGAACGCGACTGTCTCCACGTTCGGCCCGACGATCCATCGGGCAGTTCTCTACGCCAATGCGGGCGAACTGCTCACGGCCGTTCTGGTGCTGTCGGCATTCGTGGCCGCTGGCCTGCTCATCGCGCGCGGGCTCATCCCGCGGGTCGCGCCGCTCGTCGCGCTCATGGTTTGTCCGGCCGTCATCCTCTTCGCGCAGAGCTACGGAGGGGAGGCGCCACTGCGCGTCGCACTGTTCGCCTCGCCCTGGGCCGCTGTGCTCATCGGCACCGGTTTGGCGCGACTCGGCGAACGTGCGCGGACGACCGTTGCCGCGTTGCTGATCACCGCGTTGACGGGTCTCTGCCTGCTCGCAACCGTCGCTGACGCCGGCGTCAGCGTCTATACGCACGATGAGCTCAAGGCAGCCGAATACATCAACGACCATGGACCGCGCCACGCGGTGTTCGAAACCGTCGGCACGAACTTCCCGATGAAGATCGGTGCCAACTATCCGTATCTCGCCGGAGCGACGGGCGATTCCGGGCCCGACCTGTTCGATCATCTCCCCGGGCTCGCCACGCGCAGCCGAGGAGCCGACGATCTGTCGCCGATTATCGCCGACATGCAGAGCTACTCGAGGACTGGATTCCTCGTCTTCTCGGCCTCTCAGGATCGGTACGCGCAGATATTCCACACCGTTCCAGTGCGAACCATCCGGGCGATCGAGACCGCCGTGCAGAAGTCACCGCGATTCCGCCTCTGGTACCAGAACCCGGATACACGGATCTATCGTCTGGTCTTGCCCGCGACACCGCCGACCGCTCCGGGAGGGCGAGACGGATCTCAGGCACCATGACGGCGCTCCCGTCGCCGTCCCGGGCCTCGATGCGAGGCTTCTTTGGCCGTGACCTCGTGTATGTCGCGCTGTGGGGGAGCCAGGTTGGCCTCGCGGTCCTGCTCACGCCGGTGACGACTCGCCTCCTTGGTCCGAGCCACTACGGTCTGGCCGCGACGTGCATAACCATCATGCAGTTGCTGGTCGCCGTCGGCGGCTTCAGCCTAGGGCTCGCGATCCAGCGCGCATACGCCGCCTCCGGGGACGTCGATGCGCGGAAACTCCTCACACTGGCCCTGGCGATCGCCTTCGCCGTATTCGTCGTCGTCGACCTCACCGGCCCGATCTGGGCCCGGGCGATCGGGTCGGGCTCGTATCACGGCGCCGTCCGCTACGCAGTCATGTGGGCGACCTGCACGGCCGGGACGAGCGCCGTGCTCGCCGTGCTGCGAAGCAGAGACCGGCTGGTTCCGTTCGCGCTCGTGAACCTCACGCAGACGGTTTTGGCCGAGGCCGTGAGCCTTGCCCTGATCCTGCTGGTCCGCCGCACGGCCACCGAGTACATCCTTGGTGAGTTCATCGCTCAGGCGGTGACAGTCGTCCTGGCCCTTGCGCTCGTGCGCCCGGCACCGGTGTCCGTGCGAGACCGCGGGCTCATGTGGTCGGCGCTCAGGTTCGCGACGCCGCTCGTTCCGGTTGCAGTCGCGGAGTTCGTCCTCGCGACGTCGGATCGTCTCATCGTTCAAGCCGACCTCGGATCCGCCGCCGTGGCGAGGTACGCGGTGGCGAGCAACGTCGGCTCGATCCCGATACTGCTGCTCGGGATGCTCGCCACAAGCTGGATGCCGCGCGTGTTCGCGCTCTCCGACACGGGCGCACTCCCGAAGGCGATCGCACACAGTCGCGACGGGCTCTATGCGTTGCTGATTCCGGCAGCGATCGGACTTGCGGTCATCTCGCCATTGGTGCTCCGCATATGGGCGCCTCCGTCGTACCGGCCGGACGGACTCTTGTTCGTCGTCGCAATCATCATCGCGACGGCGTTCCCATTCGCCGCCGCGACCTCACATAGCCGGGTGCTGATGAGCGCCGGCCGCACGCGCGCCGCCGCCGGCGGTGCGGTCGGTGCCGCCGCTGTCAACCTCGGGCTCAACTTCGTCCTTGTACCGATCTGGGGGATCGTCGGCTCAGCCGTCGCGACACTGGTTGCGAACATCGTGATGGCGCTCCTTTTGGCCGCCGCGGCGCGAACCGTTTTCGCCGTCCCGCCACCGCCAGCGAGGCTGCTCGTCGCGATAGGCCTCTCGATAGGTGTGGTGTTCGGCGCGGCCTTCCTGCCCGTGACGACTCCCGCGCTCGTTATGCGCCTGCTGTTGGGCGTGATCAGCGGGTCCTTCTTGCTCGCCCTCGCGCTCGGCCTCGCGGGGCGGACGGGACATGCTGCCCTGCGGCCGATGTCGGCCTGGTTGGGGG
Organism: uncultured Solirubrobacteraceae bacterium; assembly: GCA_963731395.1. Lineage (GTDB taxonomy): Bacteria > Actinomycetota > Thermoleophilia > Solirubrobacterales > Solirubrobacteraceae > Palsa-465. Next base: position 75,130 of record CAVSVH010000010.1, read on the forward strand.
ATCGCGTGGGATTGGCGATGCAATGACCTCGCGAGTCGCGTTCGTCATCCTCGCGCACAACGACGCGCCAAAGATCCGGCGGCTGATTGGAGCCCTCGGTGACTCCGACGTGTTCCTTCACTGCGACCGCAACACAGCTGACCACGTCGCCCGCTCGATGGTTCCGAATGCGGCGTCCCGCGTCCGCTGGGTTCCCCGCCGGCGGACCACACTCGCCACCTGGTCGCTCGTCGACGCCGAACTCGCAGGCTTGTCGATGGCGGTGGAGACGACCCAGGCGACGCACGTCGCCGTCCTGTCGGGCAGCTGCTATCCGCTCGTCTCGATGCGCCAGCTGACCGATGAGCTCAGCGGGTGGCAAGGGCTGTCGCGCCTCGAATTGAACCGGCTTCCGTACCCGAACTGGAGCACGGCTCGGTTTCGCGATGGAGGCCTCTGGCGGGCCAATCGCCGCTTCCTCGAGTGGAGAGGACAACTCCTGACCATCCGTAACCGGCCGGTTCCGACGTTCCGGCGCCGCGTACCACCTGAGCTCAGTCTCTATGGCTCGTCGCAGTGGAAGATCTATGCCCGCGGCCACGCCCGGGCGCTGCTCGAGCTCCTGTCCGCCACGCCTTCGCTGCGCTCGTTCTGGCAGACGACCTACGTCCCGGAAGAGCTCTGCGTCGCGTCGCTGCTCAAGAGCCCGGATCTAGTCGGTCCGATCGCCGAGCAGGTCATCGACGACCTGCCGTGGTTCATCCGCTGGCCGGCGTCCGGCCCCACGTCCCACCCAGATTGGCTCGGTGGCTCTGACTTTGACGCGCTGCGGTCCGCGCGCGCCGCGCCGGCGCCCGACCCGTCCCGCCAGATCGACCCTCGTGAGCGGCCAACGTTGCGCAAACTGTTCGCCAGGAAGATCGGGTCTGCGTCGTCTGATCTCTTGGACCAGATCGACGATGAGCTACGAGCGTGATCCCAAATCAGACTGGCCAGCGTTGACGAACGGCTTCCTCCCTGTCAAGCCGCTTGCGACATGAGGACGCCGCCTCGGTCGCGGTACTCGACTGCTTGCGCTCAGCGCAGCGGTGCCTGATCACCGCCAGTGAGGATTCCCGCAACGCGATCGTCCCCGTGCGCCTCCACGGCGACCCACTCGGCGTCCCGAACGTCGAGAACCTCGGACTCGTCGTCGACCTCGACGGCCTGAGCGCAATCGCGGCCACCCTTCAGGCCGCGGGTCTTGGCACACGTGGCGGAGTTCTGCTCCAGTGTCGGCGACCATGCCTGCCCTGGGGCGGCGCGGCCACCGGCCGCTGACCGCTGTCGTCCCAACCGGTCGGGCCGCCGATCTGCGTCCTTCCGCGTTTTCTTCTGCGACCTCAATCGCACCCGGAGGGCGATCATCATGGTCGACAACCGGGCGACGGACCCTCGCCCGCTGGACGTCGTCGAGCCTTGGCGGGTTGATGCGAAACGCTCGTGATGGTCTCCCCGGCGTCAGCGCGGCAACAGGAGACCGTGACGCGATGCCCTTGACGGCGACTGAGACTCTTCCGTCCGGACTGCCGATTGGTTCGACCACCCGCGGGGGAACTGGCTTGGAGCGCTCGTCGCTGGCGCCACAGCTCTCACGGTGCCGCGACGAAGATCTGTGGCTGAGGTTCGCTGCGCATGTGGGCGTCACGTGGAGCGCGAGCTTGGCCTCAGGCGGCCAACTGCTCGCTTGGCGGGCATGTACGACGAGGTGGTGCCGGCGCTCGAGCCGCGGACAGAGTCAGTTAATCGATTGGCGCTGCGGGACCAGCCCCGGTAAGCAACCCATCAAGTCGATCGACCCCACACGTCCACCGCCGAAACCCTCATCGCGCCCGGAACGCGTCTCAGGGACGCTGCGTCCACGCCCATCCCCAGGACAAGATACATCGGCTTGTCGGTGACGCCGACCTCGTCGCGCCAGATCATCCGACCGTCGTAGTAGTAAGTGATCCGACCCGGCTGCCACTTGGCCGCATATGTGTGCCAGCCGGACGTACCCCCCGGAAGCCGCACGCAGCGCCCCGGAGCGCCCGCCGAGTAGTGAAAGTGGGCGCAGGGCACGCCACCATCGCCCTCGACGATGTCAATCTCGCCGTCGTGGGGCCAGTTCTCCCCGTCCGACCAGAAGGCGGGCGCGTCTGCGATCCGCCTCCCCGCCTTGGGCATCCAAATCCGCGCTTGCACGTATCCGTACGTGAATGTGAACTTTCCGCGAGTCGTGATGATACCCGAGGTGTACGGATGTGGCCGGCCACCGCAGACGGACGACCTCGCGGCAATCGAAATCGCAAGCCCGTCGTTCACGCGGACCTGCCCGGGGGCATAGCAAGCCTTGTCGGTGGCCTCATCCGGACTCGCGGTAATCCCGTGGCCGAACCAACCGGTACTCCAGAGTCGGGCATTGAGTCGCTGCCCGTCGAAGTGGTCATCCAACAGCAGGTGCCAACCGCCGGCCGCCGCCGGGGGACGGCGCACCCGGTTACAAGTCCCGCACGGCGCCCGCGCCAATCCGTGTGCGACGACCCAGCCCGCCACGCCGGCCAGCGTAATCGCAATTGCAATTAGTGACACAGCGCGCCGGATGGTCAACTCACGGAATGATATTAACACGGGAACACCTCACCAGCACCACACCGGCGCCCGGTCGGTCCTCGGGAGAAGAAGTGATGAACAGGTGCAAACGGTAGTAGCAATTGGGGGATGTGGCGCGCCGCGAGGATGGGTGAAACGCTGGCCCTCGTGGAGTACCACCAATCTGATCGGTACCAGCGGTACGCCGATCATGGCTCTCCTGCGAAGCCGCGACTGAGTGCTTCAGGCGCTACTGATACACACGCACCCAATTGACCAGCAGAGTCGCAGGAAAATGTGTCGATGACGTCGGCGGGCCGCCCCAGCTCCCGCCAACGGCGAGGTTGAGCACGAGGTGGAATGGACGGTTGTAGACCCAGCGCGCACCGGACGGAAGATCCTTGGGGGTTACGGTGCCGTAAGGGACACCATCGAGGAGCCACGTAATCGAGTTTTTGCTCCATTTGATTGCGTATGTGTGAAAGCCCGACGCCAGCGATCGTCTCGATACGTTCGTGTGCCCGACGGTGTAGTGCGTCGCGCCGCCGCTTGGGCCGTTGATAAAACCGTGTGCCACCGATGGGTGTTGACCGAGGGCCTCGAGAATATCCACCTCACCGCAGCCCGGCCATCCTACCGACGTGACGTCGTTGCCCAGCATCCAGAACGCCGGCCAAAGCCCAGCGCCAGCGGGAAGCTTCATGCGGGCTTCGATCAAGCCATGTGTTGCCGAGAAGAGTCCCTGCGTTTCGAGCCTCGCTGAGGTGTAGTGTCGGGTCCAGCCAGCGGCTCCTGTCGTTTGCCGGCGGGCGACGATCGCCAGGTCGCCGTGCCCGTCGTACGAGCCATTTGCCGGGCTGTTGGTGTACGCCTCGAGCTCGTGGTTCGTATATCCCCAAGCACCGACGTCATGGATCCATTTTGAAGCGGACGGTGATGTGCCGGGCGGCCCGTTGAACTCGTCCGACCAGACGAGCTTCGTGTAGCGGACGGGCGCTGCCTTCCTGGACGGATACGAACCACGATTGGCCGATCGAGTCAAGGGAGCCGCGGATAGCGACGAGGCGACAGTCGCGGATAGCGACGTGGCGACCGCCAGGACTACGACGATACGTGCGAGCGGTCGCATCAGCCGTCGGACGGGCGCAGGGGTCGATGCCGCCAGACCCCCGGTTGATAGATTCGACGCAGAATGGGAGCTTCGGAGCTCAGGATCGGGGAAATCAGGCGCCGGGTCCTCCTGGGCAGTGAAGCTTTCTACCGTGTCTGCGGCTGGACCGACGAGCTGGCCGAGGTCGAAGTCGTCGTTGCTCCCGGGCTGCGCCCCGGCCAGCGTTTCAAGTTCGACGTGGCCGCAGTCCTCCGGATGGATTTGACGGTGGAGCCGGCGAACTCCACCGGTCCGGCCGGCCAAGGAAGCTAGATCTCGCATAGTGGTTGATCTCCGGGTCGGCTAGCGTCTTAGGCGGCGGTTGCCAGGTCGAGGGGCTCCGCTGCGGCCTCTGTCGGCGAGACACCGGCGTGGGCACCGTGGCCTAGTTCGGGGATCGCCGGAATCGAGCCAGCGTTCGTGTCGCGCGGCTTGACGAAGCGCTCGGAGAGGATCGTGCGCAGCACCCGGAGGCCATCGCGAACCGGATGCAGCTTGCTGACGCCGTGGATCCGCTCGTGCTCGATGCTCGGCACCTCGACGACGTTCAGGCCGGCCTTGGCGATCCGGAGGTTGATCAGCGTCTCGACCTCGAAGCCCGAGCAGTCGACGTTGATCTTCGGCCGGACGTCGCTCCAAAAGGCGTTATAGCCGTAGCAGAGGTCGCTGTAACGGGTACCGAACAGCGCGTTCACCGTCCCATTGAGGAACCGGTTGCCTTGCATCCGCAGCGGCGTGATGTCCGAGCTGCCGCCGCCATCCATGAACCGAGATCCCTTGGCGAAGTCCGCGCCCTCCAAGAGCGGTGCCACATATGCCGGGATCTCCTGAGGATCGGTGGAGCCGTCGGCGTCGAGCATCACGATGATGTCGCCGCGCGCGGCTGCGAACCCGCAGGCCAGGGCGTTGCCCTTACCCTTGCCATCCTGAGCGAGGATGCGAATGGACGGGCACAGCTCACGGGCAACCTCGATGGTGTCGTCCGTTGAGTGGCCGTCGACGAGGATGACCTCAAACAGTTCCTCGAACGGCAACCGCGCAAAGACGTGTGGCAGGTTGGCGGCCTCGTTGAGGGTGGGGATCACCACGCTCACCCGCGCCACTGAGCGCGACGGCCTGGTGATTCGATGCATATCCGGCGTTGCGTTCTCCATGAGCTTCGTGGCCCCCTTCAGGACGGCTTTTATCGCCGCGCTTGCCGTGGAAGCTCCTCCAGAGCTCGTCGGCAATGACGCGTTTGGTTTCTTTCCAGTACTAATTTCGGCGATTCAGCATCGAGCCTCTATGACCCATTTGGGTCATCTCTCGATGACTCTTGTGCGGCTTGGCACAACCAACGGGAAGGTTCTCCCGCCGGGACCCCAGCTGGCGCCCGGCGGTTGACCGGGCGCCGTCGCACCCGCCACACTGCGCTGCGTGCCGGGACAAGCACTGGTGGGCGACGAGATCCAGTCTGCGCTGGAGATGATCAGCATCCCGAGTTATTTCCTCGACGCGAACGGCGTCGTTCGCTGGCTCAATCTCGCCGCTAGCCGACGTGTCGGCGACATCCGCGGCCACAGGTTCACGTCGTCCGTAGCGCCCGAGGACCGGCGGCGATGGCGCGAGCTGGTGGCGCACAAGCTGGCCGGTCAACGGTCCGTCAGCGACGACGAGTTCGTGCTCGTCGATGTTGACGGCAATCGCGTCACCGTCGAATACAGCTCCGCTCCGTTGGTGCGCGGGGAACGCGTCGTCGGACTGTTCGGGCAGATCAAGCGCGAGCGGGAAGCCGAGCCCACGGCATCGCCGCAACGCCTGACACCGCGGCAGGCCGAGATCTTGGACATGCTCGCGCGCGGCCACTCGACCGAGCAGATCGCCCGTGACTTGCATCTCAGTCGCGAGACTGTTCGCAACCACGTCCGCCACATTCTTCGCGCCCTCGGCGTCCACTCGAGGCTCGAGGCGGTGGCGGTGGCGCGCTCCAGGTCAAGCGCCTAGGGGAGCCGGTCGGGGGCGGCCGGTCCTCAGGCAGCCCTGGACACTTCAGGGACGGCCGCGGCCGGTTCTTTGCCAGTCAGCTCGCCATATAGGTGCCGGGCCACGCGCCTTGCGTCCCGGCCGATGACGCCCATGCATGGCGCGTAGCCGAGAAACCGCAGGCCCGGCCGCACGGGGATTCCTCGGTACTGGAACGGAAGACCGGCTTCCTCGAGCACGCCGAGATGACCCACGAGCCGGTCCAGGCCGGTGGTGTACCCCGTGGCCGCAATGAGCGCATCGGGCCGGAGGGTGGTCCCGTCCGTGAGCTGCACGCCGCCGGCGTTCACGGCGGATACTCCCGGGACGATCTCGACGTCGCCGGCCCTGATCGCCGCGATGACGTCCCGGCCCACGATCGTCGGGGCTACTCCTTCGTGCAGCCGGGTGAAGATGCCCACGTCAGGGATGGCCAGCCCCCAACGGCTGAGATCACCGACGGTCAGCCGCTGCACAAGCCGCCCGACGGGATCCGCGATCCGGGTGGGCAGCCGAAACAGGGCCGCCGCGAGCAGATCGGTCGGCAGCACGCCGGACATTTTTAGGAGCAGGTTGGGCTGCGTCCGCACCGCCACGCGGACCCGGCGTGCCCCGCCCTGCGCCAGGTCCCGAGCGATGTCCAGACCTGAGCAGCCGCCGCCGACGACCAGAACGTCGCGATCACGAAACTCCCCCGGGTTGCGATAATCGACGGAGTGCAGGATGTGCCCGGGAAACTGGTCCCGTTCAGGCCAGGCCGGCATCCAGGGCGTGTGCTGGTGCCCGATCGCGACGATGACCTGCCGCGCCGTCAGCGCGCCTGCGGTAGTGGAAACCAGCCAGCCGTCCGGGCACGGATCGATACCTTCGACCTGGACGCCGAACCGCACGTTGAGGTCGTGCCGCGCGGCGAATGACTCCAGGTAGCGGACCGCGTGGTCACGCAGGGGGAAGAACGGGACGTCCGCCGCGAAGGGGTCCTCGGGCCTGAGCTTCGAGTTCCAGCGGCACGTGTTCAGCCGCAGCCGGTCGTATCGCCCCCGCCAGGAGGCCGCGACCACGTCGCTCCGCTCGATGATCTGCGCCGGGACGCCGAGCCTGCGAAGCTCGGCGGCGGCCGCCAGACCGGCCGGACCGGCGCCGATGATCAGCACCGGCTCGGCCGTCTTGCTTTGCTGGTCTTGCTCGCGCGGTCGCTCCCAAGCCGGTGGGGCTAGCATGACATCGTCCCGGCGGTCGTCAGCAAATTCTCGGCTGACCAACGTGGCGTTCCGTACGTCCATAACCACGGTATCGGCAGGTCCGCCAGGCACCATAAGTCTTCTTGAGCTCGTTGAGCCGGGCACGTACCCGACCCGACCCGACGCGACGCGACGAAAGCCGCTTCTAGCGCGGGACGCGGCCGGCGCCCGCGCCCGGCTCGGTGGCGGGGCCGCGCGGGGCGGCGATGCCGAGCACGCGCATCGCCTTGAGCCCGAGTGACAGCTTCTCGCGACCGTCGGTGGAGGACACGTCGAGGCCGGTGAGCTCGCGGACGCGCTCGAAGCGGTAGCGGATCGTGTGCCGGTGGGTGATCAGCCGGGACGCGGTGGCGTTGACGTTGGCGTCGCAGTCCAGGAACGTGGCGAGCGTGCCGAGCAGGTCGGTCTCGTACTGCTCGTCGTAGGAGACGAGCGGGCGCACGGTCTCGTCGTAGAAGCGGTGCAGCTCGGCGGGGTCGCTCATGTACGGGAGCAGGAGCTGGTAGGTCCCGGTCTCCGCGTATGCGAGCTCGGAGCGCTCGGCGTCGCCCTCGACGACGTTGAGCGCCAGCAGCGCCTCGTTGTAGGCCCGCCCCAGGTCGAGCGGGTCCCCGGCCCGGCGGCTACGTCCGAGCGCGAAGGCGAACCCCGCCAGGCCGGCCTCGAGCTCGCGGAGGACCGCAGCGGACAACCGGCGTCCGGTGTCGCCGTCGCGATCGGGGACGAGCAGCGCCACCTCGCCGGCGTCGACATCCGTCGGCGCGGCGATCGATCCGGACGCGATCGACCGGGCGCCGCGGGCGGCGACCGCCAGCAGCCGCCGACGCCAGTCGTCCTCGGTCGGGTTGCGGGCGTGGGCGCGGACGACAGCGACGCTGGCGCCGGACGACAGGTCGGTGCCGAGCTCCTTGCCGCGGGCGATCAGGTCGTCACGATCGGGGATCTGCCGGGCGAGCACGGCGCGCTGGAAGCTCGTCGCCGCCTCCTCGGAGGCGCGTTCGGGAGCTCGCACCCGCTCCACCTCGGAGGCGATCAGGGTCGTGACGAGCCGGAGCACGGCGCTGTCCGGGGTGCGCTCGCGGCTGCGCATCCGCAGCTGGCCGACCGGCGATTCGGCCACCCGCAGCTCGACCGTGGTGACGTCGTCGGCGTCGCCCATCAGCGACCGCTCGTCGGCCGGCGAGCGCGCCGCCACGGCGAGCACCGCGGCCGAGCGATCGATCAGGATCAGGCTGGCGTCGAGGGCGCGGGCGGCGGCGCGGAGGATCTCGGGGAGGCCCGCGCCGGCCTCGACCGCGTCGGTGATCGCCGCGAACGCCGTGAGGTCAGGGGCGCGGGGACGGCCGCGCTCGGCACTGTCCGCCAGTTCTCTCACCTCAGGTCAGGAGCGCGACCCGGCGCGGGCCATTAGAAGACCCGGGGCCACTCGAGGACGATGACGGCTCCGAGCAGGATCCCGGCGCCGACGAATGCCGCCAGCACGTAGAGGGAGAGCACCACCGCCGCGACGCGTTCCAGCGGCCGGCGGTAAGCGGTCACCGACGGGATGACGACGAGCGTGAAGAAGGCCGCGACCGCAATCAGGGCGCAGCCGGCTCCGACGATGTAGGTGACGGTGGTGTTGCTCAGGTGAATGACCGTGATTGTGCCGAATGTGGGCGATAGCTGACGCGAACGCCTCCAAGCGCCTGCAAATTGCGGGCAACGGTCACTCGTTCGCCATTGGGCGCGCCACCCCTCTGCCGACCGGGGCGGCGACCACGGGGCGGAGCACCGTCTCGGGCAGCGCGGCGGCCGCCGCCGCGGCGCGCTCGATGCCGTCGGCGCCGCGGTACACCCCGATCACGGTGGGTCCCGACCCGCAGACGAGCGCGTGGTCGGCACCCGCGTGACGCGCGGTGCTCACCGCGTCGGAGATCGGCGGCGCCAGCGACACCGCCGCCGGCTGCAGATCGTTGACGATCAGGTCGGCCGGCAGCGCGCCGGGAAGCGCCGCCGCCAGGCCGGCATGCAGCTGCTCGAGCTCGCCGGCCGAGCGCGGGAGACCCAGCCGGTCGGCCGCGTGATACACCGACGCCGTCGACAACGGGAACGGCTGAGTGAGGACGAGGATGCCATACGCGGGAAGCGGTGCAAGGGGCTCCAGCACATCGCCGGCGCCGGTGGCGATGCTCGGACCCGGATCCAGCTGGGCGGGCACGTCGGATCCGAGCTGGGCCGCGATCTCGGCGAGCGCCGGCGCCGCGACCGGCGCGAGCCGCGGCGCGAGCCTCAGCATCGCCGCGGCGTCGGCGGAGCCCCCGGCCATGCCGGCGGCCACCGGGATCCGCTTGGCAATCCTGACCGTCACCGGCGGGGCCGCCCAGCCGGCGGCCCGCAGGGCCGACAGCGCGTCGGACACCAGGTTGGGGCCGAGGACCCCCTCGCAGACGACCGCATCGGCGTTCGCCGCGGCCACCTCCAGCTCGTCGCCCAGCGTCAGTGCATCGAAGACCGTCACCAGCTCGTGGCGGCCGTCACGCCGCAGCGGGCCGAGGAACAGGCACAGGTTGATCTTCGCCGGTGCGGTCTCGGCGGCGAGAACCGTCATTGGGCGAGGCGCGCCGCCAGTTCCCCGAACTCCTCCGGCGCCAGCCGCTCCGCCCGCTCGTCGGCGGGATGGCCGAGGTCGACGAGCGCGGCCCGGGCCCGGTCGCGCACATCCGGCCCCGCTCCCGGGGCAAGCGCCAGCGAGCCCGCGAGCGCCTTGCGCCGATGGGCGAACGCGGCGTGGACGAGCGCGTTGACCTCGGGTCGCGATCCCGGGCCGACCCGCCGGAGGCCGAGCAGGACCGAGTCGACGTTCGGCACCGGCCGAAACACGGTGCGAGCCACCGGGCGCAGCACGCTGACCTCACACGCGAGCTGGGCGAGCACCGATGGGACGCCGTACGCGGCGCTGCCCGGAGCGGCGGCGAAGCGCTCCCCGACCTCCCGCTGGACCATCACCACCCAGCGTCCGACGGTGGGAAGCTCGTCGATCGTGCGCAGGATGACGGTGGCGGCGACGCGGTAGGGCAGGTTGGCCACGACCTTGGTGGGAGCCGGCGCCAGCGCGTCGAGGCCCAGCGCGAGTGCGTCGGCGAAATGCAGGCTCACGTTGTCATGCGCGGCGAGCGCGGAGCCGAGCTGGTCCCGGAGCCGCTCGTCGACCTCGACCACGTGCAGGTGGGCGACCCGCGGCGCCGTGAACGCCGACAGGATCCCGGGCCCGCCGCCGATCTCCAGCACGATGTCGTCGCCCGACAGCTCCGCCAGGCGCCCGATCACGGCCAGGATGTTGCGGTCGACGAGGAAGTTCTGGCCGAGCTCGCGCCGGCGCGCCGAGCGCGCGCTCACCATCGAAACAGCGCCGCCGCGTTGGCGTCGATCGACCGCTCGAGCTCCGCGTAGGAGACCCGTCGCTCCAGCGCGATCGCCTGCGCGGTGGCGACGACCCGAGCCGGCTGGTTGGGCTTGCCGCGCGTTGGCTGCGGCGACAGGTAGGGCGCGTCGGTCTCGACGAGCAGGCGAGGCGCCGGAACCCGCAGCGCCGCGGCGCGAAGATCTCCGGCGCTGGGATAGGTGGCGTTCCCGGCAAAGGAGAACCACCAGTCGTCGTGTGCCAGGCATTCCTGCACCCGTTGCGCCATCGAGAAGCAGTGGAGGATCACGCGCAGGCCGCCGGCGTGCTCGTCGAGCATCGCGAGCGTGTCGTCGTCGGCGGCGCGGGTGTGGATGACCAGCGGCTTACCGATCGAGCGGGCGAGCTCGATCTGGGCCCGGAACGCCCGCTGCTGGTCCTGCACGGGCGCGTACTCGCGGTAGTAGTCGAGTCCCGTCTCGCCGATGGCGACGCACTTGTCGTGGGTCGCCAGCGCCTCGAGCTCGGCGAGGTCGGCGTCATCGAAGCCGGTCGCGGAGTTGGGGTGACGCCCGATCGCGGCGTAGACCTGGGGGAAGTCGTCCGCCGCGGCCAGCGCCGCCCGGCAGGACGCGCCGTCGGTGCCCACCGTCACCATCCGGGTGACGCCGGCCTGTTCGGCGGCGGCGACGAGCTCGGAGTTCGGTGGGTCGCAGATGTCGAGGTGGGTATGGCTGTCGACCACGACGCCGTCACGCCCGTTTGGGAAACAGCGGCTCGATCGCCTGCACCGCCCGCCCTCCGCCGCGCGCCGCGAACTCGGCCCCCGGCAGCGAGAGGTCGGGGGCGCCCAGGGCGTCGAGCAGCGTGCCGGCGCTCGCGGGGACGTACGGGGCCAACAGGACGCTGATCACGCGCACCGCCTCGGCGAGCGACGCCAGCGCCCGGTCGAGCTCGGGAGCCGAGTCGGGATCCCGGGCCAGCTGCCACGGCGCGCGCTCCTCGACGTAGCGGTTGCTGCGTCGCACCCGCTGCCAGATCTGCTCCAGCGCGGTCGTCGGGTCGGCGCGGTCCAGCAGATCGCTCACCGTCGCCACGAGGCCTGCGAACGCGCCGGCAAGCACGGGGTCGGTCTCGACGTCGGGGACGATGCCATCGCGATAGCGGCGCACCATGGCGATCGTGCGACTGGCGAGGTTTCCGTACTCGTTGGCGAGCTCTGACTCGTAGCGCGTGGTCACCGACGCCATGCCGACCGCGCCGTCGCTGCCGAACGGGACGTCACGCATCAGGTAGAAGCGCAGCGCGTCGGTGCCGAACTCGTCCATGACCTCGAACGGGTCGAGCACGTTGCCCAGCGACTTGCTCATCTTGCGCCCGTCGGCGCCGAGGAGGAAGCCGTGGACGAACACGTGCTCGGGGATCGGCAGCTCGGCGGCGATCAGGATGGCGGGCCAGAACACGGTGTGGAACTTGAGGATGTCCTTGCCGATGATGTGGTACGTGGCCGGCCAGAAGCGGTCGGTCAGGTCCTGCCCGGGCCGGGCGTAGCCGAGCGCCGTGTAGTAGTTGAGCAGCGCGTCGAACCACACGTAGAAGACGTGTCCCGCGTCCCACGGGACCGGGACTCCCCAGGTCATCCGCGCCCGCGTGAGCGAGACGTCCTGCAGGCCCGAGGCGATGAACGACCGGGCCTCGTTGAACCGCGCCGCGGGCATCACGAAATCGGGGCGGTCGGCGTACAGCGCCTCGAGCTGGCCCTGGAAGCGCGAGAGGGCGAAGAACCAGTTCTCCTCCTGCTCGCGGGTGAGCGGGATCTCGTGGATCGGGCACAGGTTGCCCTCCAGGATCTCGTTCTCGACCTTGAAGTCGGCGCACCGCGGGCAGTACCAGCCCTCGTAGAGTCCCTTGTAGGTGAAGCCGTTGTCGTGCACCCGCGCCAGCACCTCCTGGACGCGGCGCTTGTGCGCCTCGTCGGTGGTGCGGATGAAGAAATCGTTGGACGCGTCAAGCCGCGGCATCAGCGCCTGGAAGCGCGCCGCGTTGCGATCGGCCAGCTCCTGCGGGGAGATGCCCTCGGCGCGGGCGACGTCGGCCACCGGCTCGCCGTGCTCGTCGGTGCCGGTGAGGAAGAAGACGTCCGCCTCGCGCTGTCGCATGTGCCGGGCGATCACGTCGGTGGCGATCGTCGTGTACGCGTGGCCGAGATGCGGCTGGGCGTTGACGTAGTAGATCGGGGTGGTGATGTAGAACGACATGGGCGCAACTGCAAGGCTATCCTGCGCCTGTGGTTGCGCCGCTGGAGCTACTGACCGTCGGGCGGATCAGCATCGACCTGTACTGCGGTCAGCTCGGCGCAGGCTGGCAGGGCGCGGAGAGCTTTCAGAAGGCCGTCGGTGGTAGTCCGACCAACGTGGCCATTGCCGCGGCCCGGCTCGGCCGGCGCGCGGCGGTCTACACAAAGGTGGGAACCGACCCGTTCGGCGACGTGGTCGTGCAGGAGCTCCGTGACTTCGGCGTCGACGTCAGCTACGTCGGAGTCGAGCCCGATGCGATGACGCCGCTTGCATTCGCCGTGCTCGACCCACCCGAGGATCCACAACTTCACTTCCGCCGCCATCCACCCGCGCCCGACCTGCAGCTCCGGCCGGGTGAAGTCGGTGCCGACACAGCACGCGACGTGCCGATCTTGTGGATCTCGGGCGGCGCACTGTCCGAAAATCCCAGCCGCGTGACGGTCACCGAGCTACTCGAGGATCGAGGGCGACGCGCGCACACGATCCTCGACCTCGATTACCGGCCGAGCTTCTGGTCCTCGCGCGAGGAGGCTTCGGCGGTCATCGGGAAGGCGGTGGAGCGCGGCGACAATCGCCGTCGGTAACCGTGAGGAATGTGATGTGGCGGTGGGCAGCGACGAGCCGCGCGAGGCGGCGCGCCGGCTGCTGGAGCGAGGCGTGGAGTGGGCGATCGTCAAACTGGGCGGCGACGGCGTACTGCTGGTCAGCGCGAAGCGTGAGCATCTGATCGGACCTGCGCCGGTCGAGGTGCTGTGCGGCCTGGGCGCGGGCGATGCCTTCGGCGGCGCGCTCTGTCACGGGCTGCTGTCGGGCTGGGCCCCGGAACGCGCCGTGGCCTTCGCCAACGCGGCCGGGGGGATCGTCGCCGCTCGGCTGCTGTGCTCGCAGGCTATGCCCTATGAGGCCGAGGTCCTGGCCCTGCTCGACCCGCCGGAACAGCCTGAGCCGCTTCCCTCGCGAACTACGTCTAGACCTCCTCGGGCTCCTGGTAGCAGCGGATGCGCTCGCTGACCCGGCTGCGCCGCTTCCATCTGCGCGACTTGGGCACCGCCTCCAGGGCGTCCCGCAAGCTCTGCGGGCGCCCGTCGATCACCGCGCGGGCATCGGGAGTGAGGTCAGCGCGGAGGTCAACCTGACGGGGCACGACTGTGCGCTGGCAGGTTCGCCACAGCCCACGGTCGCCGGCACACACAGCAGGGCCACGACATCGGCCTCAAGCTCCGCCATCCCGCGGTGAGCGCAGAGCGTGTAGATGTCGCGTTCGTTTTGCACGCTGACCTCGACTATCTGGAGCCTGGTTTCAGGAGCAGCTCGCCCGGGAACCGTGTGCGGGCGCTGGTCGAGACGGTCGACGGAGCTGAGCCTTCATCTGCTGAGAGATAAGCCGCGGCGGATCTCTCACTTGTGCGCGTGCGAGGGCAAGGCGCGGGGTTGACGCGCCGCCGGCGAACGGATACAAGTCGGTCACCAATATGGAACGCTCCAAAAACCTCCGGGTGGGTGGCCTGAGGCCGGGCGCGGCGACGTGACGGACAGCGTCCGCGCCGCCGTCATGCCGGAGCCGGGCCGGCTCGAGGTCCAGCAGTTCCTGCTGCCCGATCCCGAGCCCGGGGCGGTGGTCCTGGAGATGTCGATGTCGGGCATCTGCGGCACGGACAAGCACACGTTCCGGGGCGAGACAACGCAGTACGCCGGCACACCTCATGAGCGCCAGATCGAGTATCCGCTGATCTGTGGGCACGAGAACGTCGGCCGGGTGGCGGCGACCGGCGGCGAGGTGCTGGACAGCGAGGGCCGCGCGCTCCGTCCCGGCGACCGGGTCGTGCCCGCGGCCAACGTCAGCTGCGGCGAATGCTGGTACTGCCGCAGCGGCCAGCCCTACTACATGTGCGAGCGGCTCGAGGACTACGGCAACAGCCTCAACGCCACGCGCGCCCCCCACCTGTTCGGGGGCTGGAGTGAGTACATGTATCTCCTCCCCCGCACCCAGCTCTTCCGGGTTCCCGACGAGCTGCCCGACAACGTCGCCGTGCTCACGGAGCCGATGGCCGTCACCCACGGCTTTGAGCGGGCCCGCCGCCTCAACGACACCTTCGCCGAGACCGTGGTCGTCTACGGCATCGGCCCGCTGGGCATGTGTCACCTGATCAAGGCCCGGCTGATGGGCGCGGGGACGATCATCGCCATCGACAGATTCCCGTCGCGCCTGGGGCGGGCTCAGACGTTCGGGGCCAACCAGGTGCTCGACGCCTCGGAGCTCGACAGCTCAGAGCTCATCGCCCGGGTGCACGAGGCCGCCGGCGGCCGTGGCGCGGACATGGTGCTTGACTGCAGCGGCGTGCCCGAGACCTTTGTCAGCAGCCTGCGCATGGTTCGGGTGGGCGGAACCGTGGTCGAGGCCGGCGCGTTCGTCGACATGGGTCCGGTGGAGATCAACCCCAACGCCGACATCTGCACCAAGAACGTCAACGTCCTCGGCATCGGCGGCGAGACAGCGGAGTCCTACAAGCCGGCCATGGACCTGCTGGCCCGTAATCTGGACGCGCTGCCCCTCGAGGATTTTGTCTCACACCGTCTGCCGCTCGAGCGGGCCCAGGAGGGCCTCGAGCTGGCCCAGCGCGACGAGGCGATGAAGGTGGTTCTGTCGGCCCGGGCCTAGTCGTGGACCCTGCCGAGCGCGCTTCGTGACGGCTGTCCTCGGCGGCCTGGGCGCCGCCCTCCTGTGGTCCATCGGTACGACCTTCGCCTCGCGGGCCGCGCGCACGATGGGCTCGATGCTGACCCTGGCCTGGGTGATGCTGTTCGGGCTGCTGGCGCTGACCCTCGTCCTCCCCTTGTCGGGCGGCGCCCATATCACCGCCACCTCGGCTCTGTGGCTGTTTTTGGGTGGGGCCGGCAACGTCGGTGGATTGCTGCTCCTGTACCACTCGCTGCGCCTCGGGCAGATGGGCGTGGTCATGCCGATCGTGTCGGCGGAGGGCGGCATCGCGGCGTTGATCGCCATTCTGGCTGGGCAGGCCGTGGGCGGCGTGCGCGGGGCGGCGCTGGCCGTGACGGTGATCGGCATGATCATGACCGCCATCGCCCGGCGGCCGGCCGACTCCGATCCCGCGGCCGCCGCTCTGGCCCCTCGGGAACAGGCGTCCGAGGTGCCCGGCCACAGGGACCCGGTGCCCACCCCCCAGGGACAACGAGACCGGCGGGCCGCGGTGTGGGCGGCCCTGGCCGCGCTGTCATTCGGGATCAGCCTGTATCGGAACCGGCCGGGCCGGCGACGTGCTGCCCACGGCCTGGGCGATCATGCCGCCGCGGATCATCGGGGTATTGGCCGTCACCCTGCCCCTGCGGCTGCGCGGCGAGCTGCGGATTCCCAAGGGGACCGCCCACCTGCTGTTGATCGCCGGGCTATGCGAGGTGGCGGGCTTCTTCAGCTACGCGACCGGGGCCGGCCACGGCATCCCGGTGGCTGCAGTCCTAGCCACCCTGACCGGCGCGTTCGGAGCCGGCTTTGGCCGGCTGCTGTTCGGCGAGCGGCTTCAGTCCACTCAGATCGTGGGCATCGTGCTCATCTTCATCGGCGTGGCCACGATCAGCGCGATCGGCTGATGGGCCGAACCGCCGGGTCCTAACCCTTGATCGCGCCGCCCAGCGTGAAGCCGCCCGTGAACAGGCGCGACATGATCGCGTAGAGGATGAACACCGGGCACCGAATAGAGCAGCGAGTACGCGGCGATGTCGCCGTAGCGGACGTTGGCTGCCCCGATGAAGCCGTAGATGGCGATCGGTCCCGGCGCCTGGTTGGGGTTGCTGATCAGGACCAGCGGAACGACGAAGGAGCCCCAGGCGTTGACGAAGGCGTAGATGGCCCCGGCGCCGATGCCGGGCAGGGCCAGCGGGCCGACGATGCGGGTGAGGATCTGCCACGTGCTGGCCCGCTCGATCCGGGCGGCCTCCTCCAGGTCGTAGGGGATGGCGTCCATGAAGTTCTTGATCAGCCAGATCTCGAACGGCATCGCCGTGACGCCGAGGAAGATGGCCGTCGGGCAGGATGGAGAGCCAGTTCTGAAGCGCGAACAGCTCGTAGATGGGGACGATCAGAATCGACATCGGGACTCCGGAGAGGAAGAGCACGATGAGGAGCAGCGGCCCCTTCCACGGGATGCGCCGGCGCGACAGGGCGTAGGCAGCCGGCGTGGAGGCGGCGGTGGACACGATCGTGGCCACCGCGGAGAAGACGACGCTGTTCCACAGCGAGTGAATCTGGCCCGAGCCGGTGGCGGCATGGAAGTTGGCCAGCGTGAAGTGCGGCAACTCGATGCTCCAGGAGGCGTTCTTGTCCAGGGAGGCGGCCACCATCCACAACATCGGCAGTGCGAAGCGGACGCCGATCAGGACGAGCAGGCCGTTGCCCATTCGCCGGCGCGTGCGGGAGGGCGGCGGCACGCGCGGGGCCGAATCGGGCACCTGACCGGTCGAGGCCGTGGGCAGGCGAAGTGCGGTCATACGCGCAGCCTCGAAGCGCGCACGTAGGCGAAGCCGAGAATCATGGCAGATGATCACCATCACGTCGCCGATCAGCGCTCCGTAGGCCAGGTTGTTGAACGAGAAGGCCTGCTGGTAGGAGTAGACCGGCAGGATGTTGGTGGAGTTGCCCGGACCGCCCTGGGTCATGATGTAGATGAGGGCGAAGTTGGCCAGCGTGAGGAGCGTGACCAGCAGGACGACGGTGACGATGGTCGGGCGCAGGAGGGGCAGCATGATCATGCGGAAGCGCTGCCAGGGCGACGCGTTCTCCAGCGTGGCCGCCTCGATCACCTCGGCGGGGATGTTGCGCAGCGCGGCGGCGAACACGAGCATGGCGAAGCCGCACTGCGACCAGGTGTTGGCGAGCGTGACGATCAGCAGCGGCGGGCTGTGCAGGAAGTCGGACTGGCTGACTGCCGGAGAGGGTGGCGAACGTCCCGCCGGCAGTCGTGGAGGCGTACCAGGTCATGCCCGCGGTGACCGCCGGCATCATCCAGGCGATGATGACCACGCCGCCGACGAGGATGCGGACCAGGCCGTAGGCGTTGCGCATGAGCAGCGCCAGGCCCAGGCCCGACGATCACGGTGCCGACGACGGAGCCGGCGACGAAGATGGCCGTCAGCTCGACCGACATCGGGAAGACCGAGTCGCGCCCCAGCTGGTGGAGGTTGGTGAGGCCGGTGAAGTTGTAGTTCACCGCCGTCGGCCCGACCAGCCGGAGGTTGGTGAAGCCGAGGAAGAAGGCGTAGCCGACCGGGATCAGGAACAGGACGACGAGGAGCACGAGGGCGGGGGCAAGGAGGGTCAGGCTCCCCCAGTGAAAGCGCTCCCGGTCGAGACGCTCGTCCGCTGGGGACCTGCTCAGAGCCCGCCGACGGCGACGCCATCAGCGGGCCACCGGTGGTGTCGACGAGCGCCACTCGGCCTCAGCTCCTCGTGGTCATTGATTGATTCTCCCGATGGGCTAGCGGCAGCTTCTCGGTACTCGAGCTGCCGAGCTGGTTGGACACGTAGGAGCTGAGCGTGTTGACCGCCGTGCCCACGCTGGTGCTGGGGTTCTGCACCAGCTGACCGGTCGCGTTGCCCATCCCCTGCACCCAGATCGAGTAGTTCGCCGGACGACGGGGTGAGCGTCGCGTGGGCGAGGATCTGCGCGAACAGCACTCTGGTAGGGGGCGAACCTCGGTGAACGCCGGCGCGGTCCAGTAGTCCTTGTTGGGGGTCACCCAGCCGGCCCAGTTGGCGGCGTCGATGCTGTTCTGCTGGTTCTCCATGACGTTGATCAGCTTGAACGCGGCGCTCGGGTTGCCGCTGTGGGCCGAGATGGCGTAGTCCCAGCCGCCCAGGGTGCTGGCGATGCCGCCGCCGCTCTGCGGTCGGGCATGGGCGTGACCCCCATCGTCTGGGCCGCCTGCGCCCAGTACGGGCGCGCCGATGAACTTGGTCCAGTTGCCGGTGAAGTAGTTGGAGCCCACGGCCATGGCCAGCTTGCCCTGCGCGAACAGCGTCAGCGGCGTGGTCACCGCGTTGGGGCTGAACAGCGCCGACTCCGAGGCGCCCGAGGCCGCCTGAGTAGACGCTCTTCATGAAGGTCGAGCGAGTCGCGGATCCCGGGGCTGTCAACGACCCATTTGCTGCCGTCCTGGATCTTCGGCGTCGGGGTGCCGACGATGAAGTTGTTGATGCCCTGCAGCAGGCCGTTGGCCCCTGAGCCCGAGCCGGCGTTCAGCCACAGCGGGATGACGCCGGGCAGCGCGGTCTTGAGCTTCTTGGCGGCGGCCAGGATGTCGTTCCAGTTCTTCGGCGTTCCACGGCACCGGGAGACCGGCCTTCTGGAACATCTGCTTGTTGTAGTAGAGCGCGCTGTCGTTCTCGCCCTGATCGACGGCGTAGGTGGTGCCGTTGAAGGTGCCCTCGCTCTGGACGACCGCGGGGAACTTGCTCCACCAGGACGTGGTCGGGCAGGTAGTTGTTGAGCGGCCGCAGGTACCCCGAGCTCTGCCACAGGCCGATCTGGCCAGTGGGGATCTCGGCTACGTCGGGCGCGGTCGAGGGCGAGCGGTAGAGCAGGCTGAGCTTGTTGACGATGTCGTTGTAGCTGCCGGGGATCGGCACGAGCTGCACCTTGATCCCGGGGTTCTGCGGCCTCGAACTGCTGGCTCACCTGATTCCACCACTTGTTGGTGAGCGACGTGGTGTCGAACACGTAGGTGGAGCCGTAGGCGACCTTGATCACCTTGGCCTTGCCTGACCCGACCTCCGGAGCCGCCGGAGCTGGCACCGCCACAGGCCGCGATGACCGACAGTGGCCAGCAGCGTCAGTGCGGCAGCACGCCATCCGACGTAAACCACTCACCCCAATCCTCATGCTTGCTCTCCTAGTGTTGTGCTTCATTGAGGGACCACGCGCCCTGACCTCGGGCGCCTCTCCAAGGTCCCGGAGAACCGCTTCTCGATCGATCAGCCGCTCGCCGCTGTCGGCGGCGAAGAAGTAGAGATGGCTCGGGTTGAAGGCCAGCTCGACGCGATCACCGGCCTCGGGGATGATCGTGCGCGGGAAGCGCGCGGACACCAGCTGGTCGGCGACGCGGACTGATGGCGAAGATCTCGCTGCCGGAGTGCTCGACGACATCGACGATGCCTTGCAGCCGTGCGGTGTGGGCGGAGCCGGCGACGTCGGCGGGCGGACGCAGGTCGGCCGGGCGCATCCCGACCTGACAGCTGGCCGTCGGCGCAGTCGGCCCGCAGGGCCTTGGCCTGGAGCGGGATGCGAGGGCGACCTTCGCGCCGAGCAGGGTGACGCTCGGCCTCCTGCCCCGTCCTGTGAACTCGCCCGGGACGAGGTTCATCTTCGGCGAGCCGATGAAGGTCGCCACGAAGCTGTTGGCGGGGTTCTCGTACAGGCCGGACGGCGTGTCGCACACTGCATGCACGTCGCCGTCCTTGAGCACCGCGACGCGGTCACCCATGGTCAGCGCCTCGATCTGATCGTGGGTGACGTAGACGGTGGTGGTCTGGGTGAGACGCTTGTGCAGACGGATGAGCTCCGCCCGCATCTGGACCCGCAGCGCGGCATCGAGGTTGGACAGCGGCTCGTCGAGCAGGAACAGGTGCGGACTCGCGCAGCAGCGCGCGCCCGAGCGCGACCCGCTGGCGCTGGCCGCCGGAGAGCTCCGTGGGACGGCGCTTGAGCAGCGCCCCGATGCCCAGGACCTCGGCCACGTCGTCGATCCGCTTGCGCAGATCCTTTTTGGACTCGCCGCGTACCGTGGGGCCGAAGGCCAGGTTCCTGTACACGGTCATGTTGGGGTACAGCGCGTAGCTCTGAAAGACCATGGCGACGTCGCGCTCCCCCGGCGGCGAGCGTGGTCACGTCCCGGTCGCCGAACCAGATGCGCCCGAAGGTCGGACGCTCGAGGCCGGCGAGCATCCGCAGCGAGGTCGTCTTGCCGCACCCCGAGGGGCCGACGAGGACCAGGAACTCCCCCTCCTGGATGTCCAGGTTGAGGTTGGCCACGGCGGCGGTCTCGTCCCCGAACAGCTTCCACACCTCCTCGAAGCGACACGCCGCGGACGTATCCGTGCTCACGCCGCCACGCTCCACGCTGCCGGACGAGCAGGCGAGCGGCCGCTCGGGACCCCGATCTCAGGCGGCGACGTCGGGATCCTCGTGCTCGATCGCGATCGCCTTGACGGCGGTGCTCGTCGAGTCAGAGCGACGAAGCGCGCCCACCAGGCCGCGTCGTGGCCGTCGCCGACGCTGGCGAACTTCCACGGAACCTCGGCGGTGGGACCCGGCCAGCGGTGGTCGAGCAGGCCCTGCGGTGGCCGAGCACCTCGGATTGAAGACGACGTCCTTGGCGTGCACGTGGCCGACCCGATCGCTGAGCGTGCGCATGACCGCCTGGGTGTCCATCTGCTGCCAGAAGAAGTGGCTCGGGATCGATGTTGGCGGCGAGGTTGTCACCCAGGGCAGCCAGCCGGTAGAACGTCTCGACGTTGTAGACGGCCGTGCCGGGATGCAGCTCGAGGCAGACCCGCAACGTCCGGGTGCGGCGGTGCGGGCGAACTCGCTGAGCGCGCTCCAGTACGGGGCGACGCGCCGTTCCCACTGGTCCTCGTAGATGCCCTCCAGGTACGGGCAGCCATCCGCCGGCGGCGAAGTGAGGCGTCGCGATCGCCGGGCGCGCCGCCGGGCAGCCGGCCAGCGCGACGACTCGGTCGACGCCGAGCTGGGCGGCCAGGCGGATCGTCTCGCGGAGGTCGCGGTCGTGACGGGCGGCAATCCGCGGGTCGGGGTGCAGCGGGTTGCCCCAGGCGTTCAGCGCGGCGATCGTGAAACCCACGCCCTGTCGAGCTCCTGGGCCAAGTCCGGCGCGCGGGCCTGGCTGCGCAGCAGCAGGCGCGCGGTCGCAGTGCGGATGCGGGGCGTACCCGCCGGTGCCGAGCTCCACGGCGCTCACCTCTGGCGCCGCCTCCGTGAGCCAGTCCAGCAGCTCGGGCAGCGTGCGATCCAGGAACGCCTCGGCGACCACCGCTAGGCGCCGGTGCGGCCGGTCCTCGGATTCCCTCAAACCCCAAGCCCTCCTCAGACTCTCGAGGCTCCTCGTTTGGAGCGTTCCAGGTGCGAGGTGTTTTCTATCGCTTCACCCGGACGGCGTCAAGCGACCATCGCCTTAATCGGAGCGAGACCGAGCGTCATTGCCACTCGCGCGCGGACGCGCGGAGCGGGAACTCCTCGCGCGGCCGGCCGGAGCGTCAGTGGACTCGCGGACCTGGAGGCGCACCGGCACCCGCACGTGGCGTGGATCAACGAGCGGATTCTCGATGCGCTCCAACAGGAGGCTGACCGCCCGCTCGGCCTGGAAGTCGAGCGGCTGGGCGACCGTGGTCAGCGAGATACGATGCAGGCCGGCCAAGGCGATGTCATCGAAGCCGATCGACGGACATCGACTCCGGGACATCGAGCCCGCACCGTCTCGCAGGCCTCGATCAGCGGCGATGGCGCCGATGTCGTTGGAGACGAACAGCGCGGTCGGCGCTCGGGGCCCGGTGACCGCGGCTTCGAAAGCCAGCTGTCTTGCGGGCGACCGTGACCGTGTCAGAACCTGGCTCCCAGACGAGCGCAGGGAGCGCCTGCAGGCCAGCGGCGCGCAGGGCCGAGCGGTAGCCGGCGTAGCGGGCGCGGTCGCCGCTGCGCTCGACCAGCGGGGTGCGCACGTAGGCGATCCGACGATGGCCCAGCTCGAGGAGATGGTCGGTGGCGAGACGCCCGCCGGCGCGATCCCGGGGCCCGACGGAATCGCCCCACGACTCGCTCAGACCCAAGAACACGATCGGCACGCCGGCCGCGCTGGAGCGGGTCATTGACCTGCGAGCGCCGGGCGAACGAAGGCCAGGAAGACGATCCCGGCGACGCGATGGCCGAGCAGGGACGTCCACCCCAGCCGAGGCCATCTCCGTCGGCGCCTTCGATATTGCAGAACATCGTCGTGTAGCCGAAGCCGAAGGCGGCGCGTTCGACGACCTGCGCCATCTGCGCGTAGTACGGGTTGCTGAGGTCACCGAGCAGGACGCCCAGGATCGTCGTGCGCTGCTGCACGAATTGCCGAGCGATCGTGTTCGGCTTGTAGTCCAGCCGCTCGATCGCCAGCAGGACGCGCTCCCGGGTGCCCGACCGAGACCTCCTCCACCCCGCGCACGACGTTGGACACCGTCGACTTGGACACCCCGGCTTCGGCGGCGACGTCGAAGATGGTGGGCGGCTTGCGAGGTCGCCGGGCGGACGCTGCGCGGGCTCCGCGAGCGGCTGGCAGGTGTCCATGGGCGGGCAGATCATATCCCTGCGTCCGAGCCGCCTTTCAGCGGCTCCTCACGCCGAGGGCGAGAGCCGCCGAGGCACGGGCTGCCTTGACACCTCTCTCGGCGTTCTGGATATGGTGCGTGGAACGTTCCAGAGGGGAGATGCCTTGAGCAAGCCGAGCGCGGGTAGGAGTTGTGGGGTGCGGGCTGATCGCCCAGGTCATGCATCTCCCATACCTGACCGAGCTCTCCGACCGGTTCGAGATCGCGGCGCGTCTGTGATCTGTCCGAGGACCGGTGGCGCCGGCGCTGCGCTGAGCGCTACGGGGCGTCGCGGCATTCACACCCGTTGGCAGGACCTGCTGGCCGCCGAGCGACCTCGACGCGGTCATGGTCCTCACCTCCGGCGACCACGCGCCGATCGCCGATGGCCGCCGCGGAGGCCGGCCTGCACGTGTTCGTCGAGAAGCCGATGGCACTGTCCAGCCGCGACGTGTGCGCGGATGATCGAGGCGGCCGAGCGCGCGGACGTCACGGCTCATGGTCGGGCACGATGAAGCGCTATGACCCAGCCTACGAGCGGCTGGCCGAGCTGATGCCCGGTATCCGCGCCGACGTGCGGCTGGTGCGGGTGACCACGCTGGAGTCGCCGTTCGGCCCGTACGTCGCGCACTACCCCCTGGTCAGCGGCGACACCGGCCGCCGCCGGAGGTCATCGAGGAGCTCAGGCCAGGCCGACGACCAGCGCGGTCGACCGCGCGCTCGGCGACGCCGACGACGCAGACGCGCTGGTGCTACCGCTGGATCCTGCTCGACAACCTGGTACATGAGTTCAACGTGCTGCGCGGCGTCCTCGGAGAGCCGACCGAGGTCCGCTCCGCCGAGCTCGACGCGCCAGCTGCGTGAGCGTCAACCTGCGCTTCGGTGACACGGAGTGTCACCTGTCCTGGGTCGACCTGCCGGGCATCGCCCGCTACAAGCAGGAGTTCGCCTTCTACGCCCCCGACCAGCGACTGACGCTCGAGCTGCCGTCGCCGTTCCTGCGCAGCGCGCCCAGCCGGCTGATCGTCGAAGGGCGGCGAGACCGGGGACCGCGCACAGCTGGGAGCGCGAGGAGATCGTCTCCTACGAGGAGGCGTTCAAGCGCGAGCTCGAGCGAGTTCGCCGACTGCATCGCCAGCGGCGCAGCAGCCGCGGACCTCCGGGGCCGACGGGCTGGCCGATCTTCGCGCTGTGCGAGGCGATCGCCCGCGCCCACCAGGGCCTCGACCCGGAACTCGAGTCGGCGGCCACGCCGGCGCCGATCCGGCCATGAACCGCGAGTGACAGGGAAGGTCGGACAGCAGTGGAACAAGCATCGATGGATACGACCCGGGCACGGCGCGCGCCGCCGACGGTGAGCGCGTGCTCGCCGCATGTCGCGGTGGCCAATGCGCCGGTCAGCTACGGCGCCTTCGAGATCACCGTCGGGGTCGACCCGAACGTGCCCGAGCCACTGACGCTGCTGGACTGGGTGCACGAGGCCGGCTAGTCGGGAGTCGATCTCGGGCCGGTCGGCTACCTCGGCGACACCGGCGACGCTGGCCGAGCGGCTGCACCGATCGCGGCCTCGGCCTCGCCGGCGGCTACCTCGAGCTTCCCTTCAGCGAGCCCGACAAGCTCCCTGAGGCGATTGCCGGAGCTCGAGGCGCTGCTCGACATCTTCGACAGCGCGTGCGACCGGCGCCGGCCAGCCCAAGCCGACGCTGGCCGATGCCGGCTCTCCGGCGCGCTCGCGCTATCCGGGCCGGGCGGCCCTCGACCCGAGCGTCGGGCTCGACGACGCCGGCTGGCAGCGCGTTCGCCGACGGACTGGCCGCGCGTCGTGGAGCGTTGTCGGGAGCGCGGCTATGAGCCCACCTTCCACCACCACACCGCCACCTACATCGAGGCCCAGTGGGAGATCGAGCGCCTGCTCGAGATCAGCGACGTCGGCCTGTGCCTGGACACCGGCACCTGCTGCTGGGCCGCGGCGACCCGCTCGCGGCCGATCCGCGACTGGAGCGCGCGGATCAATCAGGTCCATCTCAAGGATGCGCGCGCTCGTCCACAGCTCGAGGAGATCGTCGCCGAGGCGGCGCCGGTGGAGGAGATCTGGCGCCGGCAGGCGTTCTGCGCCCTGGGCGACGGCGATATCGACATCGGCGGCGTGCTCGACGGCGCTGGCCGAGATCGGCTACACGGGCTGGCTGGTCGTCGAGCAGGACGTGCTGCCCGATCCGGCCGACCCGCAGCAGCCGGCCGATCGACCAGCGGCGCAACCGCGAGTACCTGCAGCGCGCATGGCCTCTGAGCCCTGTCCGCATCGCGCTCGTCGGCGCCGGGCGGATGGGCAGCGTCCACCTGGGGGCGCTCCGGGCGTCTCGAGAGATCGAGCTGGTGGGGGTCGTCGAGCCGTTCGACGCCACCCGGCGCCGGGTGGCCGCCGGCGGTGCTCACGTCTACGCCGGCGTGGATGAGCTGCTGGCTCAGGACCCGCCGCCCGAGGCGGTGCTGATCGCCGCGCCGTCCGACTCAGCACCCCGCGCTGGTGGCCCGCTTCGCCGCCGCCGGCATCCCGATGCTGTGTGAGAAGCCGGTCGGCGTGCAGCGCCGAGCAGGCCCGGGCCGCGGCCGCAGGCCGCGCAGGAGGCGGGAGTCCTGCTGCAGGTCGGCTACTGGCGGCGCTTCGTGCCCGAGCTGCGCGAACTGCGCGAGCGGATCGCCGGCGGCGAGCTGGGCGAGATCAACCAGCTGTCCTGCATGCAGTGGGATGCACGAGCTGCCGTCTGAGCAGTTCCGCGCCCACAGCGGCGGCATCTCCATGGACATGGGGGTGCACGAGTTCGATCAGACGCGCTGGCTGCTCGGGCCAGGAGTTCGAGTGGGTGGCGGCCACGGCCGGCCGGGCCGAGCACGTGAGCCGCGACACCGGCGCCGATCCGGACTGCGGCGACGATCCTGGCCGACCTGTCGGGCGGAGCCGCGGCGACGATCTCGCTCGGCCGGCGCTTCCCCCACGCGGACTCGTGCTGGCTGGAGGTGTGGGGCACTGAGGGCTATGAGCGGGTCCCCTTCATGTGGGACGCGGCCGGCGACGAGGTCTTTCGCAGCGCGATGCAGCGCCAGGCCGAGGCCTTTGCCCGCGCGGTGCGGGGCGCCGAGTGCGAAGGCGCGCAGGGCGCCGATGCAGTGGCCGCACTGACCGTCGCCGCGACTGGCGGCCGCGCTCGCTGGCCGCCGCTGCGACAGCGGGTGCCGGAGGCGTCGTGACCCCGCTCGGCGGTGACCGCTGCCCGAGGTCGGGATCGGGATCATCGGCTACGGGATGATGGGCAAGGCGCACAGCTACGGCTACACACTGGCGCCGCACATCCGCAGCCTCCCCTGCCGGCCGCGGCTGCGCGATGATCAGCGGACGCAACCACGTCGGCGGTGTACGGAAGCGGCACGCCTTTACGGCGTCGAGCGGGCGGTGACGGACTGGCGGGCGATCATCGAGTCCCCGGAGGTTGAAATCGTTGACATCTGCACGCCGCCGGGCACGCACCCCGAGATCGTGGAGGCCGCCGCCCGAGGTCGGGAAGGCGATCGTGTGCGAAAAGCCGCTGGCCGCGGACTACGCCGGAGCCCTGCGCGCGGCCACGGCGGTGCGCGCGGCCGGCGCGATGAACGCGATCGGCTTCAACTACCGGCGGCTGCCGGCGCTGGCGCTGATGAAGCAGATGGTCGACGAGGGCCGCGATCGGCCAGGCCCGGCTGTGGCGCGGCACGTGGCTCACGGACGAGTTCCTGGATCCCGAGATCCCCTTCGACTGGCGCTTCCGCCGCGCCGAGGGCGCGAGCACGATCGCCGACCTCGGCGCGCACATGATCGACCTGGCCGGCTGGATGGTCGGGGCGGTGGCCGAGGTCAGCGCCCAGTCGGCGACGTTCACGCGCGAGCGATCGGCGCCAGGCGGCTCGGGCGAGATGGTGTGCGTCGACAACGACGACGCCTCCTCGGCCCTGCTGCGCTTTAACGACGGGGCGCTCGGTGTGTTCGAGACCGCCAAGATCGCGCCCCGGCGGCCGTGCGACTTCGTGATCGAGATCAACGGCACGCGGGGAACGCTGCGCTTCGACTACGCGCGCCTGAACGAGCTCTGGTACGGCGACGCCGATGAGCCGGCCCAGCTCTACGGGATGCGCCGGATCCGCGCCGAGCACGCCGTCCATCCCGGGACCCAGGGCTGGTGGCCGATAGGTCAGGGCATCGGCTACGGCGCCAGCTTCGTCAACCAGGCGGCTGATCTGCTCGCCCGGTGGCCGGAGCGGAGAGTGGACGCCGGATCTGGCCACCGGGCTGGAGGTCCAGGCGGTCAGCGAGCGCCATCGAGCGGGCCGCGGCACAGCGGCGCTGGGTGAGCCTGGCCGAGGTGAAGGGCCATGACCACTAAGCTCACGGTCGCCCAGGCGCTGGTGCGCTTCCTGGCCGCCCAGCGAGGTCGAGCGCGACGGACGCCGGTCCCGCTTCTTCGCCGGCTGCCTTTGGCATCTTCGGTCACGGCAACGTGGCCGGCCTGGGCCAGGCGCTGCAGCAGTACCGAGAGCTGCTGCCCTTCCACGCGGCCCGCAACGAGCAGGCCATGGTCCACATCGCCTCCGGCTACGCCCGCCAGCGCAACCGGCTGGGGACCTTCGCCTGTACCACGTCGGTCGGACCGGGGGCCACGCAACATGGTCACCGGGGCCGCGCTGGCCACGATCAACCGGCTTCCCGTGCTGCTGCTGCCCGGCGACACGTTCGCCACCCGGACTCCCCACCCGGTGCTCCAGCAGCTGGAGGACGCCTCACGACGCCACCGTGTCGGTCAACGACTGCTTCCGTCCCGTGTCCCGCTTCTACGAGCGAGTCGAGCGGCCCGAGCAGCTGATTCCGGCTGCCCTGGAGGCGATGCGCGTGCTCACCGATCCGGCCGAGACCGGTGCGGTGACCCTGGCCCTACCCGAGGATGTGCAGACCGAGGCATTCGACTGGCCGGAGGCGTTCCTGGAGCAGCGCGTCTGGACCGTATATCGCCAGCCGCCGGCCGCCGAGGCGCCTGCACCGGGCCGTCGAGCTGATCCGGGCGGCGCACCGGCCGCTGATCGTGGCCGGGGGCGGGGTCATCTACGGCGAGGCCACTGCAAGCGCTGCGCGAGATTCGCCGAGGTCACCGGAATCCCGGTGGCCGAGACCCAGGCCGGCCGGGGCGCGCTGGTCTCCGAGCACCCGCTGAGCTTGGGCGCGGTCGGCGCCACCGGCACGCGCGGCAGCCAACGCGCTGGCCCGGCGAGCCGACCTCGTGATCGGCGTCGGCACGCGCTGGAGCGACTTCACGACCGCCTCCAAGTCGGCCTTCCAGGATCCCGATGTGCGCTTCGTGAACGTCAACGTGGCCGCCGTTCGACGCGGCCAAGCACAGCGGACTGCCGCTGGTGGCCGATGCGCGGGTGACCCTGGAGCAGCTGGGCCGAGGCGCTGGACGGCCACCAGGTCGCGGCCGACTGGCGGGCGCGCGCGCGGCGACGGAGCGCAGCGCGCTGGAGCCAGGAGGTGGCGCGGCTGGTCACGGCCCAGCCCGACGCGGGCGGCCTGCCTTCGCAGGCGGCGATCATCGGCGCCATCAACGACGCCGCCGGCGAGACCGGGCGTGATCGTGTGCGCGGCCGGCTCGGCGCCGGGCGACCTGCACAAGCTGTGGCAGCGCCCGCGACCCAGCAGGCAAGGGCTATCACGTCGAGTACGGCTACTCGTGCATGGGCTACGAGATCCCGGGGGCGATCGGCGTCAAGCTGGCCGCCCCCGACCGCGACGTGTTCGTGCACTGGTCGGCGACGGCTCTTACCTGATGCTGCCGGGCGAGCTGGTCACGGCGGTGGCCGAGCGGATCCCGATCACGATCGTGCTGGTCGACAACCACGGCTACGCGTCGATCGGCGCGCTGTCGCGCTCGGTCGGTCGGCTCGGGCTTCGGCACCCACTACCGGTTTGCCGGGAACGGCTGGCTGCCGGTCGACCGGTGGATCGCTCCCGGCCTCCGACGTCCTCCCGCTGGATCTCGCCGCCAACGCCGCGAGCCTGGGCGCGAGCGTGAGCCGGGCGGAGACGGTGACCGAATTGCGCGACGCGCTGGCGCGCGCGCGCGGCAGCCGATGGGCCCGTGGTCCTCTACATCGAGGCTGACCGCTACGAAGGCGTGCCCAGCTACGACGGCTGGTGGGACGTCCCGGTCGCCGAGGTCTCCGAGGCAGCGGACGTGCGCAGGCGCGCGCGCGGAATACGAGCGCAACCGCGCAGGCCCAGCGAAACTACCTGGAGGCAACCGATGAGTGAGCTGCTCGTCCACGCCGCGACCGCGCAGACGAGGACGGGACGATCCTGACGTCACGCCGGCGTGGGCCGGCTGGAAGTACGTCGGCTTCGAGGTGCTGGCGCTGCGCCCCGGCGTCGTCGCGCGCGCGAGCCACCGGCGACCGCGAGGTGTGCGTGGTCGTCATCACCGGCACCGTGTCGATCACGTCGCCCGACACGGCGAATGGGGCGACCTCGGTGGCCGGGCGGACCCGTGGGCCGGCCCCCGGAGACGCCGCGTACCTGCCGCCCGCGACCGACGTCACGATCGCCAGCGACGCGGGAGCCGAGGTCGCGCTGTGCTGGGCCCCGGCGCCGCACGGCGGCGCCCGCGCCCGGGTTCTCCCCGGGGCGGAGGTCGCGGCCGAGACCCGCGGATACGGCGCCCAGGAGCGAACGATCCGCCCGATCCTGATGGCCGACGAGGCGGCCGACTCGCTGCTGGTGTGCGAGGTGCTCACCCCCGGCGGCCACTGGTCCAGCTATCCGCCCCACAAGCACGACCGCGACGACCCGCCGCGGCGAGACGCTGCTGGAGGAGACCTACTACCACCGCATCATGCCCGCGCGTGGGTTCGGCGCTGCAGCGGGTCTACACCGACGACGGGTCGCTCGATGAGACGGTCAGCTTCGGTGACCGCGACTGCGTGCTGGTGCCGCGCGGCTATCACACCGTCTCGGCGCCCCCGGGGTACGACCTGTACTACCTGAACGTGATGGCCGGGCCGCGGCGGCAGTGGGCGGTCGTCAACGATCCCGATCACGAGTGGCGGATCGCGCCCTCGCCCGCAACCTGAGGAGGAGCCCATGTCCGCCACCGCCGTCCGCGTGCTGGAGAACTACGTCGCCGGACGCTGGACCCCGGCGCAGGCGGCGACCGAGACGCTCGACGTCACCAATCCGGCGACCGGAGAGACCCTGGCGCGGGTCCCGCTGTCAGGCGCCCCCGACCTCGACGCAGCGGTTGCCGCCGCGCGGGCGGCGCTGCCCGAGTGGCGCGCCGTGTCGACGATCGCCCGGGCGCGCAAGCTGTTTACGCTGCGCGAGCGGCTCGTGGGGCGCGGCGACGAGCTGGCGCGCACCGTCACCACCGAGATGGGCAAGACGATCGCCGACGCCCGGGCCGAGGTCGCCCGGATGATCGAGATGGTGGAGGCGGCGTGCGCGATCCCGACGACGATGCAGGGGCGGATCCTCGAGGACGTCAGCCGCAACATCGACGCCGAGACGGTCCGCCAGCCCGTCGGGGTGTGTGCGGCGATCGTCCCGTTCAACTTCCCGGCGATGGTTCCGTTCTGGTTTTTGCCGTTCGCGATCGCGTGCGGCAACACGTTCGTGCTCAAGCCCTCCGAGCAGGTCCCGCTGACCCAGCAGATCGCGTTCGAGGAGCTCGACGCTCTCGACCTCCCCGCCGGCGTGGTCAACCTCGTCAACGGCGGCCGGGCCGTCGTCGAGGGCATCCTTGATCATCCCGGCATCGATGCCGTCTCGTTCGTCGGCTCGGCTCCGGTGGCCAAGCTCGTCTACGAGCGCGCGGCCAAGGCCGGCAAGCGCGTGCAGGCGCTCGGCGGGGCCAAGAACCACATGGTGGTCATGCCCGACGCGGTCATCGAGCCGACCGTCGACGGGATCCTCGGCTCGGCGTTCGGCGCCGCCGGCCAGCGATGCATGGCCGGTTCGGTCGTCGTCGCCGTCGGCGACGCCCACGAGCAGCTGATGGGGCCGCTGGTGGAGGCGACGCGGTCGCTGCACGTCGGCGATGGACTCGACGCGCATTCGGATGTCGGGCCGGTGATCTCGTGCGCCGCCCGCGACCGGATCGCCGACTGGATCGAACGCGGCGTCGCCGACGGCGCACAGCTCGTCGTCGATGGGCGCGGGGCCGGCGGTGAGGGCAGGGATTCCGGGGGGGCGTTCCTCGGCCCGACGATCCTCGACGACGTCACCGCCGAGATGGCGATCGCGCAGGAGGAGGTGTTCGGACCCGTGCTGACGGTGATCCGCGCCGCGTCGCTCGATCACGCGATCGAGATCGTCAACTCCAGCCGGTTCGGCAACGGAACGTCGATCTTCACCGAGTCCGGGGCGTCGGTCCGGCACTACCGCCATGAGGTGGAGGCGGGCATGGTCGGCGTCAACATCGGCGTCGCTGCCCCGGTCGCGTTCTTCCCGTTCAGCGGCTGGAAGGACTCGTTTCTCGGTGATGTGCACGCGCACGGCACCGACGCCGTCGAGTTCTTCACCCGCAAGAAGACGGTGACCAGCCGCTACTTCTCAAGCGGCCAGGGCAGCGGCAGCTACTTCGTCGAGCGATAGGACGGCGCGGCGGCTACGCCGAGCGCGCCTCGGTCAGCGCGCGATACAGCGCATTGGCGCTGATCCCGGTCAGCTCGCCGACGACGGCGGCGGCCGGGCGCGGCCGGGCCCCCGCGTCGACGAGCCGGATGACCGCCTGCAGCGGCCCGGCGAGGTCGACCGGCCGGTCGGGCGCGGGTCCGACGACGAGCACGATCTCGCCCCGCGGGGGCTCGTCGCCATAGCGGGCGGCGAGCTGCGCGGCGGTGCCGCGGACGACCTCCTCGTGGACCTTGGTCAGCTCCCGGCAGACGGCGACCGGTCGATCGGGGTCGACGGCGGCGAGCGTCTTCAGCGCCGCCCCCACGCGATGCGGCGACTCGAACGCGACCACCGTCTGCGGCGAGGCGAACACGCGCTCCTGGTCGGCCCGCTTGCGTGGCAGGAAGCCGACGAACTGCCAGCGGTCGGCGGGCAGCGCGCTGGCGACGAGCGCGCTCAGCGCCGCCGACGGCCCCGGCAGCACCTCCACCGCCAGTCCGGCGGCGACGCAGGCCCGGACGAGCACGAAGCCGGGGTCGGAAACGAGCGGCATCCCGGCGTCGGACACGAGCGCCACCACCGACCCGGAGCGCATCTCGGCGACCAGCTCGTTCGTGCGCTCGATCTCGTTGTGCTCGTGGTAGCTGATGAGGCGGCCGCCGACGCCGTACCGATCCAGGAGCACCCGCGTGCGGCGGGTGTCCTCGCACGCGACGAGGTCGGCCTCCCGCAGCGCCGCGAGCACGCGCAGCGTGACGTCCTCCAGGTTGCCGATCGGCGTCGGGCAGACGATCAGCCGGCCGCGGGGAGGCTCGCCGCCGAGGCTCATAGCGCCCCCTGAGCGAGCGCCTCGTAGGCGAGCGCGGCGGCGCCGATCATGCCGGCCTCGACGCCGAAGCGCGCCGGAACGATGGCCAGTCCGTCGCTGAAGTACGGGAACGTGCGCTCGGTCACGACCGCCCGGGCCGGGCCCAGCAGCAGCTCCCCGGCGGCGATGACGCCTCCGCCGACGACGACCACTTCCGGATTGAAGATGTTGGCCAGGTTGGTGATCACGACGCCGAGCGCGGCGCCGATCACCGCGACCGCCTCGATCGCGGCCGGATCCCCGTCATGGGCCAGCTCGGTGACGAGCGCGCCGACGAGCGTTCGCCCGCCGGCGACCGCCCGAGCCAGCCCGGAGTCGGGGTGCTCGGCCGCCAACCGCTCCGCCTCCCGGGCGAGCGCGCGTCCCGACGTGAACAGCTCGGCGCAGCCCCGTCCCGGGCAGTTGTCGACGTCGGCGACCCCGTCGAAGTCGATCTCCATGTGCCCGATCTCGCCGGCACCTCCCCACGCTCCGCGGTAGAGCGCGCCACCGAGGATCAGGCCGGCGCCGATTCCGGTCCCGAGGGTGAGGACGATCGCATGCGAGGCGCCTCGTGCCGCTCCGGCACGGTGCTCGGCAACCGCCGCCGCGTTGCCGTCGTGATCGACGATCACCGGCAGCCCGAGGCGCTCGGCCATGACGTCGCCGAGGGCGAGGTCGGCGAGCGGGGTGTGGACGCCGACGACGACCTTGCCGGTGCGCCGATCGACCAGCGCCGGCACTCCGAACCCCACTGCCGCCACCTCGGCGCCGGCGGATTCCCGCGCTTCGGCGACCGCCTCCACCGCGACATCGAGCAGCGCGCGCTGGCTGAGGCCGGCGACGGTGCGCTGAACCCGGTGGTGAACGCCTAACCTTGGGTCCACGGCGCCGGCGAGGAGTTTCGTGCCGCCCAGGTCGACGCCGATGATGCGTCGCGCAGGCATGCCGGTCACTATATGCAGAGCTCGATGTCCGACGAACCCCGTAATCGAGCGCCCACCGAGGATCCCCCCTACCGCGTCTACCGGTCCGCACCAGGCGACCGGCCCGACCGGCCGGAGTCCGAGGAGCGCCCATACACGCTGTACCGATCGGTCCCCAAGGGGCTCCGCGCGCGGCTGCGTGGCGAGGAGCAGATCACGTCCCCGCGGCGCGGAGGCCGGGACGGTGAACCGCCCCGCCGGCGGAGCGATCGCCCGGACCTACCGTGGTGGAAGCGTCGGCTCACCCCCCGCCGGGTGCTCGCGTATCTGCTCGTCGCGATCGTCGCCTGGCTGCTCGTCTCGCTCGTGCTGTTCCTCGTCTCGGCCCAGGTGCAGAGCGGGTCGATCCCGGCCTCGGCCAAGCGCGCACTGACCGCCGGCCCAAACATGATCACCTCCACCGACACCGTGCTCGTGCTCGGCACCGACCAGCGTCCGAAGGGGACGCACGAGGCCGGCGCTGACACGAGCGACAAGGGGAGCCGGAGCGACACGATCATGCTGTGGCGGATCGGCGGCGGGACCTCGCGGCGGCTGTCGATCCCGCGCGACACGCTGGTGACGATCCCCGGCTTCGGTCAGCAGAAGATCAACGCCGCCTACGCGATCGGCGGCCCGGCGCTCGCGGTCAGGACGGTGGAGCGGTTCACCGGGCTCAAGATCAACCACCTGATCATCGTCAACCTCGCCAACTTTCCCAAGTTCATCGACGCGATCGGGGGTATCGACGTCGCGACGGGCCGAATCTGCTCGGAGATCAGCGGCGGGGCCCGGAACGGCGGCTTCACCCTGAACCTGGCGCCGGGGGTGCACCATCTCACCGGCATCCAGGCGCTCACGCTCGCCCGAACGCGCGAGAACCGGTGCAGTGCCGCCAGCAACGACCTCACCCGCGAGGCCTACCAGCAGAAGATCCTCAACGCGATCAAGTCCAAGCTGGTCTCCCCGCTCGCGTTCTTCCACCTGCCGTGGGCGTCGTGGTATGCGCCCCAGGCGGTGCGGACGGACATGGGCGGGTTCACGCTGCTCGGGCTGTTCGCCGCGGCCGAGCTCGGCGGCTCAGCCCCGCCGCAGATCCTCAAGCCCACCGGCGCCGCGAGTGTGCCCGGCGTCGGTGATGCGCTCGTCGCCACGCCGTCCGACGTCCACCACGCCGTCAACCGGCTGATGAACGGCTGAACCCCGCGGCGCGGCGGCGCGGGCAGGTCGCCGGGTCAGTCGGCGGTCGACGTCTTGGTGGCCGACGTGCCCGAGCCCGAGCCCGAATTCGAGCTCTTGTCGGACGTCGAGGAGCCGGAGTCGGTCCCGGAGGCGGTCTTCGTCGATCCGTCCTTGGCGCCGTCGCTCTTGGCGCCGTCGCTCTTCGCGCTCTCGGCGGCTTCCTTCTCACGCGAACGCTTCCGGGTCCCGTAGTCGGTGTTGTAGAAGCCCGAGCCCTTGAAATGGACCGCGATCGGGTGAAAGACGCGCTGGACCGGCGCTCCGCAGACTTCGCACGTCGACACCGGGTCATCGCTCATGCGCTGCATGACGTCGAACGTGTGGTCGTTTTCGCAGCGGTACTCGTAGGTCGGCATCGCGCCGCGGATTATAGCTGAGCACCTTGGCACTCCTCGTCCGAGAGTGCCAAACCGGCGGTGGTCGTCCGGC
The DNA here is from genome assembly GCA_963731395.1 of uncultured Solirubrobacteraceae bacterium. Taxonomy (GTDB): domain Bacteria; phylum Actinomycetota; class Thermoleophilia; order Solirubrobacterales; family Solirubrobacteraceae; genus Palsa-465. The sequence goes on from CAVSVH010000010.1 coordinate 110,331, forward strand.
GATCCCCGCCCGGCTACCATCCGCGGCCGATGCCCGCCGATCCCGTCACCATGGACAAGATCGTCTCGCTGTCCAAGCGGCGCGGCTTCGTCTTCCAGAGCAGCGAGATCTACGGCGGGATCGGCTCGAGCTACGACTACGGCCACTACGGGGTTCTGCTCAAGAACAACGTCAAGGCCCAGTGGTGGCGGACGATGCTGCAGGAGCGCGACGACGTCGTCGCGCTCGACTCGGCGATCATCCAGCATCCGCGGACGTGGCTGGCCAGCGGCCACCTCGCCGGCTTCACCGACCCGCTCGTCGACTGCCGGACGTGCAAGCTGCGCTTCCGCGCCGATCACCTCGACGTGTCCGCCTGCGGGCGCAAGCCGTCCAAGCACCCCGGCGAGACGCCCGAGTGCGACCTGACCGAGGCCCGGGACTTCAACCTCATGTTCGAGACGACCGTCGGGCCGGTCAAGGAGGAGGGCGCGACCGTCTATCTGCGGCCGGAGACCGCCCAGGGGATCTTCCTCAACTTCAAGAACTACCTGCAGTTCTCGCGCAAGAAGCCGCCGTTCGGGATCGCGCAGATCGGCAAGAGCTTCCGCAACGAGATCACCCCGGGGAACTTCATCTTCCGCACCCGTGAGTTCGAGCAGATGGAGATGGAGTTCTTCGTCGCGCCGGTCGAGGCTCAGCAGTGGTTCGAGCACTGGCTCGAGGAGCGCTTTCAGTGGTACCTGCGGCTCGGGATCCGCGCCGACCATCTGCGGCTGCGCGCCCACGACGCCGACGAGCTGTCGCACTACTCGAGCGCGACGAGCGACGTCGAGTACCTGTTCCCGATCGGCTGGCAGGAGCTCGAGGGGATCGCCAACCGTGGCGACTTCGATCTCACCCAGCACGCCGAGCACTCCGGGCAGAAGCTCGAGTACGTCGACACGGTGTCCGGCGAGCGCTACGTCCCACACGTCATCGAGCCCGCCGCGGGCGCCGATCGGGCGATGCTCGCCTTCCTCGTCGACGCCTACGACGAGGACGAGATCGACGGCGAGCGCCGCACCGTGCTTCGCCTCCACCCGCTGCTCGCCCCCGTCAAGGCCGCCGTGCTTCCGCTCGTGCGCAAGGACGGCCAGCCCGAGCTGGCCCGCCGCGTGTATCAGGAGCTCCGCGAGCTCGTCCAGGCCGAGTACGACGAGGGCGGCGCGATCGGCCGGCGCTACCGCCGCCAAGACGAGATCGGCACCCCCTGGGCGGTCACGATCGATCACCAGTCGCTTCAGGACGAGACGGTGACGCTGCGCGACCGCGACAGCCTCGGGCAGGACCGGATCGCGATCGCCGAGCTCGGCGAGGAGATCGAGCGGCGGCTGCGCGCGCCGTGGACGTCTCCGAAGAGGTCAGGGGAGGGTGACGGTCACCGGCGCTGACGCCCCGGCCGCGCTGAGGGCATCGGCGGCGGTCCGCGCGACGATCACGTAGTCCCCGTGCGCCCTCGCGCCGAGGTCCAACCGCGCGGTGAACGCCCCCCGCCGCGCCGCCACTGCCCGGCTGAGGACCAGCTCACGCCCGGTCGCGGTGCGCTTGTAGACGGCGATCGCGACGCTGGGCTTCGCCGGCGCGATCGTGCCGCTGATGCTCAACGGCGCGGTGGAGTTCAGCGCGAGCGTGAGCGCGGGCGTCACCTCGACGACCACGAGGTTCGAGACCGCCGCGGGCGCCGTGGCGTGCAGCGCGCGCACGACGACCGAGCGCGAGAGCGCGAGCGTCGCGCTCCACGTCCCGTCTGCCGCGGTCGTCACGGTGGCCAGCGTGGTCGTGACGCCGACCCCGGCGACGGTCTGGATCTGAACCGGGACACCGGGGACCGTGGCCCCGTGCAGCTGGGTCAGCCGGCCGCTGAGGACGACCGCCGCGCCCGGCGCCACGATCGTCGTCGACGCGGCCAGCGTGAGCGCCAGCGGGATGCCGGTGAGGGCGGCGACGCGTGTCCGGACGGTCGGCAGGCGGGCGTACAGGTCGTTGCCGGGGCAGTCGGTGAGGTCGCCGTCGCGATGACCGGCGATGCGCGGCAGCAGCACCCGCTGGCCGGGGCGAAACGGGGTGTAGGACGCCCCGTCGGGATCGACCTCCACCCGGACCTTGCCGAGCGCCGGCAGCCCGTGGAGCGGCAGTTTCCAGGCGAGCAGCCGCTCGAGCGCCGTCAACGCCACCGGCGGTGGCTCGCTGACCATGAATGTGCCGAGCAGCGCGACGCCGGTCGAGACCGCGTTGTAGCCGCCGGCGTGGGCGCCGAGCACCGGTTCATCGATGCCCCCGGCCCGCGCCTCCCAGATGCGGCCGTACCGGTCGATGACGAAGTTGTAAGCGATGTCGTAGAAGCCGCGGGTGTACCGGTGATAGGCATAGACCGCGAGGATCAGCTCCGGCACCTGCGCCGCCGAGTAGCCGTTCGGATTGACCGTGTGGTGGACGAACGCGAGATCGATCGCCGCGTAGAAGGGGCCGGCGGCGGGCCCGTGACCGCGTCCCGCCCACGCCGAGCGGGCGATGATCGGCGGCTGCCCCGGCCCGGCGGGCAGCACCGGCTGGGCGAGCGGGAACGCCGTCGCGGCAGCGGCGCGAGCCGCCTCGGCGCCCGACGCCGGCGACGGTGTCGACCCGGCCACGAAATGCAGCGTGACCCCGCTCGCGACTCCGGCGCTGCGCAGCTGGACCTCGTCGGCGGGCCCGAACCAGAGCGGCTCGCCGTAGCGCTCATCACCGGCGGCGGCTGGGCGGTCAGGTCCGTGGCCGCGCACCGAGGCCAGCGCCCACGGACTCCAGTCCTCGCCGCGAGCCCGCGCCCGCAGCTCGATCCGGCCATCCCCCGGACGTGACCACTGCACCCCGGCGAGCACGAAGCGCCGGGGGGCCGCGATCACCGCCGACGTGCCCGTGACGGTTCCGATCCGGCGGCTGAACACGCTGCCGGCGGTGCCGGCGCTGCCGGGTCCCGCCAGCGCCGCGCCCGGCGCGACCAGCGCGCCCGCGCCCGCAGCCACAGCCCCGCCGAGGACGGAGCGCCGGGTGTACCTCGGCGCATCGTTCACCAGCCCCATTGTGCCGCGCCGCCGGCGGGCGATGCGCCGGTCCCGCTGCAGCCGGTCGGCGGCCTCCGACGGCTCGGCCCGAAAATACGTGACGCGACCCCCGGACCTCGCGGGGTCGCGATCCGTAGCGCACGGATAGCGATCAAATCCTGACGCGACCCGGCGTGGCGCGTCGGTCGCGTCACGAAGATTTCGCCGCTCAGCGCACCTTCGCGGTGGCGGACATGACAAATCCGCCGGCCGCCGGCGCCGCGCTCACGCTCTGCACCGCGATGCGCGGGTCCGAGAACACCGTGACGGTCGCCAGGCCGCCGAACGGGACCTCGGGAACGACGACGAGCTTGCCGTCCTGCGCGCCGGCGACGGCATCGACGGTGACGCTGGCGCCGAACAGCGTCGCCGTCCCGCGCAGGACGAGCCGGCCGTCGCTCGACGCCACGGGGTTCACCGACTGAAGGATCGGCAGCGCGGTGCGCAGGTCGGCCTCGGTCACTCGCGCCCGCGCCCTCAGCTCGTCGCCCTGCTTGGTGAGCGTGGCGTCGCGGAGGGTCAGCAGCCCGTCCCGGACCTCGGCGGCAGACGCCTGCAGCGTGCCGACGTCGCCGACCTGGTCCAGCAGGCCACCGATTCTTCCCGGGGCCGTCTGGTAGTCGCCGAGTGCCACGACCACCTTGTCGGCCTGGTGCCAGAGCAGCTTGATCGCCGGGAACGCGTCGACCTGCACGTCGTGGACGTCACCCGAGCGGGCGAGCTGATCGCGCAATCTGCGGGCGGCGACGCCGGGGAGGACCACCTGCGCGACGCCCAACACGAGGACGATGATGAGCCCGACGACGGCGACCACGACGAGCACGGCCGGCCGCCGTCGCGGCACCGCACTCACGCCGGGATCGGCGTTAAAGAGTGAAGGCGCCCACCGGCGCCCTCACGAATCCGCACGAGAAGGATCGGCCGGCTACGCGGCGCTGACCGGGCTCGTCGGCGGCTGCGGTGCCGGGGTGCCCGCCGGAGGCGTGTACTGGAACTCCTCCTCGGATCCGAACAGCATGTCGAGCACCTTCGAGCGCAGCGGCTCGGACACCGCCAGGGCGACGCCGGCGGCGAGCATGAGCACGAACAGGACGCGGAAGGGATGGCGCTTGCGCTTGCGCTTCTTCGGGGCCTCGTTCAACGCGACGCTCACGTCGCGGATCGCCTCGGCGGCGCTCTTGACGTCGTTCTGGAACTTCTTGTCCTCGAGGATCGCCTTCTGGACCTGCTTGCTGCTGGCCAGCCGCGCGTACGCACTCTTGGATGAGTCGATCGCGGCGCCGATGTTGTCGCGCAGGTCGGCATCCTCGATCAGCCGCAGGATGTACGGATTCGCCTTGGCGATGTTGGACAGGTCGGCGGCGCTGAACGGCACGGCCTGTGCGACTTTCTTTCCGCGTGATGCCATGGGTCTCCCTCAGGTGCAAGATCGGTGGGGCGAGTGAGTCGTCAGGATACGCGATACCCCCTTTGCCGCCTTCGATTCAAGGCCGTGGCCAGGACCTCGTCGATCCTCGACACGAACACAAAGCGAAGCGTCCGTCTGAGGTGAGGCGGGATCTCCTCGATGTCCCGCTCGTTGAGCTCGGGCGCGATCACGATCCGGATGCCGTTGCGCTGCGCCGCCAGGGCCTTCTCCTTGAGGCCGCCGATCGGCAGCACGAGCCCGGTCAACGTCACCTCGCCGGTCATCGCCACCTCCGAGCGGACCGCCCGGCCCGAGAGCAGCGATGCCAGCGCGGTGACCATCGTCACGCCCGCGCTCGGGCCATCCTTCGGGATCGCCCCGGCGGGGACGTGGACGTGGACGTCGTGGGTCGCGAACCAGTCGGCGGGGAGCTCGGGCACCAGCTCCTCCGCGTTGGCCCGCACGTAGGAGAGCGCCGCCTGCGCTGACTCGCGCATCACCTCGCCGAGCTGGCCGGTGATCGTCAGCCGCCCGCTGCCGGGCATCGCGGTGGCCTCCACGAACAGCACCTCGCCGCCCACCGGGGTCCACGCGAGACCGGTGGCGACCCCGGGCCGCGACGTCCGCCGCCGCGCCTCGGGGAAGAACGTGCGCTTGCCGAGCAACTCGCGGGCCCGCGGCTCGGTCACCGTGACCTTGCGGGTCAGCGCCCCCTCGGCCACCTGGCGGGCGACCCTGCGGTTGACGGTGCCGATCTCGCGCTCCAGCTGCCGGACGCCCGCCTCGCGCGTGTAGCCCGAGATGATTGCGCGCAGTCCGCCGTCGGTGAACCCGATCCGGCCGCGCGTCAGCCCGTTGCGCTCGATCTGGCGCGGCACCAGGTAGCGCTTGGCGATCTGCAGCTTCTCGGCCTCGGTGTAACCCGCGAGCTGGATGACCTCCATGCGATCGCGCAGCGGGCCGGGGATCGTCTCCACCGTGTTGGCCGTCGTGACGAACATCACGTTTGACAGGTCGACCGGCAGATCGAGGTAGTGGTCTCGAAACGTCTGGTTCTGCTCGGGGTCGAGCACCTCGAGCATCGATGATTCGATCCCGCCCATCCCGCCACGGAAATCGGCGCCCATCTTGTCGATCTCGTCGATCATGAACAGCGGGTTGTTGGCGCCCGCGTCGCGGAGCGCGCGGATGATCACGCCCGGCATCGCGCCGATGTAGGTACGGCGGTGGCCGCGGATCTCCGCCTCGTCGCGCATCCCGCCGACGCTGATGCGCTCGAACCGGCGCCCGAGCGCCCGAGCCATCGACCGTCCCAGCGAGGTCTTGCCCACCCCGGGGGGCCCGACGAACAGCAGGATCGATCCCGCCGGCTGGCGGTTGTCGTCGGTCATCAGCGAGCGGACAGCGAGGAACTCGAGGATCCGGTCCTTGACCTGCTCGATGTCGTAGTGGTCCTCGTCGAGGACGTCCCGGGCGTGTGCCAGGTCCAGGTTGTCCTCGGTCGACGTGTCCCACGGCAGCGAGGCGATCCACTCCAGGTAACTGCGCACGACCCCGTACTCGGCCATCGTCGGCTGGAGTCGCTCGAGGCGACCGAGCTCGCGCGCAACCTGCTTGGCGACCTCGTCGGGCAGCCGCAGCGCCTCGAGCTGGTCACGCAGCTCCTTGGCTTCGGCCTGGGCCTCGTCGCCCTCGCCGAGCTCCTCCTGGATCGCCTTGAGCTGCTGGCGCAGGACATACTCGCGCTGACCCTTGTCGAGCTCGGATTGGACCTGGGACTGGATCTTCGTGTCCAGGGCCACCAGCTGGAGCTCGCGGGCGAGGATCTCCGACAGCCGCCGCAGGCGAAGGGTCACGTCCTGCTCCTCGAGCAGTTCCTGCTTCTCGGCCGCCGGAAGCCGCAGGGCGCCCGCGATCAGATGGCTGAGCATCACCGGATCGTCGACGTTGGACACCATCACCTGCAGCTCCTCGGGCAGGGACGGCACCTGTCCGACGATGCTGGAGAACGCGCGCTGCACGTTGCGGGCGAGCGCCTCGAGCTCGGGCGTCTGGGCGACGATGTCGGGGGCCTCGCCCACCTCGGCAACGAGATAGGGCTCGGTCTGCACCCACTCCTGTGCGCGCACCCGCTGACCGCCCTGGATGAGCACCCTCAGGGTCCCGTCGGGCAGCCGCACCATCCGCGCCACCGACCCGAGCACCCCGACGGCGTAGAGGTCGTCGGGTCCGGGAGACTCGACGCCGGGGTCGCGACCGGCGATGACCACGATCGACCGGTCTCCGCGCAGGACGTCATTGATCAGCTCGATGCTGCGCGGCTGGCCGATGTTGAGCGGGATCACGAGTTCCGGGAACGTGACCGCGTCGCGCAGCGGCAGCACCGGGACGCGGGCCGGCAGCTGGAGGCCGCCGCTCGCCTCCACCGCAGCGTCGGCGGCGGTGCCGACGTCGATCGCCGTCATCGCGGGTCTCCGCCCTCGATCGGCACCGGATGGCGCTGCTGCGCCCGGGCGATCAGCCGCAGCTCGACGCGGAGCATCCCGTCCTCGTAGCGCGCGGTCACGCCCTCGGGATCGACGTCGGCGCCAAGCTCGATCAACCGCCGAAACGAGCCGCGCTCGATCTCGACCTGCTGGTAGACGTCGGCCACGGGGTCGGCGGGTCCCCGGCGACCGGCGAGCAGCAGCTTGCGTCCCTCGATCTGGAGCGCGACCTCGCTGACGTCCACACCGGCGAGCTCGGCGGTCACGATCGCCCGTGGGGGATTGGAGGCGTAGGCCACGTCGACGGCCGGCCAGTGGCCGGTGCCACGTCCCGACAGGCCGCCCGGCTCGAACACGTCGCCGAACAGCTGGTCGATCTCCCGTCGCATCCGATCGAAGTTGGCAAACAGGTCACGGTGGGACATGTGCGCTACAGCGTAACCCTCGTCGATCGCGCGTCACATCGCCGGACCGGTGCCAGCGGGGCGGCTCAGACGGTGTAGACGACACCCTCGCCGGCGAGCTCGACGCCCCCGCCGTAGCCGGCGGCGGCCTCCGTCCGCGTCAGCTCCGGGTCGAGCTCGTCGGAGTAATGGGTGACGACGAGCCGGCGCGCCCCCGCGGCCTGGCCGTGCTCGCCCGCCTCGCGTGCGGTGAGGTGACCGCGCACCCGGTCATGCTCGGGACGCGTCAGCGTCGCCTCGACCATCAGCAGATCGGTGTCACGGGCGAAGCCGACGAGCGCGTCGTTGGGGCCGCAGTCGGCGCCGAACGTGAAGCGCGAGCCGCTGCCCGCCACCTGCACCGCGTGGGTCAGAACATAGTGCGGGACCTCGCAGAAGCGCAGCGTCAGCGGACCCAGGCGCAACGGCTGTGCCGCCGCAAACTCCGCCACGGTGAACGCCGCCGGGACGAGGTCCGCGTCGCCCCAGCATTCACTCACCCGGCGCACGATGCCGGTTCCCCGCGGCGGCAGGTACAGCGCGGGGCGAGCCGGATGATCGGTGCCCGGCCAGCCGCCCACGGGTACCGGCTGCTGGCGCGGCGCGAAGCGCAGGGCGTAGCTGAACGGCACGAGGTCCAGGAAGTGGTCAGCGTGCATGTGGGTGATGACGACCGCGTCGACATCGACGTAATCGCAGATCGGCCGCAGCTTGGAGAACACCCCGTTGCCGCAGTCGAGCAGCACGGTGAAGCCATCCTCCTGGACGAGATAGCCGCTGCACGCCCCTGCCGCATCCTGCCATGCCGGCGACTTGCCGAGAACCGTGACCCGCAACCTCGCTCCTCTCTGCGTCACACTCTAGAACTCGTGGGAGCGGTCCACCTGACCATGCCGTTGCTGATGGCCGTGGTCTCGCATCGCTTCGAGATCGCGGCCCTCGCGCTCGGCGGCCTGCTGGCGCTGGGGGCGCTCCTGTCCGGGCTGGCACGGCGGAGCTTTGTCTCGCTGGCGGCGGTGTTCGTGCTCGCTGGGTTCGTGCTCGGCGACGGGGTCACCGGGGTGTTGCACTTCGATCCGCGGTCGCCGTTCGTCGCCGAGCTCGCGACGGTGGCGCTGATCGTGATCCTGTTTCGCGACGGGCTCGAGGTCGACGGCGAGCTCCTGCAGTCCCACTGGCACCTGCCGTTTCGCAAGCTGGTGGTGGCGATGCCGGTCACCGCGGGGATCATCGCGGTGGGCGCGCGGCTCCTCACCGGGATGTCGTGGGCCGAGTCGTTCCTGCTCGGCGCGCTGCTCTCCCCGACCGACCCGATCCTGTCGTCGAGCGTCGTCACCAATCCGCGCGTGCCGGCGATCGTTCGCCACTCACTCAACCTGGAGTCAGGGCTCAACGACGGCCTCGCCCTGCCGGCGGTCCTGGCCCTCAGCGCCGCACTGACGGTCGGCGGGGGCCAATTCGTCTGGTGGCGATTCGTGCTGGAGAACCTCGTCCTCGGCTTCGGGGTCGGGGTCGTCGTCGGTTTCGGCGCGTCGTGGCTGGCCCCGCGCAACGTGAACGTCCAGCACGGAATCCCCGCCCATCAGCGCTCGCTGTTCGCGCTCGGCGCGGCGTTCGTCACCTATGGGCTGGCCGTCCGCACCCCGCACGGCAATGGCCTGATCGCGGTCTACGTGAGCGCAATCGTCCTGGGCATCCGCCGTCCTGACATCCGGCGTTACTTCGAGGCCCAGGCGGCCGACATCGTGGAGATCGTCAAGCTCGGCATCTTCGTCGTGTTCGGCGCGCTGCTGACGTGGCATGGCTTGCTCGGGTCCGGCTGGGCGGCGGTGGGGGTCGTCGGGGTCACGCTGCTGCTGGCACGCCCGGTGGCGGTCTTCCTCGCCCTGGCGGGCACCGCCACCAACACCGCCACCCGGGCGTTCATGTCCTGGTTCGGCCCGAAGGGCGTGGCCACGATGACCTTCTCGATCCTCGTCCTCAGCCAGCAGGTCAGGGCGGGACAGACGATCTTCAACCTCGCCGCCCTGACCGTGTTCTGCTCGATCCTCCTCCACGGGGCGACCGACACCGCCGGCGCGAACTGGATCGCAGACCGGACCGAGGCGACGGCGCGCCGGGCGCGGGAGTCCGACGGTGAGGCCGCCGCGGTGGCCCCGGCGGCGGCCCGGCCTCAGTGACGATCGCCGTCGGCGCCGCCGCCGCCGCGGCGAGACGTGTCCATCAGCCAGCCCATGAGGACGGCGAGGAGCACGAAGGCGATGAATCCACCGATCAGCGGCCAGTACATGCGCCTACAACATATACGAGGCGTGTGCGATGACGACCCGGTCGGGACCAGGGCGCCGGGTTAGGCGTGAAGCGCGACCTGCTCGCTGGGCGACGGGAACGCCCAGGCGACCTGGAGGCGTCGCTCCTGCCGGAACACGAACCGCAGCTGGCTGGGCGGCCGCAGCCCGTCGGGGTGTGCCGGGCGAAACGTCGCGCACGGCGCCGCGTCGGCGACCGCGCACAGGCCGTTGCGACCAAAGAAGCAGGTTTCACAGCTCGCCTTTGCGGCTGCGTTGCGACCATTCGCCATACCTGACCAACACCCCGTTCTGACTGGAAGCTCGTGTGACTGCAGGCTGGGCATCAAAGCGGATCCCCGGCGCAGACACAACGTCCATTTGCGCAAAACGCTGGGAAATCCGGTTTCCGTAAATGGCCGCAGATAGCGGGGACTTTGCGCGAGGTCGGTCGCCGCGCCCGCAATTTCCGTAGCTTTTTGGTCGTGAACATCCTCGTCACCGGGGTCACCGGATACGTCGGCTCGCTGATGGCGCAGCGCCTCTCCCGGGACGGCCACGCCGTCACCGGCTTCGCCCGCCACCCCGACCGCGTCGCGCGTCCGGGCGCCGTTGCGATCCTCCAGGGCGACGCCGTGTCCGGGGCGGGACTCGCCGCCGCGCTGGCCCGCGTCGACGTCGCCTATTTCCTGATCCACTCGATGGAGGCGGCGGCGAACGCCACCGACGGTCCGTTCGCGTCCCGTGAGCGAGTCGCCGCGGAGCGCTTTGCGGCGGCGGCGAGCGCCGCCGGTGTCCGGCGCATCGTGTACCTCGGTGGCCTCCTGCCCCCCGGAGGCCCACAGTCAGATCACCTGGCCAGCCGCGCGGCGGTGGAGGAGATCCTGCGCGATGCCGTGCCTGACACGGTTGTCCTGCGGGCCTCGATCGTGATCGGCGCCCGGTCACGATCGTTTCGCTTCCTGGTCCGTCTCGTCGAACGGCTGCCGGTGCTGGCGGTTCCGGGGTGGCGTCGTAACCGCACCGCCCCCATCGACGAGCGTGACGTCGTCGAGTTCCTGTCCCGGGCCGCTACGAGTGAGCACGTCGGCGGGGCGACCCTCGACCTGGGTGGCCCGGACGTCGTCTCCTACGGCGAGCTCATCGACAGGATCGCCGACCTGATGCTGCTCGACCGCCCGGCGGTCCGGTTTGACCGACTGACGGTCACCCCGATCGCGGGCCGGATGGCGGCACTGATCGCCGGTGAGCAGTATGAGCTGGTCGGGCCGCTGATGGAGAGCCTGAACAGCGACCTGCTGCCGGATCCCGCTCGCGCTCCCCGCGCGCTCGACGTCAAGCTCCACAGCCTCAACGCGGCGATCGAGCGCGCACTGCGCGAGTGGGAGCGCGACGAACCGCTCGCCGCCCGGTGACCGAGACGGATCACGTGTCGACCCCGGACCGTTAATGTGGCCGCCCGATGAGCACGGTTTCAGCCAAGATCGACATCGACGCTCCGATCGAGCGGGTGTGGGAGACGGTGATGGATCCCCACCGCCTCGGCGACTGGGTCACGATCCACAAGTCGGTCTCCGACGTGTCTGACCTGCCGCTGCGCCGCGGCTCCACGATGCAGCAGGCGATGCACGTCCGCGGGCTCACGTTCCATGTTCACTGGACCCTGACGGCGGTCGACAATCCGCGCCGCGCGGAGTGGGAAGGCGAGGGCCCGGCGCGCTCCACGGCGGTGATCCGCTACGAGCTCTCCAGCGCCGATCAGGGACCCACGACATTCGAGTACACCAACGAGTTTCATCCGCCGGGAGGACGGCTGGGAAGCGTCGCCGGCCGGATGATCGTCGGGGCGACGTCGCAGCGGGAAGCCAACCATTCACTCTCCCGGCTGAAAGCGCTATTGGAACGCAAATAGGCCTGTGCGGTCACGGGTTGTATCGTCCATACACGAATACGTCCAGTAGACCTATGGAGGTGGCCTAAATTGGCAGACTTCGTTGACAGTACCGTGAAGGACATCGACAGCCGCTTGAGCGAACTCAAGGTGGAGGTCACAAAGCTCGAGGCCGCGCGTGCCGCCCTCATCGGTGGCCGGCGTGGACCGGGGCGTCCGGCCAGCGCAAACGGCAGCACTCCGCGGAGCCGCCCGGCGCGCCGGGCAGGGCGCCCTCGGGGTCGGCGGGGTGGCAACACCCGCGCCAACCAGGCGCTGGCGCTCGTTCGCGAGAAGCCGGGAATCACCATTCCCCAGATCGCCGAGTCGCTCAAGATCGAGCCGAACTACCTGTACCGGGTCATGCCCAAGCTCGTCGACGACGGACAGGTCAAGCGCGACGGCCAGGGCTGGCACCCGGCTGCCTCGGCGTAGTCCCGTCGCCGGCACTGCGCCGGCGATGGCCAGTCGTTCGGAGACCTCAGGACGAAGCGTCTGCGAGTACGGACCGGGACACGGCACGGAAAGCCGCCGCGGTCAGCCAGGCCGCGGCGGCCTCACGTGCCCGTCCTTCTGACTCGTGAAGCGCAGGGGCTCTCAGATGAGGTCCAGCTGGGTGACGGCGTCGCGCTCCTCGGTGAGCTCCTTGACGGTCGCGTCGATCCGCTGACGGGAGAAGTCGTCGAGGTCGAGCCCCTCGACGACCGCATACTCACCCTCCGAGCAGGTGCACGGGTGACCTGAGAAGACGCCCTCCTGCACTCCATAGCTGCCGTCGGAGGCGATCGCCATCGACACCCAGTCGCCGTCCGGGGTGCCGCGCACCCAGTCGCGCACGTGGTCGATCGCCGCATTCGCGGCGGATGCGGCACTGGACGCGCCGCGCGCCTCGATGATCGCCGCGCCCCGCTTCTGCACGGTGGGAATGAACTCGCTCTCGACCCAGGCGCGGTCGCCGACCGCCTCGGCACCGTTCGTCCCGCGGACCCGGCAGTGGAAGACGTCCGGGTACTGGGTGGCCGAGTGGTTGCCCCAGATCGTCATGTTGGTCACCTCGCTGACCGCCGCCCCCGTCTTGGCCGCCACCTGAGCGATCGCTCGGTTGTGATCGAGACGCATCATCGCGGTGAACCGGTTCTTGGGCACGTCGGGAGCGTTGCTCTGCGCGATCAGGCAGTTCGTGTTCGCCGGGTTGCCCACCACCAGCACCTTCAGGTCAGAGGCGGCGTGGTCGTTGAGCGCCTGCCCCTGCGGCTTGAAGATCCCGCCGTTGGCGTCGAGGAGGTCACCCCGCTCCATTCCCTTCGTCCGCGGCCGCGCGCCCACCAGCAGCGCGATGTTCACGCCGTCGAACGCCTGCTTGGGGTCGTCATAGATGTCCACCGCGCTCAGCAGCGGGAAGGCACAGTCGTCCAACTCCATCGCGGTGCCCTCGGCGGCCTTGACCGCCGCGGGAATCTCCAGCAGCGACAGACGCACCGGGACGTCCTCGCCGAGCATCTGCCCGCTGGCGATCCGGAACAGGATCGCGTATCCGATCTGGCCGGCGGCGCCGGTCACTGCAACGTTTACTGGACGTGTACTCATCGTTGAAGCCCAATCACCTTTCTCGTGTGGATCAGCGCCCGTCATCGGGCCACTTAGTCATGCACCCAGCTCGATCCCGTAGACGTCCCCGAGCTTATCCTTCAGGTACCGGGTGAACGGCGCCACCGAGATCGGGCCGCCGGCCTCGCGAGCCAGCAGCTCGGCGGTCGTGAACTTCGAGCCGTGCCGGTGGACGCGCTCGCCCAGCCACTCGCGCAACGACCCGAGCCGACCCCGGGCGATTTCGCCGTCGAGGTCGCCGACCTCCTCGTGAGCCCGCTCCCACAGCTGGCCCGCGATCAGGTTGCCGAGCGCGTACGTGGGGAAGTACCCGATCAGTCCCGCCGACCAGTGCACGTCCTGGAGCACCCCGTCCGCGTCGTCGGCGACGACGATCCCGAAGGACTCCTGAAAGCGCGCGTTCCAGGCCTCGGGGAGGTCGCGGACCGCGAGCGTCCCGTCGACGAGCGCCTGCTCGAGCTCGAAGCGCAGGATGATGTGCAGCGCGTAGGTGGCCTCGTCGGCTTCGACGCGGATGTAGGTCGGCTTGACCCGATTGACCGCGCGGTACAGAGCATCGGCGTCGAGGTCGGCGAGCTCGCCGTCCGCCAGCTCGGCGATCCGGGGCGCGAGCACACCACAGAACGGCCGTCCGCGTCCGACCATGTTCTCCCACAGACGGCTCTGTGACTCGTGCAAGCCGAGCGACTCGGTGGCGCCGATCGGCGAACGCCGCAGTGCCACCGGCAGGCCCGCCTCATACAGGCCGTGGCCACACTCGTGCATCGCGCCGTACAGGCCGGTGGCAAAGAAATGCTCATCCCAGCGCGTCGTGATGCGCACGTCGCCCCCGCCGATCCGGGTGGCGAACGGATGCACCGTGTCGTCGATCCGCCAGCTCTGGTCGTCGAACCCCATCATCGCGACGGTCTCCCGGACGAGCTGTCGCTGGCCCGCGATGGGAAACCCGGCGTACAGCGGCCGGTCGTCGACCCGGTCGGACACCGTGCGCAGCTGGGCGATCAGGGGCACGAGCTCGGCCTTGAGCTCGGCAAACAGCTCGGCCACGCGCGCGGTGGGCATCTGCGGCTCGAAGTCGTCGAGCAGCACGTCGTAGGGGCATTCATACCCATCGCCGCCCACGTGGCAATCGACGTAGCGGCGGGCGAGTTCGAAGTTGTGCTCCAGATAGGGGGCGAAGCTCGGAAAGTCAGACTCCTCGCGCGCCGTGACCCACGCCTCCTGTCCGACCGATGCGGCGCGGGCCAGGTCGGCGGCGAGGTCGGTGGGGACCCGGCGGGCCTTGTCCCATTGGCGCCGCACGAGCGCGATCATCCGCGCGTCGTCGTCGTCGGGATCTGAGCCGTCGAGGTCCGCCGCGGCGGCGTCGAGCAGCCGGCCGGTCTCGTCGGCGACGAACATGTCGTGACTGATCCGCGTCAGCGTCGCCAGCGACTCCGCGCGGGCCTCGCCCCCTCCGGGGGGCATCATCGTCTGCTGGTCCCAGTGCGCGAGGGACAGCGCGTGCGACACGTCGGCAAGCTGTCCCATCCGCAGTTTGAGAGCTTCCAGGCGCTCACTCATCTCATGTCTCCTGAATTTCTTGGGCGCTCGGGACGCCTGTGCCACCATTGCACCATGTCGCGCCGGTCGACCTCGATCAAGCTGTTTGACGCGTTCGGGATCCGCATCGGCGTCGACCTGAGCTGGTTTCTCGTTCTGTTCTTGTTGATCTTCGTGCTCTCGGGCCCGTTCCGCGACACGTTGCACAGCTCCGACGCGGTCGCGTATCTGACCACGGTCGTCAGCGTGCTGCTGCTGTTCGCGTCCCTGATCTTCCACGAGCTCGGGCACGCTCTGGTGGCGCGCCGGCAGGGAATCGAGGTCAAGCAGATCGATCTCTTCCTGTTCGGCGGACTGACCCGGATGAGTCGCGACGCCGCATCACCGGGCGAGGATTTCAAGGTCGCGATCGCGGGCCCGGTCGCCACCTTCCTCGTGATCCTATTGTGCCTGGCGGTGGACGTCGCGATCGTCGGGACCCATCGCCTCACGCACGCGATCGCCCTGGACGCGGATGTCCACATCACTCCCGTGCTGCTGTCCCTCAGCTGGCTGCTGCCGATGAACGTGCTGCTGCTGGTGTTCAACCTCGTCCCCGCGTTCCCGCTCGACGGCGGCCGGGTCGCGCGCTCGATCGTCTGGCGGGTCACCGGCGACAAGCGCCGGGGCACCGAGGTGGCGGCGCGCATGGGTCAGGGATTCGCGGTGCTGCTGGCGGGCTTCGGGCTGTGGCTGCTGACGTCGGGAGGGAGCTTCGGCGGCCTGTGGCTGATGGCGCTGGCGTATCTGCTGTGGCAGTCAGCGCGCGGGGCGATCGTGCAGTCGGCGGTCACGGAGCGCATCGAGGGGGTGCGCGTCGCCGACATCATGGACACCCACCCGGTGGCGATCCCGTCGCTGACGCCGGTCGCCCAGGCGGTCGACGAGTTCTTCCTGCGCTATCGCTGGTCGTGGTTCCCGGTGGTCGACGACGCCGGTCGCTTCCTCGGCATCGCGCGCCAGGAGCGAGCCCAGGCATCGGCGGACGCGGGCGAGGGGTGGCTGACGATCGGCGCGGTACTCGAGGACGACGGCGGGACCCGGTGGCGCGTCCAGGAGGACCGTCCGATCAGCGAGCTGCTGGCGTCGGAGACGCTGGGTCGGCTCGGCGCGGTGATGGCCGTGGACGCCGACGGCGTGCTGCGCGGCGTCGTCACCGCCGAGCAGGTCCGGCGGGCCCTGCAGTCGGCGTTCGGCCGCTCGATGGCCTGAGTGCCCGGGGCGCAGACGCCGCCCCGCCGTCGGCCTGGCGCGGCCACCCGTCCGGTGATCCCGGACACGGCGGCCGCCAGGCCGCCTCCCCTATATTTGCCATGTGCCCTCTCACGACGTCCTGATCATCGGGGCCGGCCTCGCCGGCCAGCGGGCGGCGCTCGCCGCGGCGCAGACCGGCGCGACGGTCGCGATCGTCTCCAAGGTCCATCCGGTGCGGTCGCACTCGGTGGCCGCCGCGGGCGGGATCAACGCGGCGCTGAACCCCGAGGACACGTGGGAGTCTCACGCGTTCGACACGATCAAGGGCTCGGACTACCTCGGGGACCAGGACGCGATCGAGATCATGTGCCGCGAGGCGCCGGACGAGATCCTGTGGCTCGAGCACGCCGGCGTGACCTTCCATCGCAACGAGACCGGTCATCTCGGAACCCGCGCATTCGGCGGCGCCTCGGCGGCCCGCACCTACTACGTCGCCGACATCACCGGCCACGCCATCCTCCACGTGCTCTACGAGCAGCTGATGAAGCACGCGGCGACCGTCGACCGCTACGAGGAGTGGTTCACCACCGACCTGCTCCAGGACGAGGACGGCCGCTGCATCGGCGCCATCTGCCGCAACCTCCGCGACGGGGATCTCGAGGTGTTCGATGCCAAGGCGGTGATCCTCGCCACCGGCGGCGCCGGCCAGGCGTACCGGCCGACGACGAACGGGTTGATCGTCACCGGCGACGGCATCGCCCAGGCCTACCGGATCGGCGCCCGGCTCATGGACATGGAGATGATCCAGTACCACCCGACGACGCTCGCCGGCAACGGCCTGCTGATCACCGAGGGCGCCCGCGGCGAGGGCGCCCAGCTGTTCAACGCCGAGGGTGAGCGGTTCATGGAGAAGTACGCGCCCAACAAGCTCGAGCTGGCGTCGCGCGACGTCGTCTCCCGCGCCGAGCAGACCGAGATCAACGAGGGCCGCGGCTTCCCCGACGGGACGGTGGCGCTCGACATCACCAAGGTGCCGCGCCGACGCACGCTCGAGGCGCTGCGGGAGATCGTCAACATCGGCCGCGACTTCGCGGGCGTCGACATCACCCGCGAGCCGATCCACATCCATCCCGGCCAGCACTACATCATGGGCGGGGTCAAGACCGATGTCGACGGCCTGACGACGATCCCCGGCCTGTACGCCGCGGGCGAGGTCGCCTGCGTCTCGGTCCACGGGGGCAACCGGCTGGGGGCGAACTCCCTCCTCGACACCCTGATCTTCGGCCGGCGCTCGGGCGAGCACGCCGCCCGCCACGCCCTGCAGATGAGCATGCCCCGCACCGCGCCGACGCGGGTCGCCGATACCGAGAAGGCGATCCGGGCGATCATCAACCGGCCCGAGGGCGGGCGCCGGGTGGCAGCGATCAAGGACGAGCTCGGCGACACGCTCAACCAGTACTGCGCGGTGTTCCGCGATGCCGACGGCCTCAATCAGGCCCACGAGATCGTCCGGCGGCTCATGGAGGAGGCCCCCAACGCCAACATCGACGACCGCGGCACGGTGTTCAATCAGGATGTGATCGGCGCGATCGAACTCGGGTACATGCTCGATGTGGCCGAGGCGATCGTGGTGGGAGCGCAGGAGCGCACCGAGTCGCGCGGCGCGCAGTTCCGCACAGATTTTCCCGACCGCAACGATGATCAGTGGCTCAAGCACATCGACGTCACCGCCAACGGCGACGATGTGCCGACCGTCACCTATTCGCCGGTCACGATCACGAAGTGGGAGCCCGAGGCGAGGACGTACTGATGCACAGCTGTCCCCGACCCTCTGAATCGAGGCACCGATGCCCGAATACCTGCTGAAGATCCGTCGTTTTGACCCCAGGTCCGGTGAGGCCGCGTACTGGGACGAGCATTGGGTGGAGCTCGGGGCGCGCAACTCGGTGCTCGACGCGATCCTCAAGATCAAAGACGAGGTCGACGGGTCGGTGGGGATTCGCTGCTCCTGCCAGCAGGCGATCTGCGGCTCGTGCGGCGTGCGCATGAACGGTAAGCCGGGGCTGGCGTGCAACACCCATCTGCAGGAGGCGGCCTCACGGGCGCACGGCGTCGGCTGGAACCCCGACGAGAGCGGCGACATGACGCCGGGAGGGGGGGAACAAATCATCGAGGTCGAGCCGATGGGCAACATGCCCGTGATCCGCGATCTGATCGTCGACATGGACGCGGTGCACTGGAAGAAGATCCAGCGCGTGACGCCGTTTTTGATCAACCAGCAGCCCGTCCCCGAGCGCGAGTACATCGTTGCGCACGAGAACATGGTCGATGTCACCCAGACGATGGCGTGCATCCAGTGCGGGGCGTGCGTCTCTGACTGCCTGTCGATGGAGCTCGATCCACTCTTCATCGGGCCGGCGGCGCTGTCCAAGGCGTACCGCTTCGTCGGCGATCCCCGTGACGCCGAGCACTACGACCGGCTCAAGGATCTCTCCGAGGACCCCCACGGGATCTACGACTGCACCCACTGCTTCAACTGCATCGACGCGTGCCCGAAGGACGTCGCGCCGATGAGTCAGATCATGCGGCTGCGCCGCCGGGCGGGCACCGACGAGAAGATCGTCGATCGCAACAACGGCCATCGCCACGAGGACGCGTTCGTCGGCCTCGTGCGCGACTACGGCCTGCTCAACGAAGCCGAGCTCCTGCCCCGCAGCTACGGCGGCAACTCGTGGTTTGGCAAGTTCCACCCCGCCGCCGGGCGCGAGCTGCTGTCCTCGCTGTCGACGGTGCTCACCGGGCTGGTGCGCGGCAAGGTGAACCCGAAGATCGCGATGTTCGGCCACAAGCTGCCCAAGGCCGACCTCGGGGCGTTGGACCGGATCTACTCAAAGATCGAGGGTCGCGAGGATCGGGTGGAGCTCAACCTGTACGTCAGCGGCTACGACGACGAGCCCGCGGGCGAGAGCGGCGGGGCCACGGATCGCGAGCCGCCGCCGGAGCCGTCGATTCCCGCCGGTGAGCCCGAGGGGCCCACGGGCCCGGTGAGCGAGCCACCGGATCCGCCCGCCCCGGAGGAGCGACCGGGAGACCGAGACGAGCCCGCCCCGAGCGAAAGCGAGCGGTCATGAAGGTCGCCTACTGGCCGGGCTGCGTGAGCCGCGGGTTCACGCCGGAGCTGCACGGCTCGATGGCCAAGGTCGCCCCGCTGCTCGACCTCGAGCTGATCGAGCTCGACCGAGCGGCGTGCTGCGGCGCCGGCGTCATCGCCGAGCACAACCAGGAGCTCGCCGACACCCTGAACGCGCGCACGTTCGCGCTCGCCCAGCAGACCGACGGGGCGATGATGATGAACATCTGCTCCACCTGCCAGGGCGCCCAGTCCGAGTGCCAGGAGCGCCTCGACGCCAACGCCGACTACCGCGACCAGATCAACGACAACCTCGCCGACGAGGGTCTCTCCTACGAGCGCGGGCTCACGAACAAGAACCTGCTGTGGCTGCTGGTCGAGGAGATCGGGCTCGACAAGCTCACGGCGAAGGTGCGGCGTCCCCTGGAGAACCTCAAGGTCGGGCCGTTCTACGGGTGCTACATCGTCCGCCCGGTGCACCGCCTTCACATCGACGAGGAGCACCCCCGCGACCGGTACATGCACATGGTCATCGAGGCGCTCGGCGGCACCGTGATCGACTACGCCGGCGTCTACAAGTGCTGCGGCTTTCCGATCATCACGATGAACAAGCAGGCGTCGCTGGCGATGGCCGGACGCCACATCGGCGACGCGATCGACGCCCACGCCGACTGTCTCGTCGTCCCCTGCCCTTTGTGCCACCTCAATCTCGACCTCCAGCAGCCGCTCGCGGCCAAGCAGGCGGGGCGTGAGCTCGGGCTGCCCATCCTGCACCTTCCGCAACTGGTCGGACTGGCGCTCGGCCTGGAGCCCAAGGAGCTGGGGATGAGCAAGCACGTGGTCAAGCCGACGTCGGTGATCGACTGGTCGGCATCGGTCGTCGCCGGCGCTCCCGCCTGAGCGGCGGCCCGGAGCGGGCGTTTCGGGACAAGCACCGCGCCGCTCGACGGAGCGTGTTCCGCTGGTCCCGGGGTCCGGGCGTTGCCGTGCAAGCACCACGGGAATCGCGATTGCTTGCACCGAAACGCCCGCTCCGCGACGCGCGCGTCGCGTCTACCAGGCGTCGCCGTAGCGATCGGCGAACGCGAACTCCCCCACCGGTCGCCGGCTGAGCCGCTTCGGCCACGGGTCTGACCGGTGGCCGACGCCGACGTGGCCGGCGACGGCGATCCCGTCGGGAATCGCCAGCAGCTCGCGGATCTCGGCCTCGGCGGGGACGAGCAGCGTCGTGAACGCCGCGCCGAGCCCCTCGTGGCGCAGGCCGAGCAGCAGGTTCTGGACGAACGGGTAGATCGACGCGCCCCCGACGATGCTCGGGCGACCGAGCCCCTCGTCGGTGATCGTCAGCGCGTCGAGCACAGCGCACACGACGAGATGGACCGGCACCTGGTCGAGGCTGCGGGCGTACTCGTCGGCTTGGCGGAGGCTCCGCAGGCGCCCGGGCGGGAGGCCGCTCGCCTCGCCGGCATCGAGCGCCGCCCGCCCCCCGGTCCTGACCATGTAGGCGTCCCACGGCTCCTGGTAGAGCTCGCGCAGGCGCCGCCGGAGCCCGGGATCGGTGACGACGATCACGCGCCATCCCTGGCGATTGCCCCCGCTGGGGGCGAACCGGGCGTTGTCGAACACCCGTTCCAGGACCTCGCGCGCGACCGGCTCGTCGGTGAACCGGCGTGTCGACGGCGCGCACCGCATCACCGCGTAGAGCGGATCGGTCACGGCGTGGTCCTCCGCACGCCTAGGCGACGGCCGAGCCGGCGCGGTCGGCGATCACCAGCTCGGCGATCTGGACCGCATTGGTGGCGGCGCCCTTGCGCAGGTTGTCGGACACCACCCACATCCACAGCGCCCGCGGGTGGGACTCGTCGCGGCGGACGCGTCCGACGAACACGTCGTCGCGGCCGGCGGCGCGCAGCGGCGACGGCACCGGCTCGAGGCTCACCCCGGGCGCGTCGGCGAGCAGCTCCCGCGCCCGATCGGCGGTGATCGGCTCCCGGGTCTGGATGTTGACCGACTCGGAATGCCCGACGCGGACCGGCACCCGCACGCAGGTGACCGCGACCGCGATCGACTCGTCCTCGAGGATCTTGCGCGTCTCGAACATCATCTTGCGCTCTTCGTCGGTGTGGTCATCGCCCTCGGCGAAGTTCCCGGCGGCGCCGATCACGTTGAACGCGATGTGGTCCGGGTAGAGCGCGGGGTCGGGCATGTCCAGCCCGTGCAACGAGGCGTGCGCCTGGGCGTCGAGCTCGTCGATCGCCTTTTGACCGGTCCCCGACACCGACTGGTAGGTGGACACGACGAGCCGCTCGATGCCGACCGCGCGGTGAAGCGGCGCGAGCGCGACCATCAGCTGCATCGTCGAGCAGTTCGGATTGGCGACCAGGCCGCGGTGCCGGCGGAGCGCGTGCGGGTTGACCTCGGAGACGACGAGCGGGACCGACGGGTCGCGGCGGAACGCCGACGAGTTGTCGATCACCACCGCGCCGTGCTCGGCGAACCGCGGCGCCCATTCCCGCGCGGTGCCGGCGCCGGCGGAGAACAGCGCAACGTCGAAGCCATCGAGGTCGGCGGCGTCGTCGAGCAGCTGCACCGCACGGCCGTCGATCTCGGTGCCCGCGGAGCGGGCCGAGGCGAACAGGACGAGCTCGTCGGCGGGGAACGACCGCTCGGCGAGCAGCTCGAGCATCACCCGCCCGACGGCGCCGGTGGCTCCGACGACCGCAACCCGGGTCATCGCGCCTCCTGACCGATCGGGCGCTCCTGCTGGATGCCGGCTGCGCCGAGCTCGAACGCCTCGTGCAGGGAGCGGACGGCGACGGGCACGTCGTCGGCATCGATGACGCACGAGATCTTGATCGGCGACGTCGAGATCATCTGGATGTTGATCTCGTGCTCGGCGAGGGTCTCGAACACCTTGGCGGCGACGCCGGGGTGCGAGCGCATCCCCGCGCCGACGATCGACACCTTTCCGATCGTGCGGTCGGTGTCGACCCGCGTCAGCTCGAGCTCCGCCCGCACCGGCTCGAGGGCTGCCTGCGCGGCGCGCAGATCGTCGGTGCTGATCGTGAACGACACCTCGGCATCCCGGCCGTCGGTCAGCGGTGTGTTCTGGATGATCGTGTCGACGTTGCAGTTGGCCCGCGCCAGAGCCGAGAAGATCCCGGCCGCCGCGCCGGGACGGTCGGGGACGCCGAGCAGCGTGATCCGGGCTTCCTCGGTCGAGTGGGTGACGGCGGTGATCAGGGGGTGTTCCATGGTCTCGTCCTCTCCGAGCACAAAGGTACCGGGGCGCGGGTCAAAGCTCGATCGGCAGTGGATCCTCACTCCGTGAGTGCGCGCGTACTCGACGGAGCGCAGCTGCAGCACCTTCGCGCCCGATGCCGCCATCTCCAGCATCTCCTCGAAGCTGACCTGCGACAGCTTGCGCGCATCGGGGACGATCCGCGGGTCGGCGCTGAACACACCGGCGACGTCGGTGTAGATCTCGCACACCTGGGCCTCGATCGCCGCCGCCAGCGCGACCGCGGTCGTGTCCGAGCCGCCGCGCCCGAGCGTGGTGACGTCGCTGGCCGTCGAGACCCCCTGGAAGCCGGCCACGAGGACGATCAGGTCCTCGGCGAGCGCCTCGCTGATCCGGCGCGCCCGGACGTCGAGGATCCGCGCCTTCGTGTGGGACGTGTCGGTCACGATCCCGGCCTGGGACCCGGTGAGCGAGATCGCGCGGTGGCCGAGATCGTTGATCGCCATCGCGCACAGCGCGCACGAGATCCGCTCGCCGGTGGACAGGAGCATGTCCATCTCGCGGCGGTCGGGGTCCGGCGAGACCTCCTCGGCCATCGCGATCAGCTCGTCGGTCGTCTTCCCGCGCGCCGACAGCACGGCGACGACGCGGTTGCCGGCCTCGCGCTGGGCGACGATCCGGCGCGCCGCGCCCTTGATCCGCTCGGCGTCGGCGACCGACGTCCCGCCGAATTTCATGACCACGGTGGACATCAGCGGTACACGATAAGGAGCGGACGGCCGGGAGGCCCGCCGCCCTCAGACCGCCCGTCGCCCCGACAGGGCGCGTCCCAGCGTGAGCTCGTCGGCGTACTCCAGATCGGCCCCCACCGGCAGCCCGCTCGCCAGCCGCGTCACCGAGATCTCCGGGCGGCGCTCCCGCAGGCCGGCCGCGATGTGCAGCGCCGTCGCCTCCCCGGTGGTCGTCGGGTTGGTGGCGATCACGACCTCGCGCACCTGCCCATCCTCCGCCCGCTCATAGAGCTCGGCGATCTTCAGGTCCTCGGGGTCGATGCCGTCGATCGGCGACAGGGCCCCGCCGAGCACGTGGTAGCGGCCGGCGAACTCGTGCGTGCGCTCGATCGAGATCACGTCCGCCGGCTCCTCGACGACGCAGATGAGCTCCGGGTCGCGGCGCTCGTCGGCGCAGATCCGGCAGGTTGGGCCATCGGCAAGGTTGTAACAAGTTATGCAAAGTCCGATCCGCTGCTTGACCTCCCGGATCGCGTCGGCGAGGGCGAACGCCTCCTCGTCGGAGGCACGCAGGATGTGGAACGCGAGCCGCTGCGCGGTGCGACCGCCGACGCCCGGCAGCTTCGACAGCTCGGTGATGAGCCGCTGGACAGGGGGTGCGTACACGCTGTGGTGCTCTACAGACCGGGGAGCCCGAGGCCGCCGAGCCCGCCCGGGCCGCCGAGGCCGCCGGCGATGTTGCCCATCTTGGATGCCGCCAGCTCCTGCGCGGCGCGCATGCCCTCGTTGACCGCCGCCAGCACCATGTCCTGCAAGAGCTCGACGTCATCGGGGTCGACCGCCTCGGGATCGATCGTGATCGACTTGATCACGAGATCGCCGCTCACCTTGACCGTGACCATGCCGCCTCCGGCCGACGCATCGACGATCTCGTCCTTGAGCGACTCCTGTGCGGCGAGCATGTCCTCCTGCATCTTCTGGGCCTGCTTGAGCAGCTGCTGCATGTTGGGCTGGGGCATGACTACGTCGTCTCCTGGTCGTCGTCGAGCACGTCCTGAGCGTCGAACTCCTCCACCAATCGTTTCACGAGCTCCTCCTGGGAGAGGCCGGCGGCGGGCTCGGGCAGGTCGGCCTCGTCGCGCAGCTCGTAGCGCAGCACGAGCGGCGTCCCGATCACCGAGCGCAGCGCTTCCGCGGCCGCCCGCCGGTAGTCGTCCTGCTCGGCCTTGCGCTTGAGAAACGCCTTGCCCGCGGGAAACGCCACCGTGACGTCGTGGTCGTCAAGCGCCACCGGGCGAGCATCGGCGAGCAGCGCGGCGAGCATCTGGTTCTCCTGGCGCACGACGTCGAGCACCGCAGGCCAGCAGGCGGCGACGGTCTGCAGCTCCGGCGCGCCGCTGGGGGGCGCAGCGGGGTCGGTTTGGGGGGCCGCGGCAGGAGCCGCGGCCGGTTTGAGTTGCGTTGCCGGCGGCTCAGACGCGACCGGGGGGGCTCAGAGGCCGCTCCCCGTGCTCCCAGCGCCGCCTCGAGACGCTCGATCCGCGCCAGCAGCGCCGCGGCCGACGGATCGACCTCGGGGGCGGTCGCCTTGATCAGCACCAGCTCGAGCTGGATTCGCGGCTGGGCGCCGTTCGCCGTCGCCTCGAGCGCCGCCGCGACGAGATCGAGCAGGCGCACGACGTCGGTGCCGGCCAGCGCGCCGGCCTGGACGAGCAGCCGCTCGTCGCGCTCGGGCGTGATTTGCAGCTCCTCGGGCACCTCCCGCAGCAGCTTGACCGCCAGCAGCTCACGCCCGTGGATCTCGAGGTCGCGCAGGATCTGACCCGGGTCCCGCCCCGAGGCGGTCAGCTTCGCCGCGCTGTGCAGCGCGGCCGCGGGATCGTGGGCGATCACGGCGTCCACGGCCTCGAACAGCTGCTCGGCGTCGGCGACGCCGAGGACGGCGAGCACGTCGGCGGAAGTGATCGGGGCGTCGCCCGCATAGGTGACGAGTTGCTCGAGCGTGCCGAGCGCGTCGCGGAAGCTCCCGGTGGCGTGGCGGGCGATGAGCGCCGTCGCACCAGGCTCGATCGCGATCTGCTCGGCGGCGGCGACCCGCCCGACGACCTGTGCCACCCGTTCGACGGTCGGGCGCCCGAAGTCGAAGCGATGGCAGCGGTCGACGACGGTGGGCAGCACCTTCTGGGCCTCGGTGGTGGCGAGCACGAAGATCGTCCGCGGGGGTGGCTCCTCGAGCGTCTTGAGAAACGCGTTCCACGCCTGCGGGGAGAGCATGTGGGCCTCGTCGAGGATGTAGACCTTGTGGCGGCCCGAGACCGGCGCGTAGGCGACGCGCTCGCGCAGGTCGCGGATGTCATCGACCGAGTTGTTGGACGCCGCGTCCATCTCGATCACGTCGAGCGACGTGGCGTTGGCGATCGACACGCACGACTCGCACACCCCGCACGGCTCGATCGTCGGCCCCTGCTCGCAGTTCAGGCAGGCGGCGAGGATCTTCGCGGTGCTCGTCTTGCCGGTGCCACGCGAGCCGACGAACAGGTACGCGTGATGGACCTTGCCCCGCGTGACCGCATTGGCGAGGGTGCGCACCACCTGCTCCTGGCCGACGACGTCGGCGAACGTGCGCGGGCGATGGCGACGGTAGAGAGAGGGGCCGGTCGACACGATGCTTCGAGTCTAGATGGCCGTCTGGCGGCAGCGGCGCCCTCGCCGACCCCCGGGCGCAAGAGTGGACCGTGCACCCTCTGTCGATGCCGTACCCAAGGCGCTGCCGCTGAGTGATGACTCCGGCCCGGCACTCCCGTCGCGCCTGGAGGTAACCGCTTAAGGCTGCTTCCTTCCGGACCTGACCTGGTTCACAGGCCTCCATCGCAACGGGACCTGACCATCACCGCCTCACACAGGGCGCTGACCCCGGGCCTGGAGCCCCTCGAGAGGGAATTCAGCCCCGCTAGAGCGGATTACGGGTACAGGGCACCGCTAGCACCCCGCCTAGCACGGTCCGAGACCAATCCTACCCGTTCGATATGTTCGACGCCACCATGGTCATCGGCGTGATCGGACTGGGATACGTGGGTCTGCCGTTGGCGGTGCAGTTCGCCGAGGCCGGAGAGGACGTCATCGCCGTCGACATCGACGACCACAAGGTGGCGGCGATCACCGCCGGCGAGAGCTACGTCCAGGACATCCCCTCCGAGCGGCTGCGGGCGGTGTGCCACCGGATCGAGGCCCACACCGACTACGGCGCCCTGAGCCACGCCGACTCCGTCCTCGTCTGCGTGCCGACGCCGCTGACGCCCAACCGCGAGCCGGACCTGACCCCGCTGCTCGCGGCGACCCGAGCGCTCGCCGAGGTCCTCCAGCCGGGTCAGCTCGTCGTGCTCGAGTCGACGACCTACCCGGGCACCACCCGCGAGCAGGTGCTCCCGCTGTTCGAGGCTCGGGGCCTGCGGGCGGGGCACGAGATCAACCTCGCCTTCTCCCCCGAGCGCGTCGATCCCGGCCGCACCGACTACACGCTGCGCAACACGCCCAAGCTCGTCGGCGGGATCACGCCCGAGTGCACCGAGCGGGCGGCCGCCGTCTACGGCGTCGTCTGCGACGAGATCGTCCGGGTGTCGACCCCGGAGGCCGCGGAGATGGCGAAGCTGCTGGAGAACATCTTTCGCTCGGTCAACATCGCGCTCGTCAACGAGCTGGCGATCCTCGCCGACCGGATGGGAATCGACATCTGGGAGGTCGTCGACGCCGCCGCCACCAAGCCCTACGGATTCATGCCATTCGAGCCGGGGCCGGGCATGGGCGGCCATTGTCTTCCCGTGGATCCCTTCTACCTGGCGTGGCGCGCCCGCGAGTTCCACATGTCGACCGAGTTCATCGAGCTCGCCGGCAAGCTCAACCAGCAGATGCCCTACTACTGCGTCGAGCGGATCGAGCGCGCCCTCAACGACGCCGAGAAGCCGGTCAAGGGCTCGCGGATCGCGATCCTCGGCGTCAGCTACAAGGGCGGCGTCGGCGATACCCGCGAGTCCCCGGCGCTGCGGATCATGGAGCTGCTCGCGCAGCGCGACGCCGTGCTCTCCTACCACGACCCGTTCGTGCCCGCCCTGCCCGAGCTCGGTCTCCAGAGCTCCCCCGTCGGCGAGATCGTCGAAGCCGACGCCGTCGTCCTCGTCACCGCCCATCCCCAGGTCGACCACCTCGCCCTGGTCGAGTCATCCCAGCTGTTCGTCGACCTCCGCGGAGCGACCCGCAGCCTGAAGACCGCAGACGTCGTCAGACTCTGACCGCCTCCGCCGACGCTCGGTCGCGCTCCGCGTAGAATCGGCGATCTTCCGGGCGCGTAGCTCAGTGGGAGAGCGCTCGCTTCACACGCGAGAGGTCGCTGGTTCGAGCCCAGCCGTGCCCATGATCAAAGGCCGGATTTTCGGTGGCTTTTGCTCTGAACGGTCGTGCCGCTGTCCGCCGCGTGAAGTTCCTCGTCGACGCGCAGCTTCCGGCCCGCCTCGCTGACCTCCTGAACCGAGCGGGTCACGACGCGGTGCACACGATCGCGCTGCCCGACGGAACCGGTCATCTGACAGCCAGATCGCGCAGGTCGCGGACACCGATGGCCGCGTTGTGGTGACGAAGGATCAGGATTTCCGCGACGGTCACCTGCTCGCGTAGTCGCCGCGGCAACTGCTCGTCGTGGCGACGGGGAACATCACCAACAACGCAACGGCGCGCGGCTGCGAACCCGTGGCTCGACCTTCACCGGCAACCGATGCGATGCGACGGGCTCGGACCTCGGGGTGAGACGATCGACGGCAGCCGCCATGCCCCGTAGCGGCCACCGGTGAAGATCTCGAGGATGTCGGCGTCGATGAAGACGTCGACCACGCCGGGCCCATCAGGACAGGGGATGACCTCGAGCGAGCGGCCCAGACGCTCGATCTGCAGTTCAGGATGACTGCGGGAGCGGGTGACACGTCCGACGCGTCGTTGTCCCTGGCGAACCTCGATCACCGGGGCGTCGTCGGTGCTCACTGTCAGATGTGTCGCGAGGCCTGAAGCCGACGACCGCAGATCGTGGACGCAGGGCCCTGCCGGCGGCGTTCTGTTCGCGAGCAGCGTGCTCGTGGTCAGGTTCGGGTGCGGCGCGGCAATGACCCTTCCGGTGTTGTCGATGGCCAGCTCTGACACCAGTGATTGCGCTCCAGCCCAACCACGCGCGGCGGACACCGGCCCGAGGTCCTCCTGGAGCCACGAGATCATGCAGGGGCGCCCGTCGCGGTCACGAAACACGCTGGTCGCGTACGGGGCGGTGCCGAACGCAAGTCGCTGCCAGCGTCGTGGCACGAACCGGGCGCCGTCGTAGCCGCCGGTCGCCGCGGCCACCTGGTCGGCTCGGCCGTCACATTGCACCGAGACGACGAGCAGCCAGACCCCGTCGATGTCGATCAGCTGGGGGCACTCCCAGACCTGCCAGCTCACGTCGTCGGCAGTGGCGACCCGTCCGCGGCACAACACGCCTGTATATCGCCAGCGATCCAGATCCGTGGAGCGGTACTGCAATACGGCGCCGTCGCCATCGGCTGTGCCGGCGCCGACGATCATCGTCCAACCGTCCCGCTCGCGCCACACATACGGGTCGCGAAACGCGGTGATCGGGATGTCATCCGGGGGTCCCGGGACGACGACGTCGTCCACGCCCGAGGTCATTGCACCCGACTCGTCGCCTCTCGCGACGGCGATGCTGCCCGCCTCCAGATCGTCGAGCTGGACGCGGGTGTAGAACGCGCGCCGGGCGCCCATTGTGTCCGAGACGACACAGCCCGACCAACACCCCGCCTCGTGTGGCTGCGGGACGAGGGCCAGGCCGCGCTCCTCCCACCCCACAAGGTCCGCGGAAACGGCGTGGCCCCAGGCGCACGCGGGCGACCAGTCCGTCGCCTCGGGCACCGTTTGGTACCACATGTGATAACGGGTCCCGTCCCACTGCACACCGTACGGGTCGTTGACCCACCCGCGGCGCGCGGTGAAGTGGGCGACCGGCCGCGACCGGCCCTCCGCGGGCGCGAGCGCCTCGTCGGTTATCTGCACCGAACCCACCGCGGCCCATCTTGCCACCGTTGTACTCCGAGCCGAACCCGCCGCGACGGATCCGCGCTGACAACATGTCCCGATGGAGATGACGCTGCGGTGCGAGACGTTTCCAGCAGACCTCGACGCGGCGGTTGACTTCTATACGCGCGTCCTGCTCTTCACGGTCGCCAAGGACGAGCGCGACGCTCCACGGCCATACGTCTCACTGAGGCGCGGAGCCGTCCAGATCGGCGCGGCGAGACGCGCGGTCGCCGCCTCGGCCGCGGCACGGCGGCCGCCCGCCGGCGCGGAACTCGTGCTCGAGGTCGACGACGTGGTCGCCGAGCGCAACCGGATCGTCGCCGCGGGCTGGCCCCTCGACGAAGATCTCATGGATCGTCCGTGGGGCTTGACCGACTTCCGCATCCTTGACCCGGGCGGGTACTACCTGCGCATCACCAGCCGCGACCCGCCGCGCGCGCAGGACACGTGAGCGGCGGACGCGGCGGCGATCCTTCCGGCCGCCAGGCGCCTCAGCTCGCTTGGACGACCATCAGCGTGTTGCCATCGGGATCGCGGAACCAGAACATCGGCGGGACGGGATCACCCATGCGGCTGACCTCCTCGTCGACGTCAACGCCGGCGGCCTTCATGTCGGCGTGCTCGGCGTCGACGTCATCGGTCTGGAGCGCGATACCGGTCTGCATGTTCCCGACGGGCTGACCCGGCGGCGGCGGCGCGACCGCGATCGTCGTTTCCGCATCGGCCGGCGCGACCTCGACCCAGCGGTACTTGTCGCCGAAGGGCAGGTCGACGCGCTTCTCGAAGCCGAGCGTGTCGACATAGAACGCGAGGGCGCGCTCCTGATCAGCGGTGGGGATGCAGACCGTCCCGATCTTGCTGATGCGCGTCTTGATCACGACAACCTCCTGGAGTTGGGGTACACCACCGAGACCGCCCCAGCGGTCAAAACTCATCGCGCTCGTGTCCCTCCGTGGCCCTGGCGTCGTGTCCGCATGCGCCGTACGATGCAACCCATGTCGAGTTCCCCCGCCGTCGCATTGACGGCCTCCGAGATCGAGCAGTACCGCCCCGCCCTGACCGGCTACTGCTACCGGATGCTCGGGTCCCCGTCGGAAGCCGAGGACGCCGTGCAGGACACGATCCTCCGCGCGTGGCGGAGCCGAGATCGCTTCGAAGGCCGCTCGTCGGTGAAATCGTGGCTGTACCGCATCGCCACCAATGTCTGCCTCGACCACCTCGATGGCCGCAAGCGACGCGCCATGCCGATGGACCTCGGCCCGGCCAAGGCTGCCGAGCTCGCCAACGCCAACGTGCTGCCCGACGACACGTGGATCGAACCGATCCCCGACACGCTCGTCTCGACTGATCCGGATCCGGCCGAGGCGGCGGTTCGCAGCGAGAGCATCCGCCTCGCGTTCGTGGCCGCCCTGCAGCAACTCCCGGCCCGCCAGCGCGCCGCTTTGATCCTGTGCGAGGTTTTGCACTGGAAGGCTGCGGAGGCGGCCGAGCTGCTGGAGACGAGCACCGCGTCGATCAACAGCGCGCTGCAGCGGGCCCGGAGCACGCTCGCCGCCGGGACAGACGCCGGCGCCACGGACGCGGCCGACCTCGACGCCTCCGACCAGGCGTTGCTCGCCCGATACGTCGAGGCCTTCGAGCGCTACGACATGGACGCGCTCAGCTCCCTGATCCACGAGGACGCCACCATGTCGATGCCACCGTATGACCTGTGGCTGTCCGGCCGCGACGACATCTTCACGTGGTGGGTCGGGCCGGGCAACGGCTGCCGCGGCTCGCGCGTGATCCCCACCGTGTCGGCCAACGGCCTGCCGGCGTTCGGCCAGTACAAGCCAGCCGAGTCGGGGGCAGGATACGAGCCATGGGCGCTCATCGTGATCGCGATCGAGGGCGGACGGATCGGGCAGCTCACCTTCTTCCTCAACACCGAGACGCTGTTTCCGCGGTTCGGTCTGCCGCTCACGTTCGCAGGCTGAACGTCTCCTCCAGCCCGGCGAGACCGATCAGCGCGTCGAGCTCCGCGGTGGAGCCTCGCAGCTGCACCCGACACGCGTGCCGGCGGGCTCCCAGCGCCAGCCGGGCCAACGCCGCGAGCGCCATCGCGTCCACGGGAACGGCGCTGACGTCGCAGATCAGCACCCCGTGGCGCCCCTGGTCGAGCAACGCGCAGGCCCGGCGATAGAGGCCGGGGAGGTCCGAACGGGCGAGCGGCCCGCGGATCGCCAGCTCCACCGCCGGGCCGGGAACGCCCATCGCAGGCCGCCCCCGCGCCGCCGAGTTGTCCTCAAGCCACCTCGGTGTACAGGCCGGCCGGAACGTCGTCCCCGTGGTCCGGCTGCCGCGCGGAGACCTCCGGGGGGGCGAGCGTTCCCGCTCCCTCGATCACGAACACCGCCAGCGCGATCGCCGCCACCACCAGCCCGGCGGCGATCCAGAACGCGACGTGGTAGCCCGACGTCAGCGCCGACGCGGCCGAGGTGCCGGTGCGGGTCAGGCCGTGGCTGTGGGTGGAGGCCACCGTCGCCAGAACCGCCAACCCCAACGCTCCACCCACCTGCGCGGTGGTGTTGACAAGCCCGGAGGCCAGACCGGCGTCCTCTGGTCCGGCCCCGGTCATCGCCAGCGCCATCAGCGCCGGGAACGAGCCGCCGATGCCCAGCCCGAGGACGACGAGCGCCGGGAGGACGTGCACCACGTAGGCGTCGTGCACCGGCACGCGGGCAAACCACGCCAGGCCGAGCGCGCCGAGCGACATACCGGCGATGAGCACCCGGCGCGGACCGAACCGCATCACCAGCCGCTCGGAGTAGCGCAGCGACATGGTGCCCATGACGAGCGTCGTGGGCAGGAACGCGAGGCCGATCTGGAGCGCGTCGTAGTGCAACACCCGCTGCAGATAGAGCGCGCCGAGGAAGAACATGCCGAACATGCCTGCCACCAGCAGCGCCTGGATCACGTTGGCGCCGGCCAGATCCCGGGAGCGGAACACCCGGAGCGGGATCAGCGGCCGTGCCGCGGTGGCCTCGCGAACGAGGAACCCGCCGAGAAGGGCCAGCGACGCCGCGCCGAGGCCCAGCGTCTCTCCCGCCCCCCAGCCGTGCTGCGCCGCCGGGACGACGATCGTGTAGACGCCGAGCATCAGCGACGCGACGAGCAGGAGTGCACCAGGGACATCGGCGCCCTGGCCCAAGCCGATCCCCTTGCCCGGCTCGAGCAACCGCAGAGCGAGTGCCGCCGTGATGATGCCGATCGGGACGTTGATGAAGAAGATCCAGTGCCAGTCGATCGCCTGGGTCAGCACGCCGCCGGCGAGCAGTCCGATCGAGCCGCCGGCGGAGGCGACAAAGCCATACACGCCGATCGCCTTCGCCTGCTCGCGCGGCTCGGGGAACATCGTCACGATCATCCCGAGGATCACCGCCGACGTCATCGCGCCGCCCAGACCCTGGACGAAGCGAGCGCCGATCAGCGCCTCCTGGGAGTCGGCGAGCCCGCAGACCAGTGACGCCGACGTGAACACCACCAGCCCGGCGAGGAACATCCGGCGACGGCCGAGGAGGTCGCCAAACCGGCCCGCCAGGAGCAGCAGGCCCCCAAACGAGATCAGGTACGCATTGACC
The DNA here is from genome assembly GCA_963731395.1 of uncultured Solirubrobacteraceae bacterium. Taxonomy (GTDB): domain Bacteria; phylum Actinomycetota; class Thermoleophilia; order Solirubrobacterales; family Solirubrobacteraceae; genus Palsa-465. Next base: position 143,203 of record CAVSVH010000010.1, read on the forward strand.
ACCCAGGCCAGGCTCGATCCGGAGAAGCCAAGGTCGCTCTGGATCGACGGCAGCGCCACGTTCACCACCGTCACGTCGAGCACGATCATCAGCATCCCCGCGCACAGGACGTACAGCGCGAGCCACCGCCGTCGCTCGTCGGTCGTGGGCGGGGCTTCGGTTGGGGCGTGAACGGTCATGGGCGATCTCCTGACTGGCCGCGGTTCACCAGTGCTGACCGAAGCGCAACCCAAATCTCATCGGTCGCCGGCGCCGGGAGGTCGTACCGCGAGGCCGGATGAGAAGCCGGAGGACGGGTACGGTATGGCCGAGAGGTGTGGGATGACGCGGCTTCCAGGACGCCTGTGGACGATGCCGGCGAGCTTGTCGGTGTTGATCGCTATCGGCGTATGGGCGTCGCCGGGATCAGCGTCAACCGCTCCGGGCAGGCCGACCCCGTGTGACCGCGCCGTCCTCCGACAGCGTCCGTTGCGCGCGGCGCTGCTGTCGTCGCCACCGCCGATCGCCGATACGGCGCTGCTCGGCGTGCTCCGCCGACCTGCCACTGCCGCGGACCGTCTTCCGGCGGTCGCCCGCAGGAGCGGGCTCTACTCGGGGATCTGGGCTGCTGATGCCCGCCAGGTGGCCGCGTATGGCGCAAGCCGGTTCGTCCTGTTCCCGGGTCGGTTTGTCGACCGGCTTCCCAGAGTGTGCCGCAATGCGTTGTCCCTTCGCGCCCGACGCCGCATGCGAGACGAGGACCGCGCACAGGGTGCCGGCTCGGTGGGGCTGGCCATCGCCGGCAGACAGGCGCTCGGCGGTGGCGTGCTTCCGTTCAGCGTCAGCGGGATCGGTCGCGGCGAGTTGCAGATCTCGATCGGCCAGTCGCGGCAACCCGCAGTGCGTGCCTTCGCAGTGGTTCCCGATGGCGTCGCCTCGGTGACGGTGGCTGTCCGCGGCGGCGCCACCGTCCGGGCAGCCGTCGCCGACAACTTCTTTCTCACCCCGATCCGGCTGCGATTCCGATCGCCTGAGACCGGCGAGCGGGTGGCGGTGCTGACGACCACGTGGTACTCCGCCGGCGGCGAGCGACTCAAGTCGTTCCGTACCGACTTTCGCCAGGACGTGATCACCATCATCGACTCACCGGTGAAGCACGTCGCCGCGGGCGCTGCCTCCTGAGGATCGCGTCGCTGGAGCGTCGCACGGCAATGGCACCTTCATCATGCCCACGGTGAGCCGCTGGCCGGATCTGCAGCCCGAAGCGCGGTTGCGCCCGTGGCCGGTCCCCCTGTTCTCGGCGCTCGTCGGTGGCCTCATCGGGTGGGCCTTGGCGCTCGCCGGCTTGGGCCTGTGGGGCCTCGCGATCGGTGCCGGGATCACGATGGTGATCCTGCTCGCGGTGTCTCGCCGTGATCGCTCCCGGGAAATCTCGGTGTTGCTGGTCTACGGGATCGCGTTCGTGCTCTTGTCATGGCCGGTGCTGTGGCTGCCCGTCGGTCTCGTGCGCTACTGGATCAGCGGCCAACCGCTCGGCGACTGAGGCGGGCGGCAGGTCAGCGAGCCCGTCTCCGGCGCACACGTCTCGAGTGCTCGCGAGCGGGCGATTCGGTGCAAGCAGTCACGACTTCCGAGGTGCTCGCACCGCTGCGCCCGCAAGCCGGGACCAGCGGGACATGCTTGCTCGAGAGGCCCGGTGCTTGCACCGAAACGTCCGGGTCGAGGCGTGATATCGGGCGCTCCCAGGTCGGTGAAGTCGCGGACCGCCCTCACCTCGGGCGCGGCCGGCGCATCCTTTGGCGTGGGGACCCGGGGCGCCCCTGACGCGGAGAGAGTTCGGCAGCGAGCGATTCGACGTCAGCCCGCGTTCGCAGCCCCTCAGGAGTGAGCGAGCTCCCACAGCGCCCGCCGATCCGAGAACGTCAGCAGACGCCAGCCGGCGCGACTCTCGTCCCACGCGTAGACGTTCACATCAACGATGCTCCGGACATCTGCCAGCCTGTCGACCGCGGCTCGTGCGCCGACGCCCTCGGCAAGCGTTCGTCGTGTCATCACGTCAACGATCTTGAACGTGCGCGGCGCTCTGGGCATCGGCGCCTCGGGTTCCGGGGGACGAGTGGGCTCGCGTGGCACGAACACCGGCTCCGTCGTCGAGGGTCGTCGAGTGACGCGGTCGAGGGGCACCATGTGGGCGCCCGTGCCCTTGGTTTCCGTGTCCAGGATCCATGTCTTGGCCATATCTTTGAGGCTAGTTGGCCCGACGACCCGGCTGGCTCCCTCGCTCATGCTCGTCCCGATAACCAAGGGATCATCAGGCTATTGCGCAGCGCCGATGAGCGCTGCCGCGGCAGCGACGAGCTCGGCGTTGCTTGCGGCAGCATCGCCATCGGGAAGCGTCAGCACGTCCTCGAGTCCCACGCGAACGTCGTGTCCGGCCGCCGCCGCGGCGGCCACGACCTCCCACGTCCGGTGGCCGTAGCCGTGCCAGAGCTGCGGCACGCCATCGGGGACGAGCTGGGCGACGGCGCGGGCTTCGTTGGCGCCGCCGTCGACCTCCACCAGCGCCCGGACGAGCTGATGAGCGAACGGGCTCCGCGCGAGTTCCTCGGCGTCAGCCGGTGTGGCGAGCCCGGCCTCGACCCCGATGCCGGCGTGCACCGCGGCGCGAGCGATCCCCGCCCAGCCGAGCTCTGAGAGATTCACCGAAACGAAGTCCGGCGGGTGCCGCCAGGTCTTCAGCGCGGCGGCGCGGGCAAACGGGTCGCGCGTGATCGCCTCGCTCGTCGAGAGTCCGACCGGTATGCCGGGAACCGCAGCCCGGATCGCTCCGACCGCGGCATCGCATGCCGCGGCGTTCATCGTCTGGGCACCGCCAGCCGTGCGAGGATGGACGTGCACGGCAAACGCGCCCACGCGTGCAACCGCGATCGCGTCGGCGGCCAGCTCGCTCGGGGTCTGCGGGACCGCAGGGTGCTCGCTGCGGGTGCGTCCACCGTTCAAGCACGCCTTCACCGCCATTCAGAGACCCGTAGGCGAGCCCGGCGCGGGCGCTGATCGCCGTCGCACGATCACCATGCGCAGGAGCATGACATGTCGGGCGTGGGGCCCGGACGGGCGGGTAGCCTTGGCGCCAGTCGACCTGATCGCGGCACGTGAAGAGGAGGCTGAACACCATGGCACTCAACCGTCAACAGGTTCGAGAGTCGATCGAAAGGTCGGGTGACGCGCACTGGCAGGCCCTCGTCCAGCATCACACCGACGCTTACCCTGAGAGCAATCCCACGCCCGGCGACGTCTGCAGGGCGGAGGCTGAGCGGCTCAATGCCCTCGGCGTCGGCGACAACCCCGACCTCGAGCTGGTCGAGACCCGGGTCGAGCAGGTCCCCCCGGCGGTGCGCATCACCCATGTGTTCAAGGATCGCGACGAAGGCACCCGCTTCGAGACCGAGCCGTTCACCGGCTACGAGTGAACGCGGCTCGTCGGCGGGATCGGCGCGCGACACGCTCAGCCATCGCCGGATGCCCCCACCTTTGGCTGCGCCGGGCCACCGGCGACCGAGACGACGTCCGTCATCGGCGAGCTCATGAGATCGCCGGTGAAGGCGCGGTCGGTGTGTTCCTTGGGCTTGATCCACAGCTCCTCCACGAGGATCTTGATCGTGGCCAGGATCGGGACGGCGATGATGAGGCCGACAAGGCCGAGGAGCTGATCGACCGCCACCACCCCGACGGCGACGACCGCTGGATGCAGCTCGACGTTGCGCGCCACGACCAGCGGCTGGATGATGTTGCTCTCCACCTGATGGGCGACGATGTAGATCACCGCGACGATCACCGCCTTGCCGGGCGAGATGGTCACGGCGTAGATGATCGGCGGGATCGAGCTGACGAGCGCGCCGAAGTAGGGGATGATCATCGCGATGGCGGTGAACATCGCGAAGAACGCGGCGAACCCGAGCCCGACGACGCGCAGGCCGGCATACGTGATGACGCCGAGCACGAGCATCCCGAGGACAAGCCCCCGCAGCCAGGCCAGGTAGGCGACCCGCAGGCGGGACAGAATGCGCTCCGCCTGCGGTCGCCGGGGCGGCGGCGCGATCCGCACCAAACCGCTGGCGAGCGGCTCCGGGTGGATCGCGGTGTAGAGCGCCGTGAGGAGCACGACGATGACGCCGGCGAGCAGCGCGACGACGCTGGCGCCCACCGATTCCAGCGGTCCGAGCAGCTTTGACGGATGCTGGGTGTAGGCATCGACGAAGTGCTGGAGCTGCTGTCCGACGTGGCTCGGCGAGGTGCCGGTGAGGCGGCCGAGTCGATGTCGCAGGGCGTCGACGATGCCCGGCAGCGAGTACGTGAACTGGTTGATCTCGCGGTTGAAGATCGGGACGATCAGGATCACCAGTCCCGCCAGCGCACTCAGCCCGAGGAGCAGACCGAGCACGGCGCCGACCGCTCTCGGGATCCCCAGCCGCTGCAGCGCGGTCGCGAATGCCGACAGTGGCAGCGCGATCACCACCACCACGAGCACCGCGATGACCAACGTCGCGAGCTGCTTGAAGATCAAACCGGCGACGACGAGCCCAAACGCCAGCAGCACCGCCCGATAGATGGTCGCCGGAGTGACCTGCGAGTTTGCCATTCCGTCTACTCCGCCCGCGAGGACTCAGGCTCAGCCCACGATCGCCTGGAGCGTTCGGACCTGCCCGTGCCCGGGCTCGGTTTCGTGTTATCAGTCATCGCGGAGTGGCCGGCAAAGCTAGTCATCATCATCGGCGGTCTCCACTTCCCCGGTCCGAGCAAAGACGTTCGCCGGGATACGCGTGACCGTCATCGGGAAGCGCCCGAGTCCGCTACGGTGAGCGCGGATGCGCGTCGATGTCGGTGGGGTTGGGATCGAGTATGAGGTGACCGGCGCCGGGCGACCGGTTGTCCTGGTCCACGGCTTTCCCGATTCGGGCCGGCTGTGGCGCCATCAGGTTCCGGCACTGGCGCAAGCCGGCTACAAGGTGATCGTCCCGGACATGCGCGGCTACGGGGAATCGGACAAGCCGGACGGGGTGGACGCGTATGCGATGCGCCTGCTCGTCGGCGACGTGCTGGCGGTGATGAGCGACGCCGGCGCCGAGCGCGCCCATCTGGTCGGCCACGACTGGGGCTCAGCTGTGGCGTGGGCGATGGCGACGTTTGCGGGCGACCGGGTGGACCATCTCGTCGCCATGTCGGTGGGACATCCGGCCGCGTTTCGCGCCCACGATCTGGCGCAGCACGAGAAGTCGTGGTACATGCTGCTGTTCCAGTTTCCGGGGGTGGCCGAGCGGTGGCTCTCCGACGATGGTTGGGCGAACTTCCACCGATGGTCGCGCCACCCCGACGCCGATGCGGTGATCGCCGATCTGGACCGGACGGGATCCCTGACGCCCGGGCTGAACTACTACCGGGCCAACGCCCCGCCGGAGTCGTGGCTTGCGTCCCGCCTGGAGCTGCCGCCGATCCAGGTCCCGACGATGGGCGTGTGGAGCTCCGGTGACTTCGCGCTCACCGAGGCCCAGATGACCGGCTCCGCCGGACGGGTGTCGGGCCCGTGGCGGTATGAGCGGATCGACGGGGCCGGGCATTGGATGCAACTCGAGGCGCCCGATGAGCTCAACCGGCTGCTGATCGACTTCCTACCCGGCGCAACCGGCTCGGCCTGAGCGTCCCACCCTTCACGGGTCGCAGGCGCCGGAACCCGCGCCCTGTCCAAGACGGGTGGAGTTCGGGTATGTGTCCTGACAGTGACCTGAAGGAACGGCTTTTTGGTTCTTCGACTGATGAGGGAGGGAGCGGATGGAGCTTTACGCAATCCTGCGGCGCAACGGCTGGCGTTCGGCCGACGAGCTCAACGAGGCCGCCGGCCGCTCGAGCCAGGTCGGCGACGAGGAGATGCCCGACGACGTGCGCTGGATCCGCAGCTATGTGCTCGACGAGGGCGCCGGGACGGTCGGGACCGTGTGCATCTACGAGGCCTCCAGCCCCGAGGCGCTGCGCACCCACGCCAAGCGCGCTGAGCTACCGATGGATGAGGTCATTCCGATCGCCGACACGGTCATCGTGCGTCCCGACCCGGCGGCGGCGGGCGGCTGACCCACCGGCCGCCCACCAGCGTTCCACGGACCCGGAGGTCCTCGTCGAGCAGCGCGAGGTCGGCGTCCAGGCCGACGGCGATCGCGCCCTTGCGCCGCTCCAGGCCGAGCATCCGCGCGGGGTTCGTGCAGGCGAGGACGATCGCTTCCTCGACCGCCGCCCCGAGGAGATGCACGGCGTTGCGCACCGCGTCTTGCATCGTCAGCGTGCTGCCGGCGATCGAGCCGCCCTCCCGGAGGGTGGCGCGCCCGTCGGTCACCGTGACCTCCGCGGCGCCGAGCCGGTAGTCGCCGTCGGGCATGCCCGCTGCCTGGATCGCGTCGGTGACGAGACGCACCCGCTCATCCCCCTTGACGCGACGGACAAGCCGCAGCGCGGCCGGTGACACGTGAACGCCGTCACAGATCAGCTCGGCGCTGATCTCCGGTAGGTCGAGCACCGCGCCGAGCGCGCCCGGCTCGCGATGGTGCAGCGGGGGCATCGCGTTGAAGACGTGAGTGGCGGCCCGGACTCCCGCGCTGACCGCCTCGACGGTTTGATCGTACGTCGCGTCGGTGTGGCCGATCGACGCGACGACGCCCCGGGTTGCGAGCGTGCGCACGAGATCGAGCCCGCCGGTCAGCTCGGGCGCGACCGTCATCCACTGCACCGCGCCTGCGCCGGCGCGAAGGAGACGCTCGACGATCTGCGCATCAGGGTCGATGAAGGCATCGGCGTCCATCGCCCCCGGCCGCAGCTTGCTCAGGAAGGGGCCTTCGAGGTGGGCCCCGAGGACCGCCGCCTCTCCGGGGCGGTCGTGCTCGCCCGCACGCGCGATCGCCTGCAACGCCAGGACAAGCTCGTCGACTGGGGCTGCGACGGTTGTGGCCAGCAGCGCGGTCGTTCCATGGGCGGCGTGGAAGCTGGCGACGGCGGCGATCTCGTCGGGATCGGCGGTGTTGCATTGGGCACCGCCTCCGCCGTGGACATGGGTATCGATGTAGCCGGGAACGATCCACGCCGCATCGACGTCGATCGGCTCCCGGCCCTCGCCATCCGGCCTCGCCGGTTCGATTGACCAAATCACTCCGTCGCGCAGCAACAGCTCGCCGGCGATCGTCCCGGAGGACGTCACGATCCGCTCGCTACGCAGCCGCATCGACTCTCAGCCACGCCTCGAGCTCGGCGTCGTCGATCCCGACGACGCGCCACGCAGCGATTGCCGCTTCGTACCGCGAGACCTCCGCTCCCAGCCGCGGCGAGATCCCCGGCGGATGCCCGTCGATGACGACCGCCCCGATGGGCGCCAGGGCCATGATGAACACGAAGGAGGTGGGCAGGTTGGCAAACAGGTCGGCGGTCACCATCGTCGAGGCACCGGCGGTCCGCAGCCTTGCCGGGAAGCTCTCCACGCGTATACCCCCACAATCGCGCCAAACCCGAAGGGCAAGCCGGCGGTGAAGAACCGGATCCCCGACGAAGCCAGCGCGGAGGTCGCGCCGCTGAAATGACTGCCCTGGGTCGTGCCGTCGGCCCGACACGGAGTCCTTTACCGTCCGCACCCTCAACCGTTCGAGATCAGGATGCGTCAAGACATGAAGATCGTCGCGCTCGAAGAGCATCTGGTAACCCGAAATGCGCTGGAGGCGTGGGCCGCGGCGCCGACCGCTTCCGAGGACGGAACGACAGATCCCGGAGGGGGCGTGATCATCCAGCGTCTGCTCGACGTCGGCGAGAGGCGCCTCGGTGATATGGACGACGCAGGAGTCGACGTTCAGGTGTTGTCGCTGACACAGCCCTCGGCGCAGACTCTCGCGCCCGCGAAGGCGGAGGCGATCGCCCGCGAGGTCAACGATGCGATCGCGGCCGTCGTGTCGGACCGACCTGACCGCTTTGAGGGGTTCGCGGCGCTGCCGACACCGGACCCGTCCGCAGCGGCCGAGGAACTGCGACGCGCCGTGAACCGGCTCGGTCTGAAGGGGGCCATGCTGTGCGGGCGCACCGGCGACCGTAACGTCGATGATCCCGACTTCGCTGAGATCTACGCGACCGCCGCCGATCTGGGGGTCCCGATCTACATTCACCCCCGGCTGCCGGTGATGCCGGTCCGAGACGCCTACTACTCGGGGTTCGGCGATCAGCTCGACGCGTTCTTTGCGGGCTTCGGTCTGGGCTGGCACTACGAGACCGGGATCCAGCTCCTGAGACTCATCCTGTCGGGGACGTTCGATCAGCATCCAGACCTGCAGGTGATCGTCGGCCACTGGGGCGAGGTGGTGCTGTTCTATCTGGAGCGAATCGGCGCGCTGGACCGAGTCGGTTTCGGCCTCGAGCGGCCGGTGGATCAGTACTTCCGGGAGAACGTCTATTACACCGGCAGCGGGATACCCAGTCACCGTTACCTGCAGTGGACGATCGACGTCGTCGGCATCGAGCGCGTGATGTACGCGACCGACTACCCGTACCGGCACGCCGGCGACGGCGGGGCCCGTACGTTTCTGGAGGAGTCGACGCTCGATCCGGCGGCGAAGGACATGATCGCCCACGGCAACTGGGACCGATTGACACGCAGAGATCAGCCACGCTGATCCCGAGGTCCCCCGCTTTCTAAGCGGTGAGCCCGGCGGCTGTGCGGGGCGTATCATCGGCGGATGCCGAAGGCGTGGCGGCAGTGGGGTCTTGGCGGGGCCGGGGCTGCGATCACCATGATCGCGACCGCGGTCGGTGTCAACGCGGCATCTGCGTCACGTCCGGTCGCCTACTGCGGCGCGATCCCGATCGTCAACGTTCAGCGCGAGGCGTGGGGGTTTCGGGCCGGGCAGCCGATCACGGGAGCGACGGGGAGCTACGCCCGGGGGCACGGCACCGTCAACCTGTCGGCGCAAACCGCCTCGGGCATCATGTGCCAAGTCGACCGGGTCGCCAATGCACCGGATCGCCAGATCGTCCTCACGGTCGGCCATCGGCTCGTGTACGCCTCGCATCACGCCGTGATGTTCGGCGTCCCCGGGAACATCATGACGATCAATGTGCGCGTCCAGAGCACGACTGACCCAGCGTGTCGCGTCGGCACCCGTGGCAGGGTGACGATCTTCGCGAGCTACAACAACGTCCACCGCGACAGCGTGCAGTTCGCGTTCCCGGCCGCGTGCAAGGACCACCGGCACCGATACACGGATCCGGACGTCGTGACAAACGTCCCGCCCAACTAAAGGCCGTCAGCGACCGCTGCTACACCTCCGGGGATCGCTCCCCAAGCCGTGATATTCGATCTCGACGGTGTGCTGATCGATTCCGAACAGCTGTGGAACCGGGCGAAGGAGTCGCTCGTTCGGTCGGCTGGAGGGCGCTGGCGGGAAGACGCGCCGACGGCGATGATGGGCATGAGCTCCCGCGAGTGGACGATCTACCTTCGGGATCAGCTGGGCGTCCAACGCACCACGGAGGAGATCAACCAAGACGTGGTCGAGAGGATCGAGGAGCTCTACCGCGCCCGCCTGCCGCTGCTGCCGGGCGCGGTTGAGGTCGTACGCACGATGACGCGTCGCTGGCCGCTCGGCCTCGCCTCCTCCTCGAACCGTCAGATCATCGACCTGGTGCTCGAGCAGGCCGGGCTCAGCGAGGCGTTCGCCGTCACGGTCTCCTCCGAGGAGGTTGCCCGCGGCAAGCCCGCGCCCGACGTCTACGTGGAGACCGTGCGGCGCCTGGGCGGGCTCGAGCCACATGCCTGCGTGGCGGTCGAGGATTCCGGCAACGGCCTCCGGGCCGCCGCGGCCGCGGGCATGCCGGTCATTGCCGTCCCGAATCTTCACTATCCGCCCGATGCTGAAGCGGTTACGCTCGCCGGTGAGGTCGTCACGACGATCAGCCAGGTGACGCCCGAGCTCGTGAAACGCGTCGCGCTCACTTGACCATCGCGTGCCGGGGGGTGCCACGCCGCTCGTCTCAAACGGGAGGGGCCGGCGCGCCAGGAGCCCGCCGGACACGGCGGCGTCACGGGACGAGGACAGCGCCGGGATTGAGCAGGTGATCGGGATCGAGGGCGTCCTTCACCGAGCGCATCGCCGCCACCTCGACCCGCCCGCGGGCCCGCTCCAGCCAGTGCGCCTTCTCCACTCCGACGCCGTGCTCGGCGCTGATCGTCCCGCCGCACGCGAGCGCCAACTCCAACACCGCGTCGTCGACCCGGGCGTCGTCCGGGGCTGACCCGAGCACGTTGACGTGGACGTTGCCGTCGCCGAGGTGACCGAACAGGATGACGCGCTTCCCGCCGGCCGTGCGGACCGCGTCCGGGACGGCGTCCAGGAAGCGGTCGAGCTGGCCGAGGGGGACGCCGACGTCCAGCTTGTGCGGGATGCCAACGGCGTTGATCGCGTCGGTGTGGCCCTCGCGCAGCTGCCACAGGCCCTCGCGGCTCGTCGTGTCGTCGGCGACGAGCGCATCCTCTACGCCCGCGCCCTCCAGCGCCGCCGCCAGCTCCTCCGTCGGGTCCGCGTCGGCAGCGCACTCGGCGAGCACGTAGACGGGCGCCCGCGCGGAGAGCGGTGACTCACGGCACTGGTGTTCGAGGACCAGCTGGAGGCCATCGTCGAGGAAGAAGTCGCAGCTCTCCAGCGACGGCGCATGGGCGCGCAGAGCCACAAGCAGCTCGGCGGCCTCCGGCACGGAGCCCAGCGGAACGAGCGCGGCAACCCGCGAGCGCAGCCGCGACACCAGTCGCCAGCGCACCTGGGTGACGATGCCGAGCGTTCCCTCTGAGCCGACGAGCAGCGCGGGGAGGTCATAACCGGCGTTGTCCTTGGTCAGACCGGTGAGGCGCGAGATCACCGCGCCGCTCGCCAGCACCGCCTCGAGCCCGGCGACACGGGCGCGCGCCGTCCCGTGGCGCAGAGCGCGGGCGCCTCCGGCGTCGCAGGCGACCACGCCGCCGACCGTGCAGGAGTCCCGCGCGCCGAAGTCGAGGCCGGCGTCCTGACCGGCCGCGCGCGCCGCCGCCTGAAGCGCCGCCAACGTCGTCCCTCCCCCGACCGTCACCTGCCCACTGGCTGCATCGAGCTCGCCGACCGTGTTGAGGCGCCGCAGCGAGACGACGACCTCGTGATCGCGCGGGACGCTCCCGCCGACCAGGCCGGTGTTCCCGCCCTGCGGCACGACTGCGACGCGGTAGCGAGCGCACGCCGCCATCACCCCCGCCACCTGCGCGGTGTCGGCCGGGCGAACCACCAGGCGCGCGCGATTCTCGTAGCGACCGGTGTAGTCGCGCTCGTAGGCCGCGGTCAGCTCGGGATCGCTCAGCACATGGTGAGCGCCGACGATCTCGATGAGAGCGTGCTCGAGGTCCATGGCGGGTAATCCAGTCCCTGCGGACTGGCGACAGGAGGGAGAACGATGGCTTCCGATCACGAAACGATATTCACGATGGAGGCCACGCCGGTCAAATACGGCGCCGGGGCGTGCGCCGACGCGGGATGGGAGCTCAAGCGGCTTGGGGTCAAGCGGGCGATGCTCGTCACCGATCCCGGGGTCGCCGCCCTCGGCCATCCTGAGCGCATCAAGGGGTTGATCGAAGACGAGGGCATCGAGGTGGTCGTCTACGACCGCGCGCGGGTGGAGCCGACGATCGACTCCTTTCAGGACGCCGCCGACTTCGCCATCGACCACGATGTCGACGGCTTCGTCTCTGTCGGGGGCGGCTCGAGCATGGATACCGCCAAGGTCGCCAACCTGGTGTCCACGCATCCCGCTCCGGTGATGGACTACGTCAACCCGCCCGTCGGCGAGGGGCGCAAGCCACCCGGGCAGCTCAAGCCGCACCTGGCGATCCCGACCACCTCGGGCACCGGTTCCGAAGCCACGACCGTGGCCGTCCTCGACATCCCAGACATGAAGGTCAAGACGGGGATCTCACATCGCTACCTGCGGGCGACGCAGGCGATCGTCGACCCCGAGCTGACGCGCTCGCTCCCCTCGGAGGTGACATCGTCCACGGGTCTCGACGTCGTCTGCCATGCGGCGGAGTCGTTCTTGTCGAAGCCGTTTGACACCCGCCCGCGGCCGGAGTCGCCGGACGATCGACCGCCCTACCAGGGATCCAATCCCGTCGCTGACGTGTGGTCGGCAAAGGCGCTCGAGTTCGGGGGCCGGTATCTGCGCCGCGCCGTCGCCGACCCCGACGACGTCGAGGCACGTGGATTCATGATGCTCGCCGCGACGATGGCCGGCGTCGGCTTTGGCTCGGCCGGCGTGCATATCCCGCACTCGTGCGCGTATCCGATCGCATCGGTCAAGCACGAGTATCAGCCACCCGGCTACCCCGACGATCATCCCTTCGTCCCGCACGGGCACTCGGTGATCGTCACCGCGCCGGCGGCGTTTCGCTTCACCTACGACGCGATGCCCGATCGACACCACGAGGTCGCCGAGTTGCTCACGGGGAAGGCGATCGCCGATCCGGGGCCGGACACGCTCCCGGACATCCTGCGCCAGCTCATGCAGGACGTCGACGCCCCCCGCGGCGTCGCCGAGTTCGGCTATTCCGAGGACGACATCCCCACGCTGGTTGACGGCGCGATGAAGCAGCAGCGGCTCCTGGCGGTCGCTCCCAAAGAGGTCGGAGAGGATGACCTCCGCCACATCATCACCGCGTCCATGACCAACTGGTAGCGAGAGAGGAGACCTCACGTGTCAACCGGAACCGAACTGCATGATCATCGTACCGCCGCGGCATCGCACGTCCCAGAGGGGGTCAAGCTGCACATGTTCGAGTGCGGCACGCTGAAGTGTCACCTAGAGAACATCAAGATGAACCAGGGTCTCGGCGAGGAGTATGAGATCCCGGTGCCCTGGTTCATCGTCGAGCATCCGGCGGGGCTGGTCGTCATCGACGGCGGCAACGCCGCGGAGTGCGCGGAGGACCCACGTGGCCACTGGGGCGGGATCTGCGACGTCTACTGGCCGGAGATGACCCCCGAGCAGGCGTGCCTGCCGGCGCTGACGGCTGCCGGCTTTGATCCGGCCGACGTGCGTTACGTGCTGCAGTCGCATCTCCACCTCGACCACACCGGCGCGCTCGGGGCGATCGACCAGTTCACGAACGCCGAGGTGATTGCGACGCGCACCGAGTACGAGTACGCGTTCGCGCCGGATTGGTTTGCCGCCGGCGGATACATCCAGAAGGACTACAACAAGCCCGGGGTGCCATGGGCGCTACTCGAGGACACCGAGGACGGCTACGACGTCTTCGGCGACGGCACGATCCGCTGCTGGCGCACCCCGGGGCACGCGCCCGGGCACCAGTCGTTCGAGGTCACGCTGCGCAACTCGGGCGCGATGCTGCTCACCGTCGACGCCGCGTACACGACGGATCACTGGGAGGAGAAGGCACTGCCCGGGTTCCTGGCCTCGGTGGTGGACACCGTGCGGTCCGTCAGGAAGCTGCACCGGATCGCTCGGCGCAGCGGAGCCACGGTGGTCACCGGGCACGATCCGGACGCCTGGCCGACGTTCAAGCACAGCCCCGAGGCGTACGACTAGGTGACGATTTCGTGCATGCGACGCCATTCGAGCGGCCTGAATCATGAGTGTCTACGACGAGCGACCCTGGCTCGCGTTGTACGGCACAGGGAGGCCGAGCGACATCGAGCCGCAGCCGGACAGCATGCTGGCCGCGTTCCAGGCGACGTCGGCTCGCAGTCCCGAGAAGACCGCGATCCAGTACTTCGACACCGCGATCAGCTATCGCGAGCTCGAGGAGCTGACCGACGCGTTGGCCGCCGGGCTCCAGGAGGAGGAGGTCGGTCTCGGGGATCGCGTGGCGGTCTACCTGCAGAATATGCCGCAGTTCGTCATCGCGATGATCGCGACGTGGAAGGCCGGCGGCATCATGGTCTCGGTCAGCCCGATGCTCAAGCACAAGGAGCTGACCGCGCAGCTGGTCGATTCCGGCGCCACGGCACTGATCACCCTCGAGTCGCTGTGGACGGGGGTCGCGCGCGAGGTCGTCGCGGACACGCGGGTCCGCACGGTGATCACGACGTCTGAGCTGGACTTCCTCGCCGACGTGCCCGAGCTGCTGGCCGACGCGCGACGCGAGCGCGATGACGACGTATGGGATCTCGTCGCCTTCATCGAGCGGTCACGGGGACGGGAGCCTCGCGCCGTCACCCTCGGTCCCGAAGACATCGCGTTTCTCACCTACACCTCGGGGACGACCGGGCCCTCCAAGGGCGCCATGAACCGTCATCGCAACGTCGTGTTCAACGCGCAGGCCTACCGGGATTGGATTGGGCTCATCGAGGACGACGTCACGTTTGGGGTCGCCCCGTTCTTCCACATCACGGGACTGATCGGCAACGTGGCGGCACCCCTGCTCACCGGCATGCCGATCGTGATGAGCTACCGCTTCGATGCGGACGTCGGACTCGAGCTCATCGAGCGCTACGGCGCGACCTTCACGGTGGCGTCGATCACCGTGTTCATCGCGCTGATGAACGCCGCCACCGCGGACGAGCGCGACCTGTCGACGTTCACCAAGATCGTCAGCGGCGGCGCCCCGATCGCACCGGCGACGGTCGAGGCCTACGAGGAGAAGTTCGGCGCCTACATCCACAACATCTACGGGCTGACCGAGACGACCTCTCCCTCGCACTGCGTGCCCATCGGGACGCGGGCGCCGGTCGATCCCGAGTCGGGCGCCCTGTCGGTCGGCGTGCCGATCTTCAACACGGTCGTCCGGGTCGTCGACGACGACGACGCCGACGTCGAGCCCGGCCAGACCGGCGAGTTCGTCACCTCCGGGCCGCAGGTCGTCTCCGGGTACTGGGAGAAGCCGGAGGAGACGGAGCACGCGATCCCGGGCGGCCGGCTCCACACGGGAGACGTCGGCTTCATGGACGAGGCCGGATGGTTCTATCTCGTCGACCGCAAGAAGGACCAGATCAATGCGGCCGGCTACAAGATCTGGCCGCGCGACGTGGAGGACGCGCTCTACGCCCATGAGGCCGTTCGCGAGGCGGGCGTCGTCGGAATCCCTGACGAGTACCGCGGCGAGAGCGTCAAGGCGTTCGTCAGTCTGAAGCCGGGGCAATCGGTGACCGAGGAGATGCTGATCGCGTTCTGCAAGGAGCGGATGGCCGCCTACAAGTACCCCCGCCAGATCGAGTTCGTCGAGGAGCTGCCCAAGACCGCCAGCGGGAAGATCCTCCGCCGCGAGCTCCGCGCCAAGGAGAGGGCCGAGCCGCAAGGATGAGCCGCGACCGGACCGTTCGGCCGGTCAAGCCGGCGACCGCCGCAGCGTACGTCAGCCGGCGGCGGCGGGCGCCGCCGGTGGGACGATCAGTCGTTGGAGGATGGCGCGCACCTCGCCGGCGTCGAGCGATCGAGGGGTGAATCGCGACGGGTCGCCGGCCTCGCGGAGAAACGCGTGCAGCGTCCCATCGCCCCCGGCGAGGATCAGATCGGTGCTCTCGCGGGCGCCATCATCCCGCCAGTGGGTCACGGTCACGAGCGCCGTCCGCGGGCTGGCGGCAAGCGCCGCGTCGAGGGTGGTGTCCCCGGGGCCGCGGTCGCCCTGTGGGAGTCGCTCGCTCAATCGCCGCAACGCTTCTCCGGTCTTGCGCAGCGAGTAGAAGTGGATCCCGAGCGCGTCGATCTGGACCTCAAGGGTGATCTGCTCCGGTTGGGGCATGAGCAGGAAGCGCCACGGGGTATCGGGTTCGGTGCCGGTGACCCGCCCATCCATGACGACCCGGGCCCGCTGCTGGAACGCCAGCGCGATGCCGAGGTCGCCGCGGACCTCGATTTCGCTGGCCCCCGGTTCGGTCGTGATCAGGTCACGCGCCGCGAGCGAGCGCACCGCCTCGGCCATCGGTTCCGGGCCCGGTTCACGCTCGAGCCAGTCGATCAATCCGCCGACGGCGGCGATCTCGGCCGGTGTGTAGGCGCCGAGCGGCACCGGGCCGGTGGCGACCAGGTTGACGACCGCGGTGATCAGATCCGAGGGAGCATCCGGCGGGCCGGCCGTGTCGGTCATGACGACGGCCCCACGGGCTCGGTCAACCGGACCGCGTACGCCAGCTCGTGATCGTCGTTAAGGCGGACGGTGGTCTCCCGGGTGAGCCCGGGCTCCGGGGGTGACCAGCCGGAACGATCCACCCCATCGTGCAGGTCGTCGCTCGCGCTGCGCGACGAGCTCGAGGTGCTCCACACGCTCGAGGCACCGAACAGCCCGCGCCCCTGGGCGACGCCGGTGAAGGTGAGTTCCTGGAGATCGTTGGCGCGATCCGGGGGCGGAAACCGTTCAGCGAGATCGGGCGACGCCGAGGTGACGTCGTCGCTCTCCTCGATGCTCGAGATCACGCTCGTGAGCTCGTCGCTGACCTGTGGCGGAATCGGAACCCGCACTCCGAGGTCGGGTGACAGGTACATGGGGCGGCGCTCGGTCGCGCCCGACCTTCCCCAGGGGCCGACGTTGCTGCGGGTGACCCGGTAGATGACGTAGTCGACGAGATGCTTGAGGTCGGTCAAGGTCGGGGGCTTGCGCTTACCGGCGGTCATCGTCGCTGGGGTCTTCTCGAGCTGAAGCCACGTCCCGTGGGCCGTCCGTCCGTGGAGCTTCTCGCGGACGAGGGGGCCGCGCATGCCGAAGTCCGGATACGTGCGTTTGTCGATCTCGGGATGGTGGCTCGAGATCCGTTGATGGCTCTTGTCCGGGAACAGCCACCGCTCGTACAGCTCGGGTTGATCGACGAGCACGTGAGCACCCTGGAGCAGATCCCGCAGCTGGGTGACGTCGAGGCCGTGGCGCTCGAGGTCGGCGACGATCGCGGCCTCCTCCGGGGTGAGCCGAGCGGTCGCCTGCAGCAGCCCCCCGCGGAAGCGGCCGGAGCGCGCCGATATCTCCAGCATCCGGCGGACCCGCTCCCTGATCCGCTCGGTCTCCGCCGGACTCAGATCGACTGGATCAGGTGCCGGTTCGTTCACCCCGCGGTCGCTCACCCGCCTCCCGCGAGCCCGCCCGCCGACGGTTCCTTCGCCGACACCGGAACCCCGGCCTGCTTGGCGAGTCCGGAGAGACTCGTGACGTCGCCGTTGGCCGAGGTGATCGTCGCCGGATCGAAGTTCCCGCTCTTGGCGCTGTCGCCGATCGACTTGAGCTTGTCGCCGAGGGCGGTGACCGGAGCGATCAGCTTATGCAGCGTCGGACTCGCCTCAGCGTCCGCGATTGCCAGCTTGATCTCGTGATAGGCGAACAGCCCGGCGAGACCGGCTTTCACCAGGGCCACCTTGTGCTTGAAGATCCCTCCGGAGAACGTGCCGTCCTTGAGTGGCTTGTAGATGTACCGGTGAAAGGCCCCGAACGCGAGCCCGGCGTGGAGGGCGAACTTCGCCGTCGGGAGATGGCCGACACTCGACGTCGTGGCGCTCGACGTCGAGTTCGACGCGGCCGCCGAGCTCGAGCTGCCGGAGCTGCTGCCACAGCCGGACACGACGAGCGCGAGCCCGACGACCCCGATCAGCAGCAGCGTGCGGGTCATTTTGACCCATGCCAGCCCCCCGTTGGGCGCTGCACGCGAGGCTGGTGGCGACATGCCGTTACGTGGAGTCGCGACCGAACGCGAGGTACGCGACGCCGGCGCCGATCGCGATCCCGGCCGCGAACGCCGGCAGTCGTCGCTTCGGTTTGGGAGTCGGCGTGAGTCCGAGGACGTCGGCCGCCATCGGGACATAGATGATCGCCGCCGACCCGGCCGTCCGGCCGGCCGAACCCACGGTGCGGCCGACACCGGCAAAGCCCCCGAACTGGCTCTGTGCCTTGCGCCGGGCAAAGATCTTCCCGACTCTCCAGCCGAGCTTGACGCTCGGTTTTGCCGCCCGCACGGTTGCCCGCCGGAGGAGGGGATGGCGCACCATCGTCGTGGCGCCCTTCGCGCCGAGCCGCGCGCTTGTGGTCTTACTGGGCATCGGTCGTCGTCTCCATGTCAATCCGCATCCTATCCTGGCGCCGCGCCGAGGACCAGTTACCCTTGAGGTGTGCCGGGGCCGACGCAAGTCAGTGGGTTCGACCTCCCGGGGCTGGTGGTGCTCGTCCTGCTCGTCGCCGTGGTGTTCTCGCCCCTGCTGACGCGCGGCCCTGGCGGGCCCGGCCCGCCGGCCGACGATGACGGCGGGGGCGGGCGGCGGCCCCCGCTCCCGCCCACCGCGCCGCCGGGCGGCGTCCCGCTGGCCGACGCGCAGCCAAGCCGTCTCCGCCTCCGTGAGCACCGTGGGCCCGGAGACCCTGGGCTCCGGCGCCCGCGCCGCGGTGATCGCGCGCATCCGACGGCGCCCCGCGTCCCTCGCTGATGCTCAGCCGGGTCACGCACCCACCAGGGCGCCCGACGATGAGATCGATGAAGCGGACGAGATCGTTTCCCATGTTGTCCAGCGTGTAGCGATCCGGCGTCTGGGTCGAGCGACTGGGCGCGGAGTTGAGCATGAGCCACCCGAGCCAGGACGTCCCCGCCGCGACGCAGGTGCTGATCGCCGGTGGCGGACCAGTCGGGCTCGCCGCGGCGGTCGAGCTTGGCCGGCGCGGAATCGACCACGTGGTGATCGAGCCCCGGCCCGACGTGTCGCACTCACGCCCGCGGTGCAAGACGGTCAACGTTCGCTCGCTGGAGCATCTCCGGCGCTGGGGGATCGCCGACCGGCTTCGCGCACGTTCGCCGCTTCCGGTGACGTGGTCTCAGGACATCGTGTTCTGCACGTCGCTGGCCGGCTACGAGCTCTCACGCTTCCACGGCGTGCTCGGACTCTCACCTCAGGGGGATCGGTTTCCCGAGACCGGTCAGCAGGCGCCGCAGTATGTCCTGGAGGAGCTTCTTCGCGAGGTGGTGGACGAGCTGGGCCGGGGCCGGCTGGTCACCGGAATGCGCGTCGTCGGCGTGGAGCAGGACGAGGCCGGCGCGCGAGCCACCCTGGCCGACGCCGGCGGGACGCGGCGCATCATCACCGCCGATTATGTCCTCGGGTGCGACGGCCCGCGCAGCGCGGTGCGTGCCGCGATCGGCTCCGCGTATGCCGGCGAGCACGCGCTGCGGCCGAACTTCGGAATGGTGTTCCACGCGCCCGGGCTGTGGGCACAGGTGCGGCATGGGCGGGCCGTCCAGTACTGGATCGTCAACCGGACGGCGCCGGCGCTCATGGGTCCGATCGACCTGGACGGGACGTGGTGGATCATCGCGTTCGATGTGGACCGCGCGACCGGGGAGCGTCAGGGCCACCGGATCGTCGACGGCGTCGCCGGCGGGCCCACCGAGGCGACCATCCTGTCCACGGACCCGTGGACGGCGCGCATGCAGCTGGTGGACCGCGCCCGCCGCGGCCGGGTGTTCCTCGCCGGGGACGCCGCCCACCTCAACCCGCCGTTCGGCGGCCACGGGCTGAACACCGGGCTCAGCGATGCCGTCGATCTCGGCTGGAAGCTGGCCGCGGTCCTCGAGGGGTGGGCGGACCCGAGGCTCCTCGACAGCTATGAGCCCGAGCGCCGCCCCGTCCAGACCCGGGTGATCGCCGCCGCGGAGGCGAACAACCGGGTCCTGGCGAGCGACCTGATCGCCGACGACCTCGAGGTCGACGGCCCCGCCGGCGAGGGGGCGCGGCGGCGGGCGGAGGCAAGCATCCAGGCGGCCAAGCACGCCGAGTTCCACGCCCTGGACCTCGTGCTCGATATCGCCTACGAGGACTCGCCCGCAATCCCCGGTGATGAGCGACCGCCGCCACCAGGCGCCGACGGTCCCCGCCGGAGCGCAGTGCCGGGCGCCCGTCTCCCCCACGCGTGGCTGGCGCCCGGCCGCTCGCTCTACGACGAGCTCGGGGAGGCGATGACGCTGCTCGTGCTCGCCGACAACCTCCAAGCAGACGCGGAATCCATCGTCGCCGCGGCCCGGGACCGAAACGTGCCGCTTAAGGTGCTCGTCCTGCCGGCGAGCGACCTGCAGCGCCGCTTCGATGCCGGCCTCGTGCTCGTGCGCCCCGATCAGCACGTCGCGTGGCGCGGCGATCACGCGCCGGCTGACCCGGTCGGGCTCATCGACGTTGTCCGGGGCGCGGGGGCACATCGACGCGTCCGCTGACAACCATCGAAGGGAGCTTGAGATGACCCAGGTGATCGCGTTCGACGTCAATGAGACGCTGCTGGATCTGCGCGCGCTCGACCGGCCCTTCGAGGAACTGCTGGGATCGGCGGCGTTGCGCGGACCGTGGTTCGCTCAGATGCTGCAGCTGGCGTTCGTCGGCGGCATCATCGGCGACTACGTCGACTTCGGCGTCGCCCAAGCGGCGGCGCTGCGGATGGTCGCGCAACGCGAGGGAGTGGTCGTCAGCGACGACCAGGTGCGGGCCATCGTCGACCGCATGCGCTCGCTGCCCCCGCACCCTGAGGTGCCGGACGCGCTGGCGAGGCTGCGCCGCCACCCGCTGCGGGTCGTCGCGCTCACCAACTCGACGGGGGAGGTCGCCGAAGCCCAGCTCACCAACGCGAACCTCCGAGAGCGGTTCGACGCCGTGCTCTCCGCCGACAGCGTCCGCGCGCTGAAGCCCGCGGCAGCGCCCTACCGGGCGGTGGCCCAGGCGTTCGCGGTCCCGATCGGCGAGGTGCGGCTGGTGGCGGCACACGCGTGGGACGTCGCGGGCGCGCTCGCCGCCGGCGCCAAAGCGGCCTTCGTCGCCCGCCCGGGGATGGTCCTCAGTCCGCTCGCCCCCCGGCCCGACATCGTCGCGGCGGACATCTCCGCTGTCGTCGACGAGATCATCGCTCACGACGCGCCCGCGCCCAGGGTGCAACGATGAAGCGCTCCTACCCCCGCCCGATGTACGGCATGTTCGTCGCCAGGATCGTCAGGAACTGAACGTTGGCGTTGAGCGGCAGGCTCGCCATCGCAACGACCGCGTCGGCGGCGTGCTCGAGGTCCATCATCGGCTCGCGTGCGAGCGACCCGTCAGCCTGAAGGGTGCCACGGCCGATGTGGGCGCTGAGTTCGGTGGCCGCGTTGCCGATGTCGATCTGACCACAGGCGATGTCAAACGCCCGGCCCTCGAGTGAGATCGCCCGGGTGAGACCTGTGATCGCGTGCTTGGTGGCGGTGTAGGCAATCGCCTGCGGGCGGGGGACGTGGGCGGAGATCGAGCCGTTGTTGATGATCCGTCCACCCCGCGGGCGCTGGGCCTTCATCGTGCGAAACGCCTGCTGGGCACAGAGGAAGCTGCCGGTGAGATTCGTGTCGACCACCGCGCGCCACTGCGCCACATCGAGCTCGTCGAGCGGGCCGGGCGGGCCGAACACGCCGGCGTTGTTGAACAGAAGGTCGAGCCGGCCCCAGGCATCGACGACCCGGCGAAACAGGGTTTTCACGGCATTGGGGTCGGTGACGTCGGTCGCCACCCCGAGCGCGGCAGCGCTCGGCGCGGAGCTCGCGGCCACCGTTTCGTGCAGGGCATCTTCGCGGCGGCCGGCCAGCGCCACCCGGAACCCCGCGTCCAGCAGTCGTGTGGCGACCGCGGCGCCGATGCCCGAGCCGGCACCGGTGACGACCGCGACCTGATGGTGTTCGACCCCGCGCCGGTGACAACCGCCACCGGGTGTTGTTCGTCCATGGCGCACATCCTCTCAACCAGGCGGCGCGCGCGTTTCAGGCAACCGATCAGGTGGCTCGGTCAGCGACCCGCGGGAACGCCGAATGAACACCTGCGGCGGGAACTCTGCAACGGGAGCCCGCGAGGAAGAATGGCGCCGTCGGGATCCGTAAGCACGAGCGCCTGCCCCCGCTCTCAGTCCAGCGTAGCTCCGGGCGCCCTCGCGACGCTCACCATGAATGTTAGGCACCGGATAGGCCTCAGCAGGCCGCCGCTTCACGCTTGACTTCTCCAGCAGCCCACATTATGTTCCGGCTACCAGAAGGCGGTTTCGCTACACAGAAGGAGGAGGAGAGGATGACTCACGTACTGGGCGGGCACCGCCGTCGGTGGCTGGCGCTCGGGGCGACGCTGGCCCTGGCGCTTGCTCTGGCCGCTTGTGGTAGCAGCTCGAGTAGCAGTTCAAGCTCATCGAGCGGTGCGGCCGCGACGAGCAGTTCAAGCGGATCAAGTGGCAGCGTCCCCGGTGTTCCCTACACAGGGCCGGAGAAGAGCCTCCCGCACACGCTCGCTGCGCCGACGGTGAAGCCGGGCTTCCACTACAAGGTCGGCTACATGTCGCCGTACGCCGCGATCCCCTCGCTGGCCGCGGCCATCAACGGCGCCAGGGCCGAAACTCAGAAGCTCGGGGGCACGTTCATCCTCAAGGACGGCCAGCTGAACCCCAACACTCAGGCGTCCCAGATCAACGAGCTCATCTCGCAGGGCGTCAACGTGATGATGGTCTATCCGGTGAACCCGGCGGCCCTGCTTCCCGGGTTTGCCGCTGCCAAGAAGGCCGGGATCCCGATCGTGATGGAGGACACACCTCCGATCGCCGGCAGCCCGCTCATCAAGGGCAGCTACACGGACATCCTCCAGGGACGCGACGCTGGCGAGTACAGCATCGCCCAGGCCGCCGCCAAGGCACAGCCAGGTGGCTCGTTCGCGAACCTGGGCCTCGCGGTCCCGGTTCCGCTCCTCCAGTACGGCGTCAAGCGTGACACGTACTGGGCCCAGAAGTTCGGCATGAAATACCTCGGTGAGGTCGACACCCCGACCGACACCCCAGGTGGAGCAGCCACGGCGATGAGCTCGCTTCTCGCCAAATACCCGAACGTCCAGGTCGTGTTCGCATACAACGATCAGGCGGCGGACGCCGCCGCCGCGGTCGCCCGTTCCAACGGCAAAACCAACATCAAGGTGATCGGAGACAACGGTGATCCTGTCGCAATCAAGGAGATCCAGGCCGGTCGCGTCTACGGCACGTTCAACTCGGACTTCACCTCCATCGGCCGCCTTCAGGCGATCGCTGCCTACGACCTGGTGACCAAGCAGCACCTGCCACTGCCGAAGCAGGTCTCGGTGGGGGGTCT
The DNA here is from genome assembly GCA_963731395.1 of uncultured Solirubrobacteraceae bacterium. Classification (GTDB taxonomy): domain Bacteria; phylum Actinomycetota; class Thermoleophilia; order Solirubrobacterales; family Solirubrobacteraceae; genus Palsa-465. The sequence goes on from CAVSVH010000010.1 coordinate 166,311, forward strand.
GCTCGTGACCAAGTCCAACAGCGGGAATGCCAACCCAGAGGGTGATAAGGGAGTCCTGCCTCCCGTCCAGTAGTCGCCGACCGAGACTGTCGCAGCGAGCTCCGGCAATGGCAGGGCTCGCTGCGCCGGTCGGGTCCGTCTCGTGTGTCAGCAGGAATGTGCCCGGAGACGCTGAGCGGGCTGTCGGGTGCACAGAGGGCAGGTCCGGCTGCAGGCAACACGGAAATCGGAAGGGTCAATGACCAGATCACACGAAGACAAGGTCGCCGTGGTGACGGGCGCGGGTCAGGGCATCGGCCAGGCTTACGCGCGGCGACTAGCGGAAAACGGCGCCCACGTCGTGGTTGTCGACACGGCCGAGCCGTCGGAGACGATCGCTCTCATCGAAAACACGGGGGCGCGAGGAATCGCCCACGTCGGGGACGTCTCGGAGCCCGACACGGCGGACGCGGTGGCCGCGACCGTGCAGGAGGAGTTTGGCCGCTGCGACATCCTCGTCAACAACGCGGGCATTTACCCGATGGCCCCCTTCGAGGAGTTGGATCTTGCATTCTGGCGACGCATGTTCGCGGTCAACCTCGACGCCATGTTCCTGTTCTGCAGCGCCCTCCTGCCCGGGATGCGTTCCCGTAAATGGGGCCGCATCGTCAACATGACGTCGAACACGGTCGGGTTGAACATCACCCACTGCGTTCCCTACATCGCTTCGAAGGCTGGCGTGATCGGCTTCACCAGAGGCCTGGCCAGCGAGGTTGGGGTCGACGGCGTCACGGTAAACGCGATCGGACCGAGCCTCGTGCAGACGCCCACCACCATGAACCGTGAGGCTGGACCGGGTGGTCTCTCTCCGGCCGAGGAGGCGACCTTCATCGCGGACATGCAGGCCATCAAGCGGCCGGAAACTCCCATCGACCTCGTAGGCACGATGGCGTTCCTCTCCTCGCAGGACGCCGCCTTCATCACCGGCCAGACCATCATGGTGGACGGTGGCCTGGTGCGCCTCTGAGCGCCCCGAAACGCCCGACTCGGATCCAATCTTGACGCGCGCGTGCCAAGCAGGCAGAATTACCTTCTAGCCAGCAGAATGTCCCCGTCCTTTTCTGCTCGGTGGAGTTTGGCCATCGCTGCTCCATCCACCACGTACGCAGCCACGGCGGCCGCAGGCCGTCGATCTCGTCGCCTCGTGCACATCGGCGCTGTGCCGACGTCCATCCATGGGTGATCTGTCGTCCCCCCACGGAACTGTGGGCCCGAATCCGGTCGCCGGGCGACGAGACGGTGCGCATCTGGAGCTCTCTGGGATCCACAAGCGCTTCGGCGGGATCCGCGCTCTGCGTGGAGCTGATCTGAAGATCAGCGGGGAGGGCGTGATTCACGGGCTCATCGGCGAGAACGGCTCCGGCAAGTCGACTCTGCTTGGCGTGCTCTCGGGTCAGCTTCAACCCGACGAGGGTCGGATTTCGATCAATGGGCTCCCGGTCAGCTTCGCCAACCCGACCGCGGCGCTCCGCGGGGGCATCGCGATGGTCTCGCAGGAGACCGCCCTCGCAGCAGAGTTGACGATCGCCGAGAACATCTTTCTCGGTCGCCGGATGGTTCGCAGGGTTGGCGGCATCAATTGGAAGGCCACGCGCCGTCGCGCAGCAGAGGTTCTCGAACGGCTCGAATTGAGCTACGACCCGGCATGGCCCGTGAACCGCCTCCGCCCCGACCAGAAGCAGATGGTGGAAATCGCTCGCGCGCTGTCGATGAACACGCGAGTCCTGATCCTCGACGAACCGACGAGCTCGCTCACCGACGACGAGGTCCAGGCGCTGTTTCGCGCCGTCCGTCAGATCAAGGGCGCCGGCGTGGCCACGATCTTCGTCTCTCATCGCTTCAATGAGGTCTTCGATCTCGTTGACGAGCTGACGGTCCTGCGGGACGGAAGCACCGCCGCGGAGGGCTCGGTCCGCGACTTCGACCCCCACTCGCTCGTCGACGCGATGGTGGGCAAAGAGGGCGCCTGGAAGGATTACGCACGCTCCGCACGCTCGTCGCAGTCGCAGGAGACGAAGTCGCCGGCGCTCAAGGTCGAAGCGATGACGGTTCCGGGCCGTGTGTATCACGCCGACCTGGAGGTTCGGCGTGGGGAGATCGTGGGCGTCGCCGGCCTCGTGGGAGCCGGTCGGAGCGAGCTGCTGGAGGGGATCTTCGGGCTGCGACCAGTCACCGAGGGATCGATCGCGGTTGCCGGCACGGTTGTCAATGCACGCAGCCCGCGCGCCGCCATTCGGCAGGGGCTGGGTTTCCTACCGCCGGATCGCAAGAACCAGGGACTAGTCCTGCAAAGAAGCATCGACGAGAACCTGACGATGGTCGCAACGCTCACCCGATCACGATTCCGCGCCCCGGGTGGGCGAGAGGTCGAGGCCAAAGTCAAGGAGATCACCCAGACGATGCGCCTCCGCGCGACGTCTCCCCACGCCCTGGTGAGCACGCTCAGCGGCGGCAATCAGCAGAAGGTGGCGGTCGGAAAGTGGCTCATGGCAGATCCGCGCGCGCTGCTGCTCGACGAGCCTACGCGTGGAGTCGATGTGGCGGCCAAATCCGAGATCCACGAGCTGCTGCGTGGCGTTGCGGCAAGCGGCGTCGGCCTGCTCGTCGTCTCCTCCGAGAATGATGAGCTCATCGAGCTCTGCGACCGCATCCTGGTCATGTTCCGAGGACGGATCGTCGCGTCGATGACGGCAGCCGAGGCAGACGAACCAACGATCGCGCGTTACGCGGGAGGACACCTATGAGTACGAAAGTCGTCGCCCCGCAGGAACCCTCGGGACCATCGCCGGCCGCCTCCGGTGGGGACAGTCTCGCCTCGAGGGCGTTCGCCGCCACCCGGCACTTCCGGCCGGTGCTGCTCCTCGTCGTCGTGCTGACCATCTACTTCAGCGCGGTCCAGAGCGACTTCCTGACCAAGTCGAACATCGAGAACATGCTCTCCGGGGTGTCCATCCTGTGGGTCGTCGCCCTCGGTATGACCTTCCTGCTCTTGACGGGAGGCGCGGATCTGTCGGTGGGGGCGATCGCCTCGATCTGCGGGATCCTGATCGCCAAGCTGCTCAATCTCGGGGTGCCCGGGCTCCCCTGCGTCCTCCTGGCCATCCTGTTCGGAGCACTGATCGGGGGGTTCATCAACGGGTTCCTCGTCGGGAGCCTGAATCTGTCGTTCTTCGTGGTCACGCTGGCCTCGATGATCACGCTCACCGGGGTTGTGAACCTATGGTCGGGGACGAAGTCCTACTTCGTCAACTCATCGATCATCAACCGCATCGGAGTCGAGAACACTCTGGGTGTGCCTACGACCATCTGGATCATGGTCGTCACCTTTCTCATCGCCTTATATGTTCAGCACCGAACGTATTGGGCACGTGACGTCTTCGCGATCGGCGGCAGCGCGGTGGCCGCCCGGTTGTCGGGAATCCGCACGTCGCTCATCCTCATCAGCGTCTACGCGCTCTCGGGGGCATGCGCCGCGCTTGGCGGCATTATCTCCACCGGCCGCATCGGGGCGGCGACGCCACAGCCGGATCCCAATCTGCCCCTCTTGGCCATCGCCTCAGTACTTTTGGGCGGCACCAGCCTGTTCGGAGGCCAGGGCGGAGTGGGGGGCACGGCCCTCGGCGTCCTGTTCATCGGCGTCCTGCAGAACGGATTGAGCCTCTCCGGCGTCTCGAGCTACTGGCAGCAGGTGATCACGGGCGTGATTCTGGTCGCCGCCGTCCTGGGGGACCGGATCACCGTCAGTGGCGGTATCGCCGGCCTGCGGACCCGGCTGCGGGCCCGGTCAATCGCGGCGCCGCCCCCCAGTCCCGGGGAGGCGAGCTAGTGGACCTGGGCCTACGCGATCGAGTGGCGGTGGTCACCGCCGCGGGCTCGGGTCTCGGGCTCGCCGCCGCCCGGGCGCTGGCAGGAGAGGGGGCGAAGGTCGTGGCCGCCGACCTGGACCCCGGTGCGCTCGCCGATGTTCACGGCATCACCGCTCATCGCCTGGACCTGCTCGCCCCTCACTCCGCTCAGGCACTCGCTGACGCGGCGGTCGCGGAGCACGGCCGGATCGATGTGCTCGTGAACGCGCTCGGCGGACCGGCGCATCGTCCAGATGGCTTTCTGTCGATCGACGACGAAGGGTGGCGGTGGTCCTTTGACATGAACTTCATGGGCATGGTGCGTACGTCTCGCGCAGTGATCCCGCACATGCAGCGCCAAGGTGGAGGATCGATCGTCAGCATCGCCTCCGACGCCGGGCGCCAGGCGGACCCCTTCTTCCTGGACTACTGCGCAGCGAAGGCCGCGGTACTGAGCCTCTCCAAGAGCCTGTCCATCGAGTTCGCGCCCGCGATTCGTTCCAATGCCGTTTCTCCGGGGCCCAGCCGCACGCCGGGCCTCGTCGGATTCTTTGAACGCCATGTCGCGCCCGAATGGGGCATGGGTACCGAAGAGGCGATCGAGCACTTCGTCAAGGACATCCGCAAGCTGCCCGCCGGCAAACTCGGGGAGCCCGAAGACGTGGCCAACGCCGTTCTCTTCCTCGCCTCTGACGTGTCGCGTCAGGTGACCGGCTCCGAGTACTGCGTCGACGGCGGCGTGATCCAGGCTGCCTGACCCCACCCCGATGAACCCGTCAACCTGAGGAGCCGAGATGGCCGAGATCGTTGGCGCGATGAGCGTGCCGCACCTGCCGTTCCTGCCGATGCGGATCCAGCAAGAGCCGGAATCCTGGGCGGCGCACGAGTATGCGGTCATGGGAGCCGAGTTCGAACGCCTGGCACCCGATGTCGTCGTCGCCTTCAGCCCCGATCACGTGGCCTCGTTCTTCTTCGACAACCTGCCGGTGTTCGCGGTGCCGATTGTCGATCGGTTCACGGGCGCGACCGACGGTTACCCGGTGGTCGAGGGTGACCGCTCGGTCCCGTCCCACAAGGGGCTCGGCGCCTCCATCTATCACCACGTCCTGCGCAACGACTTCGATCCGGCTCGGGTCGATCACTTCGAGGCCGACCACTCGGTGATCGTGCCGCTCCAGCTCATGCAGGTCCCCCGCGAGCTGCCCGTGATCCCCCTCGTCGTCAACGCGCTCTGCCCCCCGCTGCCCAACGCCACCCGGGTCCACGCCTTCGGGCGTGCGGTCGGCGATGCGATCCGTGCCTTCGAGGAGCCTCTGCGCGTGCTCGTGCTTGCCGACGGAGGGATCAACCAGGAGGTCGGCGGCCCCCGGTCGGCGCCCGGGCGAGCGGACGGGGCGCCCGACGGCGAGTGGCTGGACAACGTCACGGTTCGTCTGCGCGCGGGCGAAGTCTCCGAGCTCGTCGCCGAGGCTACGCCCGAGCGGATCGCCCACGTCAGCAACGCGGGGGGCGAGCTGTTCACGGTCCTGGCCCTGCTCGGTGCGATCGGCGATCAGGCTGCCGATCGCTTCGAGCCCGAGCACGAGAACGGAATTGCCTTCGGCCTGTGGAAAGGAGCCGCCCAGTGAGCATCTACGACGTTCACGCCGTCTGTCGTGCCGCCCTGAAGGACGAGCAGTTCCGGGCCACCCTGACCGCCGACCCCGAGACTGCCCTGAGCGTTTTCGATCTCGACCCCGGCGAGCGGGACGCCCTGCTGCGAGGCGATGTCGCCACCCTCTACGCCCAGGGTGCCCACGAATACGTGCTCATGTCGCTGGGTCGCGCCGAGGTCCTGGGTCTGACCGTGCCGGAATACATGAAGCGCATCACCCAGGCTGAGCCGCACTACATCTACTGACGCGCAGGAGAGGCTCTCAGTGGATCTCGATCGTGTGCAGCGACGGATCGCCGCGGCGGACCACCTCTGACTCGAGCAGGGTCGCGCATGCGGGGCAGATGTGCTCGCGCAACTCGAGTTCGGGGTGCAGGACGAGATGCGCGCCGTGGCCGCTGGGGTCCACGATCCGCGTCACCGCTGCCTCCTTGAAGTTCTCCACCGCCGGTCCGAGGTCCTCGCCGCAGCGGCAGCGGATATGCCGGCTGCCGTCGAGCTCGAGCGACGGTCCGATCGCGCCCTCTCGGCCAGCGGACCGGCCCTCTGCCAGCTCTCGCGTGGGGGCCCGGCCGTTGAGCCGCTCCATCCGGATCGCGTCGCGCCGCGCCGCTGTCTCGGTCTCGTCGATCGCTTCGCCGCGCATCACGACGCCGTAGTCGCGCTCGGCGCGCTCGAGACTCACGATGCCCTGGACGACATCGGCGGCGACCCGAGCCGGAGCTCGGTCCAGGGGGTCTCCGTAGCCGCCTCCGCCCTCCGAGGTCCAGGCGAAGACGTCACCGCGCCCGAGCTGGAAGGTCGCAACCTTGGAGTTGAGCACCTCCGCGTCGCCTGATCTCACCGCCGCCGGATCGGGGAGATCGGCGGTGTCGGGCTCGCCTCCGTCCCCGTGGCGAAGCAGGGCCTCGATCGTGGCGCCCTCCAGACCGCCGAACAGCCCCACCGAGTTCGGGACCTTGACGCCATGTCCGACGAGCGACGCCCGGACCCAATCGGCTCCGTGCGGCGTCAGGGCCACGCCGACCGAGCGTCCGCCCCGGCTGGCCCCGGGCCCACCCGTGTCGGTGAGCAGCCGCCGGTACAGGTACAGGTACGGCCCGTCCATCTCGTTGTCCTCGACGTTGCCGAGGCTTGGCCGAGGCGTCGTGAAGTCTCCGGACGGATCCAGGCCGTCCCAGCCCAACCCCGCTCCGCCTCCGCCGGCGGTGCCTTCGAGCAGCATCGTCCCGAAGGGCATCCCAGCCTCGTCGAGGCCGCTCATGGGGACGACCGGGACCGATCCCTTGGACACCGCCTGGCTGTCGCCGACAGTGAGCATGGCGCACGCGGCCAGGCGCGCGATCGCCATGACCGCGGCGTTCATCGACACCCAGGCCGCCGAGATCGTTCCCCCGGAGCAGGGTGCGGGACGGGTCGCGTTGCAGAGGATCCCCTCCGGGGCCTCCAGCGTCACCGCCCGCAGGATGCCCTCGTTCCAGCGCAGGTCGGGAGCCAGAATCGGGAGCATCCCGTTGAACAGGCCGCCAATCAGCCCCGACCGGGTGCAGTTGATGAAGCCGGCGGCCTGGGGGGACGTGCCTGTGAGATCGAAGGTCAGGCCGTCGCCCTCCTTGCGGACGGTCACCGAGACGTTGTGCAGACCGTCCTCGAGCCCGTCGCCGTCGATGAAGTCGACCGAGCGGAACACGCCGTCGGGCAGCGCTGACAAGCGCGCCCGGAACTGGCGCTCGGAGGTGTCGATCTCGGTGCGCATCACCGACAGGACGACCTCGGCGCCGTAGCGCTCCATGAGCTCGATCAACCGCTGCTCGGCCACGTTGTTGGCCGCGATCATGGCTCTCAGGTCCAGGCCGACGCTCTGGGGCAGACGCGTCATGCCCATGATCATCTGCCAGAGGTCATGGCGCAGCGCACCTCCTTCCACGAGCTTGACCCCCGGGAGCAGCATCGCCTCCTGCTGGATTTCCGTTGCCTGCGTGTTCCAGCTCCCGAACACCATGCCCCCGACGTCGAGCTGGTGGGCGCATGACCCGACCCAGGCGATCCGCTCCCCCTCGTGGAAGATCGGGCTCACGATCGACACGTCGGGCTGGTGAACGGCGCCCTTGTAGGGATCGTTGAGGATGAACTGGTCTCCTTCGTTGATCCCCGGGTTCTCGCTCAGGTCCTCGATGATCGAGCGGATCACCGAGGACATGGTTCCCGTATGCATGATCACCTGGGGGCCCATGGTGACGATCGAGCCGTCGCTGAGATAGGTGCCGTTGTTGAAGTCCGTCGCGTGGACGACGATCACCGAGCCCGAGACGCGCTTGAGCGTGATCGCCTGCTCCTCGGTGATGGCGGCCAGCTTGTTGCGAACCACCTCGAAGGTGATCGGGTCGATCTCGACGCCGGCGTGCTCCGCTGGCGACTCGGTGGCGGTCATGCGACCTCCTTGGGGGTGATGATCAGGTTGCCGTGCGCGTCGAGCTCGGCGCGCTGGGTGGGCCCGACGTACACCGTCGTCGTCGGGTGCTCGACGATCGCCGGGCCGTCGACCCTGAACGTGCTCGGCATCTCGTCCCAGTGCACGACCTGCGCCTCCATCTCCCGGCGCAGCGTCGGCTCATAGATCCGCCGGCTCACCGGAGGGGGCGCGCCGTGCCCGTTGCGCAGCTGGGTCAAGCGGGGCTTTGCCGTGCGACCGATTGCCGAGACGCGTAGCGCCGGAAGCTCGACTCCGGCCCCGCGAGAGCCCGAGCCCCGCCCGTAGGTGTCCTCATACATCGTCTCGAAGCGCTCGATCAGGGTCCGGATCGCCCCCTCGTCGATGCGCCCGTTCGGGACCGGAACCATCAGGCTGTGGACCTGCTGGCGGTAGCGAATGTCGGCCGTGCGCGTGATGTTGGGGGCAGCGTGCTCGATGCCGCTGCGCTCAAGGCCGGCCAGGCACTCCTGCTCGAGCTCGTCGAAGGTGTTCTGAACCTCACGGGCGTCGATGCCCTGCCACGGCTCCGCCGGGAAGGTGTCTCCCCGGAGCATCGGGGAGCGCTCGGCTGAGATATGCACGTCGGAGGCCATCGCCCCGTAGGCCGACTGCGCCATCGACGTCGCGGGCACGACGATCTGAGGGACACCAAGCTCGGCACCATAACCCGCGCAGTGCATCGGGCCCGCGCCTCCGTAGGCGTAGAGGACGAAGTCCCGCGGGTCCCGGCCGCGCCCAACGGTCAGCTCTCTGAGGAGATCGGCCATCTGGGAGTCGGCCACCTGCCGGATCCCCGCGGCGGCGTCCGGGACCTCGATGCCCAGAGGCTCCGCGATGTGCCTCCGGATGGCGTCCTTGGCGCCTGCCGGGTTCAGTTTCATGCGACCACCGAGGAAGCTCTCGGGGTCGATGATCCCGAGGACGAGGTCGGCGTCGGTGACCGTCGGTCGCTCGCCGCCGCGCCCGTAGGCGACCGGGCCCGGGCGGGCCCCCGCGCTCTCGGGACCCACGCTGAGCAGCCCATCGGCGACCGAGGCGATCGATCCGCCGCCCGCGCCGATCGCCCGGATGTCGACCATGGGGGTCGCCACGTGGTACTTCTCGACCTCGGAGACCGCGGACACGAGCGGCTTGCCGTCGATGATCAACCCGACGTCGAAGCTCGTACCTCCCATGTCTGTGGTGATCACGTTGCGGTGCCCGAGCGCCTCGGCGAGGAACACGGACCCGATGACCCCGCCGGTGGGCCCGCTCGTGAGCAGCGTCACCGCATGCCGGGCGGCGTGGTCGGAGCTGACCACTCCCCCGATCGAGTCGAGGACCCCGAACGTGCCGGTGAATCCCTGCTCGCGCAGGCCGGCTTCGAGCCGCTCGAGGTACTGACCGACGGTGGCCGCGAGGTAGCTGTTGAGCACGGTGGTCGCGGTCCGCTCGTACTCGCCGATGAGCGGCGCGACCTCACTGGAGATGGCCACGTCGAGATCGGGATCGACCTCGAGCGCGATCTCGCGGATCCGCTGCTCGTGCGCGGAGTTCCGAAACGACCACAGCAGGGTCACGGCCAGAGCTGAAGCACCGGCGGCGAGCAGCTCGCCGACGGCGGCACGAACCGCGGCCTCGTCAAGCGCAGTGACCACACGCCCGAACTTGTCGATCCGCTCCGGAACTTCACGGATGAGCCGTCGTGGGACGATCGGGTCGGGATAGCGGTGCTGGCTGTAGTGACCGAGCTGCCGGGAGGGGACGCCGGCCGTGTACCCCATGAGACGCTGGATGAGGATCGTGTCGCCGAACCCGAGCGTGGTGATCAGGCCGGTGGCCGAGCCCTTGCGCTCGATCATCGCGTTCGTCGCCTGGGTGGTGCCGTGTCCGAACCACGCGACTCGGGGCAGGAGCTCGCCGACGTCGGTGCCGATGGCCTGCGCATGTACGTGGAGGGCGTCGAGCACCCCCTGCTCCAATCGGCCCGGGGTCGTAGGCGCCTGGAGGTGCCGACGGTTCCGTCGCGATCCATGAGGACGAGATCGGTGAAGGTTCCGCCGATGTCGACACCGACGTAGAGCTCTTGTTCAGGCACTGCGGTCACCACTCCTTGCTGTCATGAAGAGACACCTGAGCGAGTTCAACCCGGCGCGCCGACCGAGGCGAGGATGGCCCGCAGATCGGACTCGGATCGGCCGCACGGACGTTGTTGGCGCGGAAAGCGTGCGTCATCGCCGCGGAGACCATGCGGTCGACGTCCCCGCCGTCGAGGGCGCCGTCGCCGAAGCTCCCGCGAAGTCGATCTCCTGATAGAGCCGTTCCACGCGATCGGCGGCCGCGGCTGCGGCGGGCCTCAGCTCAGGGCGATTGAAGGCGGCGACCGCCGGCAGCAGTACCGCGTTCTGGTAACCGTGGGCGAGATGCACGGAGGCCGCCGAGGAGAGAGCGTGGACCAGTCCCAGGCCCGCATTCCCGCAGGCGAGGTTGGCGAGCGCGCTCGCCTCGAGAAGTCGTTGCAGATCGGAGGGCCGCCGGTGCTCGAGAGCGGCGGGGAGGGTGCCGCAGATCTCGTCGGCGGCCGCGACCGCCAGGGCGTCGGTGAAGGCGCTGGCGTTGACCGCCCACAGTGCCTCGAGAGCGTGGCTGAGGGCGTCGAGCCCCGCTTCGAGCATCGGCCGATCGGGCAACGTCTGCAGCAGCGTCGCGTCGAGAAGCGCGACCCGAGGCTCGTACCCGCGGCCGCGGACCACGAGGATCTGCTCCACTCCGGGATCGTGCAGGGTGAGCGCGTTGGATACCTCGCCCCCGAGCCGGCGGTCGTCGGTATGGCCACGCATGGAGCGGGTCGGATGGCGGCCATGTCGCGGCCGGCGTAGGTGGCGATCGGCTGCGGATTGACCAGCCGCAGGGCGACGACCTTGCCGACGCGCCAGGGCGCTTCCGCCCCCGAGCGCCAGCACCGCGTCGGCCCCGTCAGCGACGGCCTGCGCCACCGCGTGCTCGGCGTCATCCACGGTCGGATCGGGGTCGACCAGCGCGCACAGGACGCGGGCCGCGCGCCCATCGCCGCCTCCACCGCAGCGAGCAAACCCGCCTGCTCCACCCCGCGGTCGCAGGCGACGGCGACCCGGCGCGCGTCCAGGCCCTCGAGCTCGGCGCCCAAGTGGTCAAGGGCGCCAAGCCCCGCGATGATGTAGGGCGGAGCGCTGAAGCTGCGAGACGAAGGGGACACGTCTGCGGCCGCGGCGAGACACACTCAGCCGAAGTTGACGTTGACGTTCTTGACCTGCGTGTAGGAGGCGAGCTCGTCGTAACTCTCCTCGCGTCCGACCCCCGATCCTTGAAGCCGCCGAACGGACGCCGGGGAAATGGCGCGAGGAGTCGTTGACCCACACGTAACCGGCCTCCACGTCACGCGCGAAGCGGTGGGCCGTCGCAGGTCCGGGTGAAGACGCTGGCCGTCAGCCCGTACTAGAGCCGTTGGCGATCCGGATGGCGTCGTCGTAGTCGACGAACGTGATGGCCGCCAGCACCGGCCCGAAGATCTCCTCCTGCGCCAGCCGCAAGTCCGGGGCCGACCTCATCGAACAGCGTCGGCCGAATGAAGATCCCGCGGGGATGAACGGATCCTTGTCAGGTCCCCCGCCGAAGACGACGCGTGAGCCCTCGCTCGACCGAGCTGGAGGTAGCGGCGGACCTTGTCGTGCTGGCCGCGGTGGACGATCGCACCGGTATCGGTGGCGTCGTCGCGGGCTGCCCGGCCCGCAGCGCGCCCATCCGCGCGGCCAGCCGGCCGACGAACTGGTCGTGCGGATGCTCGTGCACCAGCAGCCGCGAGGTCGAGCCGCAGGACTGTCCTTGCCAGGTGAAGTTCATCCCCCGGAGAGCCCCTCGATCGCCGGTCGAGGTCGGCGTCGGGAAAGACCGCGATCGGGTTCTTGCCCCCGAGCTCCAGCGTGACCGTCTTGACGACGTGGGTCGCCGCCCGCTGCTGAATCTGCCGGCCGGTGTCGGCCGAGCCGATGAACGCCAGTCGGCGGACCTCGGGATGGGTGACCAGGGCATCGGCGGCCTCCGGCGCCGGTGCCGGTGACGACATTGAGCACCCCGGCGGGAAATGTCTCCGCCAGCTCCCCGAGTGGCAGCGCCGACACCGACGTGTCCTCGGAGGGCTTGATGACCACGTGTTACCGGCGATCAGGGGCGCCCGATCTTGCAGCCGGCAAACAGCAGCGGATGGTTGAACGGGATGATCCGACCGACGACCCCGAACGGCTGCGGCAGGATGTAGTCCAGTCGCCGTTGCCGCTTGGAATTGCTCGCCGCGCAGGTCGAGCGCCATCCCGGCGAAGTGGCGCAGCGCGACGCGACGGCGAATGTGTCGGGCGCATCTCGCGGATCGGGCTGCCGTTCTCATGGACGTCCAGCATCGCGAATCCTCGGCGTGCTCGACGATCACGTCGGCCAGCTGCCGGACCGGCTTCGGCGCGGGCCACCGGCCCCGCGTGGCACGCCAGTGCCGGCAGCGCCTCGCGCGCGGCGGCGACCGCGTCGTCGACATCCTCGGCGCCGCCGCGGGGGAAGCGGGCGATCTTCGTCGCCGGTCGCGGGGTTGACGGCGCTTCAGGGTCTCGCCGGACCGGGAGAAGCGGAGCTCTCCGCCGATGAGCATCAGGGGCAGCGAGTTGCTGCCGGTCGTCGTGGCGCTCATGCTCTCCTCCTACAGCCGGCCGCGGATGCAGGTCCGCGGCGATCGGTATTGCGTGATCTGATCATATATGAAATCATGACGGTCGATTTGCCTCGCCCGGAGGCCCCGGCATGTTCCCAGGGCTCGAGCGGCACCGGCCCCTCGCCCTCGATCGGCGCCACGTCGGCGAAGCGGGGAGCGGAAGAACCCCAGCGGGGGTGGCTGGATCGGCGCGCCCCGGGGCAAGATCGACGACCTCGCTGATGAGCAGCGTGTGGTCCCCGGCGGGGTGGGCGTGGGTGATCGCGGCGACGAGCGGGCGAGGGCATGTCGGGGCGCGGGTGCCGTGGGAGCTGAGAACTTGCGGCACGGGTTCGTATGCGGCACGGGCAGGCGCGGCAATCGGCAGGCCTCTCGTTCGAGGCGCTGCCCGAGCAGGCTCCGGCCGTAGCGTCCCCGGCGGCGTGGAGGGGGGCGTGCAGGTGTGCGTCGCGGCGGTCGCTCACCAGCCGAGCGGCGGGCCAGCCGACGCCGACATGAAGGCGTTGGCGGTCATCTCCCCCGTCTCGCCGGTCGCCGGAGCCGACCGGTGACGACGGTCATTTCCAGTGGCGAACCAGCCGAGGGTCGCGCCATATGCTGCCGGGCGTGACCGAGGGGCGCGCCGGCTCAGTGGAACGGGTCACGGGGGTTGAGCGGAAAGCCGAAGGCCATCCGGGCGTAGTTCTCGCCGGCTGCGTTGAAGTTGCAGAAGCGTGACAGGCGACCTCGCGCACGTCGCACCACCCGCGCTGGATCGGGCTCTCGCTGCGCAGCGCGCTGGCGCCCGCCATACCCATGAGCTCATTGACGGCGCTGACCAGGAGGCGGGTTGCGTAGGTGATGTCCCTGCGATTGCGGACGCGGTCCTCGAGGGTGACCTCGTGGTCGGACTCGGCCATGGTCAGCGCGCGGCGCACGAGGAGATCGGCGCAATCGATCTTGGTGGCCGACTCGGCCAGCACGAGCTGCATGGGCAGCGCGCCTGCCACCTGCTCCTGTGTGTAGGAGTTGGCCTTGGTGCGCACATGGTCCTGCCAGGCCTCGACGACACCCCGCGCGATTCCGACGGCGGGCGCCACCATGGCGTGCCCGCCGTAGGTCATGAACGGCTTGGTGTACATCGGGTTGGCATGGATGGCCGCGCCCTCGGCGTGGCCCTCGATCACCGGCTGCATGTACAGCGTGTGGTGCTCGGGAACGAAGACGTCCTTGACGACGACGTTGTCCGAGCCCGACCCGCTCAGTCCGGCGCTGTACCAGGTGTCGACGATCTCGATTTCGCTGGTGGGCAGCAGGAAGAGCCGGAATTGGTGCTCGCCGTCGGCGGTCTGGACCACGCCGCCGAGCAACACCCACTGGCAGTGCTCGATGCCGCTCGCCCACGCCCAGTCGCCGCTCAGGCGCCATCCGCCGTCGGCGGGCTCCACGCGCCCGACCGGGACAAACGAGGTGCCGATGAGCGCGTCCGGGCCATCGACGCTCCACACGTCCTCCTGGGCCTGCTGGTTGAAGTGCGAGAACACGAAGGGATGGTCGATCAGGAACGATCCGACCCAGCCCATCGACCCGTAGGCGCGGCCCAGCTCGACGGCGATCTCGTAGTGCGCCGTGAGGCCGAGCTCAGTCCCGCCGAAGCGCGCCGGGACCTGGGTGCGCACCAGACCTGACCGGAGCGAAGGCCTCCACCATCTCGCGCGGGAGGTGTCGGGCGTCGTCCGCCGCGCGGGCGCCCTCTCGGAACAGCGGGAAGAGCGCGCGAGCTCGATCGACTGCCTGTTCGCGCGTCTGAGGAGGGGATTCAATCGACGAGACGGACATCTAGCTCTCCTTGATCAGACATCGACCGCACGGAAAGCGAACCTGCACCAGGCTCGCTCGCCAGAATCGCGTTCCATCTTACAGAAGCGCTGGCGCCGCGTCCACCCTACACTGGCCGCTGGAGCAATTCCACGCCGAGTACCGTCGGGATCGACGCAGAAGACGAGCACGGTTCGCTTCGCGTCGCCATCGCCAACCGTGTAGGGCGGACGGGTGAAGCGCACTCCCTGGGCTGCCATCCGCTCGTAGGCCGCGGCCACGTCGGGGACCTCGAAGCAGATGTGACGCACTCCGAAGTCGTTGGCGCGGTCGGCAGGCGACCGACCGTCGGCGGGGCGCTCGAACTGAAAGAGCTCGAGCCGCGTCGGACCGAAGCCGACGAAGGCAAGCGTAAAGCGAGCGTTCTCGAGCTCGTGCAGCTGGGCGATGTGCGGGTCGTCGATATCGCGCAGGATGGTCTCGACTTGACCGCCGAAGAACCTCTCGTAGAACGCGATCGATCGATTGAGGTCCCTGACCACGATCGCGGTGTGATGCAGAGCGAGGCTGGCTGGTTTCACGGCCACGATCGTGATCCCGCCGTGGCGAGGATCTCGGCGTGGATCACCTCGGGCGGCTCGGCCAGCAGGGCTTCGGTGCGTCCCAGGGCATCTTTGAGGACCGGCAGGTTGTCGTGAGCGTCCGCCGCCGCCTGGTCGCGATACCGCTCGTAGATGAAGACGCGGTTCGGATGCTCTCGATCGACGTGCATGATCCACGCCTCGGTTCCTGGGTCGCTCTCGGCGGCAGCGCGCACGGGTTCGAGCGCCTCGACCAGCTCCTCGCGCCGACTGTCGATGACGTGCAACCGAACTAGCTTGGCGAGCGGCGCCATAAGTCCCCTCCTTCGCGATCGATGCCGAGCATGCTCCTGGGCGCTCGGCGTGGGCTCAGGTTCGGTACCGTATACCAAGACGCGGTTCTGTCGAGCAGAACGAGCGCTGGAACAGGAATGGCATCCGTGCTGCCCCCCATATCGCTACTCCCCAATCGTTGAGCGAGCGCCCATCGAGTACCCCGGAGGGCAAGCGCTGTGCCGTGTACCTCGGCCTCAACATCGAGCACTTCCGCCTCGGTCCGCCGTCGACGGCGTCACTGCGCTCACGCGGCGTTGCCCGTCGACCCAATGAACCTCGGGTGGCGTGACTACTGGACCCGCGTGGGCGTCTGGCGCATGATCGAGCTGCTCGACGCGGTCGGGCTGCGGGCCAGCGTGCTGCTCAACTCCGAGGTCTGTCGACGAGTATCCGCAGATCGTCGCTGCCGGGGTGGCGCGCGACTGGGCGTGGCTCGGCCACGGCATCACCAACTCCCAGCTGTGGACCGGATGCAGCCCGACGACGAACGCGAGCTGATCAGGGGGATCGTCGACACCATCGCCGAAGCCACCGGCCAACCTCCCCGTGGCTGGCTAGGACCCGCGCTCACCGAAACCGAGCACACCCTCGCAATCCTCGCCGAGCAGGGATTCACCTACACGCTGGACTGGGTCGCCGACGATCAGCCGTTCCCTCTGGCCCTTAACGGCCGGCGCTTCATCTCCGTGCCCTACTCGGTGGAGATCAACGACATCACGGCGTTCCTGGACCACGGCATGAGTCCGGCGGAGTTCGGCAGGCGGCGTGGACCACTTGGAGCTGCTGCGTGCGGAGAGCGTCGGCGTCCCGGTGCGGTCTTCGGCCTCGCCCTCCATCCGTTCCTCATGAACCAGCCGTCTCGCCACCGGTACCTCGTCGAGGCCCTGAAGCGCATCCGCGGCTTTGACGACGTGTGGTTCACGACCAGCGACGAGGTCGCGAACTGGTACCTGAAGCACTACTACGACGCCGCCGTCGGCAGCGCGATCGACGCCCCCCGGCGCTGATGATGTTCGAGCCATCGCCCGACTCCGCAGAGTTCTTTGAGGCCCGCGGCTTCGGGACGACGATCGGCTTTGGGACGCGCCCAGCGCTCGTCGTCATCGACATGGTCAACGCGTTCACCGACCCGGAGATGCCGCTGGGATCCAATCTTGACGCTGTCGTGGAGCAGATCAAGCCGCTGCTCACGGCCGCCCGCGACGCCGGGATCCCGATCCTCTATACAACCGTCGGCTATGACGAGGGGCTCGCGGACGCGGGCGTCTGGTTTCGCAAGCAGACGGCACTCACGACCTTGATGCTGGGTACCCCGGCCGTCGAAGTGGACTCTCGCCTCGCCCCCGCTGCAGGCGAGCAGATCATCCTCAAGAAATACGCCAGCGGCTTCTTCGGAACCGACTTCGGGTCGCGGCTTACGAGCACCGGCGTCGACACGCTGCTGATCACCGGCGCCACGACGAGCGGCTGCGTCCGGGCGACGGCTGTCGACGCGGTTCAGCTCGGCTACCGGCCGATGGTCGTGCGCGAGGCCGTCGGGGATCGATCCCCCGCCGCGCACGACCAGGCGCTCTTCGATCTTCAGCAAAAGTACGCCGACGTGGTCACGGCGCGCGAGACGATCGACTTCCTGAGCTCGGAGTCCGTGGCCGCGCCAAAGGGGGGGTAGTGCGGCTCTACTGCTCGATGACCTACGCATCGGAGTGGGCGCCGGCAGCGACGCCCTGATCGACGTCACCTCGCTCGTCGACGACGTCCCCCCTCCTGGACGGATGGCGGCGCTCGTCGCTCGATGGCCACAGGCGCGGGGGCCGCTGGCGGCTGCGTCGGCCGACGGGATCCTGGTACCGCTTGACGAGGTGACGATCCGTGCGCCTCTCCCGGCTCCGCGCAACGTGATCGCGGCGCCGGTCAACTACCGTCGCCACCAGGAGGAGATGGGTGGCGCTGAGGGCGTCTACGCCGGCGCCGAGATTCAGACGATCGAAACGTACGTCGGCTTCGTCAAGGCGTCCTCGTCGGTGATCGGGCCAGACGAGCCGATCCGGTTGCCGTTCCCTGAACGCCGCTTCGACCACGAGGCCGAGGTCGGCGTCGTCGTCGGGGCACGGGCGGCTTCGGTGGGCCGGAGCCGCGCCCTGGACCACGTCTTCGGCTACGTGCCGTTGCTCGACATCACCATGCGCGGGTCTGAGGACCGTTCCTACCGCAAGAGCTTTGACACCTTCACCCCGATCGGCCCCGCCATCGTCACCGCCGACGAGGTCCCCGATCCCTCGGCGATCACCTTCGACCTGACGGTCGATGGGGAACTGCGTCAGCGTGCCTGTACGCGTGACCTGATCTATGACATCCCGAGGCTGGTCGAGCTCTACTCGGCGGGTATCACGCTTGAACCTGGGGATCTGATCGCTACCGGGACCCCGGAAGGGGTGGGCCAGATCGTTGCGGGAGACGAGATCGTGCTCTCCCTCAACGGGATCGGCCGCTTAGCCATGCGCGTCGAGGGCCCTGGCTAGCCGCGGCGCGCGCTGCGAGCATTCCAGATCACCGCCGCAAAGGCCGAGCCGGCGCGACAACGCGGCTGAGGTTGATTCCGTGCACGAGGGATCGAAGACCGCGGCCACGAAACGATCCGGGCGCACCACGACATAGCATCCGGCGCATCGCTCCAGGACGCGCCGCAGCGTGCCCTCGAGGTCGGCAATCGAGAACACCGGTTCGGCACGCGGAAACCGCTCGTCCAGCAGCGCCCGCAGCCACACGGGCGCGAGGCGCCGCCAGAGCGGATCGTCAAGCGGAGCCGGGGGCGCCGGGTTGCTCCGAACTCTACGGCAAGGATCGCATAGCCCGAGCCAAGCACGTCGTCGAGTCGGACCCGTCGACCGTCGGGCACGAGGACCGCCGGCTGCGGCAGGAGCGTGCCGACGAGCGGGTGCTCGCCCACCACCACGCCGCGGTCGTAGCGGGGGCGGGGCGCGTACCGCATCTCCTCCAACCATCGCCTGCCTGTCGGCAGGCGCATCACGAGCTCCACCAAATAGTCGCGGATGCCGGCCCGGCGCCGGCTTCGAGTCATAACGATCGCTCCCAGCCGGACCGACAGATTAATCATCGCCTGGGCGTGGGGCCGCCGCTCGGGCTCGTAGGTAGCAGGAGCTCAAGCCCGGCGCGGCCGTCGAGGACGTCCGAGAGCTTCCAGGTAAGGTTGGCGACGTCGCGTATTCCGGAGTTCAACCCCTGTCCGGCGAATGGCGGCATCATGTGTGCGGCGTCGCCCACCAGGAAGATCCGTCCCTCACCCCAGCGCGCGGCGTTGAGCGCGTGAAACGAGTAGACGATGCTCCGCTCGACCTCCTCGGGCGAGATAGCGCGATGGCCGCGCAGCAGCGCGGCGACCAGCTCAAACCTCGGAGAGAGGTCCACCGTCTCCTCCTCGGACAGGAGGAACTCATACCGGCAGCGGCCGTTGCGGCCGGGGATGATCACGGTGGGACGGCTCGGGTCGCCGACGTGAAGGCCGTAGCGCTCGTCGTGATCGTCGGCGACGGTGTCAACGACCAGCCAGCGTTCGGTGAACGATCTGCCCTTCATCCTGATACCGAGCGCCTTGCGCACCGTGCTGCGGCCCCCGTCGGCTCCGACCAGGAAGTCGCCACCGAGCTCTGCATGTGCGCCGCAGGGCGTCCGCAGGGTTGCCGTCGTGGCCTCGGCGGACTGCTGCACCGCCACCACCTCGGTGCCGAACTCCACGCTCACGTGCGGGAAGCGATCGAGCGCACGGAGCAGACTCCGCTCGAGGTCTGGCTGCGCGAACGGGTTCTTGAAGGCATGCCCGTGCACCGGGGAACGCGGACCCCGGGCGGCGAACAGCAGCTGACCGCGGCGCCCGTAGTAGTGCGTGCCCGTGCCCGGTAAGAAGACGTCGGTGAGGGTTTCGCTCAGACCGGCCCGCTGGAGGGTCCGGATCGACTCGCCGTCGAGGCTGATTGCCTTCGCCTCATCGCTGGTCGAGTCATGGCGCTCCAGAACGGTGACCCGCACTCCGGCGACCCCCAGCAGGTTGGCCGCCATCAGTCCGGTGGGGCCGGCGCCCACGACCACGACGTGCCCCGGGCGTCCTTTCGGGACGTCGCGCGGCGGCGCATCGGTGCTTGGGATCACTAGGCCACGGGCTGGGCAGCCCGCCAGGGCGGCACCTGCCCCCAGAGGTTCACGGTGCGCGCCGAGGCTTCCCAGACGCGGGTCTTATATTCGACGCGGTCGTCGTAGAAGAGCTCCATCTCGGCGGAGAGCTCGACGTGGAAGGCGTCGGGATCGTCGAACATGATGAACAGGTTGTTGCCCGGCCCGTGGCGACCCGGTCCCCACGTGACGTCGACGCCCGCGACGGCCAGACGATCACCCCACTCGCGAAAGTCCGGCCAACCCGCTAGGTCGAAGGAGAAGTGATCGATCAGGGTCGGCGAGGGGCTGCCCAGCACGGCGATCGTGTGGTGCTCGCGGCCGCAGCGCAACCACGCGAAGTCGTAGGCCATCCGGTCTGAGACCCGCATTCCCATGGGCTCCCGGTAGAACTCGAGCACGTCGGGGAGGGCGTCGGTGGCGAGCGTGAGGTGCTGCAGGCGAATGGGGCGACGACCCGTGTCGGCGGTGCGCTCCCCGGACCGGCCAACTCGGCCGCGGAGGTGCAGCTCGCGTTCGTCGGGGTCGGCGACGGTGTGCACTCCGTCGGCGAGCTCGCCGACGTCGACGCCGTGGCCCCGGAGGCGGATGAGGAGGCCTTCGAGCTCGCCGGGGTCGGGGATCTCCAGCGTGAAGTGCTCGAGCCCCGGCGTTCCCTGGCTGAGCTCCAGGACCGGCTCCCCCAGACCCCATCCGAGGGCCGCCCCCTGACCGGCGGGAGTCCGTGTGCCGGACCATCCCCATGATGTCCTCGTAGAAGGAGGCCGACCGCTCGACGTCGGGGACGCGAAGCGCGACCGCCGCCAACTGTCCGTGCCACTCAAGCGATGTCATGTCCCTCTCCTCATCTTCGGGTGTGTCAGATGCGAAATGCCGTCCGGACCTCAGGAGCGAACAGCTCATCGGGGTGCAGGCGCCGCGAGCAGATCCCCTGTTCGAAGCTCATGTCGAGAAAGGCCGACAGCGTCGTCCGGTTGGCCTCGATCCCGTATGGCCACGGATCGCCGCCCAGCACCTCGGTGATCTCCCGAGCGTGGGCGTTGGCCCACGGGATGGGAGCGCGCGGTGCGTTGCTATCGAGCGCGCGGGCCAGCGCTCGCTGCTTGGCGGCCGAGAAGGCGGTGAGCAAGTTGGCGGCGACCCAGCGGTTGGCCTCGTAGACGTCGCCCCGGATGACGATCACGTGCATGATCGGAAGATCCCGGTACGCTCGAGGTACGCCCGTTCGACGGCCACGGGATCACGGAACAGCCGGACGAGCCGACGGCTGCCGTCTTCGAAGGCGGCCGGGGGATGAGGGGCCAGGATGGCGTCAATCTCTCCGGCCAAGAGGTCGTTGAGGGCGCTGTGGGGCTCAGGCCTGACCCGGACGCCATCGGGCACGCACACCGGGAGCGTCTCGATGCGCCCGGGCTCATTGGTCCCGCCCTGGACCCATTCGACGTCGGTCAGCGCAACGTCGTATTCCTTGGCGAGCAGGTCGCGTCCATAGACGGTCGCGGTTACCGTCCACTCCGGGATCCCGATCCGGCCGCCGGCCAGAGCGCGGGGATCATCGCGAGGTCCGTCGGCGCGGACGTAGAGCGCCGAGTGTCGAAACGCCCGCGAGGTAAAGACGGGGATGCCGACGATCGACGTGTCGCCGGCAGCGCGTAGCGCCGAGAACTTCCCCATCGAGAGCTCCCCGACGTCCCACTCCCGGTAGCGCGTGAAGCGAAAGAAAATCTCCTCCACCTCGTAGGTCAGGCACGTGAGGTCGATGCCCTCCACGCCGACGGCTCCCGTCACCAGGTCCCGCACGTGATCGGAATCGCTGAGCGCCAGGGTCAGACGTAGGTTGGAGCGGGCGCTGCTCATCTCCCAGGGACGCGACCGGCGCCGGCACGGGGATACCTCATCGGTAGGCCTCGCGAATCCGCTCGGCGTAGGTCGGGAGATCGAGACCCCGCAGCTTCCAGCGTCCAAGCTGGTGGAGCAGAAAGTGGTTAACCCCCATCCTCGAGAGGCGACCGACGTCGCCGTCGATCATCGCGGTGATCTCCTCGTCTGAGAGTGGGGGCCGAGCGCTCCGCAGCGCAGGCTCGGGATCGGCCTCGAGCGCGGCTCGTAGCTCGGGCTCGTGGACGACCCGCCAGCACACCTTCTCGACCGCATAGACGCTCACGCGGACAGCCGCTCCGTCGGCCATGCCCCGTAGGCGTGTCCGAATGCGTGCTGGGCCTCCAGGAACGCGGGCCGCGGCGGCCCCGGGAGCGTTGCCAGCATCGTCAGCCACAGCAGGACCTCGCCGCCGGCATTGCCCGCCTCCCAGAGCTGCTCGTCCGTGGCCTCACCGATGAGGGCATCGAGGTCGGCGACACTCATGAGCTCCACGACGCGATCGACCCACCCGGGGGCCGGCACCCCGGTATGCGAGGCGGCGCTCATCCGCGGGCCGCCGATCTCCAGCGAGAAGCTGCCCGTCCCGATGACGACGACGCGCCGGTTGTCCTCAAGGCTCTCCAGAATCTCCCTGACGGCCGTGCCCAGGGCGACGCATCGCCCGGCACCGGGCAGGGGACGCATGAAGGCGCTGATCCAGAAGGGGACGATCGGGATGTCCATGCCCGGGACGAGGAAGTGCAAAGGGATGGTGAACGGGTGATCGAGCTCGAACTCACGAGTGCGTCCGACATCGAATCCGGCGGACACGAGGCGCTCTTGCAGCACCCGCCCGAGGGGGGCATCGAGCCGTACCTCGTAGCGCTGGAGGTCGTAGTCGCTCGGCCCCCAGGCGGTGTCGGCGACTCCCACGGAGAAGATGGGGACGCTCTCGGCGAAGAACAGGTTGTAGTGGTCGGAGCTGAAGAAGACGATGACGTCGGGGGACATGGACTCAAGCTGCGCCCGGAGCTCGCCGTAGAGCCGACGCAGAGCGTCCGCGCCGTCCGCGTTGCTGTCGACGATCGGCGGAAAGTGAGGTGTGTGGGGAACGCCGATGCCGCCCACCACCCTCATCGCGAGATCGCGGCCGGCGCCGGGGACGCACGCTCCCCCGCCGGCGGCGGCCCCCCAGGATAGCCCTCGGCGGTCACCCGGACGTCAACCAGGACCTGGCCGCCCTCGGCCACACGTGCCACCGCCTCGGCAAGCGTCCTGGCGAGGTCGTCGCGGTGGGTCACCGGCTCGGGGGCCTCGAAGCCCAGCGAACGGGCGAGCCCGGGGATGTCGGGCGCGGGATCGGATATGCGCTGCCCGACCCAGCGGTTGTCCACCGGCCGGCCCCGCCGACGGGCGACGCGCTCTTGGTGGACCTCATCGTTGAAGAACGAGCCGTTGTCACTGACCACGACCAGCAGGGGGAGCCGATGATGCGACGCCGTCCACAGGGCGGCGTTTCCCATGAGAAAGTCGCCGTCACCGAGCACGGCCACCGGGAGACGGTCGGTGCCGTCGAGCGCAAGCGCCCCGCCCACCGCCAGCCCGGGTCCGGCCCCCACCCCCCCGCCGCCATCGTGCCCGAGATAGTCGAGCGGGTGATCGACGTTCAGGTCGGCGCCGTCGAATCCGAGCGGGAGCCGTACGAGCGTGGCTGAGCGACCCCGAAGCGCATCTCCGAGGGCGCGGGCCAGATCGCCGACCAGGATCTCGTCGCCGTCCTCTCCGAGCAAGGGCGTCGAGCGCGTCAGATCGCCAGGCGGCCACGCCTCGCGCTCGAGCGGCGGGCCGGACCCGATCCGCGCCGAGAGCGCGTCGACGAGCAAGTCGGGATGCGACTCGATCTCGAGGTCGATCGGCGCCAGCCCGTAGTGGTCCTTGCTCCACCCGTTGTGCAGGACGAAGTCCATCGAGCAGGAGGCGATGAAAGCCTCCACCCGGTCGACGCCGTAGGCCTGCTTGAGGGTTCCCGCCAGGTCGATCCAGTCCAGGCTCACGATCACGTCGGCGGCTCGGAGAAGCTCGCGTCCCGAGGGGCTGAGAAATGTCCCGGGAGCGGCGGGGTTGAGCGGATGGGCGGTCGGAAAGCCAGCGCCCGTCTTGAGATCACAGAGCACGGCGGCTCCCAGACGCTCCGCGAGGGCCACGCGCCGCTGCCACGCCTCCTCGCTCCGGCTCACACGCCCGACGAGGATCAAGGGCTGCCGTGCCGACTCCAGCTCCGATGCCAGCCCCTGGACCGCCTCAGACCGGGGGGCGGGAGGCGGAACCGGTCGATGGCGCTGTGGATCGGGAAGGCGCACGGGCTGGGTCGTCGGCGCCTCCTGCATCTCCGCGTCGAGGTTCACGTAGGCGGGCGCGCACGGATAGGTCCACGTGCGCACGTAGGCCTGCGTGATCGCTTCGACGGCCGCCTGAGCCGAGATGACCTGGTCGTCCCACTTGACGTAGGAGCGGATCAGGGCGCCCTGATCGGCGGAGGTGTGGATCCAGTCGATCCAGGGCCGGCGCTCGGCGGCATCCAGGGGCCCGGTGGCTCCGACCACGACCATGGGCACGCGGTCACACCACGCGTCGAACAACGCCATCGTCGCGTGCATGAGCCCGACGTTGCTGTGCAGGGCGACGCCCATCGGGCGCTCGGCGACCTTGGCGAATCCGTGGGCGATCGCGACCGCGTGCTCCTCGTGCAGGCAGAGGAGCATCGTCGGCTGCTCGTTGCCGAGGACGTTGACGAGGCTGTCGTGCAGCCCCCGGTAGCTGGCGCCCGGGTTCAGGGCCAGGTAGTCGAGACCGAGCGAGCGCAGCGACTCGGCGATCGCGTCGCTGTTGAAGCGCTCGCCCGATTGCGGATCGAAGGTGCGGGTCGGACGGTCGGCTCTCATTCCGCGCTGCAGACGATCATGCGCGTGCGCTGCGAGGGCCGTCGGGCAGCGTCCGGCAGAGGTAGTCCCAGAGCATGACGAGGTGATGCTCTCCCCACACGCTCTTGCGCTTGGCCAGAGCCTCCTCGTCAGAGGACCAGTGTCGGGGTTCGCCGAGCGTGTAGGTGAGCACCTGCTGGTGGGCGGCCTTCTCGAGCAGGACGGCGCGGATGACGGCGTCGCGCACGTCCTTGCCCAGGGTGACGATCCCGTGGTTGACGAGCAGCATCGCGTTCTCACCGTCGAGTCCTCGGCGACGTCGACGCCCATCTCGGGCGTGACGATCAGGTCGGCGGTCTTGGTGAAGCGAGGCACGTCGGGCGGGACGAACAGGGTGCCGGCGTGCGAGAGGGGACGCAGCGGCTGGCCGGCGGCGCCGACGGCGATCGAGTGCGGCGGGTGGGAGTGCACGACGGCTCCGGCCTCGGCGCGGGATCGCAGCACCTCGGTGTGGATCGGCCACTCGGAGTGCCGCGGGCGATCGCCCTCGAGCACCTCGCCCTCGAAGGAGACCAGGATGACGTGATCGGCGGTGATCTCCTCGAAACCGTAGGTGGAGGCCTTCATCCAGATCCCTCGGCCCTCGGGATCGCGCGCCGAGACGTGACCCCAGACGTAGTCGTCGTGGCCGTTGGCGCCGAGGATGCGGCACCCCAGAGCCACGAGCTCGCGGAGCCAGTGGCGTCGGTGGCGTCCGCTAAGCGAGTCGGTCATGACTGCTCGTGACGGATCGATGGCTGCGTGGTCCTGCCGGTCGTGGTGGCGCCCCGCAGGGGCGAATCAGTCAGCCTGGCCATGAAGACACCCTCTTGCCTCGCGGCAGAACGGTTCTGCCTCTCGGAAGCTCATTCTGCCTGGTCGGCATCTTCACTGTCAAGGGCTCGGTGAGGCGGTTTCCGGCGGCGGCTATGGTATGCATCACGCATGGCAGAAACGTCGATCGTGGAGAACGAGAAACCCATCTATCCGATTGGGTCCGTCGACTCCGCGATGCGCCTTCTGCTCATGATCGGCGAGCGTGATCGGGTCAGGATCGCGGAGGCCGCGAAGGAGCTCGGCGTCGCCCGGTCGACCGCGCACCGGCTCATGCAGATGCTCCTCTACCACGGCTTCGTGCGCCAGGACCCCGAATCCAAGGCCTACGTGGCCGGCCCCAAACTCATGGGCCTGGGCCTGCAGCTGGTGCGCAAGCTCGACGTGCGCAACATCGCCCACCCCTACATGGAGTCCCTGGCCGCCGAGGTCGCCGAGACCGTCCACCTGTTCGCCCTCCAGGCCGAGCGTGGCGTGCTCTGCCTGGACTCCGTCGAGGGTCCCCGGGGTCTGCGCGTCGGCTCGCGCACCGGGATCGTGCTCGCCGCCCACGCCAGCTCGTCGGGCCGCGCGCTGCTCTCGACGCTCCCGGAGGAGGACGTCATGGAGATGTATCCCTCGCCCCGCCTGCCCAAGCACGAGCACAGCACGATCAACCTCCGCAGCGAGCTGCTCGAGCGCCTGGAGAGCGCCCGCAGGCTCGGCTACGCGGTCCAGCGAGACGAGAGCGAGCCCGACGTGAGCGCGATCTCGGCGCCCTTGCGCAACGACGATGCGGTCGCCAGCTTCGCGCTCACCGTCGCCCTGCCGTCATCTCGGCTGTCGGAGGGCTCCGTGCCCGCCATCGGGGAGGCGGTCACCCGCTACGCACGCGAGGTCGCGGCGGCGCTGGGAATCTGATCAGGAGACCCGGGGTCGAGCGCCCGCGCGCTCTGATCGCCGCTCGGCGAGATCGCGGCCGACCTCCGCCGGGTCTCGGCTGCCGGGCCGGGGGAGCGTGAACCGATCCCGAGTCGTGCACCACTCATCGCCACCCATGCGCGCGACCAGGTCGAGCTGCTCGGGGAGGGGCACGTAGCCGTCGATGGCGTCGTCGCGCACGTGGATGCGCACGATCCAGGCGACGACGAGGTTGTTGGAGGCACGATCGGAGCTCCCGAGCTCGAGCACCTGCATGACCCGGCACTCGAGCGCCGCCGGCGCCTCGGCCACCCGCAGGGGCGCGACGACCTCGGAAGGCTCGCCGGTGAGCCCGGCCACCTCCCACTCGTCGACCTCGGGCCCGAACTCGCCGCTGCACGCGTTGGCGACCTCGGCGAGCTCACGGTTGACGAGGTTGACCACGAACTCGCCCGTCGCCTTGATGTTGTGCAGCGAGTCCTTGTTCGTGCCCTGGCGGCTGCCGGGCCCGATCCCGATCGTCGGCGGGTCGAACGAGAAGGCGCCGAAGAACGAGAACGGCGCGAGGTTGGGGGCGCCCTGGGCCGAGAGCGAGGAGACCCACGCGATCGGCCGAGGCGCGACGAGCCCGTTGATGAGCGCGTTGCGCTCGAGCGGCCGACGTCGGCGGGATCGATGATCATCGTCTCAGCCGCCGTTCTGGGCGCTCGTGGCACCGTGACGCGCGACGAACGTGTTGCGCAACGTCCCGATGCCGTCGATGGAGACCTCGACGACGTCCCCGTCGGTCAGGAAGCTGCCCTGAGGCTCGCCCACCCCGCCCGGGGTGCCGGTGGCGATCAGGTCGCCGGGCTCGAGCTCGACGATCATCGAGATGTCGGCGACCAGCGACGGAACGTCGAAAACGAGATCGCCCAGCGGTGCCCGCTGGCGCTCCTCGCCGTTGACGCTCAGGGAGAGCTCGCGGTCATCCAGCGCGCCGAGCTCGTCCAGGGTCACCATCCAGGGACCGACTGGAGTCGAGCGCTGGAACGTCTTGCCGGCGAACCACTGGATGGTCCGCCGCTGGTAGTCGCGAGCGGTGACGTCGTTGAGCACGGTGAGCCCGGCGACGTGCTCCAGGGCGTCGTCGGCGCGATGTCGCGGCCCCGGGTCCCGATGATCACGGCCAGCTCGCCCTCGTAGTCGACCTTGTCGCTGGGCAGGCAACTCGACGTCCGCGTAGGGATCGGTGAGCGCCCGGTCCAGCTTGCCGAACAGCGTCGGCACGCTCGGCAGCTCGCGGCCCATCTCGAGGATGTGCGTGCGGTAGTTGAGGCCGACGCAGACGACGGCGCCCGGATGAAGCACCGGGCGCAGCAGCTGCTCCGCCTCAAAAGGGCGCGGCTCCCCGCCGGCCAGCGCCGCCCGTGCCGCGTTCCAGCCGGCGGCGCCGGCTCTCAGCAGCTCGCCGACGTCCCGGTAGCCCTCGACAGGCACGGCGCCCTCATCGCCGACGACAACGACGCGCGAACCGCCGTCGGCGCTCAGGGTGGCCAGGCGCATCAGGCCGAGGCGGAGAAGGTCTCGACGATCGTCTGGTGGGACTCGGGGGCCGCCGCGACGCGGTACTTGTCGACCGTGCGCATGAGCGGGGTGTCGTGGACGGCGAACAGGATCGCCCGATCGGCGTCGGAGCCGTTGATGTGCTCGTGCGTCGCCCAGCTCGGGAGGACGAACATGTCGCCCGCGCTCCAGTCGAAGCGCACGCCGTCGATGACCGTGGCTCCGCTGCCCTCGAAGGCGAGGTACACCCAGCTGCCCGTGTGCCGGTGCGCGGCGGTGTGCACGCCGGGGCGCAGCATCTGGATCGAGCACGTGAAGGTCTTCATCACCGGGCGGCCGGTGTGCGGGTTGATGAACTCGAGCGCGACGTCGTCGTACGGGTCGGCGGCCACCTCGGCCAGGTTCTTCAGCGCGCGCTCGGTGTCGGCCCACTTGTAGGCCATGATCGGCGAGTACTCGGTGGTCGGAGGCTCCCACGCCGGGCGCATCTGCCCGACGCCGTACTTGAGCACGGAGCCGTTGAGATGCTTGTCGACGGGCTGCTGCTCGTGCGGGTAGGGCTCGAAGAACGCGCCGTCGAGGTAGTTGTTGAGCGGGATGTCCAGCGCGTCCATCCAGATCGCCCGCTCGTCGGACTCGCTGCCGTGGTCGTGCCAGGTCCACGGCGGGGTCAGCACGAGGTCACCGCGCTCGAGGAACACCTTGTCACCCTCGACCGTGCTGTAGGACCCGGCGCCGTCGATGATGAAGCGGATCGCCTGCGAGGTGTGCCGGTGCGCCGGAGCGATCTCGCGGCCGTTGAGCCACTGGACGGCCGCCCAGAGAGTCGAGGTCGCGTACGGCATCCCGTCCTGGCCGGGATTGGCCAGCGCGATGGCGCGGCGATCGCCGCCCCGCTCGACGGGGACGAGCGCGCCCGCGCGCTCCGCGATCCCGTAGAGGTCGCTCCAGCGCCACAGCCAGGCCTGGGTCTTGGGCGAAGGAACCAGCCCCATGATCTCCGCCTCGAGCTCCCACAGGGGGATGAGGTGGCTGCGCGCCATGTCGCCGCGCAGCTCGTCGACGGCGGTCGTCTCGGTCGTGCTCATGATGATCCTCGTTTCTCGAGCTCGAGGCGTCTGCTAGTGACAACTAGAATCTGCAGTACAGAACAAGCTATCGGGTGTCACAGGGCGCGTCAAGGCGAATCGGAGCCCTGTCCAGTCGCCACCGTGGCCGTTGATCGTGGCTGGTAGAGCCAATCGAGCTCATCGAAATCATTGGCCTCGTGCTGCGCGAGAAGCCGATTGCGCAACGCCAAGCCGATCCCGTCGATGTGGATCATCTCCCCGAAGCTCCGGGCCGTGGTCACCACCCGGTTCGTCCGTGGGATGCGAATCGCCTGATAGGCGGCGAAAGCCTCGCCGACGTCGTCCCGGCAGGCCACCATCTCGGCCAGGCAGAGCGCGTCCTCCAGCGCCTGGCACCCACCCTGGGCGATGTACTGGAGCATCGGGTGGGCAGCGTCCCCAAGCAGAGTGGTCGGCCCGAGGGACCAATTGGCCAGAGGTTCGCGGTCGATCATCAGCCACCGCAGACCCCGCTCCAGCAGCGCGGCTCCGCGGCGCACCGGCTCGCAGCAGTTCCCGAAGACCGCATCGAGCTCAGCCGTCGAGCCGAAGGCCTCGCTCTCGGGGTCCGCAACGCGGCTGCGAAACACGCCGACCTGGTTGTAGAGCTCTCCGCGCCGGACCTTGTATTGGACGAGGTGCAGGCCGGGTCCCCACCAATAGACCATGCTGTCCTGGAACTCGTGCAGGTGGGCGTTGGCGACGGAGATCGCCCCTCGGTAGGCGACGTAGCCGGAGACCACCGGCTCGTCGCGACTTACCAACGTCCTCACGACCGAGCGCAGCCCGTCGGCACCGATCACCGCCCGCCCAGCGTACGTGGAGCCGTCCGCGCAGCGAACAGCCGGACGCTCGTCGTCCGGGTCGACGTGCACGACACGCTTGTTGACCTCTAGGGCTACGCGGTCCTCGCCCCGGCACGCCTCGAGCAGGATCGCGTGTAGATCGCTGCGGTGGAGGACCGTGTACGGCGTGCCGTAGCGCTCGCGAAACGGTTGTCCAAGATCCACAGACGTCAGGCGCTCGCCGGTTTGAGCGTCCATGAACACCAGGGAGCTCGGCTGCACCGAGCAATCGAGCACCGGGGCCAGAAGTCCGATCCGTTCCAGCACCTGAGTGGCGTTCGGCGCGAGTTGGATTCCGGCTCCAATCTCGCCTAATTGGGGCGCCGCCTCGAGCACGCGGACGGCTCGTCCCTGCTGGGCGAGCGCATAAGCGGCCGCTAAGCCTCCGATCCCTCCCCCGACCACGAGGAACTCGGACTCGGCGCTCTGCGTCATCGGCCCCATCCACCAGCGAGATCTGTCATCACGCTCTTGGGGCTCCGACAGAACATGTGTCTATCTTGCAGAACGAAGATCATCGCGTCAAGGCTCAAATATTGACACATCCCTTCCGGAGATTAGAATGGCGTTCTTCAGACCAGCACGTCGGAATCGATGTAGCCGGCGAGATCGTCAACAGAGGGAGAGGCAATGGAGCGGCTGGCGGGCAAGGTGATCCTGGTGGCTGGCGGGGCGGCGGGCATCGGCGCGGCGACCGCGACTCGCTTGGCGACCGAAGGCGCCCGGGTCGTCATCGGCGACATCAACCACGACGGCGCCGAGGCAACGGCGAGCCGCCTGCGCGACCAGGGGCACATCGTCCACGCGGTGCGCTTCGACGCCATCGACAGCGACTCCGTGCGGAATATGGTAGAGGCCACGGTCGAGCGCCACGGGCGCCTCGACGGCCTGCACTACAACGCCGCCGATCTCTCCGATCGGACCTTCGGACGCGACACCGATGTGGTCGACGTACCGGATGAGGTCTGGGACCGCACGCTGGCGGTGGCCCTGACCGGCTGCCGACAGGCGTTCCGGCACAGCATTCCGCATCTGCTCGCCAGCGGCGGAGGCGCCCTCGTCGCCACCTCCTCGATCAACGCCGTCAACGGAGACGTCCAGAAGGTCAGCTACGGCGTGGCAAAGGCGGGGATCAACGCCCTCGTGCGCCACGCTGCCCGGCGTTGGGGCAAGCAGAGTGTCCGGGCCAATGCCGTGGCCCCGGCTCTGACACTCACCGAAATGGTCCTTGCCGAGGAGCGCGAGGGGTGGAAGGAGCGGGTTCTCGCCGAGATGGCGGCTCCTCGGCTCGGCGAGCCCGGAGACATCGCTGCGCTCGTTGCCTTTCTGCTGTCTGACGACGCGATATGGATCACCGGGCAGACGTACAACGTCAACGGTGGCCTCATGCTGAGCTGAGCAGCGCTTTGACTCCTCCTTCGTCGGCCCCAGCGCGCTGCGAGGCTGGTGAGCGCCGCGCTCTCTCGGTACCGGCTCGACGTCGCTCCGCGTGACGGTGCCCTATTCCGCGGGTTCGTTCGCGTCCAGATCACCGGTCCGAGGCGCACCCGCACGGCGAGGTCCGGATCGGGCTTCCTGATGGTGGACAATGGAATGGATCAGTCGCCGGGACCCGATCTGAGGAGCACCGATGAGTGCCACATCATCTAACCGGGCCACGCTCAACGAAACCGAGCGCGCCGAGGTCGAGCGCGTCAACGCATCGGGGCGGACGCCCGTCGTCTTCATCCACGGCCTGTGGCTGCTGCCGAGCAGCTGGGACCGATGGGCGGCCGTCTTCGAGGAGGCGGAGTACACGACGCTCGCGCTGAGCTGGCCGGACGATCCCGACACGGTGGAGGAGGCCAACGCCGATCCCGAGGTGTTCGCCCACAAGTCGATCGGCCAAGTGGCCGACCACGCCGCCGCGGCGATCACGGCGCTGAGCCGCAAGCCCGCGGTGGTGGGGCACTCGTTCGGCGGCCTGCTCGCCCAGATCATCGCCGGACGCGGCTTCGCCGCCGTCTCGGTGGCGATCGATCCGGCGCCGTTCCGCGGCGTGCTGCCCCTGCCGATCTCGTCGCTGAAGTCAGCCAGCCCGGTGCTGCGCAATCCCGCCAACCGCAACCGCGCCGTCCCCCTCACCTACGCGCAGTTCCGGTATGGCTTCGCCAACGCGGTCAGTGAGGAGGAGGCCAGGCAGCTCTACGACGCGTTCGCCGTGCCCGCGTCCGGCGTGCCGCTGTTCCAGGCGGCGACAGCCAACCTCAACCCGTGGACCGAGGCCAAGGTCGACACCGAGAACCCGGCCCGCGGGCCGCTCCTCATCATCTCCGGCGAGAAGGACCACACGGTGCCGTGGTCGATCGCCCACGCCTCCTTCAAGCAACAGGAGCACAACCCGGGGGTCACCGAGATCGTGGAGATCCCCAACCGCGGACACGCCCTGACGATCGACAGCGGATGGCGGGAGGTCGCCGATAAGGCGCTTGAGTTCATCCGCCGTTTCGCCTGAGGCTGACCGATGACCCCGATCTCACGTGGCTTTCACGGCCGTCGCCGCTCCAGCGTCGATCCGGCGCGGGTGCCGCCCGGCCAATACGTGACCGGCGACTTCCCGGTGCTGTCGGCCGGGCCCACTCCGCACACGCCGCCGGACCGGTGGACCTTTGCCGTCGACGGCGCGGTGACACAGCCGATGTCGTGGTCCTGGGAGGAGTTTCTTGCCCTGCCGGCCGAGACGATCACGACCGACATCCACTGCGTCACCAAGTGGTCGAAGCTCGACACCACCTGGCGGGGCGTATCGCTTGACACGCTGCTGTCCGCGACCGAGCCCACCGCGGAGTACGTGACCGCGCGGTCGGACGGCGGCTACACGACCAACGTGTCGCTCGCGGACGTCACCGGCGGTAAGGCGTGGGTGGCCTACGAGTTCGGCGGCAGCGCGCTCGAGTCCGAGCACGGCGGCCCGGCGCGGCTCCTCGTCCCGCACCTGTACTTCTGGAAGAGCGCCAAGTGGGTGCGCGGTCTCACCGTGACACTCGACGACGAGCCCGGCTTCTGGGAGGGCTACGGCTACCACAACCACGGCGACCCGTGGCTCGAGCAGCGCTACCAGGGCGACTGAACTGGCAATCGGCGAGGGTCATCGAGCTCGTCGACGAAACGGCCCACGCCAAGAGCCTCGTCCTGGAAGCGCCGCGCTGGTCGGGTTACCGCGCGGGACAGCACGTCGACATCCGCCTCACCGCCGAGGATGGTTACCAGGCACAGCGCAGCTACTCGATCGCCTCAGCGCCCGAGGACGAGCAGCTCGTGCTGACCGTCGAGTTGATCGAGGACGGCGAGGTCTCGCCCTACCTGTTTGAAGCGCTCGCCCCGGGGGACGAGTTGGAACTGCGGGGGCCGATTGGCGGCTACTTCGTCTGGGACGAGCCGCTCGGCGGCCCGCTGATGCTCGTCGGCGGTGGCTCGGGCGTGGTGCCGTTTCGGTCGATGCTGCGCCATCACGCCGCGCTCGGTGCCACGGTGCCGGCGCGGCTGCTGTATTCCTCGCGCTCCTGGGAGGAGGTGATCTACCGGGGCGAGCTGCAGCGCCTCGACACGGAACCCGCAATCGGCGTCGCGTTCACCCTCACCCGTTCCTGGCCCTCGGACTGGACCGGTCATCGCGGCCGAATCGACCGGGCGCTGCTGGAGACGGCGTGCTGGACGCCGGCGCAGCGGCCACTCATCTACCTGTGCGGACCGAACGCGTTCGTCGAGGCCGGCGCGGAGGCGCTGGTGCAGATCGGACACGATCCGGAACGGATCCGCACCGAGCGCTTCGGGCCGAGCGGCACCTAGTGGGCCCCACCGCGAGTGCTCGTCGCTTCTACTCGCTCCAGAAGTCGTTGACCATCTCGGCGTCCGATTCCACGTGCGGTCCGAAGACGAGAACCTCGAGAGCGGTGGAGCCGGCTTGGAAGGATCGTGTGACACCCGGGCTGACGCGCACAGCGTCAAGCGGCGCCAGCTCCACCAGCTCGTCATCGAGCTTCACGCGCCCTGAGCCTGCCAGGACAACGTAGATCTCCTCAGCTGTGCGGTGTCGGTGGGCAAACGCCTCACGTTGGCCGGGCTTCACGATGAGGTAGCTCATGCCCGTCTGCTCGGCGCCCAGATCCGCTCGGGGAAAGCGAGCCTCCTGAGCATCCGAGAGCCCGTGCTGAACCGCCATGTCCTGCACATCGCGGAGGTTCTTCTTCGCGTGGCTCATTGACGCACGATGATAACCCGTGTCTCGTATCAATCCGCACCGGGGCGCACGACAGCCCGCCCGGTTCGCCCGGATTACCCTATGAGAACGATGTCCGACGCCTATCGCACCCTCGGGATCAGCCCGTCGGCCTCCGACGCCGACGTCCGCGTCGCCTACCGGCGGCTGGTGCAGCGCCACCATCCCGATCACAACGGCGGCTCACCGGAGTCCGCGCGCCGCTTCGAGGAGGTCCAGGAGGCCTACGCGCAGATCCAGCGCTTGCGCCAGCGCGGCGCCGGAGACCGCCGGGCGGCGTCCGAGACCGATGCACCGCATGACACCGCCGCCGCCGGCCACGGCACCTCCGCTTCCGGGCCGGGCGCCGCAGACCCGGGCCTCGACGCCCGTCTGGCCGAGATGGAGCGGGAGCTCAAGGCGACGCTCGCCGCGCGTGAGCACATCGCGCGCGAGGCCCGGCGAGCCGAGGAGCAGGCGCTTCGCGACATGCGAAGGATGGCGGGAAGCGGCGATGGCGAGCGGCCGTCGGACGAGGAGCTCGGCTACGTCTCCACCAACGACAGCTTCAGCAAGATCCTCGATGACGCCGCCGCGGAGTTCTCCAAAGGCGTCTCGGATGCCGGCGGGTCGCCGGCCGCGCAACGGGTGTCCGATCTGATCGACGAGCTCGCCGCCAAGCTCACCGGCGACCCGCCGCCGCGGCGCTAGCCGCGCCGAGGCTCAGCGACACCCGGCCCCCGGGAACGCTGTCGCAGCCGGCGAGACGAACAGGGCGCCCCGCCCGGAACCCGGCAGTCCGAGTTCGCTGACCGCCTCGCGGACGCCGGGGAAGCCGGGATGGGTGTAGTCGTCGAACACGATCACGGCGCCGGCGCCCAGCGCCGGCCACCAGGCCCGCACCTCGGCGATCGTCTGGTCGCGCTCGTGGGAGCTGTCGATGTACAGCAGATCGGCTGCCTCATCCGCTCTCGGTCCGTCTGAGCCCGCACGAACCGCGAACTCGATGCGCTCGCGGACGGCCTCGCCGACCAACTCGAGATAGCGGTGCGGCTCGGGCCGGGCGACGACGTCACAGCTCAACACCCGCCGCCGCGAATCCGCCAGCGCCAGCGAGATCGCGGTCCAGCCGGTGGCCGTGCCGATCTCCACCACCCGCCGCCGGCCGCGGGCCACCGACAGAAGGGTCCGCAGGTCACGCGGACGTGTGACCGAGGTGACGCTGAACAGGTCCCCCGTGCGCCCGGCCAAGCGCCGGGCGCGCAGCTGAAACCAGGCGACGCGGGGCGGCAGGACCACCAAACTGATCAGCCATCGGGCCTCCACGGTGGCTTCGCGCAGCCTTCGGCGCAGAGCGGCAGCGAGATTGCGAGATGGCTCGGACCGGCCGGGCACATCGACGATCTTGACAGCACGATGCGACACCAGCCGGCGCGCCCCAGCGGCTGCTCGCTCCGGAGGCCTTCGGCCGGCCGAGGCTATGTTGAGGGTTGATCGAGGTTTGCCCGACAGCTTTTGAGAGAGGCAGCGATTTCATGGCCAAGATGCGAGCAGTGGTGGTAAAGACGGCGGGTGGCGACCTCGAGCTGGAGGAGAGAGACGTCCCCGAACCGGGATTTGGCGAGGCGGTCGTCCGGGTGCACGCGTGCGGCGTCTGTCACAGCGACATGTTCGCCAAGGAGGGCGGCTATCCCGGGGTGTCCCATCCGCTCGTGCCGGGACACGAGATCGGGGGCGTGGTTGACTCCCTCGGCGACGGCGTCCGTGGCTGGGAGGTCGGCCAGCGCGTCGGCGTCGGCTGGTTCGGGGGCAACTGCGGCCACTGCGAGTGGTGTCGCCGCGGCTGGCTGATGGACTGCGAGAACATGGAGATCCCGGGGATCACGGTCGACGGCGGCTACGCCGACTACGTCCTCGTCAAGGCCAGCGCGATGGCGGCGATGCCCGACGACCTCTCCACGCAGGACGCGGCACCGCTTCTCTGCGCCGGGCTCACGACCTACAACGCGTTGCGCACCAGCGGCGCCCGAGGCGGCGACCGCGTCGCGGTCCTCGGGGTCGGCGGTCTTGGCCATCTCGGGGTCCAGTTCGCCAGCAAGCTCGGCTTCGAGACCGTGGCCGTGGCCCGCGGCGCCGAGAAGGAGGAGCTGGCGCGCCGGCTCGGCGCCCACCATTACATCGACAGCACCGCCGGAGATCCTGCCGAGGCGCTGCAGGCGCTCGGCGGCGTCGACATCATCCTCTCCACGGTGACCGCGGCCGGCGCCATGGGCGCGGTGTTCGGCGGCCTGCGTCCCCGGGGCAGGCTGATCGTGGTCGGCGCCGCCATGGAGCCGATCCCGGTCCCGGCGGGAGCACTGATCGCCGGTGCCAAGACGATCACCGGGCACGCCTCGGGGACGTCACGTGACTCCGAGGACACGCTGGACTTCAGCGTCCTGACGGGAGTCCGCCCGATGATCGAGACGCTGCCGCTCGAGCGCGCCGCCGAGGCGTACGAGAAGATGCTGAGCGGCGACGCGCGCTTCCGGATGGTGCTGACGACCGGAGCCTAGCCGCGTCGGCGACCGCGGGGTGATGGAACTTCGTTGCGCATACCGCAACCAAGTTCCATCACCCCCGGTCAGAAGACGGGCTGCTCGCGGTAGTCGCCCCAGATCTGCTGCAGCGCGTGGACGATCTCACCTTCGGACACGTGCAGGCGGCCCGCGTCGATCAGCAGCGGCATCAGGTTGGTGTCGCCGGCGGCGGCGTCGCGGATCGAGGTGAGCACGGCGGCGACGGCGGTCTCGTCGCGGCCGGTCCGCGCCGCCCGGACCCGCGCGATCTGCTGCTGCTCGAGCGCCGGATCGATCCGGAGGATCTCGGTGGCCTGCTCGTCGCCCTCGGTGTAGCGGTTGACGCCGACGACAACCCGCCGCCCGGCGTCGATCTCCTGTTGGAGCTCGAAGGCGGCGTCGGCGATCTCGCGCTGGGGAAAGCCGCGCTTGACCGCCTCGACCATCCCGCCCAGCTCGTCGATCTTGGCGAAGTACGCATACGCCGCGGCTTCCATCCGGTCGGTGAGCGCCTCGACGAAGTAGGCGCCGCCGAGCGGATCGATCGTGTTCGCCACCCCGGTCTCCTCGGCGATGATCTGCTGGGTGCGCAGCGCGATCCGCACCGCCTCCTCGGTCGGCAGCGCGAGCGCCTCGTCGTAGGAGTTGGTGTGCAGCGACTGGGTGCCGCCCAGCACCCCGGCGAGCGCCTCGATCGCCGTGCGCACGATGTTGTTGCGCGGCTGCTGGGCGGTCAGCGACACCCCCGCGGTCTGGGTGTGAAACCGCATCCGCCACGACTCCGGCTGGCGCGCGCCGAACGTGTGGCGCAGCTCCCGCGCCCAGATCCGCCGCGCCGCGCGGTACTTCGCGATCTCCTCGAAGAAGTCGATCTGCGCGTTGAAGAAGAACGACAGCCGCGGCGCGAAGTCATCAACATCGATCCCGCGAGCGACCGCATGCTCGACGTAGGTCAGCCCGTCCTTGAGCGTGAACGCCAGCTCCTGCGCCGCCGTGGACCCCGCCTCGCGGATGTGATAGCCGCTGATGCTGATCGGATGCCAGCGCGGCATGTGCTCGCTGCACCACGCCACCATGTCGGTGACCAGCCGCATCGCCGGATCAACCGGAAAACACCACTCCTTCTGAGCGATGTACTCCTTGAGGATGTCGGTCTGGATCGTGCCCCCGAGCCGCTCCGGCCCCACCCCCTGCCGCTCGGCGGCGACAACATAGAACGCGAGCATGATCGCCGCCGGCGCATTGATCGTCATCGACACCGTCACCTCATCCAGTGGAATCCCGCCAAACAGCGTCTCCATGTCCAGCACCGTGTCGATCGCCACCCCCTCGCGCCCGACCTCGCCCAGCGCCAGAGGATGATCGGAGTCATGGCCCATCAGCGACGGCATATCGAATGCCGTGCTCAGGCCGGTCTGCCCGTGCTCGAGCAGGTACCGAAACCGCGCGTTGGTCTCCGCCGCCGTCCCAAACCCGGCGAACTGCCGCATCGTCCACAACCGTCCCCGATACATCGACGCGTACACCCCGCGCGTGAACGGATACTGGCCGGGAAGACCGATCGCCCCCGGATCCGCAGGCAGGTCGCCCTCGGTGTACAACGGCCTGATCGCCTCGCCCGACAACGTCGTAAACGGCGCATCACGCTCGGGCGTCAGGCCATACGCCGTCCGCCACTCCTCATAGGAGACGGGCACGTTTCCGAGGACCGCCACGACCGGCAATCTTAGCCCCGGATCATCGAGCCGGTATGGTGCCGCGCGATGTCCACCAGCTCCCCACAGCGCGTCGCGCTCGTGTCCGGCGCCGCCCGCGGCATCGGCGCGGCGATCGCGCGGGAACTGGCTGCCGACGGGAAGCTCACTGTCCTCGCCGACATCCGCATCGAGCAGGCGGAGGCCAACGCGCAGCGGATCGTCGACGCCGGCGGCCGGGCGCTGGCGATCGAGATGGACGTCCGTGCGCCGGAGAGCGTCGCCGCCGGCGTGGAGACCGCGATCGGCGGGTTCGGGGACATCGACGTGCTCGTCAACGTCGCCGGCTGGGACGAGCTCAAGCCGTTCGTCGACTCCGACGAGGAGTTCTGGCAGGAGGTCCTGGAGGTCAACTTCAAGGGCGGCCTTCGCCTCACCCGCGCGTTGCTGCCGTCGATGATCGACCGCGGCTGGGGCCGGATCATCAACATCAGCTCCGACGCCGGTCGGGTCGGCTCCTCGCTGGAATCGGTCTACGCGGGAGCCAAGGGCGCGATCATCGCGTTCACCAAGACCGTCGCCCGCGAAACCGCCCGCCGGGGCGTGACCGCGAACATCGTCTGTCCGGGACCGACCGACACCGAGATGCTCCGCGACGTCGCTCACGCTCACCCCGACGCCGACAAGGTGCTCGAGCGCCTCGCCCGTGCCGTGCCGATGAAGCGACTCGGCCAGCCCGAGGACGTCGCCGCCGCTGTCTCCTTCTTCGCCGGCGAGGACACGAGCTACATCACCGGACAGACGCTGTCGGTCAGCGGCGGCCTGACGATGGCGTAGTGGATCCGGGCGCCCCGGCCCCCCCGCCAGCCGACCCGGCTCCCGACCGGCGGCTCACCGCCCTGGTCACCGGCGCCGCCCGCCCCGGCGGGATCGGCGCCGCGATCGCGGCCCGGCTGCGCCGCGACGGCCTGGAGGTGGCCACCCTCGACCGTGAGCCGGGCTGCACCTACCAGGTCGACCTCGTCGCCGACGAGCTGCCGCCGCTGCCCGACATCGACGTGCTCGTCTCCAATGCGGGGCTGCCGACGATCTTCGGCGGCGCGCATTCGATGGATCTGGCGCGCTGGGAGCGGGACCTGGCCGTCAACCTGACCGGCAGCTTCCGCGTCGTCCAGGCATGCCTGCGCGGCATGCGCGAGCGCCGCTTCGGGCGGATCGTCGTTGTCTCCAGCTTCGCCGCCAGGTTCGGGATGCCGGCCCAGGTCGCCTACAGCGCCAGCAAGGCGGGACTGATCGGGATGGTCAAGACGGTCGCGGCCGAGAATGCCCCGCTCGGCATCACCGCCAACGCGATCCTCCCCGGGTTGGTCGACAGCGCGGGCGTGCGGGCGATGCCGCAGGAGATCATCGACGCCTGGCTGGAGCGGATCCCCGCCGGGCGAATGGTGGCGACGGCCGAGAT
This sequence comes from uncultured Solirubrobacteraceae bacterium, assembly GCA_963731395.1. Taxonomy (GTDB): domain Bacteria; phylum Actinomycetota; class Thermoleophilia; order Solirubrobacterales; family Solirubrobacteraceae; genus Palsa-465. The sequence continues at coordinate 205,939 of CAVSVH010000010.1, forward strand.
CGCCGACGCCGCCGCCTACTTTGCCTCGCCTGGCGCGGGGAGCGTCACCGGACAGGAGCTGGTGATCGACGGCGGCCAGACGCTGAACTCGCTGTCGGTCACCGGCAGTGTCGTGCGGGGCCGCGTCCCGCCGTGAGCGATCCGGCGCTCGATGATCTGCCGCAGCGGGCACGGCGGGCGCTGCGGCGGCGGTGGCCGAGCGCGGAGCTCCGTGACCTACGGGCGCTCCACGGCGGGATCTCCAGCCTGACGTTCTCGGCGGCGCTGACGGCGACCGGGGCCGCCGCTGCGCCGGTGGTGATCAAGGTGGCGCCCCCGGGGCTCGCGCCGGTGCGCAACCGCGACGTGCTGCGCCAGGCGCGGGTCATGGCGGCGGTGCACGGCGCTCCGGGCGTCGCCGTCCCCGCCGTGCTCGCGCAGGACGACGGGACGCCGCCGTTCTTCGTGATGGAGTTCATCCCCGGCGAGGCGTACGAGCCGAAATGGGATCTGAGCGACGCGCCGCCACCACCGGCGATGGTCGCCTCTCGTGCCCGGGCCGCGGCCCGGATGTTGGCCCGCCTGCAGGCGATCGACCCGGTCGCGGTCGGACTCGGCGCCGAGGCGGCCCTGTCGCCCGCGGCGGAGCTCGAGCGGTGGGCCCAGCTGTTCGCCACCGTCGGCGACGAGCTGCGGGGCAACGAGACCGAGCTCCGCGACGCCCTGGCGGGGCGGATTCCCGTCGCCGCCCCGGCGCGCATCCTCCACGGCGACTACCGGCTCGGCAACATGCAGTTCGCCGGTGACCGGCTCGCCGCGATCATCGACTGGGAGATCTGGTCACTGGGCGATCCCCGCGGCGATCTCGCCTGGCTGATGCTGTTCACCGACCCGGTGCAGCAGCGCGTCGCGGAGCGCGATCCGGCCAACCAGGCGGCCGCCGATGCCATGCCGGATGCCGATACGCTCCTCGCCCACTACCTGGACGCGGCGGGCGAGACCGAGACGCCAGCCGACCTCGCGTGGTTCCGGGCGTTGTCCTGTTACAAGCTCGGGGCGACGGTGATGGCGATCGCCAAGCGCAACCGCCGCCAAGCGCGGCCGGACCCGAGCCTGGAGCTGGCGGCGGTCACGACGCCGCCGCTGCTGGCCCGGGGTCTCGAGCGGCTCGCGGGCCGGTGAACCCGAACAGCCGCCCGGCGATCCGGCGCAGCTGGAGCTCATCGGAGCCCTCGGTGATCCGGTAGCGGCGATGGTGGCGGTAGATGTACTCAAAGGGCTCATCCCGGGTGTAGCCGAGGCCACCGTGCACCTGGATCGCGCGGTCGGCGGCATCACACGCGAGCCGGTTGGCGCGATAGTTGACCATCGACACCTTGTCGCTGACGCTCAGCTTGGCGCTGGTGGAGGCGCCCCCGCTGCGGTCCATCTCCCATGCCGTCCGGTACAAGGTGTTGCGGACCAGCTCGGCCTCGGTGTGGAGCTCCACCAGCTGCCACTGGATGCCCTGGTAGTCGGCGAGCGGGCGGCCGAAGATAACCCGCTCCCGCGCGAACGCGATGCTGCGGTCGATGCAGAACTGGGCGGCCCCCAGCGATGACGCGGCCTGGCGGATGCGGTTCTCGTGAACGAACAGCTGAGCGCAGTCCAGGCCCCGGTCCACCGCGCCGAGCACGGCCTCGTCGCCGACGCGGACACCGTCGAGCGTGACCTCCCCGTGGTCGGTGGGCATGTTCAGACACCAGTGGTAGTAGGGGACATCGAGTCCGGGCGTGTCGACCGGAACGAGGAACGCGCTGATCCCCTCGGCCTTGCCGGTCTGGCCCGACGTGCGGGCGAACACGAGCACGGCGTCGGCGACGTCGATCCCGGTGATGTATCGCTTGACGCCGTCGAGCACCCAGCCCGCACCGTCGTCGCCGCGGCGCGCCGTCGTCTCCAGCCAGGTGGCGTCACTGCCGTGGCCGGGCTCGGTGAGCGCGAACGCGATCGCGATCGCACCGTCGACGAGGGGCTCCAGATAGCGCCGCCGCTGCGCGGGGGTGCCGTACTCGTGCAGGACGAGCACGAGCGGCTCGTTGGCGACCACCGACGCCTCGTGTGAGAGCTCGGCGTGGAGTCCCGGCCCGCGGTGGGCGAGGTGCTCGCGAATGATCGCCATCGCGAGGTTGGACCCGTCCTCGCCCCCGAGCTCTGCCGGAAACGGGTACTTGTAGAACCCGGCGTCGATGGCCAGACGACGCGCCTGATCGAGCAGCCCGCGCCAGCGGGCGGTGGGGATGCCGCCGCGCTCGACATCGGTCCGGGTGAACTCCCGGCGGTGGTCGAACAGATCCGGATTGGCCTCCTGGAGCGGCACGAGCTCGCGCTCGATGAACTCGTCGATCGAGCCCAGCAGCTCGGTGATGTCGGCGGGTATCGAAAGGTCCATCGGCGAACTCCTTCGTCGGTTCCCGGCCGGGAGCGGCCGGCCGGTTCGATTATCGTGTGCGACAGGGAAATGAGCGTCCGTCCCATCGGCATCAACCACGTGGCATTCGAGGTCCGCGACCTCGACGAAGCGCTCGCCTGGTACGCGCGCTTCTTCGAGCTGACGCTGCGCGGGCGGCGCGCGACGATGGCGTGGATCGACCTCGGAGATCAGTTCATCGCGCTCAGCCAGGGCGCCCCGCCGGGTGACCGGGCGCGCCACGTCGGGCTCGTCGTCGACGACAAGGAGGCGCTGCGGTCCGCGCTCCGCGACGCGGGCATCGATGTCAACGCGTCGGGCTCGCTGCGGGTGCACGATCCCAGCGGAAACCTGCTGGAGATCGTCGACTATCGCGACGTCCAATTCACCAAGGCCGATCCCGTGCTCCACGGGATGGGGCTCGGCGGCGTGGCGAAGTCAGCTTCGGCGCGCGAGGAGCTGCGGGCCAAGGGCCTGCTCACGGGCTGACCCCCCCGGATCGGCGCTGCCGTCAGACGGCGATCGGTAGCGCGAGCTCGCCGCCGACCCGCGTGAGCTGCTCGACGGCCGCGAACACGTCATCGGTCTCCGCCGGCTCGAGCTGCTGCGGGCGGCGCTGCAACCAGTCGACGAGGCGCGAGCCGTGAATGTAGACGCAGCGCCCATCAGCGACGACGCCCGCGGGAAAGTCGCACCAGAAGACGACGACCGCCTGAACCCAGGTGCGACACCCGGTGAGCCGGTGCACATCGTCCCGAAACGTCGTGGCATGGTCCAGCGCGCGGGGCCGCACGCGCCGCCGCTGGGGCTCGGCGTCGCCGTCGCGCCGCTGCTCGAGGATCGGCGTCCCCGACCGCATCGTCACGACCCCTTGGGGAGCCAGGCTTTCGATCAGGATGACCCCGCCGCGGCCGACGGCGATGTGGTCGTGGGGGCCCTCCGAGCCGGGCACGTCGTGCAGGAAGCGCCACCCCTCGGGCTCAAGCGCCTTGAGGGCGAGCTGGGTCTGGCGATCGGCGCGCCCCCCGGCACCGCGGCGTTCGTCGGCCCTCGCTGCGCCACGACCGAGGACGATCGACGCTGCCGCCCCGGCGCCGGCGAGCATCCCGGCCAGCCACGAGACGTCGTGCCCGTAGAGGAGCAGTCCGACGATGCCGATCAGTAGAACGGTTGCCCCCAGAACCGCTCGCGGGCCGGCGTGCGCCGTGGGCGCGCCGACCGCCGTCCGCCTCCATGCCGGCGACAGCGTGCGGAGCTGTGTGCGCTGCGTATCGATGCTCATGACGTCTAGTGACCCGGTCGGCATCCGGCCTGAGGATCTGCCCCCAACTTTCTCCTGCGTTACGACATCTAACGAATGAAACGGCCCCAGGCTTCTGGACGCGATGCGGTGATCTGACCCTCGGACCACCCGCGCTCCGTCGCGCCTACGGCTCGTATGGCCCTTCGCCGCGAGCATGCAATCCGCGACACGTCCGGTCTGCGCCCGCAGATTTGGCGCGTAATGCAGGCTGACCATGCGTCGGGCGACAGATCCCGAGGCCGACCGCCGGCTTTGTCGCGTTTTGCAGGTCGACCGGAGCGAAGGGTCTCGCGCAGGGCTCTCCCTCCACGAGCAGAGGCTGTCATCGCGATCAGGGATGGCCGCTGGGAAGCCCTGCGTGGCGCAGCAGCCGTGCCATTTCGTAGAACCCCGTCTGGAAATCCGTTAGCGCGACCGGCTTGCCACCGGCGGCGACCGGATCGGTGAAGCGGGCGCGCGCCTCCTCGGTGCGCCACCGGACCGCCTGATTGGCCAGCGCGGCGTGGTCGGCGACGGTGACCCGGGGCGGAACGTCGTTGGGGGTGAGCAGGTGGCCGAGATGGTTGGCGGCGCCCACGCGGTCTGAAACCTTCGGGATCCGCCCGTCGACCACGCAGAACCGGGCGAGGATGGTCTTGATGATCGACGTGTGGTCGAAGTGGACGTCGCGGCCCAGCAGCCCGGTGGACGTCGATCCGGCGGCGGTCAGCGGCGAGACGATCAGCGCCGGCACGCGGACGCCGAGGCGGCGGAACTCCGGGGACTCGCCGGCGGCCGCCGGCGGCGGCACGTGGTCATAGAACCCGCCGTGCTCGTCATAGGTGACGATCAGCATCGTCTGAGACCACCGCGGTCCGGTGCTCAGCGCGTGGTAGATCATCAGCACGAGATCCTGGCCCGCAGTCACGTCCGACGGTGGATGGTCATCGTTGGAGTTGGGGCCGAGCACCGAGAGATCCTTGAAGTGCGGATCGATCCACGACACCGCCGGCAGCCGGCCGGCGGCGATGTCGTCCAGGAACGACGGCTCCTCACGCGTCAACTCGCCGGCAACCCGCTCCCCGACGCTCAGCGCACGCTCGTCGACGTAGGCGAAGCGCTCGTGGGCCCCGAGGCGGTAGGCCGGATCGACCGCTCGCAGGGTGGCGGGATCGTAGGAGTACCAGCGCCACGGCACCTGGCGCTCGTCGAGATAGCGCACGAAGCTCGGCAGCTCGTAGAGCGGCGGTGCGATGTCGTTCCGGCTGCCGGCGGCGGCGCCGCAGAGGGCGTAGAGCCGGTTGGGCCAGGTCGCTCCCGGCACCGAGCTGAACCAGCGATCGACCACGCAGTACTCGGCGGCGAGATGGTCGTACACCGGGAGGTCGCTCGCGTTGTAGTAGCCCATCACCAACCCGGGATCGGGCTCGGGACCGGGCGGCGTCAGCCGGGCCGCGCGGGCGCTGGAGATGCGGGCGAAGTTGGCGGCGAAGCCGTCCATCCGGCCGTTGCCGATCTGCTCGTCGACCGATCCCCCGGCGTGGTCGGGATCCTCGAGCTCGCCGGCGAACCTCGTGCGGTCGAGGTGGTGGATCGCGAACCTCGAGTCCCCGACGGCGTTGACGTTCTCTGCCGGACCGGTCAGCCCGTCGACGTCGGTTCGGCCTGCGCCGCCGAGGCTCGTCGGCAGCGAGAGATATCCGAGCATGTGGTCAAACGACCGGTTCTCGAGCACCAGGACCACGATGTGGTCGACTCCGGCGAGTCGCTGCACCGCCGCGTCGTCGGGCGCGGGGATCGTGGACCACTCCGTGGGCGGCACGGGCGCGGCGGCGATGTCGATCACCTCCCGCCATCGCTCCGGCAGCAGATGAGCGAATCCGCGCAGCGCGTCGCGCTCGAGCCGATCAGACATACGCGAGCGGCACCGCGGGGTGCTACGAGGACGGCGACCGGATGGCCATCACCGCCGACTGTACCGCCGATCCCGGGAATCGGGAGTCAACCACCGGGCCCGCTCGCATCCCGACAGCGCCGGGCCGACGCGGCTCTCATACAATCGCGGCCGACCGACCCAGGGTGACCAAAGGAGACGGCGATGGGAGAGGCACAGGTCAAGTTCATGCTCGGCGAGCAGGACATCCCGACCCACTGGGTCAACCTGATGGCCGACCTACCCGGCGACGCACCGCCGCCGCTTCATCCCGGCACCCAGCAACCCGCCGGTCCCGACGATCTCAGCCCCCTGTTCCCGATGGCGCTCATCGGTCAGGAGGTCGCCGCCGAGCCGGAGATCGAGATTCCCGACGCTGTGCGCGACGCCTACAAGCTGTGGCGGCCGACGCCCCTGTACCGCGCCCGGCGCCTCGAGCAGCAGCTCGACACCCCCGCCCACATCTACTACAAGTACGAGGGCGGCTCGCCTCCGGGATCCCACAAGGCCAACACCGCGGTCCCGCAGGCGTACGAGAACGCCGCCGCCGGAATTCGGAAGCTGACCACCGAGACCGGCGCCGGCCAGTGGGGCTCGGCGCTGTCGTTTGCCTGTCGGATGTTCGGCCTGGAGTGCGAGGTGTGGATGGTCGGGTCCAGCTATGACCAGAAGCCCTACCGGCGCTCGATGATCGAGACCTGGGGCGCGACTGTGCACCGCTCGCCGTCGGACCTGACGGCAGCGGGGCGGGGGCAGAGCGAGCACCCGACCGGCTCGCTCGGGATCGCGATCTCCGAGGCGGTGGAGGTCGCCGCCCAGAGCCCGGACACCAACTACTCGCTCGGCTCGGTGCTCAACCACGTCCTCCTGCACCAGACGGTGATCGGACAGGAGGCGCTCGCGCAGATGGCGATGGCGGGCGAGTATCCGGACACGGTCGTCGCCTGCGTCGGCGGCGGCTCGAACTTCGGCGGGCTGACGTTCCCGTTCCTGCGGCGGGTGATCCGGGACGGAGTCGCGACGCGGTTCATCGCCGCCGAGCCGGCCGCCTGCCCGACTCTGACCCGCGGCGTCTACGCGTATGACTTCGGCGACACCGTCGGCCTCACCCCGCTGATGCCGATGTACACGCTCGGCCATGGTTTCGTCCCCCCGCCGGTGCATGCCGGAGGCCTGCGCTACCACGGCGGCTCGCCGCTGGTGTGCGGTCTCGTCAAGGCCGGGATGGTGGAGCCGCGGGCCTACCGCCAGAACGAGACGTTTGAGGCGGCGGTGCAGTTCGCGCGGACCGAGGGGATCATCCCCGCCCCCGAGCCCGCCCACGCGATCCGGGCGGTGATCGACGAGGCGATCGCGGCTCGCGACGCCGGCGAGCCGCGCGTGATCCTCTTTGGTCTCTGCGGGCACGGCCATTTCGATCTCTCTGCCTACGACGCGTACCTGGCGGGCAAGCTCGAGGACCCCGAGTTCTCCGAGTACGACCGGGACGAGGCGCTGGCCGGCTTGCCTGCCGCTCCGGCGCTGACCTAGTCAGCCGCCCGGGTTGATGTAGACGTCGGGCAGGAGAGCACGGCCGCCTCACAAAGGCCTCACGTCAGACGGCGTTGGCGGCGGGCAGATCCACCCATGCACGCTCGGCGTTGCTGCGCGCCTACGGCGTCGATCACGCGCATCAAGAAGAGGCCTTCCGGCAGCGTTGCGACCCATTCGTCCCCGGGGACCGGGCAGCCAAGAATCCTCCGGTAGACCGAGCCAAAGAGATTGACGAACGTGCTGTTCCATCCCTCGATCTCGCCGGCCGGCAGATGCGCCCGGGGCCGGGCACGCTCGTGGAGCTGATCGGCCGACTTGTGGCGCAGCTCGGTTGGTCCGCCGAGGCGTCCGAGCCACAGCTCCTCGGGGCGCTCCTGATCCCAGGAAAGCGACCCATCCGATCCGTCGAGGCGAATGCGGAGGCTGTTCTTGGCGCCCGGCGAGACCTGCGAAGTCACAAGCGTTCCGAGTGTGTCGCCCCCGAACCTGAACAGGACGCCGCCGTGGTCATCAGTCGGACGCCCATGGCGGCTTGCGGTCGCGGCGCACACGGACTCGATGCGGCGATCGAGCAGGTGCATCGCGAGGTCGCACCAATGCGTACCGATGTCGGCAAATGTCGTCGATGGTCCACCTTCCTTCGGGTTCAGCCGCCAGTTGCGCACGCCTGGGTCGGACAACCAGTCCTGGAGGTAGACACCGTGCACGTGAAATACCTCACCGATCGCGCCGGCCCGAATCAGCTCGTGTGCCTCGGCGACCATCGCGTAGTGGCGATAGTTGTGACAGAGCGCGGTCACCGCCGAACCGTTGTCGGAGGCATGAACGAGTGAGGCCGCCTCGTCGAGCGTGGCGGCGAGCGGCTTCTCGGTGATCAGGTGCTTGCCGGCCGCCAGTGTGGCGTGGCCAACCGCTTCGTGGAAGATGAGTTGGGCGTGCAGTTGTGCACGACGTCGATCGTCGGGTTCTCGACGAGTTCGCGCCACGGTTGGTGGTCAGCGCCGTGACCGTACCGTTTGGCGGCACGTCGAACCGAGTCGGCAGACGAGGCGGCAACGCCGGCCACCTGCGCCATCCCTGTCCTCCGCGATCGCCTCGATATGAGGGCCGCCGGCCAAACCGACACCGATCACACCAGCCCGCAGAGTGCGCGTCATCACGCGAATCTACCCCTAGCCGCCGCCGCCAGCGGGTGCGGGCGCACTGTATATTGGGTGCTTGATCAGCGAGAGCGCATCTTCGGGGAGGCTCGGCCTGAGCCAGGGGCGGCTCAGCATCAGCGAATGGACGCTCGAGGCGACAAGCACCGCCGAGGCGATCGGGCGCGTGGCGGCCGCGGGATATCGCGCGATCGAGCTGGCTGTCCCCGAGAGACTCGACGTCCGCGCTGCCGAGAGCGCCTCGACGCGTACGGCGTGGCTGTCTCGTCGATGTGCTGGATCGGTCTGGGCTACCCCGACCGCGACTGCGCGCACGAGAGCGAACGCGTCAGACGCCAGGCGGGGGACTACCTGCGGTCGTGCCTCGAACAGGCCAGCGCCCTTGGGGCCAAAGCTCTCGTCGTTGTTCCCACCTTTCGCCCGGAGCCAGATCACACGGGCCGAGAGGCTGAACTCGAACGTACTGCGCAGACGATCGCGGCCGCCGCTCAAGAGATGGCCGCCGACGGGCCTTTGATCGCGCTCGAAGCGCTCAACCGGTACGAGACTCACCTGCTGAGAACGCTCGCCGACGCCGACGAGCTGCGCCGGGCGATCGACCTGCCAAACGTCCAGTTGATGGCTGACGTGTTTCACATGAGCATCGAGGAAGACTCGATCGCCGCCGCGCTCCGCGCCCACGCCGAGCACATCGTGCACTTGCATCTCGCCGATAGCCAGCGGCGGGAGCCCGGCTCCGGGCACCTTGACTTCGCGGCGGTGTTCGAAGTCCTGGCCGACACCAAGTACGCCGGGGCTCTGACGATGGAGTTCCTCCCCGCGACTGATGCCGCGATGAGAGCGGGCCGCGAGTGGGTGCAAGCCCACCTCTCCAACGTACCCTGGCGAATGGCTACGTGAAGGCGAGCGCTTCGCTGGACGCGAGCCAGAACGGCCTGAAGTAGGCGGCGGTGCACGAGAGCGGCAGCACCTCGTCGCGCAGCGCAACCCCCAGCGTGCCCCGAACGTACTCCTGTCGGGCGCGAACGCGCGACCAGAGCTCGGGGTGCTGGGCCTCGAGCTCCTCGCGCAGCGCGTCGTCCGCGATCACGATCGTGTCCTCGCAGTTGACAGTCCAGCCAGGCCTGATCCCGGTCGGGATGATGTCACTCTGCAGGACCATCCCGCTCGCGATCGGGTCGTCCGAGCCCGACCGGATCGGCGAGTTCATCCACTCCTCGTAATGGAGGAGATGGCCCGGGTTCAGCGAGGAGCCGAATTCCTCGCTGGCCAAGAGCTCCGTGACGGTGTCGAACACCTCGCCGCCCGCGATTCCGATGGCGAGCGTTTCATACCAGGTGGTCATCGCCCGCCAGTAGGGCACGACGAGGCGCTCGAGATAACCGTCGCTGGCGGCCGTGAGGTCGGCGCTCGAAGCAGCGACGAGGCCGCCGCGGGCGCAATTTCCGCCCCACAGCCCGATGCAGGCAACCGCAGCGTCGCCAAGCTCCAGGCGTCGCGACGAGGGGCTGCGCAGGCCGACCGCGATGTCGGGGCCGGAGGAGAACACCGGGTGGAGGCTGAGCGGCTCGCCCGACCAGTCCGCGGCGCGAAATGCCTCATGCTCGCTGACGCCCGGTCGGGCCGCTCCGATGATCGCGTGCACCCACGCCGAACACCGTGCCGCGCCCCATTCAAAGACGGCGATCTGGTCGGCGCTCGCGAACGTGCGCAGGCCCGAGCGCGGGCTGGTCAGCGCCGGAGTCGCGTCGGCCACGGTTCCCGATTCCCCCGCGAGGTCTCGCAGCGTGTCGACGACGAACGCCGGCGCGAAGATCGCCGGCCGGCGGCCGTTCCACTCGTCCGCGTTCAGCGCCTTCCAGCCGACGATCCCGATCCGAGCGCCGGCGCCGATCCCGGTCTCACGCAGGGCGTCCTCCAGCGTCGGTCCCCCGCCTCGGTCGATCCCCATCAGGCTGAACGTTGGGCAGCACACGACCTCGACGTCGATCGGCACGACCGGGACGTAGCCGACGTCCTCTTTCCCGAGGATCAGCGTACGTCGCCTCGGTCCGAGCACGAGCAGCGCCTCCTCGAAGCGGGGATCCAGGTTGCACAAGAAGATGAGGCTCGCAGCGTGCTCACGATCGCCGTAGACGACGATCCAGTCGGCGTCGACGGCGGCCTGCAGCGCGCCGATCCGCGCCTCGAACTCGGTGCCGGTGATCTCGGGCAGATCTTCCGCCACCTCAAGCGGTGGATCCTCGACTGCCACCAACTCGATCGTCCGCGTCACTCGTCCTCGCACCCTCTTGACAGCCGCCGGAACACGGAGCTATGGTCCCGGCAAGTCACATGGTAACCATACAACTTGGCCCATGACGGCGCAGCACACCGCTCAAGTTCGCTCGGTCAAGTTGAGCGATCAGGTGACCCGAGCGCTCGCTCGCCGGATTGCAAACGGCGAGATCGGCGACGGGGTGCCGCCGCCGACCGAGCTCGAGATCTGCCAGGAGTTCGAGGTGTCGAAGGCGACCGCCCGCGAGGTGATCCGTTCGCTCGCCGAGCGCGGCTTCGTCGAGGTACACCAAGGACGGCGGATGCAGGTGCGCCGCGCGAGCGAATGGAATCAGCTTGACCCGCTGATGATCGAGCTGATCGACGATCCCGGAGTCGCCCGGCGGTACCTCGCCGACGTCCACTACGTCCGGACACTGATCGAGCCCGAGGTCGCGGCCCGCGCCGCGCTCAGCGCAGGCGACGAGCAGATCAGCCGAGCCCGCGACGCTGTCGAGGCCATGGCGACGCTCGAGGGCGACCCCGATGCCTATCTCGAGGCCGACCTTGCCTTCCATCGCGAGCTCGCGGCCGCGACCGGCAGCGTCATCCTCGCGTTCGTCCTGGACTCGCTCGGCGAGTTGCAGCGCCTCAGCCGGAGAGTCACGAACCGGCTGCTGCGACGGCTGCCCGAGGCTACCCGCGAGCACTGGCGGATTCTCGATGCGGTCGCCGCGGGAAAGCCCGAGCAGGCGCGGGAAGCGATGCAAGCGCACCTGAAGACGGTCGCGCACGTCTGGGTTCCCGGCGACAAAGACTCCGAGTTCGAAGCGCTCTTTACCAACCCAGGTCAGACGGGAAGGAGATAGTTGCAATGGCGGACGTCGTAGCAGCGCCAGCTGTCGGAGCGACCGAGGAGAACTACGTCGCCCAAACCGAGCTGAGGGCCGGCGCACTCGGCTACTGGGGGGGCTGGATCCAGGCGGTGACCCACATCGCGCCCGGACTGAACATCCTGCTCGGGTTGACGTTCATCGTCAGCTTCGCCGCTGTCGCGGCACCGATCGCGTACATCATCGGCGGAATCATCTGCCTCGGGGTCGCGGTGGTGCTGACGCAGCTCGCCAAGGAGTTCACAGGCGCCGGCGGCTATTTCCTCTACGTGAGCCGCACGATCGGGCCGCGCACCGGGTGGATCACGACGTGGCTGTACTTCCTGTATGACCCGATAGCAGTGTCGTCCGTGTGTGCGTACACCGGGTTACTGGTTCAGCAAACGCTCCAGGCGCAGTACGGGATCGACATCTCGTGGTACTTCTGGTTCTTCGCGTTCCTCGCCGTGATCACGGGTTTCACCCTGTTCGGGGTCTCGCTGTCGGCGAGGGCGATGCTGATCCTTGGCGGCTTCGAGGTACTGGTCTTCCTGGTGCTGGCGATCTCGGGCCTTCTGTCACCCGGTCCGGGCGGCTTCAATGGCTCCTCGTTCAATCCGGGGAACTTGCCGAGCGCCAATGGACTGTTCCTGGGAGTGGTGTTCACGATCCTCGCGCTGTCGGGGTTTGAGGCGGTGGCGCCGCTCGCTGAGGAGACCGAGAACGCGAAGCGCAACCTCCCGATCGCGATCGTCGGGTCGGTCGTGCTGATCTCGATCTTCTATGCGTTCGTCAACTGGGGCGTACTCGTGGGCCACGGGACGACCAGTGTCGCCGCCGGAAACTTCACGACCACCGATCAGATCTTCACCCTCGCCCGCAGGCTCTGGAGCGGGGCGTGGATCGCTGTTTTGATCGCCACCGTGAATTCGGCGCTCGCCGTGTCGATCGCGATCCAGAACGCCTCGACCCGCGTCTTGTTCGGAATGGGCCGGATCGGCGCGCTACCGCGCTGGCTGAGTCACGTCCATCCCCGGTGGAAGACCCCGTCGAACGCGATCCTCGGGATGACCGTGCTGACGATCGTTTTCGCGATGGTGCTTGGCTCTGCGATCGGGCCGGTCAACCAGTTCGGCATGATGGGAATCGCGCAGACGCTCGGCCTGATCGTCGTCTACGCGATGGGCAACATCGGAGTGATGCGCTACTACTGGCGCGAGAAGCGGGACACGTTCAACTGGCTGCTGCACGGCGTGATTCCGCTGGCGACGACGGCCGCGCTGATCGTGGTCGGCTGGAAGACCGTCGCGGGGCTGCACATCTTCGGCCTCCCGACGCCGCTGGATTACGCGCCATGGATCGCGATCGGATGGTTCCTGGCCGGGCTCGTGGTGCTGTTCTACGCGAGCCGCACCGGCAAGGAGGGCTGGCTGTTCAAGGCAGGTGAGGCGACACTCGAACGGCCCGAGACGGCTGAAGAAGCGGCTCACCGGCCGACGCTCTAGGGACTCGCGGCCTCGCCGCCGCGGGCCCGTCCCCGGCGGCGAGGCCGCTCTTGCCCATGCACATCCCCGAGTCACAGCTCGACGGACTCGGCGTCGCCATCACCGGCGCCGCGGGCGACATCGGGCACGCGATGTCGCTCGAGCTCGCGCGCCGCGGGGCGCGAGTGACGATGATCGACCGCGTTGCGGAGCGCGAGGCGGCGGCGCGAATTGAGGCGGTGGCCGCCGCCGGCGAATGCTGTTACGTCCAGGCCGACGTCACCGACCGCGCCACGATCGAGCAAGCACTCGGCGCGGTCGACCCGCTCGACGTCGCGATCGGCAACGCCGGAATCGTCGAGCCGGCGCCGTTTCTCGAGCTCACTGCCGAGCAGTGGCAGGCCCAGCTCGACGTCAATCTGACCGGCTGCTTCAACCTCGGCCAGGTCGCGGCCCGCGCGATGGTCGACCGTGGACGCAAAGGACTGGTGCTCTTCACCGGATCGTGGGTTGGGGAGATCCCATGGCCTGAGATCTCCGGATACTCGGTGTCGAAGGCCGGCGTGCGGATGCTCGCTCGCGCGATGGCCAGAGAGCTCGCCGGACACGGGATCCGCGTCAACGTGGTCGCACCCGGAATCGTGTTCGCCGGGATGGCGCGCCGGCAGTACGAGACCGACCCGTCCTACGCACGGCGAGCGTCCGTCGCGATCCCGCTCGGCGAGCTCGGCACTGCCGAGCAGGTCGCCCACGCGACGGCGTTCCTGTGTTCGCCCGATGCTGCCTACATGACCGGCGCGGTGCTGCTGGTCGACGGCGGCGCCTCGTTATTTCAATTCGCCGAGTGATCGCGTGGAGCTCGTCCAGAACGTCCATCGAATCGGCGCGCAAGCCGTCGGGGTGGCCTGGCGAAAGCCCGGCCTCGACGGGCGGGTGGTGTACGGGTGCCGTCGATGAGGGTGACGCGAATCGACACCGTTCGGACCGAGGAATTCCCCAATCTCGTCCACGTCCTGGTGCACTGCGACGAAGGGCTGATCGGTCTCGGCGAGACCTTCTTCTTCGCCGACGCCGTCGAGGCCCACGTGCACGCGGTGATCGCCGACTACCTGCTGGGCAAGGACCCGGCTCAGATCGAGCGCCACGCCGCCGCGCTGCGGGGCTACGTCGGCGCCGCGGCAAGTGGGGCTGAGACGCGCGCCGCATCGGCCATCGACATCGCGCTGTGGGACCTCCGCGGCAAGGCCCTGGAGCAGCCGCTGTGCGAGCTGCTGGGGGGTCGCTCACGCGAGCGGATTCGCACATACAACACCTGCGCGGGCGAGCGCTACGTCCGCGCGCGCCAGGCGCTGTCTCAGTCGGTCTCGAACTGGGGCCTGCCCGCGGGCGGCGCCGGCGAGCGGCACGAGGATCTCGAAGCGTTTCTGCGCCGTCCGGACGAGCTCGCCCGAAGTCTGGTCGACGACGGGATCACTGGCATGAAGATCTGGCCGTTCGACCCCTGCGGCGAAGCCACGATGGGACACGACATCTCTGCCCGCGACCTGTCGCTCGCGCTCGAACCAATCCGCGGGATTCGGGATGCCGTAGGCCACGCCGTCGATCTGCTGGTCGAGCTGCACGGGCTATGGGACGTGGCCGCCGCGTGTCGAATCGTCGACGCCCTCACCGAGTTCGAGCCTTTCTGGATCGAGGATCCGGTCAGCTGCACGAGTCCGGACGCGCTGGCTGAGGTCCAGCGGGTCACCCCGGTCCCGATCGCCGCCGGAGAGACGCTCGCGGGTCTGGCGGGTTTCCGCGACCTGCTGGCGCGCGAGGCGGTTCGGATCGTGATCTTCGACGTCGGCTGGGTGGGCGGGATCACAGCCGCCCGCAAGGTCTCCGCGCTGGCCGAGGCGCACGAGCGGCCGGTTGCGCCGCACGATTGCACTGGCCCGGTCGTCTACGCCGCGGCGACGCATTTGTCCATGCACCTGCCAAACGCGATCGTGCAGGAGAGCGTTCGAGCATTCGCGGACGGCTGGTACCGCGAGCTCGTGACTGCGCTGCCCGTGATCGAGCACGGAATGGTGTCCCCGCCCGCCGGGACCCGGCCTCGGACTCGAACTCCGTCCCGAGGTCTTCGAGCGGCCAGACGTCCACATTCGATCGACGAGCGAGGAGAAACGACGATGACGACCGTGCGCGTGATGCAGGAGGACTGGGGGGTGTTCCGCAACCTGCCGGCCGCCGTCCGGCGCTTCACGGCGCAGACGGGCATCGAGGTCGACGTCACGCTGACGGTGATCCCGGAGATGTGGGAGCTGATGGAGCGAAGCTTCTCGGGCGAGGACCCACCGTTCGACCTCGTGGGCGTTGACGATCTGCTGCTGATCCAGGCCGCGCGCGCCGGCCATGTTGAGCCGATCGACGAATTAGTCGCCGCCGACGGCTACTCGCTCGCCGACTTCCCATCGGCGGCGCTTGACGCCCTGTCCGACGACGGCCAGATCTGGGGGCTTCCCTACTGCTTCGTCTCCAACGTGCTGATTTACCGAGCCGACCTGTTCGCCAAGCACGGCGTCGCGGTGCCCCAGACGCTCGACGAGCTGACCGCCACCGCGATCAGCGTTCAGGAGGCCGAGCGGGCTGCGGGAGCAACCGACTTCCACGGCATCGCGATTCGGGGGGCGCCGAACTGCGGACTCAACTTCTGGATCATCGGCTCGAGCTGGGGCCCGTCGTTCGGCGCGCGCTGGTACGACGACCAAGGGCGGCCGACGTTCGCCACTCCGGAGCTGACCGGCGCCGTCGAGCACTACGTCGACCTTGTCCGTCGTGCGGGCCCGCCGCAGGCGCCAACGATGGACTTCATGGACTGCATGGCCTGCTACGCCGCCGGCCGGACGGCAATCACCATCGAGCCCGCCAACGAGGCGTCGATCCTCTATGACCAGGGTGGAGCCATCGCCGAGGCCACCGGCACCGCGCTGATGCCGGCCGGACCGCTCGGCACGCGTCACGTCGGTCTGTACACACCTCCCTATGCGATTCCATCGCGGTCGCGCTCAAAGCACGCCGCGTGGGAGCTTGCCAAGTTCCTCTGTGGCCCTGATCAGGTCCGCGACGACGTCCAGCAGAGTGGCTTCGTAGAGGTCGCCCGCAATTCCGTCCTTCACGATCCCCGGTTTGTCGCGCGCTTTCGTGCCGGACCTATATGACACGGTCGTCGCGACGCGGCCGCTCGCGCGCGGTGAGCGGCCGGTGACGCAGCACGGGATGGAGGTCGGGAACCTGCTCGGTGACCAGATCGTCCGAGTGCTCCGCGGAGAGGTCGGGGCCGCGGAGGCGCTCTCGGAGGCAGAGAAAGCCGTTGCGGCGCTTGGAGCACCCGGGTGATCTCCGGATCACGGCGTGACAGATATAGATGCCCCCGGGCTCGTCGTCACCGACGCGTGCCACCAGCGGCCTTGATCATTCCGGCCGGGCGAGCCAACTCACCGCCTGCGACCAGAGTGTCGCGTACCCCGTCCAGGTCAAGAACGACTCTGGGCACCAGTGCGGTCCGATATCCGATGTCCAGATGAGGGTCCGGCCGGCGCCGGGCTCCCGGATGGCCAGGATCGGGTCGCCATCGAACCGCGCCAATAGGAGAGCGTCCTCGCGTAGGTGGACCCGGTTATAGCCCAGCAGCGCCGGCCAATCCGAGGGGACGCCCGAGAGGATCGAGTGATCGTGTTCGACGACCGAGGCCACGGCCCCCTCGGGAACCTCCACTCGATCGTCCCACGGATCGATGGTGCACGGCAGCACCTCCTCGACGGGGGTGCGGTGGTACCGGGCGCGCCCGCCGATGCCCTGGAAGCTCAGATACCCGCCTGCCATGGCCAGGCCACCGCCCGCCATGACCCAGTCTCGCATCACCGCGAGCCGATTCGTCGTGATCTGCCCCTCCAGGAAGGTCCGCGGGGAGAGGAGAATGGTGTCAGCGCCGATGTCCGAGAGGATGATCACGTCGTAGTGATCAAGCCCGGCCCTGGAATCCGGCAACTCAGCGGCGACGGAGTGCGCGGCAAGATGGACGACTTCGTGTCCGGCGGCGCTGAGCGCATCGCGCAGCGGGTCTACGCCTGTGTGATACGCGGAGGACTCGAACTGATCAAACCCCTTGATGTGCGTCGATTGGGTGATCCAGCTCTCCCCAACGATCAGTACGCGCGGCATGTCCCCTACGGCTCCTGTCAGACCCTCGGATGGTCGCGGTGAGACTGACAGATCGGAACCCCACCTGCATCGCCGCCACGGCGGCGGGCACCACTCCTGAGACCGACACGTGACCGTGCGGCATCGTATCCCGATTCGACAAAGAACAGACAAGTCTGTACTTTAGTCGTATGAGCGTCGCCGCCTCGCCCCAGCGTGCCCGGATGCCGCGGGCCGACCGTCGAGATCAAGTGCTGGACGCGGCGGTGCTCGAGTTCGGCGAGCACGGGTGGCATGGAGGCCGCGTCGAGGGGATCGCGGCGCGCGCGGGGATCTCTCACCCCTATCTGCTGCGACTGTTTTCCAGCAAGCGGGAGCTGTTCATCGCGGCGATGGACAGGGCGTTTGCCCGGATGGAGGAGGCGTTCACCGCGGCCGTCGAGCGCGATGACGGTGACCCGATCCTGGCGTTGGGTGAGGCCTATCGCCTCCTGCTGCGCCGGGACCCGGCGGCGCTGCGCCTGCACATGCATGCCTTGGCGGTCGCGGGCGATGAGCAGGTCGGGGAGGCCGTCACCGGCCGCTACGCGACGCTGCGTGCGCGGATGCGGGAGTTATCCGGCGCTTGCGAGGATCGGGTGCGGACGTGCTTTGCGGTCGGCCTGACGCTGACCGTCGTGACCGTTCTCGACCTGCCGAACCGGCGCGGGGATCTGCGCTGGGGAGCAAGGCTCCTGGCCTCGGGCGCGCCCGACGAAGGTTCCCCACATGAGCAGCGCGCCTGAGACGGGCATCCTGACGCTCGAGCGGCGCGGGCACGTGCTGCTCATGGGGCTCAACCGCCCGCAGAAACGCAACGCGTTCAACATCGAGCTGCTCATGGAGCTCGCCCGCGCCTACGAACGGCTCGAACGAGACGACGAGCTGCGCTGCGGGGTGCTGTTCGCGCACGGCGAGCACTTCACCGGCGGTCTGGACCTCGCGGAGGTCGGTCCCGCCCTGGCCGAGGGCAACCTCAACTACCCGGGGGACGCGCGCGACCCGTGGCGCAACGACGGCAAGCCCTGGAGCACCCCGATCGTCGCCGCGGCCCAGGGTTGGTGCATGACGCTCGGCATCGAACTGCTGCTCGCCGCCGACATCCGCGTGGCCAGCCGCGACGTTCGCTTCGCCCAGCTCGAGATCCAGCGCGGCATCTACCCCTTCGGTGGCGCAACCATCCGACTCCCCCGCGAAGCGGGCTGGGGCAACGCCATGCGCTGGCTCCTCACCGGCGACGAATACGACGCCACCGAAGCGCACCGCATCGGATTGATCCAGGAGATCACCGAACCAGGCGCACACCTTGACCGCGCGATCCAGCTCGCCGAGGGCATCGCGACCCGCTCCGCGCCACTCGGCGTCCGCACCACGCTCATCTCAGCCCAGCACGCTCTCCGCGACGGGCCCGCGGCGGCGGCCGCCCGGCTCAACGACGACATGGTCGCCCTCCTGCGAACACAGGACGGCGCCGAGGGCATGACTTCGTTCATCGAACGCCGGCCCGCCAACTTCACCGGCCGATAACCCGCGCGAACGCGAGGCTCAGCTCTCAATCGGGACCGCTCGCCGGGCAACGGCCCGTCGCCAGCCCGCCAGAAGCCGAACTGACGTCACCCGGGCGGATTGGAGAGCTCGATCTCCCGGGCGATCGAGACGCCGTCGTTGGTGATCGTGGGAGCGCCGGTGAGCCGCTCGAGCACGACGTTGCGGCCCTTGGGCCCGAGCGTCACCTTGACCGTGTTGGCGAGCTCATCGACGCCGGCCGCGAGCAACTGCCGAGCCTCAGACTGAAGTAGAGGATCTTGCCCATGCCCGCCCCCTCTTAGGCCTCCGCCGGGATGAGAATGCCGCGGCCCTGCAACCGGCCGCCATCCAGATCGGCCATCGCATCGTTGATCGCGTCCAGCGGGTACGTGCTGGTGTGCAACGTGACCTTGCCCTGCGCGGTCAGCGTCATCAGCTCGCTCAGGTCGGCGTAGGTGCCGACCAGGTTGCCGATGAACGAGATCTCCCGGGAGATGACGTCGATCGTCGGGATGTCGATGTTCTCGCCGTAGCCGATCACGTAGTAGAAGCCGCCGTCGCGAATCATGCTGACGCCGTCCTGGATCGCGCCCTTCTCGCCGACGAAGTCGATGATCGCCTCGGCGCCGAGCCCATCGGTCATCTCCTTGACGGCTTCGACGTGCTTTTCCCCTTCGACCTTCACGGTGTGGTCGGCGCCCATCTCGCCGGCCAGCGCGAGCGCCTTCTCCGACGGGTCGATGACGATGATCTGCGCCGGGGTCATCGCCTTCAGGCACTGGATCCCGATGTGGCCGAGACCGCCGGCGCCGATCACCACCGCATGGGTGCCCGCGGTGAGCACCGGGATCGCCTTCTTGACGGCGTGGATCGCGGTCAGCCCGGCATCGGCCAAGGCGGCGATGTCCTTGGGCTCCAGGCCTTCGTCGAGCTTGACGACCGATCGGGCCGAGGTCTTGAGCAGATCGGCAAAGCCCCCGTCGCGATCGATGCCGGGGAACGAGCCGTTGAGGCAGTGCATGTCGTCGCCGACCCGGCAGGGCGGGCACAGCCCGCACGAGATGTACGGGTGCACGATCACCGTGTCGCCGACGGCGACGTTCGTCACTCCCGAGCCGACCTCGTGCACCCAGCCCGAGTTCTCGTGGCCCGGCGTGTAGGGCAGCTTCACCCCGGACTTCTCGGCCCACTGGCCCTCTTGGATGTGGAGGTCGGTCCGGCACAGCCCGGCGGCGCCGATCCGCACGATCACGTCGAACGGTCCGTCGGCCTTGGGCTCGTCGATGCTCTCGAGCTTGAGCGGGTCGTGATAGGCGTGCAGCCTCGCGGCCTTCATCCTCCTACCTCCTCGGGTTCAGGGGCCAGGTTGTGGCGCCATTGAAGTAGTGAGCGGCAGATGCCGCCGTTGGTCTCCAGGCTGGTGGCGACCAGGCGGCCCATGCGCAGCCAGCGCGGGAGCTGATCGACCGCCAGCACCGTGCCGTCGGCGAGCAGGAACGCCGGGGAGCCGGGGTCGGCGGCGAGGCCGAGCTCGGACCGGAGCTCCCGGCAGCGCCGGGCATCGACGCCGTGCGGGAGATCGCACAGACGCAGCGCCACGACGTCTTCCGGCGCGGCGCCGGCATCGAGCAGCCCCT
Organism: uncultured Solirubrobacteraceae bacterium; assembly: GCA_963731395.1. Lineage (GTDB taxonomy): Bacteria > Actinomycetota > Thermoleophilia > Solirubrobacterales > Solirubrobacteraceae > Palsa-465. The sequence continues at coordinate 226,272 of CAVSVH010000010.1, forward strand.
GGCAGATGCGCGACTGGCGCGCGGTCAGCGCCTTGCGCTGGAACAGTTCGCGCAGCGAGTCAAGCTGGTCGTCGTCGGTCTCACCCGGAAACGCGCCGGTGAACCCATCGCCACGCTGCAGCGCCTGGTTGATCTCGTCGCCGGTGTAGTGGTCCTCCAGCGTCACCGTGACGTCCTGCACCTCCGGCACGGTGCGCACCGCCCGGCGCGCGTCGGCGGCCATCAGGAACGCGAAGTTGGGCGCGCACTGCGGCGTGGGCAGCCGCAGGCCGACGCTGACGTCGCCCTCCGGGCTGACATCGCAGGAACTCACGAACCGCAGCGTGGTGATCGGCTCGTCGAGCTCGGGGTCGATCACCCGGTCAAGCGCCGCGAGCACGCGTTCCCGCGTGCTCGCGACGGAGACCGTGGCGGTCATCCGGCTGCCGACTCGACCAGCTCCGCGTCCTCCTGCTTGGCGGGCGTCCCACCGTCGGCCGGAAGCTGGAGGTCCTTGGGGACATCGATGCCGTACAGCGCGGCAGCGTTGAGCCCGAGGATCTTGCGCCGGGTGGCCTCGGTGACCCGCGGGTAATCCGAGAACGTCTCATCCGGATAGTCCCAGGACAGGAAGCCGTCGATCTGCCACTTCGGCTCCCAGATGCCGTAGTCAGATCCGAACAGCATCTTGTCCTCGCCGACCCAGAACAGGAGCTCGCCCATCACCTTGGCGAAGAAGCGCGGCCGGGCGAACATCAGTCCGCCGATCACCACCGATAGGCCGGCGTAGACGTTGGGCTCCTGCGTCGCCATGAAGCAGAAGTCCTCGATCCGCGGCAGCCCGACGTGCTCGATGATGAAGTTCAGCTCCGGGTTGTCGGTGGCCGCCTCATCGACGTCGCGGGGATCGAACGCGTCCTTGTCGAGCGGCCAGATCGTCGGCCCCTTGTGGACGTGGACGTTCTTGATCCCGAGCTCCTTGCACTTCTCCAAAAACGGCTTGGTCTGCTCGTCATCGAGCCGCCAGCCGCGCGAGCCGTTGTTCCACTCGGCGGTGTAGAGCTTGACGCCCTGGAGCTTGTACTTCTTGGCGTCCTCCTCCAGCTCCTTGAGCCCGGCGTCGCCGTCGCGTGGATCGAAGCGCCCGTTGACGATCAGCTTGTCCGGATACTTCTCAAACAGCTCGGCGTTCTGGGCGGCGGTGTTGAATCCGCTCGTGTACCACTCGCGCAGGTAGGTCGACTGGAAGATCCCGACATCGACCCCGCCATCCTCGAACACGTCCTTGACGAAGTCGTCATGGGTGTAGCTCATGAACTTCTCGATCGGCCAATGCGTCTCGGGCGGCCCGAGACCCATGTAGGCGTGGAAGCATTCGATCCAGCCCTTGGCGTACTCCTCCTGGCCCTTGACCCAGTTGTCCGGACCGGCAGACCACATGTGCAGGTGGCCATCGACGATGAAGTACTTCTTCCCGTCCTTTTCGTACATCTCTGCCTCCCTACTCCGCGCTCAGAGCTTGCAGGTCGAAGCCAATGTACTCCGCTGCATCCTCGGGGTTGGCGAACATGATGATCCGGTCATCGAGCACGACCATACGCCCGTAATGGGTCGACATGATCTCCTCGAAGTCGTCATTTCCGAAGTCGTCCCACCCAAGCGCCTCGGCACACTCCTCGTAGTCGATCTCGAACTTGGTGTCGCCGTCGATCCGGATCATCGATGGCAGCACCTCGACGGTCACGCCTGGCTTGCTGCGCATCACCTCGGCGACCACGTACCCCACCTGATTGTTCATCAAGGTCACGCGGCGCGGTTCGAGGACGAGCGGTTCTCCTTGAATCGATCTTCGCTGCTCATGTGTCGAGCTCCTTTGCGTTGAGGTCGAGGTGGTCGAGCACCCCGTCGAAGCGCCTCCGGGAATGCTCCAGAGAATCCTCGAAGCGGATGACCTTCTCGCCCGGCTGAGACCAGATCGGCTGCATCGCCCGGGCGGCGGCGACGCTTTGCGGCGTCCACTCCTTCAACCAGGACTGCGTCGTCGCACGGTTCTCCTCGCGGTAGCGCTCTCGTTGCGAGCATCGCGAACAAACGCGATTGTCACGCGCCGTGTCGGACTCGCCGGCACCCATCAGCGTCGGCCCGTCTCCTGGCGCCGCGCGACGCGCGGACGACCTACACGGTCGATGGGTGCGGAGCGTCCTGCGGGGTCGGGAATGCCTTGTCGATGAGCTCGACCCGGTAGCCGTCGGGGTCGGCGACGAAGCAGATCCGGCCGATCTCCTCCCGGCCCCCCGGCGAGTACGGCGGCTTCTCGGGCGCGATCCCGTTCTCCTGGAGACGGTCGAGCAGGCGATCGAGATCGTCGACGACGAGCGCCATGTGGTTGTAGCCGTCACCGAGGTCATACGGTTCGTCGCGGCCGATGTTGACGGTCAGCTCAAGGACGTCGCCGCCGCCGGGGAGCCCCAGGTAGACGTTGTAGGCCGACTCGAAGGTGAGCCGGCCGCGGTGCTCGAAGCCGAGGTGCGAGTAGAAGCGCAGCGATCGCTCGATCTCCTGCACCCGAATGCAGGTGTGGGCATAGGTCGTGGGCATCGGGCGAGCATAAACAGGGGGCAGACAGGACGCGCGGATGTGGTTGAGAATGACGGCATGGACGAGTCCCCCCCGGCCACCGCGCTCGGCGAGCTGCGAATCCTCGATTTCTCTCGCGTGCTCGCCGGTCCGTTCGCGACCATGATCCTCGCCGACTTCGGCGCGGACGTGATCAAGGTGGAGCGCCCCGGGGTCGGCGACGAGACCCGCAGCTGGGGCCCGCCCCACGACGAACATGGCGAGGCGACCTACTTTCAGGCGGTCAACCGCAACAAGGACAGCGTCGCCCTCGACCTCGCGGGCGACGTCGGTCGCCGGCAGGCCCAGGAGCTCGCCCGCACTGCCGACGTGGTGGTGGAGAACTTTCGCCCCGGAGTGATGGAGCGCCTCGGCCTCGGCTACGAGGAGCTGACCGCGTCGCACCCGGCGCTCGTCTACTGCTCGATCACCGGTTTCGGCGCCGGCAGCGGCGCTGGGCTCCCCGGGTATGACCTGCTCGTCCAGGCGCTCGGCGGCCTGATGAGCATCACCGGGGAACCGGAGGGCGAGCCGCAGAAGGTCGGGGTGGCGCTGGTCGACGTCCTCGCCGGACTGTTCGCGGCGGTGGGGATCCTCGCCGCGCTGCGCGATCGCGATCGCACCGGCCTCGGCCAGAGGGTCGAGGTCGACCTCCTGTCCTCACTGCTCGCGGGGCTCGTCAATCAGGGTTCGGCGTACACGATCGCCGGGGTCGTCCCCACCCGGCTGGGCAACGCGCACCCGAGCATCTCCCCGTATGAGCTCTATGAGACGGAGAGCGGCGAGCTCGTCCTCGCCGTCGGCAACGACCGGCAGTTCGCCGCGCTCTGCGACGTGCTCGGCGCCCCCGAGCTCGCCGGCGATCCCCGCTTCGCCGGCAACGGCGACCGTGTCGCTCATCGCGACGAGCTGCGGGCGGAGCTGGTGGCGCGGCTGGCCGGCGCGCCGGCCACCGAATGGGCGTCCCGGCTGTCCGCGGCGCGGGTTCCCGCCGGCGTCGTCAACGACCTCGCCGGCGCGTTCGCGCTCGCGGCGTCCCTCGGACTCAGCCCGATCGTGCCCGTGCCCGCCGCTGACGGGTCGACGGTGGCGCTGACGCGCAACCCGATCGGGCTGTCGCGGACTCCGGCCAGCTACCGCAGCGCGCCGCCCCGCCTGCCGAGCGCGTGACCCCGCCGGTGGCGCTGGGCGCCGTCCGCGGTCGGGAGCGCCGACTCGATCGCCGCGACGATCTTCGGATCCTCGGGACTGACCTTGGTCGACCAGCGGCCGATCAGGTGACCGTCGGGGCCGACGAGGTACTTCGTGAAATTCCACCCCGGCGGCCCCGAGTTCGGCTGACGGGCGAGATCGTTCCACAGCGGCGATGGGTGCGCGCGGACCGACGTGCGCGCGGTCAGCGGGAACGTGACGCCGTAGTGGCTGTGGCAGAAGGAGCTGATCGCCCCGGCATCGTCGTACTCCTGGTCGGCGAAGTCCGCCGACGGCGCCGCCAGCACCTGGAGACCGCGGTCGCCGTATCGCTCGTAGAGGTGCTGCAGCCCCTCGTACTGGGGGGTGTAGCCGCACTTGCTCGCGGTGTTGACGATCAGCGTCGGCCGCCCGCGCAGCGTCGCCAGATCCAGCTTGCCGCCGTCGAGCAGCTTGACACTGTGCTCGTAGAGGTCGCTGCTCCGCCGGCGCTGGGGCTTGCGGCGGAGGTACATGCGCAGGGTCGCGAGGATGCTCATGTTGTACACACTACGAACCTACGCAGGTTTTGGTTCATGACATCAGCTCCGGGAGCTCCGATCAACCCCTCGGCAGCGTGTCGAGCTTGACGAACCTCGCCCGTGTACGGCGCGGACCGCGATCCTCGCCAGCGGCGCCACGTCAGGCCCCGCCTGCGTTGAGCAGCAGGTCGTGGAGGTCGCGGTTGTGAAGCTCACGCCCGGCAACCGCCGAGGTCGTGATCGGTGAGCAGACGATCAGCGGCACGATGCGCTCGTGCAGACCACCGTGGGAGCGCAGCGGCCCCCGCAGAGCGGTGAGGTCGTGCGCCGCGGCGGAGCGGCCGAGCACGGTGCGGCCGTCCGCGAGCACGATCAGGTCGCCGATCCGGTCGCCCGGCAGGTCGAACGCGGCGGCCGCCGCGCTGCGATCGAGCACCCCCTCCACTCCCGCCAGTGACGCAAGCGCGCTCCGCGCGCGATCCAGCTGCCCGAGATCATTGAGGTGGACCCACGCCAGCGAGCCGAGCGCGGCGTGGTGGGCGACGTAGGGATCGGTGATCGGGCAGACGGTCTGCGCATCCCGGATCCCCGCGCCCGCCAGCGCGTCGTCGAGGTAGCGAACGTTCGGTCTGCCGTCACGGTCGACCTTCGCCCGCATCCCGTGGTCGGCGACGAGGCCGACGATGAACCCGGCATCGAGGGCGCGTCCAATCGCAGCGTCGATCATCCGGTAAAAGTCGTCGGCCAGCGGCTCTCCGGGAGCCGAGGAGTGCTGCACGAAGTCCGTCAGTGAGGCGTAGACGAGCATCGCGTCGACCCGCCGCGCGAGCGCCACGGCGAGGTCGATCGTGTACGGGGAGAGCTCTGGGTCGTAGATGCCCGGGCTCGGGCGGCCGACGACGTCGGTGATCGGAGTGCCGTCGGGCAGGGACTGCTCATCGGCGAGCTCGGCGCTGAACGCGGACACGCCCCCGCTGGCCAGCAGGCGTCGCAGCTTGTCCTTGGCGGTGACGCAGAGCACCGTGACACCTGCGCGAGCAGCGGCGGCATGGATCGTCGTCGCCCGCAGGAACCGGGGATCGGTCACCTGGACGGCGTCGCCCGAGCCGTCGAGGTAGTGGTTGCCGGCGACGCCGTTGCGTGCGGCGCTCACCCCCGTCACGATCGCGACATTGTTGGGATTGGTGAACGTCGGCACCTGGGCGCGCGCCAGGGCATAGGTGCCACCGTGGTCCAGGGCCTCCGCCAAGCGCGGCACCAACCGGCGCTCGAGCGCGTCGTCGACGTAGTCGGGGTCCCAGCCGTCGGCGCAGATGGCCAGCACCGGACGCTCGGGGCACCGGTAGTGACGGCCGTTGGCTTCAAACGTCCTGGTCACGACGTGATCACCGTGGGCGCGCTCTGGGTCCCGGTGGGCACGATTACTGCCCGCGGGTCAGGGGATCGCCGACGTCCGGCGCGTGCTCGAACCGATCGGGCCGGACCCGATCCTCGGGCTCCAGGTGCACGAGCACCGTCGTTCCGGGCAGCCGGGCGACGATCCGGTCCTGCAGTTGGTGGGACATGTAGTGCGCGCGCTCGAGGCTCGTCCCGGCGCCGAACTGAAGATGCAGATCCACCTGGTGATGGCTGCCGACGTGCCGGGCGCGGAGATCGTGATAGCCCACCACCTCGTCGCCGATGGTCGACTCGACCACCTGCTGCAGAGCCGCCAGCTCGTCCGGTGGCAGCGCCTCGTCGGCGAGCCGGCGACTGGCGTCGACGAGGATCCGCAGCCCGGTGCGGCCGATCGCGGCGGCAACGAGCAGACCGACGATGGGGTCGATCCAGCCGGCGCCGGTGAGCGTGATCACGATGAGCGAGACGAAGACTGCCAGGGAGACGATGGCGTCGGTGCGCAGATCGGCGGCGTTCGCGTGCAGCGCGGGCGAACCGGTGGATCGCCCGGCTCGGGCCAGGTAGGTGGAGACGACGAGGTTCACCACGGCGGCGAAGCCGGCGACGACGATGCCGATGCCCACCTTGTCCAGGTGCCCGCCGTTGATCAGCCGTCGCGCCGCCTCGACCGCGATGAACGCGGCGCCGAACAACAGCAGCAGCGCCTGCGCGCCGGCGGACAGATCCTCCAGCTTCTCGTGCCCGTAACGGTGCGACGCATCGGCCGGCGCATCGGCCTTGCGGACCGATGCCCACGCGATCAGCGACGCGATCAGGTCCATCAGCGAGTGGACGGCATCGCTGAGCAGTCCAACCGATCCGGTCACCAGCCCCGCAGCGACCTTGAGGACGATCAGCCCTGTATTCGAGGCGATCGAGACCCCCGCCGCGCGCGTCTTGGTGGGCGCCGCGGCACCGCCGGCGGCCAGCGCCGATGCTGGGGTCTGGGCGGGGGGAGCCGGGGTCACATCACTGATGATGCCCCGGATCGGCGGAGTCGGCCATTTCGGTTCGGGCGCCGCGACCCGGCCGCGTCAGCCGTTGAGATGCTCGGCAGCGAGCTGGAGCTGGCGGGCCAGTCCTTCACCGCGAGGATCGGTGTACGCCGGACCGGTGCCGTCGGTGAGCACCAGCTCGAGCACGGCGACGCCGCGGGCATAGACGAGGCCGTTGCCGCGCAGCCTCCCGGCCAGCTCCAGCATCGCCTGACAGTTGGGGCGCACCGCCGTGCGCAGTGGCAGTACCCGGACCCGCCCGCGGGGGGCGTCAACGCTCAGCGCGATCCGCTCGAGCGCACCGGCGAGGCGCGAGCGGGTCGTCGGGCGGACGAGTTGCGCGGCTCGGGCCGCCAGCAGCGGCGACGCCGACGGGTCGGCGCCTGCGGCGAGGGCGAGATCGAGCCGCGACCGGCGCAGGCGCGCGCGCGCCCGCACGGTGACGGTGGGGCAGAGCAGCTCCGTGGTGCACTCGGTTCGCGGGCGGCCCCAGTCGTGGACCCGGGCGGCGGACGGGTGGTCGTCTAGCATCTCTGAACACCTCCGTTCACGGTTCGCTGGTTAGTAACCTACTAGATGCAGATGCCGGTTTCAAGTGAGATTCCGCCTCACAACCTGGGGCTGGTGATCGACTTCGTCAACACCTTCGATGTCGAATCCCAGCGCGATGCGCTGGCCGGACCGGCCGAGTTGACACGCTGGCTACGCGGCCAGGGCCTGCTCGAGCCCGCTGCGCCGCCGCTGGGAGAATCCGAGCTCGCCCGCGCCCGTGAGCTGCGCGCGGCGCTGCGCACGGCACTCCGCGCCCACACGTCCGGAAACGCCGATGGAGAGGCGGCCACGACGCTTCAGATGGTGGCAGAGCGCGGGCGACTGTCGGTCGGATTCGAGCTCGACGGCACGATTCGGGTCGGCCCGCGTGCGGACGGCCACGCCGGTGCGCTCGCCCACCTGCTCGTCCCGATCGTCCATGCGACGGTCGACGGGACGTGGCTCCGCGTCAAGGCCTGCGGTGACGACACCTGCCAGGAGGCGTTCTACGACGCGTCGCGCAATCGGTCGGGGCGGTGGTGCGATATGGCGCTATGCGGCAACCGGAGCAAGGTCCGTGCCTACCGGTCAAAGCGCGGAGGCCCGTGAGGCGGGACGGACGGCGAGCAGCGTCGACGCCGGGATGCCGATCACGACGCACGCCGCCGCGCCGAGCAGGAGCGCGTGATGCACGGTCGACGCGGTGAGCGTGCCTGACAGGGCGACCCCGGCGAGGCCGGCGCCGATCGCAGCGCCGAGCAGCCGCCCCACCGACAGCAGCGCCGAGGTGCGGCCGTGGGCGGCGAGTGGAGTCGCGTTCAGAGCGGCGCGCGACGTCGGCACGAACAGCATCCCCAACCCCAGGCCGACCGGGATCAGCGGCAGCACGGTGACGAGTCCGTCGAGCTTGAATCCGGGAATCCCCAGCACGGCGAGGCCGACCCCGGCCCCGATGAAGCCGGCCAGGGCGGGCACCTGCTCGCCGTAGCGGTCGACCAGCTTGCCGGCGAGCGGCGCGGCGATCCCGACCAGCAGCGCCACGAGCACCAGTGCTCCCGAGGCGCCGAGAGCCGAGAAACCGGCCACCCGCTGGAGATACTGCTCGGCGATGTAGAAAGCGCCGATCATCACCGCGAACGTCAGCCCGGCGACAAGCGTCGCCGCCAGCACGATCCGGTTGACCACCGGGCCTCCCTCCGCGTCCTCGCCCTGCACGAGTCGGGGCACGAGGCGCGCGATCGCCACCGCGGCGGCGAGCGTCAGCGGCAACAACGCCCACCAGTTCGCGCGCCAGCCGAAGGCGACGGTGAGCAGGCCGCCGAGCAGCGGCCCGAGCAGGTTCGACATGCCCGCGCTCGCGCCCCAGATGCCGAGCGCGCTCCCGCGCCGCTCGGGCGGGAAGCCCGAGACCGCCCCGGCGAGCGCCGCCGGACTGACCAGGCCGGCGCCGGCACCCTGGATGACCCGCGCTCCCAGCAGCACCCCGAAGCTGGGAGCGAGCGCCCCCGCGAGCGCGCCGATCCCGAACACGGCGAGGCCGCCGAGCGCGACCCGCCGCGCGCCGAAGCGATCGACGAGCTCTCCGCCGGGGAGCAGCAGCAGCGCGTAGGCCGCGAAGTAGGCACTCAAAACCGCCGACGTGGAGCTGCCCTTGACGTGCAGGCCATGGGCCACGGAGGGCAGGGCGACGGTGATCAGGGTGCCGTCGAGTTGCAGCAGCGCCGCCGCTGCGGTGCACGCCGCCAGCCGCGTCCACGCCGACCGGGGGACGGGCGGTTTTGACTGCGCCTGCTCGCCGGCGGGCGCCGTAACCGTGGCGTGGGACACCCTCCCAGTATCGCGAGTCGCGATTGTCACCGGCAGCGGCCTGGGATCGCCCCGCGGACGACACGTTGCAATGCGATGAATCTTGTATGAATGCGCGGGAGTCGGCGCCACGATCATCTATCTTTCGCGCCATGTCCTTCTCTCGGCAATACGCGGCAGACAGCCGGGCCCTGACGCGCGACCAGACACGGGGTGTGTTTGGTCAGGTGATGGGTCTCGTCGCGCTCACGGTCGGCTGCACGGCGCTTGGCGCCTACATCGGTCGCAACCTCACAGGTGGCACCGGAATCCTGTTCTTCCTCGCGGCGTTTGCCTGTGTCTTCGGGCTGCAGTTCGCATCGCGGCGCGGCCACGAGCAGCTGGCGATCGGGCTCCTGTTCGGGCTCGGCCTCTGCATCGGGATCGCCGTCGGACCGGTCCTGGCCGATTACGCCAAGGCCGACCCCGCCGCCCTCTGGCAGGCCGCCGGATCGACGGCCGTGTTCATCGGCGTCCTCGGGGCCGGTGGCTACGCGACGCGGCGTGACCTGTCGCCGTTCTACCGGATCTTCTTCTGGGCGCTGGTGGCGCTGCTGCTATTCGGGCTGGTGGCGATCTTCGTCGCGATCCCGAACGCGAACATCATCTACGCGATCCTCGGGCTCGTGGTGTTCGGCGGGTTCACGGTGCTCGACTTCAATCGGCTGCGCCGGGCGGACATGGGCAGCGCGGTACCGATCGCCGCTGGGATCTTCCTGGACATCTTCAACGTCTTCCTGTTCTTCCTGTCGCTGTTCGGCGGGGGCGGCTCCCGCCGCTAGGATCCGGCCGCCGGGCCGAGCGCTCACACGCGATCGTCGGGGACGTAGTGGCGGGCGCCTCGGGCGTCCTCCCAGACACGCATCACCCGGTTCGTGCGGGGGTCCCGGAACCGCTCGCTCGTCGGTCGCCAATCGACTGCCGGCTGGTCCGCGTCGCCGTGCCCGCGGCCCCGGCGCGGCCGCGACGAGGTTGACGGCAACTCGGGCTCCGGCGCCGGGAGATCGTTCAGCACCGCCACGGCCTCCTCGCGGGTCTCGGCGGTGATCACCACCTCAACGCGTCGCTCGAGCTCGGGAACGTCGAGACGTCCCGCGGCGGCGTGACCGGCGAGCAGCGCAAGCAGCTCCTCGCGGTCACGATCGCCCAGGCGCATGGGATGGCTCTGAGTCAGGTCCCGGTGCGACGGAGCTTGACCGCGGTGCCGTAGGCGACGATCTCGGTGAACTGATCGCTGATCTCCGAGGAGTCGAAGCGGACCCCGATGACCGCGTCAGCTCCGATGAGCCGGGCGTTCTCCACCAGCCGGTCGATCGCGTGCCTGCGGGAATCTTCCAGCAACCGGGTGTACTGGCCGACTTCGCCGCGTCGCAGGCCCTTGAACGCCGCTCCGACGCCGCCGACGAATCCCATGCTGCGGACCACCAGCCCATAGATGACGCCGAGGTTTTCCGCGACCGTGACTCCCGGCAGCTCGAGGCCGGTGGTCATCGGCAGGCCCACGGTGGTGTCCTCCTCGGCCACTGCGCGGCAGCTTATCGCCGGCCGTCCGGCGCCGCCCACCCCGTCGGGCGCCGCCCACCCCGTCCGGGGCCGCCCGCCCGTCCGGCGCCGCGCCGTCCGGACAGCGCGAGACGTCGAAGATTGTCCACGTGGCCAATGCTCCGCCACCTCCGGTCACAGAGGATTCCGACCGCAATGGCGACCGAGATCATCGTCTCCTACGACGGCACCACGCATGACGACGACGCGCTCGCGCTCGGTCGCATGCTCGCCGCCGGGGGCGCGACGCTGACGCTCGCCTACGTGCGCCACACCCGCGAGTACGACCCCCAGCGCGAGGAGATCGGCGTCTATGACGCCGACCGTCGGCTCGAGACGGGAGCCATCTGGCTTCAGGACCCGGACATCAAGCGCCGCGTCGTCACCGATCCATCGACGAGCGCCGGGCTGGCGAGGCTGGCGGAGGCCGAAGACGCGCCGCTGATCCTGTTCGGCTCGGACTATCGAACCTCGCCCGGCCGGGTCGAGCCGGGGGGAGCCGCGCAGGGACTGCTCGAGGGGGGTTCGGTGGCAATCGGTGTGGCGCAGGCCGGGTTGCGCACCCACGCCGGCGAGAAGATCGAGACGATCTCGGTCGCCGGCGAGGCCAACGGCGCCGCTCACCAGACCGCACAGTCGCTCGCCGCCGCCCTCGATGCCGAGGTGCTGTCCGGCGGGGGCGACGCCGACCTCATCCTGGTCGACTCACAGAGCGGTGCGCCCGAGGGACGGATCGCCCTCGGCGGCGGCACACGCGCCCAGCTGGATTCGGCGCGGGGCTCGGTGATCGTGCTGCCGCGCGGCGCGGCCATCGCGTTCTGAGCTGCGGCCGGGCGCTTCGGTGCAAGCACTGACCAGCCACGCAGTGCGTGTCCCGCCGGTCCCGGAACCCGGGCGTCGCGGTGCGAGCGCCTCCCGAGCCGCGACCGCTTGCACCGAATCGCCCGCTGGCTGGGCCACGTCGCAGTATGCGGGCCCGCTTTATCCCTATGTCCAGCGGGCGGCCAGGTTTGCTGGACGCGAGGCCATGGGGCGGCGCGGCAGGGATGGAGAGACTTGCGAACGGTTGCGACGGGCCGTGAGGTCCGCAGTCGCTGTATGCGCAGCGGCATTTGAACGTTCCAAATTCCCACTCTTCAAGGACAAGGAGATTCACATACATGTGGCTGCCATATCCATCGTGGCTTAGCCCCGGGGATAACGCTTGGCAGATGACAGCGGCAACGCTGGTCGGTCTGATGAGCGTCCCCGGCCTCGTCGTGCTCTATGGCGGCGTGATGCAGAAGCGGTGGTCGATCAACAGCATGATGCTGACGTTCGCTGCGTTCGCGGTCGTGCTCGTCGTCTGGGTGTTGTGGGCCTTCAAGATGGGCTTCGGCACGCCGTGGCACGGACTGTCGCATTCGCCGACGAACTTCTTCGGGAGCTTCATCGGCATCCCGGGCGAGATCCTGGGCCACAGCGCCGAACAGGGGCAGGCGACGATTCCGTCGGTGACGACCGGACCAGCGTTCCGGTTCCCGCAGGCGACGCTCGCCTACTTCCAATTTGTGTTCGCCGGGATCACCCCGATCCTGATGCTCGGCTCGGTCCTGGGCCGAATCAACTTCAAGGCGTGGATTCCATTCGTCGCCCTGTGGTCGTCGATCGTGTACACCGTCGACGCGTTCTGCATCTGGGGCGGCGGGTTCTTCGCCGCGCACGGTGCGGTCGACTTCTCCGGTGGTTACGTGATCCACCTGTCCGCCGGAGTGTCGGGCTTCGTCTCGGCGGCGGTGATCGGCCCACGACTGCAACGCGACCGCGAGATCGACGCGCCGAACAACGTCGCCATGGTCGCGGTCGGCGCCGGGTTGCTGTGGCTGGGATGGAACGGCTTCAACGGTGGGGATCCGTATTTCGCGGGCGCCTCGGCGTCGGCCGCGGTGCTCAACACCAACCTGTGCACGGCGGTCGCGTTCCTGGTGTGGGTCGCCTGGGACTACATGACCGGCCGCAAACCGGGCCTCATCTCCGGCGTGAACGGGATGATCGTCGGACTTGTGGCGATCACCCCGGCCGCGGGCTACGTCAACGGCTGGGGCGCGATCGCGATCGGCGTGATCGCGGCGACGATCGTCTACTTCGCACTCAACTACCTGAGCCGGGTGCGGCCGTTCCGCAACGTTGACGACACCCTGGGCGTCGTCTACACCCACGGCTTCGCCGGGCTCGCGGGCGGCCTGCTGGTCGGCGTCTTCGCCGACCCCGGGATGGCCGTCTATCCGGGCGTGGGGAAGACCCCGACGATCGCCGCCGATGGCGTCATCCATGGCAACTGGACGCTGTTGAAATGGCAGGTGTTCGCCGGAGCATTCGTCATCGCGTGGTCGGCGGTGGGGACGTTCGTGCTCCTGAAGCTCGTCGGACTGTTCATCCCGTTGCGGATGTCCGAGGAGAACATGGAGATCGGAGACACCGCCGAGCACGGCCACGAGGTCTACCCCTCGGATATCCCGTCTCTGGGATACCCGGACGGGATCCCAGGGTTGTCGACTGGATCTGGCCAGGCGACGCCGACGACCGCGTGACGCAGTCATCTGGAGCTCAGACCCGCGTGCGCCGCGAGCATGCAGCGGGCCCGCGCGCTTGACAACAGCCATCAGTCGGTGCCGGACCGGGGAGCGGAGGTGTCCGCTCCCCGGTCTACGCCGCTGACGCTGGTCGCCGGCGCAGTCGCCGGCGACGATCTCAGCCGCGTCGCGACGACCGTCGCTGACGCGCTCAGCTGTCCCGTCGCGATCGCCATCCCGGTACTCGGCGAGGCCGTCGTGTCTCCTCCGGATTCACTCACCGCCGATGCAAGCGCGTCGATCGGCGCCCACGCGGTTGCGGTCGCTGCCGGTCAGAATCCACCTGCCCCGGCTCCGATCGTCGAGGCGGTGGCGGTGCGGATCGGCGAGCAGGTCGTTGGCATCGTCGCCGCGGCCACCGGCTCGTTGGATGCGGGACCGGGGGTCGCGTCGCGATCGCCGTCCGGCCCGGAGCGGCGCGCGTGGCTCGACGCTGCCGCGGCGGCCGCCTCGGTCACGGCCCTGATCCGCGAGGCCGATGCGACGGGGGCCACGCGCGAGGCGCTGCTCGTGCGGCTCGCGGCCGGGCCTCCCGACGATCTTCCAGGGTTCCTCATGCGGGCGCGGCGGCTCGGGCTCGACCTCGCTGCCGGAGCGGTCGCGATCTGCGTCCGCAGTCCGCCCGATGGCGACCGGCGCCCGCTTTGCGAACTCTCGAGCGCGCCGGGCATCCTGGTCGCCGAGCTGCGCGGGGGCCGGATCCTGGCCCTGGCAGCGATATCCCCCGACGGCGGCGAGCTCGCCGGCGGCTGGGTCGCCCGGCTGCGCGAGGCCGGCCTGACCGTGGCCGTGTCGGCGCCGCGGCGTGACCCGTCGTTGCTGCACGAGGCCGTTCGCGAGGTCGAGCTGCTGACCGAGCTGAGCCGCGGCCCCGAGCTCCCGCCCCGCGGCCACGACGAGACCTACCGTCTGCTGATCGGCGTGCTGCTGCGCGATCGCGGCGAGCTGCAGCAGCTACGGGATCGGACGATCACCCCGCTCGGCGACTACGACACCCGTCACGACACCGAGCTGCTGGCCACGCTGCGCGCGTTCCTCGCCCACGACGGCTCGACGACCGAGACGGCTGATGCGATGACCCTGCACCGCCACACCGTCGGGTACCGGCTGGCCCGCGTCCACGAGGTGTCGGGCCTGTCGCCGTATGAGTCCGATGGCCGCGAGCGCCTCAGCCTGGGTCTGAAGGCGCAGCAGATCCTCGAGGCCGAACATCGCCTGCAAGCCCTCGACGGTGCCGCTCTCAAGCACCACTAACTCACTAGACTTAGTGCAATCACGTTCGACCGCTCGTATCTCGTCTGCGCGACGCAGCGAAGCGGCAGCACCCTGTTGTGCGAGCTGCTCAAGGACACCGGGGTCGCCGGACGCCCAGAGGAGTACTTCGAGGCGCGGCGCGACACCGGCTCACCCCCTCACCCCGGCGACTACCTGGGCTCGCTGCCCCCAACCGGCGCCGGGATTCGCAGCGATCCGCGCCCACCCGAGGCGCCGCCGTACTCGTCGCTGCACGGGCTGAACGGCTACCGCTGCCATCTCGATCGCACGTTCGCGCTCGGGACGACGCCGAATCGGGTATTCGGCGCAAAGCTGATGTGGCGCCAGCTGCCTGAGCTGCAGGCGCTCGCCGGCACGGTCCCCGAATACGCCGGGCTCGAGATCCACGAGCTCCTTGACCGGCTGTTGTGCGGCCCCGCCTACATCTGGGTCTCACGCGCGGACAAGGTCCGCCAGGCGGTCAGCATGTGGCGGGCGCTGCAGTCGCGGCGCTGGCGCGCCGGAGCCCCGACCGCCGCGGGCCGCGGGCCGGAGCTCGTCTACAGCTTCGAGGGCATCGACCACCTGGCCGAGACGTTCGAGGCCGAGGATCGATCGTGGGGCGCGTTCTTCGCCGATCACGGCATCTCGCCGCTGCGCCTCTCCTACGAGGATGACCTGGAGCGCGATCGCGACGCCACCGTTCACGCCGTCCTGCACCGTCTCGGCATCACGCCGCCCGCGGGTTGGCACGCCCCCGAGCCGACCGCGCGTCAGGCCGACGCCCTGTCCGAGGATTGGGTCGTTACGTATCATCGAGATCGCGCTCTGCGGGGAGGGCGTCCAGCGCGAACCGCCTCCACCGCTGCCGACGCCGGACCGGGCAGCGCGCCCGTCCCCGCCCGCGATCGCTGATGTCCAAGCCGCTGAACATCCTCTACCTCAACTCGCACGACACCGGTCGCTACGTGCAGCCGTACGGCAACGCGATCCCCACGCCGAACATCCAGTGGCTCGCCGACCAGGGGGTCATGTTCCGCACCGCCTTCTGCGCGGCGCCGTCGTGCTCGGGCAGCCGCGCCGCGCTGCTCACCGGGAGCTACTGCCACCAGAACGGGATGATGGGCCTGGCGCACCGCGGCTTCTCGCTCCATGACTATGGCCAGCACATCGTCCACACGCTGCGGGACGCCGGCTACCACACCGAGCTGATCGGCGAGCAGCACGTCTCCGACGACCCCGGCGTGCTCGGCTACGACGTCGTCCACGACATCCCGAACACCACGGTCAACTCGGTCGCCCCCGCGGCGATCGAAGCCCTCGGCGGGGGGATCCCTGAGCCATTCTTCATGTCGGTCGGGTTCTTCGAGACCCACCGCAGCTTCTTCGCGCCCAGCTCGGTGCGCGACCGCATGTACTCGCTTCCCCCCCCGTTCCTGCCCGACACGCGGGAGATCCGTCAGGACGTGGCCGCGTACAAGGCAAGCGCCCGCTCGCTCGATCACGGAGTCGGCTCGGTGCTCAACACGCTCCACGAGACAGGCCTGGATCGCAACACCCTCGTCATCTGCACCACGGATCATGGGCTGGCCTTCCCGACCGCGAAGGCCAGCCTGCTGGACCGTGGCATCGGGGTGATGCTGATCATGCGGGGACCGGGCCTGCCGGCGGGCGCGGTGCACGACGAGCTCGTGTCGCAGATCGACGTGTTCCCGACGATCTGCGAGATGGCCGGCCTCGAGGCGCCGCCGTGGCTGATGGGACGATCGCTCGTCGGGCTCGTGTCCGGCGACGAGCCCCCGGGGAGCCGCTCGGAGATCTTCGCCGAGCTCACCTATCACTGCGCCTACGAACCGCAGCGGGCGGTCCGGACCGAACGGTTCAAGTACATCCGCCGGTTTGACGATTACCCGTATCCGGTGCTGCCCAACTGCGACGACAGCCCCAGCAAGGACGCGTACCTCGCCCGGGGGTGGGCCAAGCGCCGGGTGAGCCGTGAGTCGCTGCATGATCTGTTCTTCAATCCCGGCGAGGGTCGCAACCTGATCAGCGACCCCGACTACGCGACGGTGGCCGCCAACCTTCGCCGTCGCCTGGACAGCTGGATGCGGCGGACGGGCGATCCGCTGCTGCACGGGCCGGTGGCGGCGCCGCCGGGCGCTCAGCTCAACTCCCAGGATCAGGCATCGGCGAGCGACCCGACGTTCACCGCCGACGGCGTCGTCGACGCGGCGATCGCCGCCCCCTGACCGGGGTCAGCCCTCGAGCACCAGCTTCGCGGCCGTGCGCAGCGTCGCCGGATCGCCGCCGACCAGCAGCGTGGTGACGATCGATTCCCGCCACGCCTCGAGGTCGTGGCGAATCTTGTCCTCCGGGCCGATCAGCGTCAGCTGCTCCACCAGCTTGGTCGGTACCGCGGCGGCCGCCTCGTCCTTGTGGCCGGCGAGGTAGAGCTCCTGGATCTTGGCGACGTCGGCCTCATACCCCATCCGAATCGCGACGTTGGCGTGGAAGTTGGTGCCCCGCGCTCCCATCCCCCCGAAGTAGAGGGCGTACATCGGGCGCAGCGCATCGGCGGCGGCCTCGACGTCGTCGGCGACGATCATCGGGACGGTCGCTGCCACCTCGAAGTCATCGCGGGCGCGCCGAGCGCCCGGACGGACGAAGCCGTCGTCGAGCGCCTCCCGGTAGAACTCGTCGTGGTAGGGCGAGTAGAACAGGGCCAGCCACCCGTCGCACAGCTCGCCCGCCATCGCGATGTTCTTCGGCCCTTCCGCCGCCAGGTAGATCGGGATGTCGGACCGCAGCGGCCGCACGCTTGACTTCAGCGGCTTGCCGAGGCCGGTGACCCCCTCCCGCCCACCCAGCGGGAGCGGGTAGTGCGGCCCGTCGCTGGTCACCGGTCCCTCGCGCGCCCAGATGTCGCGGAGAATGCCGATGTACTCACGCATCCGCGCCAGCGGCTTGGCGAACGGCTGGCCGTACCAGCCCTCGACCACCTGGGGGCCCGAGACGCCGAGCCCGAGGATCATCCGGCCGCCGCTCAGGTGGTCGAGCGTCATCGCCGCCATCGCGGTCGCCGCCGGGGTGCGCGCCGAGATCTGCGCGATCGCGGTGCCGAGCTTGATCTGGCTCGTGGCGGCGCCCCACCACGCCAGCGGCATCAGTGCGTCCGAGCCATACGCCTCGGCCGTCCAGACCGAGTCAAACCCCAGCCGGTCGGCCTCCAGCACCGAATCCGCCGCCCCCGGTGGGGGACCGCCCGCCCAGTACCCGAGGCTGAGGCCGAGCGCAAGGCCGCGCGTCATGTCGCCACCCTACTGCCGACCGGGGAGACGTGCACGCAGCCGCGCCCAGGCGCCGGGCGCCCGCTCGGGACGTGGCTGGCCGCGCTCCCACTCCTCCCGGGTCGGCAGGCGACCGGCGCGTCGCGCGTTGAGCACGCACCGGGAGTGCGCGTGCCGACGGCGCGCCGCGTCGCCCTCCGGGACGATCAGCATGTGCTCGCTGAGTGCCGGGAGCAGGCGGCCGCACAGGGGGCAGCGGTAGGTCGATGGCTTGGAGTTCTGGGCCAGGCGCACCTGCCACCAGCGCGGAGCGGCTGCGGGGGACACGGATGCAGAGAATTGCACCATGTCCTCCCGCCCACCGAGCTACCATTCCGGTCGTGGCCAGTCAGCGCGCCGACGACATCAACGGACTGAACCGCACCGACACGCTGCGGGCGTCGCCGCGCATGTTCGACTCAGATCTGCTCGACAAGCTGTCGCGCGTGCATCCGGCGGTGCCGCCGATCCTGTTCGTGCCGGTGATCGTCACGCTCCTCGTCGAGGGCATCGTCCGCGGCGCCGGGGTGCTGACAGTCGTCTGGATCCTCTGCGGCTACCTGTTCTGGACCCTGACCGAGTACTGGCTGCACCGGATCGTGTTCCACTTCGAGCCCGAGGACGGGATCGGTGCCCGGCTGCACTGGATCATCCACGGCGTCCACCACGACCATCCCAACGATCCGATGCGCCTGGTCATGCCGCCGTCGGTGAGCATCCCGCTGGCCGCCCTGTTCGTGTTCGCCTTTTACCTGGTGCTCGGCAGCCCCACCTTCCTCCCGTTCGGCGCCGGCTTCCTCTCCGGGTATCTCGCCTACGACATGCTGCACTACCACGTGCACCATCACCGGCCCAAGACGCGCCTCGGGCGCCGCCTGCGTCAGCTCCACATGCGCCATCACTTTCAGGATCACGAGCGCGGCTACGGGGTCAGCGCGCCGTTCTGGGACCACGTGTTCGGCACCGCGCCGGGCAACAAGAGCTGACCGCCGCCGGCCCCGGCATCCGGTCAACGGCCGAGGCGCGACCGGGTGGGATCGCGCGGCCGGCAGGCGTCGCAAAACCGCGCCGCGAACCGGCGATCCATGACAGCGGAGAGGGCGGGATTCGAACCCGCGATGGGGTATGAGCCCCATACTCGCTTAGCAGGCGAGTGCCTTCAGCCACTCGGCCACCTCTCCCAGAGGCTGCGGCCAGTGTAAACGAGGCGCCTGCATGACACCATGCGGTGCAGCCGTGCCGGGTCGCCGTCTTTTCAGGAGGGGTGGCAGAGTGGTCGAATGCGCTGGTCTTGAAAACCAGAGTCCGGAAACCCCGGACCGCGGGTTCGAATCCCGCCCCCTCCGCTCCCGGCGCGCCCGTCCGAAGTTCCGCCTCGCTTCCGAGCTCCGACCCTCGTAGGATCTTCGCGTGGCCGAGATCGCGACACCTGCAACGATCCACGCCGAAACGGACCGGTCCGCGCCTGCGGAACGGCTCGACTTCGAGATCGTCCCCCGCACGGGCCTGATCATCGCCGCGGTGGTGATGGCGGCGCTGATCGCCGCAATCGCCGCCAACAAGCTGTGGCCGCTGGAGTTCTTCCACGTCGCCGGCGGCGCCGGCTGGACGATCGTCGACCTGTTCCTGGGGCTCATCCTCGGGCCGATCATCGGCCGGATGTCGATCCCCGCCCGCGTCGAGTTCACCACCAAGCTGATGCCCAAGATGGTGCTGATCATGCCGGTCCTGGTGACCGCGACCCTGGCCTCGGGCTGGCAGCTCGCCACTCTGCTCGGCACCAACCTGAGCTCCAACCCGGTGCACGGCTGGGTCGTTGCCAGCATGATCGTCGTCGGCGTCATGGCCGTGCTCGCCCTCGGACTGCTGGAGCCGGCGAACATCGCGGTGCTGTTCGAGCTCAAGAAGCCGCGGCCCAACCCGGCGGTGATCGAGCGCCTGATGAAGCGGTTCATCTACTGCGCCGGGATCCTCGGCATCATGCAGGTGGCGACGCTGGTCATCATGACCAAGCTGGCGACCGGGTGACCGAGCGCAAGTACCCTCCGTTCACGGAGTTGGGCATGCTGTCGCTCGCCCTGATCGTGATCGGCGGCATCTATCTCTCCGCGCACATCCCCCAGCACGTCCCGCTCGGCCTGCCGATCGCCCTGCTCGTCGCGTCCGCCGCGCTGGTGGTCGTCAACCTCGCGCTCCTCACCCGCGTCCCCGACTTCGCCTGGGGGCGCTTCCTCCAGGTCGGCAAATGGGCTCTGCTCGCCTACGCGTTTACGGCGGGGATGATCGAGTACGTATTCCTGCGTAACCACCTGCGGGGCGGCCCCCTCGTCATCCTCACCCTGTCGCTCGTCGTGTACGCCGTCCAGGTCCCCGGGCTCATCGCCTTCACCGTCGCGCGCTACGACACTCCCCAGACCCCGGACACGGCCGCGACGCTCGCCGAAGGCTAAACTCGGCTCGTTCGCGCCCGTAGCTCAGCTGGATAGAGCGTCGGTCTACGGAACCGAAGGTCGGGAGTTCGAATCTCTCCGGGCGCGCTTAAAGTAGCTGGAAATCGCGAGTATGTCTGTCGCCGGCTCTGGGTTTCGTAGAGCGGGGCAACCGTCCCGGGCAACCGTGGTGTTTCCTCCGGCACCGTAGATCTGTCGCCGCGGGCTTGCGCCATGCTCGACTTCAGTCCGAAATCGTGGCGGTCCCGGCGCGGGAAGGTTTCCAGGGCAACAACGCGGTCGGCGGTATCGGGGCCGTGGAAAACGGTCCCCAGGCGCCAGCCTCCGCAGGTTCGCTGTCGCAAACACCGAACGCCGCCGCGGGCGCTGACGGACGCGTTCCTCCCGTTGAACGCACAAGCCCGCGACGGCTGAGCGCCGCGACGAAAGCACGGGTGGGGCGATCCCGGATCACTGGCACCGGGCCATCGCCTCGTCGCCATAGGGATGACGCCGGCGATCGTGGAGTCGGTCATCCCTTTCGTGGGCAAGCATCGTCGGCGTCGCCATCGACCGACGCGGCCGTCGTCGCCAACCAGTCGTGCCCCGACGGTCGCGCGCGAGGAGGAATGCGATCGTCCGGGAGGTGGCGCTGTCGGTACGAAGCGGGGAGCATGAAAAGGTTCGTGCGGACGGGGGCGAGCGCTGGTGGCGTTTTCGCTGGCGAGCTTCGCGGGCCGCGACGGGCGGGCGTGGCCAGAAGCCCCGGCGGCCGCGGCGCGGGCAGGGCTGAGTCGTAGCCGTTATCTGCACGATCGGGCTGGGCTCGGTGTGCTGGGCCGGGCTGATCGTGGTCGAGGAGGAGGGGTCGGGACGCGAGCGGGCGAGCACTGTGTGGCTGCGGTTCGCGGCGGAGGGTCCGGGGTGGGAGGACGAGATCAACGCCGAGCTGTTTGAGTCGGTCTTGTCTTGCACTGGTGCCCGTGGTCCGGCGCGGCTGGGGTCGGCGGCGCTGGCCGACGCTGGCGGTGTGGTGCGCGGCTTGTCCAACGACGAGATCTGCGCGGCTGCGGGGGTGGAGGATCGGTCGTATCGTCGCGCGCGGCCGGTTGTTATCGCTCGCGCGGCGGGTCCCCTGCGGACACCACGAACGCTGCCGCGGCCTTGCTCGCGGCCGGCCCCGCCCAGCGGTCACTGCGGCGAAGGCGGATAACTGACGGAGTCGGTGAAGTAGAGCGTGCTCGAGTAGGGAGTGGCAAAGCAGAAGAGTCGCAGGGTGTTGTACCGCTCGTATTCGCCCTTGGTCATCCAAGGCCCCGGGTATCGGTGGATGTCGAACCTGCAGCGCGAATCGGCGACGTCAGGCTCGTTGCGGATCCAGTACTCCACCTCTACGCCCTTGTAGACGGTGCGGTACGTCACCACGGCCTGGTTGTCGGCGCCCGACTTGAGTTCGAAATGGTCCGCGTGATCTGGAGAGAGGAGGCTTCCGTCGTCGGGACGCCCCTCAAACTTCATCGGGTTGTTCCTCCAAGGCGTGACTGACTCCAGCGTGAGGACGTGATCAGGGAGACCGGCCTCGTTGCGGACCGTCCACTGGCGGGTTGATGCGCTTGCCGGGGCGGCCGTCCACAGCACGCCCGCGAGCACGCACCCGACCGCGATCGCCAACGCCCGCCACAGCCCGCTGCCCCGCCTCGGCAGCACCCAGCCTCCAAACCGGGTCCCTGAGTCCATAGTCATCGCTCCTCGATCGCCTAACGCGGCGCTCTACGATAGCGCCCCTCCAGGCCCGCGCCTCACTGAGCGCGACAGGCGGCGGTCCGACATAGCTGACCGCGAACTCCTTGGCGAATCTCCCGCCTGACATCAGGCGCGCCAGCCTGGCGTCCCGCAGTCCCTCACGGAACCGTCGTTCGCCGGGCCAGGCCAGGAGCAGGTCGAGCATCCAGTGTGAGAACTCGACGGTGCGCCAGACCGCGGAGCGAGTGGTTGGGTGGCGCTCGGCGACCTCACCGCCGACCCCGTCCTAAAGCAACTGGACGAGGACCGCAAGGTCTGCCAGCTGCGCCTGGCGGTCAACGACCAAAAGACCAGCCGATCTTCATCGACGTGGCCACCTCTGGTGCCCGGGCCGACGCTTGCGCCAAGTACCTGCGCGGCGGCAGCGGCTATGCGGCGCCGAGCACGCGCGCTTGTAGCCACGGGTTGCAGAAGGCGCCGCGCGGGTCGAGCCGCTCGATTAGGCCAATGAAGTCTGGGAGGCGCTCGTAGAGGGCGGCGAGCGTCACGGCGTCGGCTAGGAAGACCTTGCCCCAGTGGGGTCGCGCCTGGAACGCCGCGAGTGCCGCCTCGACATCGGCCAGGACGCGCGCGACCTCGTCGGGCTTAGGCATCCAGGTGAAGTGGATGCCGATCGTGTCGCGCGCGTACTGCGGGCTCATCCACAGACGGTCGGCGGCGACCGTGCGGATCTCACACACCTGCAGCACCGGGCGGATACGGTCTTCCAGGGCCTGCATTGCCTGGATCGCCGGGACGGCATGCTCGCGCGGCACGAGGAACTCGGACTGGAGCTCCTCGCCGCTGCTGGGCGTGAAGCCCAGGCGAAAGTGCGACATGCGGTCCGACCAGGGGCCCGGCCGCCCGAGCTGGGGCGTGCAGTTGACGGGGTCCAGACCCAGGATCGGGTGGCGGTCGACCGTCGCGGCGCGCGCGCCGAACAGGTCGTCGCGCACCTGCTCCGGGGCATCCGTTACCCGGCTCTTGACCCACACCTGGTCGACGATTTGGCGCCACCCCGTGAACACGCTGACGCTGTCACCGCTCGCGGTGATCTCGTCGAAGTGCCCGTACAGCGCGTCCCATGTGAGTCCCTCGAAAACCCGCTGGCGTACGTCGTAGGCTGGCTCGACGTCGAGTGTCAGGCGCGTGACCGCACCGAGCGCGCCAAGCCCGACCACGAGCCCGTCGAAGTCGGCGTCCCCCCGCGACGCGTTGACTATTTCGCCGCCTGAGGTCACGATCTCCAGGCCGGCGACCGCCGTCGCAAGGTTGCCGCTGGCGTCGCCCGAGCCGTGGGTGGCGGTTGCGACGGCGCCCGCGACTGAGATGTGGGGCAACGACGCCATGTTGTGCAGGGCGAGGCCCTCGTGCGACAACACCCCCGCGAGATCGCCGTACGTCATCCCCGCGCCAAAGGAGACCGTGCCCGCCGCGCGCTCGACGACCACGTCCGCGGGCAGCCCGGCGAGCGACACAAGCTCCGTGGAGTCAGCGATGTCGCTGAACGAGTGCCGCGAGCCCAACACCCGCACCCGAGGCGCCGAGGCCACGATCTCCCGCACCTGCTCCAGCGTCGAAGGCCGATGCAGCCGCTCGGCGCTGTACGTGTAGTTGCCAGCCCAGTTGACCTCGGTCACGCGACCAACACGCTAACCGACGACCGCCTGAGTAGCAGCACGCGGACGCTCACCAGCCGGCGGAACGACCGTCCCTCGACCAGACCAGCAGCCCGCCTGCGGCGATTCGGTCTGCGCCCCGCTCAGAATCGGAAACGACGCAGGCATCTCGCGGCCCGACTGGGTCTACCGCCTCGAGCGGAAAGCGGCGACGTCGCGGGCGTAACCGCTCTAGGCGTGAGGCAACCACGCTCGGGTCGGCATATAGGACCAGCCCAGCCCTTTCTTCTCGGTCGGACGCGCAACTCGCCGGCGACGCCACGGGTCCCGCTCTGCGCGCGGAAAGCGAGCATCACGCTGGTGATCGCTTTCGCCCCTGAGACGACGCTCCTGCGGGCGAGTGCAACGGCGACGACGCGATCACACGCGTTGACGAGGCCCGACGAGCGCTCCGCCACGAATCCGATCATCAACTTGCCGCCAGTCGCGTACGTAGCACCTGAACCACGCGTGTGACCTGAGATCACGCGCAGCTCCCAAACCCGGCGGCGCTTGTGCGTTCGGAACTTCGCCAAGGGAGTCGTCGTCCCAGGCGTGTGACGAAGCGCTCGCCACACCCAAGGCTGTTGCTAGGCGAGCCCAGCGGCGCGACGAGCGGCGCCCTTCGAGCAGGTTTACCGGCGCACCCCGATCAGTGACCGCTAGCCGACCGAGCTCACGGCGAACGCGAAGTTGGAGTGTCCCGTCCCATAGACGCCTACCGCGATGCACCGACTTCCGACGAGGCAGGACACGCCGTAGAGCGCGCTGACAGAGGCGGTAGCAGGAACCTGCACGCTCTGGGTCGTCCAGGTTGACCCGTCCCAGCGCTGCGCGAGCCGGTCGCTCGGCCTCCCAACCTGGCCGCTCCCGCCTACGGCCACGCAGGCGGTTGTCGACACGCATGAGACGTCGTCAAGCGCTCCCGCCAGGGATGTGTAGCTGCCGTCAACGCTCCAGGCGGTGCCGTCCCACCTGGTGACCACGGTGTTCTGGAAGTGAGTCAGCGGCGACAATAGACCGACGGCGACGCACGCGCTTGCTGAGCTACAAGCGGTCCCGAGCAGACCACCCACCTGCGCCGGCATGCTATGCAGCGTCCCGCTGGTCTCATCCCAGGTCTCGCCCAGCGCCGGCGGATAGCCGACGGCGTTGCACTGCGTGGCTGACGGGCACGAGACGGCGGTGAGGTCGCCACCGCCGCCCGACGAAATGGGTGCCGGCCGAATTGTCCAGCTGACTCCGTCCCAGCGCTCGGCCAACGTCCCCCCTGCCGAGCTCGTCGAGTAGTAACCGACCGCCGTGCAAGTGCTGACCGACGTGCACGAGATGCCCGACAGCCGGCTCCAACGGGCCCCCGCTGGGGTCGGAACGCTGAGGATCGTCCACGCGCTGCCGTCCCATCGTTCGGCCAAGGCGATGGTGGCGCCTGCGCTCACGAAATAGCCGACGGCGATGCACGCAGATCGAGATGCGCACGATACGCGCTCCAGGCGGCTCGCCGTCGCGTCCTCCGGGTTCGGGGTGGGCATGACCGACCACGCGCGCTGAGAGCGCCGCTCGGCGAGCGTCATCTCTGTGCCCGAAGCGTTGATGTAAGAGCCGACTGCGGTGCACGCAAAGGCCGAAGGGCACGACACGCCGTCAAGCGATGAACGCCTCGCGCCCGCTGGGGTGGGTGTCACCTGCAGCTTCCAGTCACCGGGCGCCGTCCTGAACCTTTGGTAGTCGCTCGGCGGATCGGCGCTCGGAGCGGAGAAACGGCCGCGCGGACCGGTGCAGGCATAGGCAGCGCCACCGTCGTTTGAGCCGCAGAACACCCACCGGTAGGTGGTGCTCGGGTCCAGCCCGTCCACATGCCAAGTCAACGGGACACTCCCCCTGCGGGTCGGCCCCGCCGGGCCGAACACGTGCGACGTTCGGCTCGAGCTGCGCAAAACGGCGGCGGGCCAGTACTGCCAGTACCAGGTACAGCTCTCACCCGCAGCGCAGCGGGCGGTGGCGTGCAGGTCGGCCGAGGTCGCCGTCACGCCCGTCGTCCCGGTCGTATGCGCCGCGCACGCGCTGAGCGCGAGCGCCGCGATCACGGACCCGATCAGCAACCATCTCCGGCGGCCGACGACCCCGTTGCCGGACCAACGCACGAACTCGACCCTAGCAAGAATTGCGAAGTATCAGGAAGTATCCCGCGCACGGCCGGAGTCCGCCGACCGCGGTTGCTGCCCATGGAAACCGCGCAGCTCGCCCACGACTGCTTGTGACTCTGGCGCTGCGCGACTGGACGAATCCCTATGGCGACGGAGGGCCCGTTGGCCGGTGCGGCGCGGGACGAGTGCTTGGCCGCAACGCGATGGTCAGCTCGGCCGCCAGCGGACGCGTCCTCCGTCGCGAGGCTGTCGGAATATCGGTGCTGTCTGGTGGGTTTAAGACACTTCTGGCATGGCTCGAGAATTCGCTGGGGTTGACCGTGGTCAGTTGTTGTTGATGCCGCCGTCGTTGGTCGAGTGGCTGCCTGGGGATCATCTGGTCTGGACGGCGCTCGGTGCTGTCGATCAGATGGACCTCGGCTGCTTCGCTGAGCGGTATCGGCTGGCGCGGCGGGGCGCGCGCCGTTTGATCCGGCGGTGATGTGGTGGCGTCGTTGCTCTACGCGTACGCGCGCGGGATTCGGTCCTCGCGGGGGATCGAGCGGGCGTGTTGGGAACACGTGGCGTTCAAGGTGATCACGGGGATGCGCTGCCCGGACCATTCGACGATCGCGGAGTTCCGCCGGCGTCATGAAGCGGAGATCGCGAGGCTGTTTGACGAGGTGCTTGGTTTGTGTCGGGAGGCGGCCCTGGTGTCGGTTGGGGTGATCACGATCGATGGGACGAAGATCAAGGCGAACGCGTCGATGGATCAGAACCGCAGCTACAGCGGGCTGGTCAAAGACATCCTGCGCGAAGCCGAGGACACCGACCGCCGTGAGGACGAGCTCTACGGCGAGGATCGCGGGGATGAGTTGCCCGAGCCGCTGCGCAACCCAGAGACCCGCCGCCAGGCATTGGCGGACGCGAAGCGTCGCCTGGCCGAGCGCAAACAGCGTCTGGCTGGTGAGGAGCCCAAGCCGGAGCCCGAGGAGCTGGAGATGGATCTGGAGGTGGCGGTCATGGGCCGTCCGGTGCTGCGGCCGCGGCGGCCGGATCGAATAGCTCCGGGTCGCGCGGCGCGAGCTGGAAGCCTTCCGCACACGCCAAGCAGCCCCCGTCGCACGTCCCTGGGTCCAGCTCGACGGTTCCCCGCCGGGAGTAGCTGGTCTGGTCGGTCCCATGACCGCCTCGTCGGTGCCTAACCGGACGCCGCCCTGGTTTCGGCGCATAGCGGGGGGAAGCCATCCGCGAAACTGAAAAACGCTCGTCGCGGCACGGATGCAGGGACCGCCGGCGCCCGTCAGCGCCGCATCTTGCGGGTTCAGGCCGCGAACTCGAGGACGTTCTGAGGGCTCATGCGGACTAGCTGGCGGACCACAGTTTCGCGCTCGTTGAGAGGGTCCTCGCCGAGGTACTTATACGAGCGAGTCGTCGGCATCCGCCAAGATCACGGCGATGCGGCAGGCAGCGTGACCGTCCGCTTCAGCGGACGAGTCCATGCTTATAAGCTCACCCCTGGAGAGCTTCCTCCTCGCGCTCACGCGCATTGCGAACGGCCGAGAGGGCCGCATCGTCACGCTTGCCTTGGCATCGTCAACTGACCTGGCCTTGGGAGCGGCGTTCGTTCACCCGGGCGGCCTTCATCGTCAGGTAGTCCCGCTCCGGGAGGTTTGTCGTTCGGTTCGCCGCCGTTTTATATTCGGCGAACGCGGCATCGAGCTCGCCAGCCATCTCCAGCAGATGCGCGCGAATCGCATGAAGACGATGGTGGCCCGCCAGCGGCTGCTCGAGTGGCTGAAGGAGCGCGAGTCCGGTCTCTGGGCCCTCGAACATGGCGACAGCGATCGCCCCGTTGAGCGAGACCATCGGGTTTGAGGTCATCTGCTCGAGCACGGCATACAGGCCGGCGATCCGCTGCCAGTCGGTGTCGTGGGAACGCGCGGCGGTGTCATGCAGTGCAGCGATCTGGGCCTGGATCAGATACTCGCCGGCGAACCCTTTGCTCGACGCCACCCGGACCAGCTCGACCCCCTCCGCGATCAGTTCGGGGTCCCAGAGCAATCGATCCTGCTTGTCGAGCGGGACCAGGTCGCCGACGGCAGTCGTGCGGGCCGCGCGGCGTGCCTCGGTGAGCAGCATCAGCGCGAGTAGCCCCGCAACCTCCGGATCGTCAGGAAGTGCCCGGTGGGCGATTCGAGCGAGCCGGATCGCCCACCGGGAGATGTCGGCACGCGCCAGCTCCGGCCCGCCGGTGGTCAGGTAGCCCTCGTTGAAGATCAGGTAGAGGGTGTGCAGGACCGAGCTCAGCCGCGCCGCCCACTCCTCGCCGGTCGGCATCCGGAACGCGATCCCGGAGGCCTTGATCGTCCGCTTGGCGCGACTGATCCGCTGAGCCATCGTTGCCTCGGGGACGAGGAACGCCGCAGCTATCTCCGCCGTGGCCAGGCCTGCGACCGCTCGCAGCGTGAGCGCGATCGCCGACGCCGGTGTGAGCTCGGGATGGCACGACATGAACATGAGCGCGAGCGTGTCGTCGGGTTCCGGCGACTGGGGCGGGTCGCGGGGCTCCCGCGCGGCGGCGGCCGCCTCGCGGTCACGCCGCGAGGAGTCGCTGCGGGCGCGATCGATAACCCGCAACGACGCGACGTGGATCAACCAGCCGACGGGGTTCTCGGGCATGCCCTGGCGTGGCCACTGCTGAGTCGCCGCGAGCATCGCTTCCTGGGTCGCGTCCTCGGCGTCGGCAAAGTCGCCGAAGCGCCGCGCGACCGCGGCGAGGACCCGCGGCGCCGCGTCGCGCAGCAGGTCCTCGATGTCCGGCGTTCGGCTCACTGCTCGGGCATCGGGGCACCCATCATTTCGCGCACCTCGATCACCGTTTTGATCGGCTTGCCGCCCGGTCCGGGGGCCGCCGAGGCCTCCGCCGCGATCTCGATCGCCCGCTCGAGCGACTCGACATCGATCATCCGGTAGCCCGCGAGCAGCTCCTTACCCTCCGGGAAGGGTCCGTCGGTGACCACCGGTGCGCCAACGCCGTCGGACACGACGAACCTCGCCATCTCAGGCCCCGTCAGCGCCTGCGCCTCCACCAGCTCGCCGCTCTCGGTGAGCCGCTGGTTCATCTGGCGCTGGAACTCGATGTGCGCCGTCGCATCCTCCGGAGCCCAGGCGCCGATGAACTCGGCCGCATTCTCTGTCGGTGCGTAGTCCTGCAGCAGCATGAACTTCATCTCTATCTTCCTCCCTGTTTGTTATTCGGTCGTCGCGTAGGTCGCGATGATCGCGCCCGTGCCCGTCGCTTGACTCTCGACGAGACGCAGGGCACGGACCGGGATGCCGTCGCCGAACAAGCGCTTGCCGGCACCCACGACAAGCGGATCGATCATCACCCGGACCTCGTCAAGCAGGTCGAGCTCGACCAATGACTGGACCAGCCCCGGGCTGCCGATCACGAGTAGATCGTCTCCATCCTGGGCCTTCAGAGCCCGCACAGCGTCACCGACGTCAGCCCGGAGCAGCGTCGAGTGCTGCCACTCGAGCGGCTCGACGAGTGTCGTCGACGCGACATACTTCGGACGCGTATTCAGTGGCTCGGCGAGCACCTGCTCCTCCTCCGACGCGTTCGGCCAGTGGCCGGCGAAGATCTCATAGGTGCCTCGGCCGAGCAGATACCCGCCGGCTCCCCCGACGGTCTCGGCCACCCAATTCATGGAGTGATCATCGAAGTAGCCCGTATGCCAGCCGCCGCGATCGAACCCCCCGCTGCGATCCTCGTCGGGGGAGCTCGGCGCCTGCACCACGCCGTCGAGTGACATCCACTCGGTGGCGATCAGCTTTCGCATCTCGATGTCCTTTCGGTCGTTGCGCCGCTCCTCGAAGCGGCCGTTCACTGAGGTGTCGGAGCCGGCCCACAGATTCTCGACATCGCTCGGCGACGGGCGGGCGGGAGCCCGACCAGCCACGCGGCGACTCGTCCGCTCGAGCGCGCGGGGTGATCCGAACAGCACGGGTGTCGCTAACCCCGGATCGCGACCGGAGAGCTCGCGACCGTGCAGCCGTATCGCACCTTTCGATGAGCGACTGCGAGGGAAGGCCAACTGACTCGTCGCCGCCTCGGTGCAAGCGCAAACACCGACGTACTCGTCCCAAGGCCAAAGGAGGGCACAGCCGCCCTCCCCCGACCCCGTCGCGCTCCTCGCCAAAACCGCGCCTCGGTGCTTGCCCGCTCCTCGCTAACAGCCGGGTTGATGCAGCAGCCACAGCACCCGCACTGTCCGACGGCGTCCTCGCTCATCGCTACGGGCGACTGAGCAGAAGTAACCGTTTGGTTCTATCTGTCGGTTGTCTCGCCTCGGCGAGCAGTAGGGCGTTTCGCGTTCCAGGGGGTTGGCTTCACCGCGGCGATCCTTGAGGCTGGCCTGCACCAGTCCGTCCAGTTAGGAAATCATCGTCTGGGCTACCGGCGATTCGGCCGAGCGCGAACCTAGGTGAGCGGCGAACGCTTGTTGGCGACGGGCCGTTTGGCGACGGGCTGGTCGAGCATTGCTCCGTCGTGGATAGGTTTCCGATAGTTGCGGAGGCGTTGTGCTGGGTGATTGTGTAGGCGCGAGCGCCGCCGTTGTAGGCTTCGAGGGGGAAGTTCGTGGTGTTAAAGAGCGGCGTGCTGACTCCGTTTTGGGCTGGCTGGGATGTGAACATGTCGCTCAGCACCGTGTTTGAGGGATAGACCGGTCCGGGGCCGTTGATGTTGTCGGCGTCAAACCCGGGCTGAGCATAGGCCCACTGCTCAAGTGGTCCTCCGGCGGTGGTCGGCGGTGAGGAGCCGGCGTACTGCGGATCGCCTGAGAAGGGCCACCAGCCTATCTTCTGGACGAAGGTCGTCCTTCCCCGAACTTCGATGATCTGTTCGCAGCGATACTGAGTGACGTTGGTGATCTTGGGCGCGTCAGGGCCCTGTTGGGTGCGATATAGCGCAAAGCGGGCGGGGAATAAGGTGAGGAAGGCTTCGCGGCTTTCGGGGTAGACCATCGCGTTGCTGAGAACTGTCGCGGTGGCGTTGGTTGTGTCCCATATGCCGTGAGGCGCAGCGTTCTCGTAGGCATCGTCGAGCTTGCGGTAGTCGCTGACGATGATGTCTCCCGCGCGGCCGAGTGCCAGAGCGGCGTTGGTGTAGCGCTCGCGCAGCTGGTCGGCGAGCTGGTCGCCCGGGATGGTGACGTCGGTCAGGGCGCTGCTGCCGTCGGTGTTCCGCACCAGGGTTCCGGCCAGGCTGAGACCGGCCGAGGCGGCGTTGAGCAGGTTTGCCACAGGTCCCTCGAACGCGGAGGCCGTGGCCCACAATACGTCGCTCGCGATCGACAGCCAGTTGGTGTGCACCGATGCTGGCGTGGGGATGGTTTGGTTGACGGCATGAACGGCGTTGTAGACAGCATTGCTCGCATTCGTGGTGAGAAACGGCTGCTGGAGGATCCCGATCAGCTGATGAATCCGGTCGACCTCGGGCCAGATGCTGTCAAGCATCGTCTTGACGTCAGCGAGGTCTTTCTCGCTGAAGTCGGTGCAGTTGAGTGGTGGTGCGGTGAGGTAGGCGTAGGTGAAGTCGTTGTCAAGCTTGGGGAGGAGGGAAGACCAGATGATGTTTGAGGTGTAGTTGGACTCAAGCGGTAGCGTGAGCTTGACCGTTCCGCCGTAAATGTTCTGGGCGATACAGTTAGAGGCTGCGATATACCCCTTCATGGTCTCGTTAGGCCACGGCGCCGTAGCGGTCGGGTCAGCGATCAGTCCATTGAGCGTTTGGTCGAGCGGGGTTCCCGGAGGGGTGGACTCGGCGGGGTAAAGCTCCGAGCTTTGGTTGCGGGCCAGCAGGCCGCTCAGGCGGGTGGTCCCGGTCCGCTCCGGGGTGGCCAGCTGGGTGGTGTCTGACGGAAAGCCTGGCGAGCCGCCGCCCAAGCCGACCTGCGCCAGCGCCGGCGAGCTGCTGCCGTTGAGATAGTTGAAGTAGATGCGGCTGCCGCCCAGCTGCGCGAGCGCGTTGCCGACACTGTCCCACCATCCCGAGGGGATCCTTGAGACGTTGCCGACCGTGCGCACGATCACCAGCGCCGTGGGATCGCCCGTGTAGGGAGCAAGAAAGCTTGCCATCGCGCTGAGATTGCCTGCGCCGGCGGCCGCGCTATCAAGGAAGGTCTGCGGAGCGGTCCGCGGCCGAAGGCTTCCGGCGTCAAGGACGACGACGAAGAACCCGCCCGGCGTCTTGGGAACGGTACCCGAGCCATATGAGGTGCCGTTGACGGTGACCGTCGCGGGATCGGCGCTTGGATCGCCGGTGTCAAACGCCACTCGCTCGCGGTTGACAAACGAGTAGGTCACCGGCGGGGTATCTCCCACCGCACCCCCCGCGGAATTCTCAGCCGTCGGGATCGTCCCCTCGGGAGTGATGTCCTGCTGAAGAAAGCCGTGCAGATCGCCGGGCGCGGCGCCCGTGGACGCGACCGAGCCGAGACCGGGATTGACGTTGCCCTGGCCGCCTGGCAGCCCAGGGATCCCGATCGCGGAAAACGCCGAGCATTGCCCGCCGTTGGGCAGACCGCAGGCCGTCGTTCCGGCCAGCACGGTTGGGCTAGCCACGTTCACTCCCATCGACCTCAGCACGTTGGCCAGAGCGCTCACACTCGCGCTGGCGCCCGGGCTGCTCAAGCCTGGGTTGGGCTTGGTGACGATCACCAACGGCGCAAGCGTGAGGTTATAGGCCTGCTGGGCACCGCTGATCGCCTTCTGCAGAAGGCTCGCGCCCTGTGCATCGTTAGCGAAGCCCGCGTTCAGCAACAGACTGGTGTCAGACCGGTTTAGTATCACCAGCTGCAGCGGCTCATCCGGTTGCGAGGCATAGAAGCTGCTGCCCACCTGCACGCCGCGCACACCGTTGACCGTCGTCGCGATCGTGTCGATCGGCACCCCGATCGGACCCACCGCTGGCACCGCCGTAAACGTCGCAAAATCAGTCGCCTGGGCCACCGAACCCAGGCCGGCAACCGGACGGGTGCCGTGATGGCGAGGCACCTCGCTGACCACCAGTCGCAGCACGTAGTCTCCGGGGCGGTCCGGCCGCAGCGCCGGACGTCGGCTGCTTGCTCGCGACAACCGGGCATGAGAGCCCGCGGGGCGACTCACGATAGCCCAGTGATACACGAGCCGTGAGGCGCGTCCCGCGGCCACCGAAGCTCCCCCATCGCCGACCAACGTTCGGCCCACCGGCCCGCGCCGATCCGGTCCAGCGCCCGCCACCGGCATCCGCGGCGACAGACGCAACACAAAACGCGACGTCGTATACCGTCCCTGGCGCGGCTCGATCGACTCCACCCGGATCCGGTTAACCCCCGGACGCAGACCATCATCAGCGCTCAACGTCCGCGACCGCAAACGCCCCGGACCCGACAGCGCCACCGGCCGACGAGCTCCATTGACATACGCCCAAATCACTGAGCCCGCGCGGGGTGCGGCGACCCGCAACTGCGTTGGGGGGGGAGGCGGCCCGCCGATCGCGCGCCCGCGATTCGACCAACCCCCCAGACGCCCCCCCGCCCGACGCAACATGACCACCCGCACGCTCTGATACCACACCCGCCCCGGGCCACCCGCGGTACGCACATTCACGGAGTTCACCCCCCAACCCAGACCGGAGCCAACCCGTAGGACACCGACCCGCTCACTGCCGCGACGCGAGAAATCAGCCGTCACATCACGCCGACCCACCCGCACCCTCAACGACCGGACACCAGCATCCAAGCGCAACACCACCCGCACCGAGCCGCCACGGACCAACCCGTAATCACGCGGCGCGAGCACCGCAGCAGACCACGCCGGCCGCCCCGACCCCACGACCTGGGCAGCCGCGGGCACAGCCCAACCGACCCCGACCAGCACGAGCAATCCCACCCGCACGGCATTCACCGACCACAACCCCATCACTGCGCGCCGCACCCACCTCACCATCCCTGCGCCCCACAGGCACTACGGACACCCAACACGCAAACCCCAACGGCGCGCAGGACAGCCTTACTCAACACGGATGCCCGCGCCGGACAAGCTCAGACACCTGCCCGCACCTCTCTCGCGTCCAATCATCACGCACTCCCGCAGGTACAGCCCGGGGTCCCGCCATCTCACCCAAATCGCCCGTTCGAGCCGAAGCTCAACAGAATCGCTCTCTCAACCTCCGGTTGGTAACCGTAACCACCCGCGAACACCACGTCAAGCGGTCATTCTCAGATCATTGCGGCGCCGTCCGGAGACCACCACTCCGGAGGGGACCCGAGAAACCCGGGTCCTGAGCCCCGCGTAGCGCCGCTGGCTCGCGTGCGTTTCGGTGGCGACACGCAGTCACATTTTGCGCTCAGGACCGCCCAGGCCCCCGGCTCTGTGAGGCCGGATGCACAAGTCACGACATCACCGCCCTGCGCACGCCGACGGTCACCTCAGGACGTGCCGCGGTTGTTCCCGGGACGGCACCTGCGCGCTTGCCGACAACCTCCAGGTCGGTCCGGACCCTCGTATCGAGCGTCCCCGCAACCGGCGGCGGGTGAACGTCTGGTCGCGGCCGGCGAGCGATGCGGAGCGCCACGGACAGCCCCGGGGACGAGCTGCTGACCTGCAGCCCGGGTGCGGGCCCCTCTGGCTGAGAACCTCGCCCAGGGCAACGACCACCTCACGGCAGCGCGGGCCAGGCCGGCCCATGAGTCTCTCTCCCGGCGAGCTGGCGCCCAGCCCGACGACGTCCCGCACCGAACAAGCGTGCTCGGAATTGCTACCGGTGCCCGACCCCTCCCATTCATCG
The DNA here is from genome assembly GCA_963731395.1 of uncultured Solirubrobacteraceae bacterium. Classification (GTDB taxonomy): domain Bacteria; phylum Actinomycetota; class Thermoleophilia; order Solirubrobacterales; family Solirubrobacteraceae; genus Palsa-465. The sequence continues at coordinate 260,952 of CAVSVH010000010.1, forward strand.
AGACTGCCCTTCCGCGCGTGACGAGCAATCTGGCTTCGTCCGGGGCCGGCCTCGCGGCTCTCCCTTCGGTCCAGTCGATCCCGACAGCAGCAGCGGTGATCTCGTGGCTGCGTGGGTGACGTTGCCTGCAGCGGTCGGAGAACGACTCCGGATCGGTCGGTCCGTGGCCAGGGATCGGCACGGCGGCGCCCGAACTGGTTGGGCGCCGCCGTACCGTCGGCCGTCGGGCTATTTGAAGCTCACGCTCCCAGTGCCCGTGATCGACGAATATTCGCCGTAGGTCGGGGCGTTGTTGGCCAGGTCGCACCCCTTGGCGGTTTTGGGGGCGATACCCGCGAACGTGATGGTGATCGCCACCTTGCCGGTAATGCCCGCGTAGGCGCCGGTGCCGTCCTGGATCGTGGTCGGGCCGGTGGCGGTAAACGCGACCGAGCAGTTGGTCGTGTTGACCGTCGGCTTGGCGCTGTTGAGCTTCTGGTTCAGCGCAGTGGCGTTGACGATGAAGCCGCCCTGCTTGAGGGTCACCTTCTCAAAGTTGCCGTTGGGGTTCGGTTTGCCGTTGGCGTTCTGCGAAACGGTCGTCCCGTAGTCGCCGATCGCCCCGGTGACGAGGATCTTGCTCTTCGTCGGCGACGACGTGTTCGTGACAAAGATGCGGACGTTGCCGCCCTTTGGAACTGAGGCCGCCAAAGCGGCAGGCCCAGCCCCCAGCACGCAGGCGGTCACGCCAACCGCCAGCGCCAGCTTGCCAACTCTCATAAATAACCTCCGGTCTGTCCTGCGTTGATGGATGCGCAGACCTGGACACGCGCCCCCGCGTCCTCGTCTCATCGTGCTCGCACGGAGCCTTCGTCTCCGTCCAACACCCGACCCTACACGCATCGCCGAGCATGCGCCAGTCGCAAAATCGGTCCACGGCAACGCCAGGCGGGGATCGCGGGTTGAGTCAGGCAGGAACGCAAGCCCGCGTTCAACGATGCGAACCGGGAGATTGCGACCGACGCTTCGGACGGCCGCCTCCCACGCGCTGAGAACCTCGTCGATGCTCGCAGCGTTCCTTCCGGTCTGTCGCACCCTGCGGGCTTCGAACGAGACCGTCCACCAGACGATGCAGACGGCCGCCCGGATAGATCATCCGATCGCAAGCCCTTTGGCGACCCTGCTTGCACGACGGCTCAGGCATAGACAACACAACGCACGCACTGTCAACAACGCCTGAGCCGCCGCGGCAGCCAGCGAGTGGCGCGGGCGGGAGGGGCTACGCGACGCGCTACTTGATCGTGTACTGGTAGGGCAGCGCGGCCACCTCATCGGCCTGCGGGTAGTTCACGAGTGCGTCCTGGATCGAGCCGAACTCGAAGTACGCCGTGTCGTCGAGGTACAGCGTCCCGGTGACATTCGTGCCCGACGCTCCGCTCGGGGTGACCGTTACCGGAATCGTCCCCGTCTGGCCCGGAGCGATGGTGATCGGCTCAAACGAGTCAAGGCTCGTCGCCGGGTTCGCACTGTCTGACTCCAGGTCGCCGGTCGGCGAGGTGACCGCCGTGTCGAACGGGCTCGTGACGACGCTCGCCGATGTGGTAGCCGCCTCGCTCGGCGGACCGGTCGTCCCGAACGTTCCGTACTCGATCGGCAACACGTCCCACTCGCCGGTGGCGATTGGGTTGTCCGCGTACGACAGGGATGCCGTGGTGCCGACCGTCGAGGCCAGGTCCGGATCGCCGCCGACGAACTGGGACTCGAACAGGAGCGGCGTCGACCCGGTTGTCGTCGCCTGTGCCTGGAACTGCGTCGAGTTGGTCGGCACGAGGTACACGGGCAGGTTGTCGTTGACCGGCAGATTGTCCGAGGCCCCGCTGACGGGACCGAGCGTGAACGAGGTGCTGCCAGGCAGCCGCGCGTCTCCGAAGAACATCTCCGGCGCGGTCCCCGTGTTCTTCACGGTGACGTCGTAGGTGTAGGACTGGCCGGCGGTCAGCTGCGTGGAGGCGGCATTTGGCAGCCCGCCGCCCGAGGCCGGCACCGCCTGCTGATTCACGCTCACCTGGAACGGCGAGGAGAGCGAGTTCCCCGACACCACGGGCGCGAACACCACGAGCAGCCTCCATCGGCCCGGAGCGGGGTTGAGCGTGTGCAGCTGGGCGCCGACCTGGTTGTCGGGCGGCGAGGACGCAGTCGCCCCCGGCACCAAGTTGGTGGCGTAGGCGACGGCCTCGCCCTGCGGATCGATCAGGTAGGCACCGAACTGGTTGCCGGGATCCTGGACCGTGATCGTTGCGTTCAGCTCCGGCTGTCCGGCGGGCACATCGAGCTGGTAGAAGAACTCCTGCCCGGTGATCGGCGCGCGTCCGTTGCCGCCGGTCACGGTCCCCGAGAACGTCTGGTTGCCGGGCGGAATGAGGCTGCGCAACGTCACGGGCACGGTGGTCGACGTCGTCGACCCGCGGGCGACCGAACTCGATTGCACAACGATCGCCCCACTGGCGTCGCCGGGCTGCGCCGGCGTGCGCGTCCTGACCTGGACCGCCACCGACTGGCCGGGAGCCAGCGTCGCGGCGGCGGGCGTGACGGTCCCGAACGACGTGTACCTGGCGGCGCTGACGCCGAACACCACGGGGCCGATGTAGCCGCCGGCGGCCGCATCGCGGCTGTAAACGTACGCCGTCCACGTGCCGGCGGCCGGGTTCGCAATTTGGAGGTTGCCGAAGTTGCCGAGGCCCTGCGGCCGCGAGTCCCCGACGTAGATGCCGTTGGGGTCGATCAGCGTGATCCGCACGCGCGCGTTCAGCGACGCGGTCGGCGTCGCGCTATGGAACGCCGCCGACGCGTTGAGCCGGTCCTCGCCGGCGGGTACCACGAACGTCAGCCGCTGGTAGTTGATCGGCACGCCCGCGTAGTCGGGCGTCTGCGGATCGCTGTCTGACAGCGTGAACTGCGTGTTGTACAGCGACCGGTAGGCGCCGAGCGTGCGACCCGAGAACGTCAGGTGCTGCGCCGAACCGCTCTCGTTGGTGACGGTGTCGGTCAGGTTCTCGGCGGTGCCGGGCTGGTCGACCGCGTTGAGCTGGGTTGGGTTCGTCGTCATCACCCCGACGTTCCGGCCCTGGGCGGAGCCGCCGCCGACGGGCTGGTTGTCGTTCTCGGCCGCGAGCACGGCCTTGTAGGCATCGACGCGACCGGAGCCCTGCTGGTCGGCGGGAGCGCCGATGTCATCGGTGTTGGAGACGATCAGCTGCTTGACCTGCGCCGGCGTGGGGGCCGTCCCGCGGTGGGTTTTCTCGTACGCCTGGATGACGAGCGCCGCGACGCCCGCCGTCAGCGGCGAGGACTGGCTCGTCCCGCCGAACGACTGGACCGGCGACGGCTTGCCGGCCAGGCTGGCGCAGCCACCGAACTCGTTCAGGTTCCTCGAGCACAATGCCCAGTCGGACTCGCCCGGCGCGACGACGTCGATCGTGCGGCCGCGCTGGTCGAAGCCCGACGAGCTCAGCGAGCTGATCTCGTCGTTGCTCCATCCCTTGACCTCGGGGAACCGCGTACCGCCGTAGCCGTCCTGGATGTAGTTCTGGTTATCGGTCGAGGCGCCGGCCGAGATCACATTGGGATCGGTCGCCGCCTCGCCGGTCGTGTTCGTCACGCCGGCGTCGCCGCTCGACTCGACGACCGTGATCCCGGCCGCGACCGCCTCGTCGTCGGCCTGCGCGATCAGGTCGAGCGATCCGCCGTCGTCGGGATAGTTGTTGATCCCGAACGACTCGTTGAGGACGTTGACGTGGGCGGTGGTGATCGCGTAGTCGATCGCCTCGAGGATTGACGAGTCCGGGGCCACGTTGGAGGCGCCGAAGGCGACGAGACCGACGAGGTTGGCGCCGGGCGCGACGCCCTCGATGCGGATCTTGCACGGACGGTTGAGCGGCAGCGCGCTGTAGTGGCTGACGTCGTAGACCTTGCGGCCCTGCGCGGCGATCGCTGAGGCGTCGCCGAACGCCTCCGCGCCGCTGGTCGGCGCCGACGTGCCGAAGCCGCTGAAGTCCTTGAAATCGACGAACACGTGCTGACCGTCGGGCCGGATGAAATCGCGATTGTTGGGGTCCAGCGAATCGGCGATCCAGCCGACGGTAACCCCGTTGCCGTCGATCCCCAGCGACCGCGCCGTCTTCGCATTCGGACTATCGGAGTCGACGCTCATCGTCTTCAGGGCCTCGGGCTCGAGCTGGACCTTGCCGGCAGGAGCGCAGGCGCCGGGCAGCGGCGTGGCGCCGGCGCCGGAGGCGCTGCCGGCGGCTCCGGTCGTCGTCGGCGCGAGGTGGACGAGGCCGTTGGGAACGACCTCCGCCACAGCGGGATCGGACCTCAAAGACGAGACCTGCGCCGGTGTGACCGTCGCCGACACCGCGTTGAGCGTGGTGTAGCTGTGGACGCTGCGCGCATTGCTGCCGGCCAACTGACGCAGCACCGGCCCCTGCACCCCGGCGAGCGTGCGGCGGCGCGCCGGGAGCGCCGACGGGGTCGCGGGCTGGGCGCGATCCTGGTTCTTGAACACGACGATCACGCTCTGCGCCGGTGCCTGAGCCACCGACGCGGATGCCGACAGCACCTGCACCAACGCGAACAGAGCCACCGCGCCAGCGGCGATCGTCAGCTTCAAGCGCACGCCCATCCGACTACCTCCCATGTCGTAGCTCCGGTCCTGGAAAACCGTGCGGGCAACCTATAACGTCGTCGTAGCGGTGTCCACCCAAGATCGTTGCGCAGATCGGCGCCAAGCGTCAGAAGATTGTCGGCAGGACAGGACCGCGCTCCCCGGGCGGCGGCCGTCCGCAGAAGAGGATCAGGCGACGCCGCCGAGCTTCTGGGCCTCCGCGAGCGACGCCGAGGCCGTGCCTGAGAATAGATGTCTGAGGCCTGGAACGACGGCGGCAACTGACGGGGACCTTGGGATCAACCGCGTCACCCAACGCAGTGTGCATGTCACACGATCTGCTCGACATCGCGCTCGACGGCGTCTTCGAGCTTGCGCAGGCGCTGCAGCCGCAGGGATTTGAGGGTTCGGCCGGTGAGCAGCGTGGCCAGCGCGCAGGCGAGGAAGCACGCGGCTCCGAGTGTGGTGTTCCAGTTCGCGGCGGCCAGGTTGATCGACGGCTCTCACCAACCCGCCTGGTGGCGCGCGGGCAACCAGCTGCGCCGAGGCGCGATAGGCGATCGCGCCTGAGACCAAGAAGCAGCTCGAGCCGAACGCGTCAGGACGCCACACGAGCCTGTCGTAGTGGGAGTCAGACAAGGAAGTGTGCAGCGCGTGGTAGGTCGTCACGTGAAGAACAGCGTGCCGGCGGACTGGATGATGGAGGCCCACCACGCCGCGCGGCCAGCGGGCGACGAGAGGCGCTCCGGGAACGCGGTGACACTCTGCAGCGCGCCGCCGGCGGTGAACAGGATCGAGCCGACGAAGAACGTGACCGCATCGGCGCTGGCCCCAACGAGCTGCGCGTAGCCGGGGAACGGGCCGACCAGAAAACACGCCGAGCCGAGCGCGAAGAACAGCGCCATCCATCGCTCACGACTCATCGTCCTTCTCCCGGGGCGGCTGCAATGCTGAAATCGGTGGCCGGAGTCTCGCGGATGCCCCCGTCTACGCCAGGGCTCGGCACGTCAGGCGTTGAGTGCCCCCAGCCGAGTGCGAGCACTTGAGGACTCCGATGCGGGGAACAGCCGCCCCGCTTTGCCCAAGCCGTGGGGAGCCATGTTTCCATAGACGGCCTCGTACTGTCCCGCCTTGACCAGGTAGGTCTCATGCCAGATACCGGTCCGGCCGGTTCGTCCTACTCGGCGCCAGTACTGGCGCCATACGTCCAGGTGAGGATCTTCCTCGTCCTTGGCGAAGGCCTCCAGTTGCTCAAATGACCGCCAGTACTGGACGATCGTGGGTATGCCCATCTCGTAGGCCAGAAGTCCCTTGTCCGGGTGAGCAACCAGATAGTCCAGCATGTGCCTCATCCCGCGTCGGCCGCCCAAGTCCATCATGCTCCGCGCGAGGTGGAACTTGTCGAAACGAGCGCCGATGAGAAAGACCACGAAGTCTCCATCGATCTCGACCGTCATTCGCCTGCCAGCCACTTCGCCCACAGCTATCACCCCTCGGTCGTCGGCTACCGGGCGGCCATCCTACTCGCGGACCGTTTACCGCCGCGCGATGCCCAGACCGACAATGTGCTCGAGCCAGGCGGCGAAGAGCCGTCGTGCTAGCCCGTTCATCTCCATCTCGTGTACCTCGAGCTGGTCGATCAGTCTCGATAGCGCGTCTTCGCCCAGAATCGCTTCGAGACTGTCGGCGTATGCGGGCACCTGCCCCCATTCACGCGCGAGTGCCGCTGACACCTCGATGTGAAACTGCATCCCGTAGGCGCGCCCGACGACGAACGCCTGCTGCTCATAGTGCGTGGAGCGAGCGAGCGCAACTGCGCCAGTGGGCAGCTCAAAGGTGTCCGCATGCCACTGCAGCGCCAGGAACTGCGGCGGGGACAGCGAGAACACCGGGTCCTGAGCGGCGGCAGCGGTCACGCATACCGGCAGCACCCCGACCTCGGGCTCGCCGCCTGGTGCCACTTCGGCACCGAGGCTCGCCGCCAGCAGCTGAGCGCCCAGGCAGACCCCCCAAACCGGCGTGCCGGCGCGTACGGCGGCCGCGATCAGCCGCTTCTCCTCGGCCAGCCAGGGCACCCGCTGCTCCTCATAGGCGCCCATCGGGCCGCCCATCACGATGATCGCGTCAAACCTCTGCCAGTTCGGCAGGGGCTCGCCCTCGTCGACCTCGACCCGGTGCAGCTGCGCGCCCCACTCCAGCAACTCGTCCTCGTAGGCGCCTGGCGGCTCGCACGCAATGTGCTGGAGCACCAGCATCCTGGCTGGCAGAGACGTCATCATCATCTTGGACCGAGCGCTGGTCGCTCACGTTTCATATGTCGACGCTACCCAGACCACCGCAGCCATGCGCGCCCCTCGCGGGACGCTCCGCCGCTTCACGATCGCCTGATCGGCGATCAGCGGTCAGCGGCAGCCGCCGGATCGTCCAGCTCGCGCCTGAGCTTCCCCACGAGACCCTCGAACAGCGGGTAGACCCCGGCTCCGTGCGCCTCCTGGATCGCGGGTCGCCACATCTCCCACCGCTCGATCAGCGTGCGTCCCAGCAGCAGCTTTATCAGCTCCAGGTCGAAAGCGCCCTGGCTCTCGAGCGCGGCCAGCTGCTCGAAGTAGTCCAGCTCCCGGTAGAGGACATACGCTTCCGGCGCATCGGCAGCTACGTAGGCGACATACGCCTCGCGCAGAGCTTGTGCTGACTTGAACCGGGCGACCATTCGACGCGTCTGCACCAGTGCGTCCTCGTTCCACCGGCGAAAGAACTCGGCCGCCATCTGCGCCTCGCGGCTGCGGCGAGCTTCTCGCACCTGCTGCGCTGCGAACACCGCGGCCCCGAAAGCCCCCAGCAGGCCCATGGCCAGGATCGACGTCGCGATCGCGGTGACCTCGCTCCAGTCCACGGCCACGATCAGCAAGTGCTTCTCCGATTCATCGAAGGGGGATCCCGCCCCGACTGGCGGTCAGAATGCTCCTCCGGGAGACTGACTTCGCCACGCTTTTACTGTAGGGGTAAAGGCGACGGCGAATCGGCGGTCGACGGGTTCGGCGTCGCGTCAGCGTTGCACGCGCGCGCCGGCGCCGCGCACCAGCGACTCGACCTCGGCGAGGACGGCCGTTGACGTGTCGCCCGGCGTCGTCATCGCGAGCGCGCCGTGTGCGGCACCGTATTCTGTCGCGAGCTGCAGGTCCGACAGCTCAAGCAGCCCGAAGATCAAGCCGGCGGCAAAGCTGTCTCCGCCGTCGACGCGATCGAGGATCTCGAGGCCGGGGCGGAAGGTGGCCTCGACGAAGCCCGCATCGCGAGACCAGGCGATGGCGCCCAATCGTTGACCGTCGCGCTTGCGAACGGTCCGCAGCGTCGTCGCGATCACCCGGAGCTTGTCGTAGGTTGCCGCGGCCTCGCCGATCATCGCGCGGAACGGCGCGGCATCCAGCTCGGAGAGGTCCGGGCCGACGCCCGGGACGTCCAGCCCGGGGCACGCGGTGAAGTCCTCCTCGTTTCCGATCATCACGTGGACGTGACGTGCGAGGCGGCGGTTGACCTCGCGCGCCCGTTGCACGCCGCCGTTCGCCTTCCACAGGCTGGGCCGGTAGTTGAGGTCGTAGGAGATGATCGTGCCGTGGCGTTCGGCGGCCAGGAACGCCTCCTCGATGACCTCGGGCGTCGTCGCCGAGAGCGCCGCGAAGATCCCGCCGGTGTGCAGCCAGCGCGCGCCGAGCGTCCCGAGCACGTGGTCCCAGTCCAACTCGCGGTGACGATCGCCGTCCGCAGCCCGAAGCAGCGGCGCAAGCCGCGGGCGACGTTGTACTCGCCGCCGCCTTCCCAGACGCGAAAGGCGCGCGCGTTGCGGAGCCGCCATTCGCCGGGAGCGAACCGAAGCATCACCTCGCCGAGCGAAACGAGGTCATAGCGGCAGCTGTCTGGGCTGCGGATCTCCAGATCGCTCACGAGCGAGCCTCGGCGGCGAGCGCGACGGCCTGTGCCGCAAGCTTCGTGACGGTCTCGAAGTCGCCTGCGCCAGCAAGCGCCGGCGACACCATCCAGCTGCCGCCGACGGCCACGACAGAGCGCCGGCCGAGATACGCAGATGCGTTCTCCGCGGTCACCCCGCCGGTGGGGATGATGCGCAGGTCTGCAAACGGGCCCTCGAGCGCGGCGACATCGCCACCCCT
>CAVSVH010000011.1:0-287831 GCA_963731395.1 uncultured Solirubrobacteraceae bacterium
TCATCGACTTGGAGCGAATCGACTCACCAGGCGCGTGCGGTTTGCCGGACCGCGCCCGGCGTCTTCTATCCGGTCGGCGCTCGCCAGCACTGCGGTGATCAGCCGCTGCGCCACCACACGAGCCGGCTCGACCTCCCAGCGGCCGCTGTGATGCCCGACCCAGGGCAGTGATGTCAGCTCGCTGTCGCGCTCGAGGATCAGATCGGCGAGCGTGCGGCCGCAGAGACTGGACGCGACCAAGCCATGACCCGCCAGGCCGCCCGCCCGGGCGAGCCCGGTGGCGCGATCGAGCTCTATCGACATGCTCCAGTCCCGCGGCACCGCGAACACTCCTCCCCAGCGGTGCGTGATCACGGCGCCGGCGGCGGCAGGGAACAATGCCCGCAGCGTCCGCTCAAGCGCGGCGTGCACCGCCGGTGGCCGTTCGTCGCTGGCGCGGATCGCGCTGCCCATCCGGTACCACGCTCCACGGCCGCCGAGCGCAATCCGGCCATCGGCCGTTCTCTGCGCGTAGGTGAAGAGATGGCGTTGGTCGGCCACCGTCTCGCAGCGCTCCCAGCCGATCGCCGACCACGTCTGGTCGTCGAGCGGCTCGGTCGCGAGCATGTGCGAGAACACAGGCATGTAGTCGCGGTGTTGACCGGGCAGGTCCACGGTGAACGCCTCGGTCGCCTGCACGACGATCGGCGCGCGTACGGTGGCTGCGACGGGTCCGTCACCCGGGGCGCATCGGACCCGTCCCGGCTCAATGCTGCACACGCGCGAGCGCTCGAAGATCGCCACCCCGCGCCGCTCGCATGCTTCCGCGAGTCCGCGAACCAGGCGCCCGGGGTGCACCCTGGCGCAGTGCCGCGTGTAGGCGCCGCCGACCACTCCCGGGACCCGGACGCGCACAGCGACCTCGTCGGCATCCAGCAGTTGCGCATCGGACTCGCTCAGGCCACGCTCGCGCCGGCTTTGGAAACCGGCACGGATCCGCTCAAGCTGCGCTTCGCTGGTGGCGATCCGCAGCGAGCCACCCTTCCTCCAGTCGCACTCGATGCCCTCCCGCGCCACGACCTCGCCAACGTGGTCAATTCCCTCGATCATCGCCCGCTCGGCACGGTGCACGCCCTCCCACCCGCCGCGGGCGAGGTACGCCTGCGCCTTTCCAGCGATCCCAGCCGACACGAATCCCGCGTTGCGCCCCGCCGCACCGAAGCCCGCGATCTCGGCCTCCAGCACGACGATCTGAAGTGTCGGCTCGGCCCGGGCCAGGCAGTACGCACTCCACAGTCCGATGAAGCCGGCGCCGACGATCACGACATCGGCGGCGACATCGCCCCGCAGCTGCGGTCTTGGCACGATCGGCGCCGCCAGCGTGTCCAGCCACAGGCTGCGGCCGCGGTAGTCGACTGCCGCGGTCATCGGCGCGGCGACCTGGACGCGCTCGCGACGCCAGTCGAGCTCACCAACGCCCGCGGCGCGGCGAACCGCCCCCCGGTGCGGAGGGCGGTTCGGATATTGCACAGAGGTGGAGACGGCGGGAATTGAACCCGCGTCCGCGATCGCATGAAAGTGGTGTCTACGAGCGTAGCCGGCGCTCTGATCTCGTCCCCCACTCGCCTCGCCGGCGGGGTTGTGGGGAACCAGCTCCGAAAGATGTCCCCGGATCGGCCGAAGCGATCCTCACCGGGTGAGCCTGCTGGATGACCGGCCGGGGCTGCAGGCGATGCCACAGGCCGGGAGCAGCTCAGCGCTTAGTGATTAAGCGGCGAGCGCGAACTCGTGAGTATGAACCTTGTGGTCCGCACTTATTTTGTCCTGGGTGTTTAACGAGGCCTCCCAGGACCTCGACTCGCAACCAATCCCACGAACCGACCACGTCGAAGCCTGTCGTCCCCGGGGTGTGTTGTGCATCGGATTATAGAGCAGCGCTCTGCGCCGGGCGGCAAACACGGCCGCGCGATGAAGACCTGCGTAAGTCCCTGTTGCGGGGTGCCACAATCAACGACGGAATCATGAAACCGAGCACCCCGACGCTTCCCGAGCCCGCGGCAACACCGCCGGGCTATCCGCCGGCGCAGCCCGGCGCTCCTGCCGACGGCCACATCGAGCCGATCCGCGTCGGCGAGGGGACGAGCCGCTCCCGCGAGTCGTTCTTCAAGCGCCGGATCGCCCCGCTCGGCGCAGCGATCATCGCCTTCCTGGCCAAGATCAAGTCGATCCTCCTGCTGGCGCCCAAGTTCAAGCTGCTCGTCACCGCGGGGTCGATGGCGGTCTCGGTCGCCGCCTACGCGTCGATCTGGGGGGTTGACTTCGCGATCGGCTTCGTGATCCTGCTGCTCGTCCACGAGCTCGGACATGTGATCGAGCTGCGCCGCATGGGCATCCGGGCGAGCGCTCCGATGTTCATCCCGTTCCTCGGTGCGGTGATCAGCGCCCGCTCGCTCGGCGATAACGCGCTGGGCGAAGCGAAGGTGGGGCTCGCCGGGCCGGTCCTGGGGAGCATCGGCGCCGGCGCGTGCCTCGTGGTCTGGCAGCTCACCGGCCACGACTACTGGCGCGCGCTCGCCTTCACCGGAATGTTCCTCAACCTGTTCAATCTCCTGCCGGTCGTCCCGCTCGACGGCGGCCGGGCGATGGCGGCGATGTCGCCGTGGATGTGGTTCGCGGGGTTCGCCGGCATCGTCGCCCTCGCGGTCGTGTTCCCGAACCCGATCATCCTCATCATCGCGGTCGTGGCCGGCTTTGAGACCTATAAGCGCTGGCAGCAGCGCCGGACCGGCGGGCTGCGCCAGCAGGCCTACTACCGCGTTGCTCCGCGCGACCGTCTCCTCGTCGGGTGCGTCTACCTCGCCCTCGTCGCGCTGCTGGTGATCGGCATGGACGCCACGCACCTGCCGCGCACGTTCGGTTAGACGGGTTAGGCGCTCAGCGGCCGACGTCGCGCAGCTCGCGCTGGACGTCGCGGGCCATCTCCCGCGTGCGGATCGACTGACGCTTGTCGTAGAGGTCCTTGCCCTTCGCGAGCGCGATCTCGACCTTCGCTCGCGACCGCGGTCCCGAGAAGTAGATTCGGGTCGGCACCAGGGTCAGCCCGCGCTCGTGGGTGCGCCCCACGAGGCGCTCGATCTCGGAGCGATGCAGCAGCAGCTTGCGCGGCCGTTCGGGATCGTGGTTATCGCGCGCGGCGGCCCCGTAGGGCGGGATGTAGACGCCCATCAGCCACACCTCGCCGTCGCGGACGACCGCGTAGGCGTCCTTGAGCTGGGCCTTGCCCTCGCGCAACGACTTGACCTCGGTCCCTTCGAGGACGATGCCGGACTCGAACCGCTCGAGCAGGTTGTAGCGATAGGACGCCCGGCGGTTGGTGGCGACGTCGCCCGATGCCGCCTTGCGTTTCTTGCCCTTGGCCATGTGATCACTCGTCGCTCAGGTCGGCGGGGTGCAGATCCACCCTACCCCGCGGCGCGTCGATGCGGGCGACCCGGACGCGCACCGGGTCGCCAAGGCGCATCGCGCCGCCGTTGCGCGTGCCGACGAGAATCGTGGCCTGCTCGTTGAGCTCCCACCAGTCGCCCCGCAGCCGCCGCACCGGCAGCATCCCCTCGTACTGCAGCCCGTCCCCGAATGCGACGAAGGCGCCGGCGCCGATCAGCCCGACGATCTCGCCGGCGAAGGTCGCGTCTCGATCGGCGCGCCGGTCCAGTTCGCGCTCGAGCAGGAAGCAGCGCGCGACGTCGTCGGCGTCGCGCTCGATCGTCATCGCCTCGCGCTCGCGAGTCGACGTCCACGGCCCGGCGTTCGTCACCCATGATGCGTCCGGCGCCGGCTCGCCGGCGATCGCCGACAACAGACCGCGGTGGCAGATCAGGTCGGGATAGCGCCGGATCGGCGAGGTGAAGTGGCAGTAGCTCGGAGAGGCGAGCCCGGCGTGGCCGAGGTTGCGCGCGTCGTAGGAGGCCTGCTTGAGCGAGCGCAGCACGAGGCTGGTGAGCGCGCGGCCGCCGTGGCCGGTGCGCTGCACCCAGGCGGCCACGAGCGCGGACGCCTCCCCCACCAGATCGCCCGCCTGCTGCGGGGTGAGCTGTCCCTTGGGCACCGGTGGCGTCGGGACCTCGAGGGAGTGCAGCTGATCGATCAGCCGTTCCACGGCGGGCGCGTCCGGCGGTTCGTGCACGCGGTACAGCGTCGGGATCTTGCGCTCCAACAGGAAGCTCGCCACCTGCTCGTTGGCCGCGATCATCAACTGCTCGATCAGCCGGTGCGATTCGGTTCCGAGCGTCAGCTCAGCCGCGACCACGTTGCCGTCGGCGTCGAAGCGGAACTCGGGCTCGGCCGAATCGATGACGACGGCGCTGCGTGCCCGACGTCGCTCGCCCCCCTCCCGCCCGGCGGCAAGTGCCGCCGCGGCGGCGCGGGCCGCGGCCAGCGGCTCACCCCACGGCGCCGCGGCCGCCTCGGAGCCGGCGAAGATCCGGTCGACGCGATCGTAGTCCAGGCGCTCGTCGGAGCGGATCAGCGAGCGGTACATCGATGACCGCCGGACGCCCCCGCCGCCGATCGTCATCTCGACGGTCACCGTGAGCCGGCTCACGCCGGGCACGAGTGAGCAGGCATCGTCAGACAGCGAGCCGGGGATCATCGGCTCGACCGCGCCGGGAACGTACACGCTCGTCGCGCGGCGATACGCCTCCCGATCGACGAGCGAGCGGGCCGGGACGTACGCCGACACGTCGGCGATGTGGACCCACACCCGCCAGCTGCCGTCGGGGAGCGCCTCGGCCGAGATCGCATCGTCGAAGTCGCGAGCGGCCGTCGGGTCGATCGTGAACGTCGGGAGCTGCTGCAGGTCACGACGCCCGGCGGTATCCGAGTCGCGTTGCGCGGCGCGGCGTGCCTCGTCCTCCACCGCCGGATCGAACTCGCGGCGCAGCCCACGGTCGAGCATCAGCGCCTCGAGCACGTCGCGGGCGACGTCGGGACGGCCGAGGCGGCGGGCGATCACCGCCCGGCGGGAGTTTCCTCGGCCGTTCGCGCGGCCGGACGCGCCAAGCATTACCAGGTCTCCGACCGCCGCCCGCCGATCCCGGTTGACGACGACTCGCGGCCCCGGGCCAAAGAACGGCTCGGCGACGAGAAATTTGCCCTGCCGGGCGAGCACCGCGACTCGCGCCCGCAGCCGCGAGTCGACGCCGGGTGCGCTCACTGCACCTTCGCCGCGACGGTCCCCTCGGCGACCGTCAGCGCCGTATCGGTCCGGGCGGTGGGCTTGGTGTAGGCGTAGACCTGGGGCAGGATGCCGTGGCCGCGCTTGACCCCGCCGCCGCCCAGGTTCTGGCCGTTGGGGGTGAAGTACTCACCGACGGTGAAGTCGAGCGCGCCCCCGTTGGGCAGGGGGTCGATCTCCTGAAAGACGCCCTTTCCGTACGTGTGAGTCCCGACGATAGTCGCCCGGCCGCGGTCCTTGAGCGCACCGGTGACGATCTCCGCCGATGACGCGGTGCCCGAGTCGACGAGGACGACCATCGGCATGTTCGGCGCGATCGCGTTGCCTTTGGCCATATACACCTGGCGCGGCTGGGCCCGGCCGTCGGTCGAGACGATCGTGCCGTTCTGGATGAAGATGCTCGCGACGTCGACCGCCTCGTTGAGCAGTCCGCCCCCATTCTCACGCAGGTCGAGGATCAGGCCGCGGGCACCCTCGTGAAGCACGCGCTGGACCTGAGCGCGGACTTCGTCGCCCGAGCCTGGGGTGAAGCTGGCGAGCTCGACATAGCCGAGCTTGACGCCGTGGTAGTCGAGGATGCGACCGGCGGCCACCGGGATGGAGATGTCCTCCCGGACAAGGGAGACGACGCGCCGATGGTTTCCGCGGACGACCGTCAGCGTCACCCGAGTGCCGGCGCGGCCCCTGATCAGGGAGGCCGAGAAGCTGGCCGGGCGGTTGGCCAGCGAGGTGGACCCCACGTCGGTGATCAGATCGCCGCGGGCGAGCCCCGCCCGTGCGGCCGGTGAGCCGGCGAACACGTCTTGGACGAGCAGCCCGCGCGGCAGCGCGCGAGGGGTGATCCCGATCCCCGATATCTGCGGATTGTCCTGATTCTGGAACGAGTGATAGTCGGCCGGGTCGTAGTAGTGCGAGTACGGGTCGTCGAGGCTGGCCACCGCCGCCGCCAACCCCTTGTTGACGAGTTGCGAGCGATCCACCTTGCGGTAGTAGTCCTTGGACAGCATCCCCAGCACCCGGTTGATGAGCCGGTCGTTCTGCGATTGGGACACGAACGCGCTGCGGATCGGCCCCGGCAGCCAGCTGGGATGACCTCCGAACCACACGCCGACGAGCAGCACGATGACGGCGACAAGCGCCCAGGGCCACGCAGAGCGTTTGCGCCGTGAATACATCGACCTCATCCAGGGTAGCTGCCCGTCCGCCGTTCCGCCCGTTTTGCCGGGCGGGGCGGCTCGCCTAGACGCGCAGGAAGCGGCGCAGCGACAGGCCCGACCCAAGGGCCGACACGAGCACTCCGGCGCCCATCAGCACAGCGACCAGTGCCGGGAACGCGATCGTCCGCGGCGCCGCGATCAGCGCCCAGTTGGCAGAGAGCGGATCCAGCAGGACGACCTTGCTGACCCCGAGCACCGCGATCGCGAGCAGGGCGCCGGTGGCGCCGACCACGATCCCCTCGATCACGAACGGCCAGCGGATGAACCAGTCGGTCGCCCCCACGAGCTTCATCACCTCCACCTCGCGCCGGCGGGAGTACAGGGAGAGCCGGATCGTGTTGGCGATGAGCAGGACGGAGGCGATGATCAGCAGCACGGTCAGCGCGGCGGCGGTGATCGTCACCAGGTTCGTGACCTCGAGGATCTTCTTCGTGTCGGTGCGCTTGTTGGACACGCTCTGGATCGACGGGTCGAGCGTGCCGGTGCCGCCGCCGGCCGTCGGCGACGTCAGCGAGTTGTGCACCACCAGCACGTTCGCGGGGTTGTCGGGGATCACGTGGAACGTGTCGGGCAGCGGATTGGAGCCCAAGAGCTTGTAGGCGGCCGGATCGAGCTTTGACTGCTGCGCGTACGCGGTCTGCTTGGAGACGAATTGCACCGACCTGACGTGGGGGACGTTGAGGATCTCGCTGCGGACCCGAGCCTCGTCCGCGGCGGTGGCGCTCGTCTTCATGTACACGTCGACCTCGACTCGGCTGCGCACACTGTTGGCGGCGCCGTTGGTGGCCTGGACGATCGGGATGAACACACCGAGCATGAGCAGGGTGACGAGCACGGTGGCGAGGGCGGCAAAGCTCGGGGCCGCGCTGCGCCGCGTCGCGCGCACCGCCTCGCGCAGGAAGAATCCGATCTTCATCGCCTACAGACCGGGGGGGCGGGTCGAGGGGGCGCGCAGCCGGACGGCGAGATCGCGCGTCGTCTCATCGCGCGTGTACAACCCGGCGGCCTCGTCGCGGACGACGCGTCCGTGGGAGAGCTCCAGCACGCGGCGCCGCATCTTGTCGACCAGCGTCTGGTCGTGGGTCGCCACCACCACCGTCGTCCCGGTGCGATTGATCCGGTACAGCAGCCGCATGATGTCGATGCTCGTCTGCGGATCGAGGTTTCCCGTCGGCTCGTCGGCCAGCAGCAGCGGCGGGTGGTTGACGAACGCCCGGGCAATCGAGACCCGCTGCTGCTCCCCGCCCGACAGCTGGTCAGGGAAGTTGTGCAGCTTCGTCGACAGCCCGGTGAGCCGCAGGATGTCGGGGACCTTGGCGCGGATGTCCTTGCGCGAGCCGCCCGTCACCTGCAGCGCGTAGGCGACGTTGTCGTACACGTTGCGATGCGGCAGCAGCTTGAAGTCCTGAAACACCACCCCGACGTTGCGGCGGAAGTACGGGACGCGCCTGCGGCCGACGTGCTCCAGGTCGTGACCGGCGACGCGGATGACACCACTGGTCGGCTCCAGTTCCTTGATCAGCAGCCGCATGACCGTCGACTTGCCGGATCCGGTCGAGCCGACCAGGAACACGAACTCGCCTCGCTCGATCGAGAACGTCGCCTGGTCCAGACCGACGTCGCCGGCATACAGCTTGGAGACGTGGCGGAACTCGATGACCTGGCGTCCGCTGCCCCGCTGAGGCGGGGCGGGATGAGGATGAGACGTGGATTTCTGGGGCGCCCGGGTGGCCGAGCGGCGGGTGTGTTTCGCTGAGATAGCCATAGAGTGCGCGCAGCCTAGCGGGCACCTGGGCCCCGTGTCCCGCCCGAGCCCCCCTTGCAACGGGACTTGCAGGATCTGGCGATTTGCAGGACTAACACGACCTTCGCCGTATCCCCCGGGCCAGCCGCTACCGTGTGGCCCGATGGGCTCGAGCAGGGTGTCCACACTGAGCAACGGACTGCGACTGCATCGCATCGCGGTGCCCGGGACCCGCGCGGTGACGATCCTCGCGGCTTTCGACGCGGGGGCGCGCACGGAGCGTCCCGAGGAGAACGGGATGGCTCACTTCCTCGAGCATCTCGTGTTCAAGGGCGGAGAGAAGTTCCCCACCTACCGTGACGTCAACGAGGCCGCCGAGGGCATCGGCGCCGTCCTCAACGCGTACACGAGCCATGACCTCGTCGCGTTCCACATCACTGCCCGGGCTCAGCGCGGCCTCGAGGCGGCAGACCTGCTGACCGACTTCGTCGGCCGCCCACGGATCGACGCCGACGAGCTCGATCGCGAACGCGGCGTCGTCGTCCAGGAGATCGCCCGTGCCGACGATCAGCCGGCGGCGCTGGCCGAGCATCTGATCGACGAGGCGGTCTTCGGTGACCATCCGCTCGGGCGCCCGGTGCTGGGAACCACCGAGCATCTCCGCGACACGTTCACCCGGGACGCGATCGTCGCCTTCCGCTCGCGCCGCTGGTCCCCGACCGACGGAGCGGCGTTCGCGGTCGGCAACCTGGAGGCGCTCGGCGAGAACGGCGAGCTCGAGGAACTGTTCGAGCGGTTCTCCCCCGCCCCCGGGCCGCCGCCGTTCGACCCCGCTCCGCCACTGCATCCACGGGTGATGGTCCGGGAGCGCGACTCCAACCAATCGCACCTCCGGCTCTCCTACCGCCCCGCGGTCGACGTCCGGGTCCCGCGTGAGCGCGCCGCGTTGTCGGTGTACTCGACGCTGCTCGGCGGCTCGATGGGCTCACGCCTGTTTGACGAGATTCGCGAGCAGCGGGGGCTGGCGTACTCGGTCAGCGCCTTCCCCCATGCCTATGCCGATGTCCCGATCCTGCAGCTGTCCGCGGGACTCGAGTCAGGCAAGCTGCTCGAGGCCTATCGGAGGATGCGCGACATCGTCACCGAGCTGCGCGACGAGGGGCCGACCGAGAGCGAGGTCAAGCGCGCCCAGGCGTACGCGGCCGGGGCGCGGACGCTGGCGTTCGAGAACACCGGCGCCGTCGCCCGGTACGCCGCCCAGCAGACGGTGGTGTTCGGCGAGGACCCGGACCCCGACACGTCGATTGCGCTGCTGGATCAGGTGACGTTCGGTGAGGTGCGCGGGATCGCCGCCGGCGTCGCCGACGACGTGTCGATCGCCTGCGTCGGCCCGCACACCGTGGAGGAGCTGGAGACCGCCTGAAACGTTGGCTGACGGCCGGAGTGGTGCTGACGATCACAGTGGTGGCGGTCGTCCTCGCCCTGCTGGGATCTCTCAGCCACACGAGCCCGCATGACGCGCAGTTTGCCGCGGGCCCGCCGCTGGCGCGCGACACGACGACAGCGTCCTCGCGTCCCGCCCATTCCCAGGAACCGACGCCTCCACCGCTGGACCCCGGCGGTGCGCCCCCGCCGGCGACCGCCGCCGCGATCCGCCTGCGCGCATCGCTGAGCCAGGCGATGCGCGCGGCCGGGCCTCAGAGCGGCGCGCTCGTCTACGACCTCGGCACGCACACCGAACTGTTCGGTCTGCGTGCCAGGGTTCACAGGCCCCCCGCCTCGGTCGAGAAGATCTGGACGACGACCGCGCTGATGCGAAGGCTCGGCCCGGAGGCCCGGTTGCACACGTCGGTGCTCGGCACCGGCTCGCTGCATCACGGCGTCTGGCACGGTGATCTGTACCTGCGCGGCGGCGGTGACCCGACGTTCGGCGACCCGACGTTCAATCACGTGTGGGACCAGGGCTACGGCCCCACCGCCGCCGAGCTGGCGGGGCAGCTCGCCCGTCGCGGCATCCACCGGGTGAGCGGATGGGTGTACGGCGACGAGTCGATGTTCGATCGCCGGCGCGGCGGCCTGATCACCAAATACGCCGTTGACGTCCCCGACTTCGGCGGCCAGATCAGCGCGCTGACCTACGATCACGGCACGACGATCGCCCATTACTCGCCGGCGACGTTCGCCGCCCGTGAGCTGGTGGCGACGATGGGCAGCGTCGGGATCCGATCGCGGGCGTCGAGGCATGAACGCGGCACGCCGAAGCCGGCGCACCTGCTGGCGACCGTCAGCTCCCCGCCGATGCTGGTGATGACCCGCCTGATGGACGTCCCGTCCGACGACCTGTTCGCCGAGATGTTCACCAAGCAGCTGGGGGTCCTGTTCGGACACGGCGGGACGATCTCCTCCGGCGCCCGCGTGATCGCCAAGACGATCGCCGTCACGTACGGGCTGCATCCGCGGATCCTCGACGGGTCCGGTCTCTCGCGTGATGACCGCACCTCGCCGCTGGAGATCGTCGACCTCCTCCGCGAGCTGTGGGGGACGACCGTCGGCCGGGAGCTGGTCGACTCGTTGCCGATCGTCGGCAGGACCGGCACGGTCCAGACGATCGGCCTGAAAACCGCCGCCGTCGGCCGGTGCGTGGCCAAGACGGGAACGCTCGACGGGGTCACGAACCTCGCCGGCTACTGCCACAGCCGCGGCCACCACGCGATCGCGTTCGGCCTGTTCATCGACGGTCCGCCCAACTGGACCGCGCTGGTGCTGGACAGTCGCATGATCGGGGCGATCGCGCGGTATTGACGATCAGATTTGCGGGCGGCGAACCGAGGCACGACAATCGGCCCGTGGAGCTGGCCACCGCTCTCAACCTTCACGAGCTGCAGCGCTACCTGAGTCGGATCAGCGACCGCTGGCCGCTGGCCACGGTGATGCTCGGCGGAGCCCGCGTCGACGATTCCCGGGGCGCGCCGTCGCAGCGCGAGCGCGGCCCCGAGTACATCGTCGTGCTCGTCTCCCGGGCGTTTCAGGGGATGCCGTGGCTCGAGCGCGTCTATCAGGCAACCTCGTTGTGGGACGGGATGGAGATGGGCGATGTCGCCGACGTCCACTGCTACACCGTCGAGGAGTTCGCCCGCAAGCGGGTCACCACCCCCCGAGTGAGGGCCGTGGTCGACCGCGGGGTGCTGCTCTACGAGGATCGCGGCGAGCCGCGTCCGGCCGCCTCCGCGGGCGCGCTGGACGGCAGCCCCGACGGGCCGCTCAGCTGATCGCGACCATGCGCTCGATCGGCAGCCGCGCCCGATCGGCGATCGCGGCGGGCACCTTGACCTCGTGCACGCCATCGCGGAGGCCGTCGCGCAGCTTGGGCAGGGTGATCATCTTCATGAACCGGCACGAGGCGGCCTCGTTGGCGGCGATGAACTCGACGTCCGGCGCCGCCTGACGCAGCGGATGCAGCATCCCCGTCTCGGTGGCGACGATCGCGGTCGCGCCGGCATGGTCGGGCTCCGCCTCACGCTGCCGGGCGTAGCCGAGCATCCCGCCGGTGGAGAGCATGTGCACGCCGGCGGCGTCGATGTCGCCGGCGGCGACGTACTCCATCACGCTCGTCGAGCAGCCACATTCGGGATGGATGAGGAAGTCGGCGCCTGGGTGCGCCGCGCGCACGGCGGCGATGTCGTGCGGCTTGATCCCGGCGTGGACGTGACATTCACCGTCCCACACATGCATCGACCGGCCGAGCGTCTTCTCGACGTAGGCGCCGAGGAACATGTCGGGTCCGAACAGGATCTCGGTGTCGTCGCCGTGCTCGTGGTAGATGTGCGCGACGACGTCGACGGCGTTCGCTGACGTGCAGCAGTAGTCGGTCTCAGCCTTGACCTCGGCGGTGGTGTTGACGTACATGACGACGACCGCGCCCGGATGCTGCTGCTTCCATACGCGCAGCTGGGCCGCGGTGATCGAGTCGGCGAGCGAGCAGCCGGCGTCGGGATCCGGGATCAGAACCGTCTTGTCAGGACACAGGATCGAGGCGGTCTCGGCCATGAAGTGCACGCCGCAGAACGCGATCGTGTCGGCCTCGGAGGCCGCCGCCTGCTGCGAGAGGCCGAGCGAGTCACCGACGTAGTCGGCCACGTCCTGGATCTCGGGCAGCTGGTAGTTGTGGGCGAGGATCACGGCGCCACGCTGCGCGGCCAGTGCCCGCACCTCCTCCCGGAGGGCGGGAATGCTCTCGAGCATCAACGGCGCGTCGATCGCGCTCAGCATGGGGAGGTTCATGGCAGCGGGCTGAGGATGAGAGAGAGGTCCAGGACAGGCGCACTGTGGGTCAGGGCACCCACTGAGATGAAGTCTACGCCGGTGTCTGCGAGCTCCCGGAGCGTCTCGAGCGTGACGCCGCCGCTGGCCTCGAGCTGCGCCCGGCCGGCGACGTGCGCGACCGCCTCGCGCAGTTGCGCGGGCGTCATGTTGTCGAGCAGGAGGTGCGGCGCACCCGCCGCCAGCGCCTCGTCGATCTCGGCCATCGAGCGGCACTCGACCGCCATACGGAGCTCGGGCGCACGCTCCCGGGCGCGCCGCACGGCCGCCCCCACCCCGCCGGCGAGCGCGGCATGGTTCTCCTTGATGAGGATCGCGTCGTAGAGACCGGCGCGGTGGTTGGTGGCCCCGCCGGCCGCGACTGCGGCCTTCTCCAGCGTGCGCAGCCCGGGGGTCGTCTTGCGCGTATCCAGGATCCTCGCCCCCGTGCCCTGGACGGCCTCGGCGGCGCGGGCCGCGAGCGTCGCCACGCCTGACAGACGCCCGAGGAAGTTCAGCGCGGTGCGCTCCCCCGACAGCAGTGCCCGGGCCTGGCCCGCGACGGCCATCACCTCGCCGCGATCCCGCCACCGCCCCTCATCGACCGCCCGCTCGATCACCGCCTCGGGATCGAGGGCACGGAACACCTCGCCGGCGATATCGATCCCGAAGATCACTCCGGGTGCCTTCTGGGTGATGACCGCGCGGGCGCGCGCGTCCGCGGGCACCGTCGCCTCGGTGGTGACGTCGCCGTCGCCGACGTCCTCGGCGAGCGCCCGGGCGACGATGTCGTCGATCGCCGTGCTGCTCATCGGCTGGCGGGTGGCGGGGGAATGACTCTCAGGATAGGGCGCAAAAAAGGCGGATCGGCGGTCCATTCGCGATCGGTTTGTGTTTGGATTGCGAACGCGGCACCGGGCCGCGCTTTCTCCAAAAGAGGTGATGATGTTCTCTCGTGTAGCGAAGCTGGCTGCCGGCTCGGTGGTCGCGGCCGGCGTGTTTGTGTCTGGCGCCGGTAGCGCCGCCGCCGCCGGTCCACCACCGCCCAAGGCAGCCGGCGGCAAGCAGGTCACCCTGGTGGCCACGGGTGTCACCACACCCACCTCGTTCGCGACCGGCGGCGGGTCGGTGTTCGAGGGCGACGGTGGCGCCGAGAGCGGCGGGCCGCCCAATGGTGGGGTCTATGTGCTGAAGAACGGCGCGGCAACCAAGCTCGCGGGCTCGCCCCTGTTCGTCGCGGGCCTGGCTTGGTACAAGGGCGCGCTGTACGTCAGCGGCGGCACCCCGACAAGCCGCACAACGGCGATCTGGACGCTGCAGAAGTGGAGCGGCTGGAACGGCGCCAGCTTCGCCAAGCAGCAGGTGATCTACACGGCGCCCAGGGGGTTCCAGGGCTTCAACGGAATCGCCTTCGGCCCCAATGGCCGGTTGTACGTCGGGGCCGACGTGGGACTGCTCAATGGCAATGACCACGGCCCGGCGAAGACGCCGTTCGTCTACAAGATCCTGTCGCTCAACCCGACCGGCAAGGATCTGAAGGTGGTCGCCAGCGGCATCCGCCAGCCGTGGCAGATGGCGTTCCCGGCCGGCTCCAGCTCTCCACTCGTCTCCAACCTCGGTCAGGATGCGGGCAAGGTCAAGAATCCGCCCGACATGATCCTGCGGGTCAAGCAGGGCGACAACTACGGCTTCCCCGGGTGCACGTGGGCGAAGAACAGCAAGTGCAAGGGCTTCACCAAGCCGTTCCGGCTGTTCCCGCCGCACACCGACCTCATGGGAATGGCGATCATCGGCAAACGGCTGTACATGACGTCCTTCCTCGGCCTCAAGGCCAAGGGTCAGGGCGAGGTGGTGTCGATGCCGCTGAAGGGCGGCCCGTTGACCGCGGTCGTGACCGGGTTCGTCGGGCCAACCGTCGGATTGGGCGCCGGCGGCGGCACCCTGTACGTCGGCGAGGTCGGCCAGAAGACCGGCCAGGGGCTCGTCTACTCGGTCAACCCCTAGCCCAGGTCGCCGCCCGCTTCAGGCGCGGGCCGCTTCCGAGACCCCGGCCACCATCGCCGGGGTCTCGGACAGCACCCGCACGGTGGCGAAGCTCGGATCCGCCGCCCCGTGGAGGCGGGCGCCGGACGCCGTCAGCGAGCGCAGATAGGCCACCACCGCGGCGGTGACCCGCTCGCCCGGCAGCAGCGTCGGCACCCCCGGCGGGTACCCGGCAATCGACTCGCAGGAGATCCGGCCGATCGCATCGTCGACCGCCACGGTCTCGCCCTCGCCGAGGAACGCCTCCCGGATGGGGACGACGGTCTGGTGCTCCAGCGCGGCGGGCGGAGCGCTGATCGCGTGGGCCTCGGCGGGACGCGACAGCAGCCGCACCGCCTCGGCGAAGTCGTGGGCGAAGCGCTCCAGCGGCTCGACCGGCTGCCCGAGGCCGAGCACGAGCACGAGCGTGGCGTGGGTGGCGAGCTCGACGTAGATGTCGTGGGCGGCGCGCAGCTCGGCGGCCAGCTCGTAGCCGGTGGAGCCGGTCCCGCGAACGTCGATGACGATCCGCAGCGGATCCCAGCCCGCGATCCCGGGCCGGCCGACCATCCCCTCGCCGACGACGGCGCAGCCGGGGATCGCCTCGATCGCCTCGCGGGCCCGCGCCGAGGCGGCCATCGTGCGGTCCAGCAGCGCCTCACCGTGCGCGCCGAGCTGGCGCCGGGCGCTGTCGAGCGATGCCAGCAGGAGCGAGTTGGGGCTGGTGGAGCGCACCAGCCGGACACAGCGCGCCACCTCGTCGGGATCGACGAGACCGCCGGCGGCGACGTGGAGCATCGCCGACTGGGTGAGGCTGCCGACGATCTTGTGCGTCGAGGCGAGGACGGCGTCGGCGCCCAGGCGCAACGGCGACTCGGGCAGCGACGGATGAAACCCGAAGTGAGAGCCCCAGGCGCAGTCGACGACCAGCGCCGCCCCGGCGGCATGGGCGACGGCGGCACAGCCACCGATGTCGGCCGCCATCCCGTAGTAGGTGGGCGAGACGATGAACACGGCCCCGATGTCCGAAGAGCGGGCCAGCGCCTGCTCGAGCGCCTCGGGCGTCACCCCGTGGGCCATGCCGAGCTCGGCGTCGTACTCGGGGGCGACGAAACTCGCGATCCCGCCGCTGAGCACGAGGCCGTCGACGATGCTGGCGTGCGAGTTGCGCTGCACGAGGACGTGCTGGCCGGGCTTGGCCAGCGCGAGGCAGAGGGCATGGTTGCCCTGAGTCGCCCCGTTGGTGAGAAACCACGTTTGACCGGCGCCGTAGGCGACGGCGGCGAGCTCCTCGGCACGCTGGTAGGGCGTCGGCGTCGGCCCGGTGTCGATCCCCTCGATGTCCTGGCAGATGTCGAGCGCGAGCGCGCGCTCGCCGATCGCCGAGCGCAGGCCCGGGTCGGCGCCGGGGCCGCCCTTGTGGCCGGGGACGTGGAAGCGAACCGAGCCGCGGAAGCCGTAGGAGACGATCGCCTCCAGGTAGGGCGCGGTCGGGAGCTCGCGGGGCCGCCGGCGGCGCTCGAGCAGGGCGGCGTCGCCGCCGGGGTCGCTGACGAGCGCACCGTCGCGCAGCTCGGTCATCTCGCCCTCGCGAGCGTCGCGGATCGCCGGATCGGACCGGTCGCTCATCGCGCCGACTTCAGCAGATAGCTGCGCACGAACCCGTCGAGGTCGCCGTCGAGCACCCGGGCGGCGTCGCCCATCTCATACGCGGTGCGGTGATCCTTGACCATCGTGTACGGGTGCAGCACGTAGGAGCGGATCTGCGAGCCGAAGTTGACGTCCTGCGCCTCGCCCTTCTCCCGGGCGATCTCCTCACGGCGCTGACGCTCCTCGAGCTCCACCAGCCGGGAGCGGAGAATCGCCATCGCCTCGGCCTTGTTCGAGGACTGGGAGCGCTCGTTCTGGCACTGGACGACGATTCCCGTCGGCTTGTGGGTGATCCGCACCGCCGAGTCGGTCTTGTTGACGTGCTGACCCCCGGCGCCGCTCGCCCGGTAGGTGTCGATCTGCAGGTCGTCGTCGTCGATCTGCAAAGACGTGTTCATCTCCTGCACCACGGGAGACACCTCGACCCCGGCAAAGCTCGTCTGGCGGCGATTGGCGGAGTCAAACGGCGACAGGCGCACCAACCGGTGCACCCCCTTCTCGGAGCCGTAGAGGCCGTAGGCGTTCTCGCCGCGCACGCGGAACGTGGCCGACTTGATCCCCGCCTCCTCCCCCGGGGAGGCCTCGAGCAGCTCGACCTGGAAGCCGCGCTTCTCGGCCCAGCGCATCTCCATCCGCAGCACCATCTCGGCCCAGTCCTGAGCGTCGGTGCCGCCGGCGCCGGCGTTGACGGTGACGAGCGCGTCGCCGGTGTCGTACCGGCCGGAGAACAGGCGCTCCTCCTCGAGCGACTCGAGCCGTGCCTGGACGTCGGCGATCTGCTCCTCCAGCTCGGCGGCGATTCCCGGGTCCTGCACCGCCAGCTCGGCCAGCGGCTCGAGATCCGCGACATCGGTCTCGAGCGCCCGGAACACGCCGAGCTTTCGCGCGGCGCGGGCATGCTCCGCGCTGACGCGGGCGGCTCGTTCCTGGTCGTCCCAGAATCCCGCGGTCCCCATCTCATCCTCGAGGACGCTGACCCGGCGGGTCAATTCAGCGGGGTCAAAGATAGTCCGCAAGCAGCTTTAACTGCCCGCGGATCGCGGCGAGGCGCTGGGGGAGCGGCTCTGAGGGGGCGGTGGCCATCGGCGCCCACACTAGCAACCCCCCTCCGCGCTTTGCCGGGACGGCGATCCGGGTAGTCAACGCGCAACGGCCGTTCTCGGAGAGGGAGGTTCGCCGTGTACAAGCAGGTTCTCGATCCTGTGTCCCACTCCCTGGGACTCACGTCGATCTTCGCCATCCTGCCTTTGCTCGTCCTGTTCCTGCTCCTCGGCGTCGTCCGCCTGAAGGCGCAGTGGGCATCGCTGCTCGCCCTGGGGGTGGCGATCCTCGTCGCCCTGGTCGTCTACGGGATGCCGTTGGGACAGACCGCCGACACCGCCCTGGAGGGAGCGGCGTTCGGCCTCTGGCCGATCATGTGGATCGTCGTCAACGCCCTGTGGATCTTTAACATGACCGAGGCGAGCGGCCATTTTGCGGTGCTCAAGCGCGCCTTCGCCGAGGTCTCCGACGACCAGCGCGTCCAGGTGGTGGTGATCGCCTTCTGCTTCGGCGCCCTGCTGGAGGCGCTGGCGGGCTTCGGCACCCCGGTCGCGATCTGCGGGGTGATGCTGGTCGGCCTCGGCCTCTCCCCGATCCGGGCTGCCGCGGTCGCGCTGGTGGCCGATACGGCTCCAGTGGCGTTTGGCGCGATCGCGATCCCGATCACCACGCTCGCGCAGGTTTCGGGACTTCCCGTTCACGATCTCGGCCAGATGGTCGGCCGCCAGACACCGTTGCTGGCGCTGCTCGTGCCCTTCGCGCTCGTGTTCATGGTCGACGGCCGCCGCGGACTGCGGGACACGTGGCCGGCGGCGCTGGTCGCGGGTCTGTCCTTCGCCCTGGTGCAGTTCGCGGTCTCCAATTACGTCTCGGTCCAGCTCACCGATATCGTCGCGTCGCTGATCTCGGCCGCAGCCGTGGTGGCGCTGCTGCGGGTGTGGTCGCCGGCCCGGAACGTCGACCTCACCGAGACCCGCCCCGCGATCGCGGGCGCCGGTACCGATGACCCGGCAGTGGAGCTCCGCATGAGGGCCGACAACGGCCGGCCGCTGGCCCGTCGCGAAATGGCGATGGCGTTCGCGCCCTACGTGATCATCATCATCTTCCTGGGCCTGATCAGCATCACTTCGGTGATGAAGTCGCTGGACAAGTCGACCACCGCGTTCAGCTGGCCCGGTCTGCACGTGATCGGCGCCGACGGCAAGGCGCCGGACAGCGAGCTGTTCAAGCTCAACTGGTTGACGGCGGCCGGGACGGCACTGGCGGTTGCCGGCATCGCCACCGCCCTCGTCCTGCGCGTGCGCCCCGGGTTGGCAGCGCGGGTCTACTGGGAGACGCTCGTGAGGCTCAAGTGGGCAATCGTGACGGTGTGCACCGTCCTGGCGATCGCCTACGTCATGAACTTCTCGGGCATGACGATCACGCTCGGGACGTGGGCGGCCGGTGCCGGCGCCTTCTTCGCGTTCCTGTCGCCGATGATCGGCTGGTTCGGGACCGCGGTCACCGGGTCAGACACCTCGAGCAACTCGCTGTTCGGAGCGCTTCAGGTCGCGGCCGCCAAGCATGCCGGCCTCTCGCCGACGCTGTTGGCCGCGGCCAACAGCTCGGGAGGCGTGATCGGCAAGATGGTCTCGCCTCAGAACCTCGCCATCGGCGCCGCGGCCGTGGGCCTGGCCGGCCAGGAGGGCGACATCTTCCGCAAGGTCATCGGATGGAGCCTGGCCTTCCTGTTGCTCCTGGCCGTGCTCGTCCTCCTGCAGTCGACGTCCGTCCTGTCCTGGATGGTGCCCTGACCGCGGGATCCACGCGGCCGTCCGGGCTTGCTTCTGACCTCGATCGGAGTACCGTGAACTGGGTTGAGGCCTTGACGCGCCGCCCCCGCGGCGGGCAGACGGGTGTCAGCGCAGGGAACAAATCGCGCTCGCGGCGGCCGGCGGCGGCAGGTGAGGGTGGTGCCCACGCACTGGTCACAGATCCCCTCAGGAGCTGCCATGTCAGACGTGTTATCCACCGGCCTGGGCGCGAGGTCCGATCCTTGCACTGAACATCCGCCATCGACCGCGTTGCGCGACTCGGTCGTGCCGGACTCCGAGGTGACGCCGACTCAGTTCGAAACCCGTCTGCAGCACGGTCCCGAGGCGCCGAGACTCGCGCGCGGCGCGCTGGCGGAGTGGATGAACTCGGCGCTGCACCCGGAGGTGCTGGACACGGCACGGCTGCTGACGAGTGAGCTCGTCACCAACGCGGTCGTCCATGGGACGGGCGAGATCGTGCTGCGCGCTCAGCTGGCCGGTGACCGCCTGCGCGTCGGGGTCAGCGACCGAGGCACCGGGTTCGTGCCGACGATCCTCGACCCGCCGCCTGATCGGTCCGGACTGGGTGATCCCCCCGGGCTGGGAATGAAGATCGTCGCCGCGATGGCCGACTGCTGGGGCATCCGGGAGACGCCCACCCAGGTGTGGTTCGAGCTGCGCCGTCGCGGCGCTCAGTCGAGGTAGTCGTAGGCCTCGAGCGTCAGGAACTGAAGCAGCGGCTCTTCCAGCGCGACCCGCTCGAAGATCGCGCGCGTCTCGTCAGGGCGCCCGGCCTGCCACGTCTCGTCCCCCACCGCCTGCCGGATCTTCGCCGTCTCCTCGTCGAGCAGGTGGCGGACCAGCTCGGCGGTCACCGTCCGCCCGTCGGTCAGCTCGACGGCGTGATGGACCCACTGCCAGATCTGTGAGCGCGAGATCTCGGCGGTGGCGGCGTCCTCCATGAGCGAGTTGATCGCTGCCGCGCCGTGTCCCCCTAGCCAGAACGAGACGTACTGAAAGCCGACGTTGACGTCGGCCCGCAGGCCGGCCTCGGTGATCTCGCCGGGCGTCGCCGCCAGATCGAGGAGCTGCTCGGCGGTCACCGAAACGTCGTCGCGCCGGCGCCCCACCTGGTTGGGCGCGCCGTCGAGACCGCGGGCAAAGACCTCGCGCGCGGTCGCCACCAGGTCGGGGTGCGCTACCCAGGTGCCGTCGTAGCCCTGCTTGACCTCGCGCTCCTTATCCTCGCGGACCCCCTCCAGCGCCTTTTCATTCGCCGCTTCGTCGCGGCGCGATGGGATCAGCGCCGCCATCCCCCCCATCGCGTGGGCACCGCGACGATGACACGTCGCCGCCAGCAGCTCCGTGTAGGCGTGCATGAACGGGACCGTCATCTTCACGTCGCCGCGGTCGGGAAGCACCATCTCCCGCCGGTCGGGGAAGCACTTGATCGACGAGAAGATGTAGTCCCAGCGCCCGGCGTTCAGGCCCGCGGAGTGGTCGCGCAGCTCGTACAGGATCTCGTCCATCTCGAACGCCGCCGGCAACGTCTCGATGAGCACGGTGGCCTTGATCGTGCCCCGCTCCAGCCCAACGATGTCCTGCGCCCGGCAGAACACGTCGTTCCACAGCCGCGCCTCCAGATGCGACTCGAGCTTGGGCAGGTAGAAGAATGGGGCCAGCCCGTGGGCCAGCAGCCGCGGCCCGCTGTGAAAGAAGTACATCCCGAAGTCGAACAGCGCGGCGGAGATCGGCTCGCCGCCGACGAGGAGATGGCGCTCGGGCAGGTGCCAGCCGCGGGGGCGCACGAGCAGGGTCGCCGGATTCTCGGAAAGCTCGTAGTGGCTCCCGTCGGAGCCGTCATAGGTGATCGTCTCGTCGATCGCGTCGCGGAGGTTCACGTGGCCCAGCACCATGTTGCGCCACGTCGGCGAGTTCGCGTCCTCGAAGTCGGCCATGAATCCGTCGGCGCCGGAGTTCAGCGCGTTGATCACGAGCTTGCGGTCGGTGGGCCCGGTGATCTCCACCCAGCGCTGCGCCAGCGCGTCCGGCACGGGCGCCACCGTCCAGTCCCCGTCCCGGACCGACGCGGTGTCCTCCCGGAACCCCAGGCTCTCGCCCGCGGCGAGCCGGGCACGGCGTCGCTCCCGCGCCTCCAGCAGTTCGCGGCGGCGACCGCCGAACTCCGTCTCGAGCTCGGCCACGAACTCGAGCGCGTCCGGGGTCAGGATCTCATCGAACGCGGGATCCGAGGGACCGCGCAGCTCCAGCCGCCTACCTGTCGTCATCTTTGGACATCCTTTCCGGGGTGGAGTGCGGGCAAACGCCAACGCGCCACGCGCCCAGCCGGGGCGTCGCGCCGCCCGGTATCGTTTCCCGCCATGGCCTCATTGAACGACGACGCTGTTCGGGCGCTGCTGGAGGCGCCGCACTGCGCCGTGATCTCCACCCTGAACGAGGACGGCTCCGTCCACAGCGCTGTCGCCTGGATCAACCTTGAGGACGGCGAGCTGGCCGTCAACACCGCCGAGGGACGGCACTGGCCGGACAACCTCGATCGCGACCCGCACATCACCGCGCTCGTCTATGACCCGAACAACCCGTACGAGTACGTCGAGATCCGCGGTACCGCCACCGGAACGCGTGACGGCGCCGACGAGCACATCGACCGGCTGTCGCAGACCTACATCGGACAGGACACGTATCCGTTCCGCGCTCCCGGCGAGGTGCGCAAGAGGTACGTGATCAGCCCGCGGCGCGTGCGGTACCAGAAGCAGGGCTAAAGGGTCCGGCGGGCGCCGTCAGGCGCCGTGGCACTTTTTGAATTTCTTGCCCGACCCGCACCAGCACGGGTCGTTGCGTCCGATCTGCTCTGAGTCGTCGACCCGGCGCTGCTGCACCGGCGCCATCGGCTCGGGCTCGTCGGCGTAGGCCTCGGCGGGCGCGGCGCCGGCCGCGGCGGCCATCGCCATCGCCCCGGACTGGGCGACGCCACCCGAGTAGCTGACCCGGCCGCCGCCGGTGGCCGAGCTCGCGGCGGCGCTCGGCCGGCTGCGCTGGGGCGGGGCCTGGGGCGCGCCGTTCTCGTCGTGAATGGTGACCTCGACGTGGAAGATGAGCCGGGCGAAGTCCGCCCAGACGCTGTTCATCAGCTCCCGGAACAGCTCGAACGCCTCGTTCTTGTACGCGACGAGCGGCTCGATCTGAGCGAACCCGCGGAGATGGATGCCCTCGCGCAGGTAGTCCATGTCGTAGAGGTGCTCCTGCCAGCGCTGATCGATGATCTCGAGCAGCAGGTAGCGCTCCACATTGCGCATCAGCTCTTCCCCGAGCTCCTCCTCACGCCGCTCGTACTGGGTGAGCGCCTCCTCCTGCAGCCGGGTCGTGAGATCGTCACGGTCGATGCGGGCGGGATCGTCGACGGCGACCTCGGCGCTCGGGGTGAAGATCTCGTCGATCCGGCGCATCAGCCCGTTGACGTCCCAGTCCTCGACGAAGTCGTCGGCGGTGTACTCGGCGACGAGACGATCGATCAGCCCGACGATCTCCTCCCGCGCCGCGACGCTCATGTCGCGGCCCTCCAGGATCTCGTCGCGGTAGGTGTACACCACCTCACGCTGCTGGTTGAGCACGTCGTCGTACTCGAGCGTGTGCTTGCGCATCAGGAAGTGCTGTTCCTCGACCTTGCGCTGGGCCTTCTCGATCTGCTTGGAGAGCATTCCGGCCTCGATCGGCTCCTCGTTGCCCTCCTCGTCGGTGGACCCGAGACGGTCCAGGATCTTGTAGATCCGCTCGCCGGCGAACAGGCGCACGAGATCGTCCTGAGCCGACAGGAAGAAGCGGCTTTCTCCAGGATCCCCCTGGCGCCCGGAGCGTCCGCGCAGCTGGTTGTCGATCCGGCGCGACTCGTGGCGCTCGGTACCGAGGATGAACAGGCCGCCGGCGTCGATCACCTGATCGCGCTGCGCCACCACCTGCGCCTCGATCGTCGGCAGGACCTTGGCCACGTGCTCGTCGTAGTCGGGCATTCCGGGCGCCAGCCCGAGCTTGACGACCTCGAGGCCCGCCAGGTGCTCGGCGTTGCCGCCGAGCTTGATGTCGACGCCGCGGCCCGCCATGTTGGTGGCGATCGTCACCGCTCCCGGTGCGCCCGCCTCGGCGATGATCTCGCCCTCGCGCTCGGCGTGCTCGGGCTTGGCGTTGAGCACCGTGTGCTTGATGCCCTTCTTGGTCAGGCGCTGGGACAGCAGCTCGGACTCCTCCACCGAAATCGTCCCGACGAGGACGGGCTGGCCGGCGTTGTGGCGCGCCTCGATCTCGCCGGCGACCGCGTTGCGCTTGCCGTCCTTGGTCTTGTAGACCTGATCGTTGCGGTCGGCGCGCACCATCGGGCGGTTCGTCGGAACCTGCACCACCGGCAGCTCGTAGATCTTCATGAACTCGGTGGCCTCGGTGATGGCGGTCCCGGTCATGCCGGCGAGCTTGTCGTACATGCGGAAGTAGTTCTGGAGCGTGATCGTGGCCAGCGTCTGGTTCTCCTCCTGGACGCGCACGCCCTCCTTGGCCTCGACCGCCTGGTGCAGACCCTCCGACCAGCGCCGGCCCTCCAGGATCCGCCCGGTGAACTCGTCGATGATCTTGACCTCGCCGTCGATCACCGCATAGTCGACGTCGCGCTTGTACAGCGACTGCGCCTTGAGCGCCTGGATGAGGTGGTTGACGAGGTGCCCGTTCTCGGCGCGGTACAGGTGATCGATGCCCATGAATCGCTCGGACTTGGCGACGCCCTGCTCGGTCACGGCGATCGTCTTGTGCTTCTCGTCGAACTCGTAGTCGAAGTCGGCGACGAACTCCTTCTTGGCGCGGGGGTCCAGACCGTCGGGGGTCTTGCCCGGCGCCAGCCGGGGGGCGAGGCGGGCGAACTGGGCGTAGAGATCGGCGGCCTGCTCGGGGGCGCCGGAGATGATCAGCGGCGTCCGCGCCTCGTCGATCAGGATGTTGTCGACCTCGTCGACGATCGCGAACGTGTGGTAGGGCGACGCGCCCTCTTCGGGCTTCGGCCGCCCGCCGTGCTGCACCTTCTCCTCCAGGGTCTTGGCCATGTTGTCGCGCAGGTAGTCAAACCCGAACTCGGAGTTGGTTCCGTAGGTGACGTCCGCGGCGTAAGCGGCCCGCTTGTCCTCGTAGGGCTGCATGTTCTGCAGGATCCCGACCGTCACCCCGAGCATGTCGTAGATCGGCTTCATCCACATCGCGTCGCGACGGGCCAGGTAGTCGTTGACCGTGACGATGTGCACGCCGCGGCCGCCGAGCGTGTTGAGCACGACCGCCAGGGTCGCGGTCAGCGTCTTGCCCTCGCCGGTCTTCATCTCGGCGATCGCGCCGTCGTGGAGGACCATCCCGCCGATCATCTGGACGTCGAAGTGACGCATGCCCATCGAGCGCTTGCCGGCCTCGCGGACCAGGGCGAAGCACTCGAACAGCAGGTCGTCGAGCGATTCGCCGTCGCCGGCGCGGGTGCGCAGCTCGTCGACGGCCTCCCGGAGCTCTGCGTCGGTGGAGTGCTCCAGCTCCTCCTCATAGCCGTTGATCCGAGCGACACGCTGCTCGTAGGTTTTGAACTTCTTCGCCTCGCCCATGCGAAGCGCGCGGTCCAGAATGGACATGAGGCTAGGGTAGCGCGGGCACGGTGAGCCGGTGGCGGCGGCCGGCGTGCTGAGCGTCCCCAGAGCCCGCCGGTCGCGCCGCCTCCGGGCGCGTCGTCAGGCGGCCGGCGAGACGTCCTCGGGCAGGACCTGGCTCGCGGCCGGCCGTGATTCGCGCCGCTTGCGTCGTTTGTCGCGGTGGCGCTTGACCTGGACGGCCAGCTCGTCCGCGCACAGGTTGATCGAGTGGATCAGATCCGCCGACGAGTCCCGTGCCCGCAGCGTCACCCCCTTGAGATGGAGAGTCGCCTCCGCGACCTTGTCGTCGGCGATCGCCGGGTTGCGCTCCTCGGAGAGCTCGACCTCGAGCTCGGCCAGATCGGAGACCTGGCGCGCGACCTTGCGAAAGCGCCTGGTGACGTGTTCCCTCACGTCGTCTGAGACGTGAACGTTGCGACCCTTGACTTGGATCCGCATCGATCGACCTCCCGATTGCACCGTGGATCTATGTAAAAGGTGAGGTTATTCCCGCACGCGACGTTTGTCGAGCGTCAGAATGAGGTCGTGGCCCCGAGCGTCGCCCCCACGATTCAGTGGACGTTGGAGCCGTCGGTGCTGATCGGCGTCAGCGCGCTGGCGATCCTCTACCTGCTCGGCTGGCGCCGCGGCCGGGCCACCGCATCGCGCCACCGTCCCGGCTACGGCCGGATGGCCCTGTTCGCGCTCGGCCTGGCGACGATCCTGGTGGCGCTCGTGTCCCCGATCGACGTGCTCGGCGACCAGCTGCTCGTGATGCACATGGTCCAGCACATCCTGCTGCTCGACATCGCGCCGATCCTGTTGATCCTCGGCTGCAACAAGGTCCTGCTGCGTCCGATCACGCGCCGCCTGAACATCGTCGAGCGGCGGGCCGGCTATCTCGCTCATCCCGCGTTCGCGGTCGTCGCCTACGTCGGGTTCATGTGGGCGTGGCACATCCCGGCGCTCTATGACGCCGCCCTGCACAACACGACCATCCACGCGTTCGAGCACATCTGCTTCGCCGCCGCGGGAACGCTCTACTGGTGGCACCTGCTGTCGCCGATCCGCAACCGGTACCGGCTGACCGGCCTCGGCCCCGTCGGCTACATGGTCGCCACCAAGCTGCTCGTCGGCCTGCTCGGGATCGTGCTCGCCTTCGCCCCCGCGTCCATCTATCCGTTCTATGAGCACCACCCGCACTACTGGGGGCTCTCGCCGTCCGAGGATCAGTCGATGGCGGGCCTCGTGATGGCGCTCGAGCAGTCGATCGTCATGGGGATCGCGCTCGTCGTCGTGTTCGTGCGGATGCTGACCGAGTCCGAGCGCGAGGCCCGGCGCCGCGAGCGGTTCGAGATCGCCTAGCGAGACGGCGTCCCAGACGGCGTGGGCGTGGCCTGGACCGGGCCTTTCGGTGCAAGCACCGCACGATTTGACGCAGCGAGTCCCGCTGGTCCCGGGGTCCGGGCGTTGCGGTGCACGCCCCTCGCCGGACCCCACCGCTTGCACCGACGCGCCCGCCCCCGCCCAGACCGAGGGCCGCGCGGAGGGACGAGCCCCCCGCGCGGTCGCTCAGATCAGCTGCAGGCGGCGGTCTTGGAGACGGTGGTCGTCTCGGTCTGACCGGTGGTCGGCAGCGTCGCCTTGAACGTCTCGGAGTACGGACGCTTCTTGCCCGTGCAGGCGACCGTCGTGACCGAGGTCACCTTCTTGCCCTTGACCGTGGCGGTCGCGGGCTTCCAGACGAGGTGCTCGGTCTCCAGCGAGCCGGCGAGTCCCGGCAGCGGGAACCCGATGTACGGCGGGATCGGGGTGTCCTGGACCAGGTACTTGCCCTGCGTCCTGTAGGTCGCGGGATACGGAGCCACGCTTCCGGTGGAGAGGGCCCCGCCGAGGCACACGTGCGTCGGCGTCTCGACGAAGAAGAACGCCAGCTTGCCCTGCCCGGCGTTCCAGACGTCGAGCACCGGGTCGCACGCCGAACCGGCGGCGGCGAAGTTGTTCCGGCTTCCGACCGACGAGGTGATGTAGCCCTTGGCCACCGCTGCGCCCTTTGGGCATTTGGCGTCGGTGTGGGCCGCCGCGATCTTGGCGATGGTGCAGGTCGGGAAGTCCTTGCCGTCGACCTTGAGCCCGTAGATCTTCGTCTTGACGTCGAGCAGCACCGCGGTGCGGTTCGGGGCCGTGCCTGTGGCGGTGAAGTTCTGCGTGAACCCGATCGGCACGGGCTTTGAGGCGGTGCCGGCCTTCTTCGTCGTGAAGGGCAGGCTCACCGTGTAGGTGTTGAGTGCGGCGTACGCCGCTCCCGCGGTCACGAGCACTCCGAGTGCCGTGGCCACGGCGATTAGTCGCTTCAAGTGACTACTCCTCCTGTGGGTGGTGATGGTCTTCGCTGCGAGCGGCCCCCATATGCGCTCACGGAAGGGGTTGTAGGTGCGGGTAGCTCTGGATCTGGCCTGTGGTGAGGGTGCCGAGCGGGGCCTGCGCCCGGCAGGGCGGGCCGCCCGGGGTCGCCGTGTAGTAGTAGCGCGCAAGGAGCTGCGCGAGAGTTAACACGTTTCCGGTCACCAAAGTTGTGGTTTGCGACAGCGAGGGCGCGAACGTCGGGAGCGGGTGGCTCGTGCACAGGTAGCTGCCGAAGGTCTGCAATCCCTTGAGCAGCTCGTCGTAGCCGCCCGGCGCCATGTACGCGTTGCTGCGGTTGCTGTACGGGCGGGTCTGGTACGGGGTCAGCAGCTCCGGGTTGATCGGGTTGGAGATCCGCAAGTAGTGGAGGTTGCCGCCGTAGGCCCCGGCGAGCTCTCCCTCGGTGGTGGCGGCGCTGTTGGCGAAGAACGCGGCGATCTCGCGCCGGTAGGACTCGATGTACTCGATTACCGGCACGAGCTGGCCGAGATACGGGGTCGCCGCGGTCAGGAACGGCTCGCTCTCGTTGAGGAACTGGGCCAGCGCCGGGAACCCGGCCTTCGACGCGGCGGTCAGCGGGGCGACGTTGATCATCAGGTCGCGCAGCTCGGGGGCGAGCACCGTGAGCTTGCGCAGCGTCGGCGTGAGTGCCACCGCCGCGGGACGGAGCTCGTCGATGAGCGGCTGGGCGAGCGCCGAGAACGTCGTCACGCGCTGGACCGTCGAGCGCGTCTGCACGAGGAACGGCGGGAACGCCCGGATCGTGTTCGCCAGGTCCTGGTCGCGGGCCGCGGTGGTCGCGAACAGGGCGTTGTTATTGCGGATGAAGCTCTGCAGGGTCGATGGTGATTGGCTGAGCGCGGAGAACACCTGCCCTCCGTCGTGCAGCAGCGTGCTCGTCGCGGCACTCTGGCGGCGCAGGACGGTCAGCACCGAGTCGACGTTCGTGGCGAACGGGTACAGGTTGGCGAACGCGGCGTTGAACGCCTCGCCACGATTGGTGAGCGCGATCCCGCCCTGCTGCATCCAGGTCTGAAACGCCGCGCGCGTCGCCGGATCGAACGCCGAGAAGATCTGGTCGAGCTGGACCGTCGGCGCCACCTGCGCCCGCGGCAGCGTCGCGTCGTCCGGGAGCTTGCGCCCATGCGGGTTGCCGGGCGAGAGCTCGACATAGGTCTCGCCGAGCAGCGTCTTGGCGCGCAGGATCGCCCGCGTGTCGGCGGGCCGCGGCGCGAACTGCT
This sequence comes from uncultured Solirubrobacteraceae bacterium, assembly GCA_963731395.1. Classification (GTDB taxonomy): domain Bacteria; phylum Actinomycetota; class Thermoleophilia; order Solirubrobacterales; family Solirubrobacteraceae; genus Palsa-465. Next base: position 28,289 of record CAVSVH010000011.1, read on the forward strand.
TGTCGATCTCGAGCACCGCGCGCGACAGCCCGGTGCGGTGATCGAGGCCGACGCTGACGACGCGTCCGACCGGGACGCCGGAGATCTGGACCTGCGCCTGGGAGGCGAGCTCCACCGCCTCACTGAACTCGACGCTGAAGCGGTAGCCCTGCGAGGCGAACGGGAGCGACCCGCCGAACGAGATCCACAGGAAGATCAGCAGCCCGATGCACGACGCCGTGAACGCGGTCATCGTGAACATCGCGAGGTTGCTCGGCCGCTGCTTGTTCATCGCACCCGGGCCATCAGGAGGGGCAGGCGTACTGGGTCGTGCCGGGGATCGGAGTGACCCCCGGCAGCTGGGCCAGGGCCGGCGCGTTGAGCAGATCGAGGATCACGCCGAGCGGCTCGTTGTTGGGCTGCAGCTGGCCTTCGAAGAAGTTCAGCTCGGCGCACGTCCCCATGAAGATTCCCTGCACGATCGACCCGTCGGCATCCTGACTGGAGGTGAGGCTGTCGGCGATGTGCGCCAGCCACGAGCCCCAGAACAGGTAGCTCTGGCGGCCGCCGCTCGGCTGGTAGGCGAGGGTGTTGACGAGATCGTTGAGCACGCCGACGGAGCTCGTCAGGTGCGGGATCGTGCGGTTCAGCGAGGACGCGGCCGGCGCCAGCGTCTTGGCGAGGGGCTGCACGGCGATCGAGAACGGCCGCAGCTGGTGGGCGATCACGGGGGTCGTGTCCTTGAACAGCGGCCGGGACGCGGCCAGCGCCGGCCCGAGGTTGCGGGCGAACGGCGCCAGCTCGTGCAGGGTCGTCGCGCTCGCCCGCGCAAACGGCCTGACCTTGCCCAGCGTCGTGATCGTCTGGCGGATCGTCCCCGGGAACTGGGAGAGCGTCGACTCCAGCTGGGCGTCGTTGGCCGAGATCGCGGCGAAGTTGGTGTCGGAGGCCTGGATCAGCGACGCCAGCTGGCTCTCGACGCCTCCGAGCGAGCCCGCGACGAGGTTGAGGTTGTGGATCGAGCGGCGGATGTTGCGCTGCCGGGTCGCCAGCAGCGTGGCGAACGTCTGCGTGTCACGATCCAGCGGCTCAAACCGCTTCAGCGTCCCCTGAAGGTCGGTGACCGCCCGGCGGCTCGGTGGCGTCCCGGTCGCTCCCGGGTCGTGGAAGGCCTGGGCGCCGCCGGACAGCAGCAGGACGAGGTAGTTGCGGCTGTCGGCGTCAAGCGAGGAGAGGATCTCGGAGAGGTCGACATCGGGCTGGGTGTTGGCGGTGCCGAGCTCCCCGTTGGCGGGCACCGCGCCGGCGCTTGCGTTGCCCGGATCCAGCTCCAGGTACATGTCCTTGAGCGGGGTACGCGGTCGCAGCAGCACGGTCGCGTCGCGGTAGATCGGCGCGTAGCGCTTGTAGATGTTCATCGTCACCACGGCGTGGCCGTCCTTGAGCGAGACGCCGCCGACCTGGCCGACCTGGACGCCGGCGATCGTCACCGCCTGACCCTGTCCCGACGTGACCGCGGCGGCGGTGGCGAAGTCCGCCTTGACCGTGTAGTAGCTCTGTCCGAAGACGAACGCGGGCTGGTGCTCCAGGATGTAGACGGTGACGGCGATCGCCGCGACGATCAGCGCGGCGATCGCCGCGAAGTCGACGCGGTGGGCGGCGATGGCGCGCTTCACGGCCCGGCTCCGGTGCGGGCGGCGTTGAGGTCCGCGGGCGCGTTGCGCAGGCACGGGACGTCACGGTTCAGCGGCGGCGCCTTGCCGGGATACGCCGGACGGGTGCCGAGCGGCGCCACGACGGCGTTGCCATACAGGGGGCCGGCGCCGGGAAGCGAGCCGGTGGCGACGCGGTCAGAGCCCCCGCCGGTGCTCGCCCGGACGTAGCGGCCGTTGCCGTCGAAGTTCTGGGCTGCGCCGGCCAGACCGACCGAGGACTGAAACAGCTCCTGGTAGAGCGCCAGCCCGGTCGTCAGCGGCGGGTCCTGGATCCGCTCGTTGCCCGTCGGGATGATGGTGTGGACGAAGCACGCCGCCAGCTGGTTCGACGCCCCGAGCAGCGCCTTCGTCGAGCTCACCGTGCTCCCGGTGTCCTGGATCGCCGGGGTCAGCGCTCTCAGCAACGCGCCGAGCTCGTCTGGGGACAGCAGCGCCGTCGACTGGGCGAGCCACGGCAGCCCCGCGGTGATCGTCGGCCGCAGCTGCGCCACGCTCGGGGTCAGCTCGGAAGCGAACTGCTGGGTGGGACCGAAGGAGGCGTCGAGCGGCCCGAGCGTGCTGTTGACGGAGCGCAGCAGCGGCGGCAGGAGGGCGATCGTCGTCTGCAGATCCTGCTGGCGCGCCGACAGAGCCGCCATCGTGTTGTTGAACGTGCTGACGAGATCGGCGAGGTGGTGCTGCTGGGAGGCCAGCGCGGTGAAGATACGGGCGTTGCCGGAGACGACCCCGGACAGGTCGTGGGGCGTTTGGCCGAGCAGGGCGGCATTGACGATCGTCGACGCCTTGAACGCGCCCGCCGCATAGTTCAGCGACTTGTTGAGCGCCTGGGCCGCGGTCAGCCCGCGCACGCTCGGGTCCTGGGTGGCGTCCTGCGCGGCGGTGGGCCGGCCGTTGAGCGACGCGCCCAGGCCCTGCAGCAGCGTCTGGAGGTTCGCGCGGGCGTTGGAGTTCAGCGCCGACAGGACGCGGTCGAGCTGGACCGGGCCCGTCGTCTGGGAGGCGGGCAGCGTGGCGCCGGAGGAGACGGTCGGCGCGTTCGGCGTCCCCGGTCGCAGATCGATGTAGAAGTTGCCCTCGAGGAACAGCCGGGGGCGGATGTCGGCGGTCGCGTCGGCGTGGATCGGCAGCCCGTTGCTCTGGATCGTCATCGTCGCCACCGCCGCCGGGGACGAGCCACCGACCCGCGTGATGCCCGTCACCGTGCCGACGTTGACGCCGGCGATCCGGACCGGCGAGCCGAGGTGCAGCTGCGTCTGGACGGTGAACGTGGCGCGGAGCCGGAACGGCGAGCCGGAGAACGGCACCGAGCCGCCGAACACGAGGTAGCAGGCGACGAGAATGACGACCGCGGCGAGCGCGCCGGCGGCGAGGTTGCTCACCCGCGAGCGATGGCGCCTCATCCGCCGCTCCGCTTCGTCGTCTCGGTCTTGAGGCCCAGCTTTCCGGGGGGATTGCCGATCACAGCGCGCCCGTTGATGAACGGCTCGTTGCCGGCAGCGCACTCGGCGGGCTGCCCGGGGGCGTCGGTGTTCGGATACGGGTTGACGTGGATCGGCCCCGACGCACCGCTGACCGGCCCGGTGTAGGCCTTGCTCGACGGCACCGACTCGCGACCGGGCAGGTCATCGATCGCCACCTGGACGAAGCGCAGCAGCGTGCCCTGGCTGACGTGCTCGGTGAGCAGGCTCGACGTGTTGCGCAAGAACAGCGTCACGTAGTTGCACGACGTCTGCGCCGGGGTGAGGAACGCGAGCGGCGGTCCGAGCTTGGACAGGGTGAGCGTCAGCCGGTCCAGTCCCTGCTGGACCGCGGGCGTCGCGCCGTAGGCGGCGACGCTCTTTGACAGCGCCACGGTGCGCCGGTCCAGCGCCGCGGTGCCGGGCAGGTTGCGCGTGCCGATCGCGAACGTGCTCGCCAGCACCGGCGCGGTCTCCGGGAGCAGGGCGGTGCTGGGCCGCAGCTCGCCGAACAGCTTGCCGGTGTCGCTCAGGAACGAGCGGATCACCGGGCTGCCGGCGATCGTGGCGCGGAACATCGGCGGCGTCGCCGTGATCGTGTTCTGGAGATACGGCGTGGCGACGCCGGCCAGCGCCCGGAAGGTCGTGTTCAAGTTGCCGAACAGGGTCGCCTGGGTCTGTGCCACCGGCGCCAGCGCCCCGGTGTAATTGCGCAACCCCGTAAAGAAGCCGGCGAGATCGCTGCGCGACGACGCGAGGTTGCGCGCCACGGGAGCGAGATCCCCGAGCAGCGGGACGAAGGCGCCGAACGCGTTGTTGAGGTCATAGCCCCGGCCGGCGAGCGCCTCGGCGAAGCCGATCGTCGTGCGCTGGACGCCGACCCGGGTGGGTGGGTTGAACATCGACAGGACCTGGTCGAAGTCGACCTCGGTGCTCGCGTGACCGAGCGGCACCGTCGCGTTGTCCGACCACCCGTGACCGGATTGTCCGGGCGTGATCTGCAGGTACTTGAGCCCGATCGCCCCCTTGAGCCGCACCGTGAACCGCGAATCGACCGGGAGCGGCTTGACGCTGTTCTGGAGCTGGAGGTTGAGCTGGGCGATCGCGCGGCCCGACGCGGTGCGCACCGGCGTGACGCTCGATACGACGCCGATCCGGGCGCCGCCCATGTTGACATCGTCGCCGTGGGTCAGCTCGCTGGCATTCGCCGCCTGGACGTGCAGCGAGTAGGTGGGGACGAACGGGAGCCCGTTGGTGGCGTTGTACGCCAGTGTCACCGCGACGATTACGACGAGCACGGTCAGCGCGCCGATCAGCACCGGGTTGGAGGCGAACACCGGCTCGCGGCGGGCCCGGTTCACCGGCCGCTCCCCGTCAAATACGCCATCAGGCCCTTCAGCGGCGCGCTCGCCTTCGACGCCGCGGTCGCCGACCGCACCGCGGCGGCGACGACGCTGGTGGTGGCGGCGGCCGCCCGGCCGGTGCCGGCCGCGGGCCGCTGCGTCGGCTTCGGCGCCGCGACGGTGCTCGCGTCCGGTCGCCGGGCCGTCGCCACCCGGGCGGTCGACGCCTGACGCGCGGAGGCGAAGTTCGACGAGCACCCGGGCACGGCGGTGGTGACGTAGTTGGTGCAGCTGGAGACGATCGGCTCGTCGCGCACGTAGTGGCCGAGGCTGTCGAAGCCGTTGCCGGCCGCCGCGCCGTTGAACAGCAGGCCCATCAGCTGCTCGATGCCCCCGGTGGTGTTCAGGCTCGCCGTCAGCTTGTCGAGGTTCGTCGCCGTCGGCAGCCCGGCCGTCCCGAGCGCGTCGAGCCGATGGGCCAGGGGCACCGTGGCGACCAGCGCCGGCTGCGACTGGTGCGCCGCGTTGCCGAGGTTGATCAGCGCCGTCCGCGCCGCTCCCGCGAATGGGGTGAGGTTGGCGAACTGCCGCCCGAGCGCCGCGGCGTTGGGGCCGAGCTCGCGCAACAGCGGCGTCCCCTGGTCGGCGAACGCCCCCAGTTCGGCCATCAACGGGCGCAGCTGGTGCAGATACGACGGGAACAGCCGGAACGTCTCGAAGATGTCGCGGGCGCGGGCGGCGCTGGCGACCGCGGTGGTGTTGGCCTGGGTGACGAAACCGGCGATCTGGCGGCGCTCACGCGCCAGCGGGGCGAGCACCGTGTCGGAGTCGGTGGCCAGCTGGGCGAGGACGCGGTTCTGGCGGGCAAGGATCTGCAGCACCTTGTCGGTGTCGCCGAGCGCCGGATTGGCGCGGTGGATGACCGCGTTGAGGTCTGAGCCTCGCGCCGCGAGCCCGGTGCCGAGCTCGTTGATGATCACCGCGAGCGCCTGGCGGACGGGCTCGGTGGAGATGTCCTGGACGATGTCGGAGTCGATCGGGGAGCTCGTGTGCGTGACCGGCAGGTAGTAGCTGCCCTTGCCCGGACCGGAGGAGATCCGCGGCAGCGCGGCGGCGCCGGGCGTGCCCGGGTTGCAGTCGACGTACTCCTCGCCGATCAGCGACTGGGGGCGGATCGCGCAGCTGGCGTCGTCGCGGAACGGGGCGAAGCTCGGGTTGGTGATCGAGATGGTGACCGCCGCCCGCTTGCCCGACGTGACCCCGAGGCCGGTGATGCTGCCGACGTTGGCCCCGGCGATGCGGACGTCTTCGCCGAGCGCGGCGAACGAGGCATCGTCGAAGATCGCCCGCACGTGGTAGGGCCCGCTCCCCGCCCCGGTCGATCCCTGCGCGACCGCCCCGGCGATCGCCGCGACCAGCAGCGTGACGCAGATGAGCGCGATCCGCTTCACGGCCCCGGTGGCACCGTCGTTGCCGTGCAGCCGGGAACCGCCGCCGGCGCCGAGCCGTCCGGCGAGGGCTGCGTGGCGCCGCCGGGACAGCGGGTGCGGGCCGTGCGCAGCCCGGCGTACCGCTGCGACGGCGGCTGCGTGGTCAGCTGATTGAACCCGTTGAGCGCGAACGGCAACGTCACCGGCTGGGTGCGCACGTAGTGGCCGTTGGCGTCGTAGTAGGCGCCGACCTGCCCGAGGTTGGTCAGCGCGGCGATCACGTCCGGGGTGTAGTCGCGCAGGTAGGCGACCTGCGTCTCGGAGTCATTGAACGACCGGGCCATCTCGGGGAACGCCCGCCGCGCGATCTGCGCCAGTGCCGGCGTCGCCAGGGCCAGCTGGGTGAGATCGCCGGTGCCCGCCGGGTTGTGGATCAGGTCGTTGAGCTCGGCGACGGTCGGGGTCGCCACCCCCTCGAGCGTCAGCAGCGAGCGCAGGAACTCGGGCAGCTGCCGCACCGCCGGCTTCGACGTCCTGACCAGCGGATCGAGCGCGTTGATCGTCCGCTGCAGCCCGGCCAGCGTGGTCGTCGTGTGCCGCAGCGTTCCAGGAAACAGCCCCAGAGCCTGCTCCAGCGCCTGGCTCTGGCTCGCGATCGCCCCGGTCGCGGTGCTCGTGTTGGCGATCAGCTGCGACAGCGCAGCGCTGCGCGAGGCCAGCGCCGACAGCGCCTGGGCGCCCTTGACGACGAGCGCGTCGAAGCTCGGCTCGTCGCGGGTCAGCTCCGCGGTCACCTGGCTGGTGCTCTGCAGCCCCGGCGCGAGGTACTTCAGCGCCTGGTTGGCCTCGGCGCCCTTTCCCTTCAGCGATGCTCCTTCACCGCGGACGAACCCCCGCAGGCCGGCCCGGGTGAGCGGGTCGAAGGTGTCGAACAGCTGGTCGATGTTGACCGCCGAGTAGGTGTGGGTGAGGTCGATGCGCCCGCCGTCGGGGATCGGCGGCGCCGCGCTGGAGCCGGGCTCGAGCTCGACGTACTTGCTGGCGATTCCCGACAGCGAGTCCTCATAGATCCGGGCGACGGTCCCCTGATGCAGCGGACCGACCCCGCCGTGCAGCGACATCGAGACGACGGCGGCGCCGTTGCCGCTGAGCCCGATCGAGTCGACGGTGCCGACCGCGGCGGGCCCGATCAGGACGTTGTCACCGGTGACCAGACCGCCCGCGTTCTGGAAGTCGGCGGTCAGGCGATAGCTCGACCCCCCGCCGAGGACGATGAGGGTGACGACGACGAGGGCGAGGATCAGCGCGCCGGCGGCCGCGACCCGCGCCGCCGTGCTGGCGCGTGTCCCGGGCGCCACCGGCCGTCCCCGGCGCGTCGGCTCGGGGTCCGATGCGGGCCCTTGAGTCGTGCTGTCCACGGCGCCGATGTGCCTCTCCTCCTCCTATTCCCGGACTCATCGCCAACGCTGGGTTGCGGATCCTCCCAGAGCCGGCGCCGGATCGCCACCACCGATGGCGCACCGGCGCCCGGAAAACTAACGCGAGGCGGGCGTCTGACGCGCCAGCAGGGCCGCGCCGAGGGCGCCGCCGAGATCTCCGAGCTCGACGACGCGGATCACGGGTGGCCGGGAATCGTTGAACAGGTGCGGCCCCATCGCCTTGGCGATCCGTTCCGTGAACGGGGGGCCGAACCGCACGCCGAGGCCGCCGCCGATGACCACCGCCTCGATGTCAAGCAGGTTGACCGCCGAGGCGATCCCGGCGCCGAGCGCCTCGATCGCGCGGTCCAGCAGCTCGATGGTCAGCGCATCCTCGCGGTCGTAGGCGTGCCACCAGACCGAGCTCGTCAGCCGCTCGCGGCCACGCTGCTTCATGATCTTGAACAGGTCGGTCTTGGTCCCCTTGTCGTGCTCCCGCCGGGCCCGCGCCTCCATCGCCGCCCGTCCGGCGTACGCCTCCATGCAGCCGCGCCGCCCGCAGGTGCAGTGGGCGCCGTCGATCTTGACGACCATGTGGCCGATCTCCCCGGCGCCGCCGCGGCCCCGCCACGGCCGGCCGTCCAGGATCAGACCCCCGCCGACCCCGGTGCCCCAGAACACTCCGAGCAGCGAGTGATAGTTCTGGCCCACCCCGAGCTCGAACTCCGCCCACGTCGCCACCTCGACGTCGTTGCCGAGGACCACCGGCGCGCCGAGCTTGTCCGACAGCGACGCGGCGAGCGCGTAGGACCCGGTCCAGCCGGGGAGGTTGCGGGCATGGGCGACCGTGCCCGCCTGCTCGTCGACATCACCGGGAGAGCCGACGCCGATCCCGGCCAGCGCGGAGGTCTCCACCCCGGCGGCTTCTGCGGCCGTCGTGAGCGCGCGGGTCATCTCGCGGGCGACGTCGTCGGGCCCGCCCTTGGTCGGGGTGGGCCGGCGGGCCTGGCCGAGGACCGTGTTCCCGTCGTCGGCGACGATCGCCTCGATCTTCGTTCCCCCGAGATCGATCCCGCCGCACAGCTCTCGATTGGCGCTGGTCGCCGACATGTGTGACCGGCAGGGTACCCGCGCGAGGGGTCAGCAACGCACAAACGGCGGGGATCTCAGCGAATTGCGCCCCAGGACTGCCGGTAGTCCTGCTGCTCGGCGGTCGGCTCATCGATCCGCACCCCGAGCGCGGCCAGCTTGAGTCTCCCCACCTCGCGGTCGATCGCCGGGGTCACCGGGTGCACTCCGGGCGCCAGCTCACCGCGCCGTCGGACGAGCGCCTCGACGCTCAGCGCCTGCAGGGCGAAGGAGACGTCCATGACCGCCGCGGGATGGCCCTCGGCGGCCGCCAGGTTGACGACCCGGCCATGGGCGAGCAGGTTGAGGCGGCGGCCGTCGGCCAACCGGTACTGCGCCACCAGGGGGCGCACCGGCCGGCCGGCGCCGATCGCGAGCGCGGCTAGCTCATCGAGGTCGAGCTCGACGTCGAAGTGGCCCGCGTTGGCCAGCAGCGCGCCGTCCTTCATTCGCTCGAAGTGCTCCCCGCGCAGTACCCGGCGCGATCCGGTCACGGTGATGAACACGTCGCCCCGCTGCGCCGCCTCGAGCGCCGGCATCACCTCGTAGCCCGCCATCCGCGCCTCCAGCGCCCGAAGCGGGTCGACCTCGCACACGATGACCGCGGCCCCGGCGCCGCGGGCCCGCTCGGCGATGCCGAGTCCCGCCCACCCATAGCCGAGGACGACGACCGTGTTGCCGGCCAGCAGCACGTTGCTGGCCCGGACGATCCCGTCGAGCGCGGACTGCCCGGTGCCGTGACGGTCGTTGAGCGCGCGCTCGGTGCGGGCCTCGTTGACCGCCAGCACCGGGCACCGCAGCGAGCCCTCGTCGTGGAGGCGACGGACCCGGATCAACCCGGTCGTCGTCTCCTCGGTGCCCCCGATGAGTCCGTCGAGGATCGCGCCGCCCCGGGCGTGGGCGGTGACGAGCAGGTCGGCGCCGTCGTCGAGCGTGATCTGCGGCGCTGATGACCGGGATCCGGATCCGGGGGCCAGCAGCGCGAGCACGTGCTCCACGTAGGTATCGAGATCCTCGCCGCGACGAGCGCGGACCTCCACCCCGTCCTCGAGTACGAGCGCCGCCGCGACATCGTCCTGGGTCGACAGCGGGTTGGCCGAGCACAGCGCGACGGTGGCGCCGCCGCACCGGAGCGTCCGCACGAGGTTTGCAGTCTCCGCGGTGACATGCAGGCAGGCGGCGATGCGCACCCCGTCCAGCGGGCGCTCGGCGTCAAACCGGCGGCGGATCTGAGCGAGCACGGGCATCTGGCCGTCCGCCCATTCGATCCGGGCCTCCCCCTCCGGCGCCAGCGCGAGGTCGGCCACGTCGTACGACGGAAGGGTCGCTCGCGCCATGCTCGCCAGGGGGTAGGGAGGCCGGGTGCCGCTGACTAGTAGCGGTACTGGTCTGACTTGTAGGGGCCCTCGACGGGGATGCCGAGGTAGGCGGACTGCTCGCCGGTCAGCTCGGTGAGCCTGACGCCGAGCGCGTCGAGGTGCAGCCGCGCGACCTTCTCGTCGAGCTGCTTGGACAGCGTGTACACCTGGGTCTCGTACTCCCCGCGGTTGCCGAACAGCTCGATCTGCGCGATCACCTGGTTGGTGAACGAGTTGGACATCACGAAGCTCGGATGACCCGTCGCGTTGCCCAGGTTCAACAGCCGCCCCTCCGAGAGGACGAGGATCGCGCTGCCACCCGGGAACACCCACTCGTCGACCTGCGGCTTGATCGTGATCCGCTCGATCCCGTCGGTTGCGGCCAGCCCCGCCATGTCGATCTCGTTGTCGAAGTGCCCGATGTTGCCGACGATCGCCTGGTGCTTCATCCGCGCCATGTCCTGCGCGGTGATCACGTCCTTGTTGCCGGTGGCGGTCACGAAGATGTCGGCCGTCTCCAGCACGTCCGCCAAGCGCGCCACCTGATAGCCGTCCATCGCCGCCTGCAGCGCGCAGATCGGGTCGATCTCGGTGACGATGACGCGGGCGCCCTGGCCGCGCAGCGACTCGGCACACCCCTTGCCGACGTCCCCGTAGCCGCACACCACCGCGACCTTGCCGCCGATGAGCACGTCGGTGGCACGGTTGATCCCGTCGATCAGCGAGTGCCGGCACCCGTACTTGTTGTCGAACTTGGACTTCGTCACCGAGTCGTTGACGTTGATCGCCGGGAACAGCAGCCGGCCTTCGCGGGCGAACTGATACAGCCGGTGCACGCCGGTCGTCGTCTCCTCGGTGACGCCCTTGATCTGCGCCGCCATCCGCGTGAACCGCTGCGGGTCCTCGCGCAGCGATCGGGTCAGCAGCTCCAGGATCACGCGATGCTCGTCGTTCTCCGCGCTCGCCGGGTCGGGAACCTCGCCGGCCGCCTCGTACTGGACGCCGTTGTGGACCAGCAGCGTGGCGTCACCCCCGTCGTCAAGGATCATGTTCGGCCCATCGTCGGGCCAGGTGAGCGCCTGCTCGGTGCACCACCAGTACTCCTCCAGCGTCTCGCCCTTCCACGCGAACACCGGGATCCCGCGGGGATCCTCCGGAGTGCCCTCCGGGCCGACGACGACCGCGGCGGCGGCGTGATCCTGGGTGGAGAAGATGTTGCAGCTCGCCCACCGCACCTCGGCGCCGAGCGCGGTCAGGGTCTCGATCAGCACCGCCGTCTGGATCGTCATGTGCAACGATCCGGTGACCTTGGCGCCCTTCAGCGGCTGGCGATCGGCAAACTCGCGCCGGGTCGCCATCAGCCCCGGCATCTCGTGCTCGGCCAGCGAGATCTCCTTGCGGCCATACGCGGCCAGCGACAGGTCCGCGACCTTGAAGTCGGTGTGTTGGATGGTCGTGCTCATGCGTGTCTCCGGGTCTCGTGGTCAGGTGTCGAAGTCTCGGGATGCGGGGCGGAGTGGATCGCCGCGCGGCGGGCGGACTGCGGGCTCACGCGACGGCGACGGCGAGCAGGCGCTCGTGCTTCTCCTGCTCGAAGCGCAGCCAGTCCTCGGCCTCGACGTGGTCGGGCCGACTCGCCTCGGAATGCAGCCATCCCTGCACCGCGTCGTGCAGGTCGGCGTCGCTGTCCAGCCGGCCGGCGAACGCCACATCGGACAGTGAGAGGTCAAACCGGGCGAGCAGCTCCTTGAGCGTGCGCAGGCGCTGCAGCTGACCGGCGCCGTACAGGCGGTAACCCGACGCCGAGCGCGTGGGCGCGACGAGGCCCGCCTGCTCGACGTAGCGCAGCATCCGCGGCGACCATCCGGTCGTTGCGGCGGCTTCGTTGATCGTCAGGGCCTCCACTGCCCGTAACCTTACCACGATCGTGTCAAGGTTTCGAGCAGGACGCGACGGCCTCCGCCGCAGGCGTCAGGTCGCCTGCTGCGCCAGCTCCGCCTTGAGCCGGTCGATCGGGGCGATCGCCACCGGATCGCGCCCGGCGAGAATCGCCATGTAGAACGACACGAGGTCGCCGAGCGCCACCAGCGACACGAGCCGCTCCACCGGTGCGACACCGCGGCTTTCGATCCGGTGCGTCGCCGCCGCCCCCTGCTCGGCGATCACGTCGAGCGTCAGCCCGATCCGCGCCCGGACCCGCGGATGGAGGTCGCAGTCGTCCAGGAGCACGGCGCTGAAGCGGCCGAGCGCGGCGGCGCCCTCCCACCCGACGATCTCGTTGTGATCGAGCTCGGGAAGCTCGGCGGCGAAGCACGGGGAGTTCGCGTTCTCGTTGATCTGGGTCTTCCAGCGGTAGGCGATCGGCGCGGTGAGGCCGGCCCCGGCAATCTGCGGCGTCGTTTGAGACAGGGAGCGCGCCACCCGCTTGGCCAGCGAGTCCTCGGGAGCGTCGGGCCCCCACTCGGCGAGCAGCCGTTCGGCGTGCTCGGCGGCGACGTCGATCTCGGTGCGCAGTCCCTCGCCGGCTCCCGTCAGCGCCGCGACCTCGAGCGCGACAACCAACGCGTAGCCGACGGCGGCGCGCGGCGCAAAGCCGCCCGGCAGCGGGATCACCGGGACGCCGTCGGCGCGGGCGCCGGCGGCGAGGGCGCCGCCCGTCGTCGACACGATCCGCCGCGCGCCGAGCGCGCCGGCGGCCTCATACGCCGCGAGCGTCTCCTCGGTCTCGCCCGAGTAGCTGCAGCACAGCACGGTGGTGTCCGGCGTCGTCCACGGCGGAAGGCCGTAGTCACGGGCGACCGTGATCGGCCGCGACGCCCGGTCACCGAGCGCCGCCACCGCGAGCAGTCCACCGACCGCCGATCCCCCCATCCCGGCGACGACGAGCCCGCCGGGCGAGTCGTGCGGGGTCAGGTTGGCCGACTCCACGCGCCACAGGGCGTCACGGAGGTGCTCGGGCAGGCCGAGGATGTCGCCGAGCTGGCCGGTGGTGTCGACCGCGGCGATCGCGTCGCGGGTCAGCGGGGCCCCGCTCAAAACGCCACCGCTTCATCCGGCAGCACGACGCCGGGGAACACCCGGATGCCCTTGAGCAGCGAGTTGCGTGCCCCGACGCTGACCCCCGCGCCGAGCACCACCTGGTCGGCGAGCTGGCAGCGATCGCCGATCGTCGCGCCGGCGCCGATGATCGAGGACGTGACCCGGGTGTGCGCACCGATCGCGGCCCCGTCGAGGAGCACCGAGCTGTCGACGTGCGCCCCCTCCGCGACGGTAACGCCGCGACCGAGAACGCTGCGCGAGCCGATGGTCGCCCCGGCGGCGACCCGGCAGCCGGAGCCGATCAGCGCCGGGCCGTGGACGGCGCCCATCACCTCCGCGCCGTCGCCCTCCACGAACACGCCGCCGGCCGCGGCCACCCGGCGCCCGACCTCGGTGCTGATCTCGCCCTCCAGGATCTCGAACGTCGCCCGCAGATAGCGCTCCGGGGTCCCGATGTCCAGCCAGTAGCCCCCGGCTTCGAACCCGTACAGCCCGCGCCCGACGAGCGCCGGAAACACCTCGCGCTCGATCGAGACTCGGGTTCCCGCCGGCGACATCTCGTGCAGGACGTCGCGCTCGAGAATGTAGGCGCCGGCGTTGACGAGGTGGGTGTCGATCTCGTCGGGGCTCGGCTTCTCGACGAATTCGCACACCGAATCGTCGTCGTTGCGCCGGACGAGCCCGTAGGCCGACGGGTCCTCGACCCGGATGAGCGCAAGCGTCGCCCGGGCACCGGTGCGCTCGTGCTGGCGCAGCTGAGCGGTGAGGTCCATGTCGCAGAGCACGTCGCCGTTGAGCATGAAGAAGCGCTCGCGCAGCAGCTCCTGCGCGTACTTCAGGGCGCCGCCCGTGCCGAGCGGCCGCGGCTCCTCCACGTAGCGCAGCGTGACGCCGAGCGATGCGCCGTCGCCGAGCACCGACCGAATGCCGTCGGCCATGAACCCGCACGCCAGGATCACGTCGTCGATCCCGTGGCCGCGCAGCCACTCGATCATGTAGGAGATGAACGGCCGGTCCACGAGCGGGACGACCGGCTTGGCCACGGTCGAGGTCAACGGCCGCAACCGGGTCCCCTCGCCACCGGCCAGGATCAGCGCCTGCACCCGGCCCTCCCCTCCCGGCGACCGCCGCCGACCCTCATCGCCCGATGCCCTCGTAGATCAGCCCGGCCGAGCTCACCGCATCACGGTCGGCGAAATTACGCCCGTCGACGATCAACTCGCCGGCCATGCGCTCGCGCACGGCCGCCCAGTCGAGCTGCGCGAACTCCGGCCACTCGGTCACCAGGATGCAGGCATCGGCACCCTCGACCGCGCCGAGCGCCGAATCGGCGAACTCGACGCCGCGCATCAGCTTGCGCGCCTCGTGCTCGGCGATCGGGTCATACGCCCGGACGCTGGCCCCGTCGGCCTGGAGCCGGGCCGACAGGACGAGCGAGCTCGCCTCGCGCATGTCATCGGTGTTGGCCTTGAACGCCAGCCCGAGCAGCGTCACCCGCCGGCCGACGAGCGACCCGAGATGCTTCTGCAGCTTGCCGACCACGCGCCGCTTCTGCAGCTCGTTGACCTCGATCACCGCCGTCAGCAGCTGGAAGTGATAGCCCGAGTTGCCGGCCAGCTGCTTGAGCGCCGAGACGTCCTTGGGAAAACATGAGCCGCCGAAGCCGATCCCCGGCTTGAGGAAGTGCTTGCCGATGCGCTGATCCAGGCCCATCCCGGCGGCGACCTCGAGCACGTCGGCGCCGGTCTCCTCGCACACGTTGGCGATCTCGTTGATGAACGAGATCTTCGTCGCCAGGAACGCGTTCGCCGCCAGCTTGACCATCTCGGCGCTGGCGACGTCGGTGCGGACGACGGGCGCGTTGAGCGGCGCGTACAGCTCCACGACCGCATCTCCGGCCCAGTTGCCGTCGTCGCCGATGACGACCCGATCGGGCGCCAGGAAGTCCTCGAGCGCCGAACCCTCCTTGAGGAACTCCGGGCACGAGACGTACGCGAACTCGTCCTTGCCGTGCCCAGCGAAGATCCGCTTGATCGAGCCGCCGGTGCCCACCGGGACGGTCGACTTCATCACGAGCGCGTGCCGGTCTGACCGCGGCATCGCTGCGACCACCGCGTGCACCGCCGACAGGTCGGCATCGCCGGAGTAGGTCGGCGGCGTCCCGACGGCGACGAACAGGAGCCGGGCATGCTCCAGCGCCGGGGCCAGCTCGGTGGAGAAGTGCAGCCGCTCCCGGTTGCGCGCCAGCGATTCGGCGAGTCCGGGCTCGTAGATCGGCACCTCCCCTCGCCGCAGGCCGGCGATCTTCTCGGCGTCCACATCGACGCACCACACCTCGCTGCCGAGCTCCGCGAACCCGACCGCGGTGACGAGGCCGACGTAGCCGGTTCCGATCACGGCGATGGGCTGGCGCTCTGCGGGCATGAGCTGCACGAGAGTAGCGGGGCGCGCGCGGACATCGGCGGCCGGCGTGCCCCCCGCGCCGGACCGGTCTGTCAGCCGGTCGCCCGGGTCAGCGAGGCCGCGATCCCCACCATCTGATGGTTGGGGATCGCGCTGGTCAAGGTGTTGGCGATCCAGTACGTGTCGGGGCCGTTGTGCCACGCCACCGTCGTCAGGCGGCCACCGTTGGCGTAGAGGTAGAGCTTGCGGCCGTTGACCGTGCGCGTGCCGCTGGGGCTCGCCAGCAGCGGCGGGTTCTGCCACGTCGTCCCCTGGACCCCGTAGTACTGGCCCTCGACGGGGTTGATCGCGATCGTCATCCGGTAGGCCGCGTACCGGGCGCGGTTCGGACCGCGGATCACGTACTCGCGCGGGTAGGAGTGGGCGTAGGCGGCGGCCGGCTCCTCACCGTTGAGGCACTCCTGCACCTGCCCGGGGCAGTAATACGACCCGGTCTTGATCAGCCGGGGGTAATACACGGGCATTCCAGCGCGGGCCAGCGCTGCCGCCTGGGTCCGTCCATCGCCGACGTCCGCGGTCAGCCCGGCGGTCGGAATCCTGGCGAGCTGCTGGGACCCCTTGGCCGACTTCGGAGTCGCCTTGGTCGTGGCCTGCGCCTTGAGCGTCGGCGCCATGAAGCTCGCATAGGCGCGCTGCGCGGCGGCCGGGCTGCTGGCGGTGACGTAGCACGATGTCGCGCTACATGGCTGGAACGTGACCGGGAAGTGGATCTGCTTGATCGTGTTCCCGTCCGCGTTGAGGACGAGGTTGAACAGGTTGAGGATCGCGTCGGTCGACTGCAGCCCCTTGTCGAGGGTCGAGTACTTGCCGAAGATCCTCAGCAGCCGGTCGCGGTTGGCGAGCAACTTGGAGATGCCGTACTGGTCCTTGGCCCAGCGGATGAAGTCCTGCTGGCGCGCGTTGCGGACGATGTCCGAGTCGGTGTGACGGAAGCGCACGAACGGCAGCGCGCCGTGCACCGACTGGTTGTCGCCGCACAGCTTCTGGTACCCCGGCTGGATATCGACCGACGAGTAGTTGTCGGGACTCGGCGCCGGCTGACTCTGGTTGTAGTACCGGTGGTCGACGTCGGAGTACACGCAGCCGATCGCGTCGACGAGGTCCGAGAAGCCGGTGAAGTTGGTGTCGATGATGTGGTTGGGATGAAAGTGCGGAAAGACGTTCTGCTGGATCGTCTTGATCAGCAGGTTGTAGCCCCCGTCGGTGTAGGCGCTGTTGATCTTGGCGGACCCGTAGCCGGGGATGTCGACCTCGAGGTCGCGCGGGATCGACATCACGTTGATCGTCGACGAAGCGGCGTTGAGGCGGACGAGCAGCATCGTGTCGGTGTTCGAGTCCCGGAACGGCTCGCCGTCGCGATGATCGGAGCCGATCAGCAGGATCGTCTGCGGCTGCCCCGGCTGCGGAAGGACGATCTGCTTGCTGACGATCCCGGGATTGACCGAGATGAGGTTGACGAGGTTCTTGACCTGCAGCAGCCCGGCGACCGCGGTCGTCGCCGCCGTGGCGCCGATGATCACGAACGCGGCGAGCAGGAACCGCCACAACATGCCGCCCCGGCTGTGGGGGATCACGGCGAGCCTCCCGGGAGCGCGCGCAGCCGGGCGGCGTCCCCGCCCGCGCTCAGGCGGGCGGGCAGCGCGCCGACGAACTCGCTCAGGGCGTGGCGATAGCGGCGCAGCGAGGAGACCGACACCCACTCGTCGGGACCGTGGTGACCGCCGCCCGCGGGGCCGAACTCGACCGCCGGGATGCCCGCTTCGATGAACGACGCCGCGTCCGACGCCCCGTCGCGTCCGACGCTCATCACCTCCCCGCTGGTGGCGCGCGCCACCGCGTCGCGCAGCACCTGCACGTACGGGTCGGTGCGCGCGACGTTCACCGGCGGATGGATGAACGTGCGCTCGACGTCGATCCCGGGGATCGCGCGCACCTGGGCGAGGATCTCGCCCGGATCCTGACCGGGCAGATACCGGACGTCAACCGCCATCTCACAGCGGTCGGGGACCTTGTTGAGCGCGTCGCCGCCGGCGATCCGGCCCAGGTTGATCGACGGCCGGTCGAACATCTCCGAGGACTCGCGACTGAACGGCAGCGACTCGATCGCTCGAAACGCGTCGATCGCCCGCAGGACGGCGTTGTCGCCCAGCCACGGCGTCGAGCTGTGCGCCGACCGGCCATGGACGACGATCCGCATCGCCAGCACGCCCTTGGCCTGGACGCCGATGTGGAGGTTGGTCGGCTCGCCGGTGATCGCGAAGTCGCCGCCGAGGCCGGCGGCGACGACCCCGTCGGTGGAGCGCTCGTCGATCTCCTCGGACTCCTCGTCGGGCACGCAGACAAGTCGGACGCGGACCGCGTCCTGGTCGGCGACATCGCGGAGCGCGCACATCATCGCCGCCAGGCCGCCCTTCATGTCATAGGCCCCCCGCCCGATCAGGCGATCCCCCTCGACCCGCGCCGCGAACTGCTCGGCGCGGCCCGGAACGACGTCGAGGTGGCCGTGCAGGACGATGCACGGCGCCGCCGGCCCGCCAGCGCCGACCTCCGCCACCAGGACGGGGAAGCCGTTGTGATCTCTCTCGCGGACCTCGATGTCACGGGATTCGAGCCATCCCTTGACGAATCCTGCGGCTGCCACGAGCGCGTCAGGACGGGAGGTCTCGTAGCCGATCAGCCGCTCGGCGAGGATCAACTCGTCAGTCATGAACCCGGGAGGTTAGGCGGCGCCGCCGACGCGCGGGCGCTGACAACGCCGCACCGCAACCGGTTATCCGCCCTCGGCGATCCTCAGGAACGCCTCGAGGCGGCGCTTGTCACGCTCGGCGACGCGCCGCCGCTCGGTGTCGTCGCCGGCGTCGCCGAGCTCCTGCTCGGCTTGGGAGAGGCGGTCGCGCAGGTCGCCGGCATCGAGCGAATCGGGCTCGTGCGCCTCCTCGATGAGCAGCAGGGCGTGGTTGCCGCCGACCTGGAGATAGCCCTCGGATTGGGCGAAGCGGACGACGTCGGAGTCCGATCGGTAGAGCCGCAGCTCGGTCGGATCGAGCATCGCCAGCAGCGGAGCGTGGTTGGCGAGCACACCGATCGAACCGACGGCGGTCTTCGTCGAGATCATCTGCACGTCCTCGGCGAACACCTCCCCCTCGGGGGTGAGGACCTCCACCGGGAATGTCTCGTGGTCGGCCATCGCCGTCTACCCCGCCTCGGACCCGGACCCGGCGGCGTCCTCGGAGACCGTCTCCTCGCCGTTCCGGTCCCCGTCCCCGGAATCGTCGTCCGCGCGCGAGCTGTCTTCCGAATCGTCGTCGGAGCCCGGCTCGTTCCCCGAGTCGCCACCCGCCTCGGCGACGACCTCGTCGATCGACCCCTTCATGAAGAACGCCCGCTCGGGGACGTCGTCGTGCTTGCCCTCGAGGATCTCCTTGAAGCCCCGGATCGACTCGGCGATCGGTACGTACTTGCCCTCGATGCCGGTGAATTGGGTGGCGACGAAGAACGGCTGCGACAGGAATCGCTCCATCTTGCGCGCCCGCTGGACGGTGACCCGGTCCTCGTCGGAGAGCTCGTCGATGCCGAGGATCGCGATGATGTCCTGGAGCTCCTTGTAGCGCTGAAGGACCTCCTTGACCCGGTTGGCGACGTTGAAGTGCTCGTCCCCGAGGATCTCCGCCTTGAGGATCGTCGACGTCGAGTCGAGCGGATCGACCGCGGGGTAGATGCCCTTCTCCGAGATCGATCGCGACAGCGACGTCGTGGAGTTCAGGTGCGCGAACGCCGATGCCGGCGCCGGATCGGTCAAATCGTCAGCCGGAACGTAGATAGCCTGGATGGACGTGACCGAGCCGTTGCGGGTCGAGGTGATTCGCTCCTGCAGCTGGCCCATCTCGGACTCGAGCGTCGGCTGGTAGCCCACCTGCGACGGCATCCGGCCGAGCAGCGCCGACACCTCGGAGCCGGCCTGGACAAACCGGAAGATGTTGTCGATGAACAGCAGGACGTCCTGGCCCTCGGTGTCACGGAAGTACTCGGCCATCGTCAGTCCCGACAGGGCGACGCGCATGCGGGCTCCGGGCGGCTCGTTCATCTGCCCGAAGACGAGCACCGTCTTGTCGAGCACCCCGGACTCCTTCATCTCGAGCCACAGGTCATTGCCCTCGCGGCTGCGCTCGCCCACGCCGCAGAACGCCGACAGGCCACCGTGCTCCTGGGCGAGGTTGTGGATCAGCTCCTGGATGATCACCGTCTTGCCCACGCCGGCGCCCCCGAACAGGCCGACCTTGCCGCCGCGGGCGTACGGGGCGAGCAGGTCGATCACCTTGATCCCGGTCTCGAACATCTCGGTCGTCGGCGACAGTTGCTCCACCGTCGGCGCGTCGCGATGGATCGGCCACCGTTCGGTGTCGTCGGGGAGCGCGTCGCCGAGGTCGATCGGCTCGCCGAGCAGGTTGAAGATGCGGCCGAGGGTGGCGTTGCCGACCGGGACCGTGATCGGGGCGCCGGTGTCGACCACCTCGGTGCCGCGCGCCAGGCCGTCGGTGGTGTCCATCGCGACGGCGCGGATGCGATCGTCGCCGAGGTGCTGCTGGACCTCGCAGACGAGGAAGTCGTCCTCGCCGGCGGCGATGTCCTCGTCCTCCTCGGCCTTGGCGGCCTCGGGACGGCGCACAGTGATCGCGTGGTTGATCTCAGGGAGCCGGTCGGGGAACACCGCCTCGATGACGACGCCCTGGATCTCCTCGATCCGGCCGACGTTGCGCTCCTGCTCGTCGGTGGTGGTGGTGGTTTCGGTTTCCGTGGTCGCGGCCATGAGTGATTCTCCTTATCCGAGGCCTTCGGCGCCGGCCACGACTTCCATGATCTCCTGGGTGATCTCTGCCTGGCGGGCCCGGTTCATCTGCAGGGTGTAGTCGTCGATCAGCGTCGTCGCGTTCTCCGACGCGTTGCGCATCGCGGTCATGCGGGCGCCGTGCTCGGAGGCCGTGGACTCCAGCAGCGCGCGATAGATGGAGATTTCGACGTAGTCGGGCACGAGCCGTGTCAGGATCTCCTCCGGGTCGGGCTCGTACTCCACGAGCGCCCGGGGGCCTTCGTCTCGTGACCGGTCGTCATCGCTGTGCTCGTCGTCGTCGTCTTCGCCGAGCACGGTCGCACGCTGTAGGGGGAGCAGCGTCTCGCGGCGGATCACCTGCGACAGCGGCGAGATGTAGCCGTTGTAGAAGATCTCGACCTGATCGACCTCGCCGTCGGCGTAGGCCGCCATCAGGCGTTCGGCGATCCGGCGCGCATCGGCGTAGGCGGGGCGATCGGTGAAGCCGGTGAAGCTGTCGGCCACCTCCAGCCCGCGGAACGTCAGCGACGACGCCGGGCGCCGGCCGGAGGCGAAGTAGACCGCCGTGCGGCCCTCGCCGGAATGCTCGCGGCCGGCGGCGACACCGGCACGGACGGCATTGGAGTTGAACGCGCCGGCGAGCCCGCGATCGCCGGCGACGACGAGCAGGCCGACGGTGTTGATCGACTCGTGCTCGGACAGGATCGGCATGCGCGGGACGTTGCCGGCGGCCTCGGCCGCCTGGCGCGTCATCCGCCGGATCGCGTCGGCGTACGGGCGCAGCGCCTCGATCCGCTGCTCGGCACGGCGCAGCCGCGCGGCGGCCACCATCTCCATCGCCCGGGTGATCTTCTGGATGTTCTTGACCGCGCTGATGCGGTTGCGAACGTCTCGCTGTGAGGTCGCCATCTGCCGGTGAGCGCCGCCCGATCAGGCCGGGACGGCCTCGTCCTCCTTCTCCCCCTCCGCGGCGGATTCGCCGCCGTTGCCATCCCCGTTGCCGCTGTCCTCCTCGGACTCGTCGGAGCGATCGGCGCGGGCCGGCGGGGGCTCCTCGGTGTCCTCCTCGAGCGGGTGGCCCTCCTCGTCGAGGTCGTAGCCGAAGTCCTCGGCGTACTGATTGACCGCGTCATCGAGCTGGGAGCGGGTCTCGTCGCCCCAGTCGCCGCCGGCGATCTTCTCCAGCAGGTCGCCGCGGTCCGAGCGCACCGCGTCGCCGAGCCCGGCGAGGAACCGCTCCACCTTGTCGACGTCGATCCGGTCGAGATAGCCGTTGGTGGCGGCGTAGACCTGCACCACCTGCTCCTCGACGGGCATCGGATGGCGCTCGGCCTGGTTGAGCGTCTTGACCAGGCGCTCGCCGCGGGCCAGCGTGCGCTGGGTGTCGGGATCGAGCTCGGAGCCGAACTGGGAGAAGGCCTCCAGGTCGCGAAACTGCGAAAGCTCCAGCTTCAGGGTGCCGGCGACCTTGCGCATCGGCGCGATCTGGGCGTTGCCGCCCACCCGGGAGACCGAGATTCCGACGTTGATCGCCGGCCGCACTCCCGAGTAGAACAGCTTTGGCTCCAGGAAGATCTGGCCATCGGTGATCGAGATCACGTTGGTGGGGATGTACGCCGACACGTCGCCGGCCTGGGTCTCGATGATCGGCAGCGCGGTCAGCGATCCGCCGCCGAGGTCGTCGTTGAGCTTGACCGCCCGCTCCAGCAACCGCGAGTGCAGATAGAAGACGTCCCCCGGATACGCTTCGCGGCCCGGGGGACGCCGCAGCAGCAGCGACATCTGGCGATACGCGTAGGCGTGCTTGGTCAGGTCGTCGTAGACCGCCAGCGCCGCCTGGCCGTTGTAGAGGAAGTGCTCGGCCATCGCGCATCCCGCGTACGGGGCGAGGAACTTGATCGGCGCCGCCTCGTCGGCGGCGGCCATCACGATGATCGTGTTGTCGAGCGCGCCGGCTTCCTCGAGGACGCTGGCCAGCTGCACGACGGTCGCCTTGCGCTGCCCGATGGCGACATAGACGCAGAACAGGTCACGATCCTGGTTGTTGATGATCGTGTCGATCCCGATCGACGTCTTGCCGGTCTGGCGGTCGCCGATGATCAGCTCACGCTGGCCGCGGCCGATCGGGATCATCGAATCGATCGCCTTCAGGCCGGTCAGCATCGGCTCCACCACCGGCTGGCGTTGAACGACGCCCGGCGCCTTGTGCTCGGCCGGTCGCCGCTCGGTCGTTTCGATCGGTCCCTTGCCGTCGAGCGGGTTGCCGAGGGGATCGACGATGCGCCCGAGCAGCGCCTCGCCGACCGGAATGTCCAGCAGCCGGCCCGTGCGCCGGACCGTGTCGCCCTCGGAGATCTCCTCCCAGTGGCCGAACAGGACCGCGCCGACGTTGTCGGACTCGAGGTTCAGGGCCAATGCCGTGACGTCGTGGGGAAGCTCGAGCAGCTCGAACGACATGCAGTTCTCCAGGCCGTGGATGCGGCAGATGCCGTCCGCGACCGAGAGGACCGTGCCGACCTCGGTCAGCTCCGCGTCGGAGGTGTCGAGACCCTCGATCCGGCTCTTGAGGATCGAGGTGATCTCATCGGGATTGATCTGCATCTTTAGGTTGCTCCCTTCACAGGCGCGGCCTACGCCTGCGCGACTTGCTTTCGAAGTTGTTCCAGCCTGTTTGCGATCGAGGCGTCGAGGATCACGTTGCCCACCCTCACCACGACCCCGCCAAGGATGTCCGGGTCGACGTCGGTGGAGACCTCGACCGTGCGGTCGGTCTGGCTGCCGATCCGGTCGGCGAGGTTTGAGACCGTGTCTGAGTCCAGCTTTACCGCGCTCGTGATACGCACCGGCAGCCGCTTGCGCGCCTCGTCCCACAGCGTCTCAAAATCGGTCCGGATGCGGAAGATCGCCGGCATGCGGTGGCGCTCGATGAGTGCCTGGAGGAAGTTGTCAAACGCCGGACTGGCGCCCTGCACGACGCGCGCCAAGCCCTCCTTCTTCTCCTGCACGGAGAAGTAGGGCGAAAAGAAGAACACGGCCAGCTCGCGGTTGGCGTTCATCGCGTCGGCGAATTCGCCGAGCTCGTCGTGGATCTCGTCGAGCGAGTCGCGCTCGTTCGCGACTTCGAACAGGGCGCGGGCGTAGACCTGGCCGATCTCTTCCACGTGATCAGTTGCTCTCCGCGCCCTCGGCGGTCAGCGAGCTGAAGTCCAGCTCGGAGAGCGCATCCTGCACCAGTCGCCGCTGGTCGTCGTCGTTGAGTGACTTGCGCGTCACCTTCTCGGTGGCCATCACCGTCAGGTCGGCGACTTCGCCGCGGATCTCCTGGATTGCCCGCCGCGTCTCGGCCTCGATGTCGCGGCGCGTCTGCTCCATCATCTGCTCGCGCTTGGCCTTGGCCTCTTCCTCGGCCTCATGCTCGTGGCTCTCCGCCGAGCGGCGAGCCCGGGACACGATCTCCTCGGCCTGATTGCGCGCCTCGTGGAGCCGTTCGCGATAGTCGGCGAGCAGCTTGTCGGCCTCGTGGCGGACTTGCTCGGCGTGGTCGATCGACTCCTCGATCGCGTGCTGGCGCTTGTCCAGCGCGGCGGAGATGCGCGGGAATACCCATTTGGCCAGGATGAACATCGAGAACCCGAACAGCACCAGGGTCCAGATCATCAGCCCGACGTTGGGCGTGACCAGGAACGACCCGGATGAGGCGGCGGTGGCGGCCATCTACTTGAGCACGTAGGACAGCAGACCGGCGACGAGACCGTAGAAGAACACGGCCTCGGTGAGTGCGAACCCGAGCCACTGGATGCTGGTGATCTCATCGCGCATCTCCGGCTGGCGGGTGACCGATTCGATCACCTTGCCGAAGATGATCCCGATGCCGACCCCGGCGCCGACCGCCCCGAGCCCGCCCCCGATCCCGATGCCGAGGCCGGCGCCGACCCCGGAGGACGCGGCGAACGAGAGGATGTGAATAGCAAGCACTGAGGACAGCTCCTTTGTGGTTAGTGGTGAGTCACCGAGCCGCCGATGTAAATGGCGGCGAGGGTCGCGAAGATGAACGCCTGGAGCGTGGCGACCAGGCCCAGCTCGAACAGGTAGATCAGGATCGCAAACGGCAGCGTGAACCAGCCGAGGAACGACAGGCCGAGGATGACGGCCAGGGCGCCGGCCATGAACAGGATGATCATGTGCCCGGCGAGGATATTGGCGAACAGCCGGACGGTCAGCGAGATCAGTCGCATGAACGTGGAGATCACCTCGAGCGGGAACACCAGGAACAGGATCGCGCCGTGCACGCCCGCGGGGATGAGGCTCTTGACGTAGCCGATCGGCCCCTGGGCGCGGATGCCGACCCAGTTGAACACGACGAATACGACCACCGCCAGGACCAGCGGCACCGAGATGTTGGCGGTGGCGGCGTACAGCGCGAACGTCGGGATGTGGACGCCGAAGACGTTGAACGTCTCCTCGGAGTTGGTCGGCAGCGGGATGTAGCCGATCAGGTTGCTGAACCAGATGAACAGAAACAGCGCCCCGAGGAACGGAAACCACCGCGCCGCCATCGAGTCGTCCATGTTCCCGCGGGTGATGTTGTCGCGCATCAGCGAGAACAGGACCTCGACCGCCGTCTGGACCTTGTTCGGCCGCTGGTGCATCCGGCGCGAGATCCAGAACATCGTCGCCACCGTGGCGATCGCCGCCAGGAACAGGTACACCACGGCGCGGTTGATGCTGAATACGCCGAGGCTCACCCAGTCGACGAGCTTGAACTCATTTTGGATCTGGAACGCGTTGTTCTTGTGACCGAAGCCGAAGATGATGACCAGCAGCACGATGCCGAGCAGGTAGAACCCGGCGATCCCGAGCATGACTTTGCGGGTGTTGCTCATCTCGTCCCCGGGCGTGTGACCGCGGAGATGGCGAGCTGGATCGTGAACGCGAACACGATCACCGCCAGGCAGGCGATGCCGGCGTCCTCCCCGAAGGACTTGCGGACGAGGATCACCGCGATCGCCAGCAGGAAGATACGGCCCATCATGTACGCCAGTCGTACCCCGATTGTGCGGTTGAACTCAGGGACCGTGCGCGCGTAGCGTTCGACCCCCACTCCGATGGCGCGCAGCGCGATCCACGCGCCGGCGCCGATGCCGTACCCCGAGGCGGGCACGCCGATCAGGATCATGATCGGCGCGGCCACCACCAGGAGCAGCACGTCGAAGTAACTGAGGACGTCCACCGAACGCTCAGACGTCGTGGAAACGGCTAATGACAACGCGGATCCCCACCAGGAAGCCGATCAGGAAGCCCACCACCGCCAGCGCCACCACCGGACCGAGCAACGCCCCGATGCCGGCGCCGATCCCGGCGCACATCAGGTTGACCGAGAGCATTAACGCTCCAGCCCCGGCGACGTCCCGGCCCGTAACCGGCTGCCGACTGCTGTGGGTCATGTTGTCTGCTGACGCTTCTTCGCAAGCTGAGTTCCGGTTGAGAGGCGCTTACGGTACCGGCGCAGCGCAAAACGCGTTGCCTGATCAGAGCGCCGACGCGCGCCGCGCGCCATCACCAGGAGGGTAGTGGAGAGCGGCTCAGTTAGCAGAAGGTTAGCGTGCCCGCGGTCATGAGAGCTCGCGGATCCGCTCTCTGACCAGGCGCTGCTTGTCGCTCAGCTCGGCGGCGAGATCGTTGAGGTCGCGCAGGCGTCCCTGGACCAGCTCCAGCTGGTCGGAGATGTGCGCCAGCAGTTGCTCGAGGATGCGCTTGCGCTCGGCCGGCGCCTGGGTCTGCTGGAGCTCTGAGCGCAGTTGCGCGCGCGCGCTCTCCGCCTCCAGCAGCTGTGACAGCTGCTCGAGCGTGAGGCCGAGCAGATCGCGCAGCCGGATGATCTCGCGGACCCGGTCGACGTCGGCCTGGGTGTAGTTGCGGTGCTTGCCCTGCTCGCGCCCCCGCGCGCTGTCGAGCAGCCCGATCTCCTCGTAGTACCGGATCGTCCGCGGCGTCGTGCCGGTCAGCTCGGCGAGCTCGCCGATGCGCAGCGGGCGCTCCGGGGCGGAGGGGATCGTCGCGCTCATGACGCCGCCGCCTGCGCCTCGCGCGGCGACCGCGTGGCCGTCGCGGTCCCGACCCCCTTGGGCCGGGCCGCGGAGATGCCGGCGCCGAGAAGCGAGACGGCGGCCAGGCACCACAGCGCGGTGTGCATGTTCGCGATGAACGGCGACAGCTGCGCGGTGGAGATGTGGTTGGCCAAGCCCGAGAAGACGCTGAACAGGACCTGCTTGGGAACCGCCGAGGTGACGACGGCGAGGACGAACGCGATCGAGATCACGGCGCCGGTGTTCTGGACGAGGACGCGCGCGCCGGCGGCGATGCCGCGCCGGTGCGGAGCCACGCTGCCCATCATCGCGGCCGTGTTCGGCGAGTTGAACATCCCGGAGCCGATGCCGACGACGAACATGTAGATCCCCGGCCACACGTAGCTCGTGTCGCGCTCCAGGGTGGTCATCAGCGCCAGCCCGGCGGCGCTGACGAGCATTCCGGCGACCGCGAGCGTCCGCGAGCCGCGGCGATCGGCCCAGATTCCGGCGGGCGGCGAGGCGATCAGCATCCCCAGCGCGAGCGGCGCGAGCTTGACCCCGGCCAGGATCGGCGAGTTGCCCTGCACGCCCTGGAAATAGAACACGAACAGGAACATCAGCGCGAAGCGGGACAGCCCGTTGGCGAATGCGGCCGCCGACGCCGTCGAGAACAGCCGGTTGCGGAAGATCGTCAGATCGAGCATCGGCGCCTTCTGCCGGTTCTCGATGAGCACGAACAGCGGAAGGAGGACGATGGCCATGACCAGCGCCGGGATCACCAGCGGCGCGGTCCAGCCCTCGATGCCGCCCTTGGAGATCCCGTAGACGAGCCCGGTGAGGCCGAGCAGGAACGTGATCGTGCCGAGGTAGTCAAACGATCGATCCTCCCCCCGACCGGTGACCTCGCGCAGGATGGCGACTCCCCACAGGGCGCCGGCGAGCCCGAACGGGACGTTGAACCAGAACACCCAGTGCCACGAGATGGCGACGAGCGCGCCTCCCAGCACCGGCCCGATCACGAGCCCGACGGCGGCGACCATCGTGTTCGTGCCCATCGCCAGGCCGAGCTGCTCCTTCGGGAATGCGTCGGTGACGATCGCCGCCGAGTTGGCGAACAGGAACGCCCCACCGATCCCCTGCACGATCCGCCACAGAATGAGCTGCGTCCCGTTGGCGGCGAACCCGGCGCCGAGCGAGGCGAGGGCGAACACCACGAACCCGAGGACGTAGGCCTTCTTGCGGCCGAACTGGTCAGACAGCCGCCCGGCGCTCAGCACCAGGACGGTGGAGGCGATCATGTAGACGAGGATCACCCAGACGAGCTCGAGCAGGCTGGTGTGCAGGCTGCGCTCGAGGTCCGGCAGCGCGATGATCAGGGTGCCGGAGTTGATCGTGGCGAGCAGCATCCCGAGGCTGGTGCACGACAGCGCCCACCACTTGTACGAGCTGTGTTCGGCGTGGACGCCGAGTCGGCGTGGCTTGCTCGGCTCTGCGCGTGAGGCTGGAGTCGTGACGGACAACGGCGATCACCTTCCCGACGATGAAAATGCTTTCTTACGTAAACGTCAGAATAGCACCGTCCGCCGTCGAGGCGATCGCCGACCGCTGCGAGGAGCGACGCCGCCCGGCGACGCGCCCGGGCCGGCGCGTGCAGCTTGAGCCAGCGCCGGAACACGACGCGCCTGCCCTGGGTGACCTCGAGGCGGACGCGGAGCGCGCCGCGCGCCGTCAGTCGTCGCCGGCCCCGGCGGTCCAGGGTGACCTTCGCGGTCTCGCGCTTGCCGGCGCCCAGCCTCACCCGGCGGCTGCCGACGCCCACCGCATGGCGGTGGCGACCGCTGCCGGCCCACATGGCCAGCGCCAGCGCTCCCCCACATCGCGTCCCCGCCGGGCCGCGGCACGTCAACCGCACCCGCACCGCGGTGCCCCGCGCTCGCGGCCGCCCGAGGACCGAGAGACGATCGGTCGCCCCGGCGGGAGGGGGCGTGGTGGACGGCGAGGTCGTCGCCGCCGGCAGGGTCGCGAACGTCACGCCGCCCCAGGCGTCGACCGCCGCGCACGTGGTGGCGCCGCCGGCGGCCGGGCTGCAGCCGACGCCGTCGATCGGCCAGCCGTCGACCGCCGTCGATCCCCACGCGCTCGCCCCGCCGGTCGGGTTGGCGCTGGTGAGGATGTCGCCGGCGCCGTCGCCGGCGACGCACAGCGTCGCCGCCGGGCAGGTCACCGCGTCCAGCGGATTGGGCTCTCCACCGGGCGAATCGATCGTCGCGACCGAGCTCCACTGACCCGCTGCCGCGTTCATCGTCGTCACCGTGCCGCCGTTGCCGTCGACGGCGGCGCACGTCGTCCCGGCGCAGGCGACCGACGTCGCCGGATTGCTGTCGACGTTCGTGCTCTTCCACGTCTTCGCGCCTGCGGTCGGGTCCGTGCTGGCGAGAGCGTTCCCGGAGCCGTCCACGGCCACGCACAGATTCGCCGACGGGCACGAAACGGCGTCGAGCGCGTTGCCCGCGGCGATCGCGGCCGACTTCCACGCCGACGCTCCGCCGGTGGGGTTGGTCGTTGTCAGCACGTTCCCGGAGTCGTCGACGGCCACGCACAGCGACGTCGAGGCGCAGGACACGGACGCCAGCCCGTTTGACCCGTCGATCGCCGTGGTCGCCCATGCCGCGGCGCCGCCGCCCGGGTTCGTCGAGTGCACACGTTGCCGTTCCCGTCGACGGCGAGGCACAGCTTCGTCGACGGACAGGCGATCGCGTTCAGCGGGTTGCCGGCGTCGATGCTCGCCGCCGACCACCCCCCGGGGCCGGCCTCGGGACGATTGGAGCTGAGCACGCTCCCGTTGGCATCGACGGCCACGCACTCGTTCGCCGACGGGCACGCGATCCCGTTGAGCTGCTGTCCGGGACCGCTTTGCAGCTGCGCCGAGATCCCAGGATGCCGCGGAGCCCGACGGCGCCTGCGAGGTGACGACCGAGCCGCCACCGTCGACCGCCGCGCAGAATCCGGCGGTCGGGCACGAGATCCCGTCCACCGACTCATCGCCGGAGCGGGCGGTGGTCGTCCAGGCGGTCGCCCCGCCGGCGGGGTTGGCGGAGGAGACGATGTTCCCGTCGTCATCGCCGGCAGCGCAGAAGCCGCTCGGCGTACACGAGATGGCATCGAGTCCCTCGGCGTCGACGGCAGCCGGAGTCCAGCCGGTCGCGGGGGCTTGGCCGGGCGTCGTCGAGACGAGCACGTTGCCGGCGCTGTCGGCGGCGACGCACAGGGTCGCGGAGGCACACGACACCGCGTTCAGCGTGTTCGCGGCGTCCACCGCGGCGGCCTGCCACGCGCCGGCCCCACCGGCGGGGTTCGTCGTCGTGAGCACCGTCCCGCTCGTGTCGACGGCGACGCACAGCGACGCGGTGGGACATGACACCGCGGTCAGCGCATTGCGCGCCGTCGATGTCGGCGGCGCGCCACGTGGACCCGCCGGCGAGGGGATCCGTGGACGTGTAGACGTTCCCGTCCCCGTCGACGGCCACGCACAGCGACGTCGACGGACACGCGATCGCGCTCAGCCCGGCGCCGGACGCGATGCTCGCCGACGACCACCCCATCGCCGCGTTGCCGGGGGACGCCGTCCACAGCACGTCTCCCTGATCATCGACGGCGGCGCAGAACGAGCTCGACGGGCACGACACCGCACTCAGCGATGTCAGCCCGCCGCCGGCCCCATCGATGTCGGTCGTCGTCCAGGCGCCGGCGCCGCCGGTTGGGTTTGACGAGCTGACGAGATCGCCGCTCCCGTCGACGCCGACGCAGAGGCTTGTCGAGGGGCATGAGATCGCGTTCAGCGTCGCCGGGCTGGCGGGGTCGATGAGCACCGGGGCGGTCCACGACGGGGCGGCGCGCGCCGGCGGCGCAGTCGAGACCGTGATGACGGTGATCGCCAGGAGCAGCGCGGCGACGCCGGCGAGTATCCGAGGCCCTCGGCCACGGCACACGGCACCTGTTCGCTCTCCCACGCTCCGCCTCCGGGTTGGGACCGGGATTCCGGCCCGAGTCAGCCTCCGCCAACGTATCACCGTCGCTACCGCCCGGTGCGATCCAACACCGGGGGCCCCGGTCCTCCGAATGTCCTCACGTCTCGAACCACGCCACCGTCGCCAGGATGACGAACGCGGCGATCAGCGCCGTCCCTTCAAACGGGGTCGCCTCGCCGTCTCCGGTGATCTGCCAGATGATGATCGCGGTGCCGAGCAGCGCGCCGGTGTAGACGGGGGCGAGGGCGAACGTCAGCGTCGTCGCAGTGAGCAGCGACACGAGAACGAGCACCGGGTACAGGAACGCGGCGATCTGCGCCACCGAGTTCTTGACGACCGAGATCGCCAGCTCCGACTGTCCCCGGGCGGCGAGCACCACCCCCACCGCGTGCTCCACCGCGTTGCCAGCGGTGGCGACGATCACCAGCCCGGCAAACGACTTGGAGATGCCGAGTGTGTGGATCGTCGGCTCGAGCGCGTGCACGAACCAGTCCGAGACGAACGCCGACCCGGCGCCGGCGGCGATCAGGAGGGCGAGGCTCAGCGCGGTCGAGAGTCGCGGGCCCTCGTTGACCGGATCGGCGGCCTGCTCGGTCGTCAGGTACTGGCGCACCCAGACGCCGTAGGCGACGAGGATCGCCACCGCGCTGATGATCGAGATCGTCTTGATGTGATGGCTGGCGGGATCATGCGCCGAGCTCGCCAGCCCGACGAGCAGGATGATGAAGCTGGCGATCATCAGCAACGTCGCCGTGTCATTGGGAAGGCGGGGACTGAACCGCATCACCCCGTCGGAGGCGCGCAGCGCGCCGACGACGATCACCAGCCCGAGCACGAGCAGCGCATTGACGAGGATCGACCCGAGGATCGCGGTCTCGGCGACCACCTTCTCCCCGGCGTTGAGCGCGAAGATCACGACGAAGAACTCCGGCAGGTTGCCGAGCGTCGACTGGAGCAGGCCGGTGGTGGCGGTCCCGAACCGGTGCCCGACCTGCTCGGTCGCGAACGAGACGATCCAGGCGACGCCGCCGAGTGCGATGCCCGCCACGACGAACGCGATCACGTGCGAGATCGCGCTCGTGTACCGGGCGACGGCGGCCAGCACGACCAGCACCGCGACGACTCCGAGGCCGACGCGCTCGAATCTGGATAGCCCCGCCAGCGGTTCTACCCGCCGGTCAGCACGGTGTCGTCGTCGCGATACGGCGGCGCGCAGCAGCACAGCAGGACGAGCCGCTCCACCCCCGTGTTCCACAGCTTGTGCGGCGTCCCCGGCGCGATCACGACGCAGTCCCCGGCGGCGACCGCCGCCTCGTCACGGCCGAGGCGCATGCGTCCCTCGCCGGCGACGAAGTAGTACAGCTCCTCGGCCCGCGGGTGGTAGTGCTCGGAGGTCTCGCCCCCCGGGTCAAGCGACGCCTCGGCGAGACTCTGGGCGTGCGCGCGGCCGCCCGTTCCCGCCAGCCCGGCGAGCTCGCGGATGGCCGAGCCGTCGGCGGTGATGAACGACTTCAGCCCGTCGAGGTTCACCTTGTCCATCGCCGGCTACCGCACCCTCTCGAACTCGCCGGTCTCGATGTCCCTGGCGACCTTCGCCTCGATCTCGGACTCGGACGCCTGCGGATCGGCGCGGCGCAGCTGCCCTTTGAACTTGAAGATCTCCAGCACGTAGACGAGGTAGACACTCGCTCCCACGCAGATGGCGGCCAGGACGGCGAGGAACACGAGCCAGTCGGTCTGGTGGCGGTCGTGGTGGGTGATCAGCCGCAGCGCCACCGCCAGGCCGGCCATCAGGACCGACCAGATGTAGAGGTAGACGACCGTCTTGCGCTGCGAGAAGCCGATCTGGGCCATCCGGTGATGGAAGTGAGTCGCGTCGGCCTGCCACGGCTTGCGCCGGTACTTCAGGCGCTTGGCGACGACGAAGCCGGTGTCCAGGAACGGAATCACGAGCACGACGAGCGGGACGATCAGGGCGACGACCGCGTTCGTCTTCAGCGACCCGACGACCGCCGCCACCCCGAGCAGGTAGCCGAGCAGGTTCGCCCCCGCGTCGCCCATGAACACCGACGCCGGATAGAAGTTGTGCACGAGGAAGCCGAGGGCCGCCCCCGCGGTCAGCGCCGCCAGGATCGCGGCGCCGTTGACCCCGAGGTCGAACGCGATGATCGAGAACGCGATCCCATCGATCGTGCAGATGCCGGCGGCGAGCCCGTCGATTCCGTCAGAGAAGTTGACGACGTTCATGATCCCCACCAGCCACACGACGGTGAGGACGCCTCCGGCGTTGGGGAACTGCAGCCCGCCGATGAACGGCAGCGTGATGTCGGTCACCACCGCTCCGGCCTCCACCGCGATCACCGCCGCCGCGATCTGCCCGAGCAGCTTGACCCAGGGGGGCAGGTCACGGATGTCGTCGATCATCCCGATCAGGGTGATCACGCACGCCCCGACCAGCAATCCCCAGGTGTGCACGGTTCCGCCGGATCCCCGCGGCCCGTGCGAGACGTGAGGAAGCTTGATGGTGGCGGGCATCCAGATCGCGCTCGCCACGAGCACCGCCACGAGGATCGCCAGGCCCCCGAGCAACGGCGTCTCGCGTATGGACAGCCCCCGGTCGCGGGGACGGTCGACAGCGCCGATCCGGCGCGCCAACCGCATCGCAAGCGGGGTCAGCGCCGCCGCGATCAGCGCCGCGACCACGAACGAGAGCACGGCATCCGAGTAGCCCATGCCCGACAAGCATGGCATCCGCTCCCGACTGTTGGTGGCTGAGGGGTGATCCTCAGCCGTTTGCGCGACCCGGCCCGGTTCGCTGACCGGCGACGGCGAGCGCCTGCGCGAGCCGGGCGACCACCGCCGCCGGCTCGGTCGTCAGCTGACGCCAGGTGGCCCGCACCACGGTGTAGCCGGCGGCGGCGAGCGTCTGATCACGCCGCCGATCGCGCTCGAACGCCCCGCGGTGGCCGTGGAACGCGAACCCGTCGATCTCGACGACGAGCCGCTGCGCCGGCCACAGCGCGTCCACGGTATAGCCCTCCAGGCGGGCGTTGTACCGCGGCTGCGGCAGCTGCGCCTGATCGATGAGGCGACGCAGGTGGCGCTCGGCCTCGGACCGGGTCAGCGCCGGCCCCCGTTCGGCATCGAGGAGGGCTCGCAAGCGCCCGGTGCCGATCCGTGACGGGCAGCGGTCGATGGCAGCCCCCAGCTCGTCATCATCCGTGACCAGCCTGCGCACCCGTGCCTCGTTGAGCGCGCGCGCCACGTCCCGGGGGGCGAGGCGGGCGGCGAGGTCGATCAGCGTCCGGGCGGGAGCGGTGACCGGGAACCCGGCCGTGATGGCCGCGTCGCGGATGTCGAGCCCCGCGACGCGGTGGACCCGGAGACCGGGCTGGCGATGAACGTTGCGGCCGACTGCGGTGATGGCCACGACCGATGGCGTGGGCATGAGCCCCCAGAGCGCCGCGGCGGTCTCATGGCTGAGCACGCAGTCGTCACCGGCGTAGAGGAGCGCCGCCGTCTCGGCGGCGAGCGGTTCGATCACCGGGTCGACGATCGACAGCACCCGGGGCAGCACGCGATGCAGTGAGCCGACCGAGAGCCGATGATCGACCGACCCGCGTCCGATCCCGAGATCCCGCAACTGGTGGGCATGGACCAGGCCGCGCTGCGCCCCCGCGACCCGCGCCAGCCCCTCCGCCCCGCGTCCCTCAACCTGCAATACGCGACAAACCCGGACCCCGGCCGCGGCTGTGTCGCGCGATGCATCGTCAGGCTGCGTTACGCACCAAACCTGGGGGCGCAGATTGGCTTTGTCGCGGAATGCATGCTCGCGGCGAGGGGCCATACCACGTATAGCCGTGGGAGATCGCCGGGACACCCCTTCCCGGCGCTGTTGTGACCCGCGGCGCGGTCAGACGACCGCGGCAGCGCCCAGCTGGGCGTACAGCGGGTAGCGGTCGGCGATCGCCTCGACCCGCTCGGCCAGCTCGGCCTGCCGCCCCGCGAACCCGTCGCCGGCCGCCAGCGTGGTGGCGATGATCTTGCCGACCTCGACGAAGTCGTCGACCTGCAGCCCGCGAGTGGCGAGGGCCGGCGAGCCGATCCGCAGTCCCGAGGACACCGCCGGCGGCCGCGGGTCAAACGGCACCGCGTTGCGGTTGACGGTGATCCCGATCGCGTGCAGGCGATCCTCCGCCTGCTTGCCGTCCAGCGCCGACTCGCGCAGGTCGACGAGCACCAGGTGCACGTCGGTCCCGCCGGTCAGCACCGACACCCCCTCGCCCGCGGCCATCAACTCGACGCCGAGGGCGCGGGCGCCGTCGAGCGTCCGCTGCTGGCGCTCCCGGAAGGCCTCGGACGCGGCGATTCGCAACGCCACCGCCTTGCCGGCGATGATGTGCTCCAGCGGCCCGCCCTGCTGCCCCGGGAACACGGCGGAGTCGATCTTGCGCGCGTACTGCTCCTTGCACAGGATCATCCCGCCACGGCCGCCGCCGATCGTCTTGTGGATCGTCGTCGTGACGACGTCGGCGAGCGCCACCGGCGAGGGATGCAGCCCGGCGGCGACGAGCCCGGCGAAGTGGGCCATGTCGACGAGGAGATAGGCGCCGACCGCGTCGGCGATCGCCCGAAAGCGCGGGAAGTCGAGTTGGCGGGGATACGCCGACCAGCCGGCGACGATCATCTTCGGCCGGTGCTCGTGGGCGAGGCGCTCCACCTCGTCCATGTCGATCAGCGACGTCTCGCGGTCGACGTGGTAGGCGACGATGTTGTAGAGGCGCCCGGAGACGTTGATCTTCATCCCGTGCGTGAGATGGCCGCCATGCGACAGCTCGAGGCCCATCAGGGTGTCCCCCGGCGACAGCAGCGCCTGGTAGGCGGCGGTGTTGGCCTGAGCGCCGGCGTGCGGCTGGACGTTGGCGTGCTCGGCGCCGAACAGCGACTTCGCCCGGTCGATCGCCAGCTGCTCGCCGATGTCGACGAACTCGCAGCCGCCGTAGTAGCGCTTGCCGGGATACCCCTCGGCGTACTTGTTGTTGAGCACCGAGCCCTGGCACTCGAGCACCGCCGCCGGGGCGAAGTTCTCCGAGGCGATCATCTCGAGCGTGCGCTGCTGGCGCTCGAGCTCGCGGGCGAGAACGTCGGCGATCTCGGGATCGACCTCGGCGAGGGGACGATTGAAGACGTCGGGCGGCAGCTCGGGGCTCATCCCGGTGATCCTACCGACGCTCGCGGCACGTCCCCGACGATGACCGCGAGGTCGTCGTGCTCCCACACAACGCGCGCGTGAAAGCCGGTCTGGGCGAGCCAGTCCAGCTGGTCGGGCAGCGGGCTGGGATGATCGAATCCGTCCGACAGCGGGACCCCGGCCGCCGCAATGTCACGGGGCACGATCACATCGGCGAGCACGAACCGGCCGCCCGGCGCCAGCGCGGCCCGCACCCGGTGAAACAGGCCGCGCTTCGCCGCGCCCGGGAGATGGTGCACGCACAGCGCGCTCGCCACCAGGTCGAACGGCCCCGCCGGGAGCGGCTCCTCGATCGCCCCGACCTGGAGCGAGACCCGGTCGGCCGGCAGCGTGCGCCGCGCCTGGGCGAGCATCCCGGGGCTCTCATCGACGCCGACGAGGTGAGCGTCCGGATGACGTGCAAGCAGCCGGCGCGCCGTCTCCCCGGTGCCGGTGCCGAGCTCCAGCATCCGGCGGGCACCGCTGCCCGACGCCTCCGCCACCTCGTCCTGCAGCCGGTCATAGGCGGGGATCTCGCCCCGGATCGCGTCGGGATACGTGCCGGGGTCGAAGTGGAACTGATGCTCGAGCGCGGCCGCCACGTCCGCCGGCGACATCGCGCCGGCGCGGACGATGCTCCACGACCCGGCGGTCTCGTAGCCGCGCAGGTCGACGACGGTGGAGGGCGTGCCGGGCAGCTCGCCGCCGTCGAGCACCAGGTCGGCGGCACGGCGGATCGGCGCGGCGACATCATCCAGGCACCGGGCGTCCGGCTCGCCGGCGAGGTTGGCGCTCGACTGGAGCACCGGCCACGCCACGCCCTGAAGCGACGCCACGACGGGAACGCGCAGGCCGAACGTCGCGAGATCCTCGCCACACGCCAGCGGGAACCGGCGCGCCGGGTTTGGCACCAGCACGGTCACCGGTCCCGGCAGCAGCCGCTCGAGGGCCGAGCGGGTGCGATCGCCGAGCTCGGGGAGCGCCGCGAGCGCCAGGTCGCGATCGAAGAACATGACCGCCGAGGGCTTGGCCAGCGGGCGACGCTTGAGGCGATACAGCCGCTCCACCGCGATCCGGTTGTGGACGTCGCAGGCGAGGCCGTAGACCGTGTCGGCTCCGAACACCGCGATCCCGCCCACGCCCATGCAGCGCTCGAACGCCCCGGCGTCGCGTCCGGTCACGCCGACCCCACCACAACGCGCTCGCCTCCCGCCAGGTCGCGGCGGACGTCGACCGTGCGCCAGCCGGACGCGGCCAGCATCCCGGCCACCGCCCCGGCCTGATCGGGAGCGACCTCGAGCGCGGCGAGCATCACCGTCCGCCCGGGCAGACGGGCGATCAGCCGCCGCACCGCGTCCAACCCGTCGGCCCCGGCAAACAGAGCTCCCGCCGGCTCGTAGCGCGCGATCTCCGGCGCCAGCGCCGTCCCGGCGGGGACGTACGGGAGGTTCGCGAGGACGGCGTCGGCCGGCGCGGCGTCGAGCAGGTCGGCGACGGCGAAATCGACATCGAGCCCCAGCCGTTGCGCATTGCCCCGAGCGACCGCCAGCGCGTCGGCGCTGAGATCGGTGCCGCGCACGCGCAGGTCCGGGCGCTCGTCCTTGAGCGCGAGCGCGACGGCGCCGCTGCCGGTACCGACCTCGAGCACGCGCGCGCCGGGCGCCAGCTCAAGACCGACCTCCACGAGCAGCTCGGTCTCGGGCCGGGGGATCAGCACCCGCGGATCGACGGCCAGCGTCAGGCGGCGGAAGTCCCGCCGGCCGAGGATGTAGGCGACCGGCTCGCGCTGCGCCCGGCGCGCCAGCAACTCCGTGAACCGTGCCGCCGCGGGTTGCGACAGGGCCTCGTCGCGATCGAGCACCAGGCGCTCCCGACCCACCCCGAGCACCTCGGCCAGCAGCACCTCGGCGTCCAGACGGGGCGTGTCGCACCCCGCGGCGGCCAGCCGGTCACGGGCGCCGGCGAGGGCGAGGCCGACGGTGCGGGGGCGCGTGGCCAGAGCGTCAGCGGGCGGCACGCTCGCCCAGGCGGCGTCGCTTCTCGTCGTCCTGGAGCGCGTCGGTCAGCTCGTCGAGCTCGCCGAGCAGGACCTCGTCGAGGTTGTGGACCTGCAGGCCGATCCGGTGGTCGCTGACTCGCCGCTGACCGTAGTTGTAGGTGCGGATCTTCCCGGCGCGCTCGCCGGTGCCCACCTGGGCAAGGCGGCTGGCGCCGATCTCGGCCTGCTGCTCGGCCAGGGCGCGCTCGTAGAGCCGCGCGCGCAGGACGCGCATCGCGCGCTCGCGGTTCTGCAGCTGGGACTTCTCGTCCTGCATCGAGACGACGACGCCGGTCGGCTTGTGGGTGACGCGGACCGCCGAGTCGGTCGTGTTGACCGATTGTCCGCCGGGACCGGAGCTGCGGTAGACGTCGATCTGGAGATCGTTGGGATCGATCTGGACGTCGACGTCCTCGGCCTCCGGGAGCACCGCGACGGTCGCCGTCGACGTGTGGATCCGCCCCTGGGATTCGGTCTCCGGCACGCGCTGGACGCGGTGGGTGCCGCCCTCGAACTTGAACACCGAATACGCGCCGTCGCCCTTGATCGCGAACACGTAAGCGCCCTCGCCGATCGCCAGCGGCTCCACCTTGAACCCCCGGCGCTCCGCGTAGCGGGTCAGCATCCGGTACAGGTCGCCGGCCCACAGCACGGCCTCGTCTCCCCCGACGCCGGCGCGGATCTCGACGATCACGTTCTTGTCGTCGTTGGGGTCGCGCTCGACCATCGCGAGGCGGATCTCCTCCTCGAGCGACTGCATCCGGTCGCGGGAGCTGTCGAGGAGGTCTCGCAGCTCCGCGTCGTCACCGTCCTCGGCGAGCAGCTCGCGCGCGCCCGCCAGATCGTCGGCGGCGCGGCGGTACTCGGTGGCGAGACGCGCTGCCGGCTCCAGCTCCCGGTAGGCGCGGCTCGCCGCCGCGAAGCGCTCGCGGTCCGAGATCACCCCAGGATCAGATAGCTCGCCCTCGAGCTCTCCAAAGCGGTTCTGAAGCTGGGCGACGAGTTCGTCGATCATCTTCGCGAGTGTAGGAGCCCGCCTCCGTGGCGCGATCGAGCGCGCCGCAGACGAGCCCTACGCCCGCGCTCCGGGTCAGCGGTCGGGGTTCACCGCGTCCTTGGCCGCGTCGGCGGCGTCGCTCACCTTGTTCTTGACCGAGCCCTGCGCCTCGTCGACCCTGCCCTCGTTCTTCAGGCTCTCGTCGTCGGTCAGATCGCCGGCTGCCTTCTTGATCCTGCCCTTGGCCTTATCGGTCGTCCCACCGGACATGTCTCTCCTTCGGATCGGGATCGAACTTCTCCGGTTTGTCTACCCGGTGACGCGCCGCCGAAAAAATCAGGCCACGACCTCGACGCCGATCAGGTCCTGCGCCGACGCCGCACCCGGCGTCTCCACCTTGAGGATCGCCCGCAGCGCCGCGATCGATACCGCCAGCTGGTCCAGATCGGGTTCCCGCGTCGTCAGCTTCTGCAGCTGCAGGCCGGGATACATGATCGCCTGGACCCACCGGCGCCGACGATTGCGCCCCGCCCATTTGATCACCTCGAACGAGAGGCCGGCGATCACCGGGACGCCGACGATCCGGGTCAGCACGAGGATCCACCACGATGGCAGGCCGATCGGGGCGAACACGAAGATCGCCATGATCATGACGATCAGCAGGAAGCTCGTCCCGCAGCGGGGATGCAGCCGGGAGTAGAGCTTGGCCCGGGCCGGCGTGAGCTCGTCGCCGGCCTCGTAGCACGAGATCACCTTGTGCTCGGCGCCGTGGTACTCGAACACGCGGCGCAGATCGCGCAGGCGTGAGAGCAGCGTCAGGTACCCGAGGAAGATCGCGGTGCGCAGCAGCCCCTCGACGAGCCAGAACAGCCACGAGGAGCCGAGCTGGTGCTTGACGAGGCTCGTCACCCCCACCGGGACCACGAAGAACAGCCCGATGGCGAACGCGATCGAGAACAGCACGGTCCCGAACCACGCCCCGCTCGAGATCTCCTGGTCGGCGTCGGGCAGCTGGGCGTTGGCGGAGATGCCGAGCGCGCGCAGCCCGATGCCCAGCGACTCGACGAGGGCGACGACTCCGCGGATGACGGGCAGCCGATACACGCGACGGCGCCGGGGACGCGAGATGATCGGAAACGAGCTGACGGCGATCTCGCCCGGTTCGGTGCCGGCGCGCGGCTCGCTCTCGTCGGTGGGCTTGCGCACCGCGACCGCCCACGTGGAGACGCCGCGCATCATCACCCCCTCGAGGACGGCCTGACCGCCGAGGGGGGCGTCGCGCGCGGACGTCAACGGCAGTTCGCGCCCGTCGCCCCCGCCGCGGCTCATGCGTGGCTTAGCTCGCGGTGGCTCGCGCGTTGCGCCGCCCCTTGGCGACGCGACGCTGGAAGCGCTCCACCCGTCCACCGGTATCGACAAGCTTCTGGCGACCCGTGTAGAAGGGATGGCAGGCCGAGCAGATCTCGACGTGAATGTCTGACTGCGTCGAGCGGGTCGTGAATTCGTTGCCGCACGTGCAGCGCACGTGGGCCTCTGTATACGTGGGGTGGATCTCGGTCTTCATCGTCGTATTGATTCTAGCGTCGGCCGGGAGCCGGTCGACGCGGCGCACGTCGCGCTCAGGGTGTTGTTGGCGCGGTTGTCATCGTCGACGACGCTGGTGGCGTCGACCGTCACCGTCGGCGGGCTCGCCGGGTCGCACGCCGGCCCGACGAACGACAGCTGCTCGCTCTGACCAGCCCCCAGGAACGGCACGGTGTCGATCGTCGGCCCCGAGGTGTCGCCGGGGGCGAACAGGACCTCGAACGGGCCGGCGCCGGTGGCTCCGCGATCGGCGATCACCGCCGTGTACAGGCTCGTGTCGGGGTGCCCCGCCACGGGGCTGACCGCGATCGAGGAGACGAGCAGATCGGGCCGCAGCTCCTGCTGCCGGCAGGTTGCGCTCAGCTTGACCGCCGTGCCGAGCACCCGGCCGTGGGCGCCGGTCCAGCGAAACGTCACGCGGAACCGGTAGGTCGCCGGAGCCGCAAGGTTGAGCACGCGCTTGTTGAGCCGCCAGACGTCGCCGGACAGCTGCCCGAGCGTCGGATTGGTCGGGGTGATCCACACGCTGAGACCGGGCCCGCGCACGAGCGTGGACGCACCGGCGCCGGGGCTGCGCGCGAGCAGGTCGAACTTGACCCCGAGCTTTCGCGTCTGGGGCAGGGGACGCGTCACCGCCTGGACCGACAGCGACCGGTTCGCCGGATCGAGCGCCCGCGTACACGCAAACTGCGTCAGCTGGGCGCGCGGCGGGGCGGCATCCGCGAGCGAGGCTGAGAGCGCCCACGCGACCGCGACCGCCACGAGGGCGACGGAGGCGAGACCGGGGCGGCGGCGCAGATTCACGTAGCGGCCTTAACCACCGAGCCGCCGAGAAGTTTCAGGTTTCTGCGCTCAGGTGATCGTGTACAGCGGGCCGTCGCCGCCCTCGGGCGGGGTCAGGCGGCCGCCCTTGGCGGTGATCGCTCCGCACTGCACGCAGTTGGTGTAGTTCACGGTCACGTCCACCGACCCGGTGGCGGGGGCATCGTCGGGGATCTCATACACCCCCGCCGGACACATCCAGCGCCACGCCTCGGCGATCTCCCGGGGGACGTTGCGATGCACCCGGATGTGATTCGGGGCGTCGTCGCGGGTGGCGTTGCCGGAGATGTAGACGCTCGAGAGCTTGTCGAATGTGTAGGTGCCGTCGGGCTTGGGATACCGCTCGCGTGTATCGCCGACGAACAGCGGCCGCTGGTCGTTGCGATGCCACGGGAGGCGGCCCCGCGGGAGCCGGCCGCGGGAGGCGATCGCGAGGTTGACGAGCGGGCCGCCGCGGATGAAGCCCTTCTGAAACGGCTGGCGCGTGTTGCGGACCTGCCACAGCTCCTTGCCGATCGTCGAGGCCTCGACCGCCTGCTCGTAGGCCTCCAGCGATTGCTCGTCCTTGAGCGACCGGTAGATCGCCTCGGCGGCGAGCTTGCCCGACGCGATGCAGTGGTGGACCCCTTTGAGCGCGACCGTGTCGACCATGCCGCCGGAGTCGCCGACGAGCAGCGCGCCCGGCATCGACAGCTTCGGCATCGACCAGTAGCCGCCGCCGGGCAGCGCCTTCGCGCCCCAGGCGACGCGCTCCCCGCCCTCGAGGATCCCCCTGACGAGCGGGTGCAGCTTGAACTGCTGGAGCAGGTCATGGGGCGACGTGGTGGCGTCGGCGTACTCGAGGTCGACGACGAAACCGATCGACACCAGGTCGTCGCCGGTGGTCTCGTCCTTCATCGGGTACAGCCAGGTCCCGCCGATCTGACCGTACTTCGCCGACAGCTTCAGCGGCCACGGACCGATCGTGTGGATGATCCGGTCCAGCGGCTTGGGGACCTTCCACACCTCCTTGACGCCGAGCTCCCACACCTGGGGCTCACGGCCGTCGCCGAGCTCGAACTCCTTGATCGCCGCGCCGGTGAGGTGGCCCCAGCAGCCCTCGGCGAGCACGGTGACGCGGGCGGAGATGTCGGTTCCGGG
Source organism: uncultured Solirubrobacteraceae bacterium (assembly GCA_963731395.1). GTDB lineage: Bacteria > Actinomycetota > Thermoleophilia > Solirubrobacterales > Solirubrobacteraceae > Palsa-465. Next base: position 70,354 of record CAVSVH010000011.1, read on the forward strand.
CTCGAAGTTGCGCAGCGGCTCTCCGTGCTTGCCGCGACCCTTGTCGCCCGAACGCACGCCGACCACCCGGCCGTCGTCCACGATCAGCTGCGTCGCCGCGGTCTCGGTGAGGATGTAGGCGCCGCCCTCCTCCGCCTGCTCGGCCTGGAACCGCGCCAGCGCCGCCACCGAGACGACCTCGTTGCCGTGATTCTTGAACGGAGGCGGCGGCGGGATCCGCAGCTTGGCCTTGGCGTTCGGGAGCATGTAGACCGACTCCTTGGTCACCTCGCCGAACGCGAACCGCCGCTGACGCCACTCCTCGCGCGACATCTCCGGGAACAGCTCCTGCAGCGGCTCCGGGCGCATGACCGCGCCCGACAGGCTGTGGCCACCGCACGTCTTCGCCTTCTCGATCACCGCGACGGGGACCTCGCCGAGGCGCTCCATCAGCTCGGCATCGTCGCCGAGCAGCTGGAGCAACCGGTTGGCGCACGCCAGCCCGGCGGTGCCGCCGCCGACGATCGCCACGCCGACCTCGATCCGCTCGTCCTCGTCGTCGAGCCCGCGCTTGATGAACTCGCCGACGGAGTCGACCGGGGGCGGGAACTCGCTCGGCGCGTGCGGGTGGTCGCCGTTGTCGGCCACGGCCTCAGCCGCCCTTCTTGGCCTTGATCGCGTCGGCCAGCTTCGGCAGGATCTTGTTCAGATCGCCCACGATCCCGAGGTCGGAGAACTCGAAGATCGGCGCGTTGGCGTCCTTGTTGACAGCGACGATGTTCTCCGAGGACTGCATCCCGACCTTGTGCTGGATCGCGCCCGAGATCCCCGCCGCCAGGTACAGCTTCGGCGACACCGTCTTCCCGGTCTGGCCGATCTGCGCCGCGTAGGGGTACCAGCCGGCGTCGACCACCGCGCGGGTGGCGGCGACGGCGGCGTTGCCGCCGAACGCCTGGGCCAATGCCTCGGCGAGCTCGAAGCCCTCGGCCTTGCCGAGGCCACGACCACCGGCGACGAGGATGTCGGCGCCCTCGATGTCGACGTCGGCGCCGCGCTGCTCGCCGCGCGAGACCATCCTGGCCTGGTTTGACCAGGACGAATACTCGACGTCGACGTCGACCACGTCGGCGGATCCGGTGCCCTCATGACGAACCTCGAACGCGTTGATCCGGCCGATGATGATCCCGAGGTCACCCCGGTAGCGCGACACCGAGATCTTCGAGTCCTGCAGGATCGGCCGCTCGGCGACGAGCTCGCCGTCGTCGGCCTTGATCGCGGTGACCTCCATCGTCACGCCGGCGTGCTTGCGAGCGGCCAGCCCGGCGCCGATCTCGAAGCCGAGCAGACCACCGCCGAACAGGGCATAGCCGTGGCCGCCCTCATCGATGACCCTCGCCATCACATCGACGACCGGCTGGGCCAGGCCCTCCGGGCCTCGAGCGCGGAACACCTTCGTCGCTCCGTATTCCCCGAGCGTCTGGCACAGCTCGTCGGTCAGGTCGTCGCCGCCGACGACAACTGCGTGACACTCGCCGCCAATCTCCGCGGCGCGGGCCGCGCCCTCGGAGACCGCGCCGAGCGAGTTCTTGTTCAGCTCGCCCTCGTAGTGCAGAACGTAGGTCAGAACATCGGGCATGACTAGATCAGCTTCCTTTCGTCGAGCCACGCGACGATCTTCTCGACGGTGTCGTTCGTGTCCTCGTCCTCGATGATCTGGCCCGCGGCCTTGGCGGGAGGATCGTGGAAGTCGCCGCACTGGACGCGCGAGCCGTCCTCGCCGACAAGCGCGGGGTCGATGCCGACGTCGCCGGCGGCGAGCGTCTCCAGCGGCTTCTTCTTGGCGCCCATGATCGCCTTCAACGACGGATAGCGCGGCTCGTTGATGGCGTCGCCGACGGAGATCACCGCGGGCAGGTCCACCGAGACGGTGTCATAGCCGTACTCCGCCTGGCGCTCGCACGTCAGCGCGTTGTCAGCGAGGTCCATCTTGATCACCTGGGTCAGCGACGGCATCCGCAGATGGTCGGCGACGACCGCGCCGATCGTGTAGCACTCGCCGTCGTCGGACTGCTGGCCGAGCAGGACGAGGTCGGGTGCCTCGGACTCCAGCGCCTTGGACAGCGCGTAGCCGGTGGCGGCGACATCGGATCCCGCCAGGGCGTCGTCGGAGAGATGCACCGACCGGTCAGCCCCCAGCGAGACCGCCTTCTGCAGTGCCCGGGTGGCGGTCGCCGGACCCATCGTGACGGCCACGATCTCGTCGACCTCGGCCGCCCCACCCTCGCGGATCTGCATCGCGGCTTCGATCGCGTGGGTGTCATACGGGTTGAGGTTCCGCTCTCCCGATCGGTCCATGCGCCCCGTCGAGGGATTGATCCGCTTCTCGACGGCGGCGTCCGGGACCTCTTTCACCAGGACGCAAATCTTCAAAGTGTGGCCTCCAATCGATGTCCTGCGCGGGGCGTCGGGCCCGCGTGCTCACGGTGGTCTCGCTGGGAATGTTGGCTGATCATACTGGTTGACTGACGAGTCAATCGGTCGTCGTCACGCAGGAGTGCGGGGGCCGCGGAACCGACTCGCCGGCCCACTGTCGTCAGGCGCGGACGGCGCCGCGGATGAAGTCGATCGCCTGCTGCGTGGACGCCCCCGGCGTGAACACCTCGGCCACGCCCAGCGACTTGAGCTCGTCGACGTCGTCGGACGGGATCGTCCCCCCGACGGTGACCACGACATCGTCGACGCCCTGCTCGGAGAGCAGTTCCATGATCCGCGGGACGAGCGTCATGTGGGCCCCGGACAGGATCGACAGGCCGACGGCGTCGGCGTCCTCCTGGATCACCGTCTCGACGATCTGCTCGGGCGTCTGGTGCAGCCCGGTGTAGATGACCTCCATGCCGGCGTCGCGCAGGGCGCGGGCGATGATCTTGGCGCCGCGGTCATGGCCGTCGAGGCCGGGCTTGGCGACCACGACCCGGATCTTCTTATCGGAGGAGGGCATCGCTTCTGGCGCGGAGATTGTAGTGGCGCCGCCTCACAACGGCGACGCCGCCGATGCCGCCGGCGCCGGCCGCCGCGCCGAGGGCGGCGACCGCCTTCAGGCGGCGACCGAGGCGGTCGAAGCGCAGCACGTCCCAGCCCCGCTCGCGGGCGATCCGGGCGAGCGTGCCGTCGGGATTGACCGCCACCGGGTGGCCGACCGCCTCCAGCATCGGCAGGTCGGACTCGGAGTCCGAGTAGGCGTAGGACGCGCTCAGGTTGATCCCTTCCCGATCGGCCAGCGCCTCGATCGCCCGCGCCTTGCCGCCGCGGTAGACGAAGTCGCCGGTCGGGCGGCCGGTGTACACGCCATCGACGACCTCGGACACGTCGGATCCGATGCCACCGTCGAACGCGATCACCCGGGCGAGGATCTCGGCCAGCTCCTGGGAGGCGGCGGTGACGATGTAGGCGCGGCGGCCGCCGTCCTGATGCTCGTGGGCCAGGGTCAGCATCTGGGGATACATGCGCGGGAGGATGCGCGCGAGCACATCGGCGCCGAGCCGCTCCATGTCGACCACCCGCCGGCCCTGAAGCGACGCCGCGATCCGCCGCCGCAGCGCCGCCGAATCGGCGTCGGTCGCTCCCCGGAGGCGGAAGACGAGATCCGCGAGCCCGTCGGCGACGAGCTGGCGGCGGCTGAGCAGGCCGGCCCGGTAGGCGGCGCGCCCGAACTGGTACGCCGAGGAGCCCTGCATCAGCGTCTTGTCCAGGTCGAAGAAGGCGGCGCCGCCGGCGTCGCCGGCGGCGCCCGCGGCCGGTCCGTCAGCCGCCATTGACCTCCACGATCACGGCGTCACCCTGGCCACCGCCGGAGCAGATCGCGGCGCAGCCGAGGCCACCGCCGCGGCGGCGAAGCTCGAGCACGAGGGTGCCCAGGATGCGGGCGCCCGAGGCGCCGATCGGGTGGCCGAGGGCGACCGCGCCGCCGTTGACGTTGACCTTGTCCTCGTCGATCCCGAGCATCCGGATCGAATTCAGCGTCACCGAGGCGAACGCCTCGTTGATCTCCCACAGGTCGATGTCCTCGGCGCTCATCCCCACCTTCTCGAGCGCCTGCTTGGCGGCCTTGGCCGGAGTCCGCGCCAGGTAGGGGAAATCGTCGGCCACCTGGCCCTGGGCGATGATCGTCGCCAGCACCGTCTTGCCGTTGGCGTTCGCCCAGCTGTCGGACGCGAGCACGAGCGCGCCGCCGGCGTCATTGACGCCCGGGGAGTTGCCCGCGGTGTGGGTGCCGTCCTTGAGGAAGATCGGGGGCAGCTTGGCCATCGTCTCCAGGCTCGCGTCGCGGCGCGGCGACTCGTCGACCTCGACCACCGTGTCGCCCTTCTTCCCGGGCACGGTGACCGCGACGATCTCCTCCGGGAGCCGGCCCTCATCGGTGGCCTCGATCGCCCGCTCGTGGGAACGCAGCGCCCAGCGATCCATGTCGGCGCGGGTCATCTCGAGCTCTGCGGCGACCTCGCTCGCCTCCTGGGCCATGTGCTTGCCCGAGAACGGGTTGGTGAGGCCATCGCTGAGCATCGCGTCGATCGCCTTGCCGTCGCCCATGCGGAAGCCGAACCGCGCTTCCTTGAGCATGTACGGCGCCTTCGACATCGACTCCATCCCCCCGCCGACGGCGACGTCGAGATCGCCGGCGCGGATCGCCGCATCGAGGATTCCCGCCGCCCGAATGCCCGACGCGCACACCTTGTTGATCGTCTCCGAGGGAATGTCCTTCGGGATTCCAGCCTTGATCTGCGCCTGCCGCGACGGGATCTGGCCCTGGCCGGCCTGCAGCACCTGCCCCATGATCACGTGCTGCACCTGGTCGGGGGCGACGTCGGCGCGCTCGAGCGCCGCCTTGATCGCGGTGCCCCCGAGTTCGGTGGCGTCGAGGGAGGCGAGCCCTCCGCCGAGCTTGCCGATCGGCGTGCGTGCAGCCGAGAGGATCACAGTCTTGGGCATTCGGTCTCCTCCGAGATCGCTGGCGAGGGTCTGGAATGGTAGTAACGTGGCGCGCGGTGAGCGTCGCGGCGACGATGGTGCAGCCATTGGCGACCGGCGCGGACACGATCGCGGTGGGGGTGTTCGGCGCTCAGCTTCTCAGCTGCTGCTCGGCCTGACGCTCGAGGATGCTCGTCGCGGCACTCGCCGGGTCCAGTCGGCGCGCGACCACTTGATCGAGCAGCTCGCGCACGTGGTCGTCTGCGCGCACCGCGTCCTCGAGCTCGCGCCGCATCCGGTAGGTGGCGATCGCCAGCACCTCGCTGAGGAGGTTGCGCCGGCGCCGCTCCGACAGCGTCCCCTGCGCCTCGATGTGGGCGCGATGGTCGGCGAGCGCGGTCGCCAGCTCGACGACGCCGTCGCCGCGCACCGCCTCGGTGCGGACGATCGGGACCGGCCACTCGGCGGCGGGCCCGAGGGCGAGCACCGCCTTGATCTCCCGGATCATCGTGTCGGTCAGGGGATGGTCGGCCTTGTTGACGACGATGATGTCGGGGATCTCCATCACGCCCGCCTTGAGCGCCTGGATCGAGTCCCCGGACCCTGGCATCAGCACGAGCACGACGGTGTCGGCGTGGTCGATGATGTCGACCTCGGCCTGGCCGACCCCGACCGTCTCGAGGAGGACGAGATCGCGGCCCGACGCGTCCATCAGCAGCGCCGCCTGGAGCGCCGCCTCGCTCAGCCCGCCGAGCGCGCCGCGACTGGCCATCGAGCGGATGAACACTCCCGGATCGAGGAAGTGGTCGGCGAGCCGGATCCGGTCTCCGAGGAGCGCGCCCTTCGTGAACGGCGAGGAGGGATCGATCGACAGCACCGCGACGGTTCGGTCACGCGCGCGCTCGTGCTTGGTGAGGGCGGCGAGCAGCGTCGACTTGCCCACGCCGGGAGGCCCGGTGACGCCGATGACGGCCGCCCGGCCCGTCTTCGGGTACACCGCGCGCACCAGCTCCCACCCCTCGGGATCATCGTTCTCCACCAGCGAGATCGCCCGGGCGAGCGCACGGCGATCACCGTCGAGCAGCCGCTGGGCGAGGGTTGGGTCGGTCGGGCTCATCGGCGGCCCGCCATGATGCCAGCTGCACGCGAGAGCGCATACGATCCACCCGTGCGCTCGGCCGGCACCCAGGACATCGAGCGGCCACGGCTGGCCGCGCCCCCGCCCCGGGCCGTCGTCCACAGCGATCCCCCGCCGTTGCACGGCGGGCCGTTGACGTTCCTGAGGTTCGCCCGCGCCAACCACATGCTGACGATCGGGTATCTGCGGCTGCTCCTGCGCTGGGTGTGGCTGAAGGTCCGCTGGCGCGGGCGGCTGCGCACCGACGGGATGTGCTTCGTCTGCCCCGGGGTGAAGTTCGAGATCGGCCGGGATGCCACCGTCACGCTCGGCCGCTGGTCATGGATCGGCCACGACTGCAAGGTTCGCGTCCACGAGGGCGAGCTGCGCATCGGCGCCAAGTCGGTGCTCGGCCAGGAGTGCACGATCTCGGCGTTCCAGCACATCTCGATCGGCCGCGAGTGCATCATCGCCGACCGCGCGATGATGATCGACTTCGACCACGGGATGGTCGAGGTGGAGCGGCCGATCCGCGAGCAGGGCATCTACAAGCGCGATGTCAACATCGGCCACAACGTCTGGATCGGCTACGGGGCGTGCGTGCTGCGCGGCGTCACCGTCGGCGAGAACTCGGTCATCGGCACGAGCTCGGTGGTGACGTGCGACGTCGCGCCGAACGCGGTCGTCGGCGGCATTCCCGCCAAGCTGATCCGGATGCGCGACGCGCCGCGCACGCTGCGCTGGGGGTAGCGCCGGCCGGCTCACCCCCAGCCGGTCAGGTCCGGCGCCAGCCCCCGCAGCGCCGGATCGCCCGCCGCCGCGTCGCCGGCGAGGGCCTGGCGCAGCGCGGTCTGGTGCGCCTGCGCCCGCCGCCGCGGGTAATCGCCGGAGAGCTCACGGGTGGCGAGAAACGCCCAATCGCTGGACTGGAGCGCGAGCAGCTCGCGCAGTGCCCGCGGCGGCGGATGCGGGTGCAACGCGAGGACCCGCAGCTCGGCGCCGCGCGCCTGCCACGCGAGGTCGGCCACCTGGGGCCCGCTCCACGTCCGCAGGTCCCCGCCCTCTCCCCATGTCGTGACGGGGAGCCTCGCGGGTGCCGGCGCCGGATGGTGGCGCTCCAGCGCGTCGTCGAGCGTCGTCAGGCGCAGGCCCTGGCGGGCGGCCTCGTCCAGAACGGCCTCGAGCCAGCTCACCCCCTCGTACCACCAATGGCCGAGCAGCTCGGTGTCCAGCGCGCAGACGCAGATCCCGCCCGCCGCGACCCGCGCCCGCACGCGCGCCACGAAGTCGCGGGCGTCGGCGCGTGCCTGCGCCAGCGCCCGCGCGATGTCGTAGGGCGCGCCGTCGTTGCCCCACACGCGATGGCGGTGGGTGGTGTAGCGGTGGTAGTCGCGGTACGCGGCCCCGGCGGGATAGCCCTGAGCCCCCCAGACGAGGGCGATGATCGCGCGATCGATCGGCCACAGCACCGGACCGGCGGCGGGCGCCAGCGGGGTCAGGTGGCGGGCGTCGCCGAGTCCGAAGACGCCGGTCAGCTCGACGCAGGTGTGACGGACGCCGGCGTCGACGAGCACGGGGTGCAGCCAGCCGGCGTGGGCGCACTCGGGCAGCCAGAAGCCGCCGCGCCAGGCGCCGATGCGACGCCGGTGAGACGCGATCCCGGTCAGCACCTGCAGCGCCGCGCCGGCGTCGGCGGCGAGCAGCGGCAGGATCGGGTGGGTCGCCGCCGAGGTCCAGCCGGCGTGCCGGGCGAGCGCCGCGAGCAGGCCGGCGCCGGCGGTGAGCGCCTCGAGCCGCTGGGCCGCGGCGGCGTACTCCGCGGCCGAGCGTTCCAGCTCGGCGACGAGCGCCGGACGGCCGGCGGTCTCGAGCTCGCGGGCGTCGCGCCGATGCGACTCGGGACGGATCTCGCGCAGAAACCGCGCACACCGCGCCACCGCCCCCGGATGCTCGAGCTGATCGCACAGCACCGGGGTCAGCGACAGCGTCAGCGGCGTACCGGTGCCGCGATCGAGCACGTCGAGCAGCGGGAGGTAACTCGTGGCGATCGCCTCCCACAGCCACTCCTCGCCGAACGGCCACGTGCCGAAGCCCTCGACGTAGGGCATGTGGGTGTGCAGGACGATTGCCAGCTCGCCGTCCACCGCTCACCGCCGGCTATGCCACCGCGCGGCACACGGCGAGAAAGTCGAGCGCGCGCTCGAGTCGCGCCGGGCGCAACGTAAAGTCGTCGGACGCGATCGCGGGGGTGAACCGGTCATAGAACCGCTGCGTGATCCCGAGCCGGGCATGGGCCGCGTCCCAGCCCCACGCGAGGGCGAGCTCGTGGAGGCGCAGCTTGCGGGCGTGAAACAGCCCGAGCAGGCGGACGTCGGCGAACACCGCGCGGCACAGCTGCGCGAACTCGGCGGCCCGGTACTCCCGGACGTGCCACGGGTTGCCCGACTTCTCGGCGCCCGGCGGCGCGAGCGTGAGCACGTTGGGCGTCGAGACGTACACGACCCCGCCCGGCGCAAGCAGCGACCGCAGATGGCCGAGCACCCGGGTCGGATCGTGCACATGCTCGATCGTCTGTAGGAACACGACGTCGTCGTAGGCCCCGGGGGTTCCGGCGGTCTCGACGAGCCCGCGCTCGAAGGTGAGGTTCCGACGCGTGTAGCGCAGCCGGGCGTGCTCATGGGTCTCGGGGTTGGCGTCGACGCCGACGACGGCCGCGGCTCCGCGCGCGAGTACCTCGGAGCCGTATCCCTCGCCGCAGGCCATGTCGAGCACCCGCCGTCCGATGACCCGCGCGCCGATCCATTCGTAGACGGCCAGGTGCCGGCGGTACCAGTAGTTCTCGGCCGGAACGTCGGGCAGCGTCCGCTCGCCGGTGAGCGCCAGCGCGGGCACGCCGGGGGGCTGATCGCGCTGGACGTGGACGGTCGACGGCACCGCGCGACAGGGTAATGTGGCTCCCGCGATGGCGGCAGTGCGCACCGCGGACCAGATCCGCGAGGTCAACACCCGGTACCACGACGTGGCCGCCGACGGCTACGACACGAAGTGGGGAATCGACTTCGGCGACATCGGCCGCCGGCAGGTGCTCGGCAAGCTGCGCAAGCTGCTCGGCCCCGAGCTCGACGACGGCTATGACCGGTCGCTGGAGATCGGCGCCGGCACCGGGTACTTCACGCTGAACCTGCTGCAGGCGGGAGTCGTCGCGCAGGCCACCTGCACCGACATCTCGCCGGGCATGATGACCACGCTGCGCCGCAACGCCCAGCGGCTCGGACTCGAGGTGAGGACGGCGCGCGCCGACGCGGAGTCGCTCCCGTTCGCCGACGCCAGCTTCGACCTCGTCGTTGGCCACGCCGTCCTGCACCACCTGCCGAACCTGCGGCGCGCGTTCGGTGAGTTTCACCGGGTGCTGCGCCCCGGTGGACGGATCGTGTTCGCCGGCGAGCCGTCGCGGCTCGGTGACCGGATCGCGTCGGTGCCCAAGCGCGCGGCGGCGGCGCTCGGTCCGGCGTGGCGCCGGCTGTTGCGCGCCGGGCCGGTGTCGCGGCCGGGTGCGGTGAACGGCCGAGGCGCCTGTGACGTGGACCACGAGCTCGAGCGGTTCGTCGACATCCACGCGTTCGAGCCCTCTGACCTGTCGCGCTACGCCGACCGAGCCGGGTTCGTCGACGTCACGGTGCGCGGCGAGGAGCTGACCGCCAACTGGTTCGGATGGTTCAACCGGGGGCTCGAGGCCTGCGCCGATCCCGATGACGTGCCCGACCTGTGGCGCCAGTACGCGTTTCACGGCTATCTGCTCCTGCAGCGCCTCGACGAGCGGCTGCTCGAGCCGCGGCTGCCCCCGGCGATCTTCTACAACCTCCTGGTCACGGCGCGAAAGGTGTAGGCCCCGAGCCTGGGTCGGCGGGTGATGCCGGGGCCTAGACTCTGGCCATGGCCGACGAGGTCGCTCAGGACTTCCCGCTGTTCCCGCTGGGGTTGGTGGCGCTCCCCGGAGAGCTGGTGCCGCTGCACATCTTCGAGGAGCGCTACAAGACGATGATGGGCGAGTGCCTGGACGCGGGCACCGAGTTCGGGATCGTGTGGATGTCCGACGACGGACTGAAGGAGATCGGCTGCGCGTGCGAGATCGATCGCGTCCTGGAGCGGATGGACGACGGACGGATGAATCTGCTGGCGCGGGGCACGCGCCCGTTCCGGGTGCTGGAGCGCCAGAGCCACCTGCCGTACCCGGCGGGCGTGATCGATTTCATCGAGGACGGTCCGGAGGACCCCGATCCCAAGCTCGCCGATGACGCCCGCGCCGCGTATGCCGACCTCGTCAAGCGAGCCACCGATCGTGAGCCCGAGAGCGAGGAGCTCGACGCGATGGGCGCTTACGACATGGCGGCGACCGTCGACTTCGGGCCCGACGCCAAGCAGGGACTGCTCGACCTGCGGTCCGAGAACGCCCGCCTGCGACTGGTGACGCGCCTGTTCCGCGCGGCGACCAAGCGGCTCGACTTCGTCGACCGCGCCCAGGCCCGCGCGCGCTCCAACGGCAAGGTCCGGTTCGGCTGACCTCGCCGCTTGCGCGCGGGCACCCCGTTACGAGACGGGGCTGCCGACGATCGCGATGAACAGGACCATGAACACGCCGAACGCGATGCAGTAGAGCCCGAACGGCCGCAGGTTGCCGCGCTTGAAGTACCGGGTGAGGAAATGGACGGAGATCACCGCGGTGATCGCGGCGCAGATCGCGGCGATCACCGCGGCACCGCGGATCCCGTTGCCGTTGGCGCCGGTGAGATCACCGATCTTGAACACGCCGGCGGCGAGGATCGGCGGGGTCGCCAGCAAAAAGGCGAAACGGGCGGCGTCGGAGTTGTCCATCCCGCGCCCCAGGCCGGCCGTCATCACCACCCCATCACGGCTGATCCCGGCGATCAGCGCGGTCGTCTGAGCGGCGCCGATCACGGCGGCCTCGCGGTATTCCATCGTGTCCAGGGACCGGTAGCCCTCGGGATTGAGGCCCTCGCGGCGTGCCAGCTCCCGCACCTCGGCACGGCGCCGGTAGCGCTCGCCGCCGAGCAGGATGAACCCGTTGACGATCAGGAAGATCGCCGCCGACAGCGGCTTGGCCAGCGCCTCGCGGATCAGCTTCTCCAGGAGAAGGCCGAGGATCCCGACCGGGATCGTGGCGACGATGATCAGCCACGCCAGCCGCTCCGTCGCGGTCTCGATCCGCCGCTTGCCCAGGGTCGCAAAGAACGCCCGGATGATCGCCACCCAGTCGCGCCAGAAGTAGATGAGCAGTCCGACGGCGCTCCCGACGTGGAGCATGACGACGAAGGCGAGCCACGGCGACTCGGGCTGCGACTGCCAGGCGACGATGTTGCCCCAGCGAAACAGCGTCGGATACAGCACGGTGTGGCCGAGGCTCGAGACAGGAAAGAGCTCGGTGATTCCCTGGAGCGCCCCGAGGACGATCGCTTGGAACGTGGTGATGAGATGCTGGGCGGCGAAGGAGAGCACGAAGCGGTGCAAGGGTAGCCGCCCGAAGGTAAACCCCGGGCTAAGTCAGCCTGTGAGGCGTCTCATCCGCGCAGGCCGCAAACCTGCTGCGCGGCGGCGAGCGCGAAGAGCTCCGCCTCGGCCAGAGCCTTCTGGGTGTGGGCGGCGCGGTCCGGGAACGAGACCGTGCCCTGCTGCAACTTGACCCGGAAGTAGTTCACGGTTGTCGGGGACGCGGGGATCGTCAGCTTGTCGGTGGCGTCCTTGGTGAGGTCGACGGCGAGGTCGCGCGCCTGGATGAGCATCGCGCTCGAGATCGTCTTCGCCTTGGCGCCGTTGCAGCTCAGCGTGCCGGAGTTGTTGACGAGCAGCGTCAGCTTGCGGGCGGGGCCGGTGCGCGTGAGGAGGAACAGATCGGACGACTGCACGTCGAAGCACCCGGCGAGGACCGCGACCGCGGCCAGCACCATCGCGACGGTCACCGGAGCGCGCCGGAAGTGGCCTGCGGTCACGCCCCCACCACGACCGCGGCCCCGCCCCGGCGTGGATCCCCACCCCCGGAGAACTGCCCGGCGCCGTCCCGCGCCACCGCCTGGACGCCGCCGAAGAAGAGATTGCGCTCGCGGAACGGGCCGAGCGAGCGGCCCGCGCGGACGAGCGCGTCCGCGTCCGTGCCGGGCTCGGTGTAGACGACGCCGTCCTCGAAATGGACCCGCGGCGCGTCGACCGCCTCCTGGGCGGCGAGGCCGTCGTCGATCGCGTGGATGATCGTCTGCAGGATCGCGGACCGGATCCGGTTGGAGCCCGCGCTGCCCACCGCCAGCTCGGCGGCCCCCTCACGGAGGACGATCGTCGGCGCCATCATGCTCGGCAGCCGCCGCCCCGGCGGGTGGCGGTGGAAGCCGAGCGGGTTGAGGTCCTGCTCGCCGAGCATGTTGTTGAGGTGGACACCCGTGCCGGGGACGACGACCCCGGACGCCGAGCCGTTGGAGCACGTGACCGAGCATGCCCAGCCGTCGCGGTCGAGCGCGGCGATGTGGGTGGTCGAGCCGAGTCGCCCGGCCGGGCGCATCAGGAAGCGCTCGACGAATCCCGGGTCACCGAGCCCGGCGAGGAACTCGGGCGTGCGCTCGCTCTGCGTGCGCTCCATGACGTCCACGACCTCCGTGACCGAGGGCGGCCCGGGGGTCCGGTCGAGCATCGCCAGCGCCCGCGCGATGAGGATCCCGCCGGCCGACGGCGGCGGGTTGGTGAGGACGTCGCGGCCGCGGTAGGCGACCCGGACCGGCTCGCGGTCGATGACCTCGTACGCCATCAGGTCCGCGTGAGTGACCGAGCCCCCGCGCTCCCCCAGCCAGCTGACGATCGCGGCGCCGATGTCTCCGGCATAGAACGGCGCGTCGCCCTCGGCGCCGAGCCGCTCCAGCGCATCGCCGAGCTCGGGCTGGCGCATCCGCTGGCCGGCAGCCAGCAGCACGCCACCGGGCGCGAACAGCGCCGCCGCCTCCGGATTCGCGGTGACGATTGCCCCCAGGATCTCGACGATGTACGCCTGCTGGGCGTTGAGCGGCACGCCCTCGCGGGCGAGCGCCGCCGCCGGCGCGACGAGTCGCGCCAGGGGCAGCCGGGCGAACCGGCGGGCCGCCTCGCACACCCCGGCTGGCATCCCGAACGTGCCGACCGACGCCGCGCCGATGTTGAACACCTGGATCGCGTCGCCGAACGAGATCCGCACCGGCATCAGCTCGCAGCGCTGCGCGGCGTCGAACCCCCGCCCGGGCGCCTCGACGAAGAAGTCGAGCAGGATCGGCTCCGGATCCTCGGGCGAGACGACGAGCATGTACCCCCCGGCCCCGAGCCCGGTGAGCAGCGGCTCACACGCGAACGAGGCCAGCATCGCCCCGAGCGCCGCGTCGACGGCGTTGCCGCCGTCGCGCATCGCGTCCGCGCCCGCACGGGCGCTGACCGGGTGCCCGGCGGCGACGACGCCGAGCTGCGAGCCAGGTCGAGTCACCGCTACAGGGAATCAGAGACTGACGGCAGAGAACCAAGCGTGCCCAGGACGCAGGGTGCGACGCGTACTTCGTACGCGAGCACCCGAGGACGCCGCCAGGCGCCGGTTATCGGCCGTCAGCGGCGAGGGATGAATTCCGGGACGTCAAGCTCGGAGCCACGCCGGGAGGGGCGGGCTCGAGTCACCCGTGGCTCGCCGGCGGGCTCGCGCAGGGGACGGCGAGAGCGCTCGTCCGCCCGCGGCCAGTCCGCCATGGGGTCCTCGTCGCGCCGCGCTCGGCGCTCGTCGCCGAACCCGGTGGCCACGACCGTGATCCACACCTGGTCCTCGAGCTTGTCGTCGACCATCGCCCCGAAGATGATGTTCGCGTCCGGGTGGGCGGCCTCGGCCACTGCCTTGGCCGCCTCGTTGACCTCCCAGAGGGAGATGTCGCGACCGCCGGTGATCGAGAGCAGGATCGAGCGCGCCCCCTCCATGCTCGTCTCCAGCAACGGCGACGCGACGGCCTGCTCGGCGGCGTCGATCGCCCGCCGCTCGCCGGTGCCCATGCCGATTCCGAGCAGCGAGGTGCCTGCCTCGGACATGATCGTGCGAACGTCGGCGAAGTCCAGGTTGATCAGCCCCGGGAGGGTGACCAGGTCCGAGATCCCCTGCACGCCCTGGCGCAGAACGTCGTCGGCGACGCGGAACGCCTCGACCATCGAGACGCCGCGGTCGAGCACCGACAGCAGGCGGTTGTTGGGGACGACGATGAGGGTGTCGACCGCCTCGGCGAGAGCGGCGATCCCGGCCTCGGCCTGGTCACGCCGGCGGGAGCCCTCGAACTGGAACGGGCGGGTGACGATGCCGACGGTCAGGGCGCCGAGCTCACGAGCGATATGGGCGACCACCGGTGCCGCGCCGGTTCCGGTGCCACCCCCGGCTCCGGCGGCGATGAACACCATGTCCGAGCCGCGCAGCATCGCCTTGATCCGGTCGTACTCGTCGCGCGCCGCGCGGTGCCCGAGGTCGGGGTCCGAGCCGGAGCCGAGCCCCCGGGTGACCGCCTCGCCGATATGCAGCGTCTCGTCGGCGGCCGACAGCTGGAGCGACTGCAGGTCGGTGTTGATGGCGAGGAATTCGACGCCGGCGACGCCGGCCTCGACCATCCGGTTGACGGCATTGACCCCGGCGCCACCGACGCCGACGACCCGCAGGACGGGCTGGCCGACTGTCGTCGGGGGCGGGAAGACGTCGAGCTCGCGGTCGGCCCGGGCGTACACGTCGGCCGGCGGCGCGGGCGATGTCGAGGGCTCCAGCACGTTCTCGGGGATGTCGGCGGAGAACGCCTGGCGCAGCCGATCGTGCGCCGACGGGATGGGACGCTCGGCGGGCTCGGCGGGCTCCGGGGTGTGGGCGTCGGCCTCGAGCGACGGGTGCGGGGTCAAGCGGCGGGGTGACTGCGCCGCGGGCGGGGCCGGCTCGGCCTGGGCCGGCGCCACCGGGGGGACGGACGGCTCCACGGCGGGCGTCGCCGACAGATCGGGCGCGGGCGTCAGCGAGGGATCAGGCGCGGGGGCCGTGGTGGGGTCGTCGGACGCCGGCGCGTTCTCGTTGGCGGTCTTGCGGAACAGATCGGCCAGCGGTCCCTCTCGCATGCTCGCGCGCTTACCGGTTGCCATTTGCGAGGACCTCCTTGGCGAGCTGCCGATAGGCGTGTGCGGCCAAACCGTCGGGATCGTACTTCAGTACGGACATGCCCTTGACCGGAGCTTCCGCAAAACGCACGGTCTTTCGGATCCGGGAGGCGAAAACGCGATCGCCGAAGTTCTCCTCGAGCAGTTCGATCGCCTCCTTGGCGTGAAGCGTGCGCAGGTCGACGAGCGTCGGGAGGATCCCCTCGATCTCCACCTCGGGGTTCAGGTTCTCCTTGATCATCCCGAGCGTGTTCTGGAGCTGGATCAACCCGCGCATGGAGAGATACTCGCACTGGACGGGGACGATCACCTTGTTCGAGGCGGTCAGGGCGTTGATCGTCAGCAGCCCGAGACTGGGCGGGGTGTCGATGAAGACGAAGTCATAGTCGTCGGCAACCTCCTTGAGCGCCTTCTCGAGCGACCGCTCCCGGCCGATCATCGTCGACATCGCGATCTCGGCGCCGGCGAGATCGATCGACGCACAGGCCACGTCGACCTCACGCTTGCGGATCACCTCGCGGATCGAGATGTGATGCACGAGCACGTCGTACATCGACTTGTCCAACGTGTCGGGATCGATCCCCTGCGACATCGTCAGGTTGCCCTGCGGGTCCATGTCGCAGGCCAGCACGCGGTGCCCTTCCTCGGCGAAGGCCACGGCGAGGTTCAGTGTTGTCGTGGTCTTGGCGACGCCGCCCTTCTGGTTGGCGAACGCAATCACCGTGGGCATTGGCTTCTGGCTCCGATGTGATCGGGGACTCGTACGCGGCTGTATTCGCACGCCGGGAGGGAAATCCTCTGCCCGGCCGGGGTTTATGAGCCCGGCCGGTCCCGTCTCGTCACTGCGGGCCGGCTCCCGCGGCGGCGGCCCCGCCTCCAGCGGGCGTGTCGGGGCAAGCGTGCGTCGGTCGGGGAGGGCGTGCCCCGCAGCGTCCGGGGGCCGGGCGTTTTGGGACACGCCGCCGCCGCGGGCATCGGGCGTGCACCGAAACGCCCGGTCAGCGCCCCTGGCTATGGTCTGATGGCTGTGCCCGGACTTCTGGAGCGTCGCCTGATCTTCGTCACCGGAAAGGGGGGCGTCGGCAAGTCGACCGTCGCCACTGCGCTCGGCCTGGTCGCCGCCCGCGGCGGCCGGCGCACGATCGTCGCCGAAGTCGCCAGCCAGGAGCGGGTTCGGGAGGCGTTCGGCCAGTCCGGAGACACGTTCGAGGAGGTGGAGCTCGCCCACGACCTGTTCACGATCTCGATCGATCCCCAGCGGGCGATGGAGGAGTATCTCCGGGTCAAGACCGGGTCGGTCGGCCAGGTGCTCGGCTCGAGCCGGCTGTTTCACGCGTTCGCCATGGCGACGCCCGGGATGCGCGAGCTGCTGACGATGGGCAAGGTGTGGGAGCTGGCCCAGCTCGAGCGGCGAACCGACGGCGCCGGGGTCTATGACCTGGTGATCGTCGACTCTCCCGCCGCCGGGCATGGCGTCGGCATCCTCAGGACGCCGCGAACGTTCGCCGAGATCGCCCGTGTGGGGCCGATCGCGCATCAGGCGAGCACGATCGCCGCGACGATCGCCGATCCCACGTTCACGACGATCGTCGCCGTCGCCACCGCTGAGGAGATGCCGGTGAACGAGACGCTCTGGTTGCGCGACGCGCTCGCCGAGGACGACCTGCCGCTTGCGGCGACGATCGTCAACGCCTGCTATCCCGAGCGGTTCAGCGCCGCGGACGTCGTCCGCCTGCACGCGGCGCGCGACCAGGCGCGATCGCCGCTCGCCGGCGCGGCGCTGCGGGCGGCGCTGTCCGAGCACGCGCGGGCGCAGGCCCAGCGCGAGCAGCTCGAGCGGCTCCGGGAGGGGCTCGGCACCGACCTGATCGAGCTCCCGTACCTGTTCGCCGAGGAGATCGGCCGTGCCGAGCTCGAGCAGCTCGCCGACTCGCTTCAGAGCGGCCTGGCGCGGATGACCCGGCCCGCGCCCACCCCGGTCAGCGGCTGAGATCCGCCGCGGCGGCGCCGGCCCGCAGTCCCGACTCGATCGCCCCGTCGATGAACCCGGCCCATCCGTCGGCCAGGTCGGACCCGGCGAACACCAGCCGCCCCTCCGGGCGCCGCATCGCCGCGTGGTGGTGCTCGTACCAGCCTGGCCGGTGGATCGCCCACGTCCCGCGCGAGAACTCATCCGCGAGCCAGTCGTGGGCGGTGGCGTCGAGCAGTTCGTAGCCGGGAAGGATCGCGTCGAGCTGACGCTGCATCCCGGCCAGATCGGCGACGTCGCAGCGCTCGGCGTCCGGGCCGAAGCCGATCAGGATTTGTGTCCCATCTGCATCGAGCGCCTCGGTGTCGAGGTAGCCGAACGCGTGGCCCGGGGCGATCGCGTTCTGCGCCACCGGCTCTCCGCGCGCCCGGATCATCACCTTGATCCCGCGGCTCGCCTGCCCGAGGGCGATCGCCCGCCGCTTGTCCTCCGACAGCCGCGGCTCGAAGGCGATCGCCGGGAGCGTGTTCAGCGGGACGGCGACGACGACCATGCCGGCGCGCAGGCCCCCGCCGCCACCGGTGTGGACCTCGACGTGATCGCCACTGCGGACGATCCCGGTGACCGGGGTCGCGAGCCGATGCTCCACCGGCGCCGCGTCGGCGATCGCCCGCAGCAGCGCTCCCGTCCCGCGGTCGATCGTCACCCGGCCCCCCGTCTCCTGGGTCAATCGCAGACTGAAGCCCGACAGCGCGTGCCAGCGGAGCACCGAGACCGCGCCGGCGTCGGTGACGGGGGCGTGGGCGAGCGACTCGAGCTCGGCGGTCAGCACCGCCCGCTCCTCGGTGTCGAGCCGCAACTGGTCGACGCGCTCGGCGATCGTCAGCCGGTCGAAGACCGCCAGGCGATCGAGCGCGGTCAGCGGTGCGTGCGGCTGGGGCAGCGCGTCGCCGACGCCGTCGACGAACCGGTTCCAGCCCCGCTCGGCGATCGCGTCGCGCTCGGCGATCGTCCCGGAGCGCCGCTCGCCGTCCACGTGCCAGTGGGCGCGGTCCGCGTCGGGTCCGATCGAGACGGTGAGCCCGGCGCGGGTGAGCTCCGAGAACGTGTGCGGCTGGTGCCAGTGGACCCAGGCGCCTCCGTACTCGATCCGTTCCCCGTGCCATGCCGCGGTCCACGTCCGTCCGCCGAGCCGGTCGCGCGCCTCGAGCAGGAGCGTGGAGCGACCCCGCAGCGCGCACTCCCGCGCGGCGGTGACCCCGGCAAAGCCACCGCCGACGACGATCACGTCGTAGCGGTCAGCCATCCCGCCGGCGTTTCTGGATGACCGCGTCGACGGCGACCGCTCCCTCTCCGGGAGCCGCGACCAGGATCGGATTGCACTCCACGGCGCAGAGACGACGGTCGAGCAGCAGCTGCCCGAGCGCAGCGGCCATCGCCGCCGCGGCCACCACGTCCGCGCCGGCGCGGCCCCGGCCGCCGAACAGCAGCGGGGCGCCCCGCAGCCGTCCCAGCGCACGCTGCACCCGCGTCCTGTCGGCCGGGAGCGGGATCACCGTGACGTCGTCGAGCACCTCGGTCCAGATTCCCCCGAGGCCGATGACGAGCGCGGGCACGATCCCGTGGCGGTGGGCGGCCACGATCAGCTCGACGCCGCCGGGGGCCATCCGTTCGACGAGGACCGTGTCGGCGTCGCCGGCCGCGAGCGCCGCCAGCTCGGTATACGCGCGGCGGACCTCGGCCTCGGTCTCCACGCCGAGCACGAGGCCGCCGAGATCGCTCTTGTGCTGGACACGTGGCGAGCTCAGCTTGAGCGCGACCGGGCCGCCGCCGAGCTGGGCGAGGGCCGCGACCGCATCGTCGGCGTCGCTGACCGTGCGCCCGTCGGCAACGGGGATGCCGGCGCCGCGCAGCAGCTCCTTGGCGGCGTGCTCGGCGAGGTACTCTCCCCCGTCGCCGTCGCCGTTGCCGTCGCGGCGGTCGTCGCCGTCGACGAGGCTGCGCGCGGCGGCGGCGATCTCTCGCAGGCGCTCCGGATCGCGCTGCGGATCGGCGCCCAGCGCCGCCGCACAGCGCAGCCCGGTCCGCAGACCGGCGGCCGCCGGCACCCCGGCGGCGCCGAACTCGGCGGCGGCGGCGTCGTCGAGCAGCTCGGGCAACGTCGAGGACACCATCGTCGGGGCGGGGCTGAGCCCCGCGCCGAGCATCACCCCGTCGCGGACCGCTCGCCACGATGCCGCGGGCGCGTCGGTCATGCCGTGCGGTTGGTCGTAGAAGACGAGCACCTGGCCGATCGCCGGATCCTCGCCGAGCGTGCGCACGAGCTCGCCGAGCGCGGTCACGTCGCCCCAGATCATCGCCGTGTAGTCGAGCGGATTGGCGACCGTCGCCGCCGCCGGGAGCAGCTCGGTGAGGCGCGCCTGGGTCGCCGGGGCGAGCGCCGGCAGCTCGAGGCCGAGCCGCTCGGCCTCGTCGGCGCCCTGCGCGGAGTCGCCCCCAGAGCAGGTCATGATCGCCAGCCCGGTCGCTGATCCGCGCGGGCGCGCCGGCGATGTTCTGCGCACGGCGATCGTCTTGGCCAGCTCGAGCAGGTCGTGGACGTCGTCGGCCCACACCGCGCCCGCCTCGGCCACCAGGCTGCGAAACACGCGTTGGTCCCCGGCCAGCGCCCCGCTGTGGGCGGCCGCCGCCCGCGCCCCCGCCGCCGAACGCCCGACCTTGAGCACGACCACGGGGACGTCATTCTCGGCGCACGCGGCGAGACCGTCGACCAGCCGCGGGCCCCCGTCGTCCTCGAGATACAGCGCGACCGCGCCGACGGCGGCCTCCCCGGCGAGGAACTCGAGGTAGTCGGCCGCCGACAGGACCGCTTGGTTGCCACTGGCGATCACGGTGTGAAAGCGCAGCCCGCGCCGGGTGGCCAGCGCATTGACCGCGACGTTGCCGCTCTGGGAGACGAGCGCGACGGGCCCGGGCTCGGGCGTCTCGAGCGCGTCGCCCCACAGGGCGATGCGGGCCTGCGGCGAGACGATCCCGTTGCAATTGGGGCCGCACACCGGCAGGCGGTGACGGTCGGCGGCGGCAACGAGCGCGCGGTGATGAACCGCGCCCGCCTCCACCTCGTCAAAGCCGGCGCTGAACACGACGGCGCCGCCGCAGCCGCGGGCGCCGGCCTGATCGATGGCGTCGGCCACCGCCGCGGCGGGAATCGCCACGACGACGGCATCGGCGGGCTCGGGCAGGTCGGCGACGGTCGGGACGCAGGCGCGCCCCAGGACCTCTTTGCGCCGCGGGTTGACGCCCCACACAGGCCCGGGAAAGCCGATCCTCTCCAGGTTGATCAGCGTCTCGGCGGCGTAGCTCCCGGGCCGATCGGTGGCCCCGACGACCGCGATCGAGCCGGGGCGCATCAGGCGCCCCAGGCTGACCGCCGGCACCGGCCCGACCGCAGTCGGTGCCGCGGTCAATGAATCGTCGCCTCGACGCCGCGGCGCTCGAGCGCGCGGGAGATGATCAGCCGCTGGATCTCGCTGGTGCCCTCCCAGATCCGATCGACGCGCAGCTCCCGCAGGAAGCGCTCGGCGACGTTGGAGCGCAGATAGCCGCGACCGCCGAACGCCTGCACCGCGCGATCCGCGCAGCGGCCCGCCGCCTCCGAGACGAACAGCTTGGCCATCGCCGCCTTGGCGTGGATCAGCTTCGGATCGGCGCCGTCGTCGACCAGCGCGCACACCTGCAGCGCCAGCAGCCGCCCGAGGGTGGCGTCGGTGGCCGAATCGGCGAGCGGGAACGAGATCCCCTGGTAATCCATGATCCGCCGGCCGCCCTGCCGGCGGGTCAGCGCCCACGCGGTCGTCTCGTCGAGGAGCCGCCACATCGCGCCGAGCCCGTGGGTGGCGATCCCGAGCCGCTCCTCGGTGAACCAGCGGCGTTGGAGCTCGTCGCCGTTGCCGACCCCGCCGATCACGGCGTCGGCGCCGACCTCCACCTCGGTGAAGCGGATCGTCGGGTGCCCGTGGGGATAGTTGTGCGTGTATCTGGGATCGTCGACGAATTCGACGCCGGGCGCGTCGGGCGCCACCAGGAACAGCGTCGGGAGCCGATCGGAGCCGTCGACGACATGCGCCATCACGATCAGCACCCGGGCGACATCCCCGGAGGTGACAAACCACTTCTCGCCGCTGATCCGCCAGCCGTCGCCGGCGGAGACGGCCGTGGTCGCGATCCCGCCGGTGTCGGATCCGGCCTCGGCCTCGGTGACCGCATATGCGTCGCCGCCCTCACCGCGCAGCGCCGGCTCGACGTAGCGCCGGAGCTGGTCGGGGGCGGCCTGCACCCACACGTTGTAAACGTTGGGAACGTGCCAGTGCAGGCCGTTGGTCACCCGGCCGAACTGCTCGTTGACGAGAAACCACTCGAGCATCGACCAGCCCTGGCCGCCGAGCGCCACCGGGACCCGACCGCCGTGCAGGCGCGCGGCGATCGCCTCGCGCTGGATCTCGGCGACGGTCTCGTCGGCAAGGTGGCCCTGGGCAAGCTCGGCGGTCTCCTCCAGGGGCACGAGGACCCGCTCGACGTACTCACGCGCTCGTGCCTGGAGCGCCAGCTGCTCGTCGGTGAGCTCGGAGGTGGAGGCCGGAGGGGTGATCGTGGTCATGCGGTTCCTTGTTGTCGGAGAGGATCGTTCAGTGCCGCGAGCGCAGCGCGGTCGGTGGCGGTGAGCCGCGCGGCCGCGCCCGGGAGCGCCAGCAGCAGGTTGTGATGGTTGGCGATCACCGCGATCGCCCGGGCGCGTGCGGCATCGACGTCGGGATCGTCGCTGCCCGCGGCGCGCTCGATCAGGCCGACGATGTCATGCAGGTAGGCGCAGCCAGCGCGCCTGGCTGCCATGGAGCACCAGTCGCTCGATGCGCGCCTGCTCGGCGGCGACGGCTTCGGGGGCGGCGCGGCGGCCGGCCGTCAGCGTCGCCACGGCAGCCGGGAGCTCACGCTCGGGCTCGGGAGTGACCGACAGCCAGACGGCGCGCTTGACCATGACCGGTAGACTACAGCAACTGATCACAAAGTCAGGATTGAGGATATGGACACGATCGCCGCCCCACGCAGGACAACGTCCCCCCCGTCCGCCGCGCTCGAGCCGCGCCTGTACGTCGATCCGGCGCTCCTGGAGGCCGAGCAGGAGCTGATCTTCGAACGCACATGGCAGCTCGCCGGACACGTGGCGTCGCTGCCGCGCGCCGGCAGCTACATCACGGCGTCGGCGGGCACCCAACCGGTGCTCGTCGTGCGCGACGAGCACGGAGAGCTGCGCGCGTACCGCAACGTCTGCCGGCATCGTGCCTCGCGGCTCCTGAGCGGCTCGGGTCAGTGCAAGGCGGCGATCCGCTGCCGCTACCACGGCTGGACGTACCGCCTCGACGGGAGCCTGATCGGCGTTCCCGAGGGCATGGCGTTCGGGGAGCGCCTGGACAAGACGGCGCTCAGCCTGCTCCCGGTCCGGGTCGAGGAGATGTGCGGCCTCGTCTTCGTCAATCTCGACCGCGACGCCACCCCGTTGTCAGAGCTCGTCGGCGACCTGCCCCGGCGGCTCGCGCCGTACCGGATCGAGACGCTCCAGCCCTTCGCCCCCGCCGACGGCACACAGCCCGCCAACTGGAAGGTGATCGCCGACAACTACATCGAGGGCTACCACATTCCGATCGCCCACCCGGGGCTGATGCGGATGCTCGACTACAAGCACTACGACGTCGAGGTGCACGACCACTACGTGTGGTTCGACGCGCCGCTGCGCGCGAAGCCCTCGAGCAACCGGCTCGAGCGCCTGTACGCCCAGATGGTGACGCCGATGGCGGGGCTGACCGACGCCGACAGCCGCGTCTGGCGCTACGCCTACATCTATCCGAACACGACGATCGATCTCTATCCCGACCAGGTCGGCACCTGGCAGCTCATCCCCGACGGCACCCCCCGCACCCGCGACGTGTCGGCGTCGTACCGCCCGGCCAACGCCAATCCGCGAACCCGGTTCGTGCAATGGGCCAATCAGCGGCTGAACACGCTCGTCCTCGACGAGGACATCGACCTCGTCGACAACGTCCAGCAGGGCCTGATGACGCGCGGGTACACGTGCGGGCCCTTGTCGGCCCGCGAGGCCGCGGTCGGCTGGTTCGCCGACCGGATCCGCGCCGACCTGGCGCCGGTCCTGAACCAGGGGTGACTCCGGCGGCGAGCAGACGCGGCGACGCCCGCGAGCGGATCCTCCGGGCGGCGGTCGGGCGGATCGCCCGCGAGGGGATCGACGGCGTCCGGATCGCCCGGATCGCGATGGACGCCGGCGTCTCGACCGCGCTGGTCCACTACCACTTCGACAGCCGCGAGGCGCTCCTCGCCGAGGCGCTCGACTACTCCTACCACCAGGCCGGTGACATCCGGATCGACGCCGGATTTCCCGACAGGGCATCCCACGCGCAACGGCTGCAGGCGATGATCGAGCAGTGCCTGCCGAGCACGCCGGCGCTGACGGAGGACTGGGTGCTGTGGGTGGAGCTGTGGCTGCGGGCGATCCGCCATCCGGAGCTGCGTCCGGTCGCCGAGGAGCTGTACGCCCGGTTGCACGCCTGGTTCGCCGACGAGATCCGTGCGGGCGTCGCCGATGCGGAGTTCGCCCGCTGCGACCCCGCGGAGGTCGCCGACCGGACGCTCGCGCTGCTCGACGGTTTCGGCGTGCGCACCCTGATCGGCGACACGACGATCCCGCTGGAGCGGGCGCGTCGCGCGGTGACCTCGTCGCTGGCGGGGGACCTGGGGCTCGGCGAACAGCTCGTCCCCGTCCCATCCGGTGCGCCGGTGGGCGAGCGCCACACCGCGCGAGCGTGACGGCAGTGACGGATCAGCCTCCTCAGACCACCACCGTCCCGACGCCGAGCGCCGCCCGCGCCGCCGCCCGGCCGGTGCGGACCGCGCCCTCCATGTAGCCGGCCACCCAGTGGTCGGAGCCGGCCACGTAGAAGGGTGGTTCGTGGCGGCCGTGCAGCGGCCCGATCCGCGCCAGGTCGCCCGGCGCCCAGCCGGCGATGTAGCCGAGCGTGAACGGGTCGACGCCCCAGGCACGCTCCAGCATCGCCGTCGGTTCACGGGCCCCCTTTCCATATAGAGCCTCCAGGCCGTCCAGAATCGCCCCCCTCCGGGCCGGCGGGGGCGAGGCGAGGAACGCCGCCAGCCGCTCGGGCGGCACGAGCAGCGACAGGACCCCGGGCCGCTGGGGCCACGTGGAGCCGAACAGCCACTCGGTCTCGGCCAGCCCGTTCTGCGCCGAGCGCTGCCAGAAGGAATCGTCGTAGGCGACAACCACTTTGGCCGCCAGCGCGTGCCGCTGGGCGCGCAGCGAGGCCAGCCGGGCATCGCTGAGACCGCTGAGCGCCACGCGGCGCATCGGCCCTGCCGGGATGGCGCACACGACCGCCTCCGCGGCGATCTCCTCGCCGCCGGCGAGCCCGACCCGCACGCGGAGCGCACCGTCGATCGCCACGCGCTCCACGACGGCGCCAAGCCGGATCCGGTCGCCGAGCCCGGCGGCCATCCGCACGGCGACCTCGGCGGAGCCCTCGGCGCAGCGCAGCCCCTCCCATTCGGCCAGGTCGTAGAAGCCATCGCCGGCGAGGGTGGCGTGCTTGCGCAGGTCGGCGAGCAGCGAACTGCGGTCCGGGCCGTCGCATGACAGCGACAGCGCGGCCAGCACGTGGCGGCGGCGTACCGCGGGGAGCGCCGCCTGCTCCCGCAGCCAATCGCCGAGGCTGAGCTCGTCGAGCCGGCGAGCATCGGGGTGGCTCCAGGGGTCGTCGGGGTCCACGGTGGCGGCGAGCCGGGCGAACTCCTGCTCGACCCGCTCGGCGTCGGCGCGCTCGGCCGGAGTCATCCAGGGGACCTCGTCGCCGATGAACACTCCTTCGTGCAGGCCCCAGGAGATCTGGCCAGGCTCGGCGACGTAGCTGGGCTCGACGGTCAGCCCCAGCTCAGCCACCAGCTCCAGGTATGCGTGGTGGGCGTGGCCGACGACCTCGCCGCCCATCTGGACCGTGCGCCCGTCGGGGAGCGTCGCCGCCTCGACGCGACCCCCGACCCGCTCCCGGGCCTCCAGCACCACGACCTCGGCTCCTCCGAGAGCGAGATCACGCGCCGCCGCCAACCCGGCCAGACCGGCTCCCAGCACGGCCACATCGGTCATGGCAGCTCTCCCTTACGAAATCCAGACGTCCGCGGCTTGACAGCCGGCGACGCGCTGCGTAGTTTCCTGACTCACGGTTCAGTATATGGCCCGCGATGGAGTCGTGGAAGTGCTGAGGAGAGATTGAGTCCGCGTCCCAAAGTCGATTATCTGCGCAAACCGCAGATCATCGCCGCCGCCGCCGAGGTGCTCTATGAGCGCGGCCTGTTCGACACCCGGATCGGCGACATCGCCGAGCGTGCCGGCACGAGCTCACCGACGATCCTGTACTACTTCGAGTCCAAGGATCGGCTGCTGGAGGAGGCGGTGGAATACGCGGACCGCGAGTTCTACGAGCGGCTGTCAGAGGGTCAGGGCAGGTTCGAGCGCGCGGGCGAGAAGCTCGTGCATCTGATCGAGGAGACCAGCCTCGGCCCGGGCGGCCTCAACGACTACACGCTGTGGATGGAGATCTGGGTTCGCGCACGGCGCGATCCCGGCGTGCGGCAGTCCTACGTTCGCCTCGACCGCCGGCAGCGCGCGCTGATCGCGGACATCGTGCGGGAAGGTCAGAAGGACGGCGAGTTCAGCGCCGATGCGGATCCCGACGACTTCGCGCTGACGCTGAGCGGCCTGCTCGATGGACTCGGCGTCCAGGTCACGCTCGGCCAGCCCGATGTGACCCCGGAGCGGATGGTCGATCGCTGCCTGACGCTCGCCGCCGGCGAGCTGCGCTGCGATCTTCGCCGGGTGACTGGCGGTGATGGGCGCGTCCACACGGTGAAGAGGTGAGTGGGCATGCATCCGCGTGAGGGATGGTCTGAGGGGGGGATCCGGAGCCGATCCGAGCGCCAGGAAGGCGCGATCTCCCGGCGCCAGCTGCTGATGGCGGGCGCCGGGCTCTCGCTCGGGGCCATCCTGGCCGGCTGTAGCTCAACCAATCCCGCCGCGGGAACCGGCATCCCGCCGCTGCCCCGCCAGGACAGCCCCGTCAAGTGGCCGGTGTACTCGCGCAACAAGCCGATCGCCTCCGGCCTGGCGCCGGAGGAGGGCGCGACCCTGCAGCTCTACAACTGGGTCGCGTACATCAACGAGAGCGTGATCAAGAGCTTCTGCAAGAAGTACAACTGCAACTACTCGCTGACGACGTTCAACACGATCGAAGAGGCGCTCGCCAAACTGGCCAGCGGAGAGCTCAAGGTCGACGTCTTCTTCCCGACCGTCGACGTGCTCGGTCAGCTGATCGCGCGCAAGCTGGCCCGGCCGCTCAACCACACCTACATCCCGAATATGGCCAACGCGTGGCCCGACTATCGCAACCCCTTCTACGACCGAGACTGGCAGTACACGACGCCGTACTCGATCTACACAACCGGGATGGCCTGGCGCAAGGACAAGGTGAACCTCTCTCCGTCGTGGGACATGCCCTGGCAGGGGGCGAGGTATCGGGGCAAGGTCGCCGTTCTGGACGACTACCGCGAGACGATCAGCCTGGCCCTGATGCGGGCCGGCAACTTCGACCTCAACACCACCAGCACGCCGCAGATCCAGGCCGCCGGCAGGGCGCTGTCGCAGCTTTCCAGTCTGACCGGAGTACGGATCGACAACAACGATTACACCGACGTCCCGACCGGCAAGACCTGGATTCACCACGCCTGGTCGGGCGACATGGCCTCGTCCTACCAGTATCTGCCCAAGGGCACCTCGGTGGACACGATCGGCTACTGGTTCCCGGCCAACCACCAGGGCCCGGTCGCCAACGATTTGATGGTCAACCTGACCACCGGGCAGAATCCCGTCCTGGCCCATAAGTTCATCGACTACATGCTCGATGTGAGCAATGCCCTGGAGAACTACAGCTACGTCGGTTACATGCAGCCGCTGAGCGCAGTCACCCCGGCTCGGCTGACCGCCGAGAAGTTGCTGCCGCGGCCGTTGACGTCCACTGTCGTGCTGCCGGATTACTTCCGCCACGGCCTGTTCCAGCTCGAGCTGCCTCCGGCCGCCGACGCGGTCTGGGAGTCCACCTGGAACTCGTTCTCCCACGGGCTATAGGTAACGCCATGGGTCGCAAGGACACGCACGACACGCGCAACCGCTGGCTGTGGATGGGGCTCGCGGCGCCGGGAGCGATCTGGCTGCTGGTTCTGTTCGTGGCGCCGTTCTACGTGATGCTGTCGGTCGCCGGCGGCGGCGTCAACGAGTTCTTCCAGACGGTTGTCCCGGTCTGGAATCCGCTGCATTGGTCAAGCTTCAATTTCAGCGCTGTCTGGCGCGACATCGTCGGAACCGGCGCGTTCATCGGCCCGCCCGCGCTCCGGACACTCATCTACACCGCGATCGCGACGGTGATCTCGCTCGCCATCGCCTATCCGGTGGCCTACTTCGTGACCCGGCACGCAGGCGAACGCAAGTCGCTGTTCCTGGTCCTGCTGATCGCGCCGTTCTGGGTCAGCTACATGATGCGCATGCTGGCCTGGATCGATCTGTTGCAGCAGGGCGGCTTCTTTAACAGCGCGTTGTCGTTCTTCGGCCTGCCGGGTAACACGGACTGGCTCGGCGGGAAATCGGTGACCGTGATCATGGGGCTCGTGTACGGATACATTCCGTACCTGATCCTGGTGCTGTATGCCTTCCTGGACCGGATCGACCAGCGCCTGCTCGAGGCCGCCCGAGATCTGGGACTGAGCAAGTGGCGCGCGTTCTGGAGCGTGACTGTTCCGTTGAGCAAGCCGGCGATCGTGGCCGGGTGCTTCATCACGGCGCTGCCGATGCTTGGCGACTACTTCACCAATCAGCTGCTGTCGGCGGCGCCCGGGACGACGATGATCGGTAACGCGATCGAAGGTCAGCTCGACTCTCCCGGCGAGACCGGGCAGGGGGCGGTGCTCGCGCTGATGCTGCTCGTCGTGCTGCTCATCCCGATGGTCTACTACGTCGTCAGCACCGCTCGAACCTCGCGAGAGATGGCCTGATGGCGAGCACCGCCGAGACGTCGGTATCCAGTCCGTCACGCGCCGAGCCGCTGCACTCGCGGGGCCCTCGGGGTAACCCGTGGCGGCGGCCGTGGGCGCTGGAAGGCTTCACCTGGCTGTACATCGTGTGGTCGATCCTCCCGATCGCGATCGCGGTGCTGTTCTCGTTCAACAAGGGCGCATCGCAGGCCACGTGGCAGGGTTTCTCCACCCAGTGGTATGTCGGAAACCAGGTCACGTCCGTGCTGCACAACCCCACCCTGCATCACGCCGTGATCCAGACGCTGATCCTCGGGGGCCTGACCACCGTGATCTGCGTCCCGATCGGGGTCGGGTTTGCCATCGGCATCGATCGCTGGCGCAGCCGAACCTCGAAGGCTCTGAACCTGGTGATGATCTTCTCGTTCGTGATCCCCGAGTTGCTGCTTGCGGTGGCGCTGTTCCTGCTCGTCACGCAGTTGCTGACGTTCATCCGCCTGGGGACCCCGGCCGAGGTGGCCGGGCTGGTCGTGTGGAACTTGAGCTGGCCCGCGATCATCGTCCGGGCACGGCTGGTGAGCATCGGACACAGCTACGAGGAGGCGGCCGCAGACCTCGGCGCATCGCGCATGGGGGCGATCCGCCGAGTCCTGATTCCGCTGCTGATGCCGGCCATCTTCGCCAGCGCGGTGCTCGTCTTCGCCAGCACGGTGGATGACTTCGTGATCGTGGAGCAGCTCTCGTCGACGGCGAACACGCAGCCGATGTCGGTACTGATCTACTCCAACGTCCACGGCGGGCTGAGCGGGCCGGCGCTCAACGCCCTGGCCACGATCCTGCTCGTGATCTCGCTCGTGGTCGCGCTCATCGGGTTCATCGCCTACCGCTGGATGACGCGGGGCGAGCGGACGCAGGACAGCACTGAGGCACTGACCGGCATCGCCGGAATCTGAGAGGACTGAAAATGAGTGGAGGAAATGTCAAGCTCGAGTCACTGACCAAGCGGTTTGAGCAAGCGACCGCGGTCGATGACATCTCGCTCGAGATCCAGCCCGGCGAGTTTTTCTCCCTGCTGGGTCCCAGCGGTTGCGGCAAGACCACCACGCTGCGGATGGTCGCGGGCTTCGAGCCTCCGACCAACGGAAAGATCCTGCTTGACGAGGTCGACGTCGCCAAGCTGCCGCCCCACCGCCGCAACGTCAATACGGTCTTCCAGAGCTACGCGTTGTTTCCGTTCCTGACCGTCGCCGAGAATGTCGCCTTCGGCATGAAGTACAAGTCGGTGCCCAAGGCGGAGTGCAACACCCGGGTGGCCGAGGCGCTGGAGCTGGTGCAGCTGACCGGATACGAGGCGCGGCGCCCCAACCAGCTTTCGGGCGGTCAGCAGCAGCGAGTCGCGCTCGCCCGTGCGCTCGTCCTGCGCCCGTCGGTCCTGCTCCTCGACGAGCCGCTGGGAGCGCTGGACGCCAAACTCCGCCGAACGCTCCAGGTTGAGCTGGGCGTGCTGCAGAAGCAGGTGGGGATCACCTTCTTGTACGTGACCCACGATCAGGAAGAGGCGCTCACGATGTCTGATCGCCTCGCCGTCATGAACCACGGACGGATCGTCGCGCTCGGCACACCGGAAGAGGTCTACAACGAGCCCACCGATGCCTACGTCGCGGACTTCCTCGGGGTGTCGAACCTGATGGACGCCCGCGTGCAGCCGGGCAGAGACGGGAACGGGCCCTGCCGCCTGCGCATGGGCGACTTCACCCTCGAGGCCGCGGCAGGCCAGCTCGATGCGACGGGCGCGGTCAAGCTCGCGATCCGTCCCGAGCGCATCCATGTGGAGCCGTATGAGACCAGTGGCGCCAATCGCGTGCCCGGGATGGTCGAGCGCCTCGTCTTTCTCGGTTCGACCACGCACGTCTACGTCCGGCTCGCAACCGGCTCGACGCTTCAGACACTCGTGCGCAACGACGGCGCCGAGCTGCCGTTCAGCCAGGGGACGCCGGTCAGCGTCGCCATTCCGGCCGAGGCGCTCCGGGTGCTGCCCGATCCCGGTGTCAGCGCGGCCGAGATTCGCGACGAGACGGTCGGCGATGAGGTGCTCGATCTGAGCGGCACGAGTTCGGGCTGACCGCGGACGCGGCGCCCGCCCTAGACTCGTCGCGGATGAGCGTCCAGGAACTGCTGGAAGGCAAACGCGTGTGCGTTTGCGGCGGCTCCGGCGGGGTCGGGAAGACGACGACGTCCGCGGCGATCGCCCTCGGGATGGCCTCACGCGGCGCCAAGGTGGCGGTCGTGACGATCGATCCCGCGAAGCGCCTGGCGAACGCGCTCGGCCTACGGGAGCTCGACAACGAGCCGCGCCGCGTCGAACCGGAGCGCCTGGCGGGAGTCGGCGGCGAGTTGCGCGGGGAGCTGTGGGCGATGATGCTCGACCCGAAACGCACGTTCGATGAATTGATCGACCGCGTCTCCGCGGATCCGGAGCGGGCGCAGGAGATCAAGGAGAACCGGGTCTACCGGGAGCTGTCGACGGCGGTCTCGGGCTCCCAGGAGTTCACCGCGGTCGCGAAGCTCTATGAGCTCGAGCGCGACGGCGACTTCGACCTCCTGGTGCTCGACACCCCGCCGTCGCGCAACGCGCTCGATTTCCTCGACGCGCCGGGGCGGCTGACCTCGTTCTTGGAGGGGCGGGCGCTGAAGGCGTTCGTCCGCCCCACCGGGCGCGGGATGCGGGTGCTGGGGCGCGGCGCCGCTCCCCTGCTGAGCGCGCTGCGGCGGGTCACCGGAGTGGACCTGCTCGGCGACCTGTCGACGTTCTTCGCCCTGCTCGGCGACATGACCGAGGACTTCAGCGCGCGGGCGGCCCAGGTGGAGCGCATGCTCAAGGCGCCGACGACCGCGTTCGTGCTCGTCACCTCGGCCCAGCCCCACGCGATCGACGAAGGCCTCTGGTTTCGGCGCACGCTGAGCGACAGCGGCCTCCCGTTCGCCGGGGTCATCGTCAACCGGGTCCACCACGACATCCTGGGTGACGCCGAGCCCGAGGACCTGCTCAACGGCCTGGGCGAGCACCTCGGCCCCGATCTCGGCTCGCGGGTCGCCGCCAATTTCAGCGACTATCACCGGCTCGCCCGGCGCGACGCGGCGAACGTCGCCCGGCTCGCCGACGAGCTGGGAGACCGGAGGCTGCTGCTCGTCCCCCACCTCGACGGCGATGTCCACGATGTCGCCGGCCTGGTCCGCGTTCACCGGTACCTGTTCGCCGCCGACGCGGAGCGCGCGCGGCTGATCGCCGACGTGATCGCTTAGTGGGTCCCGCCGTTCCGGTGGGGCCCACTAGTCCGGCTCCGGGCTCGCCGGGGCCTGCAAGCGAAACACCTCCTCGTCACCGCCGGCCCAGGTGGCCCAGCGCAGGACGACGGGCTGCCAGCGCTCGCGTCCGACCGGCTCGTCGCCGACGAGCATCGCCAGGCGACCCTGGTGCAGCATCTCCCACACCGCCTGCTCGGCGAGCGCCAGCTGCTCGCTGGGGCGCCACTGCGGCTGGGCTGCCCCGGCCAGCGCCATCACGTCCTGGAACGTGATCGGATTGCCCGCCACCTCCGTCACCGCGCTCGCCAGCGTCTCGACCTCAGGCCGCGCCTGCGCTCCGCGCCGGGCCGCGGCGAGAAGGGCGTCGGTGACCTCCCGCGAGGACTTGGTGGCAGATCCCCAGCCGCGACCCAAGCCGAGCTCGTCGGGGCGCAGGGCCGGCCCCTCGAGCACGATCAACCGGGTGCGCTCGGGGACCCACCGGCGGTCGTCGTGCTCGATGATCGTCCCGGCCACCCACGGGCGGATGAAGCGGAGCTGCACCGCGTCGCGGCTCAGGTTGAACGCGCGGGCCAGATGCGGGAACTGACGCAGCTCGACGTGGTAGACGACGTCGGGCACGGGCTCACTCCGATTCGGCCCGAAAGCGCTCCTGTGCCTCGGTGATCTCCTTCAGGGCCGCGTCGCGATCCGACCAGCCCTCGGGTTCGGACAGGCGGTCGGGATCCAGGTCCTTGTAGACGGTGAAGAAATGGAAGATCTCGTCGCGCAGCTGCTGGGGAAGGTCTCCGATCTCGTCGTAGACGCTCCAGCGAGGGTCGTGGACCGGCACGCACACGACCTTGTCGTCGTTGCCCTTCTCGTCGGTCATCCGGAACAGGCCGACGGGACGAACCGGGACGAGACACCCCGGGAACGTCGGCTCGGACACGCACACGAGCACGTCGAGCTCATCGCCATCGCGGCCGAGCGTCTCCGGGATGAACCCGTAGTCGGTCGGATAGACGACGGATGCCGATACGAACCGGTCGAACTTGATCGCCTTCAGCTCCGGGTCGTACTCGTACTTGTTGCGACTCCCCATGGGAATCTCGACCATGCAGATCAGCTCGTCGTCGCTCATCGCCCCAGAGCCTAACGGGCGGGCGCGGGCAGCGACCGGCGGGCGAGCCCTTTAAACAGAACGAGCGGGCCTGAGCCCGCTCGCCGCTGTGATCGCGCTCCCCCTGACTACTTACGAGCCCCAGGACTTACGTGTGTCGTGCCTGGCGGGCAGAACACTCCCGGCCTCCGAATGAAGACCGAGTAGGGAGCGGTCGTCTGGCAGTCTAGTGGGTTCCCGCGGCGGCCGGAAGCGGCCGGCTAGCTGCCCGCGGCGGCCGACGCCTCGGCGAGGAGGCCGTCGGCGACCGCGACGAGGTCGACCGGGAGATGGCCGCACAGCGCGTCGCGGAGAATCGAGCGGAGATGCTCGGCGAGCTCGCCCACGAGCGCATCGACGCGAGCGCCACCCCCGGAGACGCCGGTGACCAGCGTCCGCTCGAGCGAGATCGCGGAGGCGGTCCGCTTGGCGAGGGCGCCCTGCTCCTCCGGCCGGGCGCAGATCACCGCCAGGCGCTGGGCCAGGCGGCCGCTCGCCGGGCCCTCGGGTTCGAGCACCGCGCGCAGTGCCAGCAGGTAGTCGGTGAGCGCCTCGACCGGCGCCAAGCGCTCGCAGCCCATCTCGAAGCGGGCCAGCGCCCAGCCGAGCTCGCCGCTCGGGGCGCGACGCGTCATCAGCCGGAAGAACGCCCGCAGCTCATCCTCCTGCGCGGCTGGGACGAGCGTCAGCATTCGCGGGCGGCCGTTGACCCCGATCGCCACGGAGCGCCAGCTGCCGGCCTCGGTCCGCGCCCAGCCGACCGGGCCGATCGCGTAGCCGCCACGCTCGAACAGGCGCAGCGCACTCAGCACCCGCCGGAACTGGGTCCGCGCGATCGCCACCGGCGAGTGGTCGGCGCGCCGCTCGTCGATCGCGACCAGCGCCACCACGTTGGGCTCATCGCCGTCTCCCCACACCGCCTGGTCGGGGGCATCGGCGAGCGCGTCCCCGCGGATCAGCGACAGGCCCTGCCCGAGCGAGACCTCGGTGGTGGCGGGATCCAATGCGACGCCGCGCAGCGGGGCGATCACGGTCGCGGTGCAATGGCCCTCGTAGACCGCACGCTCGAGCTCGGCATAGGCGGCCTCGAACTGGGCCGGCTCAAACCCGAATCCGGTTCGCTCGGAGAAGACGCAGCCCAGGAACACAGCGAGCGCCAGCTCGCAGCGAACCCGTTCATCGGCCGGTGACTTGACGCCGTGTTCGCGCAGGTACACGTCCAGGGCCGCGCACCCCGTCAGCCCGCGGGCGGCGGGGCGGTGGCTCGGCAGCGCCCGCAGCGCTCCCATCCGAGACTGGATGAACTCGTCGGTCAGCGGCCGGTAGCAGTACAAAGGGACGCCCTGGGCACCGCGCTCCTCGGCAAGCTCGAACGGCATCTCAGCCCCGCCCGCCGCCTCCGCCGACAAGCGACTCGACGCGTCGACGGTGAACGCCTCGAGCAGCCGGTGCAGGTTGATGTTGCGCACGAAGGCGGATTCTCCGCCGCAGTCCGGGATCCTCCCGGGGAGGCGGGGCTTGCGCGCGACTAAGCGACGGCGGCGGCGACGGCGGGCTCGCGCTCACCGTCTTCGGTGAACTCGTCGCCACAGCCGACGCCGAGCCACTCGCGCCCGTACGTGCGCATGTCCTCGATCAGCGGCACGAGCGCACGCCCCTTGGCGGTGAGCACGTACTCGACGCGCGGGGGAACCTCGGGGAACGTCTGTCGTTCGACGATCCCCTCCTCCTCCAGCGCGCGCAGCCGCAACGAGAGGGTGCGCGGGCTGATCCCGGCGAGCGAGCGCTCGAGCTCGCAGAATCGTGATCGGCCTTCGGAAAGGTCTCGAATCACGAGGAGCGTCCACTTCCCGCAGACGATCTCGGCGGTCCGGCACACCGGACACGTGTCTCTGTCGACCATCAGGACTTCGATTCTAGCGCAATGCTTCACGAACTGAAGCATGGACGGAAGGCGTGTCCGGCCGCAACCGCCCCCGTCCGGCCTGAGCGGGCCACGACGTGCACCGGGCTCGTCTCTTGACGCCAGGCGATCAGGCGACGTCGCGGAGCTTCTGGGCCTCGGCGAGGGACTGCAGCTTCTTCAGCGACTGGTTCTCGATCTGGCGGATGCGCTCGCGGGTGACGTTGAACGTCCGGCCCACCTCGTCCAACGTGCGCGGATGCTCGCCACCGAGCCCGTAGCGGAGCTCGAGCACGCGGCGCTCACGGTAGCTGAGGTTCTCCAGCGCCTCGCGGAGCGCTTCCTTGGTGAGGATCTCGGCGGCGCGCTCATACGGGGACTCGGCCCGCTCATCGGCGATGAACTGGCCGAACTCGGACTCCTCCTCGTCGCCGACAGGCTTCTCGAGTGACACCGGAGCCTGGGCGGAGCGCTTGATCGACTCGACCTCCTCGGGCTCGATGCCCGTGACCTCGGCGATCTCCTCGGCGGTCGGCTCGCGGCCAAGCTCGGTGACGAGCTTGCGCTCGGCACGCCCGATCTTGTTGAGCTTCTCGACGACGTGGACGGGGATCCGGATCGTGCGGGCCTTGTCGGCCAGGGCGCGAGCGATCGCCTGACGGATCCACCACGTCGCGTACGTCGAGAACTTGAAGCCCTTGCGGTAATCGAACTTCTCGGCCGCCCGGACGAGGCCGAGCGTTCCCTCCTGGATCAGGTCCAGGAACGGAAGGCCCTGGTTGCGGTAGTTCTTGGCGATCGACACGACGAGCCGCAGGTTGGACTCGACCATCTTCTGCTTGGCATCGAGGTCGCCGCGCTCGATCCGCTTGGCCAAGTCGACCTCCTCCTGCGCGGTGAGCAGCCGGACCTTGCCGATGTCCTTGAGGAACAGCTGGAGCGAGTCGGTCGTCATGTCCGGCTTGAGGTCCAACGCGGTCTTGGCCTTGCGCCGCCCGCGCTTGTCGGGGGCGCGTTCCACCTCGGCGGCCGCCAGAGCCGGGTCGACTTCCTCCACGAGCTCGATCTCCGCGCGCTCCAGGAAGCCGTGCAGCTCCTCGACGTCGGCCTCGTCCAGATCGAGTTCCGATACGGCCCCGGCAATCTCGGAGTAGGTGAGCACTCCGAGCTGCTGGCCCCGGTTGACCAGGCCCTTGATCTCCTCGAGTTCCTGCAATTCCGCTACAGACATCTGATTCCGTTTCCGTCGTCGACAACAGCACGCCAGCGGTGCCGTCAGCCAGTAACAAAAAGATCGGGTCGGCGCCCTCCGAGGGCGCACAACCGCTACTCAACCATAGGCGCCGACTATAGTCACTACATTTTTTGAAGTCAACGAAGGGGGCCCGCGCGGGCCCAGGCCGAGCAGACAGTCCGAGGCGTTGACATCACCGCGACTGCGCGTCGATCGAGATATATACGTCAAACGGCGCCACCGGTTTCAATCTCGGCGAAAATTTTCCCGCATTGCGCCACCATGACCGGGTGGCCGACGAACCCGAAGTCCCTAATCGTGGAGTGATCGACTCGCTGCCGCGGACCCGACCGCACCGGCGCAGCAGCAAGCGTCCCCCGCCGTCTCCCCCCGCTCGCCCGCGCTCCACCGCCGATGCTCCACCGGCTCTGGCCTCGGCTCCGGCCTCGGCTGCGTCACCGTCCTCCCCCGGCGCGTGGGAGACAGCCGTCCAGGCCGCCGCCGAGCTTGCGGAGATCGGGCTTCACGCCGGCGCGCGCGCCCTGCGCGGCGCCCTCGCGCGGCTGTCCCATCCCTGACGTCGGAGTCGGGCCGGCGGACGCGGCGCCGCCCGACGGGCGCTGCAGGCTCGCTGCCAGACCTGCGTCCACCGACGACGTGTGCATATACTGCCGCCACCAGCCGAACGGCTCCTTCCCCGGAAGGGGTCGACGGGGGAACCACTTGTGGGTCCCTGACCCGCTGGGGCGAATCGGTCCCGAAAAGGACCGTAGCGCCGTTAGGCGCGAGCCCGTCAGCTCACCTCGTAGGCAACGATCCAGGAAAGGGCCCAGTGGACGAGAGTCGCTGTCGTCGTCGTGCGTATGCCGTGTGCTCGCTGCTGTGCGGCCTGCTCGCCGTGCCGGCCGCCGCCATGGCCGCCGGCCCAACCGGCGGCTCCGGGCTCACTCCAGGAGCGTCCGCGCCCGCACCGGCGCGCAGCGCCGGCCCCGCGAGCGCCACTGCCGGCACTCCGTCTCCCCTGGTCGGGAGCGGGAACACGACGGTGACGACCACCGGCAACGGGATCACGCTGCGCACGAACGCCTCGGCGATGCTCAGCCGGGGGCTCAGCTTCACCGGCACCGCGCCGTCGCGGCTCGCCGGCGACACGATCGAGATCGAGCGCTCCGGCCACCAGACCGGGTGGACGTGGGCTCCGACGGTGTCGGCGACAGTGGCGTCAAACGGCACGTTCACCGCGGTGTGGAACGTCAACCACATCGGCCGCTTCTCGATCCGCGCCGTCGTCGCCTCCTCGACCGAGGCTCAGAGCGCAGCGACGACCCCGTCGTTGACGATCACCGCCTATCGGCCCTCGCTGGCGAGCTGGTACGGACCCACCCCCCATGCGAACCACGTCGCCTGCGGCGGCCTGCTGACCACGCACACGCTGGGGGTCGCGAACAAGACCCTGAAGTGCGGGGAGCTGGTGGCGTTCTATTACCAGGGCCGGACGATTACGGTCCCCGTCATCGACCGCGGGCCGTACATCAGGGGCCGCGACTGGGATCTGACCGCGGCCGCGGCAAAGGCCCTGGGGCTCACCGCGGCCGGCGTCGCCCAGGTTGGCGCCGTCTCGCTGCCCACGCGCTGAGCCTGACCGCGCCGCCGGCCGGCGCCCGTATCCTGAGTCTCCGTGGCGCCCAGCCGCTCGGCGGGTAGCCCGTTTCCATGTCCGGTCCGCTGATTTCCATCACCCGCGCGCGCGAGCTGGTGCTGGATGCGGTGGCTCCGCTCGGCACCGAGCCGGTGGCCGTCGACGGTGCGCTCGGCCGGGTTCTCGCCGGCGACCTCAAGGCGATCGGGGATGTCCCGCCGTTCCCGTGCTCGGCAATGGATGGCTACGCCGTGATCGACGGCGACGCGCACCGCACGCTCGTGATCGTCGGTGAATCCCGCGCGGGAGCGCCGGCGCCGCGGTCGCTCGGCGTCGACGAGGCGATCCGGATCTCCACGGGCGCCGCCGTTCCCGCCGGAGCGACGGCCGTGATCCCCCAGGAGGACGTCGTCGCCGGCGACGCGACGATCGAGACCGGCGCCGCCGTGGCGGCGGGGACGCACATCCGCGGCGCCGGCGAGGACATGCGCGCCGGCGCGGACGTGCTGAGCGCGGGCACCGTCCTGGGACCGGTGGAGCTCGGCGCCGCGGTCGCCGCCGGAGTCGGAACCGTCACCGCCGCTCGCCGGCCGCGGGTGAGCGTGCTCTGCACCGGCGACGAGCTCCGTGCGCCCGGCGAACCGCTCGGCCCCGGCGAGATCCACAACTCCAACGCCGTGATGCTGATCGGCCTGGCCACCCGCGCGGGAGCGATCACGACGCCCGCCGAGCGGCTGCCCGACGACCGCGGCGCCACCGCGACCGGGATCGCCGCGGCGCTGCAGCGTTCCGACGTGGTGATCATCACCGGCGGCGTCTCCGTCGGCCCTCACGACCACGTCAAGCCCGTGCTGAGCTCGCTTGGGGTGCGCGAGATCTTCTGGAGCGTCGCCCTGCAACCGGGCAAGCCGACCTGGTTTGGTGTCGCCCCGGACGGCCCGCTCGTCTTCGGCCTGCCGGGCAACCCCGTCTCGTCGGTCGTGACCTTCTCGCTGTTCGTGGCGCCGGCGCTCGCCGCGCTTCAGGGAGCGCCGGCGGCGCGTCCACCCCGGTTCGAGGCGCGGCTCGGCATGGATGTGCGGCGCAACCCCGCCCGTGAGCAGGCGGTCCGCGTCCGCCTGCAACCCGACGGCGGCGACGTGCTCGCGTTCCCCACCGGCGCCCAGGGATCACACATTCTCACCTCGCTGCTCGGCGCCGACGCGCTGGCGATGATCGCGGCCGGCGACGGCGCGGCGACGGCGGGCACGGTCGTCGCGCTCAAGGCGATCGCCCGCTAACCATCCATCAACTCTGAAAGCGATCACACTCAGCGCTCGTGTCGGCCATCCTGTCTGTGTTCGCCCTCGCCGTGTCGGGGGTCGCCGCCGCGCTGCGCCGGCGCCGCCGGCGGCGGCTCCCGGCCCGCGCGGTGATCGTCTCGCCGCGCAAGTCCACGGTGATCCAGAGGGGGGGCGCGGTTCGCTCGGTGCAGACGGCCAAGCTGACGCTCGACGCCGCGGAGCTGGAACGGATCTGGAACAAGGCCAACCTCGAGAACCTGGCACGCACCTACTGGCGCTTCCTCTCCCGGGTGACGTTGATGCTGATCCGGGTCGTCTACACCGTCGACAGCCGCCGCGTCGTCCTGCTCGCGCGTCCTTTGACGCTGTTGCGCTTCGATCCCCCCGAGTACACGATTCAGGCCGATCACGGCTCGGTGCGGTGGCGCATCCGGGACGGCCTGCTCGTCGCCCGGGCCGGTCGGAGATGCGGATTCCTCGCCCTCGACGTGCGGCGCGAGCCGCCCCGCGCCGACGGTTACGAGGACCTGCTGATCGAGGTCGAAGTCGCCAATTTCTATCCATCGATCGCGGTCGGCTTCAGCATGCCGGTCTACGAGATGACCCAGTCGGTGGTGCACGTGCTGGTCACGCACGCGTTCCTGCGCTCGCTCGCCAAGCTTGACCTCGCCCCCTCGAAGGTGGGCACCCTCGCCGATCAGCCGTAGCTGGTGATGCCGAGCGTCCGCATCTTCGCTCGGTCGTGGCGGGCGAACACCCGCCGGACGGTGCCCGAGCGCGACCGCATCACCAGCGACTCCGTGCTGGCCCCCCGGTCGCCCTGGTAGCGGACGCCCTGGAGCACGTCGCCGTCGGTGACCCCCGTCGCCGAGAAGAACGCGTCGTCACCGGCGACGAGGTCGTCGCAGGTCAGCACCTGGCTCAGGTCGTAGCCGGCGTGCGCGGCGGCGTCGCGCTCCTCGTCATCGCGGGGCCAGAGGCGACCGAGGAGCTGGCCGCCGATGCACTTGACCGCCGCCGCCGAGATGACCCCCTCGGGCGTCCCGCCGATGCCCCAGAGCAGGTCGACGGGAGAGTTCTCGCTCACCGCGAGCAGACATGCCGACACGTCGCCGTCGGTGATCAGGCGCACGCGAGCGCCCGCCTCCCGCACGTCGCGCATCGCGGCTTGGTGGCGCTCCCGGTCGAGCATCACCACCATCACGTCGCGGATGTCACGGCCCTTGCGCTCGGCGATGAGGCCGAGGGTCTCGGCGAGCGGCCGGTCGAGGTCGAGCAGGTCGGCGATGTCCGGGCCGCCGGCGATCTTCTCCATGTAGACGCACGGGCCCGGGTCGAACATCGCGCCCCGCTCCGAGAGCGCGATGACCGCGAGCGCGCTCGGCATCCCGAGGGCGGTCAGCCGCGTCCCTTCGAGCGGGTCGACGGCGATGTCCACCTTCGGGGGGGTCCCGTCGCCGATCTGCTCACCGTTGAACAGCATGGGCGCCTCGTCCTTCTCGCCCTCGCCGATGACGACGACGCCGTCCATCGAGACCGAGTCCAGGACGGCACGCATCGCGTCCACCGCTGCCTGATCGGCGCCCTCCTTGTCGCCGCGCCCCACCATCCGCGCGGCGGCGAGCGCCGCCGCCTCGGTGACGCGCACGAGCTCGAGGGCGAGGTTCCGATCCGGCTTGGTGGCGCTCATGGCCGCCGACGCAGGAGTTTCGGGCGCATCTGCGGTGCAGCCTAACCGTTTTCCGCTCCCGGCAGGCGCCGCTCGGGCCGGCCGCGGGCCTCTGGTAGGTTCGGCGTCATGACCCCGGGGGCGACCGACGGTGAGGCGCGCGTGGGCGGCTCTGACCCGAGCGTCCCCGCGGATCCGGACCCCATCCGGCGCCTCCTTCCCGAGTCCGGCGCGGTCGACGTTGCCGCCCTGCTCGCCGGGCTCGGGCTCGCCGATCGCGCCCCCGACCACCGGCCATACACGATCGCCAACTTCGTCGCCTCAGCCGACGGCCGAGCCAGCGTGCAGGGGCAGTCGAGGGGCCTGGGGAGCGAGGGGGACCGGCGGATCTTCCGCGGCCTGCGCGGCATCGCCGACGCCCTGCTCGTCGGGACGGGCACGCTGAGCGCCGAGCACTATGGCCGGGTGATCAAGGATGCCGACGTCCGCCGCCAGCGCGAGCGGCGAGGGCTGGCGCCCGAGCCGGCGCTGTGCACGGTGACGCGGACCGGCACGCTGCCCGACGGGATCCCCCTGCTCGACGAGCCCGATGCGCGGATGATCGTCTTCAGTGGCGGCCCGGTGGCGCTCGAGGGAACGCGGGCGCACGTGGAGGTCGTCCGCCTGCACCCGGAGGCGCTCACGCTGACCGCGGTGGCCGAGGATCTCCGCGTCCGCCACGGTGTGCGCCTGCTGCTGTGCGAGGGGGGCCCGACGCTCCTGCACGGTCTGCTTGACGAGCGGATCATCGACGAGCTGTTCCTGACGGTGTCCCCGCTGCTGGCCGCCGGAGACGGGCCCGACATCACGAGCGGCCCCGCCCTCCCGGAACCGCTCCGGCTCGCCCTTCAATGGGCGCTTGCGCAGGACGATGCGCTGTTCCTGCGCTACGCGGTCGCGGATTGACGGGCATCGCGATTGGCAAAATGGGTCGATGAACGGCTTGCGGTCAGCCACGGTCACGCCCGGTGACGCCGAGGCCGTGGCCGCGCTCCAGGAGGCGCGGGAACGGACGCTGGCGCTCGTCGCGCCGCTGGACGACGACGCGCTGACGCGGGTCCACTCGACGCTGATGAGCCCCCTCGTGTGGGATCTCGGGCACATCGCGGCGTTTGAGGACCTGTGGATCGTCAACCGCTACGGCGGCCGACCGCTGCTGCGCGAGGAGCTGGCCGATGTCTACGACGCGTTCGAGACGCCGCGCGCCGGACGGGGGGACCTGCCGTTTCTGCCCCCCGCCGACGCCCGTCAGTATCTGACCGACGTCCGCGAGCGGACGGTGGACGTGATCGCCTCGCGGGGCACGGGCGACGGGGCGATCGCCGAGCTGGTCGTGCGCCACGAGCAGCAGCACAACGAGACGATGCTGCAGACGATCGCACTCGCTCAGCTTCAGGGACTTCCGGTCGATGGACGCGCCACGGGCGACCGTCCGGCGCCCCCGTTCACCGGACTGGAGCTCGTGCAGATCCCCGGCGGGGAGTGCACGCTGGGAGCGGCCGCCGACGGCTTTGCCTACGACAACGAGCGCCCGCGCCACCGTACGGGGGTCGGGGAGTACCTGATCGGCCGTACCCAGGTCACCAACGCCACGTACCTGACGTTTGTCGAGGGGGGTGGCTATGA
Source organism: uncultured Solirubrobacteraceae bacterium (assembly GCA_963731395.1). GTDB lineage: Bacteria > Actinomycetota > Thermoleophilia > Solirubrobacterales > Solirubrobacteraceae > Palsa-465. The sequence continues at coordinate 112,564 of CAVSVH010000011.1, forward strand.
GCGGCGCGAATGGTGGTCGGATGAGGGCTGGTCGTGGAAGGAGGAGTACGACATCACCCGACCAGGCAGCTGGACCGCCGACCTTCGGTCCGAGTGGCGCCTCTCCGGGCTCGCGCCACTGCACCCGGACCAGCCGGTGGTCCACATCTCCTGGTTCGAGGCCGACGCCTTTGCCCGCGCGCACGCCGGCCGCCTCCCGACCGAAGCGGAATGGGAGAAGGCGGCGACCTGGGACCAGGAGCAGCAACGCGCCGCGGCGAACCCGTGGGGCGACGGCCCGCCGGTGCCCGGGGTCCACGCCAACCTGGATCAGCTCGGCGGTGGCCCGGCGATCGCCGGCGCCCTGCCCGCGGGGGCGTCACCCTCCGGGTGCCTGGGAATGATCGGGGACGTGTGGGAGTGGACGGCGAGCGACTTCTCGCCGTATCCGGGGTTCGTCGCCTACCCCTACTCGGAGTACTCGGAGGTGTTCTTCGGCGCGCGCTACAAGGTGCTGCGCGGCGGCTCGTGGGCGACCCGGCCTCGAGTCGCCGCGGCGACGTTTCGCAACTGGGACCTCCCGGCGCGCCGCCAGATCTTCTCCGGGCTGCGGATCGCCCGCGATCTCTGAGCTCGTCTACAGCCGCTCGATCAGCATCGCCTGACCCATCCCACCGGCCACGCACATCGACTCGATCCCGTAGCGGCCGTCCACCGCTCGCAGGCCGTTGAGCAGCGTCGTCATGATCCGGGCGCCGGTCATGCCGAACGGGTGGCCGAGGGCGATCGCGCCGCCAAACGGGTTGAGCTTGCACTCGGGGATCCCGAGCTCGTCCCGGCAGGGGACGATCTGCGCGGCGAACGCCTCGTTGATCTCGACGATGTCGACGTCGTCGATCGTCATCCCGGTCTGCTCGAGCAGCGCCTTGATCGCCGGAATCGGGCCGAGGCCCATGATCTCCGGGCGGATCGCGGCGACCGTCGAAGCGACGATGCGCGCCAGCGGCGCCACCCCGAGGCGGGCGGCCTTCTCGTCGGACATGACGAGCACCGCGGCGGCGCCGTCGTTGAGCGGACACGAGTTCCCGGCGGTGACCGTGCCGTCGGGTCTGAACGCGGGCTTGAGCTTGGCGAGCACCTCCATCGTCGTTCCCGGCCGGGGCCCGTCGTCGCGGGACACCACCGTCTCGGGAACGCCGATCTCGTTGCCGTCATCGTCGGGCTCGGTGTGAGCTGGCACCGTCACCGGCACGATCTCGGCGTCGAAGTGGCCCGAGTCGCGCGCGGCGACCGCTCGGCTCTGCGAGATGACCGCCCACTCGTCCTGTTGCTCACGGGTGACCCGGCAGCGCTCGGCGACGTTCTCGGCCGTATTGCCCATCGGGATGTAGACGTCGTACAGCGACCCCGCGGAGCCGTCGAGCGTGTGGTTCTTGGCCTCCTCCATCATCCCGGCGCCGAGGCCGGCCCGGGAGACGGCCTCGACTCCCGCGGCGACGTACTGGTCGCCTTCGCCGGCGCGGATCGCGTGGGCGGCCATCCGGATCGTCATCAGCGACGAGGCACAGAACCGGTTGACGGTGCAGCCGGGGACGTGATGATCAAGGCCGGCGAGCAGCGCCGCGTTGCGGCCGACGTTGTAGCCCTGTTCACCGACGCCCGACGCGGCGCCCATCAGCACGTCGTCGGTCTCGGCGAAGTCGACGTCCGGATTGCGTGCCACGAGGGTGCGGATCGGCAGCGCGGCGAGCTCATCGGCGCGCACCGTCTTCAACGATCCCCTTCCGGCGCGCCCGATGGGCGTCCGGATGGCGTCGACGATCACGGCTTCGGGCATTCGGCGTCTCCTTCGTAGTGACGGTGGTCGAGCGGGTCGGCGCGGTCGGTCACAGGCCGAGGCCCCGCACGCCCGTCTCCCCCCAGCCGAGGTGATGAGCGAGCTCGTGGCGCACGGTCCGCGTGACCTGGGCCTTGAGCAGCTCGGGATCGTGCCCGAAATCGCGCGTCAGCGTATCCCGGAAGATCACGATGCGGTCGTGGAAGAAGTCCCGGGCGACCGTGTCGCCCTCGTAGAGCCCGTAGGCGCGACGGCGGCCACCGCCGTCAGAGATGACGATCGCGACGTGCTCCAGCGCGCGGTGGAACTCGAGCGGCAGCTCGTCGATGGCCGAGCGGACGAGGATCCTGAACTCGTCGTCGTCGTGGGTCCGATCGTATCCGTCGGCCGCGAGACGCTCGGCCCGCTGGACGATCGCCTCGAAGTCCTCCTCGGACTCCGGCTCTCGCCAACCGGCGAGATGGACGAGCACGAGCACCACCGCACCGCCGATGATCGCCGCCCCGGCGGCGAAGATCGCCAGGCCCTGGAGCACGCGGACGGGGAAGGAGCCGCTGAAGCCGGTGGCCAGGCTCACCGCGCCCACCCCGATGGTCAGGGCACCGACGGCGGCGACCAGGACGCGACGCGGCGTGGGCTGATCCCCGGGCACCGACTACCTCAGGGTGCGGGCGATCACGAGGCGCTGGATCTCGTTGGTGCCCTCATAGATCTGGGTGATCTTGGCGTCGCGCATCATCCGCTCGACGGGGTACTCCTTGACGTAGCCGTACCCGCCGAGGACCTGCACGGCCTCCACCGTCGCCTTCATCGCGACGTCGGAGCAGAACAGCTTGGCCATCGCCGAGTACTTCCCGAGATCGGGATCACCGCGGTCGACCTTGGCACACGCCTGATACAGGAGCTCGCGTCCGGCGGCGCACTGGGTCTCCATGTCGGCAAGCTTGAACTGGATCGCCTGAAACGAATTGATCGGCTGGCCGAACTGGTGACGCTCGCGCGCGTAAGCGGCGGCGTAGTCGGTGGCCCCCTGGGCGATCCCGAGCGCCTGCGCGGCGACGCCGAGACGCGACCGGTCGAGGGTCGCCATCGCGACCCGGAAGCCGCCGTTGACCTCGCCGACGAGGTTCTCGGCGGGGACCCGGACGCCGTCGAAGATCGGCTGACCGGTCGGCGAGCCGCGAATGCCGAGCTTGTGCTCGAGCTTGCCCACGCTGAACCCGGGGCGGTCGGCTTCGACCACGAACGCGGTGATGCCGCGCGAGTGGCCCGCGGCGGGATCGGTGACCGCGAACACGACGTAGAAATCGGCGACCCCGAGATTCGTGATCCAGTTCTTGGTGCCGTCGATGACCCAGTCGTCCCCGTCGCGGGTCGCGCGGGTGATCATCCCGCCGGGATCAGACCCCGCCTCGGGCTCGGAGAGCGCGAACGCCGGGGTCCATTCCCCGGAAGCGCAGCGCGGGAGGACGCGCTGCTTGAGCTCGTCTGAGCCGAACAGCCTGATCGGGAGCGTGCCGAGCTCCTGGATCATCAGGATGAGCGCGGTCGAGGCACAGGCCTTGGCGATCTCCTCGACCGCCATGTTGAGCATCAGCGTGCCGGTGCCGGTGCCGCCGTGCTCGCTCTCGAACGGCAGCCCCAGGATGTCCTGCTCGCCGAGCAGCCGGCGCAGGTCGTGCGGGTAAGCGGCGTGTTCGTCGATCTCGGCCGCGCGGGGGGCGATCCGCTCGCGGGCGATCTCGCGAATCGTCGCCTGGAAGTCGAGGTGCTCCTCGGGGATCGTGTACAGCTCTGACAGCGCGGACATCCCGTGTGGATCCTACGTCACCGCCAGATCGCGGGGGCGTGGCGCTAGCCTGAGCCCGATGCCGGAGGATTACACCCCGCAGGAGGTCGCGCAGCTGCTCGCCGACGGCACCATCGACCTCATCGACGTGCGCGAGCCGCACGAGCACGCGGCGGGGCGCATCGCCGCGGGCCGGCCGATCGAGCTCGGCCGGCTCAGCGAGGAGGCCGCCACGATCGACCGCCGCAGACCGATCGTCTTCTACTGCCGCAGCGGCGCCCGGTCTGGGATGGCCAGCGAGGCGTTCGCCCAGGCCGGCTACGACGCGCACAACATGACCGGCGGGCTGCTGGCATGGGATGCCGCCGGACTGCCGCTGGAGCCCGACGGCGGGTACGTCGCGGAGCCCTGACCTGCTCCGGTGTCCGGCCGCGTCGGCCGGATCCCCGGTTCAGGCCACGGTCCAGGTGTCGCCGGCCATCAGCAGATCCGACAGCTGAGGCTCGGTCGCCGCCTCGGTCTGTCCCCGGTGGAACACCGGCCGGTCGACATCGCGGAAGATCCCGATCGGCGTCGGAGCCATCGGCGTCTCGGCCAGCTTCGCCAGCGAGAAGGCGAGTCCCGCGTCCGAGCGCGCCGGATCGTGGACGAGCAGCGCCGACTCGCCGACGTCGGCAACGTCGACGAGCGCGAGGCAGCCGTCGGCGCCGCGGATGACGCCCCGTTCGTCATCGACGCCGAAGCGGATCGGCTCGCCGGCCCGGAGCCGGATCTGGTTGGCGTCCTTGGTCTCCTTGTCGGTGAGCGCGGCGAACGCGCCGTCGTTGAACACCGGACAGTTCTGGTAGATCTCGACGAGTGCCGTGCCCTCATGGGTCGCGGCCGCCCGGAGGACCTCGGTCAGATGATGACGGTCGCGGTCGATCGTGCGGGCGACGAACGACGCCTCGGCGCCGAGCGCGATCGCGATCGGGTTGAACGGGTGGTCGGCGACGCCGAAGGGAGTCGACTTCGTGATCTTGCCGAGCTCCGAGGTCGGCGATGCCTGGCCCTTGGTCAGCCCGTAGATCTGGTTGTTGAACAGCAGGATCTTGACCGGGACGTTGCGTCGCAGCGCGTGGATGAGGTGGTTGCCGCCGATCGAGAGCGCGTCCCCGTCGCCGCTGACGACCCAGATCGAGAGATCCTCACGCGCGGTCGCCAGGCCGGTCGCCAGGGTCGGGGCGCGGCCGTGGATCCCGTGCATCCCGTAGGTGTCCATGTAGTAGGCGAACCGGCCCGCGCAGCCGATCCCGGTGATGAACACGATCCGCTCCGGCGGGATGCCCAGCTCCGGCATGAACTGCTGGACGGCCGAGAGCACGGCGTAGTCGCCGCAGCCCGGACACCAGCGGGTTTCCTGGTCGGACTGGAAGTCTGCCTTGGTCAGTGTTGCGCTCATTGCCGCTCCGCGATCTGATCGGTGATTTCGGCCGCGAACAGCGGCTGGCCCTGGATCTTGGTGAAGGACTCGACGTCGACGAGGAACCGGCTGCGCAACAGCATCGCCAGATGGCCGCTGTTGAGCTCGGGGACGAGCACGCGCTCGAACGAGCGCAGCACGTCGCCCGTGTTCGCGGGCAGCGGGTTGAGATGGTGCAGCTGGGCGCTCGCCGCGCGGTAGCCGGCCTCGCGCGCCCGCGCCACCCCGGCCCGGATCGAACCTTCGGTCGAGCCCCAGCCGAGGACGAGCAGGTTGGCTCCGGGCTCGGAGTCGACGACGAGCGGTGCGATCTCATCGGCGATCCCCGCCACCTTCGCCGCGCGCAGCTCGGTCATCCGCTCGTGATTGGCGCCGTCGTAGGAGATGTTGCCGCTGCCGTCGGCCTTCTCCAGTCCCCCGATGCGGTGCTGCAGACCGGGAGTTCCGGGAATCGCCCACGGGCGGGCGAACCGCTCGTCGCGGGTGTAGGGCAGGAACGGATGGTCTGGGCCGGAGCCGTTGTCGGGAGATGTCGCGAACCGCGGGTCGATCTCGGCCAGCGCCGCCACCTCGGGCACGAGCCACGGCTCCGAGGACGACGCGAGGAAGGTGTCGGAGAGCAGGATCACCGGGGTGCGATACCGGATCGCGATCCGCGCCGCCTCGAACGCCGCCTCGAAGCAGCCGCCGGCGGTGCTCGGCGCGATCACCGGCAGCGGCGACTCGCCGTGGCGGCCGTACAGGGCCATCAGCAGGTCCGACTGCTCAGTCTTCGTCGGCATCCCGGTCGACGGCCCCGCACGCTGAACGTCGATCACGATCAGCGGCAGCTCGAGCATCACCGCCAGGCCGATCGTCTCGGACTTGAGGTCCATGCCCGGTCCGCTCGTGGCGGTCACTCCCAGGCGGCCACCGAACGACGCCCCGAGCGCCATCCCGGCGGCCGCGATCTCGTCCTCGGCCTGGATTGTGGACACGCCGATCGCGGCGTGGCGGGAGAGCTCGTGCAGCAGCTCGGAGGCGGGGGTGATCGGATAGCTGGCGAGGACGAGTGGCAGCTTGCTGCGTACGCTGGCGGCGATCAGCCCCAGCGACAGGGCGGTCGTGCCGTTGACGTTGCGGTACGTGCCGGGGGGCACATCGGTCGCCGGGGCGACCCGGTACTGAACGTCGAGGAGCTCGGTCGTCTCGCCGAATGACCAGCCGGCGGTGAACGCGGCGAGGTTGGCCTGGGCAACCGCCGGGGTGCGCGCGAACTTCCGCTCGATCCAGCTCTTCGTCACGTCGGTAGGACGGCCGTACAGCCACGACAGGACCCCGAGCGCGAACAGGTTCTTCGCCCGGCTGGCGTCGCGCGTGGTGACGCCCTCGATCGCCTCCACCGCCCGCGTCGTCAACGTGCTCATCGGGATGCGGTGCACCCGGTAGGCGCTCAGCGACCCGTCCTGCAGCGGATTGCCGTCGTAGCCGGCCTTCTCCAGGTTGCGCGTGGTGAACGCGTCCTCGTTGACGATGATCGTCGCGTCCCGGCCGAGCTCGGCGGCGTTGGCCTTGAGCGCCGCCGGGTTCATCGCCACCAGGACGTTGGGGTGGTCGCCCGGGGTGAGGATGTCCTGGGAGGCGAAGTGGATCTGGAAGGCCGAGACCCCGGCCAGCGTGCCCGCCGGCGCCCGGATCTCGGCGGGGAAGTTTGGCAGCGTCGCCAGGTCGTTGCCGACGACGGCGGTCGCGTCGGTGAAGCGGCTGCCGGTGAGCTGCATCCCGTCCCCGGAGTCTCCGGCGAACCGGATGATCACGCGGTCGAGCTCCTCGACCTCCTTGGTCATCGGGGTCCCGCGGTTAGTGCGCGCACCGGATGTTCACCTCTCGCCAGCGATTCTAACCACCGCCGCTGTTGGGCCCGTGTTTGCGCTCGGCCCCGAGCGGTGAACCTCGAGCCATGACCGAACGAGAGGACCCCGATCGCCTCGCCGACGAGCTCGATGGCCAGGCCGACGAGATGGAGCAGCGCAGCGGCGGCTTGCAAGACGAGATCCAGGACGTCCGCGAGGACTGGCAGCGCAAGCGCAGCGACGAGTCGGTCCCCGGGGCCACTCCGCCGCGCGAGGACTCCGACCGGGACGAGCCCGGCGACGAGGTCAATCCCGAGGACGCCGGCCGCGCCGCGACCGAGTCGCCGAACGCCGGCCGGGCGCAGGACGACGAGCAGCACCGGGACGAGGACGAGGACCGCGAGTCCGACGAGGACGAGGACCGCGAGGACGAGGGCTAGCGCGGGTCCTGCCGGTCGACGTTCCAGTAGCGCAGCACGTACGCGCGCTCCCCCTCGATGTTGTCCCACGGCGAGACGCCGAGCCGCACCACCGTGCGCTGACCGCCCTCGTAGTCGCCGTACAGCAGGTCGATCCAGAGGCTGCCGTTGTCGCGGATCGCCTCGCGCACCTCGGCGTAGCCGGGCTCCTCGGGATCGCGCATCGCCCCCTGCCAGTACCCGTTGTCGCCGGCCGGGATGTAGAGATCCAGTTGCTGGCGGCGGAACTCGCCGACATCGGGCGTGCCGAGGTCGGTGAAGCTGTCAGTGGGCGGGCTCTCCCGCAGCCGAGTACCGGGGCTCAGCTGTTGGTCCCGGGGCTGCGCGGCCGCCCGCCATCCGTGCAGCACGCCCAGGCCGGTGCCCCCGTTGCGCAGAGCAAGGGCGAGATAGATGACGTCGTTGCAGAACTTGATCGCCGCGCCGTGGCCCGGAACGTTGAGGACGACCCCGTCGCCGAAGCGGATCAGCTCGTGCGGATCGCTGTCGCGCGACGGGATCAGCACGGGGCGCACGCCGGCCATCAGCGACAGCTCGGCGACGCGCGCCGAGCGGTTCGCCGACTTCACCGACCCGTACGTGGCCACGGCGAGCACGAGTGTGCCCGCCCCTGTGGCCAGCGACGAGATCGTCGCCCAGTCGGCCATCGTCGCGGCCCGGTTTCCCGTGTCAGCCCGAGCTCGGGCTCACGAGTCGGGGAGAACGGGGCGCGGACGGCGGCGGCCGCCCGGTGACGACGGTCTAGACCTTCTGGACGTTGATCGCCTTCGGGCCCTTGGGCCCGGCCTCCTCCTCGTAGGACACCTTGGCGCCCTCCGCGAGTGACCGGTAACCGTCTGCCTGAATGCTCGAGTGGTGGACGAACAGGTCGCGGCTGCCCTCATCGGGCGTGATGAAGCCGAAGCCCTTCTCGTCGCTGAACCACTTGACTGTGCCGGTTGGCATGTGGGAGTTCCCCTCCGCGTGTTGCAGTGCTGCCACCGCGGAGGTGTCTTCCCCGAGGCCTGCACCTGCGTGTTCACCGATCCACGATCGGCCTTGTCGCGCGGGAAGGTAGCACGGCGGCGCGGGAGATCCACGCCCGACGTGTCGCGTTCACGACGCGAACACGAGTCATCATCTCCGGGTGATGGAAGATCCGATCCCCGTGCGCCCCGGCACCGCCATCCCGCTGCGTGAGGTGACGCTCCGTGCGTCCCGCTCCTCGGGCCCCGGAGGCCAGCACGCGAACACAACCGCATCGCGGATCGAGGCGACGTTCGACGTCGCCGCGTCGACCGCCCTCAGCGACGAGCAGAAGCGGCGGATCATGGCCCGGCTCGGGCCGCGAGTGGTCGCCGTGGCCCAGGACGAGCGCAGCCAGACGCGCAATCGTGAACTGGCGCTGCAGCGGCTCGCCCACCGTCTCTCCTCGGCGTTGGCCCCGCGCCGTCCGCGCCACGCCACCCGCCCGACGAGCGCCTCGGTGCGTCGGCGCCAGGCCGCGAAACGCCGCCAGGCGGAGCGCAAGCGCGATCGCCGCCGGCCGTCGGCCGAGGACTGAGCCGGCCGGTGCGCTGGTACATCGACGGCATGAACGTGATCGGCACCCGGCCGGACGGCTGGTGGCGCGATCGTGACGCCGCCATGCTCCGTCTCGTCGACCTGCTCGAGCGCTGGGCCGCGTCCGAGGGTGAAGACGTGGTGGTCGTGTTCGAGCGCAAGCCGTCGCCGCCGATCCGCTCCACCGTCATCGAGGTGAGCCACGCGCCCCGCCCGCGGCGCGACGCCGCCGATGACGAGATCGTCCGGCGGTTGCGCCTGGAGCCGGCGCCGGGGCTCGTCCGCGTCGTGACCTCGGACCGCTGGCTGTCTGACCAGGCGATCGCGCTCGGCGCCGGCGTCCACGGGGCCGAGGGCTTCCGCGCCCTGCTCGAATAGACATGGACATGCAGGCGGCGCGCCGATGCCTTGCCACAATCTCTCCATGCCCGATCCGTCCGCCCGACCGCCCACACGCGCGCGCGGCCGCGCCGAGCCGCCGCCCCCCGGCTCCCGCGGCTGGAAGGTCACGCCGGCTCCCGACGGCCGCGGGCCGAGCCCCGCGCCGCGCCCACCGCGCCCGCGGCGCTCGTGGTTGTGGATCGCGGGGATCGTGGTCATCCTGCTGGGGCTCAACCTGTGGATCTCCTCGCAGGCGCTGAAGCCCAACCAGCCGATCCGGATCCCGTACAGCCCGACGTTCCTCACCCAGGTCCGGGACGGCAACGTCAGCGACATCTCGTCCACGAACGACGCGATCAGCGGGACGTTCAAGCAGGCGATCCGGTATCCCGCCAACGACACGACCGTGGCGAAGTCGACCAACTTCTCCACTCAGGTGCCGTCGTTCGCCAACAACCAGGCGCTGTCCAGCCTGCTCGAGGCCCACGGCGTCACGATCGACGCCAGGGCCCCGAGCTCGGGGCCCGGGGTGGTGGAGAGCCTGATCTTCGGCTTCGGTCCGACGCTGCTCATCGTCGGGCTGTTCGTGCTCCTTGCCCGCCGGGCGGCGGGTGCCGGCGGGGCCGGCGGGCTGATGTCCTTCGGGCGCTCGCGCGCGCGGCGGGTCGAGGCCTCCGATCAGCACATCACGTTCCACGACGTCGCCGGCATCGACGAGGCCAAGGAGGAGCTGACCGAGATCGTCGACTTTCTCAAGGCGCCTGAGAAGTACCTGAAGCTCGGCGCCCGGATCCCGCGCGGGGTGCTCCTGTCCGGCCCGCCCGGCACCGGCAAGACGCTGCTCGCCCGAGCGGTCGCGGGCGAGGCCAGCGTCCCGTTCTTCCAGATGTCGGCGTCGGAGTTCGTCGAGATGATCGTCGGCGTCGGCGCCTCGCGCGTGCGTGATCTGTTCGCTCAGGCCAAGGAGGCCGCGCCGGCGATCATCTTCATCGACGAGCTCGATGCGATCGGACGGTCGCGGGCGGCCGGCGGCCCCAACCTGTCGGGCGGTCACGACGAGCGCGAGCAGACCCTGAACCAGATCCTGACCGAGATGGATGGGTTCAGCCCGCGTGAGAGCGTGATCGTGCTCGGGGCGACGAACCGCCCGGAGGTCCTCGATCAGGCGCTGCTGCGTCCCGGACGCTTCGATCGGCGGGTCGTGGTCGTCCCCCCCGACCGCGCCGGCCGCGAGGCGATCCTCCGCGTCCACACCCGCTCGGTGCCCCTTGAGTCCGACGTCGACCTCGGCGCGATCGCGGCCGCCACCCCCGGCATGGTCGGTGCCGATCTCGCCAACGTCGCCAACGAGGCGGCGCTGCTGGCGGCGAAGCGTGACCACCAGCGCGTCGCCCGGCAGGATGTCACCGATGCGCTCGAGCGGATCGTGCTCGGCGCCGCGCGCAAGGTGATGCTCTCCGAGGACGACCGCCGTCGCACCGCCTATCACGAGGCCGGGCACGCGATCATGGGCATGCTCACCCCCGGCGCGGATCCGGTGCGCAAGGTCTCGATCATCCCACGCGGGCAGGCCCTCGGGGTGACGTTCTCCGCGCCCGACGCCGATCGCTTCAACTTCGACGAGCGCCATCTCCTCGGGCTGATCAAGGTTGCGCTCGGCGGCCGCGCCGCCGAGGAGATCGTGTTCGGCGACCTGACGACGGGAGCGGAATCCGACATCCAGCAGCTGACGCGGATCGCGCGCCACATGGTCGGACGCTGGGGAATGAGCCCGGAGATCGGGCCGGTGGCGGTGCTTCCCGCCGATGGGCAGGGGCCGATGCTGCCGGGTGTCAGCGAGACGTCTCAGCAAACCCAGCGGCTCGTCGACCAGGAGGTGCATCGCATCGTGGAGTCGGCCTACCACAACGCGATCGAGACGCTGAGCTCGCATCGCGCCAATCTCGACGCGCTCGTCGCCGGGCTGCTCGCCCACGAGACCCTCGACCAGGACGACGCCTACGCGGCCGCGGGGCTGCCCCAGAACCCGGTGGCGGCGCCCGAGGCGGCCCCGTCGATCGTCCAGCAATAGCCGATCAAGCGGCCGCGGCCGGAGTCCGGTCAGAGGGGCCGGCGCCCGGCGAACCCGGCGTCGGGCTCGTGCCAGAAGCCGATCGTCTCCTCCTCGTCGACCAGCCAGCACAGGTACACCTCTTCGCCGTCGCGCACGGCCGGGAAGTCGATCAGCCCCCGGTCGACGTCGCGCAGGACGATGTCGACCGCATTGAGCTCCTCGGCGGCACGGCTGAGCTCCACCAGTGCCGTCGCGACGTCTCGGCCAGGGTAGGCGCCCCCCGCCGCGGACCCCAGCGCGGAGAGCCCGTCCGGGACGGCCGGTCCGAGCGCGACGAGTTTGGCCCTCGCCCGGCGCACGCGGCCCACCCGGTCGGCCACCCAGTCGCGCACCGCCATCGCCTGCGCGAGCGTGTAGTGGCGTTGATGGCGCATGTGCGCGCGCCGCGACCCGTCGGCTCAGTCGCCGAGGCGGGTCATCCGCGCCAGCGCCTCGTGGCACTCCACGACCCTGCGCTTGACCGGGTCGTCGTCCGGACGGTCGTGAACCAGGTCCCACGTGCGATCGGCGATCTCCCGCGCGTTCTCGGGCGTGGCGCTCTCCCACAGGCGGTCGACGAGCTTGAGCTCGAAGCTCTGGATCTGGTCGGCGGGATCGCCCGGCGCCATCCGGGGCAGCGGGTCGCCGGTCGCCTCCTTCCACATGCCGGTCGCCACGAGCAGTCGATTGCGCAGTTCGATCTGGTCCATCGCGACCCCATCCTAATGGCGCGGGAGGGCCTGCTTGGTGAAGAGCAACATGGCGAACGGATCTCCGTCCCGGGCCACCCGCGCGAGCACCTCCTCGGTATCGAAGGTGAGCACTCCCGGGTCCCGTGACTCGTGGCACGTCTGCACCTCGTCCCAGGTGACCGGCGCCGAGACCGTCGGCCGCTCGCGTGCCCTGACCGAGTACACGGAGACCGTCGTCTTGTGGTCGTCGTTCTGGCTCCAGTCGACGAGGACCTTGCCCCGGCGCAGCCGCTTGGTCATCCGCGACACGACCAGCTCCGGCAGGCGCTGCTCCAGCAGCTCGGCGATCTGGCGGGCGAACGGCTTGGTCTGATCGTAGGTGACGGACGCCGGTGATCCCGGGCCCCCGTTGAGCGGCACGTAGAGCTGCATCCCCTTCGATCCCGAGGACTTGGCGACGCTCTCCAGCCCGAGAGCGGCGAACAGTCCGCGCAGCACCAGGGCCACCTCCGCGCACTCCACGATTCCGGCCGGCTCTCCAGGATCGAGGTCGAAGACGAGCATCGTCGGGCGATCGGGCGCGGCAGCGAGCGACAGGGACGTGTGCAGCTCGATGTCGGCGAGGTTGGCCAGCCAGATCAACGTCGGCCGATCCTGCGCGAGGGTGTACTGCACCCCGCTGATCCGTACCGTCTGGATCCATTCCGGCCGGTGCGAGGGCGACTGCTTCTCGTAGAAGTACGGCGAGCCGACGCCGTTGGGGTACCGCTTGAGGGTCAGCGCGCGGTCCCGGAGGTGGGGCACGACCGCGGGTGCCACGCGGGCGTAGTAGGCGATCAGGTCGCCTTTGGTGAACCCGGTCGCCGGGAACAGGACCTTGTCCCAGTTGGAGAGCTTCAGCCGGCGCCCGTCGGCCACGACGGCGAGCGATCCGTCAGGCAGCCGCTTCACCTCGTCGAACAAGGCCTCGGGGCTGGCGGGGTCGGCCTCGGGCCGGCCCGAGGCGCTGTCGTCGCCGGAGCCCCGTGTCCCGGCATCGTCCCCGGAGTCCCGGACCGCGTCCTCGCGCGTGACCGTGACCGACGCGATGTCGTCGCGCAGGCCCTTGTAGGAGGGGGCCCGCATGACCCCCTCGGTCGTCCATTCCCGAAACTCGACCTCGGCGACCAGGTCGGGCGCGACGAAGACGGCGTTGCGCGGGAGCTTCGGCGCGTGCGTGAACGGGTTGTCCCGGCGCCGCAGCGGCTCCAGACGGCGGCCGAGCTCGCCGAGCGTGCGGTCGGTGAACCCGGTCCCGACCCGGCCCGCGTAACGCAACCGGCGATCGGAGCCCTCGTCCTCCCAGTAGCCCATCAGCAGCGCGCCGATGCGGTCGGTCCGCCGCCCCTCGCCGGGCAGCCATCCCCCGATCGCCAGCTCCTGGCGACGCGTGTGCTTGATCTTGATCCACGCGCCGGTGCGCCGTCCGGGCTCGTAGCACGAGTCCCGCCGCTTGGCGACGACGCCCTCGAGGCCCTGGGCCTCGGTGGCATCCAGGAGCCCCTGGCCGCGCCCGGGATGCGCCGCCGGCACCCGCCACGCCGGGCCCGCCAGGTGCAGGCCGTCCAGTCGCTCGCGCCGCTCCGTGTACGGCAGCCCCATCAGCGATCGCCCGTCGAGATAGAGGAGGTCGAAGATCGCGTACACGACCGGCATGCTCGACGACAGGCGCCGTACCGCGCTCGGCGAGGCGACGTGCATGCGGCGCTGCAGGCGCTCGAAGCTCGGGCGGCCGTCGGCGTCGAAGGCGACGATCTCGCCATCGAACACGGCCTCGCGCATGCCGAGATCCCGGAGGATGCCGCGGACCTCGGGATAGGCGTCGCTGATCTCGTTCAAGTTCCGGCTCTCCAGCCGCAGGCGCCCCGGCTTGACGTAGGCGATCGCCCGGACCCCGTCCCACTTGACCTCGAACGACCACCGGGACTCGTCTCGGGGCAGCCCGCCGGCCCCGGCGAGCATCGGCAGGATCCGCTCCGGCATCGGCTCCCGCTCGCGGTCGGCGGGCGGATCCATGCGGTGGATCATCCAGTCCTTCTCGGAGCCCTCCCGTCCCCGCTGGCCAATCGGAAACAGCCCATAGCGACCGTTCAGCCGCTCGCCGTGAAACGTGACCTCGACCTTCTTGTTGTCCCACAGATGGGTTTCGAACGTCCCCTGGTCCCAGATCCGCATCGTGCCGGCGCCGTACTCGCCCGCCGGGATCTCTCCCTGGAAGTCGAGGTACTCGATCGGGTGGTCCTCGGTATGGACGGCGAGCCGGTTGTCCGCCGGATCGGCGGGGATGCCGTTCGGGATCGCCCACGAGGCCAGGACCCCGTCGCGCTCGAGCCGCAGATCCCAGTGCAACCGGGTCGCGTGGTGCTCCTGGACGACGAACCGTCCCGCGCCCGCCGCGGCGGTGCCGTCGCCGCCGGGCTCGGGCGTGGCGGCGAAGTGTCGCTTGGCGCGGTAGGGATGCAGCTTGTCGGGGCTCATCGGCCTCCATGATCGCGATTCGCCGTCATCGGCCACAAGTACCATCCACAGGCCGCCGTGTCGGCCCCGACGCGATGGATCTGCCGCCGTGCGCATCGTCACCTGGAACGTCAACTCCCTGCGCGTCCGCCTGCCCCGAGTGCTGGAGCTGCTCGCCGAGCACCAGCCCGATGTCGTCTGCCTGCAGGAGACGAAGTCGCCCGCCGACGGCTTCCCGGTGGCGGAGCTGACCGCCGCCGGCTATGCCTCGACCCATCATTCGGGCGGCCGCTGGGCCGGAGTCGCGCTGCTCGCCCGGGCCGGGCTGGAGCTGTCGGATCCGGTGAACGGGCTCGCCGGAGATCCGGTGCCCGACGAGGCGCGCTGGACCGAGGCGACGATCGCCGGGATCCGCTTCGTCAGCGTCTACGTTCCCAACGGGCGGTCGCTCGACAGCCCGGAGTTCCCGCGCAAGCTCGCCTTCTTGGACGCCGCGGTGCAGCGGGTCGCCGAGCTCGACGGCGCGCCCCTGATGCTCGCCGGCGACATGAACATCGCCCCGGCCGACATCGACGTGTATGACCCGGTGGCGTTCGCCGGGTCCACCCATGTGACCCCGGAGGAGCGCGGGCGCCTGGGCGCGATGCTCAAGCACGGAATGACCGACGCGTACCGCAGCCTGCACCCCACCGAGGTGCAGTTCACCTGGTGGGACTACCGCGCCGGCAACTTTCATCGCGGGCTCGGGCTGCGCATCGATCTCGCGCTGCTCAGCGCCGGGTTGGCGCAGCGCCTGCGTCACTGCGGGATCGACCGCGACTACCGCAAGGGGTCCAAGCCGTCCGACCACGCGCCGCTGATCATCGATCTCGCCGGCGCGCCCGCGTGAGACGCCTTCTTCACCAACTTTTACGGGTAAGCGGCATCATTGCGGCGTGGCGCGCGTACTGGTAGTCGACGACGAGCCGGCCGTCCGGCGGGCGCTCGAGCGCGCGCTCGCCCTCGAGAACCACGATGTGACCCTCGCTGCCGACGGCGAGGAGGCGCTCGATGCCCTCGCCAACGGGTCGGTCGACGCGGTGATCCTCGACATCCTCATGCCCAAGCTCGACGGCCTCGAGGTGTGCCGACGCCTGCGCAAAGCCGGCGACCGGACGCCGGTGCTGATGCTGACCGCGCGGGACGCGGTCGACGATCGCGTCGAGGGCCTCGACGTCGGCGCCGACGACTATCTCGTCAAGCCGTTCGCCCTGCGCGAGCTGCAGGCGCGCCTCCGGGCCCTGTTGCGCCGCTCCGGCGAGGGCGCCGACGCGGAGGTCGTGCGCTACGCCGATCTCGTCCTCGACCCGGTGGCGCACGAGGTGCACCGCGGCGACCGGCTGATCGAGCTCTCGCGGACCGAGTTCCTCCTCCTCGAGCTGTTCCTGCGCCATCCCCGTCAGGTCCTGACCCGCTCCACGATCTTCGAGAACGTGTGGGGCTACGACTTCGGCCCGACCTCGAACGCGCTCGGCGTCTACATGGGATACCTGCGCCGCAAGACGGAGGCCGGCGGGGAGCCGCGGCTGCTGCACACGGTGCGCGGCGTCGGCTACGTCCTGCGCGATTGAGGACGGGACGGTGTCGCTGCGCAAGCGCCTGTCGCTGGTCGCCGCGGCCTCCGTCGCCGTCGCCGTCCTGATCGCGGTCGTCGTCTGCTACATGGTCGTGCGCAGCCAGCTGCTCGGCCAGGTCGACGGGTCGCTGCGGGCCCAGGCGACACTCGCCCAGCGGGGGCTGCTGGAGCCGGCGATTCCCGCCAACTCGGCCAGCTCGGGCGGTCCGGCGCCGTACAACCAGGTCGTCCTCGCCGACGGCTCCGTCGACCTCCATAACGGCGACGTCGCGCTGCCGATCACCAGGCACGTCCTGCGCATCGCCTCCTCCGGACGCGGCTCCTCGTTCGGCGACTTTGAGATCGACGGCAACCATCTCCGACTCCTCACCGTTCCGGTGCTCGCGCAGGGTTTCGGCGGCGGTTCGGTGCTGGCAGCCCTCGAGCTGGCGCGCCCGCTCAACGGGGTCGACTCGATTCTCGCCCACCTCCGCCTCATCCTGCTCGCGCTGTTCGCCGGCGGGATCGCGCTCGCCGCCGCCCTCGGCCGCCTCGGCGCCCGCCGAGTGCTCGCGCCGCTGGAAGAGGTCGCCCAGGCCGCCCAGCACATCGCCGAGACCGACGACCTGAGCCGCCGGATCCGCGTCCACGCCGATGACGAGGTCGGGCAGCTCGCGCTCCGCTTCAACACGATGCTCGATCGGCTCGAGGGCTCCCGCGCCGCGCTCGACGACTCCATGCGCGCGCAGCGCCAGCTCGTCGCCGACGCCTCGCACGAGCTCCGCACCCCGGTCACGAGCCTGCGCACGAACATCGAGGTCCTGCTGGCAGGGGCCGAGCTGCATCCGGAGGACCGCCGCCGGCTGCTCACCGACGTCGTCGAGCAGAGCGAGGAGCTGAGCGCGCTCGTCAACGATCTGATCGAGCTCGCCCGCGGCGATCAGCCCGGCGCCGAGACCGAGGAGGTGAGGCTGGACGGGATCGCCGCCGAGTCGCTGGCCCGGGCGCGGCGCAACGCGCCCCAGATCCGGTTTCAGGCGACGCTCGAGCCGACCCTCATCGATGGTGTTCCCGAGCGCCTGGAGCGCGCGATCAACAACCTGCTCGACAACGCCGCGCGCCACTCGCCCTCCGGGGGGACGGTCGAGCTGCACATCACGCCGGACGGCGTCACCGTCCGCGACCACGGCCCGGGCGTCGATCCCGAGGACCAGCCCTATGTGTTCGACCGCTTCTTCCGGGGACGGACCTCCCGGGGACGGCAGGGCAGCGGGCTCGGGCTGGCGATCGTCCGCCAGGTGACCGAACAGCACGGCGGCACGGTCGGCGTCACCAACGCGCCCACCGGTGGCGCGGTGTTCACCCTGCGCCTCCCGGGGGTTGCCGCGCCGGCGGGAACCGAGACGGAGTCGCAGCGCGTGCCGGAGCCGGAGCCGGAGCCGGCACCGGTGAGGTCGCACTGACACTCCGACAGGCCTAGGGCGCGGGCGGCCGCGCGATGCGCGCCTGGCGCGCGGCCAAAAACCGGCGGCGCAGCAGCCAGAACAGCCCTGCGAACACCGGGACCACCGCGAGCAGCAGCAACGCCCGCTGGCGCGGCTCGCCGACGAGCACGACGAGGATCGCCTCCAGCGCGACCGCCGGGATCGCCGCCAGCAGCGCGGTGTGCGAGCGGTAACCGGAGAAGTGCTCGCGCGCGGTGACCTCGATCACCCCGAGCGCACACACGCCGAGGCCGACGATCAGCGCCGGACCGCCCCCGCGGATGAAGCCGATCACCGCGCCGACGAGCCCGGCGAAGATGGCGAGCTCGGAGACCGGCAGCCCGCCGAATGGGCTCTCGGGCCGCTCTCCGTGCCGGTTGTGGCGCGGCCGCGGGGCGGGCTCCGGTGCGCGCGCAGGAGGCGTCCCACGCTGCGCGCGATCCTCGCGACGGGTGGACGCCACGGCGCGCGGCGCGGTGCCGGCTCGGCGCCGGCGCGATCGGCTGGGCTTCCGCGAGGCCACGGGGCCTGAGGATAATGTCGCCGATGGGGCGACGCCTCGCCAGCTTGCTGCTCGTCGCGCTGCTCGTGACGGCGCTCGTGCCCGCCTGGGCGATCGCCGACGGGGACCCGGCCAGCGACGTGCTTCTCGGCGAGAACGTCTTCTATCCGTACATGCCGCCGGTCCCGCAGGCGATCCAGGACCGCCTCAACGGTGAGACGATCGCCGCCAAGAAGGCCGGCTTCCCCATCAAGGTCGCGTTGATCGCCTCGCCGACCGATCTGGGCGCGATTCCCGAGCTGTTCGGCAAGCCGCAGGAATACGCGACGTTCCTGGACCGGGAGATCAGCTTCGTCGGCAAGCAGCCGGTGCTCGTGGTGATGGCGGCCGGCTACGGGATCCAGGGGGTCGACGCGGCCGTGGGGCAGAGCCTGAGGGCGCTCCCCGCCCCCGGCAAGACGAGCCGGGATCTCGCCGAGTCGGCGATCGCCGCGGTGCCGAAGCTCGCCGCCGCGGCGGGCCATCGGTTCCGCTCGGCGCCATCGCGCTCCGGCGGCTCCGGGAGCTCCCGCACGTTGCTGCTGTCGATCCTGATCGCCGCCGCGGTCGTCGTGGCGCTCCTCCTGCTGGCGCTGCGCAGCCGGGACCTGCTCGTCGCCACGCGGGCCCAGCGCCAGTCACGGCGCAGGGGGTAGCCGGGACCTGCGAATCGCGACAAATCCAAACGTGTCAGGGGAATTTGTCGTCGAATGCAGGGCAGCCATGCGTTGAGCGACAAAGCCGGCCGGCGCTCACGGCTTTGTCGCGCAATGCATGGTCTCGCGAGCAAATCGATTTCCGCTAATCCCAGCGGCGTCGACCGGAACGCAGCGCGCGCAGCTCGGCGACACCGTGCCCCTCGCCGGCGCCGATCGGGGCGTCGGCCGGCTGGGACCCGGGGAGTGACCTGACCGCTAGCGCCTGCTCGACGGTGGAGCCGGCGCCGTCGGATCCGATCCCGATCACCCGCGCGCCCGGCCGTGAGCTCACGCACCCCTCCAACCGCGTGCCCGCGAACACGAGCGCGGCGCAATCGTCGACTGCGTAGCCTCCGGGCAGCACGCCCGCGGCGACCGCCCGGCGGAAGGCGGGCAGCCGCTCGGGCTCACTGTCGAGATGAACCGACAGGCTGCCCGGCACGAAGCCGAGACCCGCCGCGGCCCGGGGCGCCCCGCCGCTCAGCGTGATCCCGCCGCCAAACCAGCACATCGCGCCGGCGCTGATGCCCGCCAGCACGATCCCTCGCTCCCAGGCGGTCCGCATCGCCTGATCGACGGCGTGCTCGCGCCAGACGGCGAGCAGGTTGCGCATCGAGCCCCCGCCGACATAGATGGCGTCCTGGGAGAGGAGCAGCGCATGGGGGTCGACCCGGTCGCGCCCAAGGGCAAACAGCGACAGGATGCTGGGCTCGCACGGCCAGCCGGAGAACCGCTCGAGAAAGCGCGTCGTCTGCTCCCGTCCGTCGCCGCTGGCCGTGGGCAGGAAGCAGATCCTCGGCGCCGGCTTGCCGGTCAGCGCCAGGACGAGGTGATCGAGCGCGGCGCTGCGGTCCTCCATCGTGAACCCGCCGCCCCCCATCGCGAGGATCCGGCGCCGATCGTCACGGTGTGGTTCGAGCACGCCCTCCAGGATGCCGAAGACGCCGCCCGCGCGCACCGGCGCGGGTCAAGCGGCGAGTGCCTGCGGGGCGGGCGGGCTCGATTCGGGAGCCGCCAGGCCGGCGGCCGCCGGCACTGCGGGCTCCCCGAGATACCGGACCGGGAGCTCTCGCTCACTGGCCCCGCCCGCCCCGTCGGCGCACACGTACCGGGCCTGCGCGTCCGGTCGCGAGGAGACGACCTCCGCGAGCTCGGTCCCGACGAAATGCAGCGCCGCCGCGTCGCCGACCCCGTACCCGGCGGGCATTCCCTCGGCCACCGCATCGAGATACGCCGAGCGCCGGCCGGGCTCATCGGCGTAGTGCACGGCATTGCTCCACGGCAGGAAGCCCAGGCCCTCCAGCAGCCGGGGCGGACCCTCGTGAAACGACGAGACCGCCTGGGTGAACCAGCACAGCGACCCCGCCGATCCGCCGCACAGGACGACCCCGGCCCGCCACGCCTCGTGCAGCGCCAGGTCGATCCCGTGGGCCCGCCACGTCCCCATCAGCGACACGAGGCTCCCGCCGCCGACGTAGACGAGATCCTGGGCCAGCAGGTGCGCCCCCGGATCGCCCACGCCGGTCTCGCGCCGGAACAGGGAGATGTGCGACGGCTCGCAGCGGGAGGCGGGAAACGCCCGATAGAAGCGGACGACGTAGTGGTCGGCGTCGCCGCTGGCGGTCGGCAGGAAGCACACCTTCGGCCGCGCCGCACCGGTCAGCGCCAGGACGTGGTCGTCGAGCAGCGGGTTGCCCCACTCCATCGAGAATCCGCCCCCGCCGAACGCGACGATCTGGGGTGGGCGTGCGCTCATGCGCACAAAGTAGGTCGCAACCTCCGGGACCGTCATTGGCCCCGTGGACAAAGTTGCTACGGGCTGCGCGTGGCCTCGGGGGAGGCGCCGAGGTCGGCCATCTCGCGGAACAGACCGGTGACGACGAACACCACCTGCTCGGCGATCTCGACCGTGTTGTCACCGACGCGCTCCAGGCAGCGGGCGACGAGGATCATGTACATCCCCCATTCGCGCAGCTCCAGGTCATCGCCGACCTCGACCGCGCGGCGGAAGATCGCCCGGTTGAGCTGGTTGATCTCCATGTCCTGCCCGACGAGGTCCTGGGCGAGCGCGACGTTGCGGCTCTTCAGCGCCTCCTTGGCCTCGGACACCTGCTGGCGCGCGAGCTGCCCCATCCGCTCGATCGCATCGAGGATGTCCTTGTCCTTGGGCGACTCGTGCCCGGACAGCGGCACGAGCTTGGCGATGTTGACGCACTGGTCGCCCATCCGCTCGATACAGCGGATCGAGTGCAGGAGCGCGGCGACGATCCGCAGATCGCCGGCGACCGGCGATTGCCTGGCCAGCAGCGACAGGATCCCCTGGTGCACCTCCAGGTAGCGACCGTCGATGCGATCGTCGTCGGCGACGACCATCGCCGCCAGCTCTACGTCCTGGTAGCTGACGGACTCGAGCGCCCGATCCAGCTGTCCGATGACGAGGTCCAGGCCGCCCAGGACCTGATCCTCCAGCTCCCGGAGCGCGATGCGGTACTGGTGGCGGGTCTCCTGCATCAGCCGAACTTCCCGGTCACGTAGCGCTCCGTCCGCTCGTCGCTGGGGTTGGTGAACACCTCATTGGTCGGGGCGTGCTCCACCACCTCGCCGTCGAGCATGAACACGGTCGAGTCGGCGACCCGAGCCGCCTGTTGCATGTTGTGGGTGACGATCACGATCGTATAGCGCTCCTTGAGCTCGTCGATCAGCTCCTCCACCCTCAACGTGGCGATCGGATCCAGCGCCGACGCCGGCTCATCCATCAGGATCACCTCGGGCTCGATCGCGACGGTGCGGGCGATGCACAGGCGCTGCTGCTGGCCGCCGGAGAGCCCGATCCCGGGCTCGTTGAGGCGGTTCTTGACCTCGTCCCACAATCCGACGGCGCGCAGCGAGCGGTGCACCGTCTCCTTGAGGTTCGCGCTCTTGGTGCCGGTCAGCCGCAGCCCGGCGGCGACGTTGTCGAAGATCGACATCGTCGGGAACGGGTTGGGCTTCTGGAACACCATCCCGATCATTCGCCGCACCGCCGTCAGGTCGACTTCGGGCGCGTAGACGTCGATCTCGTCGAGCGTCACGCTGCCCTCGGCCCGGGCGCCGGGGATCTCCTCGTGCATCCGGTTGATGCAGCGCACCACCGTGGACTTGCCGGAGCCCGACGGCCCGATGATCGCGGTCACCTCGTTGGGCGGAAACGTGATGTCGCACTGCTTGACCGCATGCTGGGAGCCGTAGTAGGCGTTCAGGTCCTTGACGATGATGCCGTGCCCGGCACGAGCCCGGTCCCCCATGGCGGAGCGATCGGGGGCAGCCTGCGCCCGCTCCGGCGGCTCCCCGGCGGTCGGCGTCTGACTCGGTTCGTTGCTCGTGGCTTCCTCGCTCGTCGTCTCTGGAGTGTTCATGCCAGGCTGCTCCTTCGCGCGACCGCCCGGGCGATCAGGTTGAGGATCAAGATTATTGCCACCAGGGTGAGCGCGGCTCCCCACGCGCGATCGACGATGACGTTACGGGGGTTGGTGATGTCCTGGTAGATCTGGACCGGCAGCGTGTTCATCTGTCCATTGAGGCTGACGGTCGCGACCGACGCCACCGACACGGTGAACAGCAGCGGCGCGGTCTCGCCCATGCCCCGGGCGATCGCGAGCAGCGAGCCGGTGACGAGGCCGGTGCTGGCGGTCGGCAGGACGACGCGGGTGACGACTCGCCAGCGAGGCGCCCCGAGGGCGAGCGCCGCCTCGCGCAGGCTCGACGGGACGAGCAGCAGCACGACCTCGGCGGAGCGAGTGACGATCGGGAGCATCAGCAGCGACAGCGCGAGCGCGCCCTTCCAGCCGGCAAAGCCAGAGCCTCCGACGTGCGCGACGACGAGCACGATGTAGATGAAGAGACCGAACACGATCGACGGCACGCCGGTCATCACGTCGATGAAGTACCGCACGATGTTCGCGAACAGCGACTCCTTCCCGTACTCGGTCAGGAACAGCGCCACGCCGATCCCGATGGGGACCGAGATCAACGTCGCCACCCCGACGATCTCCAGGGTGCCGAAGATGGCGGAGCGGATTCCCCCGGGGTTGCCGAAGAAGTTGCCGTTCGGGTCGGTGGTGAAGAAGCTGGCGCTCCACGAGCTCAGCCCCTTGTAGATCAGGTAGTAGATGATCAGGATCAGGGGAACGAGCGCGAGCCCGGTGGCCGCGAGCATCAGCCCGCGCATGATCCTGTCGGTCCGGCGCCGGCGGCCGCTCGTCTCGGTGAGCGTCAGCCCGTTCACTGGGCCTCGCCGATGCCCGCGGCGGCGACGGCCGCCCCGCCCCCGGCGGAGCGCATCCCCCGGGTCCCGCGGGCGACGAACCAGCGGGCGATGATGTTCACCAGAAGGGTGAGGATGAACAGCACGAGGCCCGCCGCGAACAGGGCGCTGGCGTGGATCGGCGTATTCGCCGCCTCGCCGAACTCGTTGGCGATCACCGCCGCGAGCGAGTACCCCTGGCTGAACAGGTGGTGGCCGATCGTCGGCGCGTTGCCGATCACGAGCACGACCGCGATCGTCTCGCCGATCGCCCGTCCGAGCCCGAGCATCGCCGCGCCGGTGATCCCGGGCCGGGCGTAGGGGAGGACCGCCATCCGGATCATCTCCCAGCGGGTCGCGCCGAGCGCCAACGCCGCCTCCTTGTTCTCGGATGGCACGGTGGCGATGACCTCACGGGAGATCGCGGACACGATCGGGAGGATCATGATCGCCAGGATCAACCCGGCGATGAAGTAGTTGCCGGGCGTGATCGAGCTCCCACCGCCGCCGATCCAGGGGATGAACGAGAACGTGTCGGCGAACCACTTCTCGATCGGCTCGAGCTTGGGCCCGAGCACGAACACGCCCCACAGTCCGTAGACGACCGACGGGACGGCCGCGAGCAGGTCGACCAGCAGGCTCAGCGGCCCGCGCGCGCGGCGCGGGCACAGCTCGCTGAGAAACAGCGCTGTCGAGACCGCGACCGGGACGCCGATGAGCAGCGCGATCGCCGACGTGATCAGGGTTCCGACCACGAGCGCCGCGCCGTGGTAGATGTTGCGGCTCACGTCCCAGTCGTTCCCGATCACGAACTGGATCCCGAACTTGTTCAGCGCGTCCGTCGATTGACCGATCAGCCGGACGAAGAAGTAGGCCAGCAGCGCGAGGATCAGGACGGCAAGGGCGCTCAGTCCGATCTGCAGCGCCTGGTCGGGGAGCCGCCCGAGCGGCGACCGCTCGAGTGCCGAGCGGCCGCCGCCAGTGGTGGTGGCACTTGCCTCCATGTGTCTCCTGGTCCCTGACCGCTCCGGCGCTACGAGATCGGCGACCCGTTGCAGACCATCGCCTTCAGCTGCGAGTTGTTCTTCGCCGCCAGCGATGAGGGCAGCGGGGCATAGGGCAGCTGGTTGCTGCTCGCCCCGAGCGTCTTCTGTCCGGCGCCGAAGGCGTAGGAGAGGAACGACTTCAGCCCCTTGGCCGTCGACGAGCTCGCCTTCCCGTCCTTGCACGGGTCCTTGTAGACGTCGATGAACGTCTGGGAGACGATCGGGTAGGCGGCCGCGTTGGGGGAGTTGATCGTCGAGATGCCGAGGTCCGCGGGCACCTGGATCCCGTTCGCCGCCGCCGACGTGTTCGCGATCGTCGGCAGCACGTAGGTGCCCTTGGAGTTCTTGACCGAGGCGTAGGTGAAGCCGTTGAGCAGCGCGTAGGCCTGCTCGATGTAGCCGACGGCACCACTCGTCTGCTTGACCGCCGCGGCGACCCCGGAGTTCTTCGCCGCGCCGGTGCCGACGGGCCACTTGACGTCCTTGCCAAAGCCGATCGACGACTGCCAGGTCGGGCTGACCGCCGACAGGTACTTGGTGAACCCGTTCGTGGTGCCCGAGGAGTCCGAGCGGTGCACGACGGTGATCGCCGTGCTCGGCAGGCTCATCCCCGGGTTCAGGGACTTGATCGCCGGGTCGTTCCAGGTCTTGATCTTGCCGCTGAAGATATTGGCGATGGTGGGCCCGTCGAGCTTCAGCCCGCTCTTGATGCCGGGCAGGTTGTAGGACACGGTGATCGCCCCGAACGCGACCGGGAACTGGAGGACCGGGCCCTTCATCCCCTTGATGTCGGTCGGCTTGAGCGCCGGGTCACTCCCCGCGAAATCGACGGTCGCCGTCTGCAGGTCGGCCACGCCGGTCCCCGAGCCCACCCCGTTGTAGTTGATCGTCAGGCCCTGGGACTTGAGGTTCGAGCCCCACTGCTGATAGATGGGCTGCGCCAGCGTCGACCCGGCGCCGTTGACGGTCGCCGGACCGCTCGAGCTCGCCGAGGATCCGCTCGACGCGCCGGCGCCGCCGCTGCTGGATGAGCTGCTGCTCGAGCCGCAGGCGGCGATGGCGACGGCCGCGATGAGTGACACCGCGACACCACCGATTGCACGTAGACGCACTATGTATCTCCCTTGGTTCATGAATATGCGGACAGAGTCTCGGCTGTGCCGGGCGCTCAGTTGTTAATGGGATGTGAATTGCATGTTTCGAGACTGCCTGTGCTCCGCCGCCAGGCGGTACCCGAGCCCGAAGTGGGTGTGGATGAACGACCAGCCAGGGAGCGCGGCCTCGAGCTTGACGCGCAGCTTGCGCACGTAGACGTCGACGGATCGGTCCCGGGCTCGCATCGCCCGGCCCCAGACGAGCTCGAACAGCTCCTCGCGGGCGACGATGTGGTCCGCCCGGCGCGCCAGCTCGGTGAGCAACCGGAGCTCCCGGATCGACAGCATCAAGGCGCGACCGTCGGCGCGCGCCAGATGCTCGGCCGGAACGATCTGCAGCGGACCGATGTCCAGGATCTCCCCACGCGCCTCAGTCGCCTGGATCATTGCGACGAATGCTGATCAGGCACACCGCCACGTGGGTTACCAGGTCGTGAAACGGTTGTGAACGACCTGTGAACCCCGGACCGCGACCGCAGTGTCGGGCGCGGCGCTGAGACGTGGTGCTAACCGGTGAAGGCTGTGTCGAAGTCGTCGCTGCCGCGCTCGGCGAGCAGATCGAGCTCGGCCTCGACACTCGGCTCGGCCTCCGGCGCGAACCGGTACCCGACGCCGAAGTGGGTGTGGATGTAGCTCCACTGCGGCGAACCCACCCGCAGCTTCTGGCGCAGCTTGCGCACGAACACGTCGACCGAGCGATCGCCGTGAGCCATCGCGTAGCCCCACACCCGCTCGTAGATCTCCTCGCGCCGCAGGACCCGGTCAGAGCCGGACAGGAGGTGGAGGATCTCGAATTCGCGTGCCGTGAGCTCGAGGCTGGCATCGTGCACGTACGCCTGGTACAGGTCGGGACGAATCGTGATGTCGCCGAAGCTGGCGGCGGCGTCCAGCGCGGGCATCTCGCCCCGGCGGTGCCGGCGGACGGCGGCCTCGATCACGCAGATCAGCTCTTCGGCGTGACAGGGCTTGGTGACCCAGGCGTCCGCACCGAGCCGCAGCCCGCGGACCCGCTGCGCCACCGAGGACGGGCCGGTGCAGACGATCACCGCCAGCCCGGACAACCGGGCGCACACCTGCTCGAGGTAGCTCCAGCCGGTCGGCCCCAGGATGGCGAGGTCGAGCACGAGCGCGTTGAGGCGCATCGTCACCAACGCGTCGACGCTCGGCGGCGCCGTCAGGGGACGGTACTCGCAGCCGAGCGCTTCGAGCCGCTTGGAGAGAACCTGCGCGAATCCGGGATCCCGATCGAGTACCGCCAGCCGCAGCCGGTTCTGCGCTCGCGGTGCCGAGGGGGCGACTCCAGGCAGCGTTTCGCCGCGCTCAGTCGACATGGCCGGGACTGTAGACGACACCGCCGGCGACCGGCGACCGCCGCCGCGCCCGGTCACAGGATCGTCACACGCAAACAGCGAGGATCCGCGGCGGCCCACTGTCGAGGCTTGGCAAAACCATCGCTCGCGTTAAAGATCGGCTAAGCAAGCCGACGCTATGCTGATCCGGCCTCTGGGCATGGCGCCGCAGGGACTGATCCGACACCGACATGGCCTCACGTAAAGAGCAAAAGGAAGCCGCCCGCCAGCGACGCGTCGCCGAAGAGCAGGAGCGGGCCAGCCGCTCCCGCCGCGACCGCCGGCTGCGCATGCTCGGCGGAACGGTGATCGGCGCGCTCGTGATCATCGGGGTCGCGATCGCGGTCTCCAGTGGGGGCGGGAGCAGCCACGCCGCCCCCGCGCCCCAGAGCAGCTCGGCCAAGCAGGCGGCGACCTCCGTGAACACCCTCCTCGCCGGGATCCCCCAGAGCGGCAACCGCCTGGGCTCGCCGAACGCGAAGGTGACCCTGACCGAGTACGGAGATCTCGTCTGCCCGATCTGCAAGGACTTCGCTCTCGGCACCGAGAATCAGCTGATCGCCAACGACGTCCGCCACGGAAAGGTCAAGATCGTCTACCAGCCCCTGGAGACCGCCTCGCAGACCGCCAACAACTCGATGTTCGTGCCCAGCCAGACGGCGGCGCTCGCCGCCGGCGAGCAGAAACGCGGGTGGAACTACATCGAGCTCTTCTATCACGAGCAGGGCGATGAGACCGCCGAGCTACGTGACCGACCAGTACCTCAGCGGGCTCGCCGCCCAGATCCCCGGGCTCAGCGTGGCCAAGTGGAGCTCTGACCGGCAGTCGTCGGCGCTCACCAACCAGGTCACGACCAACGAGCAGAACGCCGCCTCAAAGGGCTTTGACAGCACGCCGACGCTCGTCGTGTCAGGGCCGGTGAGCCAGGCCAAGCCGATCGTCGGCGCCGCCGACTACGGGACCGTGGAGTCGGCGATCAAATCCGTGTCGTGAGATTCTCGCTCCGGACCGGGATGCTGGCGCTGGCGGTCATCGGCCTCGGGGTCGCGACGTATCTCACGATCGTTCACTACGCCGGGCTCAACCCGGCGTGCACGGCGGGAGCGTCGTGCGTGAAGGTGCAGACCTCGCAGTGGTCGAGGCTGGGCGGCATCCCGGTGGCGCTGCTCGGCCTGATCGGGTACGTCGGGATCGTCGGCTCCCTGGCCCTCCCGGACCGGGAGGAGACCCGGCTCGCGACGCTCGGGCTGACCCTGATCGGGTTCGGATTCAGCGCCTATCTCACCTACCGCGAGCTGTTCTCGATCCACGCGATCTGCGAGTGGTGCGCTTCGAGCGCCGTGATCATGACGCTGCTGCTGATCGGCGCGATCGTCCGTTTCCTGACCGTCTCGGACGGATTTGCCGATCCCGTGGCGTCGGCGGCCGCGCCGCCGGCGCCGACGCCCACGCCCGCCGGCCGGTCGCGCGCCGCCTGAGCCACGCCGTCCGCGGCGCATCTCATCATGCAGTCGTGAGCTGGCGATCGACGCGTGCCACCGGTGGGGCGGACAGCCGCATTGCCCAAGTCGCGGTCGTGGACCTCGGGTCCAACTCGTGGCGGCTCGTGGTGTTCACCTACGCCGACCCGCCCGATCCCTGGTGGAAGCTGACCGACGAGCTGTATGAGACCGTCCGGATCGGGGCGGGCCTCGCGTCCTCGGGGCGGTTGAGCTATGAGGCGATCGGACGCGGCCTGGAGACGCTCGGCGTGTTCGCACGGTTCTGCCGCGCCAATCATCTTGCGCCCGAGGACGTCCACGTCGTCGCTACGAGCGCGATCCGCGATGCCGCCAACGGGGCGCAGTTCCTCGCCGACGCGCAGCGCGCGACCGGGCTGACGATCGAGACCCTGTCGGCGCAGGACGAGGCCCGCTTCGGGTACGTCGCCGCCGTCAACACGACCACGCTCACCGACGGGGTCGTGCTCGACATCGGCGGTGGCAGCCTGCAGCTGATCCACGTCGCGGATCGCGAGAGCCGGGAGATGGTGTCCTTCCCCCTCGGCGCGGTCCGGATCACCGAGCAGTTCCTGCCCGGGGACGGCCCCGCGAAGAAGAAGGAGCTCGCGCGCCTGCGCGAGTACGTCTGCGAAACGCTGTCGGGGGTCGACTGGCTGGCGTCCTCGGGCCGGCGCATGGTCGGGATCGGGGGCGCCGTCCGCAACCTGGCCGCGGCGGCGCAGGCGGCCCAGGGCTCGCTCGATCTCGGCGTTCAGGGGTTCGTGATCACACCGAAGATGCTGTCGGGCCTCGTCGCCCAGCTGGCGGGGCTGTCGATCGCGGAGCGCGGCGACGTGCCCGGGATCAAGCCGGGCCGCGGTGACATCATCCTGGCCGCCGCGGTGGTGCTCGACACCGTCGTCTCCCTGGGAGGATTCGACGGAATCGAGGCCACCGAGGCCGGGCTGCGCGAGGGGGTGTTCTTCGCGCGGACGCTTCTGGACCCGGCTGAGCCACTGTTTGACGACGTGCGCGCCGCCGCCGTCCGCAACCTCGCGATCCAGTACGAGTCCGACATGACCCACGTCGAGCACGTCGCCAAGCTGTCGCTGCAGATGTTCGATTCGCTCGTCGACACCGGCCTGTTCGGACCACAGGACGGCGAGCGCGAGCTGCTGTGGGCCGCGTCGATGCTCCACGACGTCGGCATGACGATCTCCTACGACGATCACCACAAGCACTCGCGGTACCTGATCGAGACCGCTGGGCTGCCCGGGTTCGATCCCCGCGAGCGGGCCCTCATCGCCCAGATCACGCGCTATCACCGCAAGGGCGTGCCGAAGCTCGGGGTGATCGAGGACGTGACCCGGACCGGCGACGAGCAGCTGCTCGAGCGCTGCGCGGTGATCCTGCGGCTGGCCGAGCACCTCGAGCGCGGCCGCGACCAATCGGTCTCCGAGGCCCACCTCGACACCAACGGCGACGGCGTCGACCTTCATCTCAAGGCCGGCGGCGACCTCACGCTCCCGCGGTGGAGCGTCGAGCGCTACGGCGACGACGAGGCGTTCGAGCGCGTCTTTGGCCGCCATCTCCTGATCGGCTGAGCTGCGTTACGCGCGCGGCGTAGAGTATTGCCATGCTCTGGCTCCTGCGTCACGCCGAGGCGGCGGACGGCGTCCCCGATGACGAGCGTCCGTTGACCGAGCGCGGCATCGCCCAGTCCGAGGCGGCCGGGCGCGCTCTCGACCAGCTCAGCGTGAACATCGACGCCTGCCTGTCGAGTCCCAAGCTCCGCGCGCTGCACACCGCCCAGCTCGCGTGTGCGCCGCTGGGCGTCGAGGTGACGACCGACCGGCGGCTGAGCGGCGAGCCGTTTGACGCCTACGATCTGGCCGCCGGCCTCGGGGACGTGCTGCTCGTCGGCCACGACCCGTCGTTCACGCTCACCCTTCACGACCTGACCGGCACGCAGGCGCGGATGAAGAAGGGTGGCCTCGCCGGGATCGCCAAGGGCGAGCTGATCGTGCTGATGCGGCCCGCGGAGCTGAGCGCGATCAGCGGTCAGAGGGTCGCGTGACGGAGGTCGGCGCAGAGCTGCCGACGACGGCGCTGACCGGCGGCGAAGTCCGGTCGCGCCGTGCCGCCGCCGAGGTCGATCGCGATCTCCGCGCCCGGTCGCTGTACATCAACCGTGAGCTGTCGTGGCTGGACTTCAACGACCGCGTCCTACAGCTCGCCGAGGACGAGTCGCTGCCGCTGATCGAGCGGGTCAAGTTCCTGGCGATCTTCGTCTCCAACCTCGACGAGTTCTTCATGATCCGCGTCGCCGGCGTCCACGACCAGGTCGACGCCCGGATCGACGCCCGGGGGCCGGAGGGACTCTCGCCGAGCGAGACACTGTCACGGATCCACGTCCGGGTGCGCGAGCAGGATCGCCGGCATACCGAGGCGTTCTCGCGTGTTGTGCGTCCCGGTCTGGCACAGGACGGCATCCGGATCGTCGGGTGCGAGGAGTCCGGCGCGCCCGCGGAGGCGATCGAGCGGCATTTTCGCGAGCAGATCTTCCCCGTTCTCACCCCGCTCGCCGTCGGCGCGGGACGTCCCTTCCCCTACATCTCCAACCTGTCGCTGAGCCTCATCGTGCGGCTGCATGATCCCGACTCCGACCAGGACGCGTTCGCCCGGGTCAAGGTGCCCAAGGAGGTGCTCCCGCGGTTCGTGGAGATCGAGACGGACACGTTCATCCCGCTCGAGGACATCATCGCCCACCATCTCGACGCGCTGTTTCCCGGCATGCAGATCCTCAGCTACGACCTGTTCCGGGTCACCCGCGACGCCGACTTCGAGGTCTCCGACGAGGCCGACGACCTGCTGCAGGCGGTGGAGGACGAGCTGCGCCGCCGCCGCTTCGGCGAGGTGGTCCGGCTCGAGGTCGGCGCCGGCATGGATCCGGCGCTGCGCACTCGCCTGATCGATTGGCTCAACGTCGACGAGCTCCAGGTCTACGCCGTCGACGGGCTGCTCGACCTCGGCGACCTGTGGCAGATCGCCGGGATCAAGGACCATTCCGATCTCCGCTGGCCGGGGTGGACGCCGGTGACCCAGCCGGGCCTGATGACGGCGCCCGCCGACGGCGATGTCCAGCCGGACATGTTCGCGATGATGCGGGCCGCCGACGTCCTTGTCCACTATCCGTATCAATCGTTCACGACGAGCGTCGAGCGGTTCGTGGCGCAGGCGGTGGACGATCCCAACGTGCTCGCGATCAAGATGACCGTGTACCGCACCTCGGATGACTCGGCGCTGGTGCCGTCGCTGATCGAGGCCGCGGAGAAGGGCAAGCAGGCGGTCTGCCTCGTGGAGCTCAAGGCGCGGTTCGACGAGCGCCAGAACATCCGCTGGTCACGGGCCCTGGAAGAGGTCGGGGCCCACGTGGTCCACGGCATTCCCGGGCTCAAGACCCATGCCAAGGCGATCCTCATCGTCCGACGCGAGCGCGGATCGGTCCGCAACTACGTGATGATCGGGACCGGCAACTTCCACGCCAAGAACGCCCGGATCTACGAGGACTTCGGCTTCTTCACCACCGACCGGCAGATCGGGGAGGAGATCGCCAACCTGTTCAACACCCTGACCGGATACGGCCACCCCGAGCCGCAGCGCAAGACTCTGGTGGCGCCGTTGTGGCTGCGCCAGCCGCTGATCGACGAGATCGACCGCACGATCGAGGCTCATCGCGAGGGGCGCCAGACCCGCATCGTCATGAAGTGCAACGCCCTCGTCGACCAGAAGATCATCGAGGCGCTCTACCGGGCCTCCCAGGCCGGGGTCCCGATCGCGCTCAACGTACGCGGAATCTGCTGCCTGGTCCCCGGGGTTCCCGGTGTCAGCGAGACGATCGAGGTGATCTCGGTCGTCGGACGGTTCCTCGAGCACTCGCGGGTCTACTCCTTCCAGCGCGACGACGAGCGCGTGTACTACATCGGCTCGGCGGACATGATGCCGCGCAACCTCGACACCCGCGTCGAGCTGCTGACGCCGATCGAGCGTCCCGAGCTGCAGGCCGAGCTCGAGGACACCCTGCAGCGCTGCCTCGCCGACGACACGTACGCCTGGACGCTCGCCGCCGACGGCTCCTGGACACGCCGTGACGGACGCACTCGCAGCGTGCACGAGGAATTGATGGAGCGCACGCTTCAGATCGCGGCGAGCGCCGGCAGCTGACACAGCTCGCGGCCGCCTGTGCACAGCGACCTCCTGCTCGTCATCGTCATCGTCGCGGCCACCGCGTTCGACTTCACCAACGGCTTTCACGACACCGCGAACGTCGTCGCCTCCTCGATCTCGACCCGGGCACTGTCCCCGCGGACCGCGATCGCCCTCGCATCGCTGCTCAACTTCGCCGGCGCGTTCATCTCCCTGAACGTCGCGGCGACGATCGCCACCGGGATCATCAACGCCGGCCAGGTGACGGAGTCGATCGCGTTCGCGGGTCTCATCGGAGCGATCGCCTGGAACCTGCTCACCTGGGCCTACGGTCTCCCGTCGAGCTCGTCGCACGCGTTGATCGGCGGCGTCGTGGGGGCGATGCTCGCCGCTGTCGGCACGAGCGGGATCAACGTCACCGGGATCGTCACCAAGGTGATCATCCCGGCGGTCCTCGCCCCGGTGGGCGCGTTCGTCATCGCCGGCCTCGTGATCGTGATCATCTACCGCGTCTTCGGGCGACGCCGCCCGGGGCCGGTGACGCGCGGCTTCCGACTCGGGCAGATCGTCTCCAACTCAGCGCTCGCGCTCGCCCACGGGACGAACGACGCGCAGAAGACGATGGGGGTGATCACGCTCGCCCTCGTCGCTCACGGAAGCCTCAGCGCCAACCATGCCAGCGTCCCGCCCTGGGTCGTCGTGCTGTCGGCGACGGCGATTGCGCTCGGCACATACGCCGGCGGCTGGCGGATCATCCGCACGGTCGGCAGCCGGATCATCAAGATGGACTGCGCCCAGGCGTTCTCGGCGCAGGCGTCGGGAGCGTTCGTGATCCTCCTCTCCTCCCACCTCGGCTATCCACTCTCCTCGACCCACGTGATCTCCGGAGGCGTGATGGGCGCCGGCGCTGCCAAGCGGCTGTCGGCGGTGCGTTGGGGGGTGGCGGGAACGATCGCCGCCGCGTGGGCGATCACCCTGCCGGCGGCCGGGCTGTTCGGGGCCGGCGCCTACGCGCTGGCGACCGCCTTCGGCAGCGGGGCGCTGGCCCCGCTCGTGATCGTGCTCGTCGTCCTCGGCGGCCCGCTCTCGATGGCGCTCGCGACCCGCCGCCGTCGTCTGGCGGGGACCGCGAGCGCCTGAGAACTCCGACGGGATGGCGCCGAGCGTCGTGGCGGAGATCAGCCGCCGTTCGGCGTCTGGGCGGGCCGGGTTCCCAGCTTGACCTGGATGTGCTTGGTCTGACCCTGGCGGTTGATCGTCAGCGTGACCGTCTGGCCCGGCGAGTAGTTGTCGATCGTCGCGATGAACTGATCGGTGGAGGTCACGAGCTTGCCGTCGATCGCAGTGATCAGGTCGCCCGTCTCGATGCCGGCCGCGGTCGCCGGCGTCCTCGGCTGGACGACACTGACCTGCGCGCCGCCGGACGACGTGCCCGACAGCTCGACGCCGACGTAGGCGTGGCGCACCTTGTGGCCGGCGAGGATCTCGTTGGCGATGTGCGCCACGGTGTCGGACGGGATCGCGAACCCGACTCCGGAGCTCGAGCCCTCGCCCGTCGGGGTCGTGTTATTGGTCTCGATCTGGTCGTTGAGGCCGAGGACCTGCCCGCTGGCGTCGAGCAGCGGTCCCCCCGAGTTGCCCGGGTTGATCGCCGCGTCGGTCTGAATCGCGTTCGGAATCGTGTACTGGTTGGGGGCCTGGATGCTCCGGCCGGTCTGGCTGACGATGCCCGCCGTCGTCGTCTCCGGCAGGCTGAACGGGCTGCCGATCGCGACCACCGGATCGCCGACCTGCGCGCCCGAGGAGTCGGCGAGCGGGATCGGGTGCAGCTGCGACGCCGGCACGTCGACGTGGATGACGGCGACGTCGGTGGACGGGTCGGTCCCGACGACCTGGGCCGTGGCCGACTTCCCGTCCTGGAAATGCACCTTGACCGAGGTCGCGCCGGAGACGACGTGCTCGTCGGTGAGGATGTCGCCCTTGTCGTTGTAGACGACGCCGGCGCCCTCACCCTGCTGCTTCTGCTCGGCGCCACCGCCGAACAGGTTCTGCGACTGGGTCTCGGAGGTGACGACGATGTCGACCACGCCCGGGCTGTCGGCACGGTAGATCTGGTTGATGCCCATGCCGCCGGCACTCTTGAACGAGGTGGGCTCGCTGGTGGTGGCGGCGGAACTGGCGGGCTGGACAACGGTCGTGGTGGTGTGAGTGCTGCTGCTGGTACCGGCGATGACCAGCGCGATCACGCCTCCCGCAACGGCGCCGCCGATGACCGGGAACCATCGGCCGAATGATTTCATGATGTCTGGAGCTCTCTGGAGGAAGATGGCAAGGGTGTCCTGGATGCATGGCACCACCCGCCCGTGAGGAAGCTTTCAGAGTTCGGGAAGAAGTCCATAAGAGGAGGTTAGGACACTCGGCCCGCGCCCCCCGACTGACGTCAGGACCGCGGCGCGGCCTACTCGCTCTCGCCCGCCAGCTCCACGAAGTAGTCCAGTGCCTCCGGGTTGGCCAGCGATTCCCGGGACGCCGCCTCGGCCGCCGGGGTCCCCATCAGGATCCGCTTGACCGGAACCTCGAGCACCTTGCCCGACAGCGTCCGCGGCACCGCGCCGATCTGGCGGATCTCGCTGGGCACGTGCCGCGGCGAGCAGTCCTCCCGGACCCGGCGGCGAATCTCGCCCACGAGCGAATCGTCCAGCGACTCCCCCTCGCGGAGAACGACGAACAGGGGCATCCAGCCGTCGGTCCCTTCCCGCGGAAGGTCGACGACGAGCGCATCGACGACCGCGTCGACGTCGAGGACGGCGCGGTAGATCTCGCTCGTTCCCATGCGCACCCCGCCGCGATTGATCGTCGAGTCCGAGCGGCCGGTGATGATCGCTGTTCCCCGGGACGTGATCTCGATCCAGTCCCCGTGGCGCCAGATCCCGGGATACATCGAGAAGTACGCATCGCGCAGCCGCTCGCCGTCGCTGTCGCCCCAGAAGAACACCGGCATCGAGGGCATCGGCTCGGTGATCACGAGCTCGCCGACCTCGTCGATCAGGGCGTTCCCGTCCGGGTCCCACGCCTCCACCGAGGCCCCCAGCGACCGCGCCTGGAGCTCGCCGAGGTACACCGGCAGCGTGGGCACCCCGCCGACGAACGCGGTGCACAGGTCGGTCCCGCCCGAGGTCGAGAACAGCCACGTGTCCGCGTCGAGCTCGTCGTAGATCCAGCGGAAGCCCTCGGGCGTCAGCGGCGATCCGGTGCAGCCGACGGCCCGCAACGCCGACAGGTCCCGCCCGTCCCGGGGCCGGACTTCGGACTTCATGCATGCCGAGACGAACGCGGCGCTCGTTCCGAACGTCGTGATCCCCGCCCGCTGCGCGAGATCCCAGAGGACGCCCATGTCCGGGTACCCCGGGTTGCCGTCGAAGAGGACGATCGACGCCTCGGTGAGCAGCACCCCCATCAGGAAGTTCCACATCATCCAGCCGGTGGTCGAGAACCAGAACACCCGGTCGCCCGCCTGCGCGTCGACATGCAGGTTCATCTTCTTGGTGTGCTCGAGGAGGATCCCGCCCTGCCCATGGACGATCGGCTTGGGCAGCCCCGTCGTCCCCGAGCTGTAGAGGATCCACAGGGGGTGATCAAACGGGACCGCGGCGAACGTCAGCTCGGCCGGCTCCGGCGCGAGGAAGCCCTCCTCCCAGCCCGACCCGTCGAGGTACCCGAGCGCGACAACGCGCTCGAGTCCCGGGATCTCGCCGGCCACCCGCTCGATGATCTCGCCGCGGTCGTAGTCCTTGCCCCCGTAGCGGTAGCCGTCGATCGTCAGCAGCACCTTCGGCTCCACCTGGGCGAACCGGTCGATCACGCTCCGCGCGCCGAACTCGGGCGCCGCCGAGGACCACACCGCGCCGAGCGACGCGCATGCCAAAAACGCGGCCGCCGTCTCTGGGATGTTGGGCATGTAGGCGGCCACCCGGTCGCCCTCCCCCACCCCCAGGGCGCGCAACCCGCCGGCGATCCGTGCCGTTTCGGAGCGCAGCCGGCCCCAGGTCCATTCCCCGAGCGACGGGCGGACCTCCGACGCGTGACGGATCGCGACGTCGGCGTCCTCCTTGCCGCGGAACACGTGCTCGGCGAACGACACCCGCACCCCGGGAAACCACTCCGCCCCTGGCATCGAGCGGTTGCCGAGTACGACCTCGCCCCCGCCGTCGAACCGGATGTCGAAGAACGACACCACCGAGGACCAGAAGGCATCCAGGTCCGCCACCGACCACCGCCACAGCTCGTGGTAGTTCTCGAACCGAAGTCCCCGCTCGCCCGCCAGCCAATCCACGTAACGCGTCAGCGTCGCGCGCGCGACTCGCTCCTCCGACGGCTCCCACAGCAGCTCCGGCGCTTCGCTCACGCGGCGAATCGTAGACCCGCCCGGGCGATCGACGCGGCGCGGGAGGACGTCAGGACAGAGCGCCCGGCTGCCGCCGCCAGTTCACGAGTGCGTTGACCGCAAGCACGAGAACGTGACTGAAAGCGCAGATCGCGAGCGTGACTATGCGTTCCGGCCCGGCTGCCGTCCCTCGTCTATGAGCCCGGGCTGGCGCTCTGGCGGCCTCTCCCCGTCGCTTGGCGCGGATCCCGTACATGGCCGTCCAGCCACCGAGAGCGGCGAGAACGACATAGGGCAGGATCTTGTTGATCACAAACGCCTTCTCGGTGGAGGTCGGTCATCACCACCAACGCCCGGCGAAAGGTCGGGTATCCCCACCGCGCAGCGAACTCCCGGCCCCGAGCTGCGTCGCGGCCACCGTAGGAGGCGCAAACTGCCCGGTGCCGCGGGTGTTAAGGTCGGCTCGTGTCGGCGCACGCACAGAGGAGGCGCATCGCAGTTGCCGGGGTGCTCGCGGCGCTCGCGGCGGCGGTGATTGGGGTGGCGGCACTCGCGCGGGCGGCAACACCGCATGCGAGCGCACCGGCGCCGGGAGCCGTGACCGCGCGAACCGAGGCGGAGAACCGCGGTGCCGCCGAGCGCGACGCGAGGCGCCTGCTTCACCGGGCGCCACTGCCGGCCGGCGCGACCCCGTCGGCGTCTGAGCCGCTCGGAGACGGCGGCCTGTTGGACCATCCCGGCGTGCAAGCGCCAGCCGAGAAGCTCGTAGACGACCATGTGTTCTCGACGGTGACGGCGCCGCTTCAGGTGCCCCGTTCGAGCTCCGAGCGCGTCCCGCGCGGCGTGCACGCGCTGCAGATCACGCGCACCTCATGGCAAACGGGACCGGCGATCACTGAGGGCGTCGCGCAACCTACCATCATCACCATCTTGAGTCTATAAAGCGGTGTACGGATTCTGTGCGGCTTGGGGGTAGAAGGCTTAACGTTTTCGCGCCTACTTGTCCTCGCGCGCCTTTCGTGCATTTTAACGTTGCTTGGTTAAGGCAAGAACCGAGAAGCACCCGGGGTTGCACGCAACGCCCGCTGATCATCGGTCAATTGGAGGGGTACGTCACATGACGCGTAAGCAGTCCGCAGGACATGCGGAGCCAGCGCCTGCTGTCCGTGATGCGAATGGGTCAGAGTCCGAGCTTGGATTCATGTCTCAGAGATCACCTGCTTCACGCGGGCTCGTGAGGGTTCTCCTGTCGCGCTATCCGTTGCTCGCGATCCTGGTCTCGGCCGCAGTGATCGGTGTGATGTCGGCGAGCAGCCTCGCTCGGCCGACTGCCGTCAGACGAGTGTCGCCGCTCACGAATCCCGAGAGGATCCAGAAGCTAGCGGCGTATGCCTACATCTGGGGGGTTGCCCCCGATTTCGTATACCGCTTTTCGAGATACAACGACTTGGTCACTGCACCCTTCAACACGTTTGGTGGAGCGGCCGCCGCGGCGGCGTGGAACAACCAGGCTACTAATGCTGGAAACGCCTCGGCGTTGTATCTCAACGCGATGCTGGATCTCAGCGGGCGGGGCCGTGGTGGCACTAAAGAGCTCGTGCTGACAGCCCCACCCTCGCAAACCAACTACTACGTTGCCAACACGCTTGACGCGTTCATCAACACCGTGAGCAGCATCGGTACTCGAACGACGCCATCGCGGCACGCGCAAACCTACCTCCTGGTCGGCCCGACCTCGCGGTATGCGCACGAGCGCATCGCGCGGATTCACGGCTTCACCTATCGGGTGATGGCTTTTGACACCAACCGCGACTGGATGCTGATCCGGATCCGTGCCGACTCGCTTGCGCCGGCGAGCGCCCCGACATCCATCCCCTCGATTGTCAAACACGTGGAGGAGCGCTTCGGCCTGAGCACGCTGAGGGAGTTCGAGGCTGATGGACACCGGCCGACGTATTTCAAGGCTGGCCAGTACACGCCAACGCGGAGGCAGATCCAGCGCGCACGAAAGTGGCACAGCGCTCCGACCCACGCTGTCGCCTTCTTCAAGCAGATGGGCGAGGCGCTCAGGGTCAACCCGCTTCCCACCGCTCGTACCGGCCTCAACGGAGTCCCGATCCGGACGCTGCCCAGCTGGGTCGTTCCACAATCGGGCGCGATCAGGCGCTACCGCAACCCAGCCTTTGGGCAAAAGCGCACTCTGGCGCTCTTTCGGCCCCTCGGCATCACGGCGAGCGGCTTCAGGATCCCGCGCAATTGGGGTCCCACCCAGATCAAGGCCCTCCGGGCCGGCTATGAGGAGGGGCGAGCGGTCATCAACGCGAAAGTGTCCTCGGGAGGGACGCTGGCTACCGCGGCGACCAATTATTGGGCGTACGTCAACAGCGGGGTCGGGACCTACCCCAATACGCCCCGCGGGTACCAAACCCGAGCGTTGTTCACGGTCGCCGGCGGCGGAGGCATCGTCCCCCAAGACAATGTCTACGCTCAGATCAACAACCTTGACGGCACGTCGGCCACGGCCCTCAATGGCAACAACACCTACAAGCTGACCTTCAAGCCCCCAGTCACCAATCCGAGGCAATTGCCCGTCGTCGGTACGGTCCCGCCCACGGTGAACAACAGCGACGGCGATCCCCGTGGGTTCTGGTCGATCACTGTCTACCAGCCCGACACCATGCAGTCCGCCGCCCCGTTCATCACCCAGGCGAGCGTGCTGAACACCGCGTACTCGACGGCTAACATCGCGGTGACCGCCGTCGACGCGTCGACCGACACGATCACGGTCAAGCCTTCGACCTGGGGGCCGCTGGTCGCGAGCACGCCGATCCTCTTTGGGTCGACCGCATCGAGATACGGCCTCACACCCGGCATCCCGTACTACGTCGCGACGACTCCGACGCGCGAGACCGACCCGAAGACGAAGAGGACAACGTACTCGTTCAGGGTCTCTGCCATCTGGCGGCAGCGGCTCTCTTCGGACAATGTGCCCATCCAGTACAGCGGCACTCGAGGTCCGGTCGTCAACCTGGCCAACCCGGGTGGTCCGGTCGATCTGGAGTGGGGTCCGATCCAACCGGTGTGCCAGCTGGGTTCCCAGCAGCTTACATCGGACAAGCTCGTGAAGAACGCCGATGGGTCGGTGACGATCTGGATCGGCCCGACGCTCCCCCGAAGAGCACCCGCCACCAACTGGATCCCGACGCCCTCGACGGCGTAC
Source organism: uncultured Solirubrobacteraceae bacterium (assembly GCA_963731395.1). GTDB lineage: Bacteria > Actinomycetota > Thermoleophilia > Solirubrobacterales > Solirubrobacteraceae > Palsa-465. The sequence continues at coordinate 152,584 of CAVSVH010000011.1, forward strand.
TACTCGACCATCTATCCAAACGCCGACAAGATGCCTACCGACATCCGGCCGATAATGCGCATGTACTACCCAGCACCTGGAAGCAACACCCAGGCCTCGATCCTGCCCCCGCCCGATAAATCGATGCGAGCCACGTATGTGTTCCCCGCCATCCAGAAGGTGAGCTAGCAGCTCGCGATCTCATCACCCGGGTTCGGGGACCTCGCTCTCGATGTCCTGTTGCCGGGAACAGGCCGGGCAGATGCCGACGATCGGGAAGTGGGTGAACCGGGCGTGGTATCCGAAGTGCTGCTTGACGTTCTCGCGGACGGGGTCAAGCTCGTGGGGGGATAGGGCGCGAACCGCCCCGCAGCGTTCGCAGTAGAGGTATTCGCGCTCGTCGCGCCCACGCAGCGGCTTTTAGCTGGATGGTGGTCTATCCGGTGGGTTCAACGCCGCCCTCTTCGAGGTGTGCGTTCCAGCGTTCCTCGATGTGCCCGAGGTGCCAGACCGAGATCGCGATGAGCCAGGTGGCGATGAACATGCCGACGATCACGAACCCGAGGAGGTTGAGGTTGATGTGTTCAAACCAGGTCCAGACTGGGCTGGTGAGGTTGAGGTGTTGGGCGATCAGCCCGCCGAGCTCGATCGTGCCGATGATGAGCGCGATGGCGACCGACCGGCCCGTGATGGTGATGTTGTAGAACACCTTGCAGACGGGCTGTGAGAACGCCCAGCCGTAGGCGAAGTTCATAAACGACCCGTCGATCGAGTCCAGCAGCGACATGCCGGCGGCGAACAGGATCGGCAGGCACAGGATCGCGTACCACGGCAGTCCGGCGGCGCCGGCGCTGCCGGCGATGACCAGCAGCGCGACCTCGCCCCGCTACTGCAACCTGATCTCGATTAGACGTGACTGTGATTACGTCTGCTTCGCTGCGGCCTTGAACTCCTGGGCCTCGCTGCGGACATCGTCGGGGCCAACACCAGCGTCCGGCGGCCATCGGCGGGGTCTGACCGCGTCTTGGCCCACCCTCGCGACCATTCCCGCGACCGCGGTCGACACGCGGCTCTGGACGTAGCCGGTTCGTTCGGCCAGCGCCGTGATCGTGCTCGGCGGGTGATTGAGCGATGACCGCATCCGCGTCCTGCAAATCGAGCCGACGACCTCCTCCCGGGCGCCGGGCCGGCGTGATAGCCAGCGCAGCCGAAAAGGCCTCTCCCACGGCGAGCCGCCGTTATGTTCAACCGCCCTTCGACCCCACTATCCACTCACAGTCGTGGCCGAAAACGTGCCTGCACGGCCTCGCTGAAACGAGTGCAACTCAACGACGTGACTCGCATGCGCTGATCTCTCCGGCGCATCGGGTATAAGTCGGTTGGTGGCGAGTTCAACGGTCCGGACGATGGGAACGAGTGGGAGCGGGGAGTCAGAGCCGGCCGGGCCGGGTCACCACGGCACGGGGATCTACATTGCATTTGTCCCGTGGGTCCTATTCGGGGTCATCAGTCGAGCCGACACGCTCGAGGCCGCAGCGATCGTCGCGCTCGTGGCAGCGATCGCGATCGCCGTTCCAGGCTTCAGAGCGGGGCGTCCGAAGGTGCTGGAACTGGGCGCGATCGTCGCCTTCGCCGGTTTCACGGTGGTCACGCTGGTCGCTGATCCAAGCGTCACTGCGTGGCTCGAGCGTTACGCGCGCGCGATCGCGGCCAGCCTGCTGGCGCTGATCGCGTTCGGGTCGCTCGCGTTGACGCCGTTCACGGAGCAGTATGCGCGCGAGTCGGTTCCGAGGAAGTTCTGGTCATCACCGCGGTTCAAGCAGGTCAATCGGGATCTGTCGCTGATGTGGGCGCTCGTGTTCCTCGCGATGGTGCCTTCGCATATCGCGGCGGGGATCATTGACACGCGGCGGGGGAACACGATCTTCAACTGGGTGATTCCGATCGCATTGGTCGTATACGCGGCGAAGCGCACCGGCCGGGCTACCGCCTCTGAGGACAACCCGCCGCGAGCGACCACGACCGCTCGGGAGAGGCGTCGCTAGTTCTAACCGCAGTGCTCGCAGGCGCCGCGCAGGAGCACGTCGTGGCTGTCGACCGTGACGCCGAGCCGGTCTGAGAGCCGGTCGATCGCCAGCTCGAGGCCGGGATCGTCGAACGCGACGAGCCGGCCGCATTGCCCGCACACGAGGTGATGGTGATGGTGACCGCTCGGCTCGAGCGGTTCGAACCGGGCCTGGCCCTCCCCGACGACGACCCGCTCGACGAGTCCGTGCTCGACGAGCAGCTCGAGCACGCGGTAGATGCTCGCCCGCCCCGTCGGGCGACCCCGCGCCCGCAGCTCGTCCTCGATCTCGATTGCGGTGAGTGCGCACGGCTGGTCGGCGAGCACCTCGATGATGCGCTCGCGCGCGTCCCCGCGCTTGAGCCCGGCGGTCGCCAGGGCGGCGTGCACGTAGCGGATCCATTCGAGGCTGGCCATCGCTCAAATGTAGCGCCATCCGAGGCGAGAACAAGAATGGGAATCAGTCTCATTGCGGTGTAGGATGACGTCGTGAGACGAACCCCGACACGACGGGCAGCGCGAGGCCGTGTGGACGTCTGCGTCAGGCTGGGGCTGCTCGCCGCGCTCGCACTGCTCGCCGCCGGCTGTGCCGGAGCGAGCGCCGGGACCGGCGGCGGGCGCGTCCGGGTGGTGGCGGCCGAGAACTTCTGGGGAAGCATCGCCCGCCAGCTCGGCGGCGATCAGGCCGACGTCGACAGCATCATCGTCAACCCGGCCCAGGACCCTCATGCCTACGAGCCGACGACGGGTGACGCACGGGCGCTGGCGACCGCGCAGCTGGCGATCGTCAACGGGGTCGGCTATGACCCGTGGGCGCCGCGGCTGCTCAACGCCAACCCCGTCGACGGGCGGCTCACGCTGACGGTCGGATCGTTGCTCGGGCGCCGCGACGGGGACAACCCGCACCGCTGGTATGACCCGGCCGACGTGACCCGGGTCGCCCAGGCGATCACTGCCGATCTGGAGAAGCTCGACCCCGCGCGTCGTGCCTACTTCACCCAGCGACTGCGCCAGTTCGACGGCCCCGGCCTCGCCGAGTACCACCGCCTGATCGCCGAGATCAAGCAGCGGTACTCCGGTGTTCCGGTGGGAGCATCGGAGAGCATCTTCGCGCTCCTGGCGCCGGCGCTCGGCCTGCGGCTGATCACCCCGGACAGCTTCATGAAGGCGATCAGCGAGGGCACCGAGGTGACCGCTCAGGACACGATCACCACCGAGCACCAGCTGACGGGCCACGCGATCAAGGTGTGGGTGGACAACTCCCAGAACATCACGCCGGAGATCCAGCGTCTGAACGGGCTCGCGCGGGCAGCCGGGATCCCGATCGCCACCGTCACCGAGACGCTGTCCCCGGCCTCCGACAGCTTTCAGCAGTGGCAGGTCGCTCAGCTGACGGAGATCGCGGCGGCGCTGAGGCGGGCGACCGGGCGATGATCGCGGCGATCACCGAGCGATTGGCTCCCGCGGTGGCGCTGCACCGCGCCGAAGTGCGAATCGCCGGGCGCCAGATCCTCGGTGACGTCTCGCTGACGGTCGGGCAGGGCGAGTTCATCGCCGTGCTCGGACCCAACGGAGCCGGCAAGTCAACGCTGATGAAGGCAATCCTCGGCCTCATCGAGCTGTCTGCCGGGACGGTGTCCGTCCTTGGCGCCCCGCCGCGCCAGGCGCGATCGGCGATCGGCTACCTCCCCCAGCGCCAGACCTTCGACGAGTCGACCCGGGTACGGGGCGTCGACCTCGTCACGCTCGGGCTCGACGGGGCCCGGTGGGGCGTGCCGGTGGCGGTGACCCCCCGGGGCCGGCGCCGGCGCCGGGCGCAGCGCGCGCGGGTCGACGAGGTGATCGAGCTCGTCGGCGCGGCCGTGTATGCCGACCGGGCGATCGGCGAGCTGTCCGGCGGGGAGCAGCAGCGCCTGCTGATCGCCACCGCGCTCGTCCGCCATCCGCGCCTGTTGATCCTCGACGAGCCGCTCGACAGCCTCGATCTCCCCAACCAGGCTTCGGTGGCGGCGTTGATCCGGCGGATCGCCACCGCCGAGAACGTCGCCGTGCTGCTCGTCGCCCACGACGTCAACCCGCTGGCGTCCTATCTGGACCGCGTCGTCTACCTCGCCGGCAGCCGGGCCGTGGCCGGCGCGGTCGAGGACGTCATCACCGCGCCGCGGCTCACCGAGCTGTACGGGACCCCGATCGAGGTGCTGCAGACGAGCGACGGGCGCCGGGTCGTCGTCGGCCAGCCGGAGGCGCCCCACCACCACGGGCATCGCCACCCCTGACCGTCCCCGGGACCCGTCGATGAGCTCGATCCCCTCCCTCTCCCCCAACCCGATCACCGACATCCGGGCGCTGTTCACATTCCCGTTCATGGTCAACGCGATCGAGGCGGGGACGATCGTCGCCGTCCTGGCGGCGATCGTCGGCTGGTATGTCGTGCTCCGCCGCCAGGCGTTCGCCTCCCACACGCTCTCGGTGATGGCGTTCCCGGGGGCGGCGGGAGCGGCCCTCGCCGGCCTGCCGATCGCGCTCGGCTACTACCTCGCGTGCACGATCGCGGCGCTGGCGATCGGCCGCGCCGGCCGCAGCGAGCGGCGGGGCCGAGCCGGCGAATCGGCGGCGATCGGGACCGTCCAGACCGTCGGGCTGGCCGCCGGCTTCCTGTTCCTGTCGCTCGATCACGCGCTGCTCGGCGAACCCGACTCCCTGCTGTTCGGCACCTTCTTGGGAATCACCCGCGGGCAGGTGCTCGGCCTCCTCGGGGTGGCCCTCGGGTCGCTGGCGGCGGTCGCCGTCCTCGGCCGTCCGCTGCTGTTCTCCTCGATCGACCGCGAGGTCGCCCGCGCCGGCGGTGTCCCGGTCGGCCTGCTGGACGCGCTGTTCCTGCTGATCCTCGCACTGGCGATCGCCGCCACCAGTCAGCTGACCGGGGCGCTGCTCGTGTTCGCGCTGCTCGTCGCGCCGGCGGCGACCGCGCAGCAGATCACGCTCCGGCCTCTCCTCGGCCTCACGCTCACCATCGCCTTCGGCCTCGGGATCGTGTGGCTCGGCCTGGCGATCGCCTACTTCAGCATCTATCCGATCGGCTTCTACGTGACCACGCTCGCCTTCGGCCTGTACGTCGTCACTCGCGCCGTCCGGGCCGTCCGGGGCTGATGTTCGCGCACGAGTTCGTCCGCAACGCGTGGCTGGCGGGCACGTTCATCGCGCTCGCCTGCGGGACGATCGGCTGGTTCGTGGTCGTCCGCGGTCAGGTGTTCGCCGGCGACGCGCTCAGTCATGTCGCGTTCGTCGGCGCGATCGCCGCCGCCGCCGCCGGCGTCGACGAGCGGGTCGGGCTGTTCGCGCTCACGCTGGCGCTCGCCGGCGCGATGGGCGTCCTCGGCCGCCGCGCCCAGGCCGACGACATCACGATCGGAATCACGTTCGCCTGGATCCTCGGGATCGGCGTGCTGCTGCTGGCGATCCTGGCGACGAGCTCGGGCGGGGCCGCCGGGGTGACGACCGCCAACACGCTCTTCGGGTCGATCTACTCGCTGAGCGCCACCGCCTCGCTGATCGCCGCCGCGGTGGCGCTCGGGGCGGTCGGGTTCCTGGTGGCGATCACCCGCCCGCTGTTGCTCACGACGCTCGACGGTCAGCTGGCCGCGGTGCGCGGCATCCCGGTGCGGCTGCTCGGGATCGGCTTTCTGGGGGCGCTCGCGGTGGTGACCGCCGAGAGCACGCAGGCGGTCGGCGCGCTCCTCCTGCTCGGCCTGATCGCCGCACCGGCCGGCGCCGCCACCACCCTGACCGCCCGTCCCTACCTCGGCATCGCGGTATCCGGGGCAATCGCCGTCACGGCGATGTGGGGCGGACTCGCACTCAGCTACGCGGTGCCCACGCTGCCGCCGAGCACCGCGATCATCGGTCTGGCCGCCGCCGCCTACGCGGCCGCCGGGGTCTGGAGACGGGTGAGCCCGCGGCGGCGCCGAGGCTCGCAGCAGCGCTGAGGCCCGCGACGGTACTGAGTCCCGCGACGGCGCCTGAGGATCAGCTGTGCGCCGGTCCCGCCCGGACCGCGCCGGCGTGCGGCGGCAGGCCCGGTCGCACCGTGCGCGAGACCGGGAGCACGACCCGCACCTGCAGCCCGCCGGAGGCGGGAGCGTTCACCGTCACCGCGCCCTGATGGGCCTCCGCGATCGAGCGGACGATCGACAGGCCGAGGCCGAAGCCCGGAACCGAGCGATCGAGGCGGCGAAACGGTTCGATCAGCGCCGTGGCCTGGTCGGCGGGAATCCGCGGCCCCCCGTTGGTGACGACCAGCTCCACCGCGTCGCCCGCGGTCCGCGTCCGCACGTCGAGGTAGCCGCCCGCCTCGTTGTGGTGGATCCCGTTGTCGACGAGATTGGCGACCATTCGCTCCAGCAGGCTGGGGTCGCCGAGCGTCCAGGCCGGCTCCAGGTCGTCACGAATCGCGATGTGCGCCTCATGCCCCCGCGCCGACAGGTCGGTGATGCAGTCGGCGGCCAGCGCGGCGAGATCGACCGGCTCCTCGGGCCCGCGTGCCGCCTCGCTCCGCGCGAGCAGCAGCAGGCTGGCGATCAATCGCTCGCACCGGTCCACCGTGTCGCGGACCGCCGCACCCATCTCGCGCAGCTCGTCGGCGCTCGTGTCCGGATCCGCGAGCGCCACGTCGACCTCGGTGTGCATGATCGCCAGCGGTGTGCGCAGCTCGTGCGAGGCGTTGGCGACGAAGTGGCGCTGACTGGCGAACGCGGCGTCGAGCCGGACGAGCATGCCGTCGAACGTGTCGGCCAGCTCCTTGAGCTCGTCGTCGGGCCCGCGAAGCGCGATCCGCTCGCCGAGGTTCTCGCTGGACACCCGCCGCGCCGTCGCGGTGATGTCCCGCAGCGGCGCCAGCGCTCGCCCGGCCAGCAGCCAGCCGATGACAACCGAGATCGCCGTCATCACGACCAGGGCGACGGCGTATTCGATCAACAGCCGATGGAGCGCCCCGGCGAGGATCTGGTTTTGCGCGGTGTGGATCAGCTTGGCGGTCGGAGAGTCCTCCGGGAACCCGAACTCGCCTCGCGACGGGGGGATGCCGAGGCGCAGAAGCTCGGCGCGGAGGCTGTGATGGGTGCGCAGGTTGCTGCGCACGAACAGGTAGCCGACCGTGAGCAGGGCGGCGCCGGTGATCAGGAAGACGGTCCCGTAGAGGGCGGTCAGCCGCAGCCGGATCGTCTGCGCCGGCCAGCGCAGGATTCGCCTGCGCCGCGCCGGCTCAGGCGGCGGGCCGGCCGGCGACGCCGTGGAGCCCGGCGTCATGCCATCCGATAGCCCACTCCGATCACCGTCTGCACCACCGGCGGATCGCCGAGCTTGCGGCGCAGCGTCATGATCGTCATCCGGACGACGTTGGTGAAGGGATCGGTGTGCTCGTCCCATACGCGCTCGAGCAGCTGCTCGGCCGAGACGGTAGCGCCGTCAGCCGCCATCAGCGCCTCCAGCACCGCGAACTCCTTGCGGGCCAGGTCGAGCTCGCGGTTTCCGCGGGTCACGCGGCGCCGGGCGGGATCAAGCTCGAGATCGCCGTGACGCAGCACCGGCGGGCGACTGGGGGTCGTGCGGCGGGCAAGCGCGTGAATCCGGGCGACGAGCTCGGCGAAGCGAAACGGCTTGGGCAGGTAGTCGTCGGCACCGAGCGTCAGCCCGTCGATGACGTCCTCGAGCGCGCCGGCGGCGGTCAGCATCAGGATCCCGGTCTCCGGCCGCTCGTCGCGGACCACGCGGCAGACGTCATCGCCGTGCACTCCCGGGAGATCGCGATCGAGCACGAGGACGTCGTAGCGCACGACGCGGGACTTGGCGAGCGCCTCGTCGCCGTCCGGCGCCAGATCGACCGCAAAGCCCTGGCGCCGCAGCCCGCGAGCGATGGCGTCGGCCAGCCTCAGCTCGTCTTCGGCGATCAGGACACGCACGGTTTGAGCATGACCCTCCGCCCGTAAGAACGGCATAAGAACGTCGGGTTCACAGGGCCGCGGCCTCGCGCCGCAACACGTCCCAGGCCTGGCGAACGTCCTGTACCCGCGTGTGCTGCTGGCCGATCGCCAGGCGCAGGACATATCGCCCGGCCAGCACGGCGTGCGAGATGAAGATCTCGCCGCCGGCGTTCACGCGCTCCAGCAGCGTGCGGCTCCGGTCGTCGTCGCCTTCCAGCCGGAAGCAGACGAGCGAGAAGTGGCGCGGGGCGCACACCTCCCAGCCGGGCTCCTCCGCCACCCACCGCTCGAACAGCTCGGCCAGCGTCACGCCGCCGCGGACGTGCTCCTGCAGTCCGCGGCGCCCGTAACAGCGCAGCACCGCCCACAGCTTGAGCGCGCGGAAGCGCCGGCCCAGCGCCGGGCCGTACTCGCTGAGCGACAGGGCATCTTCGGCGTCCGGGGTCCACAGGTACTCCGGGACGAGGCTGAACGCGGCGCGGAGATCGTCCGGGCGGCTGGTCCACAGCAGCGAGCAGTCCATCGGCGTCAGCATCCACTTGTGCGGGTTGACAACGAGCGAATCGGCGCGATCGACCCCGGCGAACGCCCACCGGAACTCGGGACACACCATCGCGCTTCCGGCATACGCGGCGTCGACGTGCAACCAGGTGCCGGCGGCGGCGCACGCCGCGGCGATCTCTGCCACGGGATCGACCGAGGCGCTCGCGGTGGTGCCAACCGTCGCCACGACCATCGCCGTCTCGCGGAGGTCGCCCAGAGCGTCGGGGCGCAGGCGAAACTCGCCGTCGGCGGGGATCTGGCGCAGACGCAGGCCGAGCATCCGCACCGCCTTGGCGACCGAGGAGTGCGCCTGCTCGGAGCAGACCACCTCGCCGCGTCCCGTCGCCTCCCGAGCCGCGATCATCGCGGCGAGCGTCGCCGTCGACGCGGTGTCCTCGATGTGGCCGTGCCAGGCGCCGGGGAGGCCGAGCAGCTGCGCGACCCAGCGCAGGACGACGGTTTCGAGCTCCGTCGCCGCCGGCGCCGTGCGCCACAGAAACGCGACCGAGTTGAGCGTCGCCGCCAGCAGCTCGGCGAGGATCCCCGGCTCGGACGCGCTCGTGGCGAAGTAGGCGAAGAAGCGCGGGTGCTGCCAGTGGGTGACCCCCGGCAGCAGGATCTCGTCGAGGTCGCGGAGCACCGCCGAGAACGGCTCGCCCTCGTCGGGCGCCGTCTCGGGCAGCCGGGCGCGGATCTCCCCCGGCGCCACCTGGGCGAGCACCGGGAGCTCGCCGACGTGCTCCAGGTAGCGCGCCGCCCACTCCAGCGCCGCGCGACCGTCGCTGCGCAGGTCGACGGTGGGACGCCGCTCGCCGGAAGCGGCCGGGCGCGGCTCCCCGGGAGGCGGCAGATCGCGCTCGTCGGGTTCCCGGACGTCGGTCACGTCGACACCGTCGCGAAGCGGATCCCCGCCCGCTGGAGCCGGTCGATCAGCGGGCGGCCCATCGCCACCGCCGGGGTCAGTTGCCCGGCCAGCTCCGGGAGGTCGTCGTGGGCGAGGCACAACGCCGCCTCGGCGAGCATCTTCGAGGTCTCCCCGTAGCCCGGATCCCCGCCGCTGACCTCGGTGACGATCCGTGCGCCCCCGCCCTCGCCCGCGAACCGGACCTCGAACCAGCCCCGGGCCCGCTGCGCCGCCGTCGGTCCATCCCCCGGGTCCTTGAGCTTGAGCAGCAGGTTGCGGGTCGGTCGCAGCTGTGCCAGCGCCGCGACGGTGCCGCCCCCGGCGGCGAGGACCCCGAGGCTCGCCAGTCGCTTGGCGACGACGTAGTGCGAGTAACGGAAATCGGGCCCGTAGCGCGGGAGCGCCCGCGCGGAGCGCAGGACGGTGATCGGGTCGATCGTCGGCACCGGCATCACCCACCCGCCGGCGGTGTCGTCGTGGTGGGGGCGCCCGGTGATCCCCCGGATCCGCCGACCCTCCGGGCGGCCCTCCGCGCGTCGGCGGGCGGTGGCCGTTCGCTGGCCGTGACGCAGCCGGCCCGCGATGTGCACGGCGGAGTGGTAGGTCCCGCCCGAGATCGTGCCGCCGGCGCGCACGAACCCCTCGAGCTTGATCGGGACGTTCTCCGGCAGCTGCGTCACCGTGAACAGCGCGCCGAGGTCGTAGGGGATCGAATCGAACCCGCACGAGTGCACGAGCCGGGCGCCGCTCCGCGTCGCCGTCTCCTGGTGGCGCAGCCACATCAGGTCGACGAACTCGGGCTCGCCGGTGAGATCGACATAGTCGGTCCCGGCGGCGGCGCACGCGGCGACGAGCGGCTCGCCGTAGTGGATGTAGGGCCCGACGGTGGTGATCACGACCTTCGCCGACTCGGCGAGGCGCCGGAGCGATGCCTCGTCGTCGATGTCGGCGATGAGCACGTCGATCTCGCCGGCCGCCGGAGCGACGGCCGCCAGTCGGTCCCGCAGCGCCTCGAGCTTGGTCGCACTGCGCCCCGCCACCGCCCAGCGCGTGTTCTGACCGGCGCGCGCCAGGTACTCAGCGGTCAGTCCCCCGGTGAATCCGCTGGCGCCGAACAGGACGACGTCGTGCTCGCGCTCAGCCGTCAGTGTCCACCTCGCGGGCGAGGCGCATCGCCTCGTCGAGCTCCACCCCGGCGCGGGCGGCCAGCCAGCAGGCGACGGGCGCCGCGATCCGCTGCGAACCGTGGGCGGCCTCGCCGGCGAGGTCGAGCACCGCCTTCAGCTCGTCCTGGGTCGGGGCGGGAATGCCGAGCTTGGCGGCGTAGGCGGCGAGCCAGTCGGGGGCGTTCATCGCTGCACCGTATCGTCACCGCGCCGACGTCGCTGGCAAGATCCGCCGGCGGGATCACTGAATCGGACGAAAGGCAGCACACGTGGCAATCCTCGATGACAAGGTCGCGATCGTGACCGGCTCGGCCCGCGGAATCGGCCGGGCGACAGCGGAGCTCTTGTGCCAGGAGGGCGCGAGGGTCCTGATCAACGATCTTGACGGCGACCTCGCCGAGCAGACAGCCTCCGAGATCGGGGGGGAGACGATCGTGTTCGGCGGGGATCTGACGAGGCCCGGAGCCTGTGATCAGCTCGTGGAGACGGTCATCGAGGCCTGGGGCAAGGTCGACATCCTCGTCAACAACGCCGGGTACACGATCGACGCGCCGATCCACAAGATGTCAGACGACCAGTTCCAGCGGATGATCGACATCCACAACGTCGTTCCGTTCCGGATGTGCCGCGCGGTCGCCCCTCACATGCGCGAGCCGGCGAAGCGGGAGCGCGAGCAGGGCATCGAGGTGTTCCGCAAGATCGTCAACGTCTCGTCGGTCTCGGGCACGATGGGGAACGCCGGGCAGGCGAACTACGCATCGGGGAAGTCCGGGGTCGTCGGGCTCACCAAGACGCTGGCCAAGGAGTGGGGACAGTTCAAGATCAACGTCAACGCCGTCGCGTTCGGGTTCATCGAGACGCGTCTGACCGCCGACAAGGTGCAGGGCAACACGATGGAGATCGACGGGCAGACGGTGCAGCTCGGGATCCCCACGCAGCTGCGCCAGCTCGTGCCCAACCTGATCCCGCTCGGACGTCCGGGGAAGGCCGCCGAGGCGGCGGGGGGCGTGTTCCTCCTCTGCACCCCGTGGGCGAACTACATCACCGGGCAGGTCCTCGGAATCACCGGCGGTCAGTTCGGCGGGATGACCTCGTAGTGGCCTCGCCGGCGGCGGGTGGCGCCGGCCGCCGCCGGGGCTCACTCGGGGACGCCGCTGTCCAGGCGGTCGCGCCGCTGCAGTGCGTAGAGATCCGCGCGGTGGCGCACCCACCGATCGGCGGCGTCGCCGTCGGGCTGGAAGTCCCAGGAGCGGTGGTGACCGGTGCTCAGCGCCCGGGAGATCAGCCGGCGCTCGCGCTGGCTCTCCCGGACGCGGCGATCGATGTCGGCCAGATCCAGGCGGCGCCCCAACTCGGCGCGCAGGCTGGCCAGGATCGGCGCAAAGCCCGCGGCGCCGCTGCGGTCATCCAGCTCCCGGGGGTCGTCCGCCAGGTCATAGAGCAGGTCCGGATCCTCGGCGGAGACGATCAGCTTGTGGGAACCGGACCGGATCATCGCCGACGGGGCCCGCACCCCCTCGGCGTGGTACTCGGAGATCACCGGCCGGTTGCGCGGCGGACCCCCGGCGTCCAGCGCCGCCACCAGGCTCACCCCGTCGCCGCGCCCGCCGAGCGCGTCGCCGTCCAGGCCGGCGAGCTCGAGCAGCGTCGGAGCGACGTCGAGCAGCGACACCGGCTCCCCCACCCGGCGCCCGTCACGGTCGCCGGGACGGCGCACCATCAACGGAACCCGCGCCGCGGGCTCCAGGAACGACATCTTGTACCAGAGGCCGCGCTCGCCGAGCAGCTCGCCGTGATCGGCGCAGAACAGCACCGTGGTGCGCGGCGCCAGGCCGGACTCGCGCAGCGCGTCGAGGACCTCGCCGATGCGCTCGTCGAGGTAGCTGATCGCGGCGTAGTAGCCGTGACGGGCGCGGCGGATCTGCTCGGCGGTGAGCCCGGCGCGGTCGACCTGGCACATGGCGCGCAGCCGGCGGCTGTGGGGATCGATCCCGTCCAGGGGCAGGGCCGGCACTGCCGGGTCGTCGATCTCCTCGCGCCGGTAGCGCTCCCAGAAGCGAGCGGGAATCTCCCACGGATCGTGGGGGTTGGTGAACGAGGCGAACAGGAGGAACGGCTGATCAGCGCGATGGCGGGCGATGTCGTAGAGCGCGCGCGCCGCCTGGAAGCTGACCTCCTGGTCGTAGTCGGTCTGCATCGCGGCGGCGCAGATGCCAGGGTTCAGCACGCTCTCCATCGTGTGGTACCAGGGCAGCGGCTGGTGAAGCGGGCGGTTCCAGTCCGGCGTCCAGTCGACATCGGCGGGGTAGATGTCGGTGGTCAGCCGCTCCTCGAAGCCGTGCAGCTGGTCGGGGCCGACGAAGTGCATCTTGCCGGCGACCGCGGTGTGGTACCCGGCCGCCCGCAGCGCGTGGGCGACGGTGGGCACGCCGGCGCGCAGCTCGGCCGCGTTGTCGTAGACGCCGATCGCCGAGGCGTGGCGGCCGGTCAACATCGCGGCGCGCGCCGGCGCACACAGCGGAAACGGCGTGTAGGCGCTGTCGAACACCGTCGCGTCGCGCGCGAGCTCGGCGAGGCGGGGAGCCCGAACCACCGGATGGCCGTACATCGGTGTCCACGCCGCGGCCAGCTGATCGGCCATCAGCACCAGGAAGCAGGGACGCGGGTCGGGGGCCACGGGATCGCGAGGATACGGCTCGCCGCTGCGCTCCGCCGCCGATCGCGTTAAGGTCCTGCGCCAATGCGGCCCGGAGCGAGTGCGGCTGCCGTGCAGCGTGGCGAGGCCGCCCCGCTGATCGTCGCCCATCGCGGTGCCTGGGGAATGGCCCCGCAGAACTCGCTCGAGGCGGTGGACGACGCAGTGGCGATGGGCTGCGACGCGATCGAGATCGACGTCCGCCGCACAGGAGACGGCCGGCTCGTGATCGTCCACGATGCCCGGGTCCGCCTGCGCCCGATCGGACGGCTCGAGCACAGCCAGGTGCAGGCGCGGATGAAGGTCGGGCAGGCGCCCCTGCTGACCGACGTTCTCCGCGCCGCCGCCGGCCGGATCATCGTCGACGTCGAGCTCAAGGAGGATGGCTACGTCGCCGAGGCGATGACAGCGGTGACGCGGCACCTGGAGCCCGAGCAGTACGTGCTCACCTCGTTTCGCGCCGAGGTCCTCAGCCAGGTCAAAGCCTGCGCCCCGGGGGCTCAGACCGGGCTGCTCGTCGCTGCACGCCGGGTGCATGACCTGGACCGCCGGGTGCGCGCGGCGCGGGTCGACTTCGTCGCCCCCCACATCAGTCTCGCCCGCACCGGGGGGCTGACCTGGGCGGCGAAGCGGGGGCTTCCCACCTGGGTGTGGACGGTCAACGACCGGCGGGGGCTGCACGACCTGACCGCCGATCCCCGGGTCGCGGCGGTGATCACCGACCGCCCGGAGCGGGCGCTCGCCATCCGCCGACCCGCGCCGTTCCCATCTCGTTGACACCGTTGACAACCGGGAGTAGGTTGTCGACAACTTGGCTGGGAAGACCTCCTGGGGACTGGGTACCGTGGTGCGGCGCTCGACCACCGATCAGGTGCTGGTACAACTGCGTGCCGCCATCCTCGCCGGCCGCATCAAGCCCGAGGAGCAGCTGCCCGAGGCGGCGCTCGCCACGGCGTTCGGGACCGGCCGCAGCGCGATCCGCGAAGCGCTGCGCCAGCTGGTCCAGGAGGGTCTGGTGATCACCGAGATGAATCGTGGCGCCCGCGTGCGCCCGGTCTCCGAGGCGGATGTGATCGACGTCTACCGGGCTCGCTCGGCACTGGAGGTCGCCGCCGTCGGGGTGCTCCTCGAGCACGCGGATGACATCGACGTCGAGTCGCTGCGCTGCGCCCAGCGGGGGATCGAGGATGCCTGCCCGACCGACTGCAGCGAGACTCCGTCACGCGAACTGATCGAGCGCGACATCGATTTTCACCGCGCGATGGTCGCCCTCGCCGGCAGTCCTCGGCTCAGCCGGGCCCACGAGCCGCTCGCCGCCGAGTCCCAGATGCTGCTCAACTGGCATCCGGTCTACCCCGTGTCGGACTACGCCGGCGACCATCAGACGGTGCTGGCGGCGATCGAATCGCGTGACCCCGCCGCGGGCGACGTCGTCCGAGACCACCTGGAGCTGACGGTCGACCTGATCGTCGCGGAGGCGCGGCGCTACGCCGATCGGCTCGCCTGCGCAGAGAGCCTGATCTGAGAACCCACCAATCGAGGAGAGCCTGGGGTGACTGAGCACAACATGTCCGGTGACGGCCTCACCCGCCGTCAGGTCCTGCACGGCGCGCTTGCCGGCGGCGCCGCCCTGTCGGCCGGAGGCCTGCTCGCCGCATGCGGCGGCAGCAGCAGCTCGAGCAGCTCGGCCGGCTCCAGTCCCGTCAGCACGGCGAAGATCAAACCCGGCGGGTCACTCACCGTCGGCGCCACCGGTGGCGGCGCCAAGGACACGATCGATGCCCACCTGCCGACCGCCGACACCGACATCATGCGCGACTGGAACCTCTACGAGCCGCTGGCGGTGCGGCCGCCGAGCTTCGGCCCGCTGGAGATGATGGTCGCCGAGTCGATCGAGGCCGAGCACGGCAAGGCCGACTCGTGGGTGGTGAAGGTGCGGCCGGGGATCGAGTTCCACAACGGCAAGACGGTGACCGCCGATGACGTCATCTTCTCGCTGCAGCGGATCCTCGATCCCAAGGATCCCAAGGTCGGCGCCGCCTCGATCGGCTACGTCGACATCAAGAACGTCAAGAAGCTGTCGGATTCCAGTCTGCGGATCCCGCTGAAGTTCGCCAACGCCGGGTTCCTCGACGACCTCGGGCAGTACTTCAACGCGATCGTGCCCGTCGGGTATGACCCGAAGAAGCCGGTCGGCACCGGCGCCTTCATGTACGAGAGCTTCACCCCCGGCCAGCAGAGCGTGTTCAAGAAGTTCCCCAACTACTGGCAGCACGGCAAGCCGTACGTCGACAGCCTGACGATCATCGACTTCACCGACGACACCGCTCGCGTCAACGCGCTGCTCGGGGGTCAGGTCAACGCGATCGACAACCTGCCGACGGGACAGATCACCCAGGTCCAGGGCAACTCGTCGCTCAAGGTGCTGATCTCCCATACCGGCCAGTGGCAGCCGTTCACGATGCGCATCGACCAGGCGCCGTTCTCCGACGTCCGCGTCCGCCAGGCGATGCGGCTGATCGTCAACCGGCCGCAGATGGTCGAGCAGGTGCTGTCGGGGCAGGGACGGATCGCCAACGACATGTACTCCCCGTTCGATCCCGCCTACGACAGCTCGCTGCCCCAGCGCGCCCAGGACATCGACCAGGCCAAGTCGCTGCTCAAGGCCGCCGGCCACCCCGGCCTGTCGGTCCAGCTGGTGACCGCGCCGGTGTTCCAGGGCGTCGTCCAGGCCGCCGAGGTGTTCGCCCAGCAGGCGTCGGCGGCCGGCGTCAAGGTAGCGCTGCGCAAGCTGGACACCGGCACGTTCTACGGCCCCAACTACCTGAAGTGGACGTTCGCCCAGGACTTCTGGGCGACCCGCGAGTACCTCCCGCAGGTCGCCCAGGGCAGCCTGCCGAGCTCACCGTTCAACGAGACCCACTGGGGGGCCGGCAGGTTCGAGACGCTGATCAACCAGGCGCGGGCGGAGCTCGATGAGACCAAGCGCATCTCGATCCTGCACGAGGCGCAGCAGATGGAGTACTCCCAGGGCGGCTACATCATCCCCTACTTCTCCAACCAGATCGACGCCTACAGCTCCAAGGTGACCGGGTTCGTGGAGGCCAAGTCCGGCTTCCCGCTCGGCAACTACTGGTTCAAGAACGTGGGGTTCACCGCCTAGGCGCGTGGCGGGAGATCACCCATGGGCCGATTCCTGCTGCGACGCATCCTCCTTGGGCTGCTGACGCTGCTGCTGGTCTCGATCGTCGTGTTCGCGGCCACCCAGGCGCTGCCCGGGAATGCCGCCCGGGCGATCCTCGGGCGCAACGCGACGCCGGCCCGGCTCGCCGCGCTCACCCAGCAGCTGCACCTCAACCAGTCGGTCGTGTCC
Organism: uncultured Solirubrobacteraceae bacterium; assembly: GCA_963731395.1. GTDB lineage: Bacteria > Actinomycetota > Thermoleophilia > Solirubrobacterales > Solirubrobacteraceae > Palsa-465. Next base: position 169,287 of record CAVSVH010000011.1, read on the forward strand.
CAGTACTTCCACTGGCTGGGGCATATCCTCACCGGCAACCTCGGCACCTCGGCGGCGACCGAGCAGCCGGTGTCGCAGCTGATCAGCGGCCGGATCGCCAACTCGGCGTTCCTCGTCCTGGTCGCGGCGGTCATCGCGATCCCGTTGTCGATCTTCCTCGGCGTCGTGATGGCGGTCCGCCGCGACAAGCCGACCGATCACGTCCTCTCGATCGGGACCCTGGCGCTGGCGGCGCTGCCCGAGTTCGTGATCGGGATCGGGCTCGTGCTGTTGTTCGCCACCAACCTGTCGCATGTCCTGCCGGCAGTCTCGATCGTGCCGCCCGGCGAGCATGCCTGGAACGTGCCCAAGGTGGTGATCCTGCCGGCGGCGACGCTGATCATCGCGGTGACGCCGTACATCAGCCGCATCATGCGCGCGTCGATGGTCGAGGTGCTGGAGTCCGACTACGTGACGATGGCGCGGCTCAAGGGTCTGTCGAATCGGACCGTGATCTGGCGCCACGCCGTGCCCAACGCGATCGTGCCGGCGATCCAGGTCTCGGCGCTGCAGCTGGCCTACATGGCGGGCGGCGTCGTCGTCGTCGAGTTCGTGTTCTCCTACCCGGGGATCGGCGCCGCGCTCGTCGACGCCGTCGGCAACCGGGACGTTCCGGTGGTCCAGGCCCTGGCGATCATCATCGCCGCCGTGTACGTGGTCGTGAACCTGTTCGCCGACGTGCTGACGATCCTCGTCACCCCGCGGCTGAGGACGGCGGGACGATGAGCACCCCGGCATTGACCATCGATGCCGCCGCCGCGGCGACTCCGGTCATGCGCCAGCGGCAGTGGGCGATGCTGCTGCGAGCGACGCTGCGTCAGTGGCGGGCCCGGATCGGACTCGCGATCTTCGTCCTCATGCTCCTCGTGGCGCTCGCCGGCCCGCTGATCGCGCCCCACTCCCCGACCCAGTTCGTCGCCGCCCCCAACAGCCCCGCCGGCCAGAACGGGCTGCTGTTCGGGTCCGATGCGCTCGGCCGCGATGTGTGGAGCCGCTTTCTCTACGGCGGGCGCTCCGTGCTGGGGATGTCGGTCGCGGCCACCGTGATCGGCGTCGGCCTCGGACTGGTGGTGGGCCTGTCCGCCGCCTACCTCGGCGGCCTCGTCGACGAGGTCCTGATGCGGATCGCCGACGTGTTCATGGCGTTCCCCCAGATCGTGCTCGCGCTGCTGCTGCTCGCCGCGTTCGGGCCCAGCGTGCCGCTGATCATCCTGATCGTCGGCCTGTCCCATGCGCCGCGGGTGGCCCGGGTGATCCGCGGCGCCGCCCAGCAGGTGGTGGAGCGCGATTTCATCAAGTCGGCCGAGGCCGTCGGCGAGTCCCGAAGACGGATCATCTTCGGCGAGCTGCTGCCCAACGTGACCAGCCCGCTGCTGGTGGAGCTCGGGCTGCGCCTGACGTACTCGATCGGCCTGATCGCGGCGATCAACTTCATCGGGCTGGGCCTGCAGCCGCCGAGCGCCGATTGGGGGCTGATGATCAACGAGAACCGCCTCGCGGTGACGGTGCAGCCGTGGGGGGTGCTGCTGCCGGTGCTGGCGATCGCGCTGTTGACGATCGGCACCAACCTGCTGACCGACGGCTACGCGCGCGCCGCGATCGGGATCGACCGAGGAGAGTGAGATGAGCGTCGCCGAAAGAGCCTCTGCGGTCACGGTGCGTGACCTGAAGATCGATCTCGTGTCCAGCGGCGTCGACATCGTCGACGAGATCGCCCTCGACGTCTACGCCGGGCAGGTGCTGGGGCTGGTGGGGGAGTCGGGCTCGGGCAAGACCACCGTCGGGATGGCGCTGCTGGGCTACACCCGTCCCGGCGGCCGGGTCACCGGCGGGGACATCCTGATCGACGGCCGCCCTCTGGCCGGGATGGGCGCCGGCGATCTGCGCCGGCTGCGCGGCGGGACCGTGTCCTACATCCCCCAGGACCCGGGGACGGCGCTGAACCCGGCGTTGCGGATCGGGCGCCAGCTGTCGGAGATGCTTGAGGCCCACCCCGGCGCCACCAGCGACGATGAGCAGCGGGCACGGGTTCGGGAGACGCTGGGAGAGGTGGCCCTCCCCATCGACGACGCGTTCCTGCGCCGCTACCCGCATCAGCTGTCGGGCGGCCAGCAGCAGCGCGTGGCGATCGCAATGGCGTTCGCCTGCCGCCCGCACGTGATCGTCTGCGACGAGCCGACCACCGGTCTGGACGTGACCACCCAGGCGCGGGTGTTGGCGACGGTGCGCGATCTGTGCCGCAGCCACCACGTCGCGGCGGTCTACGTCAGCCACGACCTCGCCGTCGTCGCCGAGCTCGCCGACCACGTCGCGGTCATGTACGCCGGGCGGATCGTCGAGCGGGGGCCGCGCGACGCAATCTTCTCTCAGCCACGCCACCCGTACACGCGCAAGCTGCTGCGCGCCGTCCCCGACCTCGAGGGCAAGCGCGCGGTCGTCGGCATCGCCGGGCGCGCGCCGCTGCCGGGCGACCGGCCATCGGGATGCTTCTTTCATCCGCGCTGCGACCTGGCGATCGATCGCTGTGTGCAGACGTTCCCCGAGGCGACCGAGATCGAGCCCGGGCACCTGGTGTGCTGCTACCGCGCGCAGGATGCGCCGAGCGCGCTTCCCACCGTGGGCGAAACCGCGCCGCCGGCGCACGCGGGCGAGCTCGTGATCGCGGTCGAGAACGTCAACGCCAAGTACGGCTCAAACCAGGTGCTGTTCGACATCGAGGCGGCGGTGCGACGCAACGAGTGCGTCGCGCTCGTCGGCGAATCCGGGAGCGGCAAGACGACGCTCGCCCGCTGCATCGCCGGCCTGCACAGCGACTACACCGGTGACATCAAGCTCGCCGACCAGCGCCTGGCGCAGAGCGCCCGCGGGCGCAGCGCGGAGGCGCGCAAGCAGATCCAGTACGTGTTCCAGAACCCGTACGCGTCGCTGAACCCGCGGCGCACGGTCGGCCAGACGATCGCGCGCCAGCTGCAGCTGTTCTTCCCGCGCAATCGGCGCGAGACCGGGCAGCGGGTGGCGGAGTGCCTGGAGCGGGTGGCGTTGTCGTCGGCGGCCGCCAACCGATATCCCGACCAGCTGTCGGGCGGCGAGCGCCAGCGGGTGGCGATCGCCCGGGCGCTCGCGGCCGAGCCGTCGCTGCTCGTCTGCGACGAGATCACCTCGGCGCTCGACGTCTCGGTGCAGGCGGCGATCGTCGAGCTGCTGCGGGAGCTGCGCACGCAGACCGGGCTGAGCATGCTGTTCATCACCCACAACCTCGCCCTGATTCGGACGATCGCCGACCGCGTCGTGGTGATGACCGACGGGCGGATCGTCGAGGCGGGCGAGACCCTGGACGTGTTCGACCATCCCAGCGCCGAGTACACCGGCCGGCTGCTGGCCAACACGCCGACGGTGGAAGCCGCCCTCGAGCGTGAACGCTGAGGCGTTCATCACCTGCGCCGTGACCGGCGCCGGCGACACCGCCTCGCGCAGTCCCCACGTCCCGGTCACTCCCGAGCAGATCGCCGCGTCCGCGATCGACGCGGCCCGCGCCGGCGCCGCCGTCGCCCACATTCACGTCCGCGACCCGGCGACGGGCCGCGGCGCGCGCGACGTGGCCCTGTACCGCCGCGCCGTGGCGCTGATCCGTGCCGCCGACGTCGACGTCGTGATCAACCTGACCTCGGGGATGGGCGGGGACCTGGTTCTCGGCGGCGCGGCCGCGCCGCTGCCGTTCAACGCCGCCGAGACCGACATGGCGAGCGCCGAGGATCGGCTCGCCCACGTCGCCGAGCTCGCCCCCGAGATCTGCACGCTGGACTGCGGAACGATGAACTTCGCCGCCGGTGGCGACTACGTGATGGTCAACACCCCGGAGATGCTGCGAGCAATGGCCGCCCACGTCCGGGCGCTCGGCGTGCGACCCGAGCTGGAGGTGTTCGACACCGGCCAGCTGGTGATGGTCAAGGATCTGATCGCGGCGGGGTTGATCGACGATCCCGTCCTGATCCAGCTCTGCATGGGTATCCGGTTCGGGGCGCCGGACGACCCGTCCACCCTGCTGGCGCTGGTCGCCGCGCTGCCCCCCGGGGCGATCTTCTCGGCGTTCGCGATCGGGCGCATGCAGCTGCCCTACGTCGCCATGGCCGTCCTCGCCGGGGGCAACGTCCGCGTCGGACTGGAGGACAACCTGTACCTCGGACCGGGGCAGCCGGCGACCAATCCCCAGCTCGTGCAGCGCGCGGTCGCGATCCTGGAGGCCATGAACGTCCGCGTGCTCGGCCCCGACGCGGTGCGCGAGCGGTTGTCGCTGCGCGGCCGTGGCTGACGCGACCGGGACGGGCGGACGGCGCCGCGCGCCCGGCACCGTGGGGCTGCTCGGCGCCGGCGTGATCGGCGGCGGCTGGGCAGCGCGTTTCCTGCTCGCCGGCAGTGACGTCCGCCTCTTCGATCCGTCGCCGGCCGCGATCGCGGCCGCCGAGCGGACCCTCGAGCGGGCGCGGCGGGCATGGCGGGGCCTGACCCTGGCGCCATTGCCGGCGGAGGGCTCGCTGGCGATTGCCGACAGCGTCGAGGCCGCCGTCGACGGGGTCGAGATGATCCAGGAGAGCGCGCCCGAGCGCGAGGACCTCAAGGTGTCGCTGCTCGCCCAGGCGAGCCGGGCGGCGCCGGCGGACACGATCATCGCCACCTCGACGTCGGGGCTGCTGCCATCGCGGCTGGCGGTCGCCATGCAGGGCCCCGAGCGCTTCGTCGTCGGCCATCCCTTCAACCCCGTCTACCTGTTGCCGCTCGTTGAGGTGTGCGGATCGGATGCCACCGCGCCGCAGGCGCTGCGGCGCGCCGCCGACGTGTACCGGTCGGTGGCGATGCGCCCGTTGATCGTCCGGTCTGAGGTGGATGGGTTCATCGCCGATCGGCTGCTCGAGGCGCTCTGGCGCGAGGCCCTGTGGCTGATCGCCGACGACGTGGCGACGGTGCAGGAGGTCGACGATGCGATTCGCTTCGGCGCCGGCCTGCGCTGGTCGGCGATGGGCACGTTCCTCACCTATCGCCTCGCCGGGGGCGATGCGGGCATGCGCCACTTCATGGCCCAGTTCGGCCCGGCCCTGGAGCTGCCGTGGACCCGCCTCACCGAGGTCCCCGAGCTCGACGACGGGCTCCTGGACAAGCTCGTGGCCCAGTCCGACGCCCAGGCCGGCGGTCGCTCGATCGCCGAGCTCGAGCGGATCCGTGACGACTGCCTGGTCGCCGTGCTCCGCGGCCTGGCCGGAGTGGGATGGGGCGCGGGCGAGGTGGTGGCGCGGACCGAGCGCGAGCTGTACGAGCGAGCCGGTCTGGCCGGCGACGCTCCCCGGCTGGCCGACGGACGGCTGGTCGCCCACGAGGCGCTCGTCGCCCCCGACTGGATCGACTACAACGGGCACATGACCGAGGGCCGGTACCTGGAGGTGCTGGCCGACGCGACCGACGCGTTCCTGCGGGAGATCGGGATCGTCGGGCCCTATATCGACAGCGGCCGCTCCTACTACACCGTCGAGAGCCACCTCCGGCATCTCGGCGAAGCCCGCGCCGGTGACCGGCTGCGCGTCGCCACTCGGCTGCTCGAACACGACGGCAAGCGGCTGCACCTGTTCCACGAACTGCTGGCAACCGACGACGACAGCGCGCCGATCGCCACCGGCGAGCACATGCTGCTCCACGTCGACCGCGACGCCGGCCGGACCGTCCCCGCCGGCCCCGAGATCCTCAAGGCGCTGGACCGGATCGCCGCCGTGCAGGGCGACCTGCCGTGGCCAGAGGCCGCCGGAGCGGCCGTCCGGCGGGTCGGCGGCAGCTGAGCGCCGCGGGCATCCGCGGGGCATGATCGGTTCAACCGTCGTTGTCCTCGATCTGAAGCTCGGTCAGCCGCCGCGCGACCAGCCGCCGTTCCGGGCTGTCGGCGAACAGGTTCAGCGCCCGGGCGTATGCCTCCCGGGACTCCTGCATCCGCCCCAGCCGGCGCAGCAGCTCGGCGCGGGCCGCGTGCAGGTATCGGTAGTCCTGAAGCGGCAGCGTGTCGATGATCTGCAGCCCCGCCTCCGGGCCGTCGACCTCGGCGATCGCGATCGCCCGGTGCAGGGTCACGATCGGCGACTCGGTCAGCCGCCCCAGCTCCCCGTACAGCGCGGCGATCTGCGGCCAGTCGCGCGGCTCATCGACGTGCAGCGATGCGATCGCCGCCTGGACGACATACGCGCCGTGGCCATGCAGCGCCAGCGCCCGGTCCAGCGACTCCCGCCCGGCGGCGATCGCCTCCGCATCCCAGAGCGAGCGATCCTGATCGGCGAGCCGGACGAGCTCGCCGTCCCGGAACCGCGCCGCGCGGCGTGAGTCGTGGAGCGCCATCAGGGCGAGCAGCCCGTGGACCTCGGCCTCGTCGGGCATCAGCTCGGCGAGCGCCCGCCCCAGCGACAGCGCCTCGGACGACAGGTCGTTGCGGCTCGTCCAGCCCTCGTTGAAGATCAGGTACACGACGGCGAGCACCGCGTCCAGGCGGTCGGGCAGCCGATGATCGGCGGGCACCCGGAACGGGATCCCGGCGGCCTTGATCTTGCGCTTGGCGCGGACCAGCCGCTGCGCCATCGTCGCCTCGGGAACGAGGAACGCGCGGGCGATCTCCTCGGTGGTGAGGCCGCCCAGCGTGCGCAGCGTCAGCGCCACCTGCGCCTCGACGGCCAGGGCCGGGTGACAGCAGGTGAAGATGAGCTCCAGCCGCTCGTCGGGAAAGGTCATGTCGTCGACGTCGTCCGGGGGATGCTGGACCGCTTGCGCTACGTCGAGCAGCCGGGTCTTGGCCTGGAGGGTCCGCTGCCGGCGGATCCGGTCGATCCCCCGGTTGCGGGCGGTGGCCATCAGCCACGGCCCCGGGCTGGCCGGAACGCCGGCCCGGGGCCATCGCTGCGCCGCCACCGCGAACGCCTCCTGAGCGGCCTCCTCGGCGAGGTCGAAGTCGCCGAAGAAGCCGATCAGGCCGGCGAGGACGCGGCCCCAGTGCTCACGGAAGGCCTGATCTAGGACCGGGTCCATTCCGCGATCGGACGGATTTCGATCGCCCCGCCCATGGCGGCGCCCGGCATCTTCGCGGCCACCCCGATCGCCGCGTCGAGGTCGTCGGCCTCGACGATGCAGTAGCCGTCGAGCGCCTCCTTGGTCTCGACGTACGGGCCGTCGGTGGTCAGCGTCTTGCCGTCGTGGACGCGCACGGTCGTCGCCGTCTCGGGGGACTGGAGCTGATTGCCCGGCGTCAGTCCCGGGGTCTGGTTCACCGCGCCCCAACCGGCGGCGACCTCCTTGCGCTCATCCTCGGGAAGGTTCTGGTAGTCACGCGCCCGCGGACCGAGGTTGATCAACAGCATGTACTTCATGTCGTCCTCCTTTTGGGGAATGGTCGCCCAAGAGACGAACGGCATGCGGCCCGATCGACAGCCCCCCCGCGATTTCCTTTGGACATATTTGTGCAGGGCGCCCGGAGGGCCTACTCTACGTCCGCCGCTACCAGTTGCAGACCACAGCGCCAGAGGAGACGCGATGTCCGACAAGATGTGGAATGGAGAGCCTTTCTGGGGGCTCGGCTACGAATGGGACCCGGAGTGGGTGCTCACCGAGCGCCAACGGGAACTGCGTGACCTGCTGATCGAGCTGTGCGAGACGGAGATGCGGGCGAACGCCAAGGTCTCCGACGACGACCTCGAGTACCCGCGGCGCAACCTCGAGCTCCTCGGCGAGCACGGCTTCCTGGCGCTGACCGTCCCCACCGAGTACGGCGGCCTCGGCGAGACCCACGTCGCCTTCCAGATGACGTGCGAGACCATCGCCCGCTATGGCTGCGCGTCGACGGCGATGTGTTATGTCATGCACATGGGCGCCGTCAACACGATCATGCTGCGCCCGACCGACGAGCTGATCGACAAGTACATCCGCCCGCTCAACAGCGGCAAGATCGGCACCCTGTCCTATTCCGATCCGGAGACCGGATCGCACTTCTGGTACCCGCTCTCCTCCGGCGCCGAGCGCTCCAATGGCGGTTACAAGGTGCGCAAGAAGGCGTCGTGGACGACGTCCGGGGGATTTGCCGATTTCTACGTCGTCCAGACGACGAGCCCCGACTTCAGCGGCTATGACGACCTGTCGGTGTTCGTCATCGACGGCGAGGACGTCAAGTCCCAGCCATCCTCCTGGGACGCGCTCGGACTGCGCGGCAACCAGTCCGGCCCGATCCAGGTCGACGACGTCTCCATCCCCGCGACGCAGATCGTCGGGCCCGAGGGCGACGGCGCCGCGTCCAACGATGAGGCCGTCGACCCGTGGTTCCTGCTCGGTTCCTCGGCCGTCTGGAACGGGATCGCCCTCGGCGCGATCGACATCGCCAAGCGCCAGACAACCCGCAAGAAGCACGTCGACGTCGGACTGCGCGTCGCCGACTACCCGACGATCCAGGACTACGTCGGCGAAGCCGTCATGGACACGAATGCCAGCCGGCTGTTCGGCTTCTCCGTCGCCCAGGCGATGGACAACGTCACCGACGACAACACCCGCCGGATGGCGCCCGGCGAGTTCGCCCGGGCCAACTTCTTGCACTGGGCGTGGCAGATCAAGTTCGAGGCGGCCAAGAACACCGCCCACGTCGTCGACAAGATGCTCCATGCCTGCGGCGGCACCGGCTACAAGCGCGACATGGAGCTCGAGCGCTACCTCCGCGACGCCAAGGCCGGCTGGGTGATGGGCCCGACGAACGAGGTCCTGCGCCAGTTCGTCGGCAAGGCGGTGCTGCTCGGCTTCGACAGCCTCGACTACTGGAACCAGACCTACAACCGGCGCGCCGTCGAGAACGAGCTCAAGAAGCTCGACGCCGATGCCAAGCGCAAGCTCGCCGAGGAGCTGCTCGCCGAGGTCGAGAAGGCGTCGGCTGCAGCGACGGCATAGGGCGGCGATGGCGACGCTGACGAGCCTCGCCGGGCCGCGGCTGGTCGGGGGGCTGCGGCCGTCGGACCCGGCGCTCGAGACCTACCCGGTGCGCCCCGGCGGCGCCACCGCCGTCAACGTTGCCGGCGACGACCGGGTCCGGATCATCGACCGCCACGGAGGACAGGTCGCCGAGGTGACGGTGCTCGGGCCGGCGTCGCTCGGCCTGACGCCGGAGGCCCCGGCGACCGTGCTGCGCGGGCTGGCCGGCGCGGGCGGCAACGGCCGCGGGACGCCGGTCGCGGCCGCGCTCGCCGGCCGCGGGGCCGACCTGCACGATGCGCGCTGCACCCGTCTCTTCGGCCCGTCGTCGGCGCCGGGGAGCGAGGCGTCGCTCGTCGCCGACGGCGACGCGACGCTCGTCGTCGCCGCTCCGGGGGGTCGCGTGATCGACGGCGAGACCCCCGCCACCGAGCTGGCGATCGAGGTCCGGCGCGCGGTGCCACGGTCCCCGATCGAGGTGGAGCTCCCGGCCCCGCTGGCACAGCCGCGGCTCGACTTCCGGATCGACCCGGCGACGGCGACGTCCTACGAGGTGCGCGCCGGCGAGTACATCCAGGTCATCGACGTCCGCGGCAAGCAGTGCTCGGACTTCCTGGCGTTTCACCGGCACAAGCTCGACAAGGGCGTGGAGCGCGGTCTGGACTCCACGGTGACCCGGACGCTGATGGGCAGCGCCTACCCTCAGCCGGGCCTGCACGGCAAGTTCTACGACCGTGACATGGATCCGCTGGTGGAGGTCGTCCAGGACACCGTCGGGCGCCACGACACGTTCGCGCTCGCCTGCCAGCCCAAGTACTACGAGGACATGGGCTATCCCGGCCATGTCAACTGCACCGAGAACTTCAACCGCGAGCTGGGCGGGTTCGAGATCGCTCCCCGCAAGGGCTGGCCGGCGCTCAACTTCTTCTACAACACGACGTTTGACTCGAACATGCAGCTGATGTTCGACGAGCCGTGGTCGCGTCCCGGCGACTACGTGATGCTGCGCGCGTCCAGCGATCTCGTATGTGCCTCGTCGGCCTGCCCCGATGACATCGATCCATCAAACGCCTGGGAGGTGACGGATGTCCACGTGCGCGTCTACTCGCCGGAGAACCGCTTCTCGATGGCCGTCGCGCGGCGCGTGACCGCCGATGCCGAGCCGGTGCTGACCCGGCAGACCGCCTTTCATCCCCGCACGTCGGCGCTGACGAAGAGCTTCGTCGAGTACCGCGGCTACTGGCTGCCCCATTGCTTCAACAACGAGGGCGCGATCGCCGAGTACTGGGCCTGCCGCGAGCGGCTGGCCGTCATGGACCTGTCCCCGCTGCGCAAGTGGGAGGTGCTCGGTCCGGACGCCGAGACGCTGATGGCGCGGGTGGTCACCCGCAACATCCGCAAGCTCGCGGTCGGTCAGGTCGTGTACACCGCGCTGTGCAACGAGACCGGCGGGATGATCGACGACGCCACCGTCTTTCGCATGGGTCAGGACAACTTCCGCTTCATCGGCGGCGACGAGTACGACGGCATCTGGATGCGCCAGGTCGCCGATCGGCTCGGCCTGCGGGTGTGGATCAAGCCGACGACCGACCAGCTGCACAACCTCGCCGTTCAGGGGCCGCTGAGCCGCGAGGCGCTCGCGGAATTCGTGTGGACGCCGCCGGCGCAGCCCGGCCTCGAGGAGCTGAAGTGGTTCCGCTTCCTCGTCGGGCGCATCGGCGGCTATGACGGGGTGCCGATCGTCGTCTCGCGCACCGGCTATACCGGCGAGCTGGGGTTTGAGGTGTTCTGCCACCCCACCGACGGCGAGGCGGTGTGGGACGCGATCTGGTCGGCGGGCGAGCCGCGGGGAATGCTGCCCCTCGGGCTGGAGGCGCTCGACATCCTCCGGATCGAGTCCGGGCTGATCTTCGCCGGGTACGAGTTCGACGACCAGGTCGATCCGTTCGAGGCCGGGATCGGGTTCGCGGTGATGCCTCTGGACGACGAGGACTTCATCGGTCGCGACGCGCTGATGGAGCGCAAGGAGCACCCGCAGCGCCGGCTCGTCGGGCTGGAGCTGTCGGGCAACGAGACCGCCGGCCACGGCGACGAGGTCTACGTCGACCGCCGCCGCGTGGGCGTCGTCACCAGCGGCACCCGGAGCCCGACGCTGCGCACGTCGATCGCGCTGTGCCGGATGGCGGTCCAGTACGCGGAGATCGGAACCGAGGTGGAGGTCGGCAAGCTCGACGGCCTGCAGAAACGGATTCCGGCGCGCGTCGTACGATTCCCGTTCTATGACCCGGAGAAGACGCGCCCGCGGTCGTGAACACGGTCTCGGCGGGGCCGGGATTGACTGAGCGCGAGGGCGTCGCGCGTCTCACCCGGGTGGCCAAATTGGCGCCGCCCACCGACTCGACGGGCATGATGCCGCCGATCCGTCCGGCCCCGCCCCCGGCGGCCAAGCCCGGCAAGCAGCCGCCGGTTCCCCCCCGGTCGGCGCTGGATCCCCCCACCGGGGTCGCCAAGCTCACGCCGAAGTCGGCGGCGGCGGAGGCCGCCGCGCGGGAGCTGCGCCAGGTGATGGGGCGATTCGCCACCGGGGTGACCGTCGTGACCACGACCCATCGCGACACGATCCACGGCATGACCGCCAACGCGTTCCTGTCGGTGTCGCTGCGCCCGCCGCTGGTGCTCGTCTCGCTCGGCCGCTGCCGGATGAGCGAGATGCTGCCGCGGACCGGGCGCTACGGGGTCAGCGTGCTCGCCTCCGATCAGGAGGACTTCGCCGCCCACTTCGCCGGCCAGCGGCTCTCCCCCGTGGCGCCGACGTTCACGTGGGAGAACGACCTGCCGCTGCTCGACGGCGCCCTCGCCCACGTCGGCTGCCGGGTCGTCGACGTCCACACCGCCGGCGATCACGTGCTCTGGATCGGCGAGGTGGAGCACCTCAAGCACCGTGACGGCGAGCCGCTCCTGTTCTACACGGGGCGGTTCGGCACCCTGCGTGAGGTCTCCGACCGCGCCTCCGAGACGCGCTGACTCGCCGAGCCCCCGCGCCACCCTGGATTCGGCTACAAAGCCGGCCGGGCGTATTTGGCTTTGTAGCCGGATGCATGTAGAGCCGGGAAAGCGCGCCAAACCGGCGACTGATGATCCGGGTTTGTCGCGCAATGCAGGTCGCGCACCCCTCGTTTGCAGCCTCAGCCGTCGGGGGCGATCCACACGAGGCAGTCGGCGCGGCGCCGGATCCGCCGCGCCGCCAGCCACCGCCAGTACCGCGGCGACCGGTGGGGGTCGGGACCGAGGACGACGAGTCCCGCCCGGCGCTCCTCGATCAGCTCGATCAGCGCCGCCAGCGGCCGACGGCTCGAGATCCGCAGCAGCTCGGTGCGCAGGCCGCGTGCCGCGGCGCGGGCCGCGGTCTCCCGCACGGCGTCGAGGTCCTCCTCGTGGGGCAGCGTCGCGTGCTCACGGGCAAGGGTCAGCGTCGTCGGGTGCGACGGGAGCCACAGCATGTTGGCGATGATCAGCGCCGCGCCGGTCTCGAGCGCGCTGTCGATCGCCACGCGCTCCGCCTCGGGGGCAATCCGCACCGACAGCGTCGCCAGCACCACCGGGCGCGGCCGTCCCTCGCCGACCACGGCAGGAGGCTGGGCGTGAACCGGTTCGCGCGTGATCGTCATCGCGTCGGTCCACCGTAGCGGGCGTCGCAAACGATCCGGGACCGCGCTCGGACACCGTGTCACCGTCCCCGTGGAGCGTCCGCGCCGGCGACGCCGCTCCATGCGGACAAACTTGTTCAAAGCGCGTTGACCGGTTTTGTACCAACTGGTATAACCGCCCTCCACACACCGGGAGCGCCGCTCGGGATCTCCCCGCCCGGTGTGCCGCCACCATCAGGAGGGATGAGCTTGGCTACTGCGACCGTGGAGGAGGTTCAGCTCCTCAAGACGCTGCGATGGTGGGACGGATTCGTCATCGCGCTCTGCAATCCGGGCTTCCTGCTCGGCAGCCTCGGCTTCACGCTCGGCCTGTTCGGGGTCGTCGGCTCGATGGTCCTGTGGGGTCTGTCGGCGACCATCGGCCTGCTCCAGGCGTGGATCTACTCCGAGCCGGCGACGATGTTCGGGCACCGCAGCGGTGGCATCTCCCTCTACGCCCACGAGGGCTGGCGTCGCTACACGACGCTCGTCGGCCCGCTCTCGGCGTTCGGCTACTGGATCGGCTGGTCGGTCGTGCTGTCGATCTTCGGCAAGGTCATCGGCGACCTGGCGACCTCGCAGTGGTGGCCCCACTCCGGCCTGTCGATCGGCTTCCTCGGCAATACGCTGACGCTGTCGTCGTTCATCGCCATCGGCTGCATCGTGTTCGTATGGAGCTTCAACATCTTCGGCCTGCGCCCGGCGGTGTGGTTCACCTACGCCTGCGCCGCCCTGCTGATGGTCCCCCTGGCGCTGTTCATCATCGTCCCCTACTTCACCGGCGACTGGCACTCCTCCAACGTCCACGCCACCTTCACCGGGCCATGGGGCGGGATCAAGCTGGCGATCGTCTACATGTTCATCCTCGCCTGGTCGGCGTACGGCACCGAGGCATGCGCCACCTTCGCGCCCGAGTACAAGAGCATCCAGGACACCCATCGGGCCCTGCGCAGCGCGGCGACGTTCATGCTGCTCGTCTGCATCCTGCTCCCGCTCGGCCTCGGTGGCGTCACCGGGCCAGTCCCGGCGGCGACCGCCGAGGGACAGTTCTACACCCAGGCGATGACCCAGATCGTCGGTCACGGCGCAGCGAGCTTCTTCACGATCTGCATCATCGGCAGCCTGCTGCTGTCGATGACCTCGTCGACCTCCGACGCCGGGCGCGCCCTGTACGGCATCTCGCGCGCCGGGATGACGATCAAGCAGTTCGGGGTGCTCAACCGCTTCCACGTGCCGGGCCGAGCGATGACCCTCGACCTCGTGGTCAACATCTTCCTCGTGCTGCTGATCAAGTCCAACCTCGCGATCCTGTACCTGTCGAACATCGGCTACGTGCTCGCCCACGTGTTCGCGCTCAGCGGCTTCCTGCTGCTCCGTCGCGACCGGCCGAACTGGCCACGGCCGATCAAGGTGGGCAGCGCCTGGCTGCCGATCGCGGCGTTCCTGTGCGCCCTCAATCTGCTGTTCCTCGTCGTTGGCGCCCTCGCGCCGAACCTCAACGGCTATGGCACGTGGACCGACTTCTGGATCGGGGTCGGCGTCCTCATCGGCTCACTCGTCCTGTTCGTCTTCCGGCGCGTTGTCCAGGACAAGGAAGGCGTGCACATGCGCGAGGACACGCCGGCGGTTCCCACCGAGGAGGAGCGCGTCGCGCTCGTCGGTCCGAGCAGCGAGGCGCGGGTGATCGCATGACGAGCACGATCCTCGTCGCCTACGACGAGACCGAGCCGGCGCAGCGCGCGCTCGAGCGCGCCGCGACGCTGGCCCAGGCGCTCGGCGCCAGGGTGATCGTGACGAGCGTCGCCCCGGTGACGACGGGCGCGGGGGGCCGGTCGATCGGAGCCGATCCGGTCGACACCGACGCCGACCACCGCGCCGAGCTCGCCGCGGCCCGTGTCTACCTCGACGGCGAGGGGGTGGCCGCCGAGTACATCGAGGCGGTCGGGCACGAGGCCGGGTCGATCCTGGAGGCGGCCCGCGAGCGCTCCGCCGATCTGATCGTCGTCGGCTCCCGGGAGGTGGGGGTGCTCCACCGCCTCCTGGGACAGAGCGTCGCTGACGCGGTGGCCCACGGGGCCCACTGCGACGTGCTGATCGTCCACTAGTCGGCCCCAGCCGGCGAGCCGGCGCCGATCCGGGCGTTTCGGTGCAAGCACCGGGCCGCCCGAGCGCGCATGTACCGCCGGTCCCGGGTTCCGGGCGCCGCGGTGCGAGCACCTCGAAACTCGTGACCGCTTGCACCGAATCGCCCGCTCCTTGCTCCGTGAACCTCGGGACCCGCGACGCGCGGTCGGCCACCGTCCGCGCGCGCTGTCCGCCGATGGGCGTGGCCGCCGCGTCTCAGGGGTTGCGTCGCATCGGCGCCGGGCCTACGCTCGACCGATGGCCGTCGACACGACGATCCGCACCACGTGCCCGCGGGACTGCTACGACGCGTGCGGGATCGAGGTGGCGCTGCGCGACGGGGCGATCCGCCACGTCCGGGGCGACCGGGAGCACCCGGTCAGCCGCGGCCGGCTGTGCCCGAAGTGCACGAGCGCCTACAACGGGGTGTTCCTCGATCCGCAGGCCCGCCTGACCTCGCCCCTGATGCGCGCCGGCCCCAAGGGGGCGGGCGAGTGGCGTCCCGTCTCCTGGGACACGGCGCTGACGACGGTCGCCGCCCACCTGCGCGACATCGCCGCCGATCCCGGCGCGGGCGCCGGCGCGATCCTCAACGCCCACTACACCGGCACGTTCGCGCTGCTCGGCTACGGCTTCCCGATGCGGTTCATGCGCACCCTGGGCGCTCGTGAGGTCGACCCGGACACGATCTGCAACAAGGCGGGCCACGTCGCACTCGACTACCTGTACGGGACGTCCGAGGACGGCTTCGATCCGCGCACCGCGCGCGACGCGGCGTGCATCCTCGTCTGGGGCGCGAACCCGTCGGCGTCGGCACCCCATCAGCACGAGCAATGGCTGCCCGAGGCCCCGGGCCGGGTGATCGTCGTGGACTCCGTCCGGACCCCCACCGCCGCCGCCGCCGACCTCCATCTCCAGCCGTTCCCCGGCTCCGACGCGGCGCTCGCGTTCGCGATCGCCCACGCCATCGTCCGCGACCACCGCCACGATCCGGTGCTGCTCGCCGACCATTGCCTCGGCTGGGACCAGGTCGAGCCGCTCGTCGCCGCGTGCACGCCGGACTGGGGCGAGCGCGTCACCGGCGTGCCGGCCGCCGACATCGAGCGGGCGGCCCGCTGGTACGGCGACGGGCCGTCGCTGCTGTGGATCGGCCAGGGCTTTCAGCGCCAGCCGCGCGGCGGCAACGCGGTCCGCGCGGTCGGCCAGCTCGCGTCGATCAGCGGCAACCTCGGACGTGCCGGCACCGGGGTGCTGTACCTCAACGGCACCGACAACCGGCGCCTGGACTTCGACTACGTGACCGACGGCGACCTCCCGGACCACTCACCCGATCCGATCAGCCACATGGATCTCGTGGCGTGGCTCGAGGACCCGCGACGCTCCCGCGCGCTGCTGACCTGGAACATCAACATCGCCGCCTCCAACCCCCAGCAGGGCCGCCTGCGGCGGGCGCTGCAGCGCGCGGATCTGTTCACCGTCGCGATCGACATCTTCGAGACCGACACCACCGATCTCGCCGACGTCGTCCTCCCCGCGGCGAGCTTCCTGGAATGCGACGACATCGTCGCCTCCTACTTCAACCTCAGCGTCTCGGCGCAGGTCGCCGCCACCCCGCCACTCGGCGACGCGCTGCCCAACACCGAGATCTTCCGCCGGCTCGCCGCCGCGATGGGGATGCCCGAGCCGGCGCTGTACGAATCCGACCGCGACGTGCTCGACCGGCTGCTGACGGGGACCGGCCTCGGGCTGAGCTTCGACGAGCTCGCCGCGCGCGGGACGGTGTGGTGCGGCGACCGGCCGCGGATCCAGTTCGCCGACCTCGTGTTCCCGACCCCAAGCGGCCACGCCGAGCTGGCGAGCGCCCGAGCGGCGGCCGACGGCCACCCCCGCGTCGCCCAGCCGTGGTTCGACGCGCGCCCCGCGGACGGACGCCTGCGGCTGCTGACCCCGGCGTCGCCGTGGTCGCTGAACGACAGCTTCGTCAACGAGCCCAAGCTCGCCGGCCGTCTCGGCGCAGCGAGCGTGGCGCTGCATCGTGCCGATGCCGCCGAGCGCGGCCTCGCCGACGGCGACATGGCGCGGCTGGCCAGCGATGTCGGCGCGCTCGAGCTGTCGGTCGTGGTCAGCGACGAGGTCCCCCGCGGCGTCGCCCTCTCCCCCAAGGGCCGCTGGCCGCGGCGCGAGGATCAGCGTGCCAACGTCAACGTGCTCAACCCGGGCATCCCCAGCGACATGGGCGCCTCGAGCACCGTCCACGGCATCGAGGTCACGGTCACGCGCGCGGGCGGCCATCCTGCCGCGCGGGACCCAGAGTCCCGCTGAGCGCCACGGTCACTCCGGCTCGATCTTCCACGACGGCAGCTCGGCGATCGCCTCGCGGTACTTGCGCCGATGCAGCGGCCGGAAGAACATGCTCCACGTCGTCGCCACGATCGCGACGATGAGCAGGCCGCCGAGCGCCTTGCCGACGATCACGAACGCGACGATGCAGATGAGCGCGAGCACGCTGATCGCCAGCGGGACGCGCCGGTAGCGCAGCTGGGTGGCGCGGATCGCGGCGTACTGATCGAGCGGGATCCGGGTCGTGTTCCACGTCTTGCCACAGCCTTGACACGTCCAGCGCTCGCCGTAGCGCAGCTGACGCTGCTCGCCGCAGTCGCAGGTCAGCGTGATCGGTGGGCCGCGCCGGACCGAACTGGGAATCGTGGAGCTATCGGTCACGGCGTCCACGAGGGGTGATGGAGATTAGTAGCGCAGAGCGCAACCAATCCGCCACACCCCCGTGTGCGGGCTCCGGACCCATCAGTGCTCCGGTGGCTCCCAGCCCTCCAGCACTCCGGGCGTGTAGTCGGCGCCGACCGTCTCGGAATCCGCCACCCACGGCCCCAGCGCCGGCTGGAGGAACTTGGCGTGCCGGTCCTTCAGTGCGATCCCGTACGAGTTGCCGCTCTGCAGATGGGTGATCAGCACCTTGCGGGCGATCTCGTCCTCGCGCCCGGCGGGGATGTCGAAGTAGATCTTGATGAACGAGTTGGAGTAGCGGTCGAACACCGCGGGCACCCCGTCCTCGGCGAGCAGCGTGATGTCCTCCAGCCAGTTGATGTCCTCGCCCGGCGTGGCGGCGACGAGGTCGACGTCCGCCACCAGGCTCAGGTCCTCCTGATAGGCAAAGCGCCGGCCCGACAGGTACTCGGCATCGATCGCGTAGACCTTCTCCGGTTCGTCGGGAACGCGCCGGATCTCGCCCGCATCGGGTAGCGCGGCCAGGTCGGCGCCGCCGTCGCGGTCGACGTGGGGGGTGATGTCGTCGCTCATGACGGGTCACCTCCGCGCGCTCCCGCTGCCTGCGAAACCGGGTCGAGGTAGTCGATCGGATTGGCGACGTGGCGCTCGAGCAGCCGCTCGATCCGGTGAAGCGTCCGCTCCTCGGACACGCCCGGGATGTAGTCGGTCCCGGCGAGCGGGACCCGCGCCATCGCCGATGCCTCCACCGTCAAAGCGCACAGATCCTCGGGCTCCAGCGAGTGGACATCGGTCTTCCCGCACGCCCGGGCCAGCATCTGGCACTCGAGCGTCAGCGTGTGCAGGAAGTTGTAGACGCGGTTGGCGGCCTCGTCGACGACGAGCCGCTTGCGCAGCTCGGGGTCCTGGGTGGTGATCCCCACCGGGCAGCGACCGGTGTGGCAGTGGTAGCAGCGACCGGCGGGGACGCCGATCGTGCCCTCGTAGTCGGTGACCCCGGGGATCTCCTTGTTGCAGTTGAGCGCCATCAGCGCCGAGTGGCCGATCGCGATCGCGTCGGCGCCGAGCGCCAGGCACTTGGCGACGTCACCGCCGTTGCGGATCCCGCCGGCGACGACGAGGTCGATCTCGTCCGCCAGGCCGACGTCCTGGAGTGCCCGGCGCGCCTCCGGGATCGCCGCCATCAGCGGGATGCCGGTCTCCTCGGCGGCGGTATGGGGGCCGGCGCCGGTGCCGCCCTCGGCGCCGTCGAGGTAGATGATGTCCGGGCCGCACTTGGCCGCCATCCGGACGTCGTCATAGACGCGGGCGGCGCCGAGCTTGAGCTGGATCGGGACCTCGTAGTTGGTCGCCTCGCGGACCTCCTGGATCTTCAGCGACAGGTCGTCGGGGCCGAGCCAGTCGGGGTGGCGGGCCGGCGACCGCTGGTCGATCCCGGCCGGCAGCGAGCGCATCTCGGCCACCTGCTCGGTGACCTTCTGGCCCATGAGGTGACCGCCGAGCCCGACCTTGCACCCCTGGCCGATGAAGAACTCGACCGCGTCGGCGAGCATCAGGTGGTGAGGATTGAAGCCGTAGCGGCTCTGGATGACCTGGTAGTACCACTTCGTCGACAGATCGCGCTCGGGCGGGATCATCCCGCCCTCGCCACTGCACGTGGCGGTGCCGGCCATCGACGCGCCCTTGGCGAGCGCCATCTTCGCCTCGAGCGAGAGCGCGCCGAACGACATGCCGGTGATGTAGATCGGGATGTCGAGCGTGATCGGATTGGACGCGAACCGGGCGCCGAGCACGGTCTTGGTCACGCACTTCTCGCGGTAGCCCTCGATCACGAACCGGGTCAGGGTGCCCGGCATGAACATCAGCTCGTCCCAGTGCGGGATCTTCTTGAACATCGAGAAGCCGCGCATCCGGTAGCGGCCGAGCTCGGACTTCACATGGATGTCGTCGATCACCTCGGGCGTGAACACCCGGCTGTGCCCGAGGACGTTGCGAGCCGAGGGTGCGTTCTCGTCAGCAGTTGCCATGCCAGACCTCCTACAGGACGAGCTTGCGCTCGGATGGCTCGAGCGAGTCGTAGTTGTAGAGCTTCTTGCCGCACACGAACTTCTGCAGCGACGGCGGCGACCCGAGCCCGTAGATTCCGAACTTGCGGTCGATGAACTCGGTGTCGGCGTCGGTCCACTCGCCGGGCACGCAGTCGATGCCGAGTGACTTGACGCGGCCGCCGACGTAGATCGTGCCGTCGTACATCGAGTCGCCCAGTCCCGGCCCGACGTTGCCGCAGATGATCTGGCGGCCGCGCTGCATCATGAAGCCGGTCATCGAGCCGGCGTCGCCGAGCGTGATGATCGTCCCGCCCTTCTGGTCGATGCCGGTGCGGGCGCCGACCCGGCCCTTGACGACGAGGTCGCCGCCGCGGATCGCAGCGCCGGTCAGCGAGCCCGCGTTGGACTCGATCACGACCACCCCCGACATCATGTTCTCGCACGCCGACCAGCCGACGCGGCCGGCGATCGACACCTCAGGGCCGTCGATCATGCCGAGCGCGAAGTAGCCGAGGCTGCCCTCGAACCGCAGTCGGCAGCGGGTGAGGATCCCGGCGCCGAGCGAATGGCGGGCGGCGGGATTGCGCACGGTGACCTCGCGGATGCCGTGCTCGTACAACAGCCAGCGCAGCTCGAGGTTGATCTGCCGGGTCGTCAGCGGGCCGGCGTCGAACGTGGCCCGCTCGCCGTCGATCTCGGCCACCCGGGGAACGCGGGCATTGAGCTCGACCAGCCCGCGCGGGTCGAACTGCGGCTCCTCCCGCTGACCTGGCGTCACCGTGTCCATACCATCACCGCACTCTCATAAGGATCGTAGGTTTCGATTTCCCTGTCGATCACCGCCCGGATCGCCATCTCCTCGGATGCCAGCGCGACCATGTCGTCGCCCTCGTAGAGGACGAGCGGCTTGGCCGCGAGCTCGTCCTTGGCCATCCCGAGCGCGTCCTCGGAGACGCAGATGTAGGTGAAGACGCCGTCGAGGTCCTCCAGCGAATGGTGCATCGCGTCCTGGAGCGAGTCGCCGTTGGCCATCCGGTCGGCGAGGTAGACGGCGATGATCTCGGAGTCGCACATCGAGGCGAAGCGGTGGCCTGAGGCCTCGAGCCGGCGGCGCCACTGGTGGTAGTTGGTCAGCTGGCCGTTGTGGACGACGGCGACGTCGGAGAACGGGTAGGCCCAGTACGGGTGGGCGTTGGCGATGTCGACGTCGGACTCCGTCGCCATCCGCACGTGGCCGATGCCGTGCGACCCGACGTACTCGGCGAGGCCGTAGGAGGTCGACACGGTCCGGGCGTCGCCGAGGTCCTTGACGATGTCCAGCGCGTGACCGAGCGACAGCACCTCGGTGTGGGGCACCGACTCGATGTGGTCGGCGAGCCGCTTGAGATCCCCGTCGTAGGCGACGGTGGCGCTGAACGTGTACTCGTTGACGTCCGCGGTCGCGGTGATCGTCGCTCCGACTCCGCGCAGCCGGGCCTCGACGTCGCGCCGGCGGCGGCGGACAGCCTCGGCGAAGTCGAGGTCACGCGGAGCGGTCGACTCGGCCAGGTTGATGCGCACGGTCAGCTCCGCGGTGGGCGCGTGGTAGAGCGCATAGCCGGTGGAGTCCGGTCCGCGGTGCTTCATCGACTGGAGCATGTTCGTCATGTCCCGGCCGATGCGGTGAGCGCCGTTGGTCTGAGCGCCGTTCTTGTAGATGATCCCTGCGATTCCACACATGTCGTTTCTCCTATCGAGACCCCGCCGGCGGGCGGCTAGTGGGCCCACCGACTAGGGCAGGACCTCGAGGTACTCGTCGCGCTCCCAGTCGGTGACCGCCGCCAGGTAGCGCTCCCATTCGTCGCGCTTGTAATGGTTGAACACCGTGTAGAGCCGGCCGGGCAGCGCGCTCTTGATCACGTCGTCGACGGCGAGCGCGTCGAGCGCCGCGCCGAGGCTGTCGGGCACCTTCTCGATCTGTGCCCCCTGCGCCAGCAGGTCGTAGGTGTTGCCCTGCTGCGGGGGGCCGGGATCGAGCTCCCGGCGCACCCCGTCCAGGCCGGCGCGCAGCAGCGTCGCCACGGTCAGGTAGGGGTTGCACGACGAATCGACCCCGCGGTACTCGAAGCGTCCGCCGGAGGCGACACGAACCGTCGTCGTCCGGTTCTGCCATCCCCAGTTCTTGTAGATCGGGGCCCAGAAGCCGGTGTCCCACATCCGGCAGTACGAGTTCACCGTCGGGTTGCCGACGCACATCAGCGCCGGAAAGTGCTCGAGCATCCCGCCGAGGAAGTGGCGGGCGAAATCCGACAGCCGCGCCGGCCCGTCGGGGTCGTAGAACACGTTGTTGCCGTCGTCATCGATCAACGTGAAGTGGTGGTGGTGGCCGTTGGCCGACACGCCCGTGAACGGCTTGGGCATGAACGACGGGAGCAGGTCGTGCTTGCGGCCCACCGCGGCGCACACCTGACGGTAGGTGGTGATGTTGTCCGCCGTCCGCAGCGGGCGGTCGAAGCGGAAGTTGAGCTCGAGCTGCCCCGGTGCGTCCTCGTGGTCGCCGTAGCTCATGTCGAGCCCGAGGGCCTGCCCGTAGTCGACGACGTCGAGCAGCACCGGACGGAGCTCCTCGAACTGGTGGATGTGGTAGCAGTACGGCTTCGTGACCCCCTGGGGCTCCTCCCCGGGGCGCGGCTTGCGCAGCCACATCATCTCCGGCTCGATCCCGATCAGGAACTGGTAGCCGAGCTCCTGCTCGAACTCGTGCGCGATCGCCTTGAGGTTCTGGCGAGGGTCGGCGTCGAGCAGCTCGCCGGTCTCCGTGTCGTAGCAGTCGCAGTAGACGCGGGCGACGCGGTTGTCCCACGGGAGGACGGCGAACGTGTCGAGATCGGCGACCGCCGCCAGCTCGGACTCCTCGGGGCCGAAGCCGATGTAGTTGCCGTAGCGGTCGGTGAAGAGGTTGGCGGTCGCGCCGTAGACGAGCTGATAGCCCTTCTCGGCGACCTGGGCGAAGAACGACGAGACGACGCCCTTGCCCATCACGCGGCCGGTGATCGATACCTGCTGAAAGAACACGTACCGGATCCCCTCGGCCTCGATCCGCCGCGTCAGCGCCTCGATCTTCTCGGCGCGGCCGGGGGCGCTGCGCGCCTCCTCCAGGGTCTTGCGCGCCGGCTCGATCCGGGGGCTGGAGAGAACCGTCTCCACGTTGCCGCCGAACTTCGGCTCCTCCACTGCTGTCGCCATCTCCGCTCCTTTGCGTCGGCCGCCGCGACGCCGGCGGCCGCGATCGGTCGTTTCGCTCTAGCTAGTAGCTCAGCGGCTCGCGCCGTCCGGCGGGGACGGCGCCCGCGGCGGCGTGGCATGCCGGTCCACGATGCCGCCGATCTCGCATCACACCACGGCACGACTGGACAAATTGGTACACGGCCGCGTTTATACCAAGCGGTGCAACCGACCGCAAGCGCGGCGCTTGACGCGCATCCCCGGCGGGGATATATTGTTGCGTCCTGCTCAATATTATTGCGCTATAGGCAACGTCTTGTCAAGGAGAATCCGCGTGTCCGACCGTCTCCCCTCCTCCACCCCGACGTTGGTGATCGGTGCCGGAGTCCACGGGCTCTCCACCGCGTGGCACCTCGCCCGCCGGGGCGAGCCGGTGCTCGTCATCGACAAGACCGACGTCGCCGCCGGCGCCTCGGGAATCGCGTGCGGGATCGTCCGCAACAATTACTTCCAGCCGGCGATGCAGGAGCTGATGGCCGCGTGCGTGGAGGTGTGGGAGTCCGAGCCCGCGGCGCTGCACTACCACCCGAACGGCTACATCGCCCTCGGCCCCGCTGCCCAGGAGGAGGATCTGGCCGCGGTCCACGAGCGCCAGCAGCAGATCGGCTACCCGTCCGAGCTGTACGTCGGCGCCGACGAGGTGGCCGAGCACATGCGCTCGCTGTATGACGACTGGCGGGCTCCCGGGCTGAGCGTCTGCCTGCACGAGCGCGCCGGCGGCTACGCGTTGAACCGCGAGTCGATGCTCGGTCTCGCCGACCTCGCCCGCGCCGCCGGGGCGCGGATCGAGACCGGGATCGCGGTCATCGGCTTTGACTCCGATCAGTCCGGTGCGGTGACCACCGTCCACACCAGCGCCGGCGACATCGCCGTCGACCAGGTCGTGGTCGCGGTCGGCCCGTGGGTGCCGTCGCTGTGGTCGATGCTCGGTCTCCCGGATCGTCTCGATGTCCGCCGGCCCGACGGCGATCTCGTGCCCGACCAGCCGATGTGGACGTACTGGTACCTGCAGGAAGGCGAGGCGGCGTTTGACCCGGCGATCTTCGTCACCAACGACGGCGTCTCATCGCCGGTGCTCCATGTCGACTCCGATCAGCCGCTGCACGCCGACGACGGGACGCTGATCACCGACGACTTCTGGGGCGTGTACTTCAAGCCCGATCGCGACAGCGTCCAGGGCGGCGCCCAGCCGCTGACCGTCGGTCCGGAGTTCCAGGTCGATCCGTATCCGACCGGCACCGTCGACGCCGGCTTCCCCGACCTGTGGTCGGCCTCGTTGTCACACTGCCTCACGCGTTTTGAGGGGGCGCGGACCCGGTACCGCCAGGTCCGCTCCGGCGGGGTCGGCGCGTTCACCGTCGACAACTTCCCGGTGTTCGACTACATGCGCCCGAACGTGTTCGTCGCCGCCGACTCCAACCACGGCTACAAGATGATCGCCGTCGGCAAGGAGATCGCCCGCGTGCTCGGCGGGGAGCACTCCTCGCTGCTGCATCCGTTTCGCTACGAACGCTTCGCCACCGGCGACCTGCACCCGGTCTCGCACAGCCCCTACCCCTGGAGCTGACCGGCGGACACGGCCGCACCTGGGGCGCTCGCGCCGATGAGTGCTCTCCATCGCGGATTCCGTCGGCCGCCGGAATGCCGAACAGGACCGCGTTCCTAACGTCTCGGTTAATGCCGCCGCGGCCGTTGCCCAGTCGGGCGGCCCGCGGTTGCATGCCCTGGAGGCGATTCAGGGGAATATGTGCACTCACAATCGAGAGAGCGATACTCAGACTCAAACTTTCCAGTCCGGCGCGGAGTCCTCGACGCCTCCTATTCGAGGATTGAGTCAGGGCAACGGTTCGGCGACGCCGACCCGGGTCCTCGGACTCGCCAACCGGTGATCGTGCCCATTCTGCAGATGGCTTGACTTTTGGCTGAATGAGAGGAGAGTGGATTGCTCGCTATGGGAGTACCAGGGTCGGAACGGCCCGGGCGCGACCAGGAAAGGGGGTCTCGGTGACCCTCACGCCGGTAGGTTCCTCCTCGGCGCAGCGCTCGCTCTTGGCTTCGGGCGTGGAGGTGCTGTCCTTTGAGCGAGCTTCGCTTCAGGTCGAGTGCATGATCAGGCAGGGCGTGCCGTTTGGCCGGGTGGAGGACGTGATCGATGCGGCGCCGTTCGCGTCCCTGCACAAGTCGTCGTTGTGGCTGCTGGCCTGGTCGCTTCGCGACCCGGACGTTCAGCGTCGGGACGCTCTGCTGATGACGCGAGCATTCGCCGCCGGTGAATCCCCAGGACGCCGACCGGCCGCGCGCTCGGACTTCGACCCACCATCCCAGGCGTAGCGGTTGTCATGGCTGCGATCGTCAACCTGAATCATCCAGCGAATACCGTGCACTGGCATTTCTTTACCATGTCGGTGTCTAACGTCATCGTGATCATCGTGATGCTGGTGGTGTTCGCCGCCGCGGTGTTGGTGCCGTTCCCGGGTCACGGCGAGCGGACCGGACCGCGATGAGCACTCCCAAGCGGCGGTCGTGGACCGGGACCGTCCGTGAGCGCGCGGTGGCGGCGCTGCCCCCGGACAAGCTGTTGCCAGACAGCCAGCCGTCCTACATGTCCTCGTGGATATACGTGTTCGGGGTGCTGTCACTCGTCTCGCTGGTGATCATCATCGGCTCTGGGTCGATCCTGTCGCTGAAGGGACCCGGCTGGTGGCATTTCACGGGGATCGGGCACTTCTTCAACAGCATTCATCTGTGGTCCGTGGAACTGTTCTTCTTCTTCATGATCATCCATCTGTGGGGGAAGTACTGGATGGCGGCGTGGCGCGGCGGGCGAGCGCGGGTGTGGATGACCGGAGTCGTCTGCTTCCTGATCGCGATCCCATGCGCGTTGACCGGCTATGTCTCCCAGCAGAACTTCGACTCCCAATGGATCTCCACGCAGGCAAAGGACGCGATCAACGCCTCGGGCGCCGGCGCGTTCTTTAACCTCTTGAATTTCGGCCAGATGTACAGCTACCACGTGTTCCTGCTGCCGCTGATTGTGGTGGCGGTGGTCGCTGCGCACATCCTGCTCGTCCGCAAGCACGGGATCGTCCCGCCGATCCCATTGAACGCTGGCATCGACAGCCAGTCCGCCACGCGCGAGACGGCGGGTGATTCGGCGATCGGCAGCGGATCCGGGTCTGGGAACGGGCTGCGCGAATCGGAGAAAGCACCGGCACTCACGCCCGCCTCCGGAAACGGAAGCGACGGAGAGCCCGGGCCGACTCCTGCGGGGAGCCCGCCGTGAGTCGCGCGGCGCGCCGGCGCGAGGACGACGCCGCCCGTAGTTGGACCGGCGCCTACAAGCCCTACGACATCCTTCGGGAGGCAACGATCGCTCTCGGGGTGGTGCTCGCGCTCGTGCTCTTGCTGACGATCCTGTTTTCCTCGCCGGACGCTCCTCCGAGCACGATCAAATCGTGGGCGCGGACCGATCCGGTCGACTTCGTGACCACCGCGACCACCGAGCTCGACGGTTCGAGCACCACGGGGAGCTACGGGCCGCCCTACAACCACAACTCCAGCGGACAGCGCATCGCCTTCATCCATCTGGCGAAGTGGTTCGGGGTGAGTCATCCGATCAACACGGCGCGGGACTTCGTCCTCGCCCCGCTGCGCTCGCTCACCAACCAGCCCGCGCTGCAGCGCGCCGTCTCGACCTATGAGGCGGCGCCCTCGAAGACGCAAACCGGCTGGACGAGCGCATACGAGACGGCGCTGGCCAAGGCCTCGGCAACCCCCGGCGGGTCGATCACGGTGAAGGCGGGCGCCTACGGCCCGCTGCCCGCGATGATGGGCTCGCTGCTGACGTTCGCCCAATCAGGCGGGCTGGATGGCGCGCTGTTGACCAGCAGGCAGTTCTACCAGACGGACTACACCAAGCCCCTGCTGTTCATGGCCGACGGCGGCGTGCTCACCAACCGCGCCCAGACCCAGCATCTCCTCGGCAACCAGTGGGGGCTGATGAACGAGACCGGCAGCTACCCCGGACAGGTGTGGCTGTGGCTGTACACGTTCTGGTATCAGATCAAGCCGTTCTCGACCTCCGCCAACGCCGACATCCTCGTCCTGGCCTTGATGGGTGCGCTGACGCTCGCGCTGATCCTGGTCCCGTTCATCCCCGGCCTGCGCGACATCCCGCGGCGGATCCCGATCTACAAGCTCATCTGGCGCGACCATTACCGCTCCCTCAAGCCGCCGCCCCCGGCGGGGGACCAGCCTCTGCCCAAGCAGCCCATCCCCACCTAGGGTCGGCCTGGGTATTCCTCTCAGCCATCGAAAGAGAGGCGGCCATGCCGCCACAATCGCCACGACTGCTACAACGACGCGGCGTTCGGCAACCACGCACGGCCGCGAGAGGACCCACGCGGGGTCGGGACCAAAGACGAGGGTCGCGCGGCTCACCAACGGCGGATCCTGCTGCCATGTGGACCAGGACGCGCTCAGCGCGGCCAAAGGTCGGCACTCGTGCATGGCAGCGATCCTCCGTGACCAAAGCCATCCTGCGCCACGCCATGGCAGCGCCAGCTCGGGGTAACTGCACCCGATGAGCTCCACCGCCGAGCAGGCTGCCGGACAGCTCGCCGCCGCCATTTCAACCACGGTCGTGAAGGCACTCGCCCGCACAACCGGCCGAGGGCCCACCAAAGCAAGGACCACGCTCGGTGACAACGGCGTCTTTGTCGTGCTCCAAGACAGTCTCACCCGCGGCGAGCAGGCGCTCGCGAACGCCGGTCAGGCCGATGCTGTGCTGGATCTGCGCAGACGCTGGCAAGCCGTCATGGAGGCCGATATCAGCCGCCAGATCGAGGAGCTGACCGGGCGCGAGGTGATCGGGTTCATGAGCGACAACCACATCGACCCCGACCTCGCAGTCGAAGTCTTCATACTCAAACCCCTCGCCGACGAGGCGTGAAACGCATCAGACACCCAGACAGCACATGGCCATACCGTGACACCACAGCCACACCGATTGCGGGCGACATGGCGGCGTCAAGCACGAGACGATAAAGGGGTGACGGAAGGGGTTGAGAGACGAGCGCCGATCGATGGTGCCCGGGGAGTGCAGCCTGATTATGCCGGTAGCTACGTAAACTACGATGGTCAGGGCGAGGTGAGAAGAGCGACTGCGCCCAGGATCGACAACGTGAGCCGGTAGCCGCGGTAGTGGCCGATCGCGAACGCGCCGGCAACGGTGAGCACACCGGAGGCGACGAGCTGGCCGGTGCCGTAGCCCAACGCGAACGGCAGGGCAGGCAGGATGCTGCCCGTCAGAGTCGCGGCGGCCATGACCGCAGCGCGGCGCAGACTACGACTCTCGTCAGAGAGGTACTCGCCGGCTCCCATGCCGATGGTGGCAGCGACGGCTAAGCCGAGCGACGCGGCGAGGATTCGCGACCCGGTGGGAGTGCCCGCGACGATCAGACCGGTGATCACGCCAAGCGCCGACGTGAGCCCGTCAAAGCTGCCGAAGATCGCTTGCTTGAGATCCTCGCGGCTCATGATCATCCCACGGCAGCTGTGTCTGTATCGCGTCTGATCAGGGGCACAGCGACCAGCTCGTCCGGTTCATCGGAGTGCCCGCCTCCGATCAGGCTGGTGGTGTGCCGGGGGCAGGAGACCTGCGTCAGCGAGCCGCACGCTGAGGCGTGAATCTCGGCGGTCAGCGCGGCGACCCGCTCCGTGAGCGCGGTGTTGGCTTGCACTAGTTCGCGTAGTCGGCCGGTTTCCTGCTCGACGTGCTGGCGCTGACGGTCGGCGATCTGCGCCATCGAGTGAGCCGCGACCTTGTCGCGGTCGGCCTGCCTCGTCTGCGCCAGCAGGATCAGAGGCGCCGCATACGCCGCCTGGGTCGAGAACGCCAGATTGAGCAGAATGAACGGATACGGGTCCCAGCGCAAACCGACAGCGAGCGCGTTGAGAGCGATCCACACGATCACGAGCAGCGTCTGACCGAAGATGAACGTCGGGGTACCGAACCACCGGGCGAACTGCTCCGCAGCCCGCCCGAACCGTCGGTCCCGAACGGGCTGTGAACGCGGTCGGGAATATTCGGCGCGACCAGACAAGGACGGACCGCCTACGCGCCGGACGGTTCGTCGAGCACCACGTTGATGGACCTCCCATCATCACAGGACGACTCGCAAGGCGATCGGGCAAAAAATCTGAGAGGTCAGTGCTACCAGAGGAGCGTAAAGCGGCTATTGGGAAGCAAGCGGTCGCCGTCGACACTGCTGCCGCGACATCGACGAGCTTGCGGCTACGATGCGTGATCCTTGCGCAGCATCTCAAACGCCGCGCCCTCGTCGATCGAGTGGCGCTCCATCAAGATCCCCTCGGCTCGCTCGGTGAGCGCCGACACCGAACGCGCCCTCGAGATCGTGTTCTTCGGCGAATCGCGCAGCACGATGTCGATCGAGCTCGCCAGTCCTCGACTCAGCGTCTGAGATCTGAGCGAACACGCCTCGCTTCGAGGCTTGGTTGACGAACTAAGTATGAGAGACGATGTCGTCTTTTTGCGGGATAGGTCGTGTTTCTCGAGCTGAGCACAGTCGAGCGGCAGTGGATTCTGCGAGCTCCACGCCAGAACCTGGGGTCATCCGTCGCCGCAAACAATTCACGAATGGCACGTACTGACCGCCGGGGCCGCCCGCCAGCTCGAACCGACGGCGATGATCCCCGACCGCCTGCCTGGCAATGCGCCCCAGATCCACGATCGTCGTCGTCGACCGAGCCGCCAACAAGTGCCTGACCCGGATCCGGCGCCGACTGGTAGGTCTGTCGTAGCACCGGCGGAGCGCGGCAGAGGCGCTCCGCGATTCTCGACGATCTCCTTGGGTTGTGGTCGCCTTCTGGTGCGCCTTCCGACGTAGCGGCGCGTGGATGGCGGCCGGGGTTGATAGGCCGCAAGCTGCTCGTTTGCGGGTCGGGTGGGTGCTTTGGAGTAACCACTACTCCACCTCCAGCTTGACCGCCTCAATGAGAGTCCGGGCGGCCGGCGCGGTTATCGGGCTCCATGACGAAGGTGGTGCGCACGTGGCGGGGACCCTCGCGAGCACGCATCACGAATCGCGGCGTCCGGGCGCTCCTCAATGGACGGATCTTGCGTCGCCGGGACGAGGCCCGCAATGTCGCCGATGGACGGCCGGCCGTCTGGTCGCCCTGGAGAGAGTGTTGCGCTCGCAGCGCATCATCCGTCTCCTGACGCTGCCTGGCCTCGCGAGCGTCCCACGCGGCCTTGGCCTCATCGGCACGGCGAGAGGCCTCCCCACCCCGTTGCCTTGCTTCTCGGGCTTCTTGACAGATCGTGGCGTACCCGGGGTCGCTTCGTTCCCAGCGCGCTTGTTCTTCGGCGAAGGTTTCGTGCTCCCATGCCTCGCTGTGCCGCACTGCTTGATCGCCACGGGCGAAGCTGTGCCAGCGCCTCGCAAAGCGCCCGTCCCTACTCTGTCGTGGCCGTTGCGCGATCGTCATCATTGACCTCCTACCGAGACCCCCGCAGAATGAGGGCGGGGCCTACTTATGAACGGCGTTTCTGTCGCTTTGGACGAAACGGCCCGTGAGGTCAGCGAGAATAGGTGTCTCACGCCGTACCTGCGCGAGAGAATCGAGCAGCAGCGGCCGATAACGGCCCTACGTCTGACGGTACTCCTTTCCACGAAGCGTAACCGATCAATTTGACTGATCGGGCATGGTTTCCGGCGACCATGGTTCGCCGCTGGCGGCGGCAGTCGGAAAGAATGTTGATAGTGCGCCCACAAACGCCGCAATAGAGAGTAGTGTCGTTAAGTGGCTGGTCCTGTGGCCAGAATTCACAGCCCTAAGTCCGAATGCCACCGACGGCGCGCTCTGCGCCACGAGGCGAGAGACGCGGGGATGGCTTGGTTCTGACTGCGGGGCCGGTGCCGGACTCCTGCGCATTCCTACGGTGTTGGGGTCAGTAAGAAATGACACCTCGGGGTAGCGTCGACTCGGCCACGTCACCACAGGTACCTGCGACTCCTGTATGAGGTACCAGGGAGGAGTGGGTTTGAGATGGAGTATGGTTGGTGATGAGAAAGTGGTGGAGCAAGAGATGAGGTGGGTGTGGTTAGAGGAGTGAGGAAGAGGGGGGGGGAGTGACTGAGGATGAGAGTGAATGGTTGAATGCGCGTGGACGGGCGCAGGGAGAGGTGGGAAACTGGAGGTGGAACTGGTGGTGTTAGAGCGAGGTGAGGGAGCAGATAGGTCGCGGAAGAGCGAGAGCATGTGTTATTCTAGGGGAGAGACTCGGCACAGAACTGAGCGATCTGACGGTTGGGCGATTTGAGACAGCTGGATCATGGACAGTGTGGAAAACAGGTGGTGGAAAGTGATGGCCGGCAGCCCTGACCTACGCCTGGGTCATCTGGGACGGTCATTTCGGGTGCAACGTCGCGGGCAGCCCGACTAGTGGGTCCGCCGGAACATTGCGCCTGAAAAGCCGCCGGAACATTGCGCCTGAAAGGGCGAGGTCCGGGGGTCGTCAGGCAAGGGACGCAGGAGCCGACGCGCAGCAGGAGACACGCACACGCAGACCGGACGCGCGCCGCGCCCGGGAGGACAGGGCCATCGACGTTCCGGGTCGAAGGAACCCCCGCCGCGATCGCTCATCGCGAGCACCGCGGCCACGTACTCAGCGGAATGCAAGCAACGAGCGCTTCGCGGAGACGAAGAAGGCGACTAGAGACTTGGTAGGGCGCTGCGCGAGGCTCCGAGAACACAGCATGACGGCCATCCGGGCCCGCCATTTCGGGTGGAGATGGTGCACCGCGATTCGGTGGTGGCCCTACTAGCTCGGCGCGGCGCCGCGCGACGATCCGAGCGCCACGCTGAGCCGGTCCGCCGCGGCGAGCAGCGGCTCGCGCAACGCCCGGCGCGTCGCCGCCGGCAGCCGCGAGGCCGGCCCCTGGATCCCGAGGATCGCGACGAGCTCGCCGGCGCGGCCGAAGGCCGGCGCCGCAAGCGCGGCCAGGTCGGGCTCACGCTCGCCCACCGCCTCGGCCCACCCCCGCGCGCGGACCGTCTCGAGCTCGGCGGCAAGCGCCGCCGGGTCGGTGATCGTCCACGGCGTGAACGCGCTCAGCGCCTCCGCAACCGGGCCGCTCGCGAGGCCGGCGGCGTCGCCGCGTCCCGCGCCGGTGTAGGCGAGCATCACCTTGCCGGCCGCGGTCGCGTGCGGGACGCTCGGGCGCCCGACGAACGCCATGCTGACGACGCTCGACGGCGAGGGCACGAAGTCGACCGTCACCGCCTCTCCGTCACCGGGCAGCGACAGTGTCGCGGTTTCGCCGGTCTCGGCGACCAGCCCGGCGAGCAACGGCCGTGCCAGCTGGCGGACGTCGAGCTGGGCGAGCACGCGCTCGGACAGCGTTACCAGCCGGAGCCCGAGCCGGTACGGGCCGCCGTCGGCGCGGGTGACCAAGCCGGCCTCCTGCAGCGTCGCCAGGAGCCGCGACGCGGTGCTGGCGTTGACCCCGATGCGGCGGGCGAGCTCGTTGACGCCGAGGCCCGAGTCGCTGGTGGCGAGCACGTCGAGCAGCTGCGTGGCCCGGGCGACCGAGCCGACGGAGCGGCGCGACGAGCCGCCGGCGCGGTCGGCGGTCATCCCGGACTACCGGCCGGTGCCGCGCGCGGCACGGCGCGGGCGGCCGCCGCGAGCCCCATTGGTTCCGAGCTGCTCCGGCGCGCCGGCAACCCGCGCCGGGGCCGGCGACTCCAGCGAGCGCATCACCATCACATCGATCCCCCCGGGAGCGAACAGGTCGCGCGAGTAGGCCACGCGGTCATCGCGGCCGGCGAAGATCAGCTCCTCCAGCTCGAGCCCGGCGGTGAAGCGGCGGATCCCCAGCAGCTTCCCGGCCCGCTCGCGCCCCGTGAGCAGCGTCGGAATCACGCGGGTGCGGGCGTAGGTCACCGGAACGCCGATCTCGATCAGCACGTCGAGCACCATCCGGCCGGATTCGAGCTCGCGCCGGAGGACGTCGCTCCCGGGGAGAGCGATTGCGGGGTGGACGACGTCGAACATCACCGCCACCGGCGAGCCTCCGGCGACGAGCGTGCGCCAGACGACCGTCGTCTTGCAGTCCGGGTCGATCCCCAGCGCCTCGCCGGCCTCGCCGTCGACGGTGCGGTGCTCGACCTTGACGTCGACCGCCTCGAGCGTCAAGCCGCGGCGAGCCGCCACCGAGGAGTAAGGCTCCAGGCGCTCGAGACGCTCCCCGAACGCGGTCGGCATCGCCATCCGGCCGACGAACGTCCCGCTGCCTTGGCGCCGGACGATCTCGCCGCTTTCCTCCAACCGATGCAGCGCGCTACGCAGCGTGCCGCGCGATACCCCGAGCATCGCCGCCACCTCGTGCTCGGGCGGCAGGCGGTCGCCCTGCCGGTAGCGGCCCGGCGCGAGCCAGTTGCGCAACGCCCGCTCGGCGCCGTCGACGAGCGACGGCCGTCCCGTGCCCGCGATCCCCTCGCCGAGTGATTCACGCTGTGCTATGTCAAGGACTCCCGCAACCCGAATCGGTGCCGTGCGGGAATCGTATGCGCCCGGGCGGGCGGGTGATCAATGAATTGTCAGCGGGTGAGCTCGTGCGGTGTGGTGTACCCGGGTCAGTGCGCCCCATGCGCCGCTCGCAGCGCGCGGCGGCGAGCGGCGGACGCGTCGACAACCAGCTGTGCCGCCTGCTCCTGTCGGACATCAGCCGTCCCCTTCAGGTTGAGCGCGACCAGCGTCGCCGACGCCTGGCACACGCCCTCCGCGAGCACCGCGGCGACAGCGCCATCGCCGGCGGTGTGCAGGTTCGCATCCTCGGTCAGGCGCGCCGCCAGCTCCGCCAGCTCGGCTCCGATCTGCGCCACCTCGAGCGGGACCGCGGAGGCGTCTGACAGCGCCCGGGCGATCGCGTCGGGTCGCCGCTCGTCATCGACGGGCAGCCGCACCGCGTCCATCACCGGCGGATAGGAGTCCAGGTCGCGCTCGGCGAGGGCGAGCGCGCGCTCGCGCATCTCGGCCGCCCGCCCTGAAGCCGGGGCCTCGCGGAACGCGGCGACCATCTCGGTCAGCGCCGCCGCGAGCGCACACGCGAGCGCCGCGGTGCTCCCGCCTCCCGGCGCCGGGGTGGACGCCGCGATGTCGGCGATGACCTCGCGGAGCGCTCCCTCGGTCCATCCCTCGCCCGCCATCGCGTTTAGAAGAGCCCGACCGTCCGGCCGTCGGCGTCGATGTCGATGTTGAGCGCCGCCGGCGTCTTGCCAAGTCCCGGCATCTGCTGCACGTCCCCGCACAGCGGGACCAGCCACCCGGCGCCGGTGTAGGCCCGGATGTCGCGCACCGGCAGGGTGAAGTTCTCCGGCGCGTTGAGCAGGCTCGGATCCGCCGACAGCGACAGGTGGGTCTTGGCCATGCAGATCGGGAAGTGGCCGAGCCCCTCGCGCGTGAACTGACCGATCTTCGCCTCGGCCTCCGGATACAGGTAGATGTCCCGGGCGCCGTACACCTGCCGGGCGACCGCCTCGATCTTGTCCTGGATCGGCTCGTCGTCCTGGTAGATCTGGTGAAACGTGTTCGGCTGCTCGCACGCCTCGACGACCGCCCCGGCGAGGTCGGCGGCGCCGGCGCCGCCCTTGGTGAAGCCCTCGTTGGACTCGGCGGCGAACGCTCCCGCCTCCAGCGCCATCCGCTTGACCAGCTCCACCTCCTCGTTCGTATCCCCGGGACGGCGGTTGACCGCGACCACGGCGGGGACGCCGAAGGTGCGGATCGTGTTCAGGTGACGGCGTACGTTGGCAAATCCGACCTCGATCGCGTTCAGGCTGGCGGCACGATCGACGCGCGGGTCGTCCTCGACG
The DNA here is from genome assembly GCA_963731395.1 of uncultured Solirubrobacteraceae bacterium. Classification (GTDB taxonomy): domain Bacteria; phylum Actinomycetota; class Thermoleophilia; order Solirubrobacterales; family Solirubrobacteraceae; genus Palsa-465. The sequence continues at coordinate 204,058 of CAVSVH010000011.1, forward strand.
CCCGAGTGATGCTTGATCGCCCGCACCGTCGTGACCAGGACCGCCGCCGACGGGGTCAGCTTCCCGAACCGGCAGACGATGTCGAAGAACTTCTCCATCCCCATGTCGGAGCCAAAGCCCGACTCGGTGACGACGTAGTCGCCGAGCTTCATCCCGATCAGGTCGGCGATGAGCGAGTTGTTGCCGTGCGCGATGTTGGCGAACGGACCGCAGTGCATCAGCACCGGCTGGCCCTCGAGCGTCTGCACGAGGTTGGGCTTGATCGCGTCCTTGAGCAGCACCGTCATCGCGCCCGCGGCGCCGAGATCCTCGGCGGTGATCGTCTTCGCGCCGTCGAACGAGTAGGCGGCGGTGATCCGGCTGATCCGCCGGCGCAGGTCCTGCAGGTCACGAGACACCGCCATGATCGCCATCACCTCGGAGGCGGCGGTGATGTCGAACCCGGTCTCCCGGGGGTAGCCGTTCGGCCGCCCGCCGAGCCCGACCGCGATCTGGCGCAGCGCGCGGTCGTTCATGTCGACGGCGCGCCGCCAGCCGATCCGCAGCGCGTCGATCTTGTGCGGGTTGCCGTGCAGGATCGACGCGTCGATCATCGCCGCCAGCAGGTTGTTGGCGGCGCCGATGGCGTGGATATCGCCGGTGAAGTGCAGGTTGAGGTCCTCCATCGGGACCACCTGGGTCAGCCCGCCGCCGGCGGCGCCGCCCTTGATGCCGAACACCGGTCCCAGCGACGCCTCGCGCAGGCACGCCACCGGGTTCTTACCGATCACCCCGAGGCCCTGGGTGAGGCCGACGAGCGTCGTCGTCTTGCCCTCCCCCGCCTTGGTCGGCGTCATCCCGGTGACGCAGATCACCTTCCCGTCCGGACGGTCCTTGAGCCGGTGCAGGACCGACAGCGCGATCTTGCCCTTGAAGCGGCCGTAGGGCTCGATCTCATCGGGCTCGAGACCCGCCGCCGAGGCGACCGACTCGATCGGTTCGAGGACCGCTTCCTGGGCGATCTCGAGGCTGCTCTTCATCTCTGGTTCCTCTCCTCGGGCACGGTCTCAAATGTGGGTGCAGCACACCTACTAGTGGCTGACGGCAGCGGCCGCAAGCTCTGACACGAGCTTGTCCTCGTAGAAGCGCTCGAGCGCGAAGGGCGCGATCAGATCGGGCTGGCGACCGGTCGCGACCAGCTCGGCCAGGGTCTGGCCGACGATCGGCGCCGCCTTGAAGCCGTATGTCCCCCAGCCGGCCGAGATGTGGTAGTTCTCGACCTCGGTCTTGCCGAGGATCGGGCTGTAGTCGGGACTCAGGTCACACAGGCCGGCCCAGCTGCGCAAGAGGCGCGCCCGCTCCAGCTGGGGGAACAGCTCGAGCGCGTGGCGGCAGACGTCCTGAAGGAAGTTGAGGGTGCCGTTCATCCGGTACGTCGTCCACGGCTCGATCTCGGCCCCCATCAGGAACTCCCCCCGGTCGGTCTGGCTGATGTAGACGTGCATCTGGGAGGAGACGATCACGACGTCGAGCAGCGGCTTCATCGGCTCGGTGACGCACGCCTGCAGGATGTGGGTGGTGATCGGCAGCGGCACCCCGGCCATGTCGGAGATCAGCGTGCTCCAGCCGGCGGTGCAGTTGAGCACCTGGCCGGCGTTGATCGTCCCGCGGTTGGTGCGAACCTTCGTGATGCGCCCGTTCGAGCGCTCCATGCCCAGCACCTCGGTGTTCTGGTGGATCTCGGCGCCGCCCCGGTCGGCTGACCGGGCGAGCCCCCAGACGACCGCGTCGTGGCGAATGATCCCCCCGGGAGGGTGATAGAGCGCCCCGGTGATCGGATACGTCGCGTTGCGGTTGTCGACCTGCATCGCCGGCGCCAGGCGCTTGATCTCGTCCGGGTAGATCAGGCGGCTGTCGATCCCGTGGAGGCGGTTGACCTCGGCCCGGTTGGCCATCACGAACATCGCTCGGTCGGCGTGCGCGAGGGTGAGATGGCCACACTGGGAGAACAGAAGGTTGAAGTTGAGGTCCTGGGAGAGGCCCTCGTAGAGCTTCACGCTGGCGTCGTAGAAGCGGGCCCCCTCGGGCGTCTTGTAGTTGGAGCGCAGGATCGTCGTGTTGCGCCCCGCGGCCCCGGAGCCGATGTAGCGCTTCTCGAGGATCGCGATGTCCTTGATCCCGTGGTCGCGGAGGTAGTGCGCGGTCGCGAGCCCGTGGGAGCCGCCGCCGACGATGACGACGTCGTAGGAGCTCTTCAGCTCGCGTTGGCGGCGCCACATCCGCCGTGTGCGGAAGATGTCAAGCACGCGCGGCCTCGGGCTCGGGCACCGCGCCGAGGGCGTCGAGGCCGAGCGGGCCGCCGCCGAGATGGCCGCCGGCGTCGGCCACCACCGACCACATGTACTCGCCGGTCGCCCACCCGAACAGGATGAGGTAGCGGTCCTCGTCCTCGCGGATCAGGATCCCCGGCTGGCGGCCGATCGACCCGGGCCGCAGCGCCCCGACGGGCGTCACGCGCGGACGCAGGTCCAGCGCGCAGAAGCGGGCGAACGTCTCGCGGGCCTGCGGGCCGGTGACCGTCAGCGCCGCGAAGTTGGAGGTGACGTCGACGACATCGACCCCCGTGACGGCGGGCCGCGCGCCGATCACCAACGCCCGCGTGGCTGTCAGCCGGCACCACCACGCGCCCTGCCGGCGGATCGCCGTCGAGAACGGCAACACCGTGCCGGTGACGGCGTCGATCGCCGCGCTTGCGCCCTGCAACTGCAGCTTGGGCAGATGCGAAGCGTCACACCAGCTGACCGCGCCGGCCGGCGTGGGATATGTGATCGCGACGTTCCAGCCGTCCCGGGCCTCGAAGCGGGCGCCGGCGGCCCTGGCCATGCCCTCCATCGGTGACCGGGCCACCGCGCCGCTGGACTGCGGCGTCAGGAAGTCAAGGTTCACGAGCGCAGCACCTCGCCCTCCGGGTCGTAGAACGGCTTGGTCTGGATCTCGGCGCTCAGCTGCCGGCCGCCGTCGGAGATCGTGATCCGCGCGCCGTCGTGGGCGAGCGCGTCCGGCACCCACGCCATCCCGATCGTCTGACCGAGCACCGGCGAGTGACGTGAGCTCGTCACCTGACCGGCCGGCGTGCCCGCCTCGTCGACGACGACCGCGCCCTCGGTCGGGACATCCCCGTTTCTCATCGTGAACCCGACGAGCGCCGTCGCCGGCGTCTGCTGCGCGTAGTGCTCGAGCGCCCACCGGCCGATGAAGTCCTGATCCTTGTCGAGCTTGACGATCCACGGCATCGCCGCCGCGAACGGCGTCGACTCGGAATCGGTGTCCTGACCGACGAGGATGTGCATCTTCTGCAGGCGCAGGATCCGCTGGGGCTCCAGACCGAACGGCCGCAGGCCGAGTGGCCGGCCCGCCGCCATCAGCGCATCCCACACGTGCTCGCCGTAGGCCGCCGGGAAGTGGATCTCGTAGCCGACCTCGCCAACGAAGCCGATGCGCAGGATCAGGCACTCCACCCCGGCGATCCGGCCCTGCTTGCCGTCGAGATACGCGAACGCCTCGTTGGAGCAGTCGATATCTGAGACCTCCGCCATGATCTCGCGTGCTCTCGGCCCGGCGAGGTTGACCGCGCTCAGTCCTTGTGTGACATCGCTCAGATGGACGCGGTTGCCCCACGACGCCTGCCACCAGGCGAACCACTCCTCGACGGCGCCGGCGCCGCTGGAGGTGGTCGTCACGTAGAAGGTCTCGTCGTCGATCCGGCAGATCGTCCCGTCGTCGACGATCCGGCCGGCGTCCGAGCTGATCACGCCGTAACGGATCCGCCCGGGCCTGAGGTTCGAGAAGCGGTTGGGATACAGCCGATCGAGGAAGGCGCCGGCGTCGGGGCCCCGCACGATCAGCTTGCCGAGCGTCGAGACGTCGATCAGGCCGGCGGCCTGGTTGACGGCGAGCGCCTCGCCCTCAGGATCGCCGTAGTCGTACGCCCGGCGCCAGTCGCCGGCCCACTTGACGGTGGCGCCGAGCGCGCGGTGGCGGTCGTGGATCGCCGAGCGCTTGGCCGGCTCCACCGGCCGGCCGCCGAACATCCCCATCGGCACCGACACCCACGGCGGCCGGGCGGTGGTGGTGCCGACGTCGCCGAGGCTCTGGCCGGTCTCCTGGGCCATCAGTCGCACCGACGGCAGCTGGCACATGCGGCCCTGGCACGGCCCCATGGTGACGGTCGTGTAACGCTTGGCGAGCTCGATCGAGTCATACCCCTCGTCGATCGCGAGATGGACGTCCTTGCTCGTGACGTCCTCGCAGAAGCAGGCGAAGCACTTGCCCCGTCCCGCGCCGCTGACCGGCGGAGCGACGACCACGCCGGCGTCGTCTGACCGGAGCTCTGAGAGCCGCGCCCGCAACTCGTCGACGCGATCCGCCGGCTCCTCGCCGCCGTGGCCCAGCGCCGCGGCCGCCTCAAGGCCGGCGAGCTCGCCCGAGGCGGCGATCGCCTCGTCGCCCTCGACGCCCGCGACCTCGCCGGCGACATACACGCCGTCGGGCAGCGTCGTCAGCGCGAAGTGCCCGCGCGCCGGATCGAACGCGCTCTGGGCGCCGGCCTGCAACGCCAGCGAGCTCGCCGGGATCGCCCCGCCGGACATGAGAACCAGGTCGCACGCGAACGCGTGCTCGTCGCCCGGGTGCCCGGCCCCGTCGACCGCGGCGATCACCGCCGACTCCACGCCCTTCCGGCCCCGGGCCTCGATCACGGTGTGGCCGGCGAACACGGGGATCCCGGTCGCGCGCAGCTGCCGGGCCAGCTCCCCGGCCTCGGGGCGCAGGTCGGCGATGGCCACGATCTCGACGCCGACGTCACGGAGCGCCGCGGCGGCGTGCAGGCCGCGATCCGAGGTGGTGGCGACGATCGCGCGCTGGCCCGGCTTCACCGCGTAGAGGGCGGCCAACCGGCGGGCCCCCCCGCACAGCATGACGCCGGGGAGGTCGTTGCCGGCGAACACGAGCGGCTGCTCGATCGCGCCGGTGGCGAACACGTGGCGCGGCGCCCGGACCTGGTGCAGGATGTCGCCCTGCCACACCGGGACGAGCCCGTCGAAGTAGCCGAGCCCGGCCCCGCGATCGAGGATCTCGACGCCGGCCTCCCGGGCGCGGGCCACGAGGGCGGCGAGCGCCTGCACGTCGCCCTCCACGAGCTGCTGGCCTCCCGGCTCGGGGCCCTCGTCGGTGAGGACGACGTCGGCGCCGAGCCGCGCCGCGGCGATCGCCGCATGCAGGCCGGCGAGCCCGCCGCCGGTGACGAGCACATCGGCGTGGCGGCGGCGGTACTCGGTGCGCCACTCGCGCTCGGGCTGCTCGGGGCGCAGTTTGCCCAGGCCGGCGGCGTTGCGCAGCACCTTCTCGTACAGCGGCCACAGCCGGCGCGGCCTGATGAACGTCTTGTAGTAGAAGCCGGGCGGCGTGAACGGCCCGCCGACGATATCGGTGGCCCGCATCGCGTCGAGCTCGAGCGAGGGCAGCGCGTTGACGTGGGTCACGGTGATCCCGTCGCGCACGGGCTCGATGCAGGCGCGCGCCCCCGGGGCGCCGTCGACCGCGCAGATGCAGTTGGGACACTGGCCGGCGACGCACATCAACCCGCGGCGGCGGTGATACTTGAACGAGCGGCCGAACGTCCGCCGGCCGGCGGCGTAGAGCGCCGAGCCGATCGTGTCGCCCTCGTAGGCGTCCACGCGCGTGCCGTCGAACGTGAAGCTGATCCTCCGCTCGCGGGCGATCCGCTCGCCGGCCTGCGCGCCCAGCCGGCTCACAGCAGGTCGCCTCCGGCCTGCGCCGGGGCGATCGCCGCCTCGCCGCCCGGATCGGCCCCGGCGTCGGCGTCGGCGTCACCCACGCGCGCCGTGAACTTCACGTCGTTGGTCGTCGTGTCGCGCTCGGCGATGAACCACGCCCGGCAACCGGAACGGTGAAACCACCACTCGCGCTGCACCCCGGCGACGTTGCGGCGGAAGTAGTTGTAGGTGTTGAGCTCGCGGAAGCTGGGACGCGACGCCGGCCGGTCCGACACCTCGCCGCCGTAGCCGAAGTCGGTCACCTCGCGGACCCCGCAGTTGGGGCACTCCAGCAGAAACGACATGACGCGTGACGCTACGCCCGGCGCTTGATCTTGTCCAATATCGAAATATGATTTATTGATTTGGTTTCGGTATCAGCAAGACAGACGTCGCCGCCATCGGACATCAGTGGAACTCCGCCAACTGCGTTACTTCGTCGCCGTCGCCGAGGAGCTGCATTTCCGTCGCGCGGCGGCTCGGCTGCACATCTCCCAGCCGCCGCTGAGCCAGCAGATCTCGGCGCTCGAGCGCGAGCTCGGCTGCCGTCTGCTCGAGCGCACCCGTCGCCGGGTGGCGCTGACCCCGGCGGGCGAGGCGTTTCTGCGCGACGCGCGCGCGACGCTCGCCGAGCTCGACGTCGCCGTCGCCACCGCCCGGGCGATCGACTCCGGCCAGACCGGGGTGCTGCGAATCGGGTTCGTCGGCTCGGCACTGCTGTCGATCGTGCCCGCCACCGTGCAGCGCTTCCGCCGGGCCCGCCCCGGCGTCGAGGTCGAGCTGCGTGAGCGCTCGACCGTCGAGGCGCTGCGTGCCCTCGGCGCCGGCGTCATCGACATCGCCCTCGTCCGTCCGCCGATCGAGCCCGACGACTCCTGGCGCACCGAGACCGTGCTCCGCGAGCGCACCGTCGCCGCGATCCCCGCCGGCCACGCACTGGCCGCGCTGCGGCGGGTCCCGCTGCGCCGGCTCGCCGCCGAACCGCTCGTCCTGTTCCCCCGCGACCAGGCGCCCGGGTTCCACGATCTACTCACCGGCCGTCTGGCGGCGACCGGCACCTCGCCCCATGTCGCCCAGTATGCGCCGGAGATGCTGACGATCATCGGGCTCGTGGCCGCCGGCATCGGCGTTTCCCCCGTGCCCGCATCGGTCGCCCACCTGGCGCTCGACGGCGTCACCTACCGGCCGCTGAGCGGTGCGCCGGACACCGAGCTGCACGCGGTGACCCGCGCCGACGAGGAGGCGCGGCTGGCGCGGGCGTTCATCGCCGACGCCCGCGCCCACGCCTGAGCGGCTCGACCCATGGGCGGCATGCATTCGGCGACAAAGCCGTTCGCCGGGTTCGGATTTGACCCGATATGCATGCCTGCGATGCGTTCGGCGACAACGCCGTGAGCGCCGGCCGGCTTTGTCGCGCTTTACATGGAGGGCAGCCCAGCCGCCCCCGGCTACGCGACGGCGGTGCGCTCGGACTGCGCCTGCGCGGCCCGCAGCGTGTTGCGCAGCAGCATCGCGATCGTCATCGGCCCGACCCCCCCGGGAACGGGCGTGATCAGCCCGGCGACCTCGGCCGCCGCCGCGAACTCGACGTCGCCGACGAGGCCCGCGTCGGTGCGGTTGATGCCGACGTCGATCACGGCCGCGCCCGGCTTGACCCAGCTGCCCCGGACGATCTCGGCGTGGCCAACCGCGGCGATCAGGATGTCAGCGCGGCGGCAGACCGCGTCGAGGTCCCGCGTCCGCGAGTGGCAGACGGTCACGGTCGCGTTCTCGGCGAGCAGGAGCGCCGCGACCGGCTTGCCGACGAGATCGGAGCGTCCGACCACGACCGCCTCGGCCCCCTCGAGCGTCACGTCGGAGCGGCGCAGCAGCTCGATCACCCCGGCGGGCGTGCACGGCCGCAGCCCCGGGAGGCCCTTGGCGAGCCGGCCGGCCGAGACCGGGGTCAGCCCGTCGACATCCTTGGCGGCGTCGATCAGCGTCGTCAGGCGAGACCCGTCGATGTGCTCCGGGGTCGGCAGCTGGAGCAGGATTCCGGACACGCGCTCGTCGGCGTTGAGCTGCGCCAGCAGCGACACCACGTCGTCCTGCGCGACATCGCCCGGCAGGTCATGCGCGAAGCCCTCGATCCCAACCTCGGCGCACGCCCGCTGCTTGCCGGCGACATACACGGCGGAGGCGGGGTCGTCGCCCACGAGGATCGTCGCCAGCCCGGGACGGCGGCCGCCGCCGGCGACCCACGATTCGATCTCGGTGCCCACCTGCGCCCGAACCTGCTGTGCTATGGACTTCCCGTCGATCAGGGTTGCGGTCATCGAACCAATTCGTACAGTATGTGTGACGTGTCGGTCAAGCGGACCCTAGCCGCGCCGGCGTCCACCCCGCCGCCGGCGGCCACGCTGCATCGCGACGCGGCCACGCTGCACCGCGAGCCGCTGGACTGCGTCCTCTCGCCCGCCGCGGTGCTCGACGCGCTCGGCGACGAGCCGCTGCCGTTCGCCCTCACCGGCGCCTGGGGTGGCGGCGGTGCGATCGTCGGGGCTGATCCGATCCGGGTCGCGGGTGACGCCGACGATCCGTTTGCGCTGCTTGATCAGCTGCCCGCCGTCGATCATCGCGCCCCCGTGCCCGCCGGCGCGGTCGGCGGTGGCTGGTTCGGCTGGCTCGGCTACCGTCTCGCCGCCCGCGTCGAGCGCGTGCCGCTGGCGGCGGTGCGCCCGGTCCCCCTTCCCGACTTTCATCTCGCCTACTACGACAACGTGCTCCGGCGCGACCCGGCGGGACGCTGGTGGTTCGAGGCTCTGGTGACCGAGCCGCGCCGGGACGCCCTGGCGCGCCGCGTGGGAGCGCTGCGCGCCCGGCTCCGCGTGGCAGGCCGCACGCCGACCCTCCACGCCGTGGCGCCCTTGCGCCTCGGCGCCGGCGACGCCGCGCACCATCTCGCTGCGGTCGCCGATTGCCGCCGCCGGATCGCCGCCGGCGAGATCTTCCAAGCCAACCTGTGCCTGCGCCTCGAGGCCGAGTGGGAAGGCCCTCCCACGCGTCTGGCCGCCGCCGCGCTCGACCGCGGGATGGCGCCGTACGCGGCGGCGTTCGCCACCCCGCGCGGCGGGATCGCCTCGCTGTCCCCGGAGCTGTTCCTGCGTCGCCACGGCCGCGAGGTCGTCACCGGTCCGATCAAGGGAACGATCCCGCGTGACCGCGATCCGGCCGCCGCGGCCGCGGCGCGGGAGCGACTGCGCGGCTCGGCGAAGGACGCCGCCGAGCACGTGATGATCGTCGACCTGATGCGCAACGACCTCGGGCGGGTGTCCGAGTACGGCTCCGTCGTCGCACCCCGGCGCCCGAATGCCGAGGCCCATCCCGGCCTCTGGCATCTCGTCTCCTACGTCCGCGGCCGGCTGCGTCCGAACGCGAGCGATCGCGACCTCCTCTACGCCACCTTCCCGCCGGGCTCGGTCACCGGTGCCCCCAAGGTCCAGTCGCTGCACGTGATCGCCGAGCTCGAGCGGACCGGTCGCGAGGTCTACACCGGCGCGATCGGGTTCACGAGCCCGGTGGCCGGGCTCGAGCTGAGCGTCGCCATCCGCACGCTGGAGACCGGCAGCGGCCGCCTGTGGCTCGGCGCCGGCGGCGGGATCGTCGCCGACTCCGATCCCAACCGGGAACTGGAGGAGGCGCTGGCCAAGGCGCGGCCGATCGCCGCCGCCGTCGGCAGCTCGGTGCTCGTCGACCACCGGCCGCGGCGCACGGCGCGTGTCCCGACGCCCGCCTGATCCCGGCGCGGGGGTGTTCGAGACGCTGCTCGTCCGCGACGGGCACGTGGACGCGGCGGCGGAGCACCTGCGACGCCTGCGCGGCTCGGTCGGCCGTCTCTACGGACGCGAGCTGCCGCCCGACGTCGAGCGCCGGCTCCACGACCACGCGGCGACGCTCACCGGCGCGCACCGGCTTCGCGTCGACGCCACGCCGTCTGCGGCCAAGGAGGGAGTCGACATCGAGATTCGGACCTCGCCGATCGCTGGCGGGCCGCCGACTCCGGTCAGGCTCGCCCCACTGACCGTCCCCGGGGGCCTCGGCGCGCACAAGTGGCGCGACCGCCGTCTCCTGGACGCGGCGCCCGCCGACCCGGTGGCGCTGCTCGTCGACGCCGACGGGACGGTGCTCGAGGCGGCGTGGGCGAATGTCTGGATGCTCGACGACGGTCGCCTGATCACCCCACCGGCCGACGGCCGCATCCTGCCGGGGGTCACCCGCGCGCGCCTGCTCGCCCTCGCCCCGAGCCTCGGTCTCCGGGCGCGCGAGGAGGCGATCGACCTTCCCGCCGCCCGCGCGGCGAGCGTGCTGTTCCTCACCTCGTCGCTGCGACTGGCGGTGGCGGCGACGCTCGCCGGCCCGCCGGCGCCGCTTCCCGCCGAGACCGCCGTGCTCGCCGGGATCCGGGCGGCGCTCGCGCCTGCTTAAAGTCCAGCTCCCGCATGCTCATCCGCCACGCCGACCCCGACCGTGACGCCGCTGCCTGCGCCGCCATCTACGCGCCGTCGGTCAGCCGCGGCGTCGCGTCGCTGGAGGAGCGGGCACCCGAGCCGGCGGAGTTCGCCGAGCGGATCCGGATCGTCTCGCGCCATCACCCCTGGCTGGTGGCGGAGAACGACGGGACGATCGTCGGCTACGCGTACGCGTCGCGCCATCACGATCGCGCCTCGTATCGCTGGTCGGCCGACGTGACCGTCTACATCACGGCCGACCATCATCGCCGGGGGGTCGGCCGGGCACTCTACGGGGCGCTGCTCCCGCTGATCACCCGTCAGGGCTTCTACGAGGCCTGCGCCGGGATCACGCTGCCCAACGACGCGAGCGTCGGGCTCCACGAGTCGCTCGGCTTCGTGCCCGTCGGCGTCTACCGGAACATCGCCTTCAAGCTCGGCCACTGGTACGGCGTCGGCTGGTGGCAGAAGACGTTGCGCGAGCACACCGGCGAGCCGCCCGCGGAGGTCGGGCCGCCGCTGCGACTCGCTGGTTAGGCCTTCGCGGCCGGAAGCTCGAGCGTGAACGTCGACCCGTCGACGAGGACCCGGCCGCCGTGGCGGGCGGCGATCGCGGCCACGATCGACAGGCCGAGCCCGGCGCCGGGACGCTCGGCGGCGCCGTCGCCGCGCCAGAACCGGGCAAACAGCCGCTCGTGCGCCTCCGGGTCCGGGCCCGGCCCGCTGTCGCTGACCGACAGCAGCGCGCGTCCGCCGGCGTTGACGAGCGAGACGGTCACCCGCCCGCCGGCAGGCCCGTGAACGAGCCCGTTCTCGATCAGGTTGGCGAGCGCCCGGTGCAGCGCCTCCTCGTCACCGCTGATCGTCGTCGGATCGGCACGGGCAAGGACGACCCGGTCTGGATCCTGCTCGGCGGCCACTGCGCGCACGAGGCGGTGCAGCGCAACCGGCTCCGCGGTCGCCGTGGCTCCGGCCCGTTCCAGGACGAGCAGCGAGTCGACGAGGCGGGCCAGGCGAGCGGCATCGTGATGCAGCTCGGCGAGGATCTCGGCGTCGGCGCCGTGACGCGCCGCATACTCGGCGTTGCCCAGCAGCGACGTGACCGGCGTGCGCAGCTCATGCGAGGCATCGGCGAGGAACCGCCGCTCGACCGCCCGCGCCTCCTCCAGCGACGCCAGCATCCGGTTGAGCACCCCGGTCAGCTGGCCGATCTCGTCCGGGGCGGCAGCCTCGGGCAGCCGCTGCGACGGGTCCGCGGTACGCTCGATCTCGCCCGCCGCTCCCGCCAGGCGCCGCAGCGGGCGCAGCCCGCGGCCGGTCAGGGCCGCCGCCGCGAGGGCCGCGAGCATCGCCACGCCGGCACCGCTGAGCGCCACGAGCACCCCGAGGCGGCCGGTGATGTGGGCGATGTCGCTCGTGTCGGAGGCGACGAGAACCGCGCCGCCGGCGGCGATCCCGCCGGCGTCGGCGATCGGCGCGGCGTACATCCGCAGCGGACGGCCGGCGAGCGTGATGTTCTCGGCGCCGGTCCGGCCAGTGCGGCGAGCGGCGAGCGCCAGCGCGTCATCGGGGAGCAGCTGGGCGCCGAGCGTCAGCGACCGGGCGACGATCCGGCCGTGGGCGTCGAGCACCTCGACCGAGATCTGGCGTCCCGACACCGGGCTCTCCAGGGCGCCCGGATCGGTCAGCACGCCGGGCGCCGAGACCGCGAGCTGGGCGACCTCCTGGGCCCGCTGGCGCAGCGCGGAGTCAAGCGAGGACCGCAGCTCGTGATCGACCAGCGCCACGGTGACGATCGCGAAGACGACCACCGCGGCCAGGATCGAGGCCGCCGCCGCGACCGCGATCCGCACCCGCAGCGTCCGCGGCGCTCTCATCGCGACGCCGCCGGTCTCGCCGGCGTCCGGTTCCCGGTGACCGCGTGACGGCGGCTAACATCTGCGCCCGACGCAACACGGAGGTGTGCACGGTGGCGATTGAGCTGGACGGATCCAGCGGACCCGCGCGGGTCCTGGTGGTACATGACGACCCACAGGCGGCGATGCTCATCGGCGAGCTGGTGCGTGCCGGGTGGCGCTGCGGGCTGATCGTCGCTCAAACGACGACAGTCATGGACGCGATCCGCGAGCTGGCCGCGCACGAGGTCGCCTGCGTGCTGCTCGACGTCGGAGTGCGACGGGCCCCGGAGGCGGCGCTCGCGCCGCTCGTGACCGCCGCGCCCCAGACGCCGGTGATCGTGATCTCCGATCACGCCGGTGCCGCGTTCGGCGTCGCCGTCGTCAACGCGGGGGCCCAGGACCACATCTGCCGGGCCGAGCTGACCGCCCCGCTGCTCGGCCGGGCGATCCGCCACGCGATCGCGCGCAAGCGCGGCGAGGCAGGGCTGGTCCGCCGCGCGCTGCACGACCCGCTGACGGCGCTGCCCAACCGGGCCCTGTTCCTCGATCGCCTCCGCGGAGCGCTGGATCGCGCCCGGCGCACCCGCGTCCCGGTCGCGGTCCTGTTCCTGGACGTGGACGGCTTCAAGCAGGTCAACGACTCGTTGGGGCACTGCGCCGGCGACGAGCTGCTGTGCGTGCTCGCCGACCGCTTTGGCGAGCTGCTGCGGCCGATGGATACGGTCGCCCGCTTCGGCGGCGACGAGTTCACGTTCCTGCTCGAGGGGCTGGAGGGGCCGCACGAGGCGGCGCAGGTCGCCCAGCGGATCAGCGCCGCGGCGGCGCTGCCGGTGCTGCTCACCGGGCATTCGACCTCGGTCTCGGTGAGCATCGGCGTCGCGCTCGCGACCGATCCCGAGGCGGCGATCGAGGATGTCATCGATCGCGCCGATTCGGCGATGTACCGGGTGAAGCATCGGGGCGGGGGTGGCGTCGAGGTGTTCGACGCTCGCATTCAAGCGCGGAGCACGAACCCGGTGCCCCGGAGCGTCCGGATCAGCGGGGGGTCGCCGAGCTTGCGGCGCAGCCGGGTGATGTAGCGGTCGACGACGTTGGGCTCGGCGGCGCCATCCCAGATCTCCGCCAGCGCCCGCTCGCGGGTGACGAGCTGGCCCGTCTCGCGCAGCAGCAGCTCGAGCAGGGCCGCCTCGCGGCCGGTCAGCGTCAGCTGGCGGCCGGAGCGGTTGGCGGTGCGCGTCGCCAGGTCGAGGCTGACGTCGGCGTAGGCGAGCATCGACTCCGGGGTCCGTCCCCGGCGGGTCAGCGCCCGCAGCCGGGCGACCAGCTCCTCGATGGCGAACGGCTTGACCAGGTAGTCGTCGGCGCCCGCCTCCAAGCCGGCGACGCGGTCGGCGACGGCGTCGCGCGCGGTCAACATCAGGATCGGGGTGGGAAGTCCCTTGCCGCGCAGCCGGCGGCAGACCGCGAGCCCGTCGAGGGTCGGCATCGCGACGTCGAGCACGATCACGTCGGGGGCGAAGCGCTCGGCGGCGGCGAGCGCGCCGCCCCCGTCGCCGGCCACCGTCACGTCGAATCCCTCGGCGATCAGCGTGCGGGTGAGCATCCGCTGCAGCGGCGGGTCGTCGTCGACGACGAGCACCCGTTCGAGGTCGCTCTCGGCCATCGCGTGAGCCCGTCCGGCCCTCCGGGTCAGCCGCCGGCGACGTCGCGCCTGATGAACACGAGGAACGCGGCGAACAGCGCCGGGATGCCGTACAGCGCACAGACCCAGGCCGCCTGGACGATCGGGCTCCAGTCGATCGGGGTGCGCAGCAGGCCCTGCCAGGCGTTGAACTGGGTGCTCAGCAGGTAGGGCTGCAGGCCTCCGAGCCCCGGCAGAATCCCGATCAGCTGAATCAGCAGCGAGACCATCAGCGTCCCCACCACCGCCGCGGCGCTGTTGCGGGTGATCGATGACAGCAGCAGTCCGATGCAGACGATCGCGGCGATCGGGATCAGGTAGATGAGCAGGCTCACGTAGACGAGCTCGAGCGCCTTCGGCGCCGACACGATCGTGCCCGACAGGCTCTGGAGCGAATTGAAGCCCGACTGGGCGCTGCCGGCGATCACCGCCACGGTCCCGCAGAGGAGGATCGCCGACACCGCGTAGGTGGTCGCGGCGAGCGTCTTGCCGGTGAACAGCTGCCAGCGCTCCAGCGAGCGGGTGAAGATCGTCTTCAGCGTGCCGTTGTGATCCTCGGAGGCGAAGATGTCGCCCGCGACGAGCGCGGTGATCAGCGGAAACATCCACACCGCTCCGAACAGGAGGATGACGAGCGGCACAGCGAGGCCGCTCTTGTCCAGGTAGTCGGAGAAGGCGAACCCCCCGTGGTTGCGGTCGTGGCGCAGGTGGATCGCGATCACGAACAGGATCGGGACGATCACCGCCGCGCCCAGGCCGATGTAGGTGCGCTTCTGATGGCGGAGCTTGAACAGCTCCCAGCGGTAGACGGTGCCGACGCCGGGCATCAGCCGGGGGTCTCCGCCGTCTGCGCCGGCGCCGGGGGCGGGGGCGCGCCGTTGGCCGGCGCGACGGCGTCGCCCTCGGTGTAGGAGAAGAACAGGTCCTCGAGCGTGACCGTCTGGGGCGCCATCTCCGTGATCAGCGCGCCGGACTCCACCAGCGCCTGGGAGAGCAGGCTCACCGCCGGCGCGTCGGCGGCGAACGACACCCGCCCCTGATCGAGGCGGACGTCGCCGATGCCCGGCTGCGCCCGGCATACCGCGAGCGCCCGCTCGTCGTCGGTCGTCTGCAGCCAGTACCGGGTGCCGGCGCCGCGCTTGAGCGCCGCGATGTCGCCCTCGTAGACGATCCGCCCCGAGCGCACGATCGCGACCCGGTTGCAGACATCCTCCACCTCGGTCAGCAGGTGGCTGGACAGCAGCACGGTCATTCCCTGCCCGGCCAGGCGGTGGATCAGCAGTCGCATGTCGCGCATGCCGCCCGGGTCCAGGCCGGTGGCCGGCTCATCGAGCAGCAGCAGCTTGGGGTCACGCAGCAGCGCGGCGGCGATGCCGAGCCGCTGGCGCATCCCATGCGAGTAGCCCCCGACGCGGTCGCCCTGGCGACCGGTCAGCTCGACCGCCTCGAGCGCGTCGTCGATCCGGTCGCCCGCGCCGTTGCCGTCGAACGCGGCAAGCATCTGGAGGTTGCGCCGGGCACTGAGGTACGGATAGAACGTCGGCGCCTCGACGAATCCGGCGACCCCGTCGAGCGCGCGCACGCTCTCCATCGGGTCGCGCCCGAACAGCCTCACCGTCCCCGCCGTCGGCCGGATGAGCCCGAGCATCATCCGCAACGACGTCGTCTTGCCGGCCCCGTTGGGCCCCAGGTAGCCATAGACGTCGCCGCTGCGGACGGTCAGGTCGACCCCCCCGACGGCCGTCAGCTCTCCGTAGCGCTTGACGAGCCCGCGCACCTCGAGCGGCGGCGCCCCGGACGCGGGCGCATCTCCACTCGATGCGTCCTGCGCCGGGCGTTCCGCCGAGCTGCCGGGAACGGACGTCAAGAGGCCGACTTGGTCAGCCCGCGCGCCGCCTGGTTGGCCGCGTACGGGGGCACCGAGCCGATCACGGTGTACGCCACCCCATGGCTGGTGAAGTGGACGACCGACCCGATCGCGGTGTCGAGCTCGGTGCCGGTGGCGCCGTTGATCGACACCGACGGAAGCGCGAGACCGTCCGCGCTCGAGCCGCTCGCCTTCGCGGACGCGCCCGCGGGGGCGCTCTGCTCGATGATGATGAGCCCGCCCAGGTTGCGGCCGTAGCTGACCATCGCGGCCGGCTTGCCACCCCAGTTCAGCAGCGTCGTGCTCTCACGCGGCAGCCCGACGAGCGACGCCGGAGCGGCGAGCGTGAACGGGACCTTGCTGGCCACCGCGGCGACGCCGGAGACGTCAGCGTGCTTGGCATGCTTCGCGTGCGCGGACGCAGCCGCGTTCCCGCCGGCCGGCGGTGAGATGGTGACGACCTTGTCGCCGGCCGGTGGCGTGATGGTGAAGTCAGACGCCGGCACCGCGCCGTAGGAGATGTCGGTCGCCGTCAGCGCGAGCACGGGCGTCGGGTTGCCGCGCGCGTAGACCGCGACGTTCAGCGGCGTCCCGTTGGCCGCGTCCCACGCCAGCCGGAGGGAGCCGAGCAGGCCGCCGGAGTGCTTGGGCGAGATCGAGACCGAGTAGGCGGGCCGCCCGGCGATGTTCGTCGGGTTCGAGGTGCTCGCCCCGCCGACCGTGACGCGCGCCATCAGCCGGGTGAGCTCGGACTGGATCGACGCGATCGTCGGCGCCGCGTGCGCTGCGCCGTCCTTGGAGGAGCCCGTCATGTCGGCCGGGAGGGTGCCCTCGTAGACGGTGTTGGACGTCGGGTCAGAGACCCAGAACGAGCGGCCGTTGACGAGGACCTGCGCGTCGCCGTTGTCGGATTGGAGCTCGAGCCGCATCCGGTTGTCGCCGAGCCACAGCCGCCCCTTCGCGCCCTGGAGGATCGGGTTGGCGCTGTCACCGGTGAAGTCCGAGGAGTCGATCAGGTTGTTGGTGAACCTGATCCGAGCGGTGATGCCGGTGACCGCCGGCGCCGTCGCCGCCGCGTGGAGCGCGCTCGCCAGAGGCTGCGGCTTGGGCTTGGGGCCGCCGGTGGTGGCCGCGACGGCGATGGCCGTGCCGGCGGCGATCGCGATCACCAGCCCGGCGATGACCGCCAGGAGCCGGCCGGAGGATGCTGTGCGCAGGAATCTCATTCAGGGTCCGCCTTTCTCGTGATGGCACCACGATCGCAGACGAGCTTGAAATTACTTTGACAGACCGGGTGCGCCGGCCGCGGAGGCTGCCCTGCCGGCGCCGGCGCGCTACCGTCGCGCTGACATGTGCCGACTGTTCGGAATGAGCGGTGGCCGGGAGCCCGTCCAGGCGACGTTCTGGCTGCTGGAGGCGCCCGACTCGCTCGCCCAGCAGAGCCGTCGTGAACCGGACGGGACCGGCCTGGGCACGTATGACGCGCAGGGGCGGCCGGTCGTCTCCAAGGCGCCCCAGGCCGCCTACGAGGACCCGGAGTTCGCGCGCGAGGCCAAGTCGGTGCGCTCCCCGACGTTCGTGGCCCACGTCCGCTACGCGTCGACCGGAGGGCTGGACATCCGCAACACACATCCGTTTCAGCAGGACGGCCGGCTGTTCGCCCACAACGGGGTGATCGAGGATCTCGGCCGCCTCGAGCACGAGCTCGGCGACGCGATGTCGCTGGTGCACGGCGACACCGACTCCGAGCGGCTGTTCGCGCTCATCACCCGCAACGCGCAGCGCTCCGGCGACCTCGGCGAGGCGATCGGCGGCGCCGCGCGGTGGGTTGCGGAGAACCTCCCCGTGTTCGCGATCAACCTCGTGCTCATCACCGCCACCGATCTGTGGGCGCTGCGCTATCCCGACACCCACGATCTGTTCGTGCTCGAGCGGGCCGCCGGCGGGCCCAGCGGGACCCGGCACCTCGAGCACTCCAGCCCGCGGGCGAGCATCCGCGTGCGGTCCGGGGATCTGGCGCACCGGCCGGCCGTCGTCGTCGCCACCGAGCGGATGGATGAGGACTCCGGCTGGCGGGCGATTGCGCCCGGCGAGCTGCTCCACGTCGACGGCGATCTGCGGGTCAGCCGCCGCCGGCTGCTCGACGCGCCGCCGGCGCACCCGCTGACCCTCGCCGACCTCGGCGAGCGCGCTGCCGCGTCGCAGCGCCCGCAGACGGGCTGACCGCCGCCGGGCCGAGGTGGCCGGTGTGCCACGATCTCATCGTTGCGATGAGCGTGACCGAGAGCACCGTCCTTCCCCCCGGCCCGCGCCTGCCCCGCCTCCTGCAGACGGCCGGCTTCGTCCTCGGCGGCGCGCGGTTTCTCGACGCCTGCCGGCGCAGCTACGGCAACATCGTCACCCTGGGCACGGTCTTCGACGAGCGGTTCGTGATGGTGTTCGACCCCCAGCTCGTCAAGCAGGTCTTCCAGGGTTCGAGCGATCAGCTCCATGCCGGGGAGGCCAACGCGCTCCTCGGCCCCATCCTCGGCCGGCGCTCGGTGCTGCTGCTCGACGGGGTCGAGCATCTCCGCCACCGCCGCCTGCTCCTGCCGCCCTTTCACGGCCAGCGGATGCTCGCCCACGCCGACACGATGCGCGCCTGCGCCGACACCGAGATCGACCGCTGGCCGGTCGGTGAGACGTTCACGCTGCTGCCGACGCTGCAGTCGCTGACCCTGCGCGTGATCCTGCGCGCCGTCTTCGGCTATGCCCCCGGCGCGGCCGAGGATGAGCTCAGCGCCCGCCTGCGCGCGATGGTCGAGCCGCTGTCGCGACCGCGCGGCCTGCTCGTCCTGTCGTCGGTCATCCGCGGCCGGGAGAACCGCCGGGCCGCCCGCGAGTTCGAGCGGCGCAAGCGCGCCGTGGACGAGATCATCTACGCGGAGATCGCCCGCCGCCGCGCCGATCCCGAGCTCGCCGAGCGCGACGACGTCTTCTCCGGACTGCTGCTCGCGCGCGACGAGGACGGGGTCGGGCTGAGCGACGGCGAGATCCGCGACGAGCTGCTGACGCTGCTGCTCGCCGGCCACGAGACGACCGCGACCGGACTCGCCTGGACCCTGGACCTGGTGCTGCACACCCCCCGCGTGCTGTCCCGAGCCCGGGAGCGCGACGATGCCTACCTCGACGCGCTCGTCAAGGAGTCGCTGCGGCTGCGCCCGGTCATCGCCGGGGTCGGCCGGGTCGTGCGCGAGCGGCCGTTTCCCCTCGGCGGCTACGAGATCCCCGTCGGCGTCGAGATCAACCCTTCGATCTCGGCGATCCACCGCCGAGCCGATTTGTATCCCGACCCGGCCGCGTTTCTCCCCGAGCGCTTCCTCGGTGACGACCCGCCCGACACCTATACGTGGCTGCCGTTCGGCGGGGGCACCCGTCGCTGCCTGGGCGCCAGCTTCGCCCTGACCGAGATGCGGATCGTGCTCGCCCGGGTGCTCGAGCGCGCCACGCTGCGGGCGGTGGACCCCGCGCCGGCCACGCCGCAGTTCCGCGCGATCACCCTCGCCCCCAAGGGCGGGGTCCGGGTGCTCCAGGAGCATGCCCCGGCGCCCGCGGAGACCGCGCCGGCGACGCTTGCCGCGGCCGCGGAGCGGTAGCTTCTCCGCCCGATGCTCCTCTACAACGCGATGGTCTCGGGCAACTGCTACAAGGCCCGGCTGATCCTGGCCAAGCGGGGGATCGAGTACGAGCGCCGGGAGCTGAGCGTGTTCGACCGCTCGGATCGCCCCGACGTGCTCGCCGGCCTGAACCCGTCGCTGCGCGTGCCGACGCTGGTGTTCGACGACGGTCGCACACTCGCCGAGTCAAACGCGATCCTGTTCTTCTTCGGAGAGGACACCGAGCTGTACCCCAACGACCGGTTCGAGCGCGCTGCGGTGCTGCAGTGGATGTTCTACGAGCAGTACGACCTCGAGCCGACCATCGCCGTCGTCCGCTTCTGGGAGCTCGCCGGGATCCATCCCGCCACCGCCGAGCTGGAGGCCAAGCGCGCCGGGGGGGAGCGGACCCTCGCGGCGCTCGACCGCCACCTCGCCGATCGCGAGTTCCTCGTCGCCGACCGCTTCACGATCGCCGACATGTGCCTGTTCGCCTACACACATGTCGCGCCCGAGGGCGGGTTCTCGCTCGAGCCGCACCCGGCGATCCGCCGGTGGATCGCGCGGGTCGCCGCCCAGCCCGGCCACATCGCGATCACCGACTGACACCGCGGCGCGCGGCTCGGTCTCGCGTGCAGCTAAGCTGGCCGCCTCATGCGCGAGGCGCTGATCTGCGAGCCGCTGCGGACCCCGGTCGGCCGATTCGGCGGGATGTTTCGCGACGTCCCGGTGACCGAGCTGGCCACCACGGTGATCAAGGCGATCCTCGAGCGCACCGGGTTGCCGCCCGATCAGGTCGACGACGTGCTGCTCGGCCAGGGCTACGCCAACGGCGAGGCGCCCGCGCTCGGCCGGGTCGCCGCGCTCGATGCCGGTCTGCCCGTCGCGGTCCCTGGCCTGCAGATCGACCGCCGGTGCGGATCCGGGCTCCAAGCGGTGCTCGAGGCGAGCATGCAGGTCCAGACCGGCGTCGCCGACCTGGTCCTCGCGGGCGGGGCCGAGAGCATGAGCCAGACCGAGCTCTACTCGACCCAGCTGCGGTGGGGTGCCCGCTCGGGCGGAGCGATGCTGGAGGATCGCCTCGTCCGCGGACGGGTGACCGCCGGCGGTGACCACTATCCGGTCCCGGGCGGGATGATCGAGACCGCCGAGAACCTGCGGCGGGAGTACTCGATCCCCCGCCAGGAGCAGGACGAGCTCGCCCTGCGCTCCCACCAGCGAGCCGTCGCCGCCCAGGAGAGCGGCGCGTTCGCCGAGGAGATCGTCCCCGTCGAGGTCAGGGATCGCAAGACGGGATCGCGCCTGATCGACCGCGACGAGCACCCGCGCGCCGACGCGACGCTGGACAGCCTCGCCGCACTCCGTCCGGTGATGGCGCGCAAGGATCCCGAGGCGACCGTCACCGCCGGGAACGCCTCGGGCCAGAACGACGGAGCCGCCGTGTGCATCGTCACCCATGCCGACCGCGCCGCGCAGCTCGGGCTGACTCCACTGGCCCGGCTGGTGACCTGGGCCGTCGCCGGCGTCCCCCCCCGGACGATGGGCATCGGACCCGTCCCGTCGACCGCCAAGGCGCTGGAACGCGCCGGCCTGTCGATGGACCAGCTCGATCTGATCGAGCTCAACGAGGCGTTCGCCGCGCAGGCGCTGGCGGTGCTGGCGGAATGGAAGCTTGCCGACGGCCTCGAGCGCGTCAACGTCAACGGATCGGGGATCTCGCTCGGCCACCCGATCGGGGCCACCGGCGGCCGCATCCTCGCGACGCTGCTGCGCGAGCTGCATCGCCGCGGCGGCCGGTACGGGCTGGAGACGATGTGCATCGGCGGCGGCCAGGGACTCGCCGCCATCTTCGAGAACGTGCAGGCCGCCTGAGTGGCCTGCAGGTGACGTCCCCAGACCCGGGCGAGAACACGCTGCGCGAGGTCGTCGCCGCGCTCGCCACGCTCGAGCGCCGCGCCGGCTCCGACGACGAGCGGCGGGCGGCGGAGTGGATCGCGCGCCGGCTGACCGGCGCCGGATGCGCCGCTCAGGTTCAGGAGGAGCCGTTTCACGATGGCTACGCGCACGTGATGCGCTCGCTGTCGGTGGTGAGCGCCGCGGCCGGCGTCGCCGCGCTCGTGCGACGGCGCGCCCGTCCGGTCGCCGCCACGATCGCCGCCACCGCCCTGGCGGCGATCGCCGACGACGTCTCCAACGGGCCGCGGCTGTTTCGGCGGGCGACGGCGTCGCCCCGGATCACCTGGAACGTCGTGGGCGCATGCGGCGCGGCCGATGCGCCGCGTACGCTCGTCGTGCTCGCCCATCACGATGCCGCCCCCACCGGGCGGATCTTCGACGACCGCGTCCAGGCGTGGCTGGGCGAGGCATTTCCCGGGCTCCTGGAGCGGATCGACACGTCGTTCCCGTTGTGGTGGATGCTGCTGAGCGCTCCGGCGCTGGTGGCGGCCGGCGCGGTGCGGGGCCGCCGGGGGCTGATCGCCGCCGGAATCGCCGGCTCGGCGGTCGGGGCCGCCGTGTTCGAGGATGTCGTCCGGAGCCCGATCGTGCCCGGCGCCAACGACAATCTGAGCGGGGTCGCGGTGCTCGTCGCGCTCGCCGAGCGACTGCGCGCGGCGCCGATCGAGGGGCTGCGGGTCGTGCTCGCCTCCTGCGGCGCCGAGGAGGTCATCCAGGGCGGGATCTACGGGTTCGCGCGTCGTCATTTCCCGGCGCTGCCCCGCGACCGCACCTGGTTTCTCAACCTGGAGACGGTCGGCTCGCCGAAGCTGATCCTGCTGGAGGGCGAGGGCCCGGTGATGATGGAGGACTACCACGACCGCGGCTTCCGGGATCTGATCGCCCGGACGGCGCACGATGCCGGCACGCCGCTCATCCGCGGCCTGCGGGCGCGCAACTCCACCGATGCGGTGATCCCGAGCCGGGCCGGCTATCCGACGGCCACGATCGCCTCGATGAACCGGTATAAGGCGCTGGCGAACTACCACCTGATGAGCGACACTCCGGAGAACGTCGACTATCGCACCGTGCGTCAGGCGCTCGTCGTCACCGAGGCCGTCGCGCGCACGCTCGCCGCCAATCCCTGGGTCGGCCGATCCCGGCCCGCTTGAGAGTCAGGGGACCAGGCTGAGGGCCCTGGCGGTCCCGCCGTCGGGCGTGGCCGGCACCCGCGCCGCGGTCCACAGCGCGTCGTCGCCGAGCGCCGTCCGCGTCGCTCGCTCATCGGCGACGAGTCCGAGCAGCGCCGCCTCCGCGGCCCTGCGGTCGGGCGCATCGTTGCCGCGGGTCATGAGCGCCGCGACCTCCTGAGTCGTCAACCCGTCCGGGAAGTGGTCCAGCAGCTCGGCCGGGTCCTCCGGCGGGAGCCGCCGCTCGAGCGTCGGATCGAGGTTGGCGATCAGCACGTCATACGCCTCGACCGGCTGGAAACCACCGGCGACGAGCGTCGTCTGATCGGACTCGAACACGATCGACGGCGCGGTGAAGCGCACCGGCCCGTCGGTCGTGGCGGTCTTGCCCTGCAGCTCGGCGGCCGAGCCGGCGGCCGCGCGGGTCGCGGCCTTGTCGGCCGCGTAGGCCTCGGTGACCTCGGGAGAGTCGAGTGCGGCCACGATCGCGGCGGCGTCGACGCCGGGCACGCCCGCGAGCGCGTCGGCCAGCTGGTCGTCGTCCTCCAGCACCAGGGGTGAGGTGAAGTTGGCGAGCTGGATCGCGCGGAACACCGACCACTCACTCCCGGGGTTGGCCAGCCGGGCGGCCACGACCGCGCGGCACGCGCGTGCGGTCGCGCTCAGCCGAGCCTTCGGGGCGGGCGAGAACGGCATCCCGTAGCGCCGGAACGAGAGCTGGCCGAGGGCGCCCCGCAGCGGCGTGTAGCCGCGGGCCGCGTACTGGTCGGAGTCCTCGGTCAACCCGATCACCACCAGCTTCCAGTGCAGCTGATCGCCGTAGCGCCATTCGATCACCCGCAGCGCGGGACTCTCGGAGTAGGCCCAGGGGCAGGCGGGATCGGAATAGAGCGTGGCGGAGATCATGGGCACGCACCTCGAGTCGTCAGGTGGTTGATGCCTCAATGATATGCGGTCGCCCGCCCCGGATCAGGATGGCCGGGCCGCCAGACTCTGAGCGAGCCGATCGAGCAGCTCGCCCTGTGCCGGGTTGATCCGGGCGCGGGCGTCGTCGAGCCCGAACCACTGCGCCCGGTCGACCTCGGGAAACTCCTGCATCCGACCCGAGCGCGGGGGCCACTGCATCGTGAACGTGTTGCTGTGGATCTGAGCAGGATCGAGGTCGCCGGCGATCGCCCACGCCCGGACGACCTTTCCCGACTTCTGCGCGATCTCGCCGAGGTCGAGCTGGTCGCCGTCCGGCGGCGGCGTGCCCAGCTCCTCGGCGAACTCGCGGCGGGCTGCCGCCAGCGGCTCCTCGTCGGCGAGATACTCCCCCTTCGGGATCGACCACGCACCCAGGTCGCGCCGCGCCCACACCGGGCCGCCGGGGTGCACGAGCAGCACCTCGAGCGCCTCGGACCTGCGCCGAAACAGGACGATGCCGGCGCTGCGCCGGCGAGAGCGAGAAGCGGCCGGGGTCACTGCGTCCAAAGCTAGCGGTGAGCGCGACGTCGACGCCGGCGAGTCGGTCGTCGAGCTGGTCCATCGTGCGCGGGCCGATGATCGATCAGAACCAGGAGGGCCCGTGGTGGGTGTAGGGCTCTTCCAGCGCCCGGACTTCGTCGGTCGTGAGATGCAGGTCCAGTGCCGCGACCGCGTCGGGAAGGTGATGTGCCTTGGTGGCGCCGAGGATCGGGGCGCAGACGACCGGGTTGTTCAGCACCCACGCCAATGCGACCTGGGCCATGGTCACAGTGCGGGCCTCGGCGACCCGTTGGACCGCATTGACGACCGGCTCGTCGAGAGGGGAGTCGAAGGACCAACTCCTCCGAGGTCCCGCCCTGATACGTGTTCGCGGTGTCCCACAACGTGATTCCCAATTCGACGGCCTGCCGGAAGAACGGTTGCGCCTCGTCGTCGCTGAGCGACCACTCGTGCGCGCCCGCGGTGGTGGGCGAGCGTCCTCATGCGCTCGGCGCAGCGCGAGTGCTCGGCCTCACGACGATGTTCTGGCGGGGCCGGGCTCGGGGTCTGGTATGGCTGAGGCAGGCTCGACATCGGGGTAGCGCAGGCGCGGTTGGATGATCAGCAGCACCAGGGCCGACGTCATCGCTACCGCGCCGATCGCCAGGCTGAGAATCAGCGTGGCGGCGCCGAGCGCCCCGTCGGTGTTGGCTGCGAGATAGGCCCAGATGCCGATCGGTAGGTACAGCAGCATTGCGGTGAAGATGCCGGGATTGGGTCGGCGTGCCTGGATGGTTGGGATGAGGTGGAAGAACACGGCGTTAATGAGACAGAGGGCGGGAAACGCCAACGCGAAGGCCGGTGCTCGCCACCCGACCGCGGCGGTGCTGATCCCGAACACGATCAGCAGGCCATTGGTCGCCCAGAAATCCGACCAGGACGGGGTCACTCCCAGCCGCGGACCGAGAGTCTGCACGGCCCAGCCCTGCCAGCCGAGACCGCGTTCCTCGACGACGTGCAACGCCGCAGCGGTCGTCAAGATCCACAGCACCCAGTCGTGACTCATCGCGGGAACGCTATCGGCCGCGTTGAGTCGCGAACCGGCGATTCCTTCGCCGCCGCGCCGCCAGGGCTCTCGGCTGTCCCTGTGGAGGTCGGGCGCCGGGGCAGAACTCCGGAATCGTCATGGACCGAGCGGCGACGCGGCCGGTGGGTTGGTGATCGAGGCAACCGTCACTGGCAACGGTTACCCGCCTTTTAGACGCGGCTCAGCTCCGGATCGGGGGTCGCTGAGCGTGGTCCGTGACCGGCTGGGATCTGGTCGTCGAGCCAATCGAAGATGCGTTCGCCGCGGATGGCGGCCGCGGCCGGTTCGATGTGACCGTCGGCGCCTTCGGCTTCGGTGAACCCGATCGTCGTCGCCTCGGCGTGCGTGACCTTTTCGGCGAGTTGGTGGGTTTGTCCGGGCCAGAACTGCTCATTGTCAGGGTCGGTGAGCAGGATCGGACAGGTGATCTGGGCGAGCAAGTCGTCGGAGAGCCGGTAGTCGCGGACAGTGTCGAAGAACTCAGAGGGCGAGCCGCCGACTCGCGGCCCTCCCCGACCGCCGAACAACCACCCGTGATCACAAGGAGTTCCATCGCCGCCGTCAGGCACAACCACCGCATCGCCGCCCGCCACAGGGGCGGTCGTATCGATACCGTCGAGCGCATGACGATCCAACGCATGGACCACGTGGGCATCGTCGTCGACGACCTCGCGGCCGCCACGGCGTTCTTCGTCGAGCTCGGACTCACCCCGGAGGGCGAGGCGCCGGTCGAGGGCGGTTGGGTCGACCGCGTGGTGGGGCTCGAGGGCGTCCGGGCGGAGATCGCGATGGTGCAGACCCCGGACGGCGTCGGACGGATCGAGTTGACGAAGTTCCACGCCCCGTCGGGCCGGGGCGGCGACCGGCACGCGCCGGCGAACGCTCCGGGCATCCGCCATGTCGCATTCGCGGTCGACGACATCGACGCCGTCGTCGCTCGCTTGCGAGCCCGCGGCGCGGAGCTCGTTGGCGAGGTGGAGCGCTACGCGGACCGCTATCGGCTCTGCTACGTCCGCGGCCCGGAGGGGATCATCGTCGAGCTGGCCCAGCGGCTCGGCTGAGGGCGCCGGGACTGCTGGGCCTGCCGTCAGGTCGGCCGTGAGAGATTGGTCATCGCGGTGCGCATCGCGTCCATCGCGGCCTGCTGTCGATGCACCGGCATCCCGGCGAACATCGCCTCGTGCAGCGCCGTGATCGCCGGAGTGGCCGCGTCCAGGAGCTCGCGGCCCGCCGGCGTGAGCCGAGCCCGGAGGATCCGGGCGTTCTTGGGATCGAGCTCGCGTTGGACGAGGCCTCGGCGCTGGAGCTCGGCGAGGATCTCGAGCATCGACTGCGGCGTGACGAGCGCCCGCCGGGCGAGTTGCGCGTTGGAGAGCTCCGGCCGGGCGTCGAGCACCGACAGCGTGGTGTATTGCGCCACGCTGAGGTGAAACTCAGACAGGCGCGCCCGCATCTCGCGCCGGATCCCCTGGTTGACCCGGCCGACGATGTAGATCATCGACGGCTCGTCGGCGCGCGCGTCGGCGGCGGTCGACGAACTCGCCGGGCGCCGGCGCATCAGTTGACGCGGCGCTCGTGACCGACCCAGAACGGGTCGCGGAGCGTGTTCTTGAGCAGCTTGCCGGCGGCCGATCTCGGCAGACGCCTCGGGACGGATGTCGATCGTGCGCGGGATCTTGTAGCCGGCGATCAGCGCCCGGCAGTGCTCGACGAGCTCATCCACGGTCACGACCGCGCCCTCGCTGACGGTGACGACGGCGTGAACCGACTCCCCCCACCGCGGATCCGGGATGCCGAACACCGCCGCCTCCGCGACCGCCGCGTGCTCGCCGAGCGCCGCCTCGACCTCGATCGAGTAGACGTTCTCGGCGCCGGTGATGATCATGTCCTTGAGACGGTCCACGAGATAGAGGTAGCCGTCGTCGTCGGCGCGAGCCGCGTCGCCGGTCCGATACCAGCCCCCGACGAGCGCGGCCTGCGTCGCCTCGGGCCGGTTCCAGTAGCCGAGCATCACGTTCGGGCCCTGGACCCACAGCTCGCCGACCTCGCCCGGCCCGAGCTGCGCGCCGTCGGGGCCGCGCACGTGCGCCTGGACTCCCACCACCGGGACGCCGATCGACCGCAGCCGACGCGCGAACGGCTCGTCGCCACGCTGGCCACGCCGGTGATCCTCCGGCGGCAGATGCGTGACCGTCGGCGCTGCCTCCGTCATGCCGTAGAACTGGGCGATGTCGCAGGCAAAGCGCTGCAGAACGCGGCGCTGCACGTCGGGAGTGATCGGCGACGCGGCGTACTGCACGTGGCGCAGGGAGGGCAGATCGTCCGGAGCGCCCTGCTCGAGCTCCTCGAGCAGCAGGGCGAGCATGGTGGGCACGAGCACGGTGTGCGTGACCTCCTCACGCCGGATCGTCGCGACGACCGAGTCGGCCTGAAACCTCGGCAGGACGACCTGCTTGGCGCCCACCCACGTGCACGCGAACAGGTTCGCCGTTCCCGCCACGTGGAACATCGGGCAGACGTGCAGCCAGCAGTCCTCACGGGTGTGGCCGGTCGCGATCAGGTTGTGCCGCGCGTTGGCGAGCAGGTTGCCGTGGCTGAGCATGACGCCCTTCGGCGCCCCGGTCGTGCCCCCGGTGTAGGAGATCGCCGCCAGAGCGTCCGGGGCGACGGGGGGCGCATCGACCGGCGCCCGGTCCACGAGGGTTTCATACGGGGTGCAGTCCTCGGGGCACTGTCCTTCCGTGTCGAGCACGAGCTCGCGGAGGCTCGGACAGTCGGTGCGCAGCGCGCGGCCGACCTCCAGCCGGTCGCGGTCGACGACGAGGACCTCGATCGCGCAGTCGTTGACCATGTAGGCGAGCTCGGCCGGGGTGAGGCGGAGGTTGAGATCGGCGAGCACCCGGCCGAACGTCGGCACCCCCAGCGTGCACTCGACGTGGGCGAGGGAGTTGGCGCCGAGACACCCGACTCGGGCTCCCGTCGGCAGCGCGAGTGCGTCCAGGGCGGCGCCCAGCGCGCCGGCGCGCCGGGCGAGCTGTCCGTAGGTCACCGCCCGCTCACCGTCGACGATGGCCGGGGCGTCGGCGTAGAGGTCGGCCGCGCGTTGCAGTGGCCAGCCGAGGTCGCCGGTCCGGCTGGGTTCGAGGGAGGTCGTGGCAGTGCTCACTTGACAACAGGATAATATTCGGGAACCTGATATGCAAGCGGAGTGCGGACGGACGGACGAGAGATCAAGGGAGCGAGCATGAACAGCGTGACGGCCAACGATCTGGTCACTGACATGGCGGGGCTGCGCGAGGTCGCCGGCCACCGCCTCGGGCCCACCGAGTGGACCGAGTGCAGCCAGGAGCAGGTGACCCGGTTCGCCGACCTGACCGGCGACCACAACTTCCTCCACGTCGACCCGGAGCGCGCCGCGCAGACGCCGTTCGGCGGCACGATCGCCCACGGCTTCCTGTCGCTGTCGCTGCTCGCGCCGATCACCCAGCGGCTGCAGGTGACCGACGCGGCCACCAGCGTCAACTACGGCCTTGACAAGGTGCGTTTTCCCGCGCCGCTCCCCGTCGGCGGCCGCTGGCGGGGCACGGCCGAGATCACCGAGGTGACCGAGATCACGGGCGGCCTGCAGGCGAAGATGCTCGCGACGATCGAGGTCGAGGGCTCCGAGCGACCGGCCGTGGTCGCGCACACCGTCATCCGGTACTACGCATGAGCGGCGTCCGGTGCGACGACAAGGTCGCCATCGTGACCGGCAGCGGGCGAGGGCTGGGACGGGCCTACGCGGTCGCGCTGGCCGCCGCCGGGGCCGCCGTCGTCGTCAACGATCTCGATGAGGCGACGGCGGCGCAGACGGCGCAGGAGATCACCGCGCAGGGTGGCCGGGCCGTGTCTGTGGCGACGGCGATCGGCGACTCCGAGGCCGCGCAGGCGCTGGTGGACCGCGCGGTGAGCGAGTTCGGCCGGCTCGACGTCATGGTGACCAATGCCGGCGTCCTGCGTGACCGAGTTCTCTGGAAGATGACCGACGAGGACTTCGACCTCGTCATCCGCACCCATCTGCGGGGGACGTTCACGTGCGCCCGCGCGGCCGCCGTCCAGATGCGCGCTCAGGGCGACGGCGGGCGCATCATCGTCGTCGGCTCTCCCGCCGGTCAGTTCGGGAACTTCGGACAGTGCAACTACGCCGCCGCCAAGGCCGGGATCGTCGCGTTCGCCCGGACGTGGGCGCTCGAGCTCGCCCGCAGCCAGATCGCCGTCAACGCCATCGTGCCGACGGCATGGACCCAGATGACGGCGAGCATCCCCGTCTACGAGCCGCTGGTGGAACGGGTGGACGCCGGGCAGCCGCTCCCGCGCGAGGTTCGCCGCGACCATGCCATCGGGATGCCCGAGGACTGCGCACCGCTGGTCGTGTTCCTGGCGAGCGATGCCGGCGCGGGGATCACCGGCCAGGCGATCGGCATCGGCGGCGACAAGCTGACGCTCTACTCACATCCCGCGGAGATCGCCGGCGCCTACCAGGACGGCGGTTGGAGCGCCGACGAGATCGCCGCCGAGTGGCCGGCGAACTTCGCCGGCAAGCTGCAGCGCTCCGGCATCGAGCTGCCGGAGCTGCACCTTAACACGGAGGCCCGGGCGTGATGGTCGACGTCGACGAGCTCGTCGCGATCGACGTGCACGTGCACGCCGAGCGCAACGAGGGTCAGCCCCAGGATCCGGTCACCACCGAAGTGCTGACCGCCGCGGCCTCGTACTTCGGGGGCAGTCCACCGCAGCCGAGCGCGGCCGAGGTCGCCGCCTACTACCGCGAGCGCAAGATCCTCGCCGTCATCTTCAACGTCGACGACGAGGCCGGCATGGGCCGCCGCCGGCTGGGCAACGGCGAGGTCCTCGCCGTCGCCCGCGAGAACCCCGACATCCTGATCCCGTTCGCGAGTGTGGACCCCCACAAGGGCAAGCTGGCGGTGCGCGAGGCGCGCGAGCTCATCGACGCCGGGGTCCGCGGCTTCAAGTTCCATCCGAACACTCAGGCGTTCTGGCCCAACGACCGCGATCACTACCCGCTCTACGAGGTGATCGCCGAGGCCGGCCTGATCGCGCTGTTTCACTCGGGCACAACCGGGATAGGAGCAGGTATGCCCGGCGGCGGTGGCGTGCGCCTGAAGTACTCGAACCCGATGTGCGTCGACGACGTGGCCGCCGACTTCCCGCAGCTGCAGATCATCCTGGCTCACCCCTCGTTCCCCTGGCAGGACGAGGCCCTGGCGATCGCGGTGCACAAGCCCAACGTCTACATCGACCTCTCGGGGTGGTCCCCGAAGTACTTCCCAGAGAACCTCATCCAGTACACCAACACCCGGCTCCGGCACAAGATGCTGTTCGGGTCCGACTACCCGTTGATCACGCCTGACCGCTGGCTCTCTGACTTCGAACAGCTACCGATCAGAGACGACGTTCGTCCACTTGTCCTGAAAGACAACGCCGCGCGCCTGCTCGGACTCGAGCACGGGGGCGGTGACCACAGCACTGGAGGGGGGTCTGCATGACCACGGAAGGCGCGATGACGGGCCCTGCCCCGTCGGAGACGCGATCGTTCTTCGTCGGTGACCTGACGAGAGGCACGCTGGTCGCCGCGGCGATCGCCGTGTGCGTGGGACAGGTGGCACTCGCCATCCCCGCCGTGCTGAACGGTCTCTTCCAGCTCGATCTCGGCACCAGCGCCTCACAGCTCACCTGGATCTCGGACGCCTTCCTCGTCCCGGTGACCCTCCTCGAGCTCACGTTCGGCGTGCTCGGGGACATGTTCGGGCGCAAGCGGCTGCTCGTCGGCGGAGCGCTGATCCTCGCCACCGGAGAGCTTGTCTCCGTGCTGACCCCCGGCACGTCCGCGTCGACCGACACGCGGGTGCTCGTGCTCTGGATCGGCCAGGCCCTGGCCGGCATCGGCGCGGCCGTGCTGTTCCCCACTTCGCTGGCAGTGGTGGCCGCCGCCACGCACAACGCGCGCGAGCGGGGGCGGGTGATCGCGATCTATGCCGCGGCGCTCTCCACCGGCGGCTTCATCTCGCCTGTGATCGGCGGACTCGTCGCGAAGCTGAAGTGGGGCTCGGACGCACACGCCAGCTGGCGCTGGGCCTTCCTCGCCGTCATGCTGCTGGCTCTGATCAGCGCGGGCGTGTCCGCGGTGTGGGCCCGCAACTCCTCCTCGCCCGAGGGCCGGTCGCTCGACTGGCCCGGGCAGATCACGATCGCCATCTCGCTGTTCGCGCTGCTGTTCGCGGTGATCCAGGCCCCGACCGCCGGGTGGGGCAGCACGGAGGTGATTCTCGGCTTCGTCATCGCGGCCGTGTTCATGGTGCTGTTCATCATGGCGGAGCGACGCACCCGCGCGCCGCTGCTCCGGCTGGAGCTGTTCGAGAACCGGGCGTTTGCGATCACAGCGTTCGTCACCGTGCTCGGCATGTTCGCGTTCCTCGGCACCGCCTACGCCTCCAGCATCCGGTTCGCGTCAATTCAGGGGTTCAGCCCGCTCCGGACCTCGCTCGCGTTCGTCCTCCTGCAGGGATTCGCCCTCGTGCTGCTGCCGGTCGTCTCGTGGGCGATGCCGCGGATCAACCCGCGCTGGCTGCTCGGTGGAGGATTCGTCCTGATCGCCGCCGGCGACTTCTGGGCGTCGACGGTTCCGGTCTCGCACCACTCGATCGTGCCGATGATCGCGCCGCTGGCGCTCGTCGGCATCGGGTTCGCGTTTGCCATCTCGTCGGTCACCGCGGTGGCGGTCAACACGGTGCGCATCAACCTCGCCGGCATGGCGAGCGCGACGACGAGCCTGTTGCGCGACTTCGGCTTCACCCTCGGGCCGGCGCTGATCGGCGCGATCGCGCTCAGCCGCGCCGCGTCGACGATCCACTCTCAGATTGCCGCCAGCCCCAAGCTTGCCCATGCTCTGAACGGGTTCTATGGATCGGTGGCGCATGCGCCGCCGGCGCAACGTCAGAAGCTCGCCGAAGCGGTCGGCGCGGTCAAGTCGGGTCCACTCGGCGCCAACGGCGTGCCCGCGACCGCCCATCTTCCCAATGGCCACACCGTGCCGCTCAATCCGCTCAAAGAGACGGCGTTTCACGCCCTGGGCAATGCCTACTCGTTCGGCTACGTCGTGTGTGGCGTCGCCGCCGGCATCTCCGGGCTGCTGGCGCTGCTGATCCTGCGCGCTGACGCGCACCACGACGCCGACGAGCTCGCGGCGGCCGAGTCCGATCAATACGCGTCATCGGACCGGGCTCTGCAGCAGGCGTGACGGGCGACGGGCCGGCTCCGGGGGGAATACTGCAGATCGCGACCCCGGGCCGCGCCGGGGTCGCGTCGGGAAATGACCGCTATGCGGGTACGGAGCGACGCGACCCCTCGCCCCAAGCCGGTCGCGTCAGGGAATTTCGGCCTCCACCCCACGCGCGGATCTTCATCTCGGTGTCGAGCGACTCCTGGACGTAGGCCATCGCCGCGGCGCTCCGCGGCTCGGCGGCGCGGTACGCCTGCTGCACCGGATCGACGATCTCGGCCCGCTCCTGGATCCACCAGAGGTTGCTGAGGGGGTCACGGACCCGGCCGACCTTGTCTCCGAAGAACAGCCGCGTCACGTCGGTGACCCCGGTCGCTCCGGCGGCGAGCGCGCGCTCGTACGCGCGATCGGCGTCAGGTACGAACAGCCGCAGGAACGCCGGCGTGGCCGGCCAGCCGGGGCGCGCATCGAACGCCATCACGATCGCGCCGCCGATTCGCATCTCGGCGTGCTCGATCACCCCGTCGGGGTTCGCGAGCCGACCGAGCTCCTCGCCGCCGAACGCGTCGGCGACGAACGCCAGCAGCCGGGCCGTGTCCGCGGAGATGATCCAAGGGGTGACGGTGGCGTACCCCTCGGGCACGCCACCGTGGAGACTGTCCTCACCCACGCGGCGGGAGCTCCTGGATCGACCAGCGGTTCCCGTCGGGGTCTTCGAAGAAGACGAACCTTCCCCACGGGAACTCCTGCACGTCGGAGACGTCGACACCGCGGCCGGCCAGCTGCAGCCGAGCATCCTCCGCGCTGGCCACGGTCAGCTGCAGGCCCTTGACGCTGCCCGGCTCTGCGTCGGTCACGCCCTTGCCGAGCGCGATCGAGCAGGCGGACCCGGGCGGCGTCAGCTGCACGAACCGGACCTCGTCGCTGACGGTGTGGTCGTGGTCGGCGTTGAAGCCGACCCGCTCGGCGTAGAACGCCTTCGCGCGGTCGACGTCCGTGACCGGCACTGCCACCAGCTCGAGCTTCATATCCATCCCGGGCTCCCTTCGTGTTAGATGATCAACGGGAGCGACCCTACGGGCGATTGAGGTCAGTTCCTGTCCGGGTTGTCACGGTCGCCGGACGCCGCGGGGCACCGCGGGCGGGGCGCCCGGGACACGGGTCGCCGGGCGCGTCACGCGGCGAGCGCCTGCTCGTCGTTCTCCAGCGGCTCGGCGAGGTCGGCGACCGGCGCGATCTCCGCCACCGGCCGCAGCGCGAATGCGGCGATGGCGGCGCCCGCCAGCGCGAACCCGACCGCCACCGTGAACGCGAGGTCAAAGCCGTCGGTCAGGGCCCGGGCGGCGCTCACGCCGGTGTCGTGCCGGGTCGCGGTCGACGCGATCGTGCTCAGAATCGCGAGCCCGAGGGCACCCCCCATCAGGCGCGACGTGTTGAGCAGCCCTGATGCGATCCCGCTCTCGCTGCGGTCGACACCCTGCATCGCGACGATCGTCGCCGGGACGAGCGAGAACCCCATCCCGAGCGCCAGCAGCACGGACCCGGCGAGGACGTCCCCGGCATACGTGCCACCGGGCGAGATGCCGGTGAGCAGGACCGCGCCGACCGACATGGAGAGCAGCGCGGTCACGATCACCGGCCGGGTCCCGAACCGGGCGACGACCCGCGGCGCCAGGGTCGAGCCGGTGAAGATCGACAGCGTCATCGGCAGGAACGCGAGGCCCGCCTCGATCGCACTGAAGTGGAGCACCTGTTGCAGGTACAGGGTGATGAAGAACCATGCCGGGAAGTTGGCGCCGTACATCAGCAGCACGATCAGGTTGGCCGCGCGCAGCCGGCGGATGCGGAAGATCGACAGCGGGACGAGCGGTGCGCCGGCGACCTTCGCCTCGACGAAGACGAACGCGGCCAGCAGGAGCACGCCGGCGGCCAGCGGCGCCAGCACCCCGGCCGAGCCCCAGCCGAGCGTGTCGGTGCGCACGATCCCGAACGCGATCCCGATCAGGCTTCCCGTGATCAGCGTCGCCCCGAGAGCGTCGAAGTGCCGCCCGCGATCCTGGACGGGGGCGATCGGCGGGATCGCCAGCAGCCCCAGCCCGACGACGATCGCGCCGAGGGGAATGTTGACGGCGAAGATCGCCTGCCAGCCGAACGACTGGGTGAGGACGCCGCCGAGCAGCGCGCCCGAGGAGGCGCCGAGCGCGCCCATTGCCCCCCACAGCCCGAGGCCGCGATTGCGCTCGCGCCCCTCGGGAAGGGTGCTCGTGATGATCGAGAGCGTCGCCGGGGAGGTGATGGCGCCGGCGATCCCCTGAATGCCACGCGCGCCGATCAACAGCCCCCTGGAGCTCGCCAGCGCGCAGGCCAGCGAGCTGAGGGCGAACATCGCCGTCCCCGCCAGGAACACCCGCCGGCGTCCGAGCAGGTCCGCCGAGCGGCCGCCGAGCATCAGCAGGCCGGCGAAGGTGAGCGTGTAGGCGTTGACGACCCACTGCAGCCCGGTGGTCGAGAACCCGAGGCCGCCGCGGATCGACGGCAGCGCGATGTTGACGATCGAGACGTCGAGGATGACCATGAACTGGGCGAGGCAGACGACCGCCAGCAGTGCGTTCGTCGATGCCAACCGGCCCTGAAGACGATTTCTGGTTGCGTGCATGAGAGCATGATGCGATCATGCTTATCCAGGTACAAGAGAAGGAGTTATCCTGGTAGTCGAGATCCCCCCCATCGCGATCGATCCGCCGGCCGAAGCCACCCCGCAGATCGTCGGGGCCACCGCCGACCGGCGCCGAGAGGAGCTGGCGGACTTCCTGCGCAAGCGTCGCGCCCATCTCAAGCCGGAGGACGTGGGGCTGCCAAGCGGCGGTCGCCGGCGCACTCCGGGGCTGCGCCGCGAGGAGGTCGCCCACCTCGCCGGCGTGGGAACGACGTGGTACACGTGGCTCGAGCAGGGCCGCGATGTCCGCGCGTCGCTCGACGTCCTCGAGGCGCTGTCCCGGGCGCTGCGCCTGACACCCGCCGAGCGAACCCATCTCGTGCTGCTCGGGCGCGGGGAGCATCCGCCGCCGTGCAAGACCGACGAGCGGGTCGCGCCGACGGTGCGGCGACTGATCGAGAACCTCGGCCCCAACCCGGCGTTCGTGCTCGGCCGGCGCTGGGACTACCTGGCGTGGAACTCGGCGGCATGCGCTCTGTTCGGCGATTTCGACGCCGTGCCCAAGCCCGCTCGCAACCACGTGTGGATGCACTTCATGGATCCCGCGCGCCGACAGATCTTTCCCGATTGGGAGCGCAGCACACGGCTGCTCGTGGCCAAGTTCCGCGCCGACAGCGCCCGCCACATCGGCGATCCCCAGTTCGATCAGCTGATCAACACGCTGCGGAAGTCGAGCCCCGAGTTCTGCAAGGCGTGGAAGCGTCACGAGGTCGCGCAATCCGCCATCGGGCGCAAGACGGTCCTGCACCCGGTGGTCGGGAGGATGCAGTTCGAGCACGCGGTGTTCAACCCCCAGGAGACGCCGGAGCAGCGGATGATCCTGTACTCGCCGCTGCCCGACGAGGACACGCCGGCGAAGCTCCGGCGTCTGCTCGCCGCCTGAGCCGCCGCGGTCCCCGAAGCTGCGTCCGGTACATCTGTACCACTATTGGTACACTTGTACCAATGATGATCACGACGACTCACGACGCCAAGGCTTCCCGCCCGCGTGGCGCCGCGCGACGCGAGGCGCTGCTCGAGGCGGTGCTGCGCATCGTCGCCGAGGTCGGACCGGATGCCGTCACCCATCGCCGGGTGGCGGAGGTGGCCGAGCTTCCGCTCGCCTCCACCACGTACTGGTTTCAGTCCAAGGAGCACCTGCTGACCGCCGCGCTCGAGCTCGCCGCCGACCGTGACACGGCCCGCCTGGTGACGCACGCCGCGGCGGTGGATGAGGGCGGCGCCGAGGACCCGCTCGACGCGGTCGTGTCGGCGATCGCCGACACCTGCGACGACGATTCGCAGTGCAGCCGGGCGTCGCTGATCGCGACCTTCGCGCTGCTGCTCGAGGCCGCGCGCCGGCCGGCCCTGCGCGACATCGCCCAGCGCTGGACCGAGGCGTATCTGGTCACGCTCGAGCGACTGCTGGCGCGGGCGGGCTCCGCCCATCCGCGGGAGGACGCCGAGCTGCTGCTCGCCGCCACCGATGGGCTGATGATCGAGCAGCTGGCCACCGGCGCCGAGGGCGATCTGCGCCCTCGGCTGCGCCGGCTGGCGGCCGCGCTGGTGGTGAGCGCATGAGCGCGGTCATCAATGTTCTGCGCTCCCGGCGAGCCGCACTCGCCGCAACCAACGGTGGCCCCGAGCGGCCGATCGTCGTGCTCATCTCCGTCCTGCTGCTGTTCGAGTCGGCGATGTATTCGGCGGTCACGCCGGTGCTGCCGCACTACGCCCACGCGTTCGGCGCGTCCAAGCCCGCGGTCGGGCTGCTCGCCGCCGCCTACCCCGCCGGCATCCTGCCCGGGTCGCTGCTCGGCGCGTGGATCGCGGGGCGGTTCGGCGTCCGGCGAACGACGCTGATCGGACTGCTGCTGTTCGCGGTCTCGATTGCCCTGTTCGGCTTCGGCACCGAGATCGGCACGCTCGACGCCCTGCGCTTCATCCAGGGCGCCGGTTGCGGCTTCATCTGGGGTGGCGGCCTCACCTGGGTGATCGCGGTCGCGCCGCGTGAGCGGCGCGGGGCGGTCCTCGGATCGGTGTTCGCCGCCGCGATCTTCGGCACCCTGCTGGGCCCGATTCTCGGCACGCTGGCGGTCACCGTCGGCACCCGGCCGGTGTTCGCCGCCGTCGGCGCGGTCTCGTTCGCGCTGGCGGCGTGGACGCTGCGCCACCCCGAGCCCCCGCACGAGTGGGCCGGGACCGGCTCCGCCACTTCGCTGCGGGCGGCGGCGCGAACCCCGAAGATCCTCCTCGGCTCGTGGCTGATCCTGCTCGAGGCCGCCACGATCGGCGCCACCGGAACGCTGCTGCCGCTGCGCCTCTCCCGGCTGGGCGCGAGCGGCGTCATGATCGGGGCGACGTTCCTCGTCGCCTCGCTGATCAGCACCCGCGCCTCTGGTCCGATCGGCCGGCTCGTCGACCGTCGCGGGGCCGCCCTGCCGCTCGCCCTGGGGCTGACGATGACCGCCGTGTTGATGGCCCTGCTGCCGGTGCCCCATTCCGCGGTGCTGCTGGCGATCGTCGCCGCGATCGCCCTCGGCGGCCCGCTGACCGCGTACACGATTCCGGCGATGGCGATCATCACCGACACCGCCGACCGGGTCGGGATCCCCCTGGTGGTGGCGACGTTGATGCTCAACGTGGCGTGGGCGCTCGGCGAGACCATCGGGGCGCCGGTCGCGGCGAACCTGTCGCAGGCGACGAGCGACGCCGTGCCGCTGATCGCCCTGTCGGCGATCATGCTCCTGACGCTCGTGCCGGTGGTCCGGGCGCGCCTGGGCGCGGGCGCGTCGACCGAGGCACAGCCGGCGGAACCCATGCCGGCGCCCGCGGACACGCGCTGGTCTGAGCCCGAGCGGGTTCCCGCCGCCAGCCGATGAGCCGGCTCGCCAGCCTGCTGTCGCCGTTGCAGGTTGGGCCGATCGCGCTGCGCAACCGCGTCGTCTCGACGTCGCACCAGACAAGCCTCGTCCACGACCACCTCCCGACCGACGACCTGCTCGCATACCACGAGGCCCGGGCGCGCGGCGGGGTCGCGGCGATCTTCCTGGAGGCGACGGCGGTGCATCCCACCGGGCTGCTGACGGCGCACACGATCGGCGGCTTCCTGCCGGCGATCGTGCCCGCCTACCGGCGCCTCGGGGAACCGGTGCGCGCCGCCGGCGCCCGTCTGTTCGTGCAGCTGTTCCACGGGGGGCGCGAGCAGATCTCGAGCTCTCCGAAGGCGCCGGCGGTCGCGCCGTCGGCGATCCCGAGTCTCCGGTTCAAGTCCGAGCCGCGCGCGCTGACCACGCGGGAGATCGCCGAGCTGATCGACGGCTACGCTGTCGCCACCCGCCACGCCGCCGCCGGGGGTGTCGACGGCATCGAGGTCTCGATGTCGCACGGATACCTCCCCGCCCAGTTCATGTCGGCGCTGAGCAACCGGCGCGGCGACGCCTACGACGGGGATCTGGCGGCGCGGATGCGGTTCGCGACCGAGATCCTGGAGGCGGTGCGCGCCGCGGCCGGCGATCGGATGGCGGTCGGCGCACGCCTGTCCGCCGACGAGCTCGTCCCCGGTGGCCTCGGTCCGGCGCAGTGCGCGGAGATCGCTGCGCGGCTGCACGACGCCGGTCTGGTGGACTTCGTGTCGCTCGTCCTCGGGCACTCGGCCCATCCGGCCGCGTCCACGTGGATCGCGCCCCCGCCGCCGGCGCCCGCCGCCGCGATCGCCGAGCCGGCGGCCGCGATCCGGGCCGCGGTGCCCCAGGCGACGATCGTGGCCGCGACCCGTATCGTCGATCCCGCCGATGCCGACCGCCTGATCGCCGTCGGCACCGCCGATCTCGTCGGCATGACGCGGGCGCTGATCGCCGACCCACAGCTGATCGCCAAGACGCTCGACGGTCGCGCCGGCGAGGTGGTGGAGTGCGTCGGCTGCAATCAGGCGTGCATCGGCCACTATCACGCGGGGGTCCCGATCGGGTGCGCCGTCAACCCCCGCACCGGCCGTGAGCAGCAGTTCCCACCGCGTCGGACCGCCGCGGCGCCGCGGCGGCGCAGGACGCTCGTCATCGGCGGCGGGCCTGCCGGAGCGGCGGCGGCGATCGAGGCTGCCGTGGCCGGCGACGCGGTCACGCTGGTGGAGCGCGAGCCGGAGCTCGGTGGGCAGCTGCGCCTCGCCGGGCTCGCCCCCGCCCACCTCGAGCTGTGGGAGCGCTACCGTCGCTCCACCGGCGCCCGCCTGCGGGCCGCCGGCGTCACCTGCGAGCTCGCAACCGAGGCGGACGCCGGACTCGCCGACGGGTTCGATCTCATCGTCGTCGCCACCGGGGCGCGGCCGTATCTCCCCGAGCTCCCCGGCCTGTCTCACCCGGCGGTCTCGGCGTGGGACGCGATCCGCGCCCCGGCGCAGGTCGTCGGCCCGGCATTGGTCGCCGACTGGGGCGGCGGGTGGGACGGGCTGGACGCGGCCGAGCGCCTCGCCGGCGCCGGGATCCGGGTGTCGCTCGCCTGCGCCGCGCCGGTGCCGGGCGAGACGCTGCATCAGTACCAGCGCAACCTCTACCTGGCGCGGCTCGACGACCTGGGGGTGGACATCCTGCATCACCACGAGCTCGCCGCCGCCGGTGGTCAGGTCGATCTGCGCCACGTGTTCTCGGGCCGCCGCCGGCCGCTGCCCGAGATCGCCACTCTCGTCCTCGCCCAGGGCCGAGCACCGGCCGATGACCTGTGGCGGGAGCTGGAGTCGCACCCGGGCGCGGTGCGGGCCGGAGACGTGCTCGGCCCGCGGACGCTCGAGGAGGCGGTGCTCGAGGGCACCCGGGCCGTGCTCGTTGACCTCAACTGACGCGTCAGTTAAGGTCCCGGCGCGGTGACCGCCGGCGCCCCCACGACCAAGCTCCGCCGCACCGACGGTCCGCTCCGCCACCCGGCGCGTCCCGACGAGATCCTCGCCGCTGCCTGCCGGGCGATCGTCGCGCGCGGCCTCGCCGACACGCGCGTGGGCGACATCGCCCGGGCCGCCGGGACCTCCACCGGCACGATCCACTACTACTTCGACTCCAAGCAGGAGGGTCCTGGTGGCGGCTCTGCGGTGGGCGTCGGACCGGTTGTTTGACCGGGTGCCGTCGTCCTCCGCCGCCGGCGCCACCGAGCGCCTCGCCGCTCTCCTCGATCTCGCCATCCCGTACTCGGAACCGAAGGCCCGGCGCGACGAGTACGTGCTCTGGATCGAGATGTGGGCGCTGGTGCTGCGCTCGCCCGATCGGCTGCCCGCCCTCGAGGACCTGTCCGAGCGCTGGCGCTCGCTGTTCTTCGACGTCGTCCGCGACGGCGCCGCGAGCGGACACTTCGCCCCGGTGGCCGGAATTGACGTCGTCACGCCACGGCTGATCGCCGTCGTCGACGGACTCGGGTTCGAGACGGTCGTCGGTTATCGCTGGAGCACCCCGCAGCGGATGCGCACGCTGCTGGTGGGGTTCGCCGCCGAGCAGCTGCGAGTCGACACCGAGCGGCTCGACGCGCTGATGACGGCGGACCGCCGATGACGACCACGCCGGCGACGACGCGGATCGGCGGCCACCTCGTCGCCGACACCCTCGCGGCGCTCGGGGCGGACGTCGCCTTTGGGGTTCCCGGCATCCATTCCCTGGCGATCTGGGAAGGGCTGCGGACGAGCTCGGTGACGGCATACGGCACCCGGACCGAGCTGTCTGCCGGGTTCGCCGCCGACGGGTACGCCCGCAGCAGCGGGCGACCGGCGCCGCTCCTGCTGTCGACCGGCCCCGGGGCGCTGAACTCGCTCACGGCGGTGATGGAGGCGGCGAGCGCCCACGTCCCGATCGTCGCGATCGCCAGCCAGATCCCGAGCGACATGGTCGGGCGCGGGCGCGGCTACCTCCACGAGCTGACCGATCAGCTGGCGTCGTTTGCGCCGCTGGTCAAGCATGCCGTCCGCGCCGAGAGCGCCGCGTCGATCCCCGGGCTGCTCGCCGAGGCGTGGCGAATCGCCGGTGCGCCGCCAAGCGGCCCCGTCTACGTCGAGATTCCCGTCGACCTGCTCACCGGCCCCGTCCTGTCGCCGTGGACCGGGACGCCGGGGTCACAGCCGGAACGCCGCGCCGCGCCCCAGGCCGCCGTCGAACAGGCCGCCATCCTGCTGGAGGGATCCGACCGACCCGTCCTGTGGGCGGGTGGGGGCGTCATCCGCTCACGCGCGCAGGCGGAGCTGCGCGCGCTCGCCGAGCTGCTCGACGCGCCGGTCGCCACGACGTACATGGGCAAGGGGGCGCTCCCCGAGGATCACCCGCTGTCGGTCGGCAGCGGCTGCGACGAGGCCGCGTTCCAGGAGCTGTTGGCGGAGGCCGACGTCGTCCTCGGCGTCGGCACCGAGCTCGGGGCGGAGACGACCGGCCAGTACGCGCTGCGCTTCACAGGACGGCTGATCCACCTCGATGCCGCCCCGGCGCGGGTCGGGGCCACGTATCCGGCCCTGCCCCTGGTGGGGGACGCACAGGCGACGCTGCGGGCGCTGATCGGCGTGCTGACGCCCGGACCGCGGTCGGGCGGCGCCGCCCGCGCTGCCGCCGTGCGCCGGCGGATCCGTGCCGGGCTGCAGTCACAGGGCCGCGACGCCGAGCGCCGGCTGCTGGCAACGATCGAGCGCGTCCTCCCTCCGGACGCGATCACGGTGTGGGACATGACGATCCTCGGCTACTGGGCAGCGCCGCATCTGCGACTCGCCGCCGGGCAGCAGTTCCTGTACCCGCTCGGATCGGGGACGCTGGGCTATGCGTGGCCGGCGGCGCTCGGCGCCCGGCTCGCCAACCCGGAGCGCACCGTGCTCGCGGTCGTGGGCGACGGCGGTC
This sequence comes from uncultured Solirubrobacteraceae bacterium, assembly GCA_963731395.1. Taxonomy (GTDB): domain Bacteria; phylum Actinomycetota; class Thermoleophilia; order Solirubrobacterales; family Solirubrobacteraceae; genus Palsa-465. Next base: position 245,922 of record CAVSVH010000011.1, read on the forward strand.
TGCAGTACGCGCTCGCCGAGCTCGGCACCGCCGCCCAGCATCAGCTCGCGGCCACGCTGCTCATCGTCGACGACGGGGGCTACGGCATCCTGCGCGAGTACCAGGCCACAGCGTTCGGCAAGACGACGTCGGTCGAGCTTCCCGGGGCCGACCTCGCCGCCGTCACCGCCGGATTCGGGGTGCCGGTGCGGGTGGCCGGCCCCGACGACGCCGGCGAGCAACTCGAGTGGGCGCTCGGGCAGCCTGGGCCGGCCGCGGTCGTCCTGCGCACCCGGATCGCCGCGGCGGCGCCGACGCCATGAGCGTCGCCACGTTCGAGGGGCTGCTGCGTCCCTCGGTCCGCGGGGTGGGGCCGTACGTCCCGGGGATCAGCGCCGCCGAGGTCAAGGCGCGCTACGGGCGGCGCGACATGCTCCGGCTCAACTGGAACGAGAACCTGTTCGGGCCGCTCCCCGGGGTGCTCGAGGAGGTCGCCGCCGACCTCGGTTCAGTGTGGGCGTACCCCGAGGAGGCGTACGCGCGGCTGACCGAGGCGATCGCCGGCTGGGCCGGAGCCGACCCCGGTCAGGTGATCCCCGGCCATGGCATCCAGGCGCTGACGCTCGCGGTGATCGCCGCCTTCGTGTCGACGGGCGACCCGGTGGTCATCCCTCAGCCCACCTACGGCCTCTACGCCCAGGCATGCGCCATCGCCGGGGCCCGGATCGTGCGCGTCCGCAACAGCGACACGCTGGCGCTGCACCTCGACGCGCTCGCCGCCGCCGCCCGCGCCCACCGCGCCAAGCTCGTCTGGATCTGCGATCCGAACAACCCAACCGGCCTGCGGCTCGACGGACGCGGCTGGAGCGCGTTCCTCGACGCGCTCCCGGAAGGGTGCATCGCCGTCGCCGACGAGGCCTACCGCGACTACATTGCGCCGGCCGACCGCATCGACCGGCTCGCCGACATCCGCGCCGGCCGCCCGGTGATCGTGCTCCGCACCTTCTCCAAGATCTTCGGCCTGGCCGGGCTGCGGCTCGGCTACATGCTCGTGCCCCCGTCGCTCGCCCCCCACGTCAACGCCGTGCAGGAGCCGTTCAACGTCAACCGGGCGGCGCTGAGCGCCGGGCTCTCGAGCCTGCGCCGGACCGATCGGCTCCCGCCGCGCCGCGAACAGGTCCGCCGCGCCCGAAGGCGGCTCGTCGCGCCCCTCGCCGGCCACGACGTGCGCGCGCTGGACTCCGACGCAAACTTCGTGCTGCTCGAGCTGCGTGACGACGACCGGCGCATCGCCGACGTGCTCGCCCGCGACGGCGTGCTCATCCGGCCGGGCTCGGAGCTCGGGCTGCCCGGGTTCATCCGGGTGACGACCGGCGACGAGGAGCTGATGGACGCCGTCGGCGCCCGGATCGCCGACGCCCTGGGCCGATGAAGCGGGTGCTGTTACTCGATCCCGCCGGTGCGACGGAGACGGTCTCAGACGTCCTGGCCGGCCATGGCAACGTTCGCGTGGAGCGGGCCGGCGCCGTCCCCGTCGCCCCCGATGTCGTCGCGGTGCTCGTCTCACCGGAGACGCCGGTGGGGCCGGCCGAGCTGGAGGGCTTGCCCGCCGTGCGCATCGTCGCCGCCACCGCCACCGGCTTTGATCACCTCGATCTCGACGCGATCGCCGCGGCCGGCGCATGGGCAACCCACTGTCCCGGCTACTGCGATCAGGAGGTGGCCGAGCACGCGATGGCGTTCGCGCTCGCCCTGCTGCGCGGCGTCGTGCTGCTCGACCGCGCCGCCCGCGACGGCGTGTGGGACGAGCGCCCGGCGCCGCCGCGCCGCGTTGCCGGCGCGACACTGGGGATCGTCGGACTCGGCCGGATCGGCCGCCAGGTGGCCCGGCGGGGGCGGGCGCTGGGGATGCGCGTCGTCGGCCACGATCCCGCAGTCGCCGACGTGGACGGCGTCGCCATGCTCAGCCTGCCGAAGCTGCTGGCCGCCGCGGACGTCGTCACCCTCCACGCGCTCCTCACCCCGGCAACGCGCGGTCTGATCGGGGCCGGAGAGCTGGCGCTGATGCGCCCCGATGCCTATCTCGTCAACTGTGCCCGGGCGGATCTCGTCGATCACCGTGCCCTCGGCGACGCGTTGCGGTCGGGGCGCCTCGGCGGCTGCGCGCTCGACGTGCTCCCGCACGAGCCCCCGCCCGTCGACGAGCCGGCATTCTCCTGGCCGCGGACGATCATCAACCCGCACTCCGCCTGGTATTCGCCGGAGTCGGCGACCGCCCCTTACCGGATGGCGGCCGAGGCGGTAACGGCGGTGCTCGACGGCCACGAGCCGGCCGGCGCACTGGCGCGCCCGGCTCAGGGTGTCACCGGCCCCGACGAGCCCGGGTGATCCGCGGGAGTCGATAATCGTGCGCGTGGACCACGACGGGGGCAGGCCGCAGACTCGCAGGACGATGCCGCTGCGCGGGGCCGGACTGGCCCTTGCCCTCTGCGGCGCAATCGCCGCGTGCGGTGCGAGCGCTCACGACCTCAGCCGGGCGAGCCTGATCGCTAAGGGGGACGCGGTCTGTTCACGCACCGATGCGCAGGCGGCGGCCGCCACCGCTCACATCCACGTCGCGCACGACCCCGACGGCCCGCGCCAGGCGTTCATCAAGACCGCGGCGGCGACGCGTCCCATCGCCGAACGGGGCGTGGCGGAGCTGCGCGCGCTGAAGCCGCCGAGCGCGATGCGCCGGAGCTGGAACCGACTCGTCGACGATGTCGCCAAGGAGGAGAACGCCGAGGAGGCGCTCGCCGCCGCGGCGCGCTCGGACAACACGATCTCCGCCGCCGAGACCCAGCAGACCCTGCAGTCGGTCCAGCTCGACCTCGAGGCCGCCGGCACCGAGGTCGGCCTGCGCGTCTGCGGGAAGGCAGCGCGCGCGTGAAACGCGGCGACCGCCGCCCTCAGTCCGGCGGAGTGGAGCGATACACGGAACCCCGCTCGCGGACGGACGCGAGCAGTTCGGGGTCCAGGTCATCGGGGAGCTCGTCGACCGGAAGCGCCTCCTGACCCGGGTACCCGAGTGCGGCTCGGACCTCGGGGTTGACGAAGTAGGCCGCGGCCACGACGATTCCCAGCACCCCCCAGTCGTCCTCGTGGCCGGGGGAGCGGACGACCTCGAGCGCCGACCGGCCCGGCGGCGTGGCGTTCACCCTCGTGAGCGCCTCACGAAGGGGGTCGGCCAGATCCGGGCGCGCGGCGAGCACCGCGTCCAGCCCACTCAGGTGCGCGCCGGATTGACTCGCGCTCGGCATGCCGGCCGAGGCGGGAATCATCCCGTCGGCGAGCGCGGCGAACGCCCGCCGCTCGTCCATCGAGATGCCCGACGCTCGTCCCGCCGAGGATCCGCTCGTGTCTGTCGCCATCCCGCCGCGCCTCCTCAGCTGGCCACCGGCTGCTCGCGGCGGGTCTGCACGAGGTGGTCGGCGAAGCGCAGGGCGAGCGCGGCGATCGTCGCCGTCGGGTTCATCCCCGACGATGTCGGCCACACGCTGCCGTCGTAGATGAACAGGTTGGGGACATCGTGGCTGCGCCCCCAGCGATTGACCACCGACGTGGTGGGATCGTCGCCCATCATCGCGGTCCCGAGGAGATGCCATCCCGTGGACCGGATGAACGGGGCCACGGTGGTCTGATAAGCGCCCGCCGCCGTCAACGACTCTCGTGCTCGCTCCTCGTGGAAGGCCATCAGCCGCCGTGAGTTCTCCGACATGCGGTACGTGGTCTTGGCCGCCGGAATGCCGAAGTCATCGACCATCGCGGGATCGAGGGAGACCCGGTTATCCTCCTCGGGCAGATCCTCGGCGATGATCCCCCACATCGCCGAATGACCCAGGCGGCGGCGCAGATCGTCGTGGAAGCCGGGGCCCCAGATCTCGTTCTCGGCGCCCCAGGGGTAGGACATCGTCATCTTGATCGGCCCGCCAGTGGGCTGAAGCCCCCATTTGGCGCCGCGGACGAATCCCCGGGAGGTGTCGGTCTCGTAGAACTGGAGGCTGTGCAGGTGCTGGCCCCACGGCCCCTGCCAGCTGTGCAGTGGCTCCTCGAAGAGGCCGACCACGGTGCCGAACGGATGCATCATCAGGCGCGTCCCGACCCGCCCGCTGGAGTTGGCGAGGCCGTCGGGATGTCGCTCGCCGCCAGAGAGGAGCAGCAGCCGCGGCGTGCCGATCCCGTTGGCGCAGAGGATCGTCAGCCCGGCGCGGATCCGATGCTCGCGGCCCTCGGCGTCGTAGTAGATCGCGCCGGTGACGAGCCGGTCGTCACCGAGGGTCAGCGTGCGTACCCGGGCGCGAGTCCGGAGCGTTACTCCAAGCGACAAGCAGGTCGGCCAGTGGGTGCGGTCGACACTCGCCTTGGCCCCGTCCGCGCACGCCTGCAGGCAGGTTGCCCGCTGGACGCACGGCCTCAGCGACCGGTAGGGCCGGGTGGCGATCGCGTTCGGGCCCGGCCACCAGTGCCAACCGAGCCGGTTGTGCGCCGCGGCGACGCGGCGGCCCATCGCTCCGATCGGCACGGGCGGCAACGGCGGACCCTCCCCCGCGGGAAACGCGGGATCCCCGGCCAGCCCCGACACCCCGAAGTCGCGCTCGACCCGGACGTAATACGGCTCGAGCTCCTCGTAGGTGAGCGGCCAGTCGTCGGCGACTCCGTCGAGCGTCCGCACGCGAAAATCGGAGGGGAGGTTGCGCTGCCACTGGGCGGCATAGACGATCGTCCCGCCGCCGACGCCGTTCCACATCAGCGCGGTGATGTCCGAGTCCGTCTCGTTGATCGGATAGTCGCCGGGAGCTCGGCGCGCGTTGGGATCCCACCCCCAGTCACGCGCGGCGGTGAGATCGAAGTCGGGCTCGGTGACCGTCGCCCGGCTGTAATCTGGCCAGTCGCCCTGCTCGAGCACCAGCACCGACATCCCGGCCTGGGCGAGCCGTTGGGCGGTGACCGCTCCCGACGGCCCGGCCCCGACGATCAGCACGTCCGGGTCGCCGTCGGCCGACCGGCTCATCGCGCTCCTCCGATCGGCACATCGATGTCCGCCGGCGGCGGCGAGCTCAGATCGGCGGCGACGACCTCGGCGACGCGCGGACCGAACACGATGCCCAGGACGAGGCCGCCCACGTAGCCGGGGCCCTGGAGCCCCCCGGCGTCGGCGCCCGCGGCGAACAGGCCAGGGACCGGCCGAGCCTCGCCATCGAGCACCCGCCCGTCCGCGTCGACGGCGAGTCCTCCGAACGGGAACGTGATCGTCGGTTGGACCGCCAGGGCATAAAACGGCGGTTGCGACAGCGCGACGGGTCGCGCGGGCAGAGCGGCATCGAGCGCCACATCCTGCCCGGCGGCCGCCGAGCGGTAGTCATCGAGGGTCCGCCGCAGCGCCGCGGCATCGACGCCCCAGGTCGCGACCCCGGCCACCAGTTCGGGGATCGTCCGCGCGGTGACGATGCGCGCGCCCGCCTCCGCGGCGACGGCGAACCGATCGATCGGCTGGCCGTGGGGGTAGGCGGGACCGACCGCGTGGTCCAGGCGCGTCCGCTCGTCGCAGATCAGCACCGCGCGGCCCTGGGGCTGGCGCAGCGTCGCCTGATTGGTGAGCTCATCGCCACGCGACTCGTCGGCGAAGCGGCGCCCCTCGAGGTTGACCACGATCGAGGCGGCCGACTGGTACTGGGTCAGAGGCAGGTAGCGGTCAGCCGTCCACGCGTCGATCTCGTCAGGGATGAGGTGGCCGTAGAACGTGCCGTGCCCGTCGCGCAGAGCTGCGCCCGCCGCCCGCCCGAGGCGCAGTCCGTCGCCGGCGCTGCCCGGCGCTGCCCGCAGCGGGATCGCGTCGGCTCCCGAGCCGATCAGCTCGGCGACGAGCTCCGGGTCGCCCTGAAAGCCCCCGCTTGCCAGGAGCACCGCGCCGGCCGGGATCAGCCGGCGTCCGGCCGCGCCCTCCACGTGCACACCGCGGACCGCGCCGGCCTCGTCGAGCGCCAGCGCGTCAGCTGGAGTGGCGAGTTGGAGCTCTCCCCCGGCCGCTTGAAGATCGGCCGCCCAGCGCGCGAGCAGAGCCGGCAGGTCGACGTGATGGGCGATCCCGAACCCCATCTGCCCGCTCCACCGCTCCGAGACGTCGATCCCGAGCGTGCGGATGCCGTCGACCGCCGCCGCGAAGCCTTCAACCAGCACCGCGCCGAGCCTGGAATCGCCGAGCGGGGCGATCCGCGCGAAGGTGGCGAGGTCGGGCGCTGTCCAGACGATCCCAGCTGACAGCGCTCCCGACCCACCGATCTCGGTGCGCTTCTCGACGACCACGACGTGGAGTCCGAGGGCAGCGGCGCGCGCGGCGGCGGCCAGCCCGGCCACCCCCGCACCGACGACGACGAGATCGGCCGCGGTCGTCTGCCGGTGGCTCACGTCAGCACCCCCGTGGCTGAGTCTCAATAGGGATACTCGACGGGTCCGCGCTGCAGCGACACCCAGCGCTGCTCGGTGAACTCGATCAGGTTCGAGTCTCCGCCTGACCGGCCGCCCAACCCCGAGGCCCCGAGTCCCCCGAACGGCACATGGGCCTCGTCCAGGCAGGTGGCGTCGTTGACGTGGACCATCCCCGACCGCACGCCCTGGGCAAAGCGCAGGCCTCGATCCGGATCGCCGGTGAGGACCGCGTTGACCAGCCCATACTCGGTGTCGTTGGTCAGCGCCAGGGCCTCCGCGTCGCTGTCGACGGGCATCACGGGAGCGATCGGGGCGAAGATCTCCTCCCGCCACAGCGGCATCTCGGCGGTGACATCGACCACCACCGTTGGGCGGAAGAAGGGGCCGTCGCTGCGTCCCCCTTCGACGACGCGGGCACCCAGCGCCACCGACTCGGCCAGCAGGCGCACGGCGCGATCGCGCTGGCGCTCGTTGATCATCGGTCCGAGCCCGACGTCCTCGCGCAGCGTGTCGCCGACCGCGATCGCGGCCGCTCGCCGGGCCAGCGCCTCGACGTAGGGCTCATACAGCGTCCGGGCGACGATGTGGCGCCCGGCGGTGATGCAGGTCTGACCCTGATAGTGGTAGGCCGACCAGGCGCCGATCATCGCCGCCGTCTCGACATCGGTGTCGTCGAGCACGACGAGCGCGTTGTTGCCGCCGAGCTCGAGCGAGACCTTCTTCAGCCGGGAACCGGCCTCGCGAGCGATCGCCCGCCCCACGCGGCTGGAACCGGTGAAATGCACCATCGAGACACCGTCGTGGGCGACGAGCGCCTCGCCGATGTCCTGATCGCCGACAAGGACCGACAGCAGCCCGGACGGGGCGCCGGCGTCGGCGAGCAGCTCAGCGAGGGCGAGACCGCCGGTCAGCGGCGTCTCCGGCGAGGGCTTGAGCACGACGGCGTTGCCCAGCGCCAGCGCGGGCGCGATCACGCGCATGCCGAGGACGAGGGGAAAGTTCCATGGCGTCAGCACGCCGACAACGCCGACAGGGATCCGCTCCGCGATGCTCATCCGGGTCGGGCTCCCCGACGGCAGGATCTCACCGGTGGCCCGAGACGTCAGCGCGGCCGCTTCGTGAAGCTCGTTGCCGGCGGCGTGGACCTCGTATTCGGCCTTACCGCGGATCGAGCCGGTCTCGCGCATGATCAGCTCGATCATGTCCTCGGCGCGGTCGGCGAGCAGCCGGGCGGCGGTGCGCAGCAGCCCGGCCCTGACCTCGTAGCTCTCGGCCGCCCAGGCGGTCTGTGCCTCGCGGGCGCCGGCCACCGCCATGTTCACGTCGGTGACGCCGGCCAGGCCGACGGTGGCGAACGTCTCGCCGGTCGCCTTATCACGGACCGGCAGCGTGCCGTCGCCGCTCGGAGGGCGGAAGTCCCCGTTGAGAAACAGGTTGCCCGTCCACTCCTCATGCACGCTCGTGAGCGCCATGATCCTCCCTCTCGGATGGAATGGATAACGTTTGCCGCACTGGCGAACTCTAGAGGTGTCCGGTGGCGAGTGTCAAGAAAGGAGACCGGGTGGCTTCGTTGGCCGACATCGCAGAGCGGGCGGGCGTGTCGATCGCCACCGCGTCGCGCGTGCTCAACGGTTCGCGGCATCCGGTGTCGGCTCCGATGCGCAAGCTTGTGCTCGACGCCGCGGCCGAGCTCGGCTACTCCCCCAGCCCGGTCGCCCAGGCGCTCGTCACCCGCACCAGCCGCATTCTCGGAGTCATCGTCGGCGACATCGTCGACCCCTACTTCGCCGAGATCGCCCGAGGGGTGGAGGACGTCGCCGGGCGCCGCGGTCATCTGACGATGGTCTGTTCGGCCGAGCGCTCAACCGCGGCGGAGCTCGGGCACCTGCGGGCGCTGTGCGAGTATCGCGCCGCCGGGATCGTGTTCGCCTCGAGCGGCTATGAGGAGGACCGCCTCGATCTCGAGCTCGCTCGCGCCGTGCGCGACGCGCGCGACAGCGGCACCGCTGTGGTCGCGCTGGCCCGGCGCAACTTCGGCGGGCTGACCGCGACGGTCGACAACCAGGGCTGTGCGCACGCCGTGACCGCCCACCTGATCGACCTCGGACACACCGAGATCACCTTCGTTCAGGGGCCGGTGGGGCTGCATACCTCGGCCCAGCGCCAGGCCGGCTTCCGGGCGGCGATGGCCGCCGCGGGACTCGACGGCGACCGGCTCGTTCCCGGCGGGTTCGAGTACGAGTCGGGCTACCAGGTCGCGCTGCGCATGATGGCCTCCGGGTCGCTGCCCCAGGCGATCGTGGCGGCCAACGACGAGGTCGCGATCGGGATCCTGATGAGCTTGCGCCAGGCCGCGATCGCCGTGCCCGGGCGGGTGTCGGTGGCCGGGATCGATGACACCCGGCCGGCCCGCTACCTGGACCTGACGACGGTGCGGGTACCGCTCTACGAGCTCGGCGCCCTCGGCGCCCACATGCTGCTCGGCGACGAGGCCGGGAGCGTCGCGGCGTCGCCGACATCGACCGTCCTGGCTCACCGGCTGATGGCCCGGGCCACGACGGGCCCGCCCGGCCGGGTCGGCGGCTGATCGGGCTACACGTGCTCGGCGAAACGCCGGCAGATCAGCGCCAGCATCTCGTCGCCGTCGCGCTCCCACAGGGCCCGGCTGATCACCTCCACCTCGATCGGCCCGGCATAGCCGGCCTCCTGCACCCAGCCGCGGATCGTTCGCAGATCGATGATCCCGTCGCCCATCATCCCTCGCCCCTGCAGCGTGTCGGTGGTCTGCCGCAGCCAGTCCGAGACGTGAAACCCGAGGATCCGCCCCCGCGCCGCGGCGATCCGCTCACGCAGGCGGTGGTCCCAGAACACGTGGTAGACGTCGACGATCACTCCGACCTCGGCGGGATCAAAGCGAGCGGCGAGCTCGGTCGCCTCCTCCAGGCTGACGATCGCCGAGCGCTCGCCGATCGCCATCGGATGCAGCGGCTCGATCGCCAACCGAACCCCGGCCTCGGCCGCCACCGGCACGAGCGCGAGGATCCCGTCGGCGATCATCGCGCGCGCGGCGGCGAGGTCGCGACCAGGCGGGGGCCCGCAGACGAGAACGAGGCAGCCGGCACCGAGCGCCGCCGCCTCGTCCACGGCGCGCCGGTTCTCCTCGTGTGCCCGGCGGCGATCCTCCGCGCTGTCGGCACAGAAGAAACCGCCGCGGCAGAGGCTTGAGACCTGCAGGCCGGCAGCTTCGATCAGCGCACATGCGCGGTGCAGGCCGATCTCGGCCACCCGCTCGCGCCATGGGGCGATCGTCGTCACGCCGCGGCGGGCGCAGCCCTCGATCAGCTCCGGCAGGGTCCACTGGCTGAGGGTGATCTGGTTGAGGCTGAGCCGCTCGAGGCCGGCCGGGTCCAGAACGGCGGCGGCGGTCATGTCAGACGACACCCGCCACCGCCAGCACGGCGGCCATCCGGTGCGCGGCGAGCTCGGGATCACCGAGCACGCGGGCGCGGTCGGCGAGCACCAACAGGCGACTGAGATGCAGCGTGCTGCGCGCGCTCTCCAGCCCGCCGACGAGCTGGAAGTGTGACTGGTGGCCGTTCAGGTAGGCGAGGAAGACGATCCCCACCTTGTAGTACTGCGTGGGCGCGGCGAAGATGTGGCGCGACAGCGCCACCGTGGGCTCGAGGATCGCGCGGTAGCGGTCCACGCGGCCGGCGTCGAGCTCGGTGACCGCCGCGGCGGCAGCGGGGGCGATCGCGTCGAAGATGCCGAGCAGCGCATCGCTGTGGCCGTGGGCGTCACCGGCGATCAGCTCCGGGTAGTTGAAGTCATCACCGGTGTACATGCGCACCCCGGCGGGCAGCCGACGCCTCAAGGCCACCTCGCGTTGCGCGTCGAGTAGCGACACCTTGATGCCGTCGATCCGGTCGGCGTGCGCGGCGATGATCGACAGCAGGACCTCGGAGGCCTCGTCGAGATCATCGCTGCCCCAGTAGCCGCGCAGCGCCGGATCAAACGCCTCGCCGAGCCAATGGAGGATCACCGGCGCGCGGCAGCCGCGCACGAGGTCGCCGTAGAGCTCGCGGTAGTCGTCGGCGCCCCGGGCGCAGCCGACGAGGGCGCGGCTGGCCATCAGCACCACCTGGGCCCCGTGATCCTCGATCAGCTCGCACTGCTCCTCGTAGGCGCCCCGGATCGCCGCCGGCGAGCTCGCGGCACCCGCGGGCAGCTGATCGGTGCCCGCCCCGCAGGCGATCCGGCCCCCGACGGCCGTGGCCTCGACGCCGGCTTGGACGATCAGCTCCCGGGTCGCGCTCCAGTCGAGACCCATCCCGCGCTGAGCGGTGTCCATCGCCTCGGCCACGCCCAGTCCGTGATCCCACAGCACGCGGCGATATGCGAGCGTGGTGCCCCAGTCGAGGCGAGCCGGCCCCCGCGGATCGGCGTCGGCCAGCGGGTCGCGGACGACGTGGGCGGCGGCAAAGCAGACGCGGGTGGTCGGAGGCGCCGGGGGCGGCGCGTACGGACACGGCGGCCCGAGCCGGTAGGCGGCGAGGCCGCCGCCGGCCTGCGGCAGCCGGACCTCGGGGGCGCCGCGTGCAGTCGCACTCATGCCGGGAGCGGCGGGACGTCGACCCAGCGGCGCTCCCGCCAAGAGGTCATTCCGGCGTCGGCCAGCTGCAGCCCGCGCGCGCCGGCGCGGAAGTCCCACGGAAACGGCTCGTCGAGGACGACATGACGCAGGAACGCCTCCCATTGCACCTTGAAGCCGTTGTCGTAGGGTCCCGCCTCGGGTGCCGGCGTCCACGCCTGCCGATGGCTGACCGGGTCGGGGAGGTCGGGGTTCCAGACCGAGCGCGGCGTCAGCTCGCCGGGCTGGATCCGGCAGTCGCGGAGGCCGGCGACGGCACTGCCCGCGGTTCCATCGACCTGGAGCTCGAACAGCTCGTCGCGGTTCACGCGCACGCACCACGACGAGTTCATCGACACCGGAACGCCGCCGTCGAGCTCGAACAAGGCGTACGCTGCATCCTCGGCGGTCGTCTCATACGGTGCTCCCATCTCATCGGTGCGCCGCGGGAGATGGATCGTCGCCGTCGTGCACACCGAGCGCGGCGCCCCGAGCAGATGCTCGAGCGTGTACTGCCAGTGGCAGAACATGTCCGAGATGATCCCGCCGCCGTCCTGCGCGCGGTAGTTCCACGACGGGCGCTGAGGCGGCGGCTGCGGACCAGGGAACACCCAGTAGCCGAACTCCCCGCGCGCCGCGAGGATCCGGCCGAAGAAACCGCTGTCGATCAGCGCCCGCAGCTTGCGCAGGCCGGGGAGGAACAGCTTGTCCATCACCACCCCCTGGCGCACGCCGGCGGCGTCGGCGAGCCGGGCGAGCTCGAGTGCCGATCCGACGTCGGTGGTCAACGGCTTCTCGCAGTAGACGTGGCGCCCGGCGGCAATCGCCTGGCGCACGCACGGCTCCCGCGCGCTCGTGAGCTGCGCGTCGAAGTAGATCTCGCAGCTCGGGTCGCTCAGCGCCGCCTTAAGATCGGTGGTGAACGACTCCACGCCGACCTCGGCGGCGAGCGCCGCCATGCGGTCGCGGTCGCGGCCGACGAGCACCGGTTCGGGCCAGATGACCCGTCCGTCGGGGATCGGGATCCCGCCCCCCTCCCGGATCGCCATGATCGAGCGGATCAGGTGCTGGTTGCGGCCCATCCGGCCGGTGACGCCGTTCATCACGATCCCCACGGTGCGGGGCTCCGGCCGGGTCGCGTACGACGGCGGCGCGGAGCCCGGCTGCACGCTCATCCGTTCCACTGCTTCATCACGCTCGTCTCTCCTCCGGCCGGTGGCCGGGCAAGTCTTCCACAGTTGGCAAGCGTTTTCCACGCACGGCGCGGGAAGCGCGTTCCGCGGCCGGCGGGTGCTCGACAGCGGGCGGATGATCGGGGATGATGCCCCCGTCCCCGCCCCCGGCGGTCAGGGCCTCCCCCCGATCCCGGCGGCCGGCGCGCCAAACGCCTCCGCCCGGCCCCGGCGGTCAGGGCGCCACCCGCCCCCGGTGGTCGGGGCGCCACCCGCCCCCGCCACCGGCGGTCGGACGCCACCTCCCATGAGCCCGATCTCGTCCCCGCGCCGCCTGTGTCACTCCGACTTAGGCGGCCGCTGCCCCGGCCCCCCCGCCCGGGCGCCAAAATTTCCCGACGCGACCCCGGGACCGGGAGAGGTCGCGTCACGCAGCTGCCGCCATGCGGTTACAACGCAACGCGACCCCCGCAGCGGGATGGGTCGCGTCGAGTTTTTTCGTCCCCGCCGCGCCGCACCTGGGACGGCCGCCGGGACCGAGCGCCGGCCCGCCGCCGGGAACCGAGCCCCGGCCCGCGACCGGGACCGAGCGCAGCCCTCCGCCGTGGGCGGGACGACGGTGATGGCCGCCCCGAGGGTGCTGGTCGGGATCGATCTCGGTCAGACTGCCTGCAAGGCGACAGCGCTCGAGCCCGAGCGCGGCATCGTGGCCGCGGCCGCCCAGGGATACGTCACGGCTCAGCCGCACGTCGGCTGGGCCGAGCAGGATCCCGCGGATTGGCTGGCGGCGGCCACCGCCTGCTGCCGTGAGCTCGGACTGGCCCCCGGCACGAAGGTCGTCGGGGTGGCGGTGACCGGCGCCACCCACAACTTCGTGCTCATCGACGCGGCGGGCGCCCCGGTGAGGCCGGCGATCACGCTGCGCGACGGGCGCGCCACCGAGCAGGCCGAGCGGCTCAACGAGAAGCTGGGGCCCGAGCTGCTGCGCCGGGCGCGCAACGTGGCCAGCGCCGGCTGGACGGCGCCGCAGCTTGCTTGGATCAGCGAGCACGAACCGCGGGTCTGGCGGCGCGCCCGCGGTCTGCTGTTCGCCAAGGACTACCTGCGCGCTGGCATCACCGGCATGGCCGCCACCGACTACATCGAGGCCGAGGGCAGCTTGCTGCTCAATGCCGATGATCACCAGTGGGATCCGCTGCTCTGCGCGGCCGTGCCGATCGATCCGGCGTGGCTGCCCCCGGTGCTCGCGCCGGCGCAACCGGCGGGACGGCTGGGCGCCGAGTTTGCCCGGGCGGCCGGGCTCCCGCCCGGCGCCCCGGTGTACGCGGGCTGCTCGGATACGGCGGCGGAGGCGTTGGCCAGCGGTACCGTGGCTCCCGGCCAGGGGATCGTCAAACTGGCCACGGCGGGCAACGTCAACATCGTCAGCGACCGGCCCCGGCCGTCCCCGGGCTACTTCACCTACTCCCATCCCGCCGGCGGCGTCTACCACTCGTACGGGACGAACGCCGCGGCTGCGTCGCGTGCCTGGCTCCAGGGGCTGCTCGGCGCGACGGCCGCCGAGGACTACCGCACGCTGGACCAAGAGGCGGAACGTGTACCCGCCGCCGCCGGCGGACTGTTGTTTCACCCCTACCTCTACGGCGAGCGCGCCCCGGTGTTCGACAGCTCGCTCCGGGCGAGCTTCATCGGCCTGACCGGCCGCCACGGCCGCGCCCATCTGGTCCGAGCGGTCCTCGAGGGAGTGGCGCTGTCGCTGGCCGAGTGCGCTCGGGCCGCTTCGGAATCCGGATTGGAGATCGCCGAGCTGCGGATCATCGGCGGCGGCGCGCGCTCACGCCTCTGGTGTCAGATCCTCGCCGATGCGCTTGCCCAGCCGATGCTCGTCCCGGCGATGAGCGACGCCTCGGCGGGAGCCGCACTCCTCGCCGGCGTCGGTGCTGGGGCGTTCACCGATCCGGCGGCCGCCGCCCGCCGGCACGCCGGAGTCAGGAGGAAGATCGTTCCCGACCCGCGCGCAACGACGCTGTACGCGGAGCTGCTCGAGCTCTACCGCGAGGCCCGAGATCAGTTGACGCCGCTGTCCCGGCGCTTGGCCGAGCTCGGGCGCGAGGCGTAGGTAAACGATTGCCGTGTCCGGCCGGGCTGCGGTAGGGTCACGCTGTCGTCGGCGAGGAGAGGATGAGCGGTGGACAAGACGGTCGTCCTGATCGGCACGCTGGACACCAAGGGAGACGAGTACGGCTACCTGCGCGAGCGCCTGGCGCTGGCCAAGGTGCGGACGCTGCTCGTCGATGTGGGGACGCTCGAGCCGCCTCGGATCGAGCCCGACATCACCCGGGCCGAGGTCGCGGCGAGCACCGGGGTCGACATCAATGAGCTCGGCCGGGTCCGTGACCGCGGGCGAGCGGTCACGGCGATGGCGGAGGCCGCCGCGGCGCTCGTCGTTCGCCTGCGGGAGGAGGGCCGCTGCGATGGCGTGCTCGCCGCCGGGGGCTCGGGCAACACGGCGATCGCCACCCGGGCGATGCGCGCGCTCCCGGTCGGCGTCCCCAAGCTGATGGTCTCGACGGTCGCGGCCGGCGACACGCGCGACTACATCGGCGCCAGCGATCTGACCCTGATGGCCTCGGTGGTCGACGTCGCCGGAGTGAACTCGATCTCGGCCCGGATCCTCGCCAACGCCGCGGCGGCGATGGCCGGCATGGTCACCGCCCCGGACGTCGAGCTCGGCGATCGGCGGCCGCTGGTCGCCGCCACGATGTTCGGGGTGACCACCCCCTGCGTCACCGCGGCCCGCGAAGAGCTCGAGCGGCGCGGCTACGAGGTGCTGACGTTTCACGCCACCGGGACCGGCGGGCGGGCGATGGAGGCCCTGGCCGCCGACGGGTTTCTCGCCGGCGTCCTCGACATCACCACCACCGAGCTGTGCGACGAGCTGGTCGGCGGCGTGTTCTCGGCCGGCCCGGAGCGGCTCGAGGTCGCGGGAGCCCAGGGGCTTCCTCAGGTCGTCTCGCTCGGAGCGCTGGACATGGTCAACTTCGGCCCCCGCGACACCGTGCCGTCCGAGTTCGCGCAGCGCAATCTCTACGTCCACAATCCGTCGGTGACGCTGATGCGCACGAGCCCCGAGGAATGCGCCGAGCTCGGCCGCCAGATCGCCGTCAAGCTGTCAGCCGCCCGGGGCCCGGTCGCGCTGTTCGTGCCGCTCAACGGAGTGTCGGCGATCGCCGTGCCCGACGGGCCATTCCACGATCCGGACGCCGACGCGGCGCTGCTCGGCGCTCTGCGCGAGCATCTCGGCGACCAGGTGGAGCTACACGAGTGCGAGAACGCGATCAACGATCCCGCGTTCGCCGTGGCCATGGCGGCGCGGCTCGATGAGCTGCTGAAGGCCCGCCAGTGACCGGCCAGGAGGCCCGCCGATGAACGGCGCGGAGGCCCGCCGGCGGCTGCGGGCGACCCTCGACGGCGGCGGCGTGCTGATCGGCGCCGGGGCGGGCACCGGGCTGTCGGCCAAGTGCGCGCAGGCCGGCGGCGCCGACCTGATCATCATCTACAACTCGGGCCGCTACCGGATGGCAGGCCGGGGCTCGCTCGCCGGCATGATGCCCTATGGCGACGCGAACGCGATCGTGCTCGAGATGGCGGCCGAGGTGCTGCCGGTGGCGCGCGAGACACCGGTTTTGGCCGGCGTGTGCGGGACCGACCCGTTCCGGCTGATGGACAACTTCCTGGCGGAGATCGAGCGCGCGGGGTTCGCCGGGGTGCAGAACTTCCCCACGGTGGGGCTGATCGACGGCACCTTCCGGGCTGGGCTCGAGGAGACCGGCATGGGCTATGAGCTCGAGGTCGACATGATCCGCCGGGCCGCTGACCGCGGGCTGCTGACCGCGCCCTACGTGTTCGATGGCGCGTCCGCCGAGGCGATGGCGCGGGCCGGCGCCGATGTTCTCGTCCCCCACATGGGGCTGACCACCAAGGGGATGATCGGCGCGCGGACCGGCCGCACCCTGGCCGACTGCGTGCCGTTGATCCAGGAGATGCAGGACGTCGCGGTGGCGATCAACCCGGACGTGATCGTCCTCTGTCACGGTGGACCGATCGCCGAGCCCGATGATGCCGCGTTCATCCTCAGCGAGACCGAGGGCATCCGCGGCTTCTTCGGCGCCTCGAGCATGGAGCGCCTGCCCACCGAGGTGGCGATGATCGACAACATGCGGCGCTTCAAGGCGCTGTCGGCCGACTGACAAAGGAGCGCCATGGCTTCGAAACTGGTGGACCCGCAGAGCATCTCGACCCTGAGCTTCGACTGGGGCGTGATCAAGCCGCTGGTCGCCACCGCCAACACCGACCGCCCGGCGATGAGCCTGATGCACGTCGTCCTGCTCCCCGGCCGCGGGCACGAGCGCCACAACCATCCCGAGTCCGACGAGATCCTCTACATCCTCTCCGGGCGGGGTGAGCAGATGGTCGACGACGGCGAACCGTTCCCGGTTTCGCCCGAGCAGACCGTGTTCATCCCGAAGGGCGCGTACCACTCGACCGTCAACACCGGCTGGCTGCCCCTGACGTTGCTGGCGATCTACTCGCCGGCCGGAGCCGAGGAGGCGCTACGGGGCCTTCCCGACTTCCGGGAGCTCCCCGGCGGCGAGGTTCCCGGGCTCGCCCGCACCTGAGAGACCGATGATCGGGGTGATGCGGCGAGCGAGCCGGCGAGGCGTCAACGACAGGGCGAAGCCGAGTATCACCAGGCCATCGGCGACGATCAGCCACATCGCCAGCGTGAACGATCCGGCGGCGTCCCGCAGCGCCCCGAGTGCAAACGGGGCTAAGGCGCCGATCGTGTAGCCGCCGAGCAGCATCATCGCCGCCATCGCCCCGACGTCTTCGGGCCCGTCGGCCGCGTCCAGCGGCAGCGTGAGCATCGACGGGAACATGATGCCGATCGCCGCCCCGATCAGCGCCGCCCACAGCCACCCCGCCGCCGGGGCGAGGACGACCCCCAGCAGACCGGTCACCGCGCAGCCGGCGCCGAGACTGAGCCACAGATGCCGGGACCCGAAGTCATCCCCGCGCCAGGCGAGGGCGAGCGTGCACGGAACGGTGACGGCGTTCATCACGGTGAGCACGTTCGCCGCTTCGTTGTGACTCCAGCCATGCTCGGCGAGCGACGAGGGAAGCCACGCGTTCAAGCCGTAGTACATGATCGTGACGGCCGAGAAGATCCCCACGAGAAGCCATCCGTTGAGGTTGCGCCACGGGAGTCGCGGCGGCTCGCCGACCGGCCGGACGTGCGGGGCGTGACCGCGTGTCAACACGAGCCAGCCGAGCATGAGCCCGGCGGTGGCGAGCGAGAACACCGTCAACGAGCCCCGCCAGCCGCCGAAGGCGGCGGCCAGCGGCAGCGCCAGCGCCGCCGCCACGGCGCCGCCCCCGTTGATCCCAGCCGTATAGATCCCGGTGGCGAGCACCGGGCGGGTGGGCCACGATTGACGCACGGCCAGCGGCATGACGCTCTGCGCGACGGCGATCCCGATGCCGACGGGGATCGTCAACCCGATCACGCCCGCGGCCGCCGGGACGAGCGCCCGGGCGACACCGAAGCCGGCAATCGTGCCCAGCGCGGCGGCGATCGTGAACCTCAATCCCGACCGGCGCGCGATGCGGAACGCCGACGGGGCCAGCAGGCCCATGGAGAGGACAATCAGCGTCGAGAGCAGGCCGGCCAGCGAGTGCGAGATCCCCAGGCCCTGCTGGATGCTCGGCAGCAGAGGACCGATTCCGACCAGCTGCGGGCGCAGCGCCAGCGAGGCGAGGAACAGGGCGGCGAGGAGCAGGCGATCGTCAGGCGCGGCCGCCGGCGTTGCGCGATCCGCTCCATCGCCGTCGGCCGCGATCACGCCTCGCCGTCGGCCGGATCGACGCGCGCCAGGGTTACCGACACGCCGGCGCCCTCGTAGATCGTCGGAAGCTCCGGGTCGACGGCGGCGTCGACGATCAGGCGATCGATCGCGGCGACGGGGAGGATGGTCAGCAGCGAGTGGATCCCGAACTTCGAGGCGTCGACGAGGGCAACGGTCTCCTGGGCGGCGGCAGAGGCCGCGGTGAGCACGTCGGCGATGCTGCGTTGGGCGGTTGTCAGGCCGTTGTCCAGGGTGAGCCCGGCGCCCGAGATGAAGGCGGTCTCGAGATTGAGGCCGCCGAGGAACTCGACCGTCCAGCGCCCGCCGACCAGCAGCATGTTCTGATCGACCTCGCCGGGGGTGAGGATGAGGTGGATCGACGGCGAGTTGAGCTCGTAGGCGATCGCCGGCGAATTGGTCACCAGCGTGATCTGCGGCGGGTCCAGACGCTCGAGCTCCTGCGCGAGGGCCAAGCAGGTCGTCGAGGAGTCGAGGAAGATGGTCGAGCCCGGCGTGACGAGGGTCGCGGCGCAGGCGGCGATCAGGCGCTTGGCGTCACCGGCGTGGTTCAGGCGGCGGTCGAAATCGCGGCGCGGTCCCTCGCCGCCCGTGACCCGCGACCGCACCCCGCCGCGCACGCGCTCGACCGCGCCGTCCTTGACCAGCGACTCGAGATCACGGTGGACGGTGACCGGCGACACCCCGTAGACGCGCGCCAGCCCGGCCACCGTCGCCGTCCCCTCGCTGTCGATCCGGCGCAGCATGTCGCGCCGGCGCAGCACCGGAGCCAGAGGGGCGGGTCGGTCGGGCACAACCGGGAAGCCGGGCTCAGTGGACAGGTGAACGACCGATCATCTCGATGAAGCTCTGGGCCACGGCGACGGCGAAACGACGGTCGTTGACGTCGAGATCAAAGCGCTGCATTTCGATGTCGCAACGCAGTTCACGCTCGAGCGTGCCGATCAGGGCGTCGTCCGCAGACGGATCGTACAGAGCGCCTCCGCTCACCCCGGCGAGCGAGAATCCACGGGTCGGAGCGAGCACACGGACCGGACCTTGCGCCCCGTTGAGCCGCTCCGCCACCATCGCCCCGAGGCGCTCCATCTCGTTGCGGTTCAGGCGGACGAGAGTGGCGGTCGGGTTGTGGTAGTAGAACGGGCGGTCCCGGTAGGCGTCGGGCACGGGCGCTCCCTGGTTGAAGAAGTCCGCACATCCCGGAACCACCACCTGGGGGAGGCCGAGCCGGCCCGCGACGCGCAGGCGGTCCGGCCCCACGGCGTGGATCCCATCCATCACGCTGTTGGCCAGCTCGGAGATCGTGTAGTCGACGATGCCGGCCAGCGCTCCCTGCTCGGCCAGCCCCTCCATCGCCGGCCCGCCGACTCCGTTGGCGTGAAAGACCACGGGCTCGAGCCCCGCCTCCACGAGCTCGGTCCAGAGCCGGTTGACGCCCGGCGTCGTCTGACCCAGCATCGTCACGCCGACCGTGCCCGCCTCTAACCGGCCGAGCGCCCCGCCCGCCGTCCTCACCATGCCAACGACCGCGCCCACAGCGTTGTCATACACCGACCGAGCGATCGGGTTGAGGCCGAGGATGTCGACAACGGAGTGCATGACCACCACGTCGCTCTCGCCGATGAACGGAGCGAACGGCCGGCGCCCCGAGGCGCTCGGCGAGAGGATGACCTTCGGCACCCCGAGCGGGAGCGCGTGCATGCCGGCCGCCCCGAGTTGGGCGCCCTCGGCGCCGCCGAGGCAGAGCACGCCGTCGAGCCCGCCCTCCGCCCACAACCGGCGGCACAGCGCCCGCACCCCGGCCTGCATGATCTCCACCGCGGCGCCCCGGCTCCCGCTCTCCCGCGCCTGCGCCAGTGTGTGACCGCCCTCGCGGGCGACCTGCTCACGTCCGACGTCGGGCGTGATCTCGACCGGCTCGCCGAGGATCCCGGCGTCGATCACCACCGGCTCGACGCCGAGCGTGCGCAGCCGGTCGCGTACGTAGGCGATCTCCGGCCCCTTCGTGTCAAGCGTGCCGATGACCGCGACCCGCGCCGGCGCGTCGCCTCCGCCTCCCGTGTGGTCGGCGGCCAGCACTCAGACCCTTTCTCGGAACTCCCGGTTCGTGATCGTCACCGGAACGGTCTGAAATTCAGCCAGCGCCGCCGCGAGGTGATCGGCGAAGCGCTCGTAGACCTGCTCACCCTTCTCGGCGGTCCCCCGAAACGGGTTGCCGATGATGCCACTGTCGGTGAAGTCGCTGTGTTCGGTGGCGAACGCGAAGTACTGGTAGCCCTGAAACTCGACGTCCGGAGCCCCGTCGAGCTTGATGAAGCCGTCCGGGAACCAGTCCGGACGCTTGACGGTCTGGTTGACCGCCCGGTCCATCCGGACGAGATCGGCGTTGTGGGCCATCACCTCGGAGGTCTCGAGCTCGGAGGAATGCCACCCGGGGGTCTCCTCGGGCGGGTTTTCCATGATCCCCTCGGTGAGACCGCCGTAGCGCTCGCCATACAGCTTCGACAGGGTCACGAACGCGCCGGTGTCATAGCGAATCCGCCGCAGCAGCGGGTCGATGATCTTCGCGTTGGAGCCGTGGTTGTTGACGAACACGAGGTGATCGAAGCCGTGGTGGATGAGCGATCGCGCGATGTCGTACCAGAGGTCGAGCAGCACCTGCGGCCGGATCGTGATCGTCCCCGTGCCGCGACCGGGCTCGTACATGTGCTGAGGCGAATATCCCATCCAGACGCACGGCGTGTACAGCACCTGCGCGCGTTCACCCGCCCGGCGGGCGACCTCCTCGGCTTGGATCGTGTCGGTGCTCAGCGGCAGGTGCGGGCCATGCTGCTCCAGGCTGGCGATCGGGATCATCACGATCGTCTTCTCGTCGAGATAGGCCCGGATGTCGGGCGGCGCCAGATCAGCCAGGTTGTAGGAGGGCAGATCCATCGTTCACCCGATGAGCGGCAGCAGCGTGTCGGCGGTGGTCTGGGTCAGCCAGGTGTAGAACTCGTCGTTGACCACGTCGGAGCCGTGATCCTCGATGAACTGGGCCAGGCCCTCCGAGATCTCGACCTCCTCGGTCTCGAGCGAGTTCGGGTATGGGTTCGCCGGGGTGCGGTCGATCGCGGGCACGAACTCGACGGTCAGCGCGTGGTCATAGCCGGTGGAGCGCACGGTCTCGATGATCGCCGGCCAGTCGAGATGGCCCTGCCCGGCGGCCATGCGGTTGGAATCGGCGATGTGGAAGTCGGCCAGCCTGGAGCCGACCTCCCGGATCGCCTGCAGCGGATCGGCCTCTTCGATGTTGATGTGGAAGCAGTCCAGACACACCCCGCAATCCTCGCCGACGGCCTCGGCGAGGGCGAGCGCCTGGGTGTGGCGGCTGATGAAGTAGGTCTCGAAGCGATTCAGCGGCTCCAGCGCCATCCGCACCCCCTTGGGGCCGGCGTGCTCGTAGATGTCGCGCAGCCCCGCGACCGCCCACTCCCACTCCTGCTCGGCGGCCGCTGTCGGCTTGGTCTTGCCGACCAGGCCCGGGACGATCGTGATCTCCTGCCCGCCGAGATCGGCGACGAGGTCGATGCAGTCCTTGACGTACTGGACGCTCGCGGCACGCAAGGGCTCTTCCGGGTGCAGGAGGTCGCGCTCCTCGAGCATCAGCGTGACCGAGCCCCAGCAGCGGATGCCATGCCGTCGCAGGGTGTCGCGGATGGCACCGCGGTCGGCATACAGCTCGGGCTCGCCCATGATCTCAATGCTCTCGTAGCCGCAAGCGGCGAGGCGCTCGCAGGTGCGCTCCAGGGGCTCGACCCGCATCCAGTTGTGCATCGAAAGGTGCATCGTCTCTCGTGCCTCCTCGTCAGGGCGCAAAGCCCAACTTGCCGGGATTCATGATGTTGTTGGGATCCAGCCCCTGCTTGATCCGCTCGAGCTGGTCGAAGGCCGCGCCCCATTGGGGACGCATGAACGGGGCCAGCTTGATGCCGACACCGTGATGGTCGTTGAATACGGCGCCGGCGGCCATCGCCGCCTCCACGCCGGCGCGCCAGATCTCGTCGTGCAGCGCCTCGGCGTCCTCACGCTCCGCCGCTCCCGGGATGACGAAGCGGGCGTAGATCATGGTGCCCCAGTGGTACCAGTGGCTGAAGTGCGCGCGGAGCTCGAGGCCGAGGTCGGCGTAGGGCTTGGCGACCGCAGTCTGCAGCGCCTCGTACACGGCTTCGATGCGCGAGTAGCTGGCGACGACGTCCATCGTGCCCCAAATCGCGGGCAGCGCCGGATGGTGAGGTGGCTCATAGAAGTCATAACGCCGCTCCCACCAGGTTCGGCTGAGCTCGGAGTCCAGCGGCTGACCGCCGTGTTCGGCGGCCAGCCTGAGCGTCGCGGTGGCCTCGACCTCGACGGCGGCCTCCTCTCCTTCGAAGACGAGCAGCGCGCACACTCCTTCGACTTCGGTGTGCACGACGGGATCGAGAGTGGCTCGCGTGGCCACCGGGTCATACATCCGCACCACCGATGGACGATGGCCCCGCTGCAGCGACTCGCGGATCGTCGCGACGCCGCTGGTGACGTCGGAGAAGAGCACCGCATCGAAGCGCCGGCGGGCGGGGAGGCGGACGAGCTGCACGGTCGCCTCGGTGATCACCCCGAGGGTGCCCTCCGAGCCGACGTAGAGCTGGGTGAGCTCGGGCCCGACCGCATGACGCGGCGCGGGCACCGTGCTGATCACCTCTCCGGTGGGAGTGACGACCGAGAGGGACAGGAGGAGATCCTCGATCTTCCCGTAGCGGGTCGAGAGAACCCCGGAGCCGCGAGCGGCGACATAGCCGCCGACCGTCGCCCATTCGGCCGAGGCCGGGTAGTGCGGGAACATCAGCCCCCGCTCGTTGAGGTGCTTCTCGAATGCCCTCCCGTTGAGTCCGGCCTGCACCGTCGCGGTCAGCGACACCTCGTCGACCTTAAGGATCCGGTTCATGCCCCGGAGGTCGAGCACGATCCCGCCCTCGGTCGGCACCACCGCGCCCTGCGTGCCCGAGCCTCCGCCCCACGGCACGAGCGGGGTCTGAGTCTGGTTGGCGAGCGCGACGGTCGCGGCGACCTCGCCGGCGTTGGCGGGGACGACGACGAGCTGGGGCCGTCCCAGGGGCTCCCCCCGGGCTTGGAAGTACAAGGACTTCCAGAACGTGTCGGCGGTGTAGCGGTCGAGGTCGCTCGCGTCGCTCAAGACCCGTCCCTCGGTGAGCGCGTCGCGGAGACCGTGCTCGAGCTCGGCAACAACGGATGAAGTCTGCGACATGGACCGTCCTAGGGGTGACCTGACGTTTCAGGCGACGCTACACCAACGATCAAGCAGTTGCAATCTGCGGTACCCGGGATGAAAGAAGTTGAAGTGTTTATGTATATTTTGCGTTAGTTCCCTATTGACGCGGCGCCCCCTGACCGGATACGGTCGCGGCCCAGCCTCACTGGAGGGAGAGAAGTTGAAAGAACTGGGCGGTCAGGTCAACACGCGCCTGTTGCGGCGGCTGCCGTTGGTGGTGTTCGTCATCGCGGTCGTCGTCTGGCTGGTGGCCAAGGGCAGCGAGAGCGGCGCCACGTTCGTCCAGGTGACCCTGAACGGGCTGACCCTGGCCGCCCTGTTCTTCGTCGTCGCCGCCGGCTTCACGCTGATCTTTGGGCTCATGCGAGTGGTCAACATGGCGCACGGATCGCTGTTTCTGTTCGCCGGCTACCTGGCGTTCACGGCGCAGGAGCACTGGTTCGGCGTCAGCAGCAACCTGCTCGGCGCCTCGAGCGCGATCACCGTCGAGTCGTGGGTGATCCCGGCACTGTTCGCCGGCGTCGTCGTCGGCCTCGTCGGCGTGGCGATTCAGCAGCTCTTCCTGCGCTGGAATCAGGGGCAGGAGCTGCGTCAGGCGTTGATCACGATCGCCATCTCGGTGATCGCCGCCGACCAGCTCGAGGCTCACTACGGCGGCGTTTCGGAGTCGATTCAGACCCCGACCTCATGGCCGATCAGCATCTCCGTGTTCGGCACGAACTACGGCTTCTTCCGCCTGGTCATCGTCGGGGGGGCGGCCGTCGTCATCGGCGTGCTCCTGTTCCTGGCCATCAAGCGCACGCGCTTTGGCATGATCATCCGCGCCGGGGTCGACGACCGGGCCATGGTCTCGGCGATGGGGGTCAACATCCAGCTCGTGTTCGCGGGCGCGTTCTTCCTCGGCGCCCTGCTCGCCGGGCTCGGGGGCGCCCTGGCAGGGACCATGCTGGCGGTCCAGCCCGGCAACGACTCCCAGTTCCTCCTGTACTCGCTGATCGTGGTGATCATCGGGGGCTTGGGGAGCCTGGGCGGAGCGGCGATCGGAGCGCTCCTGTTGGGGCTCGTCAATTCGTACTCGGACGTCTACCTCCAGTTCGGCTCGACGAACCTGACCAACTACGCGATCCTGCTCACGTTCATCCTCGTCGTGGTCGTGCTCGCGGTCCGGCCACTGGGGCTGTTCGGGCGACCGGCATGACCGCGAGCGCGGCAGGCGCCGGCGTACGGCGACCGGCGATGACCCCGCCGAGGATGGTCGGCTGGGCCGCGCTCGGCGTGCTGGCGCTCGTGTTGATCCTCGCCCCGGCGATCTTCAGCGAGTTCTGGCTCAGCCAGATCCTCACGCGCGCGCTGTGGCTCGGGATCGCCGCGCTCAGCCTGACCTTCCTGGCCGGCGACGGGGGCATGGTCTCGCTGGCCCAGGTCGGCCTCTACGGCGTCGCCGGCTTCACGATGGCCAACCTCGGGCAGGGCGTCGGCGGCGTCGCGCTTGGCTGGACGCCGTGGCTCGCGGTGCTCGGTGGGATCGTGGTGGCGACGTTGGTCGGGCTGCTGTTCGGCGCCATCGCGTCACGGAGCTACGGGATCTACTTCCTGATGATCACGCTGGCGCTGACGCTGATCTCGTTCTACTTCTTTGCCCAGGTGACCCAGCTCGCCGGCTACGGTGGGGTCCGCAACGTCGCCACGCCCGGGCTGATCGGCGATCCGGTCACCCACCCCAACGGGCTCTACTACGTCGCGCTCGTAGCGGCGGTTTTGTGTCTGGCCGGCGTCCGCTACCTGGGCCGGACACCGTTCGGGCTCGCGCTGCAGGGCATCCGGGACGAGCCCGACCGGATGCGGGCGCTCGGCTACAACGTCGCCCTGCACCGGACGGTGGCGTTCGGCGTTGGCGCGTTCGTCGCCTCGATCGCCGGGATCCTCTCGGTCTGGTGGTCGACTCAGATCTCCCCGGGAGATGTCGACATCGGTCAGGCGATCAACGTGCTGATCATCGCCGTCATCGGCGGCCTGTATCGGCTCGAGGGGGCCTTCGTCGGAGCGATCGTCTACTCGATTCTCGACAACTACTCGCGCAATTGGACGCCGACGATCGGGTCGTGGCTCGGGCCAGGACGATTTTCCACCGTGCTCGGCCTGATCTTCTTGATCATCGTGCTCGGGTCCCCGGGAGGGCTGCTGGGGATCTGGGATTCCCTGATCGGCCGGTTTCGGGGCCCGACCGGGACATCGACCTCTGAGGGCGCCGGTCATCCGGCGGCGATTCCCGAGACCGGCGATCCAGCTTCCACTGTCAATCAGCCGAGAGGAGCCATCTGACCAACGGCCAGTGGGACTGCAGATCCTGCAGCGTCAACGGAAGATCGGCTCGCGGGCACTTCGGCGGGCCGGGGCAAACAACCAGGGTGTTTCTTCACCGAGGAGGAGAGACTGAGTGAACAGAGCAATGGACAAGCTACGAAGGCGGCGGTGGCGCACGGCAGTGGGCATCGCCAGCGCCTGCGTCGTTGCCCTCGCCGGCGTTGGCTGCGGCAGCAGTAAGTCGAGCAGCAGCTCGAGCAGCTCGAGCGCCAGCTCCGGGGCGAGCAGCGGGACCAGCTCCAGCGCCGCCGCGGCCGCGCCGGTCAAGGGCGCGATCCGGGTCGGCATCGAGTCGGACTGCGCCGGCTCGTTCGGCGCCTTCTATCAGGATGACATCGGTGGCGCGCAGGCCGTCTTCGCTCAGTACGGAGGCAAGCCGCAGGGCTCGATGCCGAGCAACGGGATGACCGGCATCAAGATCGGTGGCCATCCGATCCAGATCGTCGGCTACGGGTGCGCGGACTCGACCGCCGCCAAGGGCCTGTCCGAGGCTCGGCGACTGGTCGAGCAGGACCATGCCAACGTCCTCATCGGCCCGCTGTCGGGCGACGAGGGAATCGCCGTCGCCAACTACTCCAAGACCCAGCCCGGGGTGACTTTCATCAACGGGATCTCCGGCGCGCAGCAGGCCACACTCGACGTCCGCTCGCCGAACTTCTTCCGCTTCAACCCCGACGGGGCGATGTGGAACGCGGGGCTCGGGGACTACGCCTACCACAAGCTCGGGTGGCGTACGGCGGCGACGATCGGCGACGACTACGACTTCCCCTACACCTCGGTGGCCGGGTTCGTGGCCGAGTTCTGCGCCATTGGCGGCACGATCGAGAAGCGGATCTGGCCGCCGCTGGGCACGACCGACTACTCGTCCTACATCGCCCAGATCCCGAAGAACATCGACGGTCTGTTCGTGTCGGTCGGAGGCTCGGGACTCGTGACGTTCCTCAAGCAGTACCAGCAGGTCAACGGCCCGCTGAACACCAAGAAGATCATGGGCAACACGTTCTGGCCCGACCCGACGCTGCTGAAGGCGATCGGGACCCCGATGGTCGGCGCGGTCGCCGCCAACGGGACCGCCGGCGACAGTAACTTGCCGGCCACTGAGGCCTACAAGAAGGTGCTCTCGGTCTACCCGTCCCTCGTGCCCAACGCGGCCAGCGTGTTCGTGCTCGGCTACTGGGCGGCGGCCCAGGCGCTGGCACAGGCGCTGCAGGCGACGCCACAGCTCGGATCCAAGCCCTACGGCGTGGGATCCAAGCTCGATGCCGCGCTGTCGAAGGTCGTGCTCAACGGCCCCTACGGCAAGATCAGCCTGGACAAGAACCGCCAGGCGATCTTCGACAACTGGGTCGTGCAGATCACCAAGCCGCCGGCGGGCACCAACGTCCCCGGCATCAGGACGATCGAGGAAGTGCCGAACGTCAACCAGACGTTTGGCGGCTTCTTCAGCCCGAGCACGCCGCCTCCGTCGCGAACGCAGCCGACGTGCGTCAAGAAGACGCCGCCCCCGTGGGTCGGGAACGAGAAGCCGGTCAGCTTCCCACCGGCGTCCTAGGCGGAAACATCGGGACCCAATCCAGGCACAGCAGTGACGCTGGCGACTCAGAGCAACGAATCAGCCGAGCCGGTCCTCCGCTTGCGGGGGGTCGGCCGGCGATTCGGCGGCCTTCAGGCCGTCGCCGGCGTCGATCTTGAGATACGGCCCGGCGAGCGCCGGGCCGTGCTCGGGCCCAACGGTGCCGGCAAGACGACGCTGTTCAACCTCATCTCCGGCGAGTTCCCGCCCACCGAGGGAACGATCGAACTGTTCGGCAGCGACGTGACCCATCAGCCGGCGCGCCTGCGCGGACGCAACGGACTGCGTCGCACCTACCAGACGTCAAAGCTCTTCAACGGCCTCAGCGTCGAGGACAACCTCTATCTGTCGCTGCTCGGCGTCACGACCGGGCACATGCGGCTCGTGCGCTCCCGCCGCGATCGCGAGCTCCGCGAGGCGGCCGTCGCGGCCGCCCAGGACGTCGGCCTCGGCTCCCGGCTGCTCGCCACCGTCGGCGAGATGTCGCACGGCGAGCAGCGACAGCTCGAAGTCGGGATGGCCAAGGCCACCAATCCCAAGCTGATGATGCTCGATGAGCCGGCCGCCGGCCTGTCCGGCACCGAGCGCCAGACCCTGACCGAGCTGCTGCTCGGCCTAGACCCGCGGATCACCGTGATGCTCATCGAGCACGACATGGATGTCGCCCTGCGCGTCGCCGAGTGGGTAACGATGATGCACGAGGGCCGGATCGTGGCCGAGGGCACGCCGGGCGAGATCCGCGACAACCAGCTCGTGCACGACCTGTATCTCGGGAGCCGGTATCACAATGAGTGACCGAAGCCTTCAGGTCCAGGGGCTGAACGCTCATTACGGGCCGGCCCACGTGCTCCAGGACGTCTCCTTTGTCGTCGACGACGAGCCGGTGTCGGTGATCGGTCGCAACGGGATGGGCAAGTCGACGATGTGCCAGTCGATCATGGGGATGCTCCTCTCCGCCAGCGGGTCCGTGCGCTTTGGAGGCCAGGAGCTAATCGGCAAGCCCTCCTACAAGATCGCCAAGGCGGGAATCGGCTTCGTGCCCCAGGGGCGGCGCCTGTTCGGCTCGCTGACCGTCGACGAGCACCTGCGGATCGTGCCCAAGCGCAGAGGCGAGTGGAACGCGGACCGCATCTACGAGAGCTTTCCCCGGCTCGCCGAGCGCCGTCGCCACAATGCCGAGCAGCTCTCGGGCGGCGAGCAGCAGATGCTGGCCATCGGCCGGGCGCTCCTCACCAACCCCCGGCTGCTGATCATGGATGAGCCGTCCGAGGGCCTGGCGCCCAAGATCGTCGAGGAGCTGATCGAGCTGATCGGCCGGCTGGTCCGCGAGGGCATGGGCCTGCTCCTGGTGGAGCAGAACATGGGGGTGGCCACCGCGGTGGCCGACCGTCAGCTGGTCATGGTCGCGGGACGGATCGCCGCCGAGACGACCGCCGACGCCCTGGCGGGGGATCCGGAGGCTCAGCGTCGCTATCTGGGCGTGACCTCGGCGGCCGCCGACTGAATGGCCCCCGTCCCCTCCAGTCCCGCAGCACCGTTGATCCAACCGACGCCCCAGGAGGAGCCAGATGGCACGACCCGTCACCCTGTTCACCGGTCAGTGGGCTGATCTCCCGCTCGAGGATCTGGCCGCCACCACGGCGGCTTGGGGCTTCGACGGTCTCGAACTGGCCTGCTGGGGCGATCACTTCGACGTCGACCGCGCGCTGGCCGAGCCCGATTACGTGGCCGAGAAGCGCGCCCTGCTCGAGCGGCATGGGCTGAGGTGCTGGGCGCTGGGCGCCCACCTCGTCGGCCAGGCCGTGTGCGATCCCATCGACCATCGCCACGAAGCCGTCCTTCCGCCTCAGGTGTGGGGCGACGGCGACCCCGAGGGGGTGCGGCGCCGGGCGGCGGACTGGATGAAGGACGCCGCTCGCGCGGCGGCTGCGTTTGGCGTCGACCGGGTCACCGGGTTCACGGGCTCGCCGATCTGGCAGATGCTCTACTCCTTCCCGCCCAACGACTTCGCGGCGATCGACCGCGGATATGAGGAGTTCGCCGAGCGCTGGAACCCGATCGTCGACGTGTTCGACCAGGAGGGCGTGCGCTTCGCCCTCGAGGTGCATCCCACCGAGATCGCGTACGACTTCGTGACCACCCGGCGGGCGCTCGCGGCGATCGGAGGGCGCGAGGGCTTCGGGATCAACTTCGATCCCAGCCACTTCGCGCACCAGTTCCTGGACTCGGCCGCGTTCGTCGAGGAGTTCGCCGACCGGATCTACCACGTGCACATCAAGGACTCGCGCAAGACGCTGGACGGGCGCAGGTCGATCCTGGGCGGTCACCTGAACTTCGGGGAGGCCGAGCGCGGCTGGGACTTCGTCTCGCCTGGCCATGGTGATGTGGACTTCGAGTCAATGATGCGCGCGCTGAACCGGATCGGCTACGACGGACCCCTGTCGATCGAGTGGGAGGACGCTGGGATGGATCGCGAGTGGGGCGCCCAGGACGCGCTTGCCTTCGTGCGGCGCAGCGACTTCCGCCGCTCGGACTTCGTGTTTGACGAAGCGATGCAGCGCAGCGGGCAATGAGCGAGCCACAGGTTGGATTCGTCACCCAGGGTGCGGCCGGCGGACGCGCCGACGTGGCCGAGATCGGCGTCGGGATGCTCGGCTACTCCTTCATGGGCAAGGCCCACTCCAACGCGTACAAGACGCTCTCGTACATGACCTGGCCCCCGCCGCTGAGCCCGACGCTCGTGGCCGTCGCCGGGCGCAACGAAGCCGCGGTGACCGACGCCGCCCGGCGCTACGGCTTCTCCGAGGCGGTGACGGACTGGCGCGCGGTGGTGGCCGACGAGCGGGTGCAGCTGTTCGACAACACGGGGCCCAACAATCTCCACTCCGAGCCGACGGTCGCCGCCGCCGAGGCCGGGAAGCACGTCCTGTGTGAGAAGCCGCTTGGCCGGACGGCGGATGAGAGCCTGGAGATGTGGCGGCGCACGGCGGCCGCCGGCGTCAAGCACATGTGCGCGTTCAACTACCGCTTCGTCCCCGCGGTGCGGCTGGCCCGGGAGATGATTAAGGCCGGCGAGCTCGGTGAGCTCTACCACTTCCGCGGCCACTACCTGCAGGAATGGATCATCGACCCCGCGTTCGAGCGCGTCTGGCGGCTGGACAAGGAGGTGGCCGGCTCGGGTGCCCTCGGTGATCTCGGAGCGCACGTGATCGACCTCGCCCGCTTCCTCGTCGGGGAGATCGGATCGGTGGCGGCCCTGACCAAGACGTTCATCCCCGAGCGCCCCGGGGGCCGGGTGGACGTCGATGACGCCTTCGCTGCGGTGGTGCAGTTTCAGTCCGGCGCGACCGGGACGATCGAGGCGTCGCGTTTCTGCCAGGGACGCAAGAACGCGATGGGCTTCGAGATCAACGGCTCGAAGGGATCGATCGTGTTCGAGCTCGAGCGCCTCAACGAGCTCTCGGTCCACCTCGTGGGCTCCACCCCCGGCAGCCACGCCCAGGGCTTCCGGCAGGTGCTGGTCAGCGAGGCCTACCACCCGTTCTGGGAGTGGTGGTGGCCGCACGGTCACATCATCGGCTGGGAGCACACCTTCGTGCACGAGATCCACCACCTCCTGGACGCGATCGCCCACGACTCGGAGGTACGGCCCT
Organism: uncultured Solirubrobacteraceae bacterium; assembly: GCA_963731395.1. Lineage (GTDB taxonomy): Bacteria > Actinomycetota > Thermoleophilia > Solirubrobacterales > Solirubrobacteraceae > Palsa-465. Next base: position 276,987 of record CAVSVH010000011.1, read on the forward strand.
ACGGCGCCGACTTCGAGGACGGCTACCGGGCCGCCGAGGTGTGCGACGCCATCGTCCGCGCCAGCGACTCCGGGCACCGCGAGGAGATCCGCTACCGCAGCCTGTGAACGCCGTCGCCGGCGGCGCGCCGGAGCTCGCCGGGATCGCACCCCAGCTCGAGCGAGGCGGCGATGAGCGACATCTCGACGTAGCGCTGGCGGGCGTAGTCGGGGTCGCCGAGGACCATGGGGACGGCCAGCCCGTCGGTCAGCGCCGATAGCCGCTGGGCGACCGCGGCGGGGTCGGCCACCCGCCATTCCCCGAGCTCTCGCTGCTTGACCGGGCGACCGACCGACTCGCGTGGCTGCTCGCCCGCTCCAGCACCGTGCTAACCCTCATCCTCCTGTGAAGGCCACCCGATCGATCGCCCCCCTGTTTGCGCCGACCTCGGTCGCGGTCGTCGGTGCCTCGGCGGATCCGCGCAAGTGGGGCAACTGGCTGGCGCGCGGCGCGCTGCGCGGTGAGGCGCGGCGTCCCGCCTATCTCGTCAACCGCCGCGGCGGCGTGCTGTTGGGGCGCCGCGCGTTCGCGGCCCTGGCGGAGCTGCCGGAGCGGCCGGACATGGTCGTGATCGCCGTGCCGTTCCCGGCGCTCGCCGGCGCCGTCGACGACGCGTTGGCCGCCGGCGCCCGCGCGATCGTCGTGATCAGCTCCGGCGGCGCGGGCGACGCATCGGCGGCGCTCGACGCGAGCCTGGCCGACCGGGTCAGGAAGGCGGGCGCATTGCTCGTCGGTCCCAACTGCCTCGGGGTACTCGACTCCGGTGCGCAGCTGGAGCTGATCCCCAACCCGCTCCCGGCGGGATCGATCGGGCTGATCTCGCAGAGTGGCAACCTCGCCCTCGAGCTCGGACTGCTCGCCGCGCCGGAGAGGATGGGGTTCTCCCGCTTCGTGTCGCTCGGCAACCAGGCCGATGTCGGCGCCACCGAGATCGTGGAGGCGCTGGCCGACCATGAGGCGACCGAGCTGATCGCGCTCTACGTCGAGGACTTCCGGGATGGCCGGGCGTTTGCCGCCGCTGCGGGAGCTGCGGTGGCGGCGGGCAAGCCGGTCGTCGCGCTGGCGATCGAGCGCGGTCAGGCCACGAGCCGCTCGGTCCGCTCGCACACCGGCGCGCTGGCGAGCGACGGCGCGGCGATCGAGGCGGCGTGCCGCGCGGCGGGCATCGCCCGCGTTCGTACCCCCCGGGAGCTGATCGACGTCGCCCAGGCATTGCTGCGCTCCCGTCCGGCGCGCGGACCGCGCGTCGCGGTCATCTCCGACGGCGGCGGTCACGGCAGCATCGCCGCCGGGGTGGCCGCCGACCTCGGGCTCGAGCTGCCCGAGCTGTCGCCGCCCACCGCCGCATCGCTGCGCGCCTGGCTGCCGCCCGCGGCCGCCGTCACCAATCCCGTCGACCTCGCTGGGGGCGCGGAGCGCGACGTCCACGCGTTTGATCGCATCGCCCGCCAGCTGCTGCGCGACGACGAGGCCGACGCGCTCCTGGTCACCGGGTACTTCGGGGGCTACGCCGAGTACGGACCCGACGTCGCGGTGCATGAGCTCGGGGTTGCGGCGCTGATCGGAGCCGCGGCGAGGGAGACCGGGCGGCCGATCGTCGTGCACACGATGTACCCCCACGGGACGGCGGCGGCGGCGCTGCGTGACGCGGGGGTGCCCGTGTACGCGTCGGTGGAGCAGGCGGCGAGCGCCGTGCGGCGGCTCGTTGAGCGGGGCGCCGGGGCGCCCTCAAAGATCCCGGCGCTGCCCGCGCCGGCGCAGCCCGTCACGGGTGACGGCTATCCGGCGGCGCGCCGGCTGCTCGCCGAGGCGGGTGTGCCGTTCGTCGCCCAGCAAACCGTCGCCAGTCTGGACGCCGCGTTGGCCGCCGCCCGAAAGCTCGGCTACCCGGTGGTGCTCAAGGCCCTGGGGCGGCTGCACAAGTCCGATGCCGGCGGGGTGGTAATCGGTCTCGCCACCGCCGACGAGCTTCAGCGCGCGTACGCCGATCTGCAGCGGCGACTGGCCCCGGCGACGTGCTCGGTGGAGAGGATGGCGCCGCTGGGCGACGGGATCGAACTGCTCATCGGGGCGCGGTGGGATGCCCGCTTCGGTCCCGTCGCGGTGGCCGCCAGCGGCGGCGTCTACGCCGAGATCCTGCGCGACACCGCGGTCTCGCTGGCGCCGGTCGACGTGACGCAGGCGGAGGCGATGGTGCACTCCCTACGCTCCGCGCCGTTGCTTGGAGGCGCCCGTGGCCGCCCGCCGCTTGACACCGCGTCCGCCGCCGCGGCGCTGTCGGCGCTGTCGCACGTGGCGGCGGCCCATCCCGAGCTGGCCGAGCTCGAGGTCAACCCTCTGCTGGTCACGCCCGCCGGGGTCCTGGCCCTCGACGCGCGTTTCGTCCGTGCCCACAGTCATGCCTGAGCTGACCGACGAGCAGCGCGAGATCCAGCGCGTCTGCCGGGAGTTCGCCGCCCGGGAGATCCGCCCGGTCTCGCTCGCCGTCGACGAGGCCGACATCGAGGTGCCGCGCGAGGTCTGGCGCAAGGCGTCCACGCTCGGGCTGACCTCGTTCATGCTGCCCGAGGAGTACGGCGGGGCGGGCATGACCGACTGCCTGACGTCGTGCATCGTGCAGGAGGAGCTCTCGCACGGCTGCAGCGGGATCGGCAACCTGATCACCTCCAATGGCTTCTTCGCCGAGCCGGTGCTCGCCCTCGGCGATGAGGCCCAGAAGCGACGGTGGCTGGCGCCGCTGGCCGCCGAGGATCCGCCGATGACCGCGCTGGCGATCACCGAACCTCAGAGTGGATCGGACGCGGCGTCGATCCGGACCCGCGCCCGCCGCGTCGACGGCGGCTACGTGCTGACCGGCCAGAAGGCGTGGATCTCCAACGGCGGAGTGGCCGCGTCCTACGTGATCTTCGCCACCGTGGAGCCGGGCAGCGGTCACCGCGGGATCACGGCGTTCCTGGTCAGCGCCGACGACGACGGACTGCGCTGCGGACCGCCGATGCGCAAGATGGGGCAGCGGGCGATCGCCAACACCGAGGTGTTCCTCGACGACGTGTTCGTCGCCGAGGACCGCCGGCTCGGCGCCGAGGGCGAGGGCTTCACCGGGCTGATGGAGACGTTCGATCGCTCCCGGGTGACCCTCGCCGCGTCGGCGACCGGGCTCGCCCGCGCCGCGCTGGAGTACGCGGTCGCCTATGCGAGGGAGCGTGAGCAGTTCGGCAAGCCGATCGCCGAGCATCAGGCGGTCGCGTTTCGGCTCGCCGACATGGCGCTGCGCGTCGACGCCTCGCGGCTGCTGACCTGGCGCGCCGCCGAGATGCTGGACCGCGGTGAGCGGGCGACGTCGCCGGCGGCGATGGCCAAGCTCCATGCCTCGGAGACCGCGATGTGGTGCACCTGGGCGGCGGTGCAGACGCTTGGCGGCTGGGGCTACTCCCGCGACTATCCAGTGGAGAAGTGGATGCGCGACGCCAAGCTCGAGGAGATCGAGGAGGGCACCTCCGACATCCAGCGGCTCGTCATCTCACGCGCGCTGCTTCGCTGACCGTCAGCCCTCGACGGCCTCCTCGGTGACGTCGCGCGCGACGAGCGCGGCGTAGGCGCCGCCGCGCTCGAGCAGCTCCTCGTGGGCGCCACGCTCGACGATCTGACCCCTGTCGAGCACGACGATCTGGTCAGCGTCGCGCACCGTCGAGAGGCGGTGGGCGATGGTGATCGTGGTCCGGCCCTCGGCGAGCCGCTCGAGCTCCGCCTGCACCGCAAACTCCGTCTGGGTGTCGAGCGCGCTCGTGGCCTCGTCGAGCACCAGGACCGGGGGGTTGCGCAGGACGGTGCGGGCGATCGCCATCCGCTGCTTCTCGCCGCCGGAGAACCGGTAGCCGCGCTCGCCGACGACCGTGTCGTAGCCCTGGGGAAGCGATGCGATGAGGTCGTGAATGCGGGCCGTGCGGGCGGCGTTCTCGATCTCCTCGTCGGTCGCGTCGGGTGCGGCGAAGCGGAGGTTCTCACGAACGCTGGCGTGGAACAGGTAGGTCTCCTGCGAGACGACCCCGACGGTCGCCGCCAGGGCCTCCTGCGAGACGTCGCGAATGTCGATCCCATCGATCGTCACCCGCCCCTCCTGGGGCTCGTAGAGCCGGGCGACCAGGTAGCCGAGCGTTGTCTTGCCCGAGCCGGTCTCGCCGACGATCGCGGTCCGGGTGCCGGCGGCGACGACCAGGTCGACATGCCGCAGCGTCCACTCCGAGCCTTCCTCGGGGTGCAGCGGGTCCGGTCCCCCGTAGCGGAACGACACGTCGTGCAGCCGGACCTCGCCCAGCACCTCGTCGGGGCGCAGCGCGACCGGATCGTCGGCGTCGACGATGTCGACCGGAAGGTCCAGGTACTCGAAGATGCGATCGAACAGCGCCAACGAAGCCTCCATGTCGGCGCCCACGCCGAGCAACGACTGGATGGGGAACAGCAGCCGCGTCTGCAGGGTCGTGAACGCGACGATCGTCCCGATCGAGATCGAGCTGCCGACGAAGCTCTGCCCGGCCAGCCAGTAGATGATCGCCGGCTGGATCGCGAAGGTCATCTGGATCGTCGACATCACCCAGCGGCCGGCCATCCGGGAGCGAACCTCGAGGTCGGCGACGTTGTTGGACTCGGTGGTGAAGCGCTGCGCCAGGTCGCCGCCCCGCCCCATCGTCTTGCCGAGCATGATCCCCGACACCGACAGGGACTCGGCCACGAGCGCCGACATGTCGGCGAGTCGCCGCTGCTGCTCGGTCGTGATCTTGCGGCGCACCTTGCCGACGCGGCGGGTCAGCCACACGAACAGCGGAACGAACACCAGCGAGATGAGTGCCAACCGCCAGTCAAGGATCAGCATCGCCACCAGCGAGGCCACGACCGTGGTCGCGTTCTGAGCGATCGTCGTCGCCGTCGTCGTGACGACGCTGTCGAGGCCGCCGATGTCGTTGGCGATCCGCGACTGCACCTCACCGGTGCGCGTGCGGGTGAAGAACGCGAGCGACATCCGCTGCAGGTGCTGGTAGACGGCGGCGCGCAGGTCGTGCATGACCCGTTGCCCGACCTGATTGGAGATGTAGGTTTGCCAGACGTTGAACGCGGCGGTGACGATCGCGATCACGATCATCGCGATCACCAGCTCGGTGAGCAGCGTCGTGTTGTGCTTGAAGATGCCCTCGTCGAGGACGTCGCGGAGCAGGAACGGCTGGAGCATGGCCAGGCCGGCGCTGAACACGATCATCACGAGGACGATCAGCAGCCGCACGCGATAGGGCCGGAACAGAGCGAGGATCCGATTGCGGTCGCGCCGGCGCGACGGGTCCATCAGCGGCGGCGGCTTCTTGTCGGATCCGCCGCGCAGCGCGCGCATCGATCCCGGTGCGCCGGCGCCGTGCGATGCCGCAAACCCTCGGTTTGAAGAACTCATGGTCAGGTTCATGCTACGCAGGCCCAGGCGCGTGCCCGGCGGCATCGCCCCGCTGCCGGGCGGTCGGCGACGCACTACTGTGTGTGCCATGAACGACGACTGGCGCGTCAAGATCGATCTGCGCGAGCACGGGTTCGCGAAGCAGCTCGGCGAGTTGCTGGGCGGCCAGGAGCTGGAGCACGACCTCGAGAGCACGTTCCACGACCGCGTCGTCGTGTCCGTCGACGGTCCCGAGGTGTTCTGCTACACCGGCTCGCGGGATCAGGCCGAGCGCGCGCGACAGCTGATCGCGCAGCTCTCCGAACAGCACCGGTGGGCGGCCGACATCCAGCTCGCTCACTGGCACCCGACCGCCGAGGAGTGGGAGGACCCGGATGCGCCCCTGCCAACGGATCCCGCGGCAATCGAGGCGGAGCGCGAGGCGCGCGTCGCCGATGAGCGGGCCGAGTCGGCCGCGCAGGGTTACCCCGAGTTCGAGGTCAGAGTCGAGTGCCACTCGCGGCGGGAGGCCGGCAAGCTGTCGGACAAGCTGGGCGCCGAGGGACTGCCCAACATCCACCGCTGGAACTGGGTGATGATCGGCGCCACCGACGAGGACAGCGCCAACGCACTGGCCGAGCGGATCCGAGCCGAGGTCCCCCCCGGCAGCAAGGTGGACGTCGAGACGAACATGCGCGAGATCTACGACAACATCCCGCGAAGCCCGTTCAGGACGCTCGGCGGCCTCTTCGGCTGAGTCGAAGCGCCCGGGGCTTCACCTCCGCCGCGACAACGAGGATACTGCGGCCGTGCGCGAGGACAGCGACAGAACCCGGACCTCCGGCCGGCCCGGCCCGGCGCCGGGGCCCAAGGTCCCGTCGCGCGAGCGCGAGACCGGTCCGCGGCTGGGGGTCAGCGCGTTTCCGCCGATCGCCGAGTACGCGTTTCTGTCGGACTGCGAGACGGTCGCGCTCGTCGCGCCGTCGGGCGCCGTCGAGTGGATGTGCCTCCCCCGCGTCGACTCGGGCAGCGTGTTCGGCGCGATGCTCGACCGCGACGCCGGCTGGTTCCGGATCGCCCCCGACGGCGTGTCGGTGCCGGCGGCGCGCCGCTACCTGCCGGGAACGATGGTCCTGGAGACGAGCTGGGGCACCGGCTCGGGCTGGATCATCGTCCGTGACGTGCTGCTGATCGGCAACTGGCACCACGAGCACGACCGCTCCCACACGCACCGCCGGGCACCCACCGACTACGACGCCGATCACGTCCTTCTGCGCATCGTCCGCTGCGTCAACGGCGACGTCCAGCTCCTGCTCGACTGCGAGCCCAAGTTCGACTACGGGCGCGAGCCGGCCCACTGGCGCTACAGCGGCGACGGCTACAACCAGGGGGTGGCGACGAACCGCGACGGAAGCGTGCAGCTGACGCTGACCACCGACCTGAGGCTCGGCTTCGAGGAGTCACGGGCAACCGCCCGCCACCTGATGAAGGAGGGTGAGCTCGTCTACTGCGCCCTGTCGTGGAGCGAGCACGCGCCGCCCAAGGATATCGACGAGGCGTATGACCGGATGGTGTGGACCGCCCACCACTGGCAGCACTGGCTGGACCGCGGCAACTTCCCCGACCACCCGTGGCGGACGTTCCTGCAGCGCAGCGCGCTGACCCTCAAGGGGCTCACCTACGCGCCGAGCGGGGCGCTCCTCGCCGCGGCGACGACATCGCTGCCGGAGACCCCGCAGGGGGAGCGCAACTGGGACTACCGCTACAGCTGGATCCGGGACTCGACCTTCATGCTGTGGGCGCTGCTGTCGCTCGGCTTCGAGTGGGAGGCCAACGACTTCTTCTACTTCATCGCGGATGTCGCCGCGGGCGAGGACAAGCTCCAGGTGCTCTACGGGCTCGACGGCGAGCGCCGGCTCGACGAGCAGCTGCTCGATCATCTCGAGGGGTACGAACGGGCGCAGCCGGTCCGGGTCGGGAACGCCGCCTACGAGCAGGAGCAGCACGACGTCTGGGGGGCACTGCTGGACTCGGTCTACCTCCACACCCGCTCGCGCGACTCGCTCGACGACCGCGTGTGGCGCATGCTCACCCGTCAGGTCGAGCAGGCGATCGCGCACTGGCGCGATCCCGACCGCGGCATCTGGGAGATCCGGGGCGAGCCCAAGCACTTCACGTCGTCGAAGGTGTTCTGCTGGGTCGCGTGCGACCGCGGCTCGCGGCTGGCCGAGCTCCGCGAGGACTTCGCCCGCGCCAGCCGCTGGCGCGAGGCCGCCGAGGAGATCAAGGCCGACGTGCTGGAGCACGGCGTCGACGAGCGCGGCGTGTTCGTGCAGCACTACGGCACCGACGCGCTCGACGCCGCGCTGCTGCTGCTCCCGTTGATGCGCTTCCTCCCGTCCGACGACGAGCGCATCCGCGCCACCGTGTTCGCGATCGCCGACGAGCTGACCGAGAGCGGCCTCGTCCTGCGCTACCGCACCGAGGAGACCGACGACGGGCTGGAGGGTCGGGAGGGCACGTTCCTCATCTGCTCGTTCTGGCTGGTGTCGGCGTTGTGCGAGATCGGCGAGCTCGACCGGGCGCGGTCACTGTGCGAGCGCCTGCTCGGGTACGCCAGCCCGCTCGGCCTCTACGCCGAGGAGGTCGATCCGCAGACCGGGCGCCACCTCGGCAACTTCCCGCAGGCGTTCACGCACCTGGCGCTGATCAATGCCGTCATGCACGTGATCCACGCCGACGAGGAGGCCGCGGCCGCGCTGTCGCCCTGGTCGGACTGGCGCTGAAACGCGGGAGGGTGCCCGGGCTACACGGCCCCCCGCGGCCCGAGCCTCACCGGCAGCGTCTTGAGCTGGTTGAGGAAGGCGGAGACCACGGCCGTGGGAGATCCCGCGGGCTCGAGGTCGGGGTAGCGCGCCAGCGTCTCCTCGAACAGGACTCGTAGCTCCAGGCGAGCCAGCGCGGCGCCGAGGCAGAAATGCCGGCCGCCGGCGCCGAATGCCTGATGCTCGGGGTTGCGCCGCACATCGAAGCGGTCGGGGTCCGCGTACCGGGCTTCGTCGCGGTTGGATGACACGTACCACATGACGACCTTCTCGCCCGCGCGGATCGGTTGTCCCGCCAGTTCGGTGTCACACGTGGCGGTGCGGCGGAAGTGGGCGAACGCGGGAAACATCCGCAGCGACTCCTCGACCGCGCCCGGGATCAGCGACGGGTCGGCGAGCAGCATCGCGCGCTGCTCCGGGTGCTCCATCAGCGCACGCATCCCGCTGCAGTACGTCGCCTTGGTGCTGTCGTTGCCCGCCGCCACCAGGAGGAAGAAGCCCATCACGATCTCGTGCTCCTCCAGCTTCTCGCCGTCGATCTCAGCGTGCACAAGCACGCTGGTCAGGTCGTCGGTCGGCCGCTCGCGGCGCGCGGCGATCATCTCTGCGCAGCGGCGGAAGATCTCCGGGATCTCGTTGGCGAGGATGCTCTGCATCCCCTCCGGATTGAGGTCTGGGTCCCCCACCGAGAGCGCGGTGTTCATCAGCCGCGCCCACTCCGCGTCCCGATCCTCGGGGATCCCCATGAAGCTCCCGATCACCCGGGAGACGACCGGCTGGGCGACGTCGGTGACGAGGTCGCAGGTCTCACGGCCCGTGAGCCGATCGAGCGTCTCGGTGACGATGCGGCGGACCTCCGGCTCGTGAGCAGCGATCCGCCGCGGCGTGAACCCGGCCTGGAAGAGCATCTTCAGCCGGTCGTGCTTGGGCGGATCCATGCCGATGAACATCGCCCGCGTCAGCTCGAGTGGGAACACGTCGGTCATCGCCGTGACGCCGCCGAGCTCTGACGAGTACGTCCGCCAATCGCGACTCACCGAGTGCACGTCCTCGGCGCACGTCACCGACCAAAAGCCGGCCTCGTCGGGATACTCGCTGGCGCGCGACGTCCAGTGCAGCGGGCACTCGCGGCGCAGGCGGCCGAGCAGCTCGTGGGGCGGCCCCTGCCGCCAGTGCTCGCGATCGGCCACGAGCACCTGATCAAGGTCATCACGAACTGATGTCACCTGGTCCTGCCCCTCCTCACGCTCGGCGGGCGCGGATCATACCCGGCCGGCGGCGGTGCGGCTCAGGGTCCCGGCGCCACGATCGAGACCGGGACGCCTGCCAGACTCCGCCCGGTGAGCTCGAAGACCCCACTTCGGGTGACCCTGACGGGCGACCGGGCGGGCGAGTATCTCGTCGTGGACGAGCGACCGGACGGAGCCCTGGTCATCGTGCCCAATCCGCATCCAGCCCCCCGCGCCACCTCCGGCCCCGCCCGGGCACCCGGGGCCGCCGTCGCGCCCGGAGGCTCCGCCGCGGCTCCCCAGGCACCCCCCGGGACGTTCGGCGGGCTGCTCTCCGGCTTGCTCTCCGGGCGGCGGCAGCGGCCGACCACGGTCCCCGGGGCGCTGGCCGAGTGGGGCGTGGCGCTCACGGAGGACGAGCTCATCCGCGCGTTCGTCGTCGTCGACGTCGACGGCCGCGGCGGCTTCGTCGCGGTCACGACCGAGCGGTTCCTCTTCGTGCCCCAGACCGGCGCGGGAACCGGGTCCGGGCTCGAGCATCGCCTGTCGACGCTCCGTGGGGTCGAGCTCGTCCGGGAGCACTGGAGGGAGAAGCTGCGCATCACCTGGGACGAGTCCGAGACGATCGTCTCGGGTCCCCGGCAGGCGCTCTCCGACCTGCGCGGGCGCCTCGAGGTCAGCTGACGGCGGGGGCCGGGATCAGCCGGCGACGCGGCTGGCGGGTTGCTCCACCCGCCGAGCCGTCGGCCGGCCGGCAGTGGGCTCGACGCGGGTGTCGGATTCGGGCGCCGGCTTGGCGCCACGCGACCACGAGGCCACCGCGGCGATCAGGCAGGCGATGATCGCGAACGCGAACGCCTCGTGCAGGCCGCTGCGAAACGGGGCCGAGATCAGGTGGGGGAAGAACGAGCGGCCGATGACGGTCGCCTGCTGGTGGGGGTGCAGCTGCGCGAGCGCGTGTGACCCGAGCAGGTGCTGGATCGGGTTGTAGCCGAGGAATGCGGCGAACAGGATCGACACCGGCGGCAGGTTCGCGGCAGCGTGAGCCGCCGAAGACGAGACGCCGTGAGCCTCGAGGCCGGTGACCATCGTGTGCGGCAACGTCGACGCGAGCCCGAGGATCATCAGCGTGAAGAAGATCCCGATCGACAGCACCTGGGCCGAGTTCTGGAACGTCTGGTTCATGCCGCCGCCGGCACCGCGGTCGCTCGCCGGGAGGCTGTTCATCACCCCGGCCCGGTTGGGCGAAGCGAACATCCCCATCGACACGCCCTCGGCGAACAGGATCACCGCGAACACCGGGTAGGAGAAGTCGACCGGCAGCAGGGTCAGCGCA
>CAVSVH010000012.1:0-337694 GCA_963731395.1 uncultured Solirubrobacteraceae bacterium
CTCCCGCGGAGCCCGTCTCCACGACGACCGGCGGCGAAGCGAGGGCCAAGGGGCGGCGTCGCTGCTGTGCTGGCTCGCGAGCAGCTACGCGTGCGATCGCCCCGACCGTAATCGTTCACCATCTCCTTCGATCACACCTAAAGAACGCCCGTCGCGCGCTCTTATTTGCGTTGCTCCGGCGGCCCCGCTCGCGAGTTGGGTGCGGCGGCCCACGCCGACCATCTCAAGCGCTGTTCGACGACGGCGTCAGGGATGCGAGCAATCGCTCGTCGGGCTCGGTGCCGACGTCCGTGACGGCGCAGGGCCCCTCACCGGCGACAGCCGCCGTCGCGGCGTCGGTCCCCTGCTTGGCGAGCTTACGCGTCACCCCGCGCAAATCGACCAGGACCGGCGACCGTTCAAGCACCTCGCCGTAGTCGATGCCGGGATGCGCTGTCACCAGGATCACCGCATCGGCCGTGTCGAGCGCGGAGCCCAGGTCGACGCTCTCCAGCCCGAACTGAGCCAGCGCGGGAACGTACGGGTCGCTGTAGGAGACGATCGCCCCGCGGTCCCGCAGGACCTCCATGATCCGCAGAGCCGGTGACTCGCGGATGTCGCCGACGCCGCCCTTGTAGCTGGCGCCGAGGATCAGGATCCGCGAACCCTTGACCGGCTGCTCGGCGTCGTTGAGAGCCTGCTCGATTCGTTCCACGCAGTAGTACGGCATCTGCTGGTTGATCTTGCCGGCGAGTTCGATGAACTCGGTGGACATGTGGAATTCGCGCGCCCGCCAGGTGAGGTAGAAGGGATCGACGGGCAGGCAATGCCCGCCCATGCCGGGTCCCGGATCGAAGCGCATGAACCCATACGGCTTGGTCGCGGCGGCGTCGACTACCTCCCAGATGTCGATGCCCATGCGGTCGGCGAGGATCGACATCTCGTTGACCAGCGCGATGTTGACCGAGCGGAAGATGTTCTCCAGCAGCTTTGTCATCTCGGCGACCTCGGGGCTCGAGACCGGCACGACCTTCTCGCAGACCCGCGAGTAGACGGCAGCGGCCCGACGGGTGCACTCCGATGTGATGCCCCCGACGACCTTTGGCGTGTTGCGCATCGAGAAGTCGGTGCGCCCGGGATCGACCCGCTCGGGCGAGAACGCGACGTTGAGCCCATCGCCGACCTTGCAGGCCGTGCCGCTCCAGCAGCGGCACGAGCTGCTCCCGCGTGGTCCCCGGGTACGTCGTCGACTCCAGGATCACCAACTGGCCTCGTTGCACGACATGTGCCAGAGCGCGCGCCGCACCGAGCAGCGGCTCGAGGTCAGGCTCGCGGTTCGGGGTCAGCGGCGTGGGGACGCAGATGAACACCGCGTCGGTGCGCGCCAGCGGCGCAAAATGCGACCACGGCTCGATCGAGTGCAGCACCGCCCGCAGGCGCTCCGAGGTGATGTCCTCGATATAGGACTCGCCGGCCTCGATGGCGGCGATCTTGCGCTCGTCGATATCGACGGCCACCACGTGCTCGCCGGCCTCGGCGAACTCGACTGCCAGCGGCAGTCCCACGTAGCCGAGCCCGATCACTCCGATTGTCATTTCGTGTGTCTCCTCGCGATGGTGTTTGTTGACCGGCCGGTCGCGTTACGACGCGATGGAGAGAACCGGGCGGGCTTGTTCGCGACAGCTTCGCCCGCTGCGGCGATCCCGTTTACGTGTGCGTAATGGCAGGCCTCGGTGCGGTTCGCCACGCCGAGCTTGCGGTAGATGTTCGAGACGTGGAACTTGACGGTCTGCTGAGTGATCCACAGCTGGCCCGCGATCACGCCGTTCGTCGACCCCGACGCCACCAAGCGCAGGATCTCCAGCTCGCGGTCGGTTAGGGACGAGTGGTTGTCGGCGACCGCGACCGGGGCTGCGCCGGCCGAGCGAAGGCGGCGCGGGGCATGGACGATGTGGCCGTTGACCGCCTCTCGGACCAATTGGTCAGGGCGGTCGGGTAAACCGACTTGGACACGGCCCCGTGGCACCGGCCTCGAAGGCGCGCTGCAGCCATTCGCCCTCCAGCGCCAGCGTCAGGAGGATCACGTGGAACTCCTCCTCGCGCTGCTTGAGAGCGCGGATGAGCGCGATCGTGAGCTCGGAACCGTCCGCCTCATCAATCAGCACGACGTCGGCGCCCGCATCGGCGATTCGGGCAGCGCTGGCCTCGCGCGGATCCACATATCCGAGGAGCTCGAGCGCGCTGCTAGCGCGGACGCCCGACCGGATCGCTGCCACGATCAGCGGGTTGTCGGCTACGACGACGAGCCTTTTCATGAGCGCTCGACGCTCCAGGTATTGCGGCCCGCGTGACCAGCTGGATTCATCAGTCGCCTTCCCCGATTGGTTCCCTAAGATCCGCTTGCCCTTCTCGGCGCGGAGCCGGCGGCGAACTCGCTGGATCTGTGCTCTGTGCCGTACCAACGGGGACCCGGGGACGCGGTGGACTCGCGCGCAGCCTCTGCGAAGGTCGTGAGCAAGGATCCATCGGCCGCCGGGGAGCGCGACGCGGAAGGCGCCGGGGCGGCCCGCGTTCAAGCGGCGGCGAGGATGGCGTATCTGGTGGCTCACTGTTCCGCTCAAGGCCCACGCGGAGGGATGCCGATATCGAGCTGGAACGAGATCCGTTGTTGAGCAAACCACCTTCCGGGAGCGCCATGAAGCGGCTGCTCGTCGTGGCCGAGAGCTCGCTGATCGTCGAAGCGATCTCCATCGGCCTGCGCAACAGCGGGGAGTTCAAGCTGCTCGGACCGGTGGACGGCAACAGTGCTTCCGTCCAGACGATCCTCGACGCCGAGCCGGATGTCGTCCTGCTCGACGAGATGGAGAACCGGGAGCGGATGCTCGAGCTGATCCGGACGCTCACAGCGGTCGCCGACAACGTCACCATTATCGTGCTGACCCTGGGCGCCGAGGAGGGTTGGATGGATGAGATCTTTGCCGCGGGGGCCACCAGTGCGGTATCGAAGGCGACGCAGCCGGCCGCACTGCCGACGCTGATCCGTGAGACGATCAACGGTCACGTCCTCCATCTCCACAAGCCGCTGGGCGCGGCTCCCGCGGCCGCCGCGCGGCGGCCGCGCAGGAGGGCTGCTGTCGGCGCGCGAGCTCGAGGTGCTCCAGCTGGTCGCGGCGGGTCGACGAACGGCGAGATCGCCCGGAAGCTCTGGGTCACCGAGCAGACCGTGAAGTTCCATCTCTCCAACATCTACCGGAAGCTGGACGTGGGCAACCGGACCGAGGCGAGCCGTTACGCACACGTCAACGGGCTGATCGGCGGCGGTCCGTAGTCGGACGGCTGAGGCAGTCGGAGCGAGCCCTCAGGCGGATCTCGGCCGGCGGTCCTTCGAGCAGCTCGGCGGCCTCGGCCGGGCGGGATTCGACCCACCGGCTCCGCCGGGCACGCTTTCCTTGCCGAATGCCTCGGTCAGGCTGTGGTGCGGGTCCTACGCCATGATGAGCGCAGCTCACCATGCACCGCTGCTCGAACGGCCACACCGAGCTTGTTCGCGTCAAGCACGGAGGCGGCTGTTCTCAGGCGGGAAGATGCCACTGCCTCGAGCAACTCCGGTCCCGTGCTGGCGATCGTCACCGTTCCTCGCCCGGCTAGCGCCTGGGCCAACTCAAGTTGATGGTCGTCGGAGATCTCTGAGTACCGCTTCAGTCTCGGGAAGGTGACAGGAACATGTCCGGCGCGAAGCGCGCACACGATGCTTCCGACCCCACCGTGGCACACGACGACCTCTGCCTCTTCCATTAACTCTACGATCCTCTCAAATGGCAGGAACGCATCGGCTCTCGCGCACGGCGGCGGAGTGGCCCGTCCGTGTTGGACATATAGCTCATCGGCAGGCAGGGCGCTCAGCGCCTCCATCATCCGATGGAACGGAAGTCCCCCTCCTGCGGCCCCGCACGTCGCGAAGATCATATGATGCTCCCGGCGTAGATCGCGCGCCGGCCCGACATGCTCGTGGGCCACTGGACAAAGAACGCGTCGGCCAGGGGATACACCATCCTCCCACTGAGGCTTGGCCGCTCGAGACGCGTGAGGCTCTCCACGTGGACAAGCCGCAAGCGGTGCAGCCGACCCACGATGAAGAACGGGACCTCGAGGTGCGCTCCGGTAGACAGGATCACGTCTGGTCTGTACTGGCGTATCGTCGACCAAGCCAGTCTCAGATTCCGCAGCAGACACGAGACGCTGTGCGACATGGTCCGTATCCATAAACGACGTCCTCGTCCGCGAGCAGGTGGGTTGCATCTACCGTGCGCTGCGTCACGAACCGATGGTCGAGGCCCAGCCAAGCCTGCTCGAGAGCGAGCAGCTCCAGCAGGTGGCCCCCACCGCACGCGACGAGCAAGATGCGCTTGGCGGTCTGGCCGTTGAGGCGCGAGGACTCATCTGCCGCCACCGGCGAAGCCGTCCGCTGAAGAGGTTGCCCATCTCGTGATACCCGTGTCGCCGGCCGCTGCGCCTATGCCGGTCAGTGACCCTGAGCATTCCTGTGCCCCCCGTCGTCAGCTGTAAGGTTGGAGTTCGCAGACGTAACCGCACCATCGACCAGCACGCTCTGCGAACGCAGTCGTCACTTTTCATAGCTCGTCTCGTTAGGGTTCATGTCCGACTCGGTCGAATGGGGACGCCTGATGTGGTAGAGACGTGCTCCGCCGCGACCGACCAGGACCCACTGCCTGTCCAGTGAGATCGATCGGCCGCGCCGCTTCGAGACGCTGGACGGCATACGTGTCTGGATAGGGGGAATCGCCGCCACTCCTGACGGTGGTCGCATCGCCTGGCTTCGCGGGCGGCAGCTGCAGGACGATGAGGAGAAAGCGATCAAGACAAACACGAGGGACGTCGCTTGGAAAAGGAAAAGGCGTCGTACGTGCCCATCGAGATCGCGAAGCTGAGGAGCGCGGCCGCGAGAGCGATCGGGAGCCATCCGTCCGGCGATGCCCGTTCGAGCTTCGCTCGCGCTCCGAGCCGGCCTATGGCGCGGAAGAACAACCAGCACCACGCAAGTATCGCCGAGGATTCCCGTCTCCAGCAGAGTCTTCAGCCACTGATCGTCGAGGATCTGGGCGTTGACGCCGTGAACCAGCTGCCCTCTACTCATGGCAAGGCTGGCGGCATCTGGCAAGGTGTTGTTGGTCTGAGCGGCCGACGCCTGGAATTTCCGTCTACTCCGCCCGTGACGCGGGTTCCGTAGCCTTCACCCAGGAGGGGATCGTGCTCCGAGAATTCGTGCAGCGCGGTTCCGAGCGCGAGAGACGCGAGAGCTGCGTTCCGTGGAACGTCGTGCTCTGCTGCGCGACCAGCCCTCCAGAGGGGAAGAACCCGCCGTAAACCCCACCCAAGGCACCGGGGGCGACGAAATGCACCACCACAAGCATCGGGACGAGTGCGGGCCAGAAACGTAGGGTCTCACGGGGACGCAGCCACAAGAAGACGCCGATCATCGCCGCCACACCCAGTATCCCGGTCTTCGACCCGCTCGCGAACTCGCCGAGGAGGAGCACCACGAACGCCAGCCACCACACTCGCTTGCGGAACTTGATCGCGAGATACATGGCAAACGGCATCAACATGCTCATCGTCGAACCGAGCTCGATGGGATGCCCGGCGGAGGCTGTCGCTCGGAGGTGTCCTCCGCGCGCTAGGCCGCATCGATGGGGGTGTAGTTGAGCGGAAGCACCAAGCGAAGGTCGTCGAAGATATTCGTGCCGGTTTTCATCTGGATGAGCGCGGCTACCGCGACGACGCATCCTGCACCCACGACGACCGCTATGACCCGGTCGAGGGCCTCCCGTGTACGGAGCACGCTGACGATCATGTACACGACCAGCACGAAGCAGACGAACAGCGAGACCGATTTGATGGCGTATGACTCGACGACGCTGACACGAGATGCGTTGACCACCTCCGAGCGAGTACAGTCAGCGTCAGCAACAGCAGGGGCCCCTCGAAAGTGGTGGTCCTGAACCGGACGCGACGATCGACCAACAACGATACGATCCAGCCGATCAGGAAGATCCCGACGACAACACGATATGGCTCAAGCTGAAACGGCAGCCCACCGGGAAGGGTGTAACGGCCGTCATTAGGTATCAGCAGGACGACCAGCAGAAGGGTCATGATCACCCGGCGCCAGTCGGCAAGGAACGAAACGCGCGGATGCCAATTAACAGTCCGATGACTCCAACCGCAGGAATCTCGCCTGCCCGCCCCTTAGGATATCGATCGCTAGGAGGCCGACCGCGCCGACGGTCAGTACCGCTGAGGTCGGAAGTCGGCGCGCCCGCAGAGCGCTCATGTCGAACTGGCGGAAGCGACGCCGAGCCCGTTCGGCGCCGCCGTGTGTGCGCCGTCAGCTCCGTCGCCGAACGGCCGCCCCAGAGCTCGCCGCCGCCGCTCTGGCCGGGATTCTTCAACTTTTCGATCGCCGAGCGGCTGGCCCAAAGCTCGCCCTCGCCGCTCTTGCCGGCATTCTTCAATCGGAGCGCGAGGCGGTCAGCTTCGATCGCCGAACGGCCGCCCCACATCTCGTCGTCGCCACTCTTGCCGGGCTTCTCCAACTTGAACGCGAGCCCGATCACGCAGCCCAGGATGGCAACGAACAGGAGAAGTGAGGTGATCTTGCTCGGGCCAGAGAGCAGTTTGGTCTGCGCACCGTTCTGAACGAACGAGAACTGCACACGCTGCGCCTTTGGAACCTCGCCCGCCGCTTGCTCGCTTGCTACGTAGTTCTCGAGGGTAGTCGCGGCGAACCTCGCCACCTTGCGCGCTCCGCGGCAGTGTGATCGACGGCCATCAGCTGCACCAACGGCAAAGCGGCTCCTGAGGCTGGATCGGACATGCCAGTGGCCACCACTTTGGACGTGCGCGCTAATTTGCGAATCTCCCCCTGAACCACCACGCCGTTCCCGAATGCGGCATAGATCGGGGCCAGCGACGCCAGGTAGCTGACTCCGCCGGACTGAAGAGGTGGGCTGGTTGTTGGCGACTTCCCGCTGCCCAGGTTGAGCGGCTGCGCCGCGTTGCCGTAGGGATCGTGCGCTTGCGTGATCAAGAGCTGCGACTGGCTCTGCCAGACTTCTGGGGCTCAGCTGATAGGCGAGGACGGCGACAACGGCGGCTAGCACGGTGCCACCAATCATCAGTCGCTTGTGCCGGCGCAGTACGCCAAAGAACCGTTTCAAGTCCATCTCAGGGTCGTCCCCCTGGGTTGCCACTCACGAATGCCACGGCGGCCTCGGTCGGGTTGCTGACCCCCAGCTTGCGTAGACCGACGCCAGGTGAAACTACGTGCTCACTCGAGCGACGAACTATCTCTGGGTCGTGTGACCGGCGTCGCCAGCACGACGACGTGGGTTTCACGTCGAGAGAGCTTCTGGCGCCTCGAGGATTCATCTGATAGCTGCGGCTCTAACATGGGCATGATCGTAGATCCGGCGGCGACAACCGCACATCCGGCATCCGGCGGGGGTTCCGGGCTGACGCTGGCCGATCGGCTAGGTACCAGGAGCGCGCCCCTGATCCGTTTATCAAGCGCTCGGACGTCCGCCACCACAAATACATCGTGCGACCTCGGGAGCAGAGGGAGATCGCCACGCGCCCGGGGATCAATCCGCCGGGGCTCGGCGCGGGTAGTTGCGGCGGGACGCCGCCGTCGAGTGGGCGCCGGCCGGCTCGCCGTCGGGCCCGTTGATGTGGGTGATCAGGCCTGGAAGGACTGGCGGGATAAACCGCCGCTGCTGGCGAAGCTAGTCCGGGCCGAGCATGGGCGCTCGGGCCGCCCAAGGTCGAGCGTCGGGAATCGTAGATGTAGAAGAACCGCGAACCCTCCGACGGCCGCCCGCGGCGACAGCCCGGTAAGCTCTGCGCCGCGCGCTTCGGGTTCGCGACAAGGCGCCACGGGGCCCTGCTCCACCGTGCGTGCGCAACTTCCGTGATCTCTCCAAGCCTGAGCTTAGGCACCGCAAGCTCGACGTCGTGCAGGTCGCCATCGTGCCGGGCAACCGCAGTCGTCCGGTAAGGCCTCCGCAGCATCGGCAATCTGAAGACAACTGGGCCGGCACCGGCAAGATCGATGTCGTCCAGCCGTTCGTCGTCAGCGCCCGCGGCGAGCTGCTCTCAGTCGTAAGTCCTCTAGCGGATCCTATAGAGATGTACGCCGTGGCCGGCGAATGAGTCCCTGAATGATCCGTTAGTCATTGTGAGCGTTCGACCTTCGCCCAAGACGGTCACGATGCCGTTGCCGCCGTCCGGAACCTTGAAGCTCACGCTGCCCCCGGAGGCGTCGTCGGCATCGGCAAACGCGTAGGTGTATCCGCGCGAGTGCTTGGTCATCAGGTCGATCTTAAGGCGGGTGACGACAACGCGGTACCCCATGCCGAACCGTGTTCGAGTTGGAACCGAAGCGAGCGCCTTGATCTGAGTGTCGTCGGTGCTCATCTGGCTCCGGATTCGAGGGATAGACAGGCAGCCTGCCTCGTTGAACGATGGCGAAATGATGTGACAAAATAGGCGATCCCGTTGGCCCCGGCGATGATCGTACTCCACGTCTCATAGCGAAGGTCGGCGGCGCTCGGAGCCTTATTACCGGTGTCGATCGGCGTCGTCTCCAGGATCGGAATGACCGGCTTGTCCTGCCCAGCAGCGGTCATCCAGGCGTGCAGGTTTGACACGCCGATACTGGGAGCATCGAGCCGTACGCCGTAATTGCGCGGATAGATATCGAAAGTCGCAATCGTCGCATTACGCATGTACTGGGCATAGTAGTCGGTGTGATAGTGACAGAAAGACCCTCGGCCCGTCGTATCCCGCTACGCCATCGTTGAAGTCCACCACAACTGCTCGGTGCGGAGTAACCGTATCCCTTGCCCGGATAGCCTGGGACTCCTTTGGATAAAGCTCGGGGCTACGCACGGGCCGAAACTATTTGCGGCCGTGTTCTGCGCCGTATCCGGTTCATCCGGTAGGTCGAACCAGCCCTTGATGATGCTCGCCGATGAGCCGCCGCGACTGTTAGCCGGACAGGTCTGAGGCTCGTAGAGCGGGTAGGTCTTCCCATCTGCGCCGAGGTAGCTTCTACCGGGGTTACCCGTGGTAGAGCATTCGATGACGGTCATTCCCGCCGACTTCAGGATGGCCAGATCGCTCGAGTCGAACGCGCTCGGCGTGTAGAACGTGTTGACCCCGATAGACCGGTAGGCTGAGACGTGGCGGTCCCTTGGTACCAGACCATGATCGGGAAGAATGTCGGGTTCGCCGAGAGGCCGTTGCCGGGATTGCCTCCGGAGTTCGCTCCGCAGTGAGAGGACGCGCACGGGCGCGCGTCATTCGCCCCACCCTTTGTGGCCGCTACGTCATGGCGTGCGGCCGGGGACTGGGACGTCAAGCCGACTACTAAGGCAAGCGCCGCCGCAGCGGCAAGCAGCGAGCCTATAAAGAACACCGACCGGCGGCGCATACGGACCTCCTAAGTGATCATTGACAGTTGCGGGGGGGTTCTCGCCGTTCGCACGGAGCCCATCGAGCAGTCGAGCGCGGAGGGAGTGGGCGTGCCACCTTCGGGCGCGCTTCCTGAGTGTCGAGCAGCAGTCATTGTCAGGAACCGGAGAAGAGGATCCGCTCCCACGCTTCAGCGACGGCAGTGAGGTGACCTGATCATTGAGCGCTACGCGCGGACGCGCTCCATCTCGCCATGACCGGACGCGTTGCACAACGGCGGCGATGTCTTCCGCGTCGACAAGTTCCTCGGCCCCGAGCATCTCAGGGGCGAAGCCCCACGGATGAGCTAACACCGGAGTGCCAACCGCATGACTTTCCGGGAAGATGCAGGCCCCAGCTTCCGGTACCCGGTTCGCTGGATAGAAGACGCACAGCGAAGTCTTTACCTCCTCCAGCACGTCGAGGTGAGAGAGATGTCCCAGGTACGTTACGTTCTCGGCGGCGCTTCCGGCTGGTGCTGCGTCGCCGGTTGCATATCCCGGACAGGCTACGTACAGCCGCATATCGGGCATCGCCCGTCTGACCGCCTGAAACGCGGTGGGGACCATGCCCAAGCCCTTCCAGGCAGCGCTGAGGAACACGAGCTTGGTCGGGTCATATGGAGCACTCGACCCGTGGAGGGTGTCTGGAACCGGGTTGTATACGTAGTCGACGACCGCTGTCGAGGCCAGCGGTCGAAGCGCGCGTGCTTCATGAAGGTGGTCACTCAGATTTCTGGCATGCACTTGCGACACCCCGACGAGCTTGACACCAGTGGCCCTATGAAGGACAACCTGAGCCTCAGACTTCAGCTGGCTCTCAAGTCTCAGCTTACAGGACTTCAGCGAGGTTTTCGGGGCATACCAGTCATGGGACCACAGGACGGCGGGAGCATCCTTGTTGAACCGCCTTACCCGTATCATGTCCCTAGGCTTGCGGAGAACGACGACGGCGTCGGCTCGCGAGATCGCACCGGCACTTCCTGCCAGCGGGATCCACTTAAGGCGTCCCGAGCCTTCCGTTGCGCGCCTTGGCCCTTGTGCGACCGTGACGCAATGCGCTTCACTCAGTTTCATCGCGACTCTGGCGACTGTCGCTTCCACTCCCGCCGATCCCGTTTTGCGCCGCGTCTGGAGATGCGTCTGAATATGGTGCGAGCGTAGCATCGTCACAAAACACAATGCTCTTCATGTTTCGGCTCCGTTTCGAAGATCCAGGGGTTGACCGACGATCGCGCGAAGGCAACTTCCCGGAAGATCCGCGCCCAGCGAAACTCCCGTGCGGCCGGCGTCGCGTGCCCGGCCCGAGAAGTGATTCCGCTCAGTCAGCACGGGACTGATTCAGACGGTGCCAGGCGATCCAGACAGCGTCAACTGACCGGGCGGCTAGCTTGCTCGAGGCTCCTACTCATTTGGGGGTGCCTGTCGCGGATGTGAAATCCTGGGCTGCGGATTGACGGTCGCGATTCTGCGGCACTCGCCGGTGCAGACCGGAGCCAGCGACCCTCGGCCGAGCTGATTCTTTGGTGAACGTGGGCCATCCTGCATCCGATGGTCGCGCTCGTGTTGCCTCCGCCATCGGCGCGACCCAAAGGGTTGGCTGTGGCGTGTCTAACGCCTCAGGAATATTCCCCATGACACAAAGCTCAGCGGGGCGCTGTGCGCGTCTGCGATGATCGTCGTCGCGATCAGGTGCCGCAGAAGGGGAGAGGGCGAGCCTCGGGGGCTGGGTGGGGGCTGAGGGCGTTTAGGAGGCGCGGAGAGCCCCTCGGTGGCGGTGTTCGGGGGGGCAGCTTGAGGGTTGCACGGCTGCCCGGCAGTTGAGCCTTGACAATCGAAGCGCATCGGCCGCGGACGAACGGAGTGGACTACCCCCGCGTTCGTGAGCTGTGCCGGTCGACGCCCGAGCCCGGCTGACGGCCTTGAGCGAGCGAGGTGGAGGGAGTTGCGCGGGCGACTGGCGCGTGATGATGAAAACCGGGGACGCGAGCAACCGGCGTGCGACTACGACGATCCGGAGGCGTGCGGAGCACTGGGCGACGCGCGGGTGAGGCCGTGGGGCAGGCTGCCCTGGACGCGGCGGAGGCGCTGGAGGAGGGAATCGCCGCGGGCGGCGCATGTCCGGCGACGACTGCCGGGCCGCCGACGTACGCTGCTCGCGACGCGTCGGTGGGGCCGTGTGGAAGGCTTCCGTGGACGCTAGGGCGCTCGGACGGGTATAACGGCGCGTGCTGGGCATTTGCGGCGACGATTGGCGGGGCAGGGCGGAACGCTGCTAGCGACGGTGCATATCCATGTCCTGTCGTGGGAGCTTTCCGAGGGGCCTCCCGCCTCGCCAGCCGCACTCATGCGGTAGTTCTCCAAGATCAACGCGAGCGTGATGGCGGCTGCTAGCACCGCGACGAACACGAGCAACGGTGCGGTGGGCTTGTGACCCTTGATCAGCTTGGTCTGCGCAGCGTTCTGAACCGGAGAGAGCTGCACGCGCTGTGCCGGGGGGACACCGCCGGTCACCTGCTCGCTCCCCCCACGTACTTCTCGAGGTCAGCCGCGGCGGAGTCTTGTCAACTGCCGGACAGTCGCGCGAGAGGAGGCGGTGACCGTCAGTTGTACCAGCGGCAAGGGCGTTCCGGAAGTTTTGTCGGCCACCGAAGTGGCCACGACGGTGGCGGTCCGGGAGATCTGGCGGGTCGGATTCTGAACCACATCGCCGCTCGCGATTGCGGCGTAGATCAGGGCCAGGGACGCCATGTAGCTGACCCCGCCGAGCTGAAGAGGCGGGTTGTTCGACGCCGACTTGCCGTCGGCGAGAATGCGCTGCTGCACCGCATCACCCGTAGGGATCGTTCTGGTACGCAATCAGCAGCTGCGACTGGCTTTGCCAAACCTCCGGCCCACGCGGCACGAGGATAGGCTTGCCATGGGAGAAGGTGGGCTGCCCATAACTGAGAATCGCGAGAACGGTGGCTAGCACGAATCCGCCGAGCAGCACCCGCTTGTAACGGCGTAGAACGCTAAAGAACAGGCTTAGATCCATGTCAATGCGTCCTCTGTTGCGACTCAAGGTGCGTCACTGTGGGTCCGTATTCGGTCCCGACCGCGCCGGCGACGTGAGTTCAGACCTCGAGAGTACGAGAACTGGCGTTTTACAGCGAGCATGGCGAGAGAGTAGGTGCTGCGCGGGCTGCCGTCTCTGTTCGTTAGGGGGTATTGTCGCGCGTGCCAGTCGCCGATCGGCTAGTATCAGCCGGGGAGGCATCGCCTGGAGAGACCAGCGCCAGCCCGCGTGCTTTCGCACGCTCAGCGATCAGCGGGATAGCTTCGGCGGTCGGCATAGCGCTCGGACGATGGCCGTAGAGCGCTGAGTCGTGCAGCAGCACGATGCCCCCGTCGTCGATCTGCTCATCGGCCACCTCCGCAATCCGGGTAGCGGGCACGTTCTTCCCGGTCCGGGTCCCCATGCGGACCAATAGACGGTGGTTAGCCCCTCTTCTCGGCAGGCTTCGGCGGCCCCGGCGGACATCTTCCCGAATGGTGGCCGGTACCACTGGCAGCGAATGCCAATCGCGTCCTCAACGGCCGCTGACGCACGGAGAACGTCATTCCGGCTGCGCGCTGAGTCGATTCGGTCCTGACGCTCATGTCCGTAGCCGTGTAGGCCAATCTCGTGGCCCCGACGTACGGTCTCGTGCACGACTTCGAGGTGAGCATCAAGTTGACTACCCAGCACGAAGAACGTCGCCCGCACACCGCTCACGTCGAGAGCATCTAGTACAGCAGGAGTCGAGTCAGCATGGGACCGTCATCGAAAGTTAGGATGGCGTGGCGTCCCGACGCAACACGTTCGATACCTGGGTATCAACGCCATCGAGCAGCACGACCCGGGTGCCAGTCGTACAGTTTCTCCCGTGCGGCTCGCGGGATGAGTCGCCTGAGCTTGTACGTTTGCGTCAGCGGGTTCATCTGCCGCAGCGAGCACGATGACGTGTCCGGAAGACCTGCTCGCGCGCGCGCATCACCGTACTATGCCCCGATGATGCCGATCCCGAAACAGCCGTGGCCGTCCGGGTCAACAAATTCCCTGCCCTCCGCGCAGCGCTTTGAGTTCCAGCCAGAACTCCGGCACTGCTCCGGCGTCGTGGATCTGGCTTGCGAACCCTGCTTGGGGGGGCGCGATGTCATGAAACGCGATCAGCCCGCCAGGCGAACGAGGGACCGATACGACTCGAAGTCCTGCCGCACACCCTCATGGCTGTGATCACCGTCAATAAAGATAAAGTCGAGCATTTCGCCCCGTAACAGGGAGTCGACCCGGGCACGGGTCTTTACGGCGTGAGAGTCGCCGCGTAGAAGGTCGAGCCGCTGCTCAGATGTCGCGAAGGCGTTATAGATCGGCACCTTCCACATCGGATATCCGCCACCGAACTCGCCGTGCGGGAGGTCGACGCTAATGATGTGAGCATCGGGCGCACAGACGCGCATAAGCGCGAACAGACTCCACCGTTGGCTGTGCCAATTTCGAGCATCCGTTGGGGATGGAGTCGCGCCACTCTCTCCAAGAACTGACGGAACTCCCAGCGGGCCTGAGATGGTCGAATCGTGATGCCGAAGGCGCTGAAACCGTAGGCGAGATCGAGTAGTTCGTCGATATCCCGCATGCCCTCGGCACGACGGTGCAACTGGCGCGCTGCGGCCGGCGCCAGAGCCGGTCGGGCCAACCGCGTCAACACCTCCTTCGTGAAGGCTCGCCACCCGTAGCGGCGGATCCCGCACCGTCCACGGTCTAGCACGCTAACGGCGCTCAGATCTGCGCTGTTGGAAAACACGGCGCAAATGTTATCGGTGCTCACTCGCGTGACTACATCCCAACGAGGAGCTTTCTGATCTCGTATACCCCCTAAACGGGTAGGCCAGAGTCTTCATCAGTTAGCACTAACGCGCGACTCCACGCCGCCGAGCGCTGGTGCGCCGCTGGGAGGATCTCCGGGGGCCGGAAGTTCGGTGTGAGCTTCGCTAGGTGGGACGCGGGTAATGGCCTGGGTACCTTCTGATGTAGCCGTAAGACTCGGCAAAGTTGTTGGCTCGTGAGGCGAGTGGTGGGTGGCTTGTTGGCCGGACCCCGTTCATCGGTCCACTCTGAGTGAGAGCGGGGTGGGTGGTGTTGGTCCAGGACCGTAGCTGCTGATCCTGTGGGCTGCTGTGGCGGTTCGTGGTTCATCCTCAGCAGGATCCTGCTGTTGACCACGGTGGCGTGGCTGCAGTGGCGGGAGGGATGCTGCGGTTGGCGCGACCGGACCGTCACTGGGCTCTTCCCCAGCCTGATCACGTCCGGTGCAACGGGACGGTTCTCGGTAGGCGGCGGCGAACGCGGCGGGGGTGATCATTCCGTGCGCTCGGTGTGGTCGGCAGCGGTTGTAGTCGCTGCGGAAGTCCTCGATCATCACCTTGGCTTCGGTGAGGCAGCTGAACACCTCGACGGCGAGCAGCTCGTCGCGGACGCGGCTGTTGAACGACTCCACGAACGGGTTCTCCCACGGGCTGCCGG
The DNA here is from genome assembly GCA_963731395.1 of uncultured Solirubrobacteraceae bacterium. Taxonomy (GTDB): domain Bacteria; phylum Actinomycetota; class Thermoleophilia; order Solirubrobacterales; family Solirubrobacteraceae; genus Palsa-465. The sequence goes on from CAVSVH010000012.1 coordinate 15,055, forward strand.
GCTCGATGAACGCCGCGCCGGTCCGGCTGAGAACCGGCACCAGTCTCTCAGCGCGTTGGAGGTCATCTCCGGCCCGTTGTCGCAGCGCACGAGCTCCGGGCGGCGGCCCTGCTCGCGGATGATCCGGTCGAGCACGTCGACGACCTGGTCGCCGTCGATGCGGCGCTCGGCCTCCATCGCCAGCGCTTCGCGGGTGAACTCGTCAACGACGTAGAGCAGCTTCACCGCCCGGCCGTCATCGGTCACGTCGAACTGGAAGTCGAACGCCCACACGTGATCGGGCCGCTCGGCCCGCAGCCGGTCGCCCGGCACGGTCGATTCTCCGACCCGCTGGCGTTTGCGACGCTTCTGCGGCACGCGGAGGCCTTCCTCGCGCCACAGCCGCTGCACCCGCTTGCGGTTGATCGTCCAGCCCTGCTCGAGCAGATGCTGATGCGCTTGGCGATACCCCCACCGCGGCCGGCGGCGCGAGAACGCCCGCAGCTGCCGCCCGCAACGCCGCGTCATCCCCGGCGACGATCGGAGCATGGCGCTGGGTTGAGCGATGCTGACCGGCAAGTCGGCACGCCCGCCGCTCGGAGAACCCCAGCCGCTCCTGCAGCATCAGGACGGCACGGCGCCTGCGCGACGGGCTCAGAAGTTTCCCGTCGCGAACTCCTTGAGCGCCTGGATATCGAGCGCCTGATCGGCGACGATCCGCTTGAGCCGCACGTTCTCCGCCTCCAGCTCCTTCAGGCGCTTCACATCGTCGGCCTTCATCCCGCCGAACTGATTGCGCCACCGGTGATACGTCGCCTCGGACGACCTCCAGATGCTTGACCACCTCCGGCAGCTCCATCCCCTCGCCAAGCAGCCTGTCGGCCTCCCTCAGCTTGCGAACGACCTGCTCCGGCGTGTGCCTGCGTCGCGACATGCGATAGCTCCTTCGACCCATTCTCCAGGGTCATCGAAGCTCTCACACGGGGCGGACCGATCTCAGGGGGTCCTGGCATTGTGGCTGTGCGCGCCACGTGGTCGGCGGCGATTGTGGAAGGCGAGCCCCGTCCGCGAGGGCGGCGTTGCGTTCGTTGCTGTTGCGATAGATGGCGCTGTTGTCTCAGCGCTAAGCGTGGCGCGGTGAACCGTTGGGCTTTGCCGTTGGCCTTGGGGGCGGTAGGGGCGGGTGCGGACGTGACTGATCCCGAGACTGCCGGCAATCGGCGTGGACGGTAGAGCGGTAGACATGCGGTCGTCCGCGGATGAAGTTTCGTCCGGCCCTGCGGGAAGGATGTCCCTCCGGTAAAGGAGCTTGCTGGGAGACGCGGTCGGTCAGGTCGAAGCTAAGGGCGCCCTCGAACTCGACGGCGGCGGCGCGGACGGCTACGGCCTCCTCGATTCCCCGCCTCACGCCAGCTATCCATTGGTCGTTGCTGTACCGGGCCTCGACGAGTTGGCGTCCGGCGGGGCCCAGACGTTGGCACATCTCCGGGTCGCTCCAGAGTTGGACGATCGCCTCGCGCAAAGCCTCAACGTCGGACGGCGGAACTCGCAGACAGTTCACGCCGTGCTCGAGGACCCCGATCTGGCCGGCGGTCTCTGTGCAGATCACTGCTTTCCCCATCGCGAACGCCTCGAGGATGGTGGTAATACCGTTGTCACTGTCCGAGTCAGGAGGGGCACGACAACGAACCGTGATCGTGCGTACAACCCCCGCAAACGGCAAAAGGCTTCGTTCCCACGGTCACGCCGGCAGGAACGGCTCCTCGTCGACAGTCGCTCGCCACCACTTATCTGAGGTGGTACTCAACATCCGCTGCCTGCGGCGATGTGACAGGAATCTCCAGCGGCCTCAGGGCCTCGAGCAGTGTCCCATAATCGCGCATCTCCTGTCCCACGCTGCAGATCAGGTCGTCTGCTCCGTCATCGGACGCCAGAACCTCGTGTCGGTCCCGAACCGCACATTGACGAACCGTTCGACCGGCACGCCCAGTTCTTGCTCGACGAACTGGCGCTGGCGCGGTGCACAGACGATGAACCGGTCGATGCCGCGTCAATCATGCTCAACGGGATAGCCTTTTTGCGCTTTGATGGCCACATCAAGATGGCGACGTGGGCAGGCCGCCGCTTCCATGGAGGATCAGCCCTGCGACCGCGATCGCCGGCAGATCACTCCAAGTCAGCACGGCGTCGTAGTGACGGCCGCGGAGCAGGATCTGAGTCATTTGCGCGAACATCGGCGGCACCCGACGTAGGAGCCGGCCACGGAGCCCGGCGAGCTTGGCGAAATAGCGATCGTCGATGAGGGTCGCGCCGATGGTGTCGTCGATCGAAACTGCATCGGGTATCGCGTCCGTAGCCACCTGCCGGCGCAGCTCGTCGTCTGGCACGACGTTCCGGCGGTTGACGATGACCATCGTGCGGAGTCCCGACGCCGACGGAGCCGGCGGGCGGTGGGCGCCTGTGTCCGTCTCTGGGTAACCGATCTCTCTCATTGATACTCCCTGCGCCTTACGGCCGTCTTAGTGGCATCGCTGCGCCTTCCGTCTCGTTGATGCGTCGCCGGCCTGGGGCCACGCAATGGCCCCGACAGCGCGCCAAAGGCGGTGCGGCGCCAAGGCTAGGAACGTCCGCAGCGCCGCGCGGGCCGCGCCGCGGCGCGCATCCCGTTCGGGATCGCCGGTCTTCCAACCGACACCGCGGCGCGCGTAGAACAGTGCCAGCGCGGCGGTGCTCAGCTCGCGCCGAACAGGCCCCTCGTGTTTGTACATGTACTGACGGCGTGAATATGCGCGCTGGGCTGTCAGGCGGCTATCGAGCGACTGTGGTCCCTCGTAGTGAACGATCGTCATCTCCGGGACATAGCGGACAGCCCATCCTGCGGTTTGACACCTCGACAAAGATCGGGCTCCTCGCTGTACAGGAAATACCGCTCGTCCATCATGCCTGCATCGGCCACGGCGGCACGCCGCGCCAGCATGAATGACCCCGCAACCCAGTCGCATTCGGTCTCCCGCTCATATGCCCGACGATCGAGCTCGCGCTCGCCCATCCACGAGGCGCGGACCGGAAACCGTCGGATCCCAGCGCCTCGAGCAGATATCGCAGCGGACTCGGGAAGCGCCGGATGGTATGGCAGAGGTCTCCGCCGCCACTCAGCTGCCGACATCCGAGCAGTCCGACCGAGGGGTGCTCACGGAGATAGCTCAACAGCGTTTCGAACGTACCGGTTCGGATCTCGGTGTCGGGGTTCAGGAACAGCACGAACGGCGCGTCGGCCGTCTCGAAGCCACGATTGTTGCCATGCGCGAAGCCTCGGTTCTCATTCCTCACCACCCGGGCGTCCGGAAAATCCCGCTCGACGAGTCGGCGGAGGCATCGGATGACCCATTGTCGACGACCACCACATCCATCTCGACGTTGCCGGCATGGGCATATACCGAGCCGAGACACCCGTGCAGCCACTTGGAACTGTTATAGGACACGACTATGACGGCGAGATCGGCCATGGTAAAGTTCTACCACTGACTACCGCAGGAGGGCCCATACGTCCGACTAGACTCGGCACCCCGGCCTCCAACCCGGCGCAGCCTCTACCGCCCGCGGCGCAACCGAGCTCCGCTCGCGGCCTCATTCCGGGCGTCATGCCGCCACCGGGAGGCTTCTGCGCGTTGGCGCCGGGTCCGGACAATGCGGATCTCGGCCATCAACTCCGGCGCCACCAAGAGGCACATTCCCGCGTAAACTAGAACCCCCAGCGCACTGACCGCCGCGAGGCGCACCACGGGCGCCCCGTGGACGGACGCCAGGTAGGAGCGCAGGGCCAGGCAGCTCGCCACCATTATTGCCGACGCGGTCATCACCCCGAGGAGCGTCCGAGCGACCTCGAGGATCGAAATCGACACCGCGCGCGCCGTAAGGCCGAGGTAGAGGGCTTGGAGGGGCACCGAGACCGCGGCATAGCAGATCGAGACACCCACGACGCCCCATTGCAGCCCGAGCGCAAAGGCGCCGAGTACCACGATCGTGTTAAAGACCGCGAATCGGAACACGGCCTTGGTCTTGTCGACCGCCGCCAGGACGCGTTGCCCAACCAGAGCCAGGCCCTGCGCAAGCCCCACGACGGCGAGCCACTGGAGAACGGGCACAGCGCGCCACCATTTGTGGCCCAGTACGACATCAACGAAGTCAGGCGCGACGACGATGAATCCGAGCATGGCCGGGATGAAAACCGCTCCTATCACCCGCAATACTCGTAGCCAGACCTCGGCTATCTGCCTGCGGTCGTTCTGCCACCGCGAGAACGCGGGGAATAGTGCCAACTGGATCGGGACGATAACTCGAGCGAGTGGCAGGAAGATGAGGTTGAACCCTACGGCATACGCCCCAAGGGCGGCCGAACCGAGGAATCGACCAATCATGAGGTTGTCTCCGTTGTACGTTACGTAGCTCAGAATGTTCGATCCGCACAGCCTGGTCCCGAAGCCTCCGAGACTCCGAAGGCTCTTCCACGAGAACAGGAACCGAGGCCTCCACGAGCAGCAGGCCCAGATCAGAAACAGCCCGGAAGCACTCGTTGCGACTTGCTGGAGGACGAGCGCCCACGGGCCGGCACCGAGGAACCCCGCGATGATCGCCGTGGTGCTTCCAAAGATCGCCGCGCCACCAATCCTCAGATTCACGAGCCTGAACCGCATCTCGCGGTCCAGCAACGCCTGGGGCGTCATCTGGAGGGCGGTGAGCACGAAGCTCACCGACAGCACCGCAAACAGGGGACCCACCGCCGGTTGGCCGTAGAAAACCGCCAACGGTCCTGATAGCGCTATTCCGCTCGCCGTCAAAACCACACCGATGGCGGCAGTACACCAGAACACCGTCGAGCGATCGGCTTCTGTGATCTCGCGCCGCTGTATCAAGGCGGCTCCCATCGACACGTCCGATACGACGACCACGATGCCCTGAAACAGCAGCGTCATCCCGGCCAAACCGTAATCGCGTGGCGACAGGAGACGTACCAGCACGATGCTGGTCACGATCTGAGTGACCTGGATCACGCCCGCCATTAGCATGCTCCACTTAAACCCGTCGACGACCCTCCGGCGGATTTCGCTGTCGCCAAGCTCGCGATGCATTGCAGGTCCGTCCACGTCCAGGTCCCCAACGACCGGTGTGCTCGTACTCGCCTCGTCGTCGCTTTGCAGCACCTCCCGCACGAGCTCACCCTCGGCTGGCACATTGTCCTCGGCAGCCGGCTTGACGCCACCAGATCCTCGCCTAGGAGCAATCATCTCAAACGATGAAGGCATTCCGCCAAATGAACCCGATCGCGGCGACAGCGGCAGGACCTCGATGCTCGGGCGGTCGGCGATGGGAGTTCGCCGTGGCGGCTGAACAGATTCACGTCACACGCCCGAGTGACTCGCGCAGACGAAGCGGGAGCCGGCGTGCTCGTTGCTCGCTGCGCATGTGAGCGAGCACACCATGATCGGGACACTGCGGCTCGTGTCGTCGCGCAGCGGTCACGTAACCGGAGATCAGCGCCAGGGCTGCGGGTTGCCGCCGTGCACGCCAGATGGCGCGCACGACCACGTATGAGAACCGGTAGCCCATGTAATGCGTGGTTTTACCTTCTGCGTGCCAGCGCCTGCGCTGCGAACCGTCGCGGATCCCCTCCGTCCGGTGGTGACGGAAAAGCGCGTCCGAAAGTGTGCGCGCTCGCCAGCCGCGGATCTGGGCTTTGATCGAGTCGATCTCGTCCCAACCCATCCGCTCCTCCAGGGGCAGCACCTGCTGCAAGCAGTCCCAGCGATAGGAGCGGCAGGCCCCCCACACATGGTGGCGCGTGCCGAACAGCGGTCGCCATTCCCCATCCCGCAATTCGGTGCAGACGCCGCTTGCGAGCCCGAGGCGTGGATCCTGGGCGAACGCGGCAACCAGTCGCTCGAAGTAGTCGGGTTCGAACGAGAGGTCAGCGTCCAGCTTCACGACGATGTCCGGGACCACGTCGAGCGCCTCGATGCCGGTGGTGAATCCGCGAACGATGGGGCCGCCCCGCACGGGACGCATGGGTCCACCGGTGGACAGCGCCGTCGCAAATGGCAGGCGCGCCGCGAGACTTTCAGCCAGCTCGAGCGTGGCATCGGTCGAGCCGGTATCGACGATGACCCAGCTGCAAGGCTTCAAGGTCTGGCACTCAATGCTCGCGGCCAGGCGGATGAGATTCTCCAGCTCGTCGAGAACCGGGGTGATCAAGGCATAACTGAGAGGAGATGACGGCGCAGCGAGTTCGCCGTCTGCGGACGCCGCAGCATGTTCGCCGTCTGCCGCGAAAGTGGTGCGGCCCCCGTGGAGGGCAGATGATCGCTCGGACACGTTTTTTAGACCTCGGTACCGTGAGTTGTCTCGACCTCAGACGTCTGGACGCTATCTGTGGCCCGCCGCTTCCACTACGCCTCAATAGGACAGGAGCGGACCGGACCACTACCCGGATGGTCAGGTCCACCTCGCCGGGCGCACAAACGTCCGCTTCCGGCGACGCCGCGCTCGGGCCGTAGCGGAGGGGCAATCGCTGCGATGCGCGGTAGCGACGCGAAGACCGGGGGACATCCGGCCAGCTCTGCCTCGGGCCATGCGCGAGCTCTCAAGCCGCGGCTGGCCCGGCGTCGTCATGACCCCCCGCTGTCCCCGCGGCGAGCCTGACAACACGTGCAGACTGGCGAGGGTGGTGCCGGTAGCGGCGAGGAGAAGGAGCGGGAGCTCTGCAGTCTCCGCGCGATGCCGGCTCGTCCGTCAACGGTGATTGTGAACAGCGTCCGACGCATTCACGCCACACCGTCGACAGATTCCGGTCAGCTAAGCTAAGCGCACGGTGGAACGCCGCTGTGATCAACTCAGGCGACCGTCCCACGCGTGGGCGGGCGCTGCGCGGCGGCACCGGGCGTCTCACGCTCAGAGCCATGGCTACCGTTGAGGCACTCTTCGAGAGTCTGTCGCCCGGACAGCGTCGATATCACCCGCGCTGGCGCGCCTGCAACGACTGTCCCGGCCGGCACGTCGGAGCGGACCACGCTGTTTGCTCCCACCACGGCTTGTCGTCCCACCGTGACCCCGGACAGGATGACCACGTTTGCGCCAATCCAGGACCCCTGACCGATCCGTACGGGCCTCGCCAATGAGATACCCTGTGCGTGTACAGGGACCCCCAGCCCCTCATAGCGGTGCTGATGGTCCAAGATATGCACATTGCGCGCGACCAGAACGTCGCGCTCGATCACTACTGAGCCCGCAGAGCTGATCACTGCGTAGCCCGAGAACTGGCACCGGTCGCCAACTGCAATCGATCCTGCCCCGATGGTCTGAAACCACGACCCTTCACCCACGACTACGTCTGCTCCGAACGAAATGGCTCGTGCACCACTCACACGGAACGGTAGCCGGATCGTTGTGCCGTTGCCCCACGCGGCGAATGATTTTCTCACCGCCAGGACAAACGCTCTATCGCGGACTCGCGCGACCAGGTCCAAGGCCGGAAGGAGCGTGAGACTGAAATCAGGCGCCATGGTTTGCCGAGCTTCCCCGGACGAGCGTGACTGGCCGCAGTAGAATCACATTAGCCATAGGGGTAATCGTGAACATATGTACCCGTGGCCTCAGCCAGCCCAACCGGGGCACCAATCTTCTGTCCTTCTTGCCTCGCACCTCGCAGTTGCACCGTCGCGAGACTCTCCCGGCTGCGTGATCAAAAGCGATTTGCGAAACGCGGAGTTGCGGTCTTGGGCAAGTGTCCAGCCGGTTGGCAATCACGGATCTGCGCATTCGTGAACTTGGCGTGATGAGCAGTGACCCGCCTTCGGCGGCCCCGGCCGAGCAAAGGGTTGTGTTGCGAGCGCCGCCGGGCACGTTCGCGGAACTACGCGGTCGACGCTCGCTGGCGGAGCACTTGGAGCGGGGTGCGCAGCAGCAGGCGGAGGTCGAGGCCGAGCGACCAGCCGCGCACGTAGGCGACGTCCATGTCGAGCGCTTCGAGGAAGCTGCAGTTGGCGCGGGCGGTGACCTGCCAGAGGCCGGTGATGCCTTGGGGCATGGCGAATCGCTCGAGGTGGTAGGGCTCGAAGTTCTCGGTCTCGTAGGGGATGCAGGGGCGGGGGCCGACGAGCGACATGTCGCCGCGGAGCACGTTGATGAGCTGGGGGAGTTCGTCGAGGCTGGTGCGGCGCAGGCCGCGGCCGAAGCCGGTCACCGCGTCGGCGCGCTCGAGCTTGTACATGTCGGCCGTGTCGTCGGGGTCCGCGCTGCCCGAGCTCGATAGGCGGACCGCCGCTCGGTGGATCGATTGGTCGGTGTCGACCTTCATGGTCCGGAACTTCAGCGCGGTGAACTCCTTCATGTTGGTGCCCAGCCGGGTTTGGCGGAAGAACACCGGACCGTCCGAGTCCAGGCGGATCCGCAGCGCGATGTAGGCAAAGAGCGGGGCGAATGCGATGAGCGCCAGCGCGGACACGATGATGTCGATGGCGCGCTTGAGCGCGCGGGCGATCAGCGAGGCGTGGTTGGGAGGCAATCCCAACAGGGGAAGGCCTTCCACGGAGTGCACGGTCACGCAGGGTCCGACGAGCTCAAACAGGCGCGGCACGAGATCGATCTGCACCGGGAACGCCCGGAGTTGGCGCAGCAGCCCGAGCAACTTGTCCTCGGGCTCATTGGAGAAGGCGATGATCACGCGCTCCACGTCGAGGCTCTTGACCACCTCGACCAGCCGCTCGGGGCTGCCGAGGATCCCGAGATGGTCGGGCAGGTCCCCACGCCGGGCGCTCGGCTCGCGGTCGATGAACCCGACGACGTTCAGCCCGTACTCGGGGTGCTTGACCAGCTTGCGGGCGATCAGCTGACCGACCTCGCCGGCGCCCAGGATCAGCGTGTTCTGGACGTAGGCGCGCGACCGCCGGCACAGGCGACGGGTCACCGTCCGCACCAGGGGCAGGACGCAGATCGTCAGCGCCCAGAAGGTGATCAGCGCATAGATGCTGGGGCTCGTGCGCCCGACAAGCCGCGAGGCGACCAGCAGCACCCACACCCCGATCGTCACCAGGTAAAAGACCTTGACGATGTCGTCGGAGGTGGAGTGGTCGGCGCGCTCTTGGTCGGCGCGATACAGGCCCTGGAGCCTGGCCACCATCAGCCAGCACGGCAGCGTGGCGCAGAACACCAGCATCTCCCGGGTGGAGCCAAGGGCGCCCGGCCTCGCCCCAGAACAGCGTGGTCACCAGGTACGCCAGGCCGAGCCCGAGCAGGTCAGCGATCATCAGGCTGCGCGGCACCAGCCGGATCCGGCGCTCCAGGCCAGAGCGCCCGAGCAGGCTCCGGGTGAAGTCATCCATGGTTGGCGACCAGGTCTCCGACCGCGAGCGGCTCGCCACCCGCGGGACGGATCCAGCGGCGGCGGGGCCGGCGGTCGGCGCGAATTGATCGGGGTCACCGAGCTCATCGCGCGCAGCATGAACAGTGGTCCACCTCGCGCGCTAGACCAGGATTGCTCGACCCGCCCCAATACCAGTCCAGGGAACGGGGCGCACCTGACCCTTCGTCCAGCACACCGAGGTAGGTCGGGTGCGCGAACACGATGACGCTGAGATCTGGGGCTGCTGCGGGCGCCGAGCATGGCGGACGCCCGGCGCGAAACTCGCAATGCCCGGCGATCCCACGGGTCGCGGACGCCGCAATCTGTGCTTTCGGCCAGGGCTCACGAGCGGCCGATTTGCGACGCTCTCGCACGTATGAATCAATTGAGTTCCGTCCGACGCCGCCCTGCGGCCAGGGCGCCCGTCATCCCGCCCGCGTCGGACAGGGTGAGGCGCGTCATCGTCGCCGGTCTACTCGTGACCATCGCGATCGTCGTGCTGCAGGCAGCGAGCCAGGTGATCGACTTCAGTGTCTTCAATCTCCGGCTCCAGGCGCTCAACTCCGACAAGCACTACAGCGTGTTTGGGGTCGCGAGCCTGCTGGCGCAGGCGGCCGTCGCAGCGGCGAGCGGGTGGCGAGGCAGCCGCGTGGAGCGGCACCGCTGGGCGTGGTTCGCGCTGGGAGCGCTCGTGGCCGGTCTGGTCCTCGTCCGGGGGCTGACCACCTTCAACGCCGCGGCGCTGGCGGTGCCGCTGGCGTGCGTGCTCTTGCTGCTGTGCTGGCTGACGTGGCGCGATCCCGGCGCCGCCCGAGCCGTCGTATGGGCAGGCCTCATCCTGATGGCGACGTCGTTGGCTGCTGCACAAAGTGGGGCTCGCCGCGGACTCGAGCACCGCCAGCGATTACACCTGGGCGTACCAGATCACCGGCATCGTCAAGCACGGAGCCGAGCTCGCCGGCTGGATGCTGCTGGCCACCGGAATCATCGCGGGCTCGAGCGCCGGAAGTCACCTTCCGCCGGAGTCGTCGCCCTGGCGATGGGATCCGGCGTCCGGTCGCCCATGCTCCGGCACGGGCTCGTCCGGCGGACCGAGCCGTAGCGGCTGCGCCAGCTGAAGAAGGGGAAGGAGGCGTCTGCGCCACTCGCGCCCGACGGGGCATCACGGTTGTGTGCCGGCCATCTGAGCCCTGCGCAAGTGCGCCTACTCCGGCACCGTTCATCAGATGGCATGACTCTTTTCGCAAGGAATCGCTGAAGGGACGGATTTTGCACGTAGCAGCCACGCGGGGGCGCGAGAATGCCGTGCGCTTCGTCGCACTCGACAAGCAGCACGGACCCATCGAAGATGAGTTGACGGAGGCGTTCGGCCGCCTGCTCCGATCGAGCGCATACACGCTCGGCACCGAGGTGGAGCAGTTCGAGGCGGAGTTCGCCGACTACTGCGAGACCGGCCACTGCGTCGGCGTCTCCTCGGGAACGGCGGCCTTGTCGCTCGTGCTGCGCGCGGCCGGGATCGGTCCGGGTGATGAGGTGATCGTCCCGGCGCACACGTTCATCGCCTCGGCGCTCGGCGCGGTCCATGCCGGGGCGACGCCCGTCCTGTGCGACGTCGACGAGGCCACGGGTCTGATCGATCCCGAGGCCGCCCGGGCGGCGATCACGCCGCGCACGGCGGCGATCGTCGCCGTCCACCTGTACGGCCAGATGTGCGACATGGACGCGATCAGCGAGATTGCGAAGTCGCGCGGTCTGTTCGTGCTCGAGGACGCCGCCCAGTCGCACGGCGCGCTCTACAACGGGCGCCGCGCCGGATCGGTCGGCGACGCCGGAGCGTTCTCGTTCTACCCCAGCAAGAACCTGGGCGCGCTCGGAGACGGAGGCGCCGTCTGCACCGACGACGAGATGCTCGCCGCGCGCCTGCGCCGGCTGCGCAACCTCGGCCAGCGGACGAAGGGCGAGCACGTCGAGCTTGGCTTCAACGAGCGGCTCGACGGCCTCCAGGCCGCCCTGCTGCGGGTCAAGCTCCCGTACCTCGACGCCTGGAACGAGGCGCGGCGCACCCGCGCTCAGCGCTACCGCGAGCTGCTGTCGGCGGACGTCACGCTTCTGGAGGAGCGGCCCGAGAGTCCCTGCATCTATCACCTCATGCCGGCCCGGTTCGAGAACCGCGACGCGGTGGCGGCGGCGCTGCGGGCCCGGGGGATAGAGACCGGCATTCACTACGCGCCGGCGATGGACGGTCATCGCGCGCTCGATGGCGTTGCCACCGTCAGGAGCGAGCTTCCCGCCGCGCACGCCTGGGCATCGGAGGAGCTTTCGCTGCCGATGCACCCGGACCTGAGCCTCGACGAGGTGGAGCACGTAGGCGAGGCCGTCATCGAGGCAATCACCACGACAGCAAGCGCAGGAGGGGCGAGATGCTGAAGTCGACGATGCAGATCACCGAGAGCAGGACGCGCCCGCGACCGACCAGGTCGGGATCGCGATCGTCGGCTTGGGATACTGGGGGCCGAACCTGTTGCGGGTGCTCGGCGACAACCTCGAGGTCAGCGTCAAGTGGATCTGCGACCTCGACGAGGAGCGCCTGAGCAAGTATCGCCGTCGCCACCCCGATACCCGCGTGACCACTCGGATCGAGCGCGTCCTCGCCGATCCGGACGTCGACGCCGTCATCATCGCCACGCCCGTGTTCACGCATTACAACCTGGCCGCGCGGGTGCTGGAGGCGGGGAAGCACGTGTTCGTCGAGAAGCCGCTCGCTCCCTCCAGCGAACTGGCGGATCAGCTGGTCGACATGGCCGCTGCGCGGGAACGGATCCTGATGTGCGGACACACGTTCCTCTACAGCCCTCCGGTCCGGGCGATCAAGCACATGATCACCGAGGGCAAGCTCGGCGAGATCTATTTCATCTCATCGAGCCGGGTGAATCTGGGGTTGCACCAGCGTGACGTCAGCGTGATCTGGGACCTCGGGCCCCACGACTTCTCGATCCTGCTCTACTGGCTGAGCGAGATGCCGGTAAGCGTCCGCGCCATCGGTCGCGACTCCATCGTCAAGGGGATCGCCGATGTCGCCTTCGTCACGATGACGTTCGCCTCCGGGATCATCGCCAACATCGAGCTCAGCTGGCTGGCGCCCAGCAAGCTGCGCCGCACCGTGCTGGTCGGCTCGGATCGCATGGCGATCTACGACGACGGGGCGCCGGAGCCGGTGCGGCTGTTCGATCAAGGCGTCGTCTACCGCGACCCGGAGACGTTCGGCGAGTACCACCTGTCCTACCGGAGCGGCGATGTGATCTCGCCCAGGATCGAGTCCTACGAGCCGCTGGGACTCGAGATGGCCGACTTCGTGAGCGCGATCCGCTCCGGGGTGAGGATGGAATACCACACCGCGATCGCACGCAGCGTCGTTCGCCTGGTCGAGGCCGCGGATCAGTCGCTGCGGGAGGGCGGGCGCGAGATCTCGGTCGAGCCGGACGTGAGCGAGAACCAGCTCATCGCCGCGCGGGGGGTTGCCGTCTGATGACGCCCGATCCGGAGCAGAAGCCCCCGTTCATCCATTCCCATGCGCTCGTGGAGTCAGAGCACATCGGTCCTGGCACGCGCATCTGGGCGTTCGCCCACGTTCTGGCGGGGGCGGTCATCGGGAGCGGCTGCAACATCTGCGACTACGTCTACGTCGACCCGGATGTGGTCATCGGTGACCGGGTGACGGTCAAGGGGGGCGTGATGGTGATCGACGGGATGAGGGTCGCCGATGACGTGTTCATCGGCCCGCATGCGACGTTCACCAACGACCCCTTCCCGCGCAGCCGGCAGCCGTTTCACTGCCCGACGATGGTCATCGAGAGGGGGGCCACCATCGGCGGCGGCGCGGTCTTGCTCCCTGGCGTGTCCGTCGGCGAGGGGGCCATGGTCGGGGCGGGGGCGGTCGTCACGAAGGACGTGCCCCCGTTCACTGTCGTCATGGGCAATCCCGCTCGGGTCGTCCGTGCGGTGACAGACGCCGAACGCGTTCCGGACCACGCCTCCTCGGCGAGGCACGTCCGAACGGCGCGGTGCCGACGTCGGCCGGCGCGACGCCACTCTCCGTAGGACCCTAGCCGGCGGCTGAGAGCGCCTGGTCGAGGTCTTCGATCAGGTCGTCGGGGTGCTCGAGTCCGATCGAGAGGCGCACCATGTCCGGGGTGATCCCGGCGAGCTCGAGGTCCTTTGGGAGTGAGCTGGCGGTGGGTCGTGGAGGCCGGGTGGGTGATGAGCGACTTGGCGTCGCCCATGTTCAGCAGCCGCTTGAACAGCTTGACCTGGTTGTAGACGGTGATGCCGGCGTCGTGCCCTCCGCGCACCCCGAAGGTCATGATCGAAGGCGCCCGCTCCCCGAGGTACCGGCGGCCCAGCTCGTGGTACCGGTTGTCGGGAAACCCGAGGAAGCTCACCCAGGAGACCCGCGGGTCGGCGGCAAGGTAGGAGGCCACCGCCCGCGTGTTGGCCTCGTGGCGCGGCAGGCGCACGGCCAATGTCTCGAGGCCCTGGAGGTGAAGGAACGCGTTGAACGGCGAGAGCGACGCTCCCGTGTTGCGCAACCCGACGGTCCGGCAGCGGGTGATGTAGGCGGCGTCGGCGAACTGCGTCGCGTACCGCACGCCGTGGAACGCCGGCTCTGGCTCGACCAGGCCGGGAAACCGTTCCGGCTGCTCGTTCCACGGGAACCTGCCGGCGTCGATGATGATGCCGCCCAGGGTCGTGCCGTGGCCGCCGATGAACTTGGTCAGGGAATGGATCACGACGTCGGCTCCGTGACGGATCGGCTTGAGCAGGAGCGGCGTAGCCACGGTGTTGTCGGCGATCAGGGGCACTCCGTGCTCGTGGGCGATGTCCGCGACCGCGGCGAGATCGATGACATTGCCGGCCGGGTTGCCGACCGTCTCGCAGAAGACGGCCTTGGTGCGGCCGTCGATCAGCGCGCCGATCGACTCAGCGCTGTCGTCCGGCGCGAAGCGGACCTCGATCCCCAGCCGGGGAAGCACGTGCGCGAAGTAGGTGTAGGTGGCGCCGTAGAGCTGCGGCACCGAGACGAAGTTATCGCCGGCGCTCAGCAGGTTCAGGACCGACATGCTGACCGCGGCCGAGCCGGAGCTGACGGCCATCGCCGCCACGCCGCCCTCGAGCGCCGCGAGACGCTGCTCGAGCACATCCACCGTGGGATTGTTGATGCGGTTGTAGTGAAACCCCGGCGTCTCGAGGTCCATGATCGCTCCGGCCTGCTCGGCGTCGGTGAACTCGTGGGCGACCGTCTGGTGGATCGGAACCGCGACGGAGCGAGCGGAATCGGGCGTATACCCGCCGTGGATGGCCAGGGTCTCGTCACGCATGGGGTGCGTCAGGCCGCGAGCGGCAAGGCGGCGCTTGCCAGACGCAGCCAGTTGCGGTACAGGAGCGCCGACGCGGGAGCCCACGTGTTCTCGACGGTCTGCGCCACCTCGTCATAGGGAAAGCTCGCCCACAGCTCACGTGGGTCTGCCCACGGCCGCTGGGCACGTGCAGCGAAATCGTTCAGTCTCTCCGCCGCATCCTGGGAAAGATACCGGTCAGGCAGGTGAGGGTACGGGACCGCGCCTCGGCCGAACAGTGCGCGGCGCACGTCGCGGCGGTACTCGCGCAGCAGGCTGAGCGTCCCGTATTCGGGATGGCCCTGGCACAGAACGAACGACGACTCCCCCTGCTCCCGCGCCGCCACTGACCAACCGGCTCGCGAGGGGCCGGATCCGACGACGATGCGGTAGCCGGCGTCGACAAGCGCCGACGCGGGCACGTCATTGCAATCGCGAGTGGGGAACCGGGACCACGTCCGGGAGACCGCTCGCCAGCGGATCGAACGAGTGCTCGACAACACCGTCGAACACGCCATGGCACTTGACCGGGCGCGGCACTCGATCGATGCCGTCGAACAGCAGGATGCTCGCATGTGAGGCCAGGCACGAAAGCAGCGTCGTCCGCACGTTCTCGGTCGCCCACTCGAGCAACCGAGCGACGTAGGGCCAGTAGGGCTCGAAGCGCATCTGACGCTGCGTGGGCTCGGTGCCGGTGACGATCAGGGCATCAGGTGGCCGCGTCCACAGCTCGTCGAGCCCGCGGTAGCGCGACTCGATCACCGCCGCGATCTTCTCCGAGCGCGGAATCTCCTTGATCGTGTAGAGCTCGAACTCGATGCTGGCCGTGTCGGCTGCGAAGGCCGCCGTCCGGAACTGGCTCTCGGTATCGACGAACGCCGAATCGGGCATGTTGTTGACGAGAGCGACGGTTGTCGGCTGGCGATGCATTTCCTCTTGTAACGCCTGCCACGCGCGCTTTCTTCCAGATCGAGGGAGCGATGGCGTCGATCTCCGTCATCGTCGCGCTGGTGGAGTTTGGGACCAACGGATTGGCCCGCGAAAGATCCTGGGGCTGCGTCGCGTTGAGTCCACAGCTATGGGTCGTTCAGTTCATCCGATTCCGCAAGGGGCACCGTCTTGTTACGCATCGCGATCGTCGGACTAGGACCATGGGGCGTCTGTGCGCTCGAGCGCGTGATCACGATCGCGCGTCAGGAGGTGCGACCCGCCGTTGACGTCGCGGTTCACGTCATCGAGCCGGGAATCCCCGGATCGGGCGTCTACGACACGGCGCAGCCCGACTACCTGCTTCTCAACAACGCCTGCGGGGAGCTGTCCTTGTACCCGTTCGAAACGGAGCCGGACCAGCCCTGCTACGGCGTCGGCCTGTACGACTGGGCCGTGACGACGGGCTACCGGTGGGTCGGCGACCGGTGCGTGATCGATCCGGCGGGCCAGCCGATCGAGCCCCACCACTTCCTGCCTCGCCGGCTGATGGGCGAGTACCTCCAGTGGTTCTATCGCGCGCTTCTGGTCGGCGCGCCGCCGAGCGTGCACATCGTGCATCATCCGAGCTCGGCCGTCGATTTGGTGGCCCGGCGCGATGGAAGCGAGGAGGTGCGCTTGGCGAACGGCAGCGCGGTCGTCGCCGACCACGTCATCGTCACCTCCGGGCATACCGCGAACCAGGAGCTCGCCGGCTCGCCCGACACGAACCCGTACCCGGTCATGCCGTATGTGGACGCGATCCCGGCCAGCGCGAAGGTCGCCGTGTCAGGGATGGGACTGGTCGCGCTCGACGTCGTGACGGCGCTGACCGTTGGTCGAGGCGGCGAGTTCGTCGAGAATGGCGGCGGACTGAGCTACCGCTCCAGCGGCCGGGAGCCGGCCCTCCAGCTCTACTGCCGAAGCGGCCTGCCGTTTACCGCCAAGTCCGTCACCGGCGTCGACCGCAGCACCGTTTACAAGCCGATCATCTGCACCCCCGAGGCCTTCGACGCGCTGAGCGGCCGATCGAGCCCCCACCGGCGCCCAGTCGACGTCCGCACGGAATTGCTCCCCCTGCTGTTCGGCGAGATGTACGGCGCGCTACTACGCGCAGGTCGCCTACCAGCAGCACGGCACGCGCGCGGCCGGCGCCGCGGTGCGAGAGCAGCTCCGCACCGCGTGGGCGGACGGCAGCTTCGACCACGAGCTCGCGCACCTGGCGTCGCGCTACGGAAGCTTCGACGCGGAGGCGCTGTTCTTCGGCCACCAGCCGAACTACGACTCCAGCGACGACTACGAGCGGTTCGTCTATCAGACGCTGGCCGACGATCTCCGCGAGGCCGAGGTTCCGGGCGGCGCAAGCCCCGTCAAGTCGGCCGCCGAGGTGTTCCGGATCTTCCGCGACCCGATGCGCTCCGTGGTCGAGCTCGGCGGTCTCTCGCTCGACTCCTACCTGGATTTCAACGCCGATATCTGCAGCCGGATCCACCGCCTGGTGGCCGGTCCGCCCGCGCTGCGTTCCCGGCAGGTGCTGGCGCTGATCGACGCCGGAGTGGTTCGGGCGCCATATGGTCCGGCGCCGGCTCGGGGGCTCTGCGTCGACGGGACCGACCATGGCGCGGCACGAACGCGCATCTCGTCAACGGCATTCGGGCAGCCGCATGTGGACGACGTCGACGTCGTGATCCGGGGCCATCTCGAGGAGCCGCGCATCGCCGGCTCAGCCTCTCAGCTGCTGACTCAGCTCTACAACCGCGGCCGGGTGAGCCAGTTCCGCTACGGCGAAGTGGCCGTCGGGAGCGTCGACCTGACGCCGGATTCTCATCCCATCGACATCGAGGGTCGGCCTCAGCTGGGCATCTCCATGTTCGGGGTGCTGACCGAAGGCGTCCGTCACTTCACGGCATACATCCCGTCACCGCGCAGCCGAATGCGCGCATTCGAGGACGCGGGCGCCTGCGTCACCGAGATCCTCGCCAACGCCTCCGTCGGCGAGCGTTTGGCGGCGTAGCCGTTCTGTCACCCGTTGTTGTCCCGGAGCCGCCCATGAGCACTACTGCCCAGCCCACGACCGCCCCGCGTATCCCGCGCGATAAGGAAGACGATTACACCCCGGACATGGCGGCCCACCGGCGGGAGTTCCTGAGCGAGCAGACCGGGGTGGACCTCGACCACGTCGGGCAGTGCTCGTTCGACCCCGGGCGTGCTGCCCGGAAACGTCGAGAACTTCTCCGGCGTCGCCCAGGTGCCGATCGGCGCCGCCGGGCCGTTGCGCATCAACGGCGAGCACGCCCAAGGGGACTTCTACGTCCCGCTGGCGACGACCGAGGGCACCCTCGTCGCCAGTTACAACCGCGGCATGCACATCCTGAACGAGTGCGGCGGCGTCACGACCACCGTCGTCGACGACCAGATGCAGCGCGCGCCGGTGTTCGTCTTCGACGACGCGCTGGCGGCGCGCGACTTCGGCGACTGGGTCAGCCAGCACGAGCATCAGATCCGCGCGGCCGCCGAGGCGACCACGCGCTCGGGCAAGCTCACCTACATCGGCCAGTATCAGGTTGGTCCGCTGCGCTACCTGCGAGTCAACTACACGACGGGTGACGCCGCGGGTCAGAACATGACCGCCAAGGCGACGCAGGCCGCGTGCGAATGGATCAGCGCCAACTATCCCGGTGGGGCCGAGTACTACCTGACCGGCGCGATCGACACCGACAAGAAGCACTCGCAGATCAACATGCTGCTGACCCGCGGCAAGCGCGTCGTCGCCGAGGCCGTCGTCAAGAAGGACGTGCTCCAGCGGCTGACGGGCGTCGACACCGAGGCGGTGTACGACTACCGCCAGGTGCACATGGTCGGTGGATTCCTCGCCGGCTCCGCGTCAAACAGCGCACACGCCGCCAACGGTCTCACCGCGATCTTCATCGCCACCGGACAGGACGTCGCCAACATCGCAGAGTCACACGCAGCGATCACCTACGGGCGACTACTCGACAACGGCGACTATTACTGGTCGATCACTCTGCCCAGCCTCATCGTGGGCACGTATGGCGGCGGCACAGGCCTGGCCACGCAGCGTGAATGTCTGGAGCTGCTCGACTGTTACGGCGAGGGCAAGGCCCGCAAGCTCGCCGAGATCTGCGCCGCCACCGTGCTCGCCGGCGAGATCTCCCTGACCTCCGCGATCCTCGCCGGGCGATGGGTGTCGAGCCACGAGCGCCTCGGCCGCAACCGATAAGGGCGGCGCGCGGCTCCGCCGCCGCAGACCATCGGATCGAAAGATGATCGATGCGCGCGGCGTTGATTGAGGACGAGGTACATGAGAAAAGTGAGAAAGCCATGCTGAACGGTCTGATGATGGACCACTTTCAACTGTCGCTGACGTCGCTGGTGGAGCGGGCCGAACGGCTCACCCCCGCCTGCCCGGTGGTGTCTCGTCGTCCTGACGGCTCCGTGCATCGCACGACCCTTGGAGACTGCGCCGGGCGAGCTCGGCGGCTCGCCCGCGGGCTCGCCGTCCTCGGTATCGGCGACGGCGATCGGGTGGCGACACTGCTGTGGAACCAGGCTGAGCACCTCGAGCTGTACTTCGCGGTCCCGCTGATGGGAGCGGTGATCCATACGCTCAACCCGCGTCTGCACCCAGACGATCTGAGCTACATCGCTGCCGATGCCGAGGACCGAGTGCTCGTCGTGGACGAGTCTCTGCTCCATATCGTTGAGTCGCTGGACTGGGACTTCGAGCACGTGATCGTCGTCTGCCGCGCCGACTCTCCTCCCGCTGGATCGATCGAGTACGAGTCGCTGATCGCGTCGGCAGAGCCGATGAGCTGGCCGGTGATCGACGAGCGACGCGCCGCCGCGATGTGTTACACGTCGGGCACGACAGGTCGTCCCAAGGGGGTGGTCTATTCACATCGGGCGCTCGTCTTGCACTCGCTGGTGATAACCATGCCGGACCAGTTCGGGATCAGCTCACGCGACGTGATCTTGCCGGTGGTCCCGATGTTCCATGTCAACGCCTGGGGACTGCCGTATGCGGCGACCTTGACCGGCGCCGGGTTGGTGCTGCCCGGTCCTCGGCTGGACCCAGTCAGCGTGCTGGACCTGCTCGTGGCCGAGCGGGTGACGCTGACCGCCATGGTGCCGACGGTGTGGATGGGGATCGTGCAGGCACTCGATGCAGAGCCTGAGCGGTGGGATCTCGGGTCCCTGGAGCGCGTCAACCTGGGGGGCGCGGCGATTCCCACGAGCCTGGTCGAGGGATCGGAGCGTCACGGCCTGACCATCGTCCAGGGCTGGGGGATGACGGAGACCTCGCCGCTCGGCACGGTGTGCAAACTGCCCGCGGAGCTGGAGACGGCTGCCCCAGCCGAGCAGTACGAGTATCGCGCTCGCGCGGGGACTCCGATCCCGCTGATCGAGATTCGCGCGCGGGGAGACGACGGAGAGTTGATCCCCTGGGACGATCAGGCACTCGGGGAGCTCGAGATCCGGGGCCCGTGGGTCGCGGCGGCTTACCACCGCGGCACCGGCAGCGACAAGTTCACCGATGATGGCTGGTTTCGCACCGGCGATGTCGTCCGGATCAACGAGCGCGGCTGCATGCGCATCTGCGATCGGTCGAAGGATCTCGTCAAGTCCGGCGGCGAGTGGATCTCCTCGGTCGACCTCGAGAACCAGCTGATGGCTCACAGCGCTGTCGCCGAGGCGGCGGTGATCGCCATTCCCGACGACCGATGGGGCGAGCGGCCGCTGGCGGCGGTCGTCCTGCGCGACGGTATGCAGGCGACCCCCGAGGAGCTGCGCGAGCACCTCGGCAGCGAGTTCGGTAAGTGGCAGCTGCCCGACCGAATCGAGTTCATCGGAGCGATACCGCGGACCGCGACCGGCAAGTTCAAGAAGACTGAACTGCGCGAGCGCTTCGTGGAGACAACGGTTTAGCAGCGCGGCCGAGGAGGTGAGGCAGTGAGTCCGGAGACATCGTTCTGGCATCCCTACGCGGACATGGGCTCGGTTCGTCATTCCGAGCTCGTGATCGAGCGCGGAGAGGACGTGTGGGTGTGGGACGCGGACGGGAACCGATACCTGGACGCGACCGCCGGCCTGTGGTACGCGAACGTGGGGCACGGCAGACCCGAGATCCGGGCCGCCGTCGGTGCCCAGATGGAGCGCCTCGCGGGGTATTCAGCGTTTTTTGACCTCGCCAACGAACCGGTGCTGGAGCTCGCGGATGCGCTTGCGGAGCGGGCGCCGATGCCGGCAAAGGTCTGCTTTGGCTCCGGCGGCAGCGACGGGATCGACACCGCGGCCAAGCTGGCTCGCCGATACTGGTGGGAGGTCGGCGAGCCCGACCGCACCGTCCTGGTCAGCCGCACCGCCGCCTATCACGGCACGCACGGGTTCGGAACCGCGCTTGGCGGTATCCCCAGCAATCGACTCGGCTTCGAACCGCTGGGCGAGACGATCCAGGTGCGCCACGACTCGCTGGAGGAGATGGAGGAGACATTCGCGCGGATCGGTCCGGAGCGAGTGGCGGCGGTGTTCGTCGAGCCGGTGATCGGCGCCGGCGGCGTGTACCCACCCGCCCCCGGGTACATCGAAGGCGTCGCCGAGCTGTGCCGGCGAACCGGAGTCTTGCTCGTGATGGATGCGGTGATCTGCGCGTTCGGTCGCCTCGGCACGTGGTTCGGGATCGAGCGCTGGGACGTCGAGCCGGCGATGATCGTGTTCGCGAAGGGCGTCACCAGTGGCTATCTCCCGCTGGGCGGTGTCATGGTCTCCGAGCGGATCGCCGAGCCGTTCTGGGGTGAGCCGGGGGGACCGATCTTCCGGCACGGCTCGACCTACGCCGGCCACCCCACGTGCTGCGCCGCCGCGCTCGCGAACATCGCCCTGCTCGAGCGCGACGGCCTGCTCGAGCGCGGACGCGAGCAGGAGCAGGCGCTACTCGATGCGCTGCGCCCGCTGGCCGCGCACGAGTTCGTGTCGGAAGTCAGAGGCGGCGTCGGAACAATGGCCGCCGTCGAGCTGACTGCCGAGGTGTGCGAGCGGCAACCCCGCGTCGCTGCCGCGCTGGCGTTGGGCGTGCGCGCGGCCGGAGTCTTCGTGCGTCCCGGGGGTACCGCCGTGGCGGTATCGCCGCCGCTGACGGCCGGCCCCGAGCACTTCGAGCTGATCGCGCAGGCGATCGAGCACGGCCTGAGCGTGCTGCGCACGGACGCGCTCGTGGCGGCATAGCGCTGGCGCACCGTTCTCTGTGGCGAGCCGGATCGAGCGCGATCCCGGACGTGCTGCTCAGGAGCGACAGATGACAGACCGAGGCTCGTTGATACGTTAAAGATTGTTAGGGAATGTTGATGAAGGGTCTTTCAATGAGGGTGGCTCGGCACCGGACAGCGGGCGAAGAGCAGGAGCAGATTGCGGGTTGCGGGTACGGCGGCCCCTGGCTTTCGGCTGCGAGCGCCCTACCACTCGAGGGACATCTCATCCACCCGCGGCCCGCTGGCGAGACTCATAGCGGCGGCTGTGCGGCGGCCTCGGCGCCTCGCTGCGTTGATCGTGCTCCTCCTGCGAACACCACGGGAATACGTGTTCCTGTCGGGATCGTCTACCGGGCAAGCTCTTGAGGGGTATTTCAACCAGCGCTGGGTCGGGATTCTGCCCCGGCATCGGCTTTGCCAAGGGGTATTGCTGCTCCCGCAGGACCACGCCGACTACCTGCGCGGACGCCGTCGCCAGGCGCTGAGGACAAATCTGCGAAGAGCTGCGGCCGCTGGCATCCGTTGCGAGGTAGTGAGCGACTCGCGCCGTGCCTTCGACGATGCCTCCCACGTCTTGCGCCGGTATTGGGAGTCGGTGGCCCGACGCGGATTTGCATGCCGGGATGAATGATCTACCGCGCACTGATCGCACGGCCGGAAACAACAGTCATGGTTGCGCGCGATGAACACGGTCAAGTGCTGGCAGTTGCGGCAGTCGTCATCGACGAAATGGTGTGTCTCATCCTATCGGCCCTGGCGACCTGTCACGAAGCGAGATGGGCGCTTCACGACTACCTCGTTCGAATCCTGATCGCTAGGCGCGTCAGGTATCTCCTAGCGGAGGGCGGAGGGACGTTCGGGGCGGTCGGGTTTTCGACCAGTGTGCAGCACTTTCAGCACCTGCTGGGCTACGAGCTGCGTCATGTGATTCCGGCTATGGCGCATCCTTCGCCGCGACGCCTGCGCGGATTGGATGCGCCCGGATCGCCGGTCTGGCGCGCAGGTCATTAAAGGCCGGCGAGACCTATGCCGGACACTGCGGAGACGTGCAAGCATCGCCGGCAACTGCCGAGGGCTAGGTCCCGGCGCGGATGACAACCTCGATGAGATGCGGGCCGGGTTCAGCGATGGCCTGATCGAGGGCGCCGATCAGCTGCTCCCCGGTGTCGACGCGCCGCGATGGGACGCCGAGCCCGGTGCCGAGCCCGACGAAATCGAGGCCCGGATCCTCCAGGCTGAGCTCGCCTGGGCTTTGCGGCCGGCGTGCCGGCGTTCCGCCGCGCGCCAGCTCGGCGCCGAGGATCGCGTAGGCGCGGTTGTTGAAGATCACGACGGTGATGTCGAGCTGTTCACGCGCCATGGTCCACAGCGACTGGATGGTGTAGAGAGCCGAGCCATCGGCCTCGAGTGCGATGACCGGGCGATCCGGACACGCGATCGCCGCCCCCACCGCGACCGGCAGTCCCTGGCCGATCGCGCCCCCGGTCAGGGAGAGCCAGTCATGCCGGGGGGCGCCCGCGGTGCTGGGTGGCAACGCCACTCCCGACGTAATCGCCTCGTCGGAGATGATCGCGCCTTCAGGGAGGATCGCGCCGATCGCCTGGCAGACCTTCTCTGCGGTGAGCGGACCCGCGGGCGGCGGCGGTATCGACTGCTGCTGCAGCGCGGGCGTGGCGTCCGCGGCATCCAGCGCCTCCACGAACTCCTCGAGGCTCCTGAGCACGTCGCAGGTCGGCGGCGAGAGCTCATGCACCTCGCACCCTTCGGGCACGAGAGAGCTCTGCTTGCCGGGGTAGGCGAAGAGCGAGACCGGGGCCCTCGCGTCCGCCAGGATCAGATGCTCCAGCCCGTCAAGCTGACTCGAGACGAGCTCAGGCCAGTACGCGAGCCGCTCGACGGCAGGCAGGCCGGCGCCGCGTTCCAGGCGGGCGGCGGTCCTCTCGGCAAACAGCTTGGCCCCGGTGGCGGCGGCGATCCGCGCCGCTGCGGTGAGGCTCCGCTCACGCAGGGCTCTGCCACCGAGGAGAATCCCGGTCCGGCGGCTGCCCCGGATTGCCTTCGCAACGGCTTCGATGACCTCGCTCGACACCGCCGGTGCGGCCGCTGGCGGGCGGGGCGCTGCGGGGTCGGCACCGTCCTGCCAGGAGACGTCAGCCGGCACGATGAGCGTCGCCACCTGACCGGGGGGTCCGGTGGCGGCGGTAATCGCCTCGACCGTGTCGCGAGCGAGCTCTTCGGTCCTTCGCGACGTTCGCACCCACGTCGATACGTTGCGCGCGGTCGTCTCGATGTCGGACTGCAGCGGAACGTCGTACTGCACGTGGTACGTGGCGTGATCGCCGACGATGTTGACGACCGGGACTTTGGCGCGGCGCGCGTTGTGGAGGTTCGCGAGCCCGTTGCCGAGCCCCGGCCCCAGGTGCAACAGGGTCGCCGCGGGCGCGTCCGCCATCCGCGCGTAGCCATCGGCAGCCCCGGTCGCGACGCCCTCGAACAGGGTCAGGACTGCCCGCATCTCCGGCACCGCATCCAGCGCGGCGACGAAGTGGATCTCCGAGGTGCCCGGGTTCGCGAAGCATGTGACGACGCCTGCGTCGACGAGGGTGCGGATCAGTGTCTGGGCGCCATTGGGCATCAGCTGCGTTCAGCTCAGGGTCACCGACGAGTCTGGGGACAGGCGCAGGTGCAGTCCCTTTGGCAGGGCGAAGCTGCGCACGACACGAGAGCCCTCCCCGATGATGCTGGCCTCGATCCGATAGCCGGGGTGGCGGATCTCGGCGCCGGAGAGGACCATGGCATTGTCGATCTCAGTGCCGCTCAGGGCCGCCCCCGGGCCGATGGCGGTGTAGGGGCCGATGAAGGCGTCTTCGAGGACGGCATGGTCAGCGATCGAGATCGGGCCATAGAGGACGCAGTTGGAGAGGAAGGCGCTGGGGCTGACCGAAACGCGGCCGTGGATCTGGTTGTCCTCGCCGAACCGGTCGTTGTCGGTCGGCTCGGGCAACTCGTCGAGCATCATCCGATTCGCCGACAGCAGCGCATCGGTCGAGTCGCTGTAGCGCCATTCGGTGGCCTCTGCGCACACCGCCAGCCGGCACGCGCTGTGCAGCAACCGCTCCACCAGGTCGTCGCCCCCGTTGGTCTGGGCGAGCAGGTCCTTGAGCAGAGGCCGCGTGGCCGGCCCCAGCAGCAGGGTGGTGTCGCTGGCCCTTCGTCCCGTCGGGCCCGGCGCGGGGTCGACCGTCGCCTGCGCCGGCAGGACAGAGTCGACGTCCCCGTCGCGAAACCGCCGCCACATCGCGGTGATCTGGCCGCCGAGCAGGCAGTCGCCCGGATGCACCAGGACCGGCTCCCGCGCCAAAGCCTCGTCGACCTCCGTCAGGAGGGTGATCCGCCCGTCCTGCTCGGGCACGTCACGGTAGGAGACGTCGATCCCGCGGGTCGTGTCGACGTGGAGGAGCTGCTCCAGGTTCTCGTGGACGTGCCGGGTGGTGACGATGCGGGCATGCTCGGTCCCGCTCGCGGCTAACTCGTTGAACACGTGTCCGATCAGGGGCACGTTTGCGATCGGCGTCGCGTACCGAGACGGGTATCTCGCCGAAATGGCCGGTCCCGCATCTCCGGCGGTTGCGTCGATGATGGCAAGGCTCACGTTGGGTTCACGGGATCCTGGAGGAGTTCAATGACGGTGGTGGCACAGGCAATCCACGTATGGGTGCGACCCTAGCGAAGCGCACGCCCGGATCAGAACGATCCGGGTGCAGCATCGTCGCCCTGGAACACTGCCGGCAGAGCGGCACGAGTGGAGGGAACCCCCAGCTTGCGGTAGATGTGGCGGAGGTGGAACTCGACCGTCTTGGGGGTGACGTAGAGCTCGCCTGCGATCTGGCGGGTTGTCCTTCCCTCGGCGGCAAGAAGGGCGACTCGCCGTTCACCCGGCGTCAGCGCTTGCGTTCCGGTTGCCCGTGGTCGCCGTCGGCGTCCGGCCCCCGCGGCGATCTCATCCTCGGCACGGCGCGCGATCGCAGCGACCCCCAGCTCGCGGGCCAACTCGAGGGCCGTGGTCAGCGGCTGACGGGCGGCGGCCCGGCGGTTGGCCCGCCGGGTGGCGGCGCCGAGATCGACGAGGGCATGGAGGTACTCCAGACGCGGGGGTGCCTCGGCGCCGAGTGCCACGGCCTGTTCCAGCAGTTCGAGCCGTGCCTTCCCGGTGGATGCGAGGCCGACGACGCGCAGGCCACGGAGCGTGGCGCGGGTGACGCCGCTGCTGCGGGCCAGCTCGAGCTCCTCCTCGGCCAGATCCCGGGCGCGGGCCGGTTCCTCCAGGGCCAGCTGGGCGAGCGCCGCGGTCGATCGCCAGGCGACGAGACCGGGTGGGGCGGCGCCGGAGAGCGCGTGCGCCCTGCGGCCGGCCTCGAGGGCGTCCGCCAGGGCATCCTCCGGCCGGCTGCGAGCAAGGCTCAGCTGTGCCCGGATGTCGAGTAGCAGCGCGACACCGGGGTCGAGGATCTCCTCGGGGGCGTTGAGCACGTCCAGAGCGGCATCTGCCGGCTCGAGCTCGCTGAGCTGGATCAGGCAGGCGGCGAGGACGGCGTGAAGCCCGTGCCGGGCTGCGTCGGTGGGCGCCGGTCGGGCATCAAGCGCCGTGCTTGCCGCGGTCATTGCCGCCACGACCTCGCCACGGTGGTAGAGCATCCACGAGCGGCAGCATGCGCCGTCAAACGCGGCACTCTGATCTGAGTCGGGTGGCGGCTGGCCGCCGTCGGCCAGGATCTCGAGACCGAGTTCGAGCTCGTCGACGAGCAGCAATGCCTGCCCCACTCGCGCCGCGACGAGCGCATTGGTGCCACCGGCCTCAGCAATCGCTCCGTCACCCCATGCCAGCTCGCCGAGCTTGGCGACGCGCGTCCGGTGCTCGCCACGCAGCCCGCTCTCGATTGCCAGGTCCGCCAGCTTGACCCGCTCACCCGGGGGCGGTGGGGTTTCCCCCGCGACGATCGTCTGCACCTCACCATCGACGCTCACAGGCGACGAGGTCGGCGACGCTCGAGGGTGTTCCGGCGGACGCTCGCCGCCACCCGCCCGGCGCTCCAGGAGCTCTCGTTCCAAATCTGGAATCGACTGGAGCACGGCGCGGGCGACAATCGCATGGGTGAACGAGAGCGGGGCACCGGGGCGCAGGAGGCCGATGTCCGCCAGCACATCAGCGGCACGCGCTGCCTCGTCCGGGCCGAGTCCGGCAACGGTCGCCACGTGGGACAGGGCGGTGGGGCCGGTGAGCGCCGCGACCGCCGAGGCGACCGAGCTCGCGGCTCTGGGGAGCGTTGCCAGCTGGGATCCGATCCACCGCACGACCCCTTCCGGGACATGCTCGGGGAGTGTGGGAACCGCGCCGGGAACGAGTTGGGGGCGGAGCCGGCGCACCTCCTCCAGCAGCGTGTGCAGCAGGAACGGATTGCCGCCGCTGACGTCGGCGCACCCCTCCCAGAACACGGCGTCGCCGTCGGGGAACGTCGTTTGCGCGATGCGCGTCGCCGCGCTGCTGCTGAGCTCGGCGGGGTGCAGCAACGTGTCGGCGGTGGCGCGCAGCGCTCTCACCGCGTCGGCATCGGTCGCCGTCGCGCCCGTCCGGAGGGCGACCACCAGAGCGATCGGCAGGTCGCTGATGCGGGCGCCCAGGTAAGCGAGAAACGCCAGGGATGGACCGTCGGCGTCATGGAGGTCGTCGACGAGCACCGCCAATGGCTGCGAACGGACGGCTCCCGCCGTGGGTCGCGCCATGTTCCGAATGGAGCAGAAGAGCCCGTGGATAATGGGGAAGGGACTCGCGGGCGGCTCCTCGCCGGGAACACGCGCAGGATCAGCGATGAGCCAGTTCGCCGGTTGCGCCGGCCCGTGGAACAGCTGGGCCTGCTCCTCGCCGTCAGCGGCTAGCCAATGCTTCTCGAACAGTTGGAGGGCGACGCCGAAGCCGAACAGCCGCTCCGTGTCGCGCCCGCGGCCCTGCAGAAGCCGGGCGTCTGCCTCTCGCGCAGCTCCAGCGGCGGCCTCCAGCAGCCGTGACCTTCCGGTCCCGGGTGGGGATTCCACGAAGGTGACCGTTCCGGCGCCCTCGGCGGCGCGGCTCAGCGCCTCGTGCAGGCGCGCGAGCTCAAGGTCGCGTTCCACAAGCCCGGTGAACGTGGCCGGTGGCCCATGTGTGTGTCCGTCGGTTTGTTTCGCCGGCACGAATACCTCCAGAGAGCGGCCTCAAGCCACGGGTGGCCGTCGGCGAAAATACTAGGGGGTGCGGCGCAAGTGCCGGCCCCGAATGCCAACCCGGTCTCCGGCAGCCTCAAAGCCGGTTCATTCCGGGCAACTGCGGGTTTCGCCGATCGACGCGGCAATCCGCCGGCTGGCGCTTGCGGCGAGAATACTAGGGGGGCCCCCTAGTGCAGGAATAGGACGATGTTGGTAGCCTTAGCGGCGTTCGCCCAGTCCGGGCGAATTTAGGGGCAATCGATAGCTGACGTCGGAAGCGTCAACACTAAAGGGGGTGGGCACCGCGGCCCGGTCGCGCTTAGGCGCGATGGTCTGCGCGCCACACATATGCCGTACGCAGCCACTGAGATACATCCGACGGCGTCGGCGGACGCCGTGACGACCGGCTTTCGCGCGAACACGTCGCTCAAGCCGGACGACCGCACCCGTGAAGTCGCCAACGCCGTGGCCCGTGCCCAGGCCGGCGACCAGGAGGCGATCCGTTTCCTCTACATCCGATACAAGGACAACGTGTACGGATACGTGCTCAGCTTTGTGCGTGACCCGCACGAGGCCGAGGACATCACCCAGCAGGTCTTCCTCAAGCTGATCTCCGTCATTCACAAGTACAAGGCGCGTGAGGTGCCGTTCACCTCATGGCTGCTACGGGTCGCCCGCAACGCCGCGCTCGACCATCTCCGTCAGCGCCGCATGATCCCGTGCGAGGAGGTCTACGAGTCCTCACGCGAGGCCGACGACGCCGGCCGCGAGCGCCGATGGGGGCTCGAGCAGGCGCTCAGTGCCCTGCCGGAGGAGCAGCGCAACGTCATCGTCCTGAGGCACCTGGCCGGGCTGACGCCCGGTGAGATCGCGGAGCAGATGGGGCGGACGGAGGCATCGATTCACGGCTTGCATCATCGCGCCCGGAAGGCGATTCGTCGTGAGTTGATCGACGCGGAGTGCGCGCCCGCCGCGCGGGCTCACTCCTGAAAGCTCCATGGGCGCCGGCGCTCTTGCCGGGGGATGGTGTGCGGGTGCGGTGCGCGGCGACTACTGAAGCGCGACCTTGACGTCCGCTCCGACGTGCAGCCGCATGGCGCGGGGGAGCCCGAAGTCGCGGAAGATGCTCGCCCGCCGGCCGATCGTGCTGCCTTCAATCCGGGCACTGACATGTCGGATCCGCACGCCCTCGGAGATGATCGAGCCAATGATCTCGGCGCCCTCGATGTCGGCGCCCGCGCCAACTGAGGTGTAGGGCCCGACGTAGGAGCTGTGCACGCGCGCGTTGGGGCCAATGATGCAGGGGCCGAGGATGATGCTGGATGTGACGTCAGCGCTCGGGTCGATGATGACCCGCCCCTCGATTCGGTTGTCGCCGACGTGCACCGGCTCCCCCTGGTGGGTCTGCTGATCGAGCACGATCCGATTGAGCTCCAGAAGATCGAGCGGATCGCCTTGATACCGCCGCCAGCTCCGAACCACGGTGGCCTCGACCGTGCAACCCTCGGACGCTAAGAACTCCGCAATCTCCAGAAGGCCGACGTCGTCGCGGAGCCCGCCGGCGGCGCGGTCTAGGGCCCCGGGACCAAAGACGCAGACTCCGGTGAGCGCGAGGCGACTGCGGGAGCCGTTCAGCTCCGTGATGCCGAGCAGACGTTCCGTCGCCGGTCCTAACCCGTCCCGTCGGTCGTCGCTTCGATGCAGCAGAAGCATCATGTCCGGTAGTTCGCCCTCACAAAGCGTTCGGACCTGATCAGGCTGTTGACCGAGGAGCCCGTCGGCGAGATGGACCACCGCGCGGTCGTCTCCCACAAAACGCGCTGCGGCTCGCAAGGCTCCCAACAAATCGATGCCACTCGGCTGGGATAGATATGTCGGCTCGATGCCTGCGGCGAGGTCGTGCTCGACGCATTCCCGGACTTCGGTGACGAATGCCGCCGGTGCGACGACCGCGAGGTCATTCGACGCCCGCCGCAACCAGGCTCTCCACGGCGTGACACGCTATGGCCCGATTGGCGATGCGCTGCATCGCGGGCGCTTCGCGCGCGGCGAGCGAATCCATGCCAAGCACCACTACAACACCCTTGAGTCGCATGCACATATAACGCAGCCGCGGGCAGCGGGCTGCCGGATGAGTTTTGGCTACCTCGCTTTATGCTGTGAATTCGCCGCGCTCGGGGGTGCGGTCACGAACCCCACCTGGAAATCAGACGTTCAAGCAGGAGGCGTTGATGGAGAGATTGGAGACGCGGCTCGCGGGTCCCGTGCTCATTCGTCCGGCCGTGCACGGTGATGAGCGTGGCTTCTTTCACGAGTCCTACCGTCGCAGCGCGTTCGCTGAGCTCGGAATCGGTGAGGAATTCGTGCAGGACAATCATTCGCGTTCCCGCCACGGGGTCGTCCGAGGCATGCACTTCCAGATCGGGAAAGGGACATCGAAGCTCGTCCGCTGTGCGCGCGGCGCGATCGTCGATGTCGTCGTCGATCTTCGTCGCGGCTCGCCGACGTACGGCGAGTGGGAGGCGTTCGAGCTCACCGATGAGAACCTTCACCAGCTCTACTGCCCGGTCGGGTTCGCCCACGGGTTCGCGGTGACCGGGGACGTGGCGGACGTGGTCTACAAGTGCAGCACGTATTACGACGGGTCGATCGAGCGGGGCATCGCCTATGACGATCCCGACATTGCGATTCAGTGGCCGCAGATCGAGCTGATCCCGTCGCCGCGCGACGCCACAGCGCCAAGGCTGATCGAGATCGAGGCTGACCTGCCGTTCGTCTACCAGGACTGACTCGACCCGGAGCTGCTGCGAGCTCCGACCGTGTGCCATAATTGCGCGCGGGGCTTGGCCGAGATCGAAGATCGGCCGACGTATCAGAAGGAAAGTAGGGGCATCAGAAGAAGACGGTGGATCCGTCTGAACCACAAGGGGGTAGGGCAACGCAATCGTCGCGCTGGTGCGACGGCGGATTGCAGCGCCGGCTAATGCAGCTCGAACGCTCACATAGCAGCACACTCGCCTCGCGTCAGACCGAGGCCGGCCCCGGTTTCCGGGCCAGCACCTCATTCGATCACGATGAGCGAGATCCGGCCATCGTCAGTGTCGTCGCCCGCGTGAAGGCAGGTGACATGGCGGCGATGCGCTTCTTGTACGTGCGCTACAAGGACAACGTCTACGGCTACGTGCTCAGCATCGTGCGCGATGAGTACGCGGCCGAAGACGTCACGCAGCACGTTTTCCTGAAGCTGATGTCGGCGATCCACAAGTACCAGCCCGGCGAGGCGCCGTTCGCCTCGTGGCTGCTCCGCGTGGCGCGCAACGTCGCCGTCGACCATCTCCGCCAGCGCCGTCAGCTGCCATGTGAGGAGGTCTATGAGGCGTCCCGCGAGGCCGACGACGCAGGACGCGAGCGTCGCTGGGGACTCGAGCATGCGCTCAAGGCCCTGCCGGATGAGCAGCGCAACGTCGTCGTGCTGCGCCATCTCGTCGGACTGACCCCCGCTGAGATCGCGGACCGGATGGGTCGCACCGAGGCGTCGATCCACGGTCTGCACCATCGCGCCCGCAAGGTCGTGCGACGCGAGCTGATGGACGTCGCCTGCGCGCCGACCGTGCGCGCCATCGCATAGCCGGCGCAGGTTCCACCATTTGACGATCGCCCGTGACCCCACGGTCACGGGCGACTTCAGCTGAAAGCCCGCTCTGCCTCGTCGCAGATCACGTGCGCAATCGCCAAGCACGACGTCGCTGCCGGGGACGGGGCATTGCGCACGTGGAGGGCTCGCGCGGTGCGAGAGAAGCTGAAGTCGTCGACGAGTCGCCCGTCGCGCCCGACCGCCTGGGCGCGCACCCCGGATGGCCCGTCGATCACATCCGAGGTCTGGATGGAGGGGACGTAGCGCGCCGCTTCGGCGATCAACGCTCGCCGACTCACAGCATGATGGATCTCGGTGATCCCTGCCCGCCAGTAGCGACGCATCAGCTTCCACGTCCCAGGCCACGCAGCGATCGCCACCACGTCGGCCGGCACCACCCGTCGGCGATCGTACCCGTCGCGTCCCGCGACCAGCAGAGCAGTCGGGCCGATGAGGATCTCGCCATCAATCCGCTTGGTGAAGTGGACGCCGAGGAACGGCAGGCGCGGGTCTGGCACGGGATAGATCAGCCCGCGTACGAGCTCTCGACGGTCATGCGTCAGCCGAAGGTAGTCGCCTCGAAACGGGACGATCCGAGGGTCCTGGTCGGCTCCGGCCAGGACCGCCAATCGATCCGCCCAGGCGCCCGCACAGGAAATGACGTGGCCGGCCACGGTCTCTCCCGCCGGGTGGCGGATTATGACCTCGCCGCCACGCGCCGTGACCCCCTCGACCTCGCAGGATGTCGCGACGACGGACCCCCGCGCGGCGAGTTCGACAGCCAGAGAGCGAGCGACGCCGGCAAAATCCACGACGCCGGTGTGCGGTGAGTGCAGTGCGGCGATGCCCGTGGCGTGCGGCTCGATCTCGGTCAGCTCGGCAGCCGAGATGCGCCTGAGGTCCGGGACCCGGTTGGCGTGGCCGCGGCGCTCGAGTTCATCAAGCGATGCCAGCTCCGATGAGCGTGACGCCACGATGACCTTGCCGCATCGCTCGTGGTCGATCTCATGCTCGGCGCAGTAGTCATAGAGCATGCGGGCGCCCTCAACGCACAGCTTGGCCTTCAGCGAGCCGGGGGTGTAGTAGATGCCGGCGTGGATGACCCCGCTGTTGTGGCTTGTCTGGTGAGCACCGACGTCGCGCTCCCGCTCCAGGACGGCGACGGAGAGCTCGGGTCTGCGGCGGACCATCTCCCGCGCCACCGCCAAGCCGAGGATGCCGGCGCCGATGACCGCGAGATCACAGTGCAATGGAGGAGTGCTGTGCGTGCTCATGCGCTGCAGACGCTGACGGTCACGGACGTCGCCGTCAGATTATGTGGAGAACGTCGGTCGCCGCGCACGCCGCGGGTGGACACAATGCCGGGATGGGTAACAACGAGCCGGATTTCATTGTCGTTGGCGAGAAGGTCGCATTGGGACCTCTCCGGGCGGATCTTGCCGTCGCCTACGCTCGCTGGATGAACCAGCTCGAGGTTCGGCGCGGCCTCGACCACATGGGAATCGCCACCCCGCAAAGCCAGGGGAAGTGGGTGGAGGAGAACATCGAGAAGAGTGCGAAGGGCGCGCCCGAAGCCGTCGAGTTCACGATCTATGACCGCGCGGACACCAGCGCGGTCGGCACCACCGGCCTGTTTCAGATTTCCCATGCGCACGGCAGCGCCACGTTCGGTATCGCGATCGGCGAGCGCCGCGGCCAGGGCCTCGGCACCGAGGCCACGCGGCTCGTGCTCGACTTCGCGTTTCATGTGTTGCAGCTGCGCAATGTGTTGCTCGAGACGCTCGAGTGGAACGTCGCGGGTTTAACGGCCTACGAGCGCGCCGGCTTTCGCCGCATCGGCGTGCGCCGCGGTGCGGTGATGAGCCGGGGGCGGCCGACGGACCTCGTGATCATGGACGCGGTTCCGGAAGACTTCGGCTCGTCGGTGCTGCGCTGACGCGCTCCGCTAGGTGATCCAGCGACTTACTCACCCCTGCGCCACCGCCGGCACCACGGCGCGCCCGCAGCGCAAGGCCGCGACCGCCAAGTCACGATCCCAGGTGATGATCAGCAGCCCGCGGTCTGCGCCGCTGAGTGCGGTGGCAAGGTGGACGGCGTCATAGCCGCGAAGCGCGTGCTCCTCAGTCAGCCGGCCTGCTTCACGCGCGAGTGCGGCATCCACGCCGATCAGCAGCATGGACGACGTGAGCGCCTCGAGATCGGCCACCGCTCGCCGCAGACCACGCAGGTCGACCCGTCCGGCGCGGAGCGCGGCCGCCAGCGCGGCCCGGGCCTCGGGATAGACCAGTTGGCTGGCCACCTTCAGATCGGCTGCCGCCCACACCTCGTCGGCCAGGTCCGAGCCATCCTCGGCCACGACGAGCTTCACGACGGCCGACGTGTCGAGATATACGTTCAGCGCCGCTGGTCCGCAACCAGGTCAGAGACCGGCGAGGCGGCCGCGGCCCGGTTGCGCCGGCGCGGCTGCCAGTGTCCTGTCGGTTCTGAGACCAGCCCGCGGGCCCGCAGCGTCTCCAGCGGATCAGCGCGCTGATCGACCGGCCCGAGACGCGCGACGCGCTTGCCGCGCATCGTCACGATGACCTCGCCACCGTTGGCGACGCGCCGGACGTATCGGCTGAGGTGGTTGTGAAGCTCACGGACGCCCACCTCCTCCTTGGGTCCTTGTTGTGGCGTCATAGTCAGGAGTATACGCACCACAATTTGCAGCCCCGGGCGCAAGCTGGCGAATAGGAGGAACTCCCTTGGCAGCCTCCGGGTGGGGTGCCTCCGCTAGCCTTGTGAATCCGGATTCATGGGCTCAGCTGAGGAGACAATGTGGACCTGAACGACACCCCGGCACAGGCCGAGTACCGCGCGCAGGCCCGCGCGTGGCTGAAAGCCAATCACGATGACGCGCCGCCGCGGTCGGGCTCCTACGAGGACATGGCCTATATCGACGCCCGCCGGGGGTGGCAGCGAAAGCTCGCCGAGGCCGGGCTGGCGGCGGTGACGTGGCCGACCGAGTTCGGTGGGCGCGGGCTCGGGCCGATCGAGCAGGTGACCGTCAACCAGGAGATCTCGCGGGCCGGGGTGCCCGGGATCCTCGACGTCATCGCAATCGGCATGCTCGGCCCGTGCCTGATCGCTCACGGCACCGATGAGCAGAAGGGCCGGTACCTCGGCCCGATGCTGCACGGCGACGAGGTCTGGTGCCAGATGTTCTCGGAGCCCGGCGCCGGATCGGACCTGGCGGCGGTCCAGACGCGGGCGCGCCAGGACGAGGATCACGGCTGGACGCTCACCGGCCAGAAGGTGTGGACGACCAACGCCCACTTCGCCTCGTTCGGGCTGCTGCTGGCCCGCACCGATCCCGACCTCCCCAAGCACAAGGGCCTGACGATGTTCATCATCCCCATGGACGCCCCCGGGGTGACCGTCCGCGGCCTTCGTCAGATCTCCGGGGAGGCCGAGTTCAACGAGGTCTTCTTCGATGACGTCAAGCTCGACGCCGACGCGGTCGTCGGCGGGGTGGGCAATGGTTGGGGCACGGCGCTGACCGTGCTCATGTACGAGCGGCTGACGATCGGGTTCGGGTCGGAGAACTTCGGGTCCCCGGCGCGGCTCGCCGAGACGATGGCCGCCGACGGCGCCGCCCGCCAGGACGTCGATGCCCGCCGTCGCCTCGGCGAGGTGATGACCGAGTTTCTCGCGGTGCGCTTCAACGGGTACCGGGCGCTGACGGTGCTCGCTCGCGGGCAGATCCCCGGTCCGGAGGCGGGCCTGGCCAAGGTCACGATGGTCAACGCGGCGATCCAGGCCACCGATCTCGGCGCTGACCTCGTCGGTCCGGACGCGCTGCTGGCCGACAACGAGTGGAGCTATCTGATCTCGTTCCTGCCCGGGCTCAAGTCGGCGGGCGGCACCGAGCAGGTCTTGCGCAACACGATCGGCGAGCGGGTGCTCGGCCTGCCACCGGAACCGCGGCTGGACAAGGGCGTGCCGTTCAGCGAGCTGCGCGCGATCGAGAAGCAGGCGGTGACCCGATGAACTTCGCGCTCTCCGACGAGCAGATCCTCCTCCGCGAGGCGGCCCGCGGATCCCTCGCCCGGATCAACACGGTGGCCGCCGCCAGGGCGGCGCTCGAGGATCTGAGCGCGCTGCCGGATCTGTGGCCGCTGGCGGTCGAGGCCGGCTGGCCCGGTCTTCTGGTCGCCGAAGAGCACGGCGGCGCCGGACTCGACGGGTTCGACGCCCTGCTCGTCGCCGAGGAGTGCGGCCGAGTGCTGGCGTCCGTTGCGCTCCTCGGGCTGCTGCCCGCCACCGCGATCCTCGATGCGGCCGGCGACGCGTCGCTTGCGCCCGTGGCCGCCGGCGACCTGCGTCCGGTCTACGTGCCGGCGCGACCGCCGAGCGAGCTTGCACCGGAGTGGTCCGCGGAGCCGCGGTCGGGCCTGGCCCGGATCCCCGCTCCGCGCATCGCCGTGGAGGGCGAGACCGTCACGGTGCAGGGGACGGTGTCATTCGTTCCCGACGCTCCCGGCGCGCAACTGCTCGTGGTCGTCGGGGTGGAGGCCGACGGGGAGCCGGTGGCGGGCGCCGTCGACACCGCCGCCGAGGGCGTCGAGGTCCAGAGCGTCGTTCGCTACGACGCCACCCGTTCACTGGCGCACGTGACGTTCACCGGCGCCCGCGGGCGCCGCCTGGCGGTGGACGAGGGCGTGCTCGCCGACGCGTGGTACCTGGCGCAGGCGCTGATCGCCGCCGAGTCGATCGGCGCCGCCCAGACGTGCCTGGACGTCAGCGTCGCCTACGCCAAGGAGCGGTTCACGTTCGGGCGAGCGATCGGCTCCTATCAGTCGATCAAGCACGAGCTCACCGAGGTCCTGCGCCGGCTGGAGAACGCGCGCGGGCTGCAGTACTACGCCGGCTGGGCCCGGGAGGCGCGGCCGGAGGAGTTCGCGCTGGCGGCCAGCGCAGCGCGCAGCGCAGCGGGCGGGGCGCTCGACTTCGCGGCCCGCTCCATGATCAACGTGCATGGCGGGATCGGCGCGACCTGGGAGCACGACGCGCCGCTGTACTTCCGGCGCGCCCAGCTGTCGCGACGGCTGCTCGGCGGCACTCACGACGCCACCGATCGCGTCGCCGAGCGGACGATGGCGACCGCCGGCGGGTAATCCGGCGCGCAACGGAGGCAGCGATGGCCATGAGCGAGACCCGCGACGCCGCCCGGGACGTGCTCAACCAACCCCCGCTGCTCCAGCCGGCGAATCTGTTCGAGCTCGATGCGGCGCTGAGCGAGGCGCTCGACCGCGACGGCGGCGGCTGGGGCATCCCCCAGGTGCACGAGGCCGGAGGGGTCGCCGGCAGCGTCGAGGCGCTCGCCCACGGCCGCCGCGCCGAACGCAACGAGCCGCGGCTGACCACCCATGACCGGTTCGGCAATCGGATCGACGCGGTGGAGCTCGATCCCTCATGGCACTGGCTGTTGGGGGGCGCGGTGCGGCGCGGCATCCACGGTCTCCCCTGGCGCGAGCCCCGTCCCGGCGCCCACGTCGTCCGCGCGGCGATGTTCACGCTGTGGAGCAACGCCAACGCCGGCGTCATGTGCCCGGTGTCGATGACCTACGCCGCCGTCCCCGCTCTTCGTGACGGCGCGCCAGAGCTCGCCGCCGAGTGGGAGCCGCGGTTGACCGCGCCCGACTACGAGCACGGCGCCCTGGCGGGAATGGCGATGACCGAGCGCCAGGGCGGCTCGGACGTGCGCGCCAACATCACTCGCGCGCACCCCGTCGGCGACGGGGACTACGAGATACACGGCCACAAGTGGTTCTGCTCGTATCCGCCATGCGACGTCTTCCTCGTGCTCGCCCAGGCGCCGGCTGGGCTCTCGTGCTTCCTCGTGGCTCGCGGCGCCGGGATGGAGTTCCAGCGGCTCAAGGACAAGCTCGGCACCCGCTCGCTGCCGTCGTCGGAGGTCGAGTTCCGCGGCGCCCCCGGGCGGCTGATCGGCGAGGAGGGGCGGGGCATCCCCGCGATCATCCGGATGGTCAACCACACCCGGCTCGACTGTCTGCTCGGCTCCACCGCCGGCCTGCGCCGCGGCACGCTCGAGGCGATCCATCACGCCCGCCACCGCTCCGCGTTCGGCGAGCCGCTCATCGACCAGCCGGCGATGCGCAACGTGCTCGCGGATCTGGCGATCGAGTCCGAGGCGGCCACGGTCACCGCGATGCGCGTCGCGCGCAGCTACGACGAGCCGGGCGAGCTCGCGTTCCGGCGCTTTGCCACCGCCGTCTGCAAGTACTGGGTGACCAAGCGGGCCGCCGCCCACGCCGCTGAAGCGCTCGAGTGTCTGGGCGGCAACGGCTTCGTCGAGGACTCGGGCATGCCGCTGCTCTATCGCGACGCGCCGTTGAACTCGATCTGGGAGGGGTCGGGCAACGTCGCCGCGCTCGATGTGCTGCGCGCGATCGTCAGGGAGCCCGAGGGGCTGCCCGCGTTTCTGGACGAATGCCGGCTCGCCGGGGGGGCGCAGCCGCGACTCGACGCGCATCTCGCCGACGTCGAGCGGCGCGTCCACGCGACGTTTGCCGGCGACGACGGGGGCAGTCCGGAGCAGCGGGGCTATGACAGCCAGTTCGGCGCCCGCCGGCTCGTGGAGGACCTCGCCGTCGCCCTGCAGGCGTCACTGCTCGTGCGTCACGCGCCGCCCGCCGTGGCCGACGCGTTCTGTGCCGGGCGGCTGGCGGGCGAGCGCGGGCGCGTCTATGGCACGCTGCCGCGCGGGATCGATGCCGGCGCGATCATCGAGCGCGCGGTGCCGGTGTGAGCGCGGCGCGGTCGGCGGCCGTGGCCGGGACGCGCGCGCGGCTGCTCGCGGCCGCCCGCGCGCTGATCGAGGATGGCGGGTACGGCGCCGCCTCGGTGATCGCGATCGCCGAGCGCACCGGGGTGGCCGCCGGGACGCTGTACCGCCATTTCGCGTCCAAGGAGGAGCTGTTCGTCGAGGTGTTCCGTGCGGTCTGCGCACGCGAGGAGCGTGCGATGCGGCACGCCGAGGCCCAGCTGCCCGAATCGGCGCCGACCGTCGAGCGCCTGCAGACGGCGCTCGCGACGTTCGCCCGCCGCGCGCTGCGCAACCCGCGGCTGGCGTGGGCGCTGATCGCCGAGCCCGTCGACCCCCAGGTCGACGCCGAGCGCATCGCCTACCGGGCACGATACGCCGAGCTGATCGCCTCCGGCCTCACCCGGGGCATCACCGCCGGGGAGCTCCCGGCTCAGAACGTCGGCCTCACGGCGGCAGCGCTGGTCGGCGGCTGCGGGGAGGCATTGGTCGGTCCCCTGTCGCCCCTCGCCGCGATGGAGCCCGACCCCGACGAGATCGTCGCCGCGCTGCGCACCTTCGTCGCCCGCGCGGTGGGCGCGGCGTGAGCGGACCGGCCGTTCCCGCCGTCCGGGTGCAGCGCGACGGCCCGGTGACCACCGTCCTGCTGTCGCGCCCCGAGCGACGGAACGCCGTCGACGGTCCGACCGCCGCCGCCCTCGTGGACGCTTTCTCCGCGTTTGAGGCGGATCCCGAGGCGGCCGTCGCCGTTCTGCACGGCGAGGGGGGCGTGTTCTGCGCCGGGGCCGATCTGAAGGCGATGGGCACGTCGTCGGGCAATCGCATCGCCGACGACGGTGCCGGCCCGATGGGACCCACACGGATGCGACTCACCAAGCCGGTCATCGCCGCGATCGCCGGGCCCGCCGTCGCCGGCGGCCTGGAGCTGGCGCTGTGGTGCGATCTGCGGATCGCCGAGGCCGACGCCGTGCTTGGGGTGTTCAGCCGCCGCTGGGGGGTGCCGCTGATCGACGGCGGGACGATCCGCCTGCCCCGCCTGATCGGCGTCAGCCGGGCGATGGACCTGATCCTCACCGGTCGCGCCGTCGGCGCCGAGGAGGCGGAGCGCATCGGACTCGTCACCCGGGTCGTCGGACCGGGCGAGAGCCTCGCCGCAGCTCGGTCGCTGGCGGCGCAGCTGGCGCGCTTTCCGCAGACCTGCCTGCGCCACGACCGGCTGTCGCTGCTCGAGCAGGCGGATCTGGCCGAGACGGACGCGTTCGCCAACGAGCTGGCGCACGGACGGCGGTCGCTGGCGGAAGTCCAGGCCGGGGTGGATCGGTTCCGTTCCGGCGCCGGGCGTCATGGCGGCTTTGACTAGTGGGTGTGTCCTCCTCGATGAACTCCAACGCCCCGGAGCTTCTCGCGGTAAAGCGCGGCGGCCCGACGCCAATCGGAGACCGCCGCTTCGAGAGACTCGCCGTGGCCGAACACGCCGCCCACCTGCGGCGCATGGGCGCTCCAGCCCCTGTCTCCGGCGCGATGTCCGAGGATCTTGATGGCGCGTGTCTGGGTGCTCATCACAGCTCGTCCATGCGAGGAGGTTGATCACCTTGCCGTGACGCGGACGCGCCGCGCCCAGTCTCGAAGCCGGCCGGCATGCGCGGCAGCCAGGCCGGTGGCCGGGTCGGTCGCCACCAGCAGCGTTGGCCCCGAACGGTCGGAGGCCCAGGCGCGGCAGCTCTCGTCGAACGCGTCGTCGATCCAAGCCAGCGGCCGCTCGGGCCCCGCGTAGGCGTCGATCGCCGCCAGCTTCCAGTGACGCGCCGGCGCGGCATGACCATCGCCGACGGGCAAGCCGGGAGCGTCGGCGGCGGACGCGGTGAAAGCGTCGGACAGGACCGAGGGCTCGCCGAACGTCAGGTGATGCAGGCCGCCCGGGAGCCCGAGCTCCAGCGGGAGGTACTGGTCGGCTTTCTCCTCCCAGCCGCTGCACCAGACCAGCTCGAAGTCAGGCTCCAGCGCGTGCAGCAGCTCCGCGGCGGTGGTCGAGACGAAGTGCGGGATGCCGTCCACGAGCAGGAATCGACCCGGCGGGGGACGCTCAGGGTCAAACCCGAACAGCGAGATGACGCCGTCGATGTCGATCAGCAACAGCGGCGGCGGCATCGTCACGATCTGGGGCGGGTCCATCGCCGCCACATACCTGAGCTTAAGGTGGCTTCGCCAGCGTTGACGCGGTGGAGCGGGTCCGGGCTCCGCATGCTGCACGATTCTGATCGACGGTCGTTTTCGGCGCTGCCGCGTCGACATTCGAGCGCCGAAGGAGAAGCACGAGGCCCGGAAGGCCTCGGTCCCCGATCCATTCCCACGATCCATGACCCCTGTCCTCGGCATCCTGCTGGCGCTTGCCTGCGCGCTCACGACGAACGTCGGCTTCCTGTACAAGCATCGCGGGGCGTGCGCGGCTCCCGCGGTCGATATCCGCCATCCGCTGCGCTCGGCCCGGGGCCTGTTCGCATCCAAGCTGTTCTCGATCGGGATGGCGATCGCGACCGCCGCCTGGCTCTTCCACGTGGCGGCGATGTCGGTGGCGCCGCTGTCGCTCGTCCAAGCCGTCCTCGCCGGCGGCGTGGTGCTGCTGGCGGTGATGGCCGAGCGCGCGTTCGGACTGACGATCTCCCGCCGTCAATGGGCGGGGCTGTTCCTGACCGCGTTCGGGCTGCTGCTCCTCGGCCTCAGTCTGCCCGCGGTGCACGGGGCACATTCCCGCTTCTCGCAGCCGGCGATGATCGGCTTCGAGACCGGCTTGCTGGCCGCGGGAGCGCTGCTCATCATGGGCCCGCGGATCGGCGCCCCGCGCCACCATCACGGCTTCATGCTCGGCGCCGCCGCCGGCATCCTGTTCGGCGTCTCCGACGTGGCGATCAAGGCGATCTCCGGGATGATCGGGGCCCACGGCGTCCTCGGGGTGCTCAGCCCGTGGATGGTCGTGACGATCGCCGCCTCCGTCGCCGCCTTCTATGCGTCGGCCAAGGGGCTGCAGGACGGTGACGCGGTCCCGGTCATCGCCGTCACCGGTACCGCCGCCAACGTGTCCGGGATCGTCGGCGGGATTCTCGTCTTCGGCGACCCGCTGTCCGGGCATCCGCTCGTGTTCGCCGCCGAGCTCTTCGCCTTCGCGCTCGTCCTCTTCGCCGCCTGGCTGACGCCGACGCCCACGCGCGCCGCCCGCCCGGCACTGGCCGCCTGACGGCGGCGGTGACCTCGCCGCTGCTCGCCGCCGCCGCGCTCCGGCGGCGTCTCGCCCAGCCCGATCCACCGACTCTGCTCGACGTCCGCTGGGAGCTGGGTACCGGCGCCCAGCGCGACGCCTTCGCGCGCGGCCATCTGCCGGGCGCCGCCTTCGTCGACCTCGATCGTGATCTGGCCGCCGAGCCGGGCCCCGGGGGCCGGCATCCCCTCCCCGGCCGCGATCAGTTCACGCGGAGCATGCGGGCCGCCGGCGTCGGCGGCGAGCGACCGGTGGTCGTCTATGACGCCGGCTCTGGGCTCGCCGCCGCTCGCGCCTGGTGGGTGCTGCGCTACTTCGGTCACCCCGCGGTGAGCCTGCTCGACGGCGGGCTGAGGGCATGGCGGGCCGCCGGCGGTGAGCTCGCCCGGGATCGGGAGACGCCCGAGCCGGGCGACTTCGCGGCCGTGCCCGGCGCGATGCCGGTGGTGGATGCCGCCGGGGCCGCCGCACTCGCACAGCGGGGCGTGCTGCTGGACGCGCGCGCCCCCGAGCGCTTCCGCGGGGAGACCGAGCCAATCGACCCCGTCGCCGGCCACATTCCCGGCGCGCGCAACCGGCCGATGACGCTCGATCTGGATCCCGGCACCGGTGCGTTCGCCACTCCCGAGACCCTGCGGCGGGGGTTTGCTGAGCTTGCGATCGGTCCCGGAGCCGAGGTTGGCGCCTACTGCGGCTCCGGGGTGAGCGCCGCTCACCTGGTGCTCGCGCTGGAGCTGGCGGGGGTCAGCGCCGCGCTCTACCCCGGGTCCTGGAGCGAATGGGTCGCCGATCGGACGCGCCCGGTCGCGACCGGCCCCTAGCTTGGCCGACGTGTGCCAGATCGGCGCATCGTCCGCGCGGAGTTCACCGACATGGCTAATTGCGGCCCGGGACATCCCCGAGTAGCTTGTACATTACGGACTAACGAATCTTTGGAGGAGATTTCATGGCCAGCACCGAGGAGGCAGTCGGGACCGAGCGCAGCACGCTTCAGGAGCTGGCGCACCGTCACCTGTGGATGCACTTCACGCGGCTTTCGGCGTACGCCGATCACGAGATCCCGATCATCACGCGGGGCGAGGGCTGCTACGTCTACGACGAGCACGGCAATCGCTACCTCGACGGCCTGTCGGCGCTGTTCTGCGTGAACATCGGCCACGGCCGGGCCGACGTCGCCCAAGCGGGTGCCGACCAGGCCAAGGAGCTCGGGTTCTACACGACCTGGTCCTACGCGCATCCCCGCGCGATCGAGCTGGCGGCGCGGATCGCCGAGCTCGCCCCCGGCGACCTCAACCGCGTGTTCTTCACGAGCGGCGGCAGTGAGGCGGTGGAGTCCGCGCTCAAGCTCGCCCGCCAGTACCACAAGCTGACCGGCAAGCCGAATGCGACGAAGGTGATCGCGCGCGACATCGCCTACCACGGCACGAGCCTGGGGGCCCTGTCGGCCACCGGGATCACCAGCCTGCGCCAGCCGTTCGAGCCGCTGACGCCCGGCGGGTGTCACGTGCCCAACACGAACACGTTCCGGATGCCGGCCGGGGTGAGCGCCACCGACCTCGCCAACACCGTCGCCCAGCGAATCGAGTTCGAGGGCCCGGAGACGGTTGCCGCGGTGATCATGGAGCCGGTCCAGAATGCCGGCGGCTGCTTCACCCCCCCGGAGGGCTACTGGCATCGGATCCGCGAGATCTGCGACGAGTACAACGTGCTGCTGATCTCCGACGAGGTGATCTGCGCCTGGGGTCGCCTCGGCGAGTGGTTCGGCGCCCAGCGCTACGACTACCAGCCCGACATCATCACCACCGCCAAGGGCCTGACGAGCGCGTACGCCCCGATGGGCGCGATGATCGCGTCCGATCGCGTGGCCGAGCCGT
This sequence comes from uncultured Solirubrobacteraceae bacterium, assembly GCA_963731395.1. GTDB lineage: Bacteria > Actinomycetota > Thermoleophilia > Solirubrobacterales > Solirubrobacteraceae > Palsa-465. The sequence goes on from CAVSVH010000012.1 coordinate 58,880, forward strand.
TCCTCGAGGGGACGCACAGCTTCACCCACGGGTTCACGTTCGCCGGTCACCCGATCTGCTCCGCGGTCGCCCTCGCCAACCTCGACGTCATGGAGAACGAGGGGATCATCGAGAACGTCCGCAACAACGAGCGGCCGTTCCGGGAGATGCTCGAGTCGCTGCGCGACATCCCGATCGTCGGCGACGTGCGCGGCGCCGGCTTCTTCCACGCGATCGAGCTGGTCAAGGACCAGGACACCGACGAGCAGTGGTCAGACGAGGAGTCAGAGACGCTGCTGCGCGGTTACCTGTCGGGCGAGCTCTACCGCCGGGGCCTGATCTGCCGCGCCGACGACCGCGGCGATCCGGTCATCCAGCTCTCACCGCCGCTGATCGCCGGGCCCGAGCAGTTCGCCGAGATGGAGGCGATCCTGCGTCCGGTGCTCACCGAGGCGGGAGAGCGGATGCACGGCCGCGGCCGGCGCCGGCGCCTCCGGGCACGGTCACCTCGCCCAGCACCGAAGCGACCGCTGACCGACGTACCGGGCCGGGCCGATGCTGACCGTACGCGAACTGCTGCGCGGCGTGAGCGTGCGCCTGCTCAGCGGCGAGGAGGCGGTCGATGCCCCGGTGCGGTGGGTCCACATCTCCGAGCTGCCGGACCCAACGCCGTGGCTGTCGGGCGGCGAGGTCCTGCTGACCACGGGGATGGCGCTCGAGACCCCGGACGAGCAGCGCGCGTTCCTCACCCGGCTGGCCGATCACCAGCTCGCCGGGCTGGGCTTCGGGGTCGGCTTCACTCACCCCGAGGTCCCGCCGGCGCTCCTCGCCGCCGCGGCCGAACGCGAGTTCCCCGTGTTCGAGGTCCCGTATGAGACCCCGTTCATCGCGGTCACCGAGGCCGCGTTCACCCAGCTGGTCAACGAGCAGTACGCCGTCCTGCGGCGGGCACTGGCGGCGCACGAGCGGCTCGAGCACGTCGTCCTCTCCGAGCGCGGGCTCGACGCGCTCGCGGGAACGCTGTCGACGCTGATCGGCGCGGCGGTGCTCGTGTTCGGCGCCCGCGGGGAGCCGCTGGCCCAGCGGGCGTTCCGGCGGACGCTGGAGCCCGGCGAGGTCGCGGCGATCCGGGCCGAGCTCTATGAGCGGCGGCGGGTGGCGCGCGCCTTCCTGCCGTCCGCCGCCGGCCTCGCCGACCGATCGCTGGCCCTGCCGGTGGCCGCCGACGGGCCCGGGCCCGCCGCCGGCACCGCCGCGGCCCACGGTCCCGACCGCGTCCCCGAAGCATGGCTGGTGGCGATCAAGGACGCCGGTCCGCTGTCTGATTTCGACCGCCTCACCCTCCATCAGGCGGTGACGATCGTCGCGCTCGAGCTCCTGCGCGCCCGGGTGGCCGGCGACACCGAGCGCCGGCTCGCCGGCGACGTGCTGGCGGCGCTCGTGACCGGTGAGCTGTCAGGCGCCGAGCTCGCCCGCCGGCTCGAGCCGTTCGGCCTGTCGGACAGCGTCGCCGCAATCGTCCTCGCGCGACCGAACGGCGGCCGCGGATCGCCCTCTCCGGTGGAGGATGCGCTCGCGCTGGCGATGCGCGAGGAGGCGGCGGCGGGGCTCGTCGCCTCGAGCGGGCCGTTGACCGCCGGCCTGGTGCCGGGCCTCGACGAGGACGAGCTGTTTGCGCTCACCGAGCGGGTGGCCGGGCGCCTGGCGACGGCGCTCGGCGTGACTCCCCAGGTGGGGGTTGGCCGGCCGGTGCCCGGGGGAGAGGCGCGGCGGACCTTCCACGAGGCACGGTGCGCGGCGGAGGCGGTCGCGCTCGGCGTCGCCGGGCCCGAGCCCGGCGGCACGTCGGGAAACGGCGCCGGCCGGACGGCGACGGCGACCCCGAAGGTGGCGACGTACAAGGACCTCGGCTCCTTCCAACTGCTGCTGTCGCTGCAGGAGGACGAGGCGCTGCGGTTGTTCTGCGACTCGATCCTCGGGCCGATAGAGGCCGGCGAGGGACACTACGGAGGTGAGCTGATGCGTTCGCTTGAAGCGTTCATAGAGGAGAACGGCCAGTGGGAGCGGGCCGCGAAGCGGCTGTACTGCCACCGGCACACGCTGCGCTACCGGATCCGGCGCGTCGAGGAGCTGACGGGGCGAAACCTCGGCAGCGCGCGGGATCGCATCGAGTTCTGGCTGGCCCTGCGCGGCCGGGAGCTGGTGCGATGAAGGTCGGGGTCCCCACCGAGGTCAAAACCGACGAGTACCGGGTGGCGCTGACGCCGGCCGGCGTCCGTGAGCTGGCCGACGCCGGCCACGAGGTGTTCGTCCAGAGCGGCGCCGGCGAGGGATCGGCGATCGCCGATGAGGCCTACGTCGCCCAGGGCGCCACGATCGTGCCCGACGCCGATGCCGTGTTCGCCGAGGCAACGATGATCGTCAAGGTCAAGGAGCCCCAGCCCGTCGAGGTCGGCCGCCTACGTGAGCACCACGTCCTGTTCACCTATCTGCACCTGGCGGCCGACCCGGAGCTGACCCGCGGGCTGATGGAGTCCGGCGCCACCTGCATCGCGTATGAGACCGTCGAGGACCAGCGCGGGCGGCTGCCGCTCCTGGCTCCGATGTCCGAGGTCGCGGGCAAGATCGCCACCCAGGCGGGCGCGTTCATGCTCGAGAGGCCGATGGGCGGCCGCGGCATCCTGCTCGGCGGGGTGCCCGGAGTCGCCGCCGCCAACGTGATGGTGATCGGCGGGGGCGTCGTCGGCATGAACGCGGCGTTCATCGCGCTCGGGATGGAGGCGACGGTCTTCGTCTATGACCGCAACATCGACCGGCTGCGCGAGCTCGATATCGCGTTCAACGGACGCGCCGACACCTGCTTTGCCACCACGCTGTCGATCGAGGAGCGCCTCCCCGACGTCGACCTCGTGATCGGTGCGGTCCTCGTCCACGGCGCCCGGGCTCCCCACGTCATCAGCCGCTCGCAGCTGGGCCTGATGAAGCGCCACGCGGTGCTCGTCGACGTCTCGATCGACCAGGGCGGGTGCTTTGAGACCTCGCATGCCACCACCCACACCGATCCCACCTACGAGGTCGACGGCATCACCCACTATTGCGTGGCCAACATGCCGGGCGCGGTGCCGGTCACCTCGACCTACGCGCTCACCAATGCGACGATGCCCTACGTGCTCCACCTCGCCTCCTCGGGGGTGCACGGTGCGATGGCGGAGAACCCAGGCCTGAAGCTCGGTGTGAACGTCGCCCGTGGTGAGGTCACCTACGCGCCGGTGGCGGAGGCCGTCGGCGTCAAGCACGCCGATGTCGACACCGTCCTGGAGGGCGTGCCGGCGGCCGCGTGAGCCGCACGCGTCGCCGGCGACCCCTGCTACGCTCTTGCGCCGCATGCCGACTACCAGCCAACTGATCCGCAAGGGGCGCACCGCCCCGAAGAAGAAGCTCGCCACCCCGGGCCTGAAGTCCGGCAAGGGCCGCAAGAAGAAGGTCGCCGCGCCGCAGCGCCGGGGCGTGTGCACCCGCGTCTACACGACCACGCCGAAGAAGCCGAACTCGGCGTTGCGCAAGGTGGCGCGCGTTCGGCTGACGAACGGCATGGAGGTCGGCGCCTACATCCCCGGCGAGGGGCACAACCTGCAGGAGCACTCGGTCGTGCTGGTGCGAGGCGGTCGCGTCAAGGACCTGCCCGGATTCCGCTACAAGGTGATCCGCGGCACGCTGGACGCCGCCGGCGTCGGCGACCGCAAGAAGGCCCGCTCGCAGTACGGCGTGAAGGCGAAATAGATGCCGCGCCGCGCTGCCGCTCAGGTGCGGCCGATCGACGCCGACCCGGTTTACCGCAACCGCCTCGTCCAGCAGGTCATCAACAAGGTGATGCTCGACGGCAAGAAGTCGGTGGCCGAGAAGATCGTCTACGACGCGATGGCCATCCTCGGGGAGCGAAGCGGCAAGAACGCCGCCGAGCAGCTCGAGGCCGGCATCAAGGCGCTGACCCCGGTGCTGGAGGTTCGTCCCCGGCGGGTCGGTGGCGCCACCTATCAGGTGCCGGTGGAGGTGCCCTCGCGACGTGCCCGTACCCTTGCCGTCCGCTGGCTGGTCCAGTACGCCCGCGCCCGGCGGGAGAAGACGATGGCCCAGCGCCTCGCCAACGAGCTGCTCGACGCCGCGCAGCAGCAGGGCAACGCGTTCAAGCGCAAGGACGACATCTACCGCATGGCGCAGGCCAACAAGGCCTTCGCGCACTATCGCTGGTAGCCGCGCCCGCTGCCCCCACCGTCGCGGCCGCTCGCCGAGCGCGGGCAACCGTCGAGTACGGCCGGAGCGAAAAAAGCTGACGCGACCCTCCCGGGATCGGTGGTCGCGTCAGCCTGTACCCGCTATGCGGTAGCTCCGTGACGCGACCCGGCGAGCAGCGGAGGTCGCGTCAGGCTTTTTCGGCCGCCGATGCGCGCGACCAGGCGCGCAGCGCGGACGAGCTGACTGCGGCGACGGTCGATGGGAGAGAAAGAAACGCGAGGGCTGCCCGCCGCACGGGACCGGGGGCTGCGACGGGACAACCCTCGCGTGGCTTAAAGGCTATCCGCGGCGCTCGGTGCCAAAACGTTGTGCTTGTGTGGGGGTCAGGAAGCGGACCGCCGGGGGTCGGGACGTCGCCGCACCGCCGGACGCTCGGGCCGGGGCGCCAGCAGGATCCCGCCGGCGCCCGTCAGGAGCAGGATCACGCCACCGACGGTCTCCAGGTAGAACCCGGCACCGGGAGTGGAGCTGGCCGGCAGGTAACCCCCGGCGTACCGCACGAGGCCGGCGGCGTGAGCGTCGGGCAGGTCGTGACCGAGCGCGATCACCAGCGCCGCGCCGCCGAGGATCCCGATCGCGAGCATCGCGAGCCGGCCCGGGGACTTCCACCACATCACCGACAGGCCCGCAGCGAGGACCGCGATCGAGACCAGTCCATAGGCGTGGTGCGAACCCGCGGTGGCCCTCGTGAAGTGGTGGTGATGGGCGCCGGCGTGGACGGTGAACAGCGGCGTGAACTCGGCGACGACGAGCAGCGCCGAGCCGAGCAGACCGCCACCCAGCAGAGCGGTTGCGACGCCCGGTGATGGGCGTCCGGCCGGGCTCCCGGGAGCGCCGGAATCCCGCCCGGAGGGCCGGTGGCCTCTGCTATATTCGTACTCCGCCTCGGGTCGGGACGTGTTCATCTGCGCTCTACCTGGGCGTGGAGGATCCACGCAATGGAGACGCCGACCTACTAGAGACCAGCCCGCCGCCGCCAGCCGCGTCGTAAACGGGCCCACTGGGCCCTTTTTCATGGCCGCGGCCGGGAGCGGGACTCAGATCCGCCCAACCCCTAAAACCACCCGCACTCATGGCACGTACGTTCACGCTCGAGAACACTCGCAACATCGGAATCATGGCGCACATCGACGCCGGGAAGACGACGACGACCGAGCGCATCCTCTACTACACCGGCCGCACCTACAAGATGGGTGAGGTTCACGAGGGCGCGGCCGTGATGGACTGGATGGAGCAAGAGCAGGAGCGCGGGATCACGATCACCTCGGCCGCGACCACCGCCGAGTGGAACGGTCACCGGATCAACATCATCGATACGCCCGGCCACGTCGACTTCACCGTCGAGGTGGAGCGTTCGCTGCGCGTGCTCGACGGCGCGATCGCCCTGTTCGACTCGGTCGCCGGCGTGGAGCCTCAGTCCGAGACGGTGTGGCGCCAGGCCGACAAGTACCGCGTTCCCCGGATCGCCTACATCAACAAGATGGATCGCATCGGCGCCGACTTCGAGCGCGGGGTCCAGACGATGGTGGATCGTCTCGGTGCCCACCCGGTCCCGATCCAGCTGCCGATCGGCGCCGAGGGCGACTTCCGGGGGATCATCGATCTGGTCGAGAACGTGGCGATCGTCTACAAGGACGAGCTCGGCAAGGAGCAGGAGGTCGTCGAGATTCCCGAGGAGTACGCCGCCGCGGCCGCTGCGGCCCGCGAGCACCTGCTCGAGGAGGTCTCGCGGTTCGACGACGAGCTGCTGGAGATGATCCTCGAGGACGAGGAGATCCCCGTCGCCCGCCTCAAGGCGGCGATCCGGTCAACGACCCTGGCCGCCGAGCTGACGCCGGTCCTGTGCGGCAGTAGCTTCAAGAACAAGGGCGTGCAGCCACTACTCGACGCCGTCATCGACTACCTGCCGAGCCCGCTCGACGTGCCGGCGGTGGAGGGCCTGGAGCCCGACAAGTCCTCGGACAACGGTGGCGCACCGGCGCACCGACAGGCGTCCGATGACGAGCCGTTCGCGGCGCTGGCGTTCAAGATCATGGCCGACCCCTATGTCGGCAAGCTGACCTATTTCCGCGTCTACTCCGGCAAGCTCGCCGCCGGCTCGCGCGTCCTCAACGCCAGCACCGGGCGCACCGAGCGCATCGGTCGGATCCTGATGATGCACGCCAACGAGCGCGAGGAGCTGCAGGAGGTCTACGCCGGCGACATCGCCGCCGCCGTCGGCATCAAGCAGGTCGTCACCGGCGACACGCTGGCCGCGCCGGACAAGCCGATCAAGCTGGAGATGATCACGTTCCCCGAGCCGGTGATCAAGGTCGCGATCGAGCCGAAGACGAAGGCCGATCAGGAGAAGATGTCGACCGCGCTCGGCCGGCTGGCCGAGGAGGACCCGACGTTCCAGGTCCAGACCAACGAGGAGACCGGGCAGACCGAGATCTCCGGCATGGGCGAGCTTCACCTGGAGATCCTCGTCGACCGGATGATGCGCGAGTTCAAGGTCGACGCCAACGTCGGTCGCCCGCAGGTCTCCTACCGGGAGACGATCCGCGGCACAGCCGAGAAGGTCGAGGGCCGCTTCGTGCGCCAGACCGGCGGCTCGGGCCAGTACGGCATCGTCTACATCAACGTCGAGCCGGCGCCGGGCGAGGGCTTTGACTTCATCAACAAGGTCAAGGGCGGCTCCGTGCCCACCGAGTTCATCCCGGCGGTCGAGAAGGGCGTCGAGGATGCGATGGACAACGGGCCGCGGGCGGGCTTCCCGCTCGTCGACGTCCGCGTCACCCTGACCGACGGCAAGTACCACGACACCGACTCCTCCGAGATCGCCTTCCGCGTCGCCGGCTCGCTGGCGCTCAAGGCAGCGGTGCAGCGGGCCAAGCCCGTCCTGCTCGAGCCCGTGTTCGCGGTCGAGGTGGTGACCCCCGAGGAGTTCATGGGCGACGTCATCGGCGACCTGAACCGCCGTCGCGGCCAGATCAACGGGATGGAGCAGCGCGGGAACGCGCAGGTCATCACCGCCCACGTCCCGCTCGCCGAGATGTTCGGCTACGCGACCGACGTGCGGTCCAACACGCAGGGCCGGGCGACCTACACGATGCAGTTCGAACGCTACGAGGAAGTACCCCCTAACATCGCCGAGAAGGTCGTCGGGGGAGAGCAGGAAGCCGCGTAAGCGGCGCCGCCGGAAACGCGCTGCGAGCGACTATCAGCGGCGGCGGACGGAAAACTTATATCCTGAACCGGTTCGTCCTTGAGACGAACGAAAACACTCAGAAGATGAAGGAGCAACACCAAAGTGGCGAAGGCCAAGTTTGAGCGCGACAAGCCCCATGTCAACGTAGGCACCATCGGTCACATCGACCATGGCAAGACGACGCTGACCGCGGCCATCACCAAGGTGCTCCACGACAGGTTCGGCGATGGCACCGAGGTGCGGTCGTTTGACTCGATCGACAACGCCCCCGAGGAGAAGGCTCGCGGCATCACGATCGCGACTTCGCACGTCGAGTACGAGACCGCCAATCGGCACTACGCCCACGTGGACTGCCCCGGTCACGCTGACTACGTCAAGAACATGATCACCGGCGCCGCCCAGATGGACGGCGCGATCCTGGTCGTCTCGGCCGCCGATGGCGCAATGCCGCAGACGCGCGAGCACATCCTGCTCGCTCGTCAGGTCGGCGTGCCCTACATCGTCGTGTTCCTCAATAAGGCGGACATGGTCGACGACCCCGAGCTCCTCGAGCTCGTCGAGGTCGAGATCCGAGATCTGCTGTCCGAGTACGAGTTCCCCGGTGACGACATCCCGTTCGTGATCGGCTCCGCGCTCAAGGCGCTGGAGGGCGACGAGGAGTACGAGAGCCGGATTCTCGATCTCGCCGAGGCGCTGGACACCTATATCCCCGAGCCGGTGCGTGACCTGGACAAGCCGTTCCTGATGCCGGTGGAGGACGTGTTCTCGATCACCGGCCGGGGCACGGTGGCCACCGGGCGCATCGAGAGCGGCGTCATCAAGACGGGCGAGACGGTCGAGATCGTGGGCATCAGGCCCACCACCTCGACGGTCGTGACCGGCGTCGAGATGTTCAAGAAGAACCTCGACCAGGGTCAGGCCGGCGACAACGCCGGATGCCTGCTGCGAGGCATCAAGCGGGAGGACATCGAGCGCGGACAGGTGCTGTGCAAGCCCGGCTCGATCACCCCGCACACCAAGTTCAAGGCCGAGGTCTACGTCCTCAAGAAGGAGGAGGGCGGGCGACACACCCCGTTCTTCACCGGGTATCGGCCGCAGTTCTACTTCCGCACGACCGACGTCACCGGCGTGGCCAACCTGCCCGAGGGCACGGAGATGGTCATGCCCGGCGACAACGTCCAGATGGAGATCGAGCTGATCCAGCCGATCGCCATGGACCAGGGTCTGCGGTTCGCGATCCGCGAGGGCGGCCGGACGGTCGGCTCGGGGGTCGTCACCGAAGTCATTCAGTAGTGGCAGTGGGCGGCGGGCCCGGACATCGGGCCCGCCGCTTTTTTGTGCAAAGGCAGATACGACAACGTCGGCCGCCCGGGTGGTCTCAGCACCGCTTGGCCGGTCACCGCGCAACGACGAAAGCTCTAGAAGAAGTCCGTGGCAACAATCGCTCAAAACAAGATCCGCATTCGCCTGAAGTCCTACGACCACACGGCGATCGAGACGGCGGCGAAGGAGATCGTCGAGACGGCGACGCGCACCGGCGCGTCCGTCTCCGGGCCCGTGCCGCTGCCGACGGAGAAGAACGTGTACTGCGTGATCCGGTCGCCATTCAAGGACAAGGACTCACGTGAGCACTTCGAGATCCGCACCCACAAGCGTCTGATCGACATCCATCAGCCGACGCCGAAGACCGTCGACTCGCTTCAGCGGCTCGATCACCTTCCCGCCGGCGTCGACATCGAGATTCGGCTCGCCTCTTGATCCGATGACCGCGATCCTCGCCAAGAAGCTCGGGATGACCCAGCGGTTCCTCGACGACGGCCGCGTCGAGCGCGTCACCGTGCTCGAGGCGGGCCCGTGTCCGGTGACCGCGATCCGCACAGTCGAGCGCGACGGCTACGAGGCCGTCCAGCTGGCGTTCGGCGCGTGCAAGGAGAAGGTGCTGAGCAAGCCCGAGCTGGGACATCTCAAGAAGGCCGACGCCTCCGCGCACCGCCATCTCGTGGAGTTTCGCGATGAGGCGGGCGAGCTGCTCGTCGGCGAGACCGTCACCGCGGGAGCGTTCGAGGTCGGCGAACGCGTCAAGGTGTCAGGGAAGTCCAAAGGCAAGGGGTTCGCGGGCACGATCAAGCGCCACAACTTCTCCAGCGGCCCAAAGTCGCACGGCTCCCACAACGTCCGCGCCCCGGGCTCGATCGGCGCATCGGCGACGCCGTCACGGGTACACAAAGGTATCCGTGGCCCCGGCCGCATGGGCGGTGGGCGGGTGACCCAGCGCGGGCTGACCGTCGTCGAGGTCATGCCGGGCCGCAACCTGCTTCTCGTCCGGGGCGCGGTGCCGGGTCCGACCGGCTCGACGGTGGAGGTGCGCTCCGATGCCTAGAACCGCCCCCAAGCTCGGTGGCGGCTCGGCGACGCTCGACGCGACCGCGTTCGAGGCGCCGTTCAACATGCCGCTCGTGCACGAGGCGGTGCGCGCGGAGCGCAATGCCCGGCGCCAGGGGACCGCGTCGACGAAGACGCGCGGTGAGGTGTCCGGCGGCGGCGCCAAGCCATGGCGCCAGAAGGGCACGGGCCGCGCTCGCGCGGGGTCCTCACGCTCCCCGATCTGGACCGGCGGCGGCACCGTCTTTGGGCCCAGCCCCCGCCACTACACCGTCAAGGTCAACCGCAAGGCCCGCCGCGCCGCCTTCCGCAGTGCGCTGTCGGTGCACGCCGAGCGCGAGTCGCTGGCCCTGTTCGACGCCGGGGGCTTCGATCGTCCCTCCACCAAGCAGGCCGTTGGCCTGCTGACGGACTGGGCGGCCGCCACACCGACCCTCGTGCTCTTGTCCGAGGCCGAGGTCGAGGCGGGGCTGTCGTTCCGGAACCTGGCCCGAGTCGCGGTGATGCCGGTCGGCGATGCCGGGGTCGCCGATCTCATCGGTGCGGCGTCGCTGCTCGTGTCCGAGGCCGCGCTGCCGGATCTCGTGGCCCGGGCGAGCGGAGCGCCAACGGAGGAGGCAGCCTGATGGAGCCGAGCCAGGTCATCATCCGGCCGGTCGTGTCCGAGAAGTCGTTCGTGCTCGCCGAGGCCGGCAAGTACACCTTCCGTGTCCACGACCGTGCCCACAAGACGCAGATCCGCCAAGCGATCGAGCAGCTGTTCGAGGTCAAGGTGGTGGAGGTGCGCACGGCTTCGGTGAAGTCAAAGCCCAAGCGCCGCGGCCAGACAGCGGGGCGCACCCGGAAGTGGAAGAAGGCCATCGTGCAGGTGCGCGAGGGCGACACGATCCCGATCTTCCAGGCGTTCGAGGCGCCCGAGTAATGCCGATCCGCAAGCCCAAGCCAACCTCGCCGGGAGTCCGCTTCGTCTCGTATCCCGACTTCGCCGAGATCACTCGGGCGAAGCCCGAAAAGTCTCTGACCGAGGGACTGAAGAAGTCGGGCGGCCGAAACGCACACGGTCGGAAGACCTCTCGGCATCGAGGGGGAGGCGCGAAGCGCCTGTATCGCAAGATCGACTTCAAGCGGCGTAAGGACGGGATCCCGGCGCGGGTGGCGGAGATCGAGTACGACCCGAACCGGTCCGCCTACATCGCGCTTCTGCACTACGCCGACGGCGAGAAGGCCTACATCCTCGCGCCCCAGCGCCTGCGGGTCGGTGCCACCGTGGAGTCGGGCGAGAGCGCCGACATCCGCGTCGGCAACAGCCTGCCGCTCGGCAACATGCCACCGGGCACGATCGTTCACAACGTCGAGCTGACCCCTGGTCGCGGCGGCCAGATGGCGCGGTCGGCCGGAACCGGCGTCCAGCTGCTGGCCAAGGACGGCGACTACGCGACGCTCCGCCTCCCCTCCGGGGAGATGCGGATGGTCCGGGTCGAGTGCCGCGCGACGGTGGGCACGATCGGCAACTCCGATCACCAGAACGTCAAGATCGGGAAGGCCGGGCGCAAGCGCCACATGGGCGTGCGCCCCCAGACCCGCGGCACGGCGATGAACCCGGTCGACCACCCGCACGGCGGTGGCGAGGGATCGACGACCCCGGGTCGGCATCCGGTGACCCCGTGGGGCGTCCCCACGCTGGGCTACCGCACCCGCAAGAAGAACAAGAGATCCGACCAGTACATCGTGCGCGGTCGCAGGAGGGGTAAGAAGCGATGAGTCGTTCGAGCAAGAAGGGGCCGTTCGTCCAGGAGCGCCTGATCGCGCGGATCGAGGCGATGAACGCCAGTGGTGAGAAGCGCATGATCCGCACATGGTCGCGGTCCTCGACGATCTTCCCCGAGATGGTCGGACACACGATCGCCGTGCACGACGGGCGCAAGCACGTTCCGGTGTTCGTGTCCGAGTCGATGGTCGGTCACAAGCTCGGGGAGTTTGCGCCGACGCGTCTGTATCGCGGGCACGCTGGAACCGGAAGGCGGCGATGAGTCCGTCTGATCCGGATAAGGACGTGGAGCCCACTTCCGGCGCTGAAGCCTCGCGCTCAGGGAAGGACGAAGCGCCGGCCGCCCAGGAGTCCACGCAAGGGGCTTCAGCGCCGGAACCGACCTCCACGCCCTCGCACGGCGACGAGCTCGCCGCCGAGGCGGGGGATGCGGCTGCCGATGCCGACGCGCCGGCTGATGAGGCGCCGGAGCCCGAGGCGCAGACGCCGGCCCCGAAGCGGCGGCGCCGGCGGCGCAAGGTCGAGGAGCCCGTGGCCGCGGAGGAGCCCGTGGCCGCGGAGGAGCCCGTGGCCGCGGAGGAGCCCGTGGCCGCCGGCGAGCCGGTGGCCGCCGACGAGCCCACCGTCGCCGAGGCCGGCAGCGACGCGGCCGACACCGAGGAGCCCGCCGCAGACGCCGAGGCCGGCGAGACCGAGGCCGGCGAGAGCGAGGCCACCGAGGCGCCGGCCCCGCCGCGGAGAGCGGCGCCCGCCCGGCGCCGTGCCCGCCGCGATCCGAACGCGCCGAGCCCGGTCGTCCGCGCTCAGGCCCGGTACGTGCGCTCGTCGGCGCGCAAGGCGCGGCTCGTGTGCGACCACATTCGCGGCAAGTCGGTGGAGGAGGCGCGAGCTATCCTCGCTGTCACGCCTCGCGCGATCGCGCGGGACTGGAGCAAGTTGCTCGAGTCCGCGATCGCCAACGCCGAGCACAATCACGAGCTCGTGGGCGAGGACCTGTACGTCAAGGCGGTGCACGCCGACGAAGGTCCGACGATCAAGCGGTTCCGGCCGCGCGCGATGGGCCGCGCGACCCGGATCCGCAAACGAACCAGCCACCTGACGATCCTGCTCACGCCAAAGGACTAGCCACACACATGGGCCAGAAAGTTCACCCCGAATCGATCCGCGTGGGCTACATCCACGACTGGAAGTCGAACTGGTTCAACGAGCGTCACTTCGCGGACTACCTGCACGAGGACACGCAGATCCGCGACCACATCATCGGACGGCTGTCGCACGCCGGGCTGTCGGACATCACGATCCGCAAGAACGCCACCGAGGTGGAGGTCAACATCAACACCGCGCGGCCCGGGATCGTGATCGGCAAGTCGGGTTCGGAGGTGGATCAGCTCCGGCGCGACCTGCACCGGATCACCGGCAAGCAGGTCAAGGTCAACATCCTCGAGATCAAGCGTCCCGAGCTCGACGCGCGCCTCGTCGCGCAGTCGATCGCCGAGCAGCTGCAGAACCGCGTCGCCTTCCGCCGCGCGATGAAGCGGGCGCTGACGAGTGCGATGCGCTCGGGCGCGAAGGGCGTCAAGGTCCAGGTCTCCGGCCGCCTCGGTGGCGCCGAGATGGCCCGCACCGAGGGCTACTCGGACGGCCGCGTGCCGTTGCACACGCTGCGTGCCGACATCGACTATGGCTTCCACGAGGCGCGCACGACCTTCGGCCGGATCGGCGTCAAGTGCTGGATCAACAAGGGCGAGATCATGCCCGAGGGCTACACCGGCGCCGATCTGACGATCATGGACGAGCCGTCCCCGCAGGCGCCCGACCGCGGCGGTCGCGACGGGCGCTCCGGCCGGGACGGGCGTGACGGGCGTGGCGGTGGCCGCGGCGGCCGCGGCGGCCAGGGCGGTCGCGGCGGCGGACCCGGCGGGTCGGGTCCGGGCGGTCGCGGTGGCTCGGGCGGCGGCGGATATCGCGGTGGTTCGGGCGGTCCCGGCGGCTCCGGCCCCGGACGCGGCGGACAGGGCGGCCGCGGTGGTCAGGGTGGCCGGACCGGCGGCCCGGGAGGCTCGGGCGCACCCGGCGGCGGTCGTGGACCGCGTCCCGGCGGTGGGCCCGGTGGTTCCGGCGGCGGCGGGCGGGGCCCGCGCCCCGGCGGCGGCAGTGGTGGTACCCGCGGCGCCCGTGGTGGCTCCGGCGGCCCGCGCCCCGGCACCCAAGGCGCTAGCGGCGGCCAGGGGTCGGGCGGCGCCCCGGGGTCGGGTGGTGGCCAGGGCTCGGGCGGCGGTCAGGGCTCGGGCGGAGAATCCTCAGGTGGTGCGAGCTGATGCTCTCCCCCAAGCGCGTCAAGCATCGCAAGCAGCATCGCGGCCGCCGCGCCGGGCTGTCGCGCGGGCAGGTCAAGGTCCAGTTCGGCGAGTACGGCCTGAAGGCGTTGGACGCCGGCTGGCTGACCAACCGCCAGATCGAGGCCGCGCGAATCGCGATGACCCGCAAGATCCGCCGTGGCGGCAAGGTGTGGATCAACGTGTATCCGGACAAGCCGTTCACGAAGAAGCCCGCAGAGACGCGGATGGGGTCCGGGAAGGGCTCACCCGAGGGCTGGGTCGCCGTCGTCAAGCCCGGCCGGGTCATGTTCGAGCTCGCCGGCGTGCCCGAGGACCTTGCTCGGGAGGCGATGCGGCTCGCCGGACACAAGCTTCCGGTGCGCACCAAGTTCGTCATGCGAGAGGAAGCCTGATGCGCGCCTCGGACGTCCGCGACCTGACCGACACCGAGCTCGCCGAGCACATCGCCACGACGCGACGCGACCTGTTCGGCCTGCGCTTCCAGCACGCCACCGGCGAGCTGGACAACACCGCCGGGTTGCGGCGCGCCAAGCGGGAGGTCGCACGCGCGCTGACCGTCGCCCGCGAACGTGAAATCGACGTCCATCATGGACAGGAAAATGGCTGAAGACCAGACAACCGACACCGCTGAAGAGACGACCGCCGCGCCGCAGGAGGTTCTGGCTCCGAAGGAGCGCCGCCAGCGCGCCCGCGCCGACCGATCGGCCAAGGTCGCGGCGCGCACGCCGCGGACCCCGGAGGAGCGTCACGCCGACCGCCAGACCGAGCGTCGCGACAAGGCCCAGCGGCGCAGCGCCGGACGCGCGAAGGCGAGGGCGAAGACGACCCCTGCCGGCGCCGCCGTCACACCCCCGCGCGAGCGTGCCCCGGGCGTGCAGAAGGTCCGCCAGGGCATCGTCGTCTCCGACAAGGCCGACAAGACGATCACCGTCCGGATCGACACTGCGCGCCGTCATCGCCGCTACTCCAAGATCGTCCGCACGTCCCGGACCCTCCACGCGCACGACGAGTCCAACGACGCCCACATCGGCGACACCGTGACCGTGCGCGAGGCTCGCCCGCTGTCGCGCACGAAGCACTGGCGGCTCGTCGAAGTGCTGCAGAGGGCGAAGTAGCGTCGTGATCCAGAACGAGACACGCCTGCGCGTCGCCGACAACAGCGGGGCGCGTGAGATCCTGGTGATCCGCGTCCGCGGCGGCTCGCGGCGGCGCTACGCCGGCGTCGGCGACACGATCACCGCCACGGTCAAGACCGCCACCCCCCAGGGCTCGGTGAAGAAGGGCGAGGTGGTGACCGCCGTCGTCGTCCGCACCAAGAAGGCCTATGGGCGAGAGGACGGCACCTACATCGGCTTCGACGAGAACGCGGCCGTGCTCATCGACGCCCAGAACAATCCGCGCGGCACCCGCATCTTCGGCCCGGTGGCGCGGGAGCTGCGCGAGCGCAACTTCATGAAGATCGTCTCGCTGGCCCCGGAGGTGCTCTGACATGCCGGCGCGCATCCGGACCGACGACGAGGTGATCGTGATCAGCGGCAAGGACCGCGGCAAGCGCGGCAAGGTCCTGCGCGTGGAGCCCAAGAAGAACCGCGTCTTCGTCGAGGGGCTCAACATCGTCAAGCGCCACCAACGTCCGACCCAGACCGCGGCCGGGCAGCAGGCGGGCGGCGTGATCGAGCGCGAGGGGCCGATCCACGTGTCCAACGTGATGCTGGTCGACCCTCGGGACGGCAGGCCGACGCGGATCGGCATACAGATCGAGGACGGACAGCGCCGGCGCGTCGCCAAGCGCAGCGGCGCCCGACTGGACTAGAGGCGAAGAGCAGATGGCAACGGCACGACTGAAGACGCGATACCTCGACGAGATCCGCCCGGCGCTGATGGAGCGCTTCGGCTACTCGAGCATCATGCAAGCGCCCCGGATCGAGAAGATCACCGTCAACATGGGGTGCGGCGATGCCAAGCAGGACTCAAAGGTCCTTGACGCCGCCACCGAGCAGCTGGCGACGATCACCGGGCAGAAGCCGAACGTGCGGCGCGCGCGCAAATCGATCGCGCAGTTCAAGGTGCGCGAGGGCATGCCCGTCGGCGTCGCCGTCACGCTGCGCGGCGAGCGCGCGTACGAGTTCCTCGACCGCCTGATGTCGGTCGCGATCCCGCGGATCCGCGACTTCCGCGGTCTGAACCCGCGGGCGTTCGACGGCCGCGGCAACTACTCGATGGGCGTGCGCGAGCAGATCATCTTCCCCGAGATCGACTACGACGAGATCGACCAGACCCGGGGACTCGACATCACGATCACGACGACCGCCGGCAGCGATGAAGAGGCGTTTGCGCTGCTCGAGGCGGTCGGGATGCCATTTTCGAGGGAGGGCCGAGCCCCCGCCACGCGAGTGGCGGCGTAGCCGGCCGAACACGAGTTCACGAGTTCACGAGTTCAAGGAGCACAGTGGCCAAAACCTCACAACGCATCCGCCAGCAGCGGACACCCAAGTACAAGACCCGGGGGTACAGCCGCTGCCGGCGCTGCGGCCGGGCCCGCGCGGTGTATCGCAAATTTGGCCTGTGCCGGATCTGCCTGCGCGAGCTCGCCCACAACGGATACGTCCCCGGCATGACCAAGTCCAGCTGGTAACGACGATGTCGATGACCGACCCCGTAGCCGACTTCCTCACGCGTCTGCGCAACGCCGCCAAGGCGCAGCATCACGACGTCGCGATCCCCTCCTCGAACCTCAAGCGCGAGCTGGCGCGGATCCTCAAGGAGCAGGGCTATATCGACGCCTACGAGGTGCAGCCGCCGGTACCCGGCCGTCCCGGCGAGCAGATCACGATCACCCTCAAGTACACCGACGATCGCAAGCCGGTGATCTCGGGACTGCAGCGCGTGTCGCGCCCCGGTCAGCGCACCTATGTCGACCGGGAGAGCATTCCCCGGATCCAGGGCGGAATGGGCACCGCGATCATCTCCACGTCCAAGGGCGTCATGACCGGCCACGAGGCGCGCCAGCAGGGCGTCGGCGGCGAAGTCGTGGCCCGCGTCTGGTAACTCTGAAGGACACGATGTCCAGGATCGGCAGACAACCCATTCCCGTTCCCGCCGGGGTGACGATCGCGATCGAGCCCGAGCGCGTGACGGTCAACGGCCCCAAGGGCGAGCTCTCCGAGCGAGTCAACCGCGACATCGCCGTCGAGCAGGTCGGCGAGGAGGTGCTCGTCACCCGGCCGACCGACCGCGGTGAGCACCGGGCGCTGCATGGCCTCACCCGCACACTGGTGGCCAACATGGTCGAGGGCGTGACCGACGGGTTCGAGAAGCGCCTGGAGATCCAGGGAGTCGGATACCGCGCACAATTGCGCGGTCGTGACCTGGAGCTCGCGCTCGGCTACTCGCATCCGGTCTCGGTCAAGGCCCCGGACGGGATCGAGTTCGAGGTGCCGCAGCCGACCCGGATCGTCGTCCGCGGCGCGTCCAAGCAGCAGGTCGGGGAGATCGCCGCCTACATTCGCAAGCAGCGCAAACCCGAGCCGTACAAGGGCAAGGGGATTCGCTACGAGGGCGAGTACGTCGCCCGGAAGGTTGGGAAACGAGCATGACCGTCTTGACCAAGCCCCAGGCACGGCTCAAGCGACGCCGTCGCGTCCGCGCGAAGGTGAGCGGCAGCGCCGAGCGTCCCCGCATCTCGGTGTTCCGCTCCAACCGCGGGATCTTCGCCCAGCTCATCGACGACGACTCGGCGCGGACACTGGCGGCCGTCAACTGGACCGAGGCCGAGCTCAAGGATCTCTCGCCCACCGACCAGGCGCGCCGCGCCGGTGCGCTGCTCGCCGAGCGGGCACAGGCGGCCGGCATCGAGTCCGCGGTGTTTGACCGCGGCGGCTACCGGTACCACGGGCGCGTCAAGGCCTTGGCCGACGGAGCGCGCGAGGCCGGTCTGCGGCTCTAGGGCCCTGGCGAGCCGCTACCCTCAATCGAACCCATGGACGATCGCAGCGTTTCAGCAGCCGGACTCGACCTTCAGGAGCGCGTGGTGGAGATCAACCGCGTCGCCAAGGTGGTCAAGGGCGGCCGCC
Source organism: uncultured Solirubrobacteraceae bacterium (assembly GCA_963731395.1). Taxonomy (GTDB): domain Bacteria; phylum Actinomycetota; class Thermoleophilia; order Solirubrobacterales; family Solirubrobacteraceae; genus Palsa-465. The sequence continues at coordinate 76,904 of CAVSVH010000012.1, forward strand.
GCTTCTCGTTCACCGCGCTCGTCGTGGTGGGAGACGAGCGCGATGTCGTCGGAATCGGCTACGGCAAGGCCAACGAGGTTCCCGTGGCGATCCAGAAGGGCGTCGAACGCGCGAAGAAGAACCTGTACCGGGTGCCGAAGCACGGCGCGACGATCACCCACCAGACCACCGGCGTGTTCGGTGCGGGCCGCGTGTTCCTCAAGCCGGCGGCGCCCGGCACCGGGGTCATCGCCGGCGGCGGTGTCCGCGCGGTGCTCGAGCTCGCCGGGATTCACGACATCCTCTCCAAGAGCCTTGGCTCGCAGAACCCGATCAACCTCGTCAAGGCGACGATGGCCGGGCTCGAGTCGCTGCGCACCCCGGACGAGGTCGCCACGTTGCGCGGCCTGTCCGTCAACCAGGTCCTCGGTCTCACCAGCGAGACCGGCGATGGGAGCGCCGAGAGCCCCGCCGGGAACGGCAGCGGAGCGGCGACGGCCGCCGAGGCGCCCACGGCGCCGGGGGCGTCGTGAGCGCGCTGCGCGTGACCCAGCGCAAATCGCGTAACGGCGCGGACAAGCGCCAGCTCGCCACGTTGCGGTCATTGGGCCTGCGCCGCATCGGCCAGACGGTCGAAGTCTCCGACTCCCCCCAGACCCGCGGGATGATCGCCAAGGTGAGCCACCTCGTTGAGGTGCAGGACGCGTGAGCGCCACACCTGAGAACGAGGAGCGGCTCGGCCTGCACAACCTGAGCCCGGCTCCCGGCTCCCGGCGTCCGCGCAAGCGCGTCGGCCGCGGCGAAGGCTCCGGCACCGGCAAGACCGCCGGGCGCGGCCAGAAGGGCTGGGGCGCGCGATCGGGCGCCAAGCGCCGGGCGCGCTTCGAAGGCGGCCAGAACCCGATCCACATGCGGATGCGCAAGCTGCGCGGCCCGCACATGAAGAAGTCGATGCCGTTCGAGCCGTTCCGAACCCACACCCAGCCGGTCAACCTCTCAGATCTCGAGGCCCGGTTCGACGCTGGTGACGCGGTCACGCTCGAGACGCTTGCGGCCAGGGGGCTGGCGACGCGCAAGGGCGTGCCGGTCAAGGTCCTGGCCAAGGGTGACGTCTCGAAGGCGCTCACGATTCACGCGCACGGCTTCAGCCAGACCGCGCGCGAGCGGATCGAAGCCGCGGGCGGCACCTGCCACGTCGTCGAGAGTTAGGGCCGAGCCGTGATCGCCACGATCCTCGGGGCGTTCAGGGTCAGCGAGATCCGAACGAAGATCCTGTTCACGGCGGGGATCCTGTTCCTCTACCGCCTCGGGACCCACATCCCCGCGCCGGGGATCAACTCCGCCGCCGTCAACGCCATCCAGAAGAATCTGGGCGGGAACAGCATCCTCGGTCTGCTCAACCTGTTCTCGGGCGGCGGCCTGGGGCGCATCGCCATCTTCGCGCTCGGGATCATGCCCTACATCACGGCGTCGATCATCCTGCAACTACTCCAGGTCGTGGTTCCCTCCCTGGAGAAGCTCCAGAAGGAGGGCGAGGTCGGCCAGGCGCGGATCACCCAGTACACGCGGTACCTGACCGTCGGCCTCGCGTTCGCGCAGTCGATCGGGTACGTGTTCCTGTTCCGGAGCTTCGAGAAGCAGGCGGGCGTCTCGCTGATCTCCAACTTCACGATCTTCAAGGTGTTCCTGATCGTGATCTCCTTGACCGCCGGCACCGTCCTGCTCATGTGGATGGGCGAGCTCATCACCCAGCGGGGGATCGGCAACGGGATCTCGCTGCTCATCTTCGCCTCGATCGTGTCCCGGATCCCGGGCGGCATCAGCGCCTGGTGGAACAACCCCGACCAGGTGTTCCGGGTGATCATGCCGTTCATCGCGATCGGCATCGTCGCCGCGATCGTGTTCGTCCAGGAGGGCCAGCGGCGGATCCCGATCCAGTACGCCAAGCGCGTGATCGGCCGCCGGATGACCCAGGGGGGACAGACCTACCTGCCGCTCAAGGTCAACATGGCCGGGGTCATCCCGGTCATCTTCGCCGCCAGCGTGATGGCGATTCCGCCGACCGTCGGCCAGCTGATCGGCCAGAACCGCAACAACTTCGCCACCCACCTCGCCACCTTCTTCAGCCCGCAGAGCTGGCACTACGTGCTCGGCGAGAGCATCTTCATCATCCTGTTCACCTACTTCTACACGGCGGTCACGTTCAACCCCGTCGACCAGGCCGAGAACCTCAAGAAGTACGGGGGGTTCATCCCGGGGGTGAGACCCGGTCGGCCGACGGCCGAGTTCCTGGATCGCATCCTCGCCCGGCTCACCTTCCCCGGGGCGCTGTTCCTGGCTGCGATCGCCGCTCTGCCGACGATCCTGATCAACCAGACGAGCGCCAACTTCTTCTTCGGCGGCACCTCGATCCTGATCGTGATCGGCGTCGCGCTCGACACGATGAAGCAGCTCGAGGCGCAGCTGATGATGCGCAACTACGCGGGCTTCTTGAAATAGCCGCGGCTCGCCACGGGATGGGCGCGACCTATACAGTGCACCCGTGGCCGCCCAGCTCAACCTGATTCTGTTCGGCCCGCCGGGCGCGGGCAAGGGCACCCAGGCCGAGCGGCTGCGCGACGATTTCCAGCTGCCGTTCATCTCCACCGGCGACATGCTGCGCGCCAACGTCCGGGACGAGACCGACCTCGGCACGCAGGCGAAGGAGTACATGGACGCCGGCGATCTGGTCCCCGACGACCTCATCGTCGCCATGGCGGCCGAGCGCCTGCGCGAGGACGACGCACAGGACGGCTTCATCCTCGACGGCTTTCCCCGCACGATCGATCAGGCCCACGCGCTGGAGCGCCATCTCTCGGAGCTCGGCCGTCGCGTCACCGCCGTGCTGCTGATCGACGTCCCCGACGAGGAGGTCATCCGGCGGCTGTCAGGACGGCGGGTGTGCGTCAAGGCCGGCCACACCTACCACCTGGAATTCGACCCACCGAAGCACGAAGGCGTCTGCGACCAGGACGGCTCGCGGCTGATTCAGCGCGACGACGACAAGCCGGACGTCATCAAGAACCGGTTGCGCGTCTACCACGACAAGACCTCGCCGTTGATCGACCACTACGACGAGCTCGGGCTGCTGCGGCGGATCGACGGCACGCGCGATCCCGCCGACGTCAACGGACACATCCGGGCGGTGCTCGCCACGCTGCGTTTCGAGGAGGACGTTTAGCTCTAAGCGCACGCTAGCGTTGTCAGTCCGATGATCATCAAGAAGACTCCCGATGAGATCGAGCGCATGGCCGCGGCAGGGGCCGTCCTCGTCCGGACCATGAATCTGATCGCCGGCAAGATCCGGCCCGGGGTGAGCACCGGCGAGCTCGACGGCGCCGCCGAGCGTTTCATCCGCTCCCAGGGCGCGACGCCGGCGTTCAAGGGGTACCGCGGCTTCCCGGGTTCGATCTGCGCGTCGCCCAACTCGATGATCGTGCACGGCATCCCCGGGCCCTACAAGCTCTCGCGCGGCGACATCCTGTCGGTTGACATCGGCGTCGTGCTCGACGGGTGGGTCGCCGATGCCGCTCGCACGTTCGCGGTCGGGCCGATCAGCCCGGTCGCGCAGAAGCTGCTGGCGGTCACGGAGGAGTCTCTGCTGGCCGCGGTCCCGCAGTGCCGGCCCGGCAATCGACTCGGCGACGTCTCGCATGCCGTCCAGGAGCACGTCGAGGCCGAAGGCCTCTCGGTGGTGCGCTCGCTCGTCGGCCACGGCATCGGCCGCGAGATGCACGAGGACCCGCAGATCCCCAACTATGGCTCGGCGGGCACCGGCATCGCCCTCGAGGAGGGGATGGTGCTGGCGGTCGAACCGATGGTCACCGCCGGGCGCCACGGCGTCCGGGTCGCCGACGACCACTGGTCGATCTTCTCCCAGGATGGCTCGCTGGCGGCCCACTTCGAGTTCACGATCGCGGTCACCGCCGCCGCGCCGCGTGTGCTCACCCCGTGGCACGAGGTCGGCGACGGCCGCGCGGCCGCGTAGCCCGTCGCACCACACTGCTAACATCCCCCGGTGCGCCTGCAGCATGGCTGTGACGCTGCGCGTGCGCCGCTTCGGCGCGGTAGCGGCGACCGTACCGGTCGCCAGAGCCGGGTCGAGGCTCCAAAACGAACTTGTCCCGAATGTGAGAGCGAATCAGCGTGAAGGTACGACCGTCGGTCAAACCGATGTGCGAGAAGTGCAAGATCATCCGCCGGCACGGGCGGGTGCTGGTGATCTGTTCCAATCCACGTCACAAGCAGCGGCAGGGCTAGTCCCCGCGCGGTAAGGAACCTCCCCATGGCGCGAATTTCCGGGGTCAACATCCCCCTCAACAAGCGGGTCGAGGTCGGCCTGACCTACATCTACGGGATCGGACGCTCGACCTCGAATGAGCTCCTGGCCAAGGTCGGCGTCGAGCCCGACCGCAAGGTCCGCGATCTCACCGAGGACGAGGTCGTCCAGCTACGCGACCTGATCGACAGCGACGTGACCGTCGAGGGAGATCTGCGCCGGGAGCGCTCGCAGAACATCAAGCGCCTCCAGGAGATCGGCTGCTACCGGGGTCTGCGCCATCGCCGCGGGCTGCCCGTCCGCGGGCAGAACACGAAGACGAACGCACGCACCCGCAAGGGCCCGAAGCGGATGCAGGTGGCCGGCAAGAAGAAGGCGGGTAAGAAGTGAGCCCGGCTCCTCGTCGACCGCAGCGCGGCCGCCGCCGGGTCCGGAAGAACATCCCCGTCGGTCAGGCGCACATCAAGACGTCGTTCAACAACACGATCGTCTCCCTCACCGACCGGGAGGGCAACGTCATCGCGTGGGAGTCGGCCGGCGGCGCCGGCTTCAAGGGCAGTCGTAAGTCGACGCCGTTCGCCGCCCAGGTGACCGCCGATGCCGCCGCCCGCAAGGGGATCGAGCACGGTCTGCAGCGGGTCGAGGTGTTCGTCAAGGGCCCCGGGTCCGGCCGCGAGACCGCGATTCGCTCGCTGCAGGCCGCCGGTCTCGAGGTGTCCGGTGTCAAGGACGTGACCCCGCAGGCGCACAACGGCTGCCGGCCACGAAAGCGCAGGCGCGTCTAGCCATGGCTCGAGATACAGGTCCCCAGTGCAAGCAGTGCCGCCGGGAAGGCCAGAAGCTCTTCCTCAAGGGCGAGCGCTGTCTGACCGACAAGTGCGGCGTCGAGCGCCGCTCATACCCGCCCGGAGATCACGGCCGGGGGCGCCAGAAGCAGAGCGAGTACCGCGTCCAGCTGCGCGAGAAGCAGAAGGCGCGCCGCTACTACGGCGTGCTCGAGCAGCAGTTCCGCATCTACTACGAGAAGGCGTCGCGCCAGCAGGGCGTGACCGGCGAGAACCTGCTCCGGATGCTGGAGTGCCGGTTCGACAACGTGCTCGTCCGGCTCGGCTTCGCCGCCTCGCGCCGGCAGGCGCGCCAGCTCATCCTGCATGGCCACTGGACGGTCAACGGGCGCCGGGTGAACATCCCGAGCTATCAGCTGCGCGACTCCGACGTGATCGCGATCCATCCCAGGTCCACGGCGACTCAGGTGATCCGCGACGCGACGGAGCTGACCGGCCAGGTCCCGGCGTGGCTGCAGGCCGACCACGACTCGCTCACGGCCAAGGTGCTGCGCAAGCCGGAGCGCCGCGAGATCGCGGCGCCCGTGCAGGAACAGCTGATCGTCGAGCTGTACTCGAAGTAGACGAACCCGAGCGCTGACCGGGATTCGCAGCCCTGGTCGGCTGAACGCCGCCACGGAGGTGGCCAGAACCCACGATGTTAGGAAATGTGATGCTTGACTTCCAAGTGCCCCGAATCTCCAGCGAGTCGGTCGACGACACTCGCGGATCATTCACGATCGAGCCATTGGATCGGGGCTTCGGCTACACCTTTGGCAACTCGCTGCGGCGGGTGCTGCTGTCGTCGCTGGCCGGGGCCGCGGTGACGAGCGTACGGATCGAGGGCGTCGCCCACGAGTTCTCGACGATCCGGGGGGTCAAGGAGGACGTCACCGACATCGTCCTGAACCTCAAGGGCATCGTCTGCCGGATGCATAGCGACGCGACGGAGATTGAGGCGCCGCTCGTGGTCACCGGCCCGGGCGACATCACCGCCAAGGACATCGACCTCCCCTCCGGCGTCGAGATCCTCAACCCGGACGCGCACATTGCGACGCTCGAGAAGAAGACCAAGCTCGAGGTCTACCTGACGATCGGCCGCGGCCGCGGCTATCGCCCCGCCGAGGAGAACAAGTCCCCGGACCAGCCGATCGGCGTCATCCCGATCGACTCGATCTTCTCGCCGGTGCGCCGTGTCGCCTACAATGTCGAGCAGGCCCGCGTCGGCCAGAAGACCGACTTCGACAAGCTCACGCTCGACATCGAGACCGACGGCTCGATCGATCCGCACGCGGCCCTGCGGGAGGCCGCCGAGATCCTGATCTCCCAGCTGGCGATCTTCACCGACGCCGATCGCGTCGTCGAGCTGCGTGACGTCGGCGCGCCGGGCGCGCTCGATCCGGGCCTCGTCGGCGGCGGCCAGATGGGAACGACGTCGCGGCCCCCGAACGCGATGGACGACATCCTGATCGAGGAGCTCGAGCTCGGCGTCCGCTCCTACAACTGCCTCAAGCGGGCGGGGATCCAGACCGTCGGCGACCTCGTCTCCAAGACCGAGGGAGAGCTCAACGCGATCCCCAATTTCGGCAAGAAGTCGATCGACGAGGTGATCGAGACCCTGCACGCACGCGGTCTCGATCTGCGCAACGATTAACCGGCTCCCACCACCCACCCTCAACACCACATGCGCCACCAGCGTCAGCGATATCAGCTCAGCCGCAGCGCCTCGCACCGCAAGGCGCTGCTGATGAATCTGTCAAAAGAGGTCATCGAGCACGAGCGCATCCAGACCACCCAGGCAAAGGCCAAGGCTGTCAAGCCCGAGGTTGAGAAGCTGATCACGCTCGCCAAGCGCGGCGATCTGCACGCCCGCCGCCAGGCGCTGTCGGCGCTCGGCCAGGACAAGTTCACGGTCTACAAGCTGTTCGAGGAGATCGCTCCGCGCTACACGGAGCGTCCCGGCGGCTACACCCGGATCCTGAAGCTGGGCCCCCGCCGCTCGGACAGCACCGAGATGGTCCTCCTGGAGCTGGTCTGAAGCCGGATGCGGTTTCCCGGACGGCCGCAAGCCGACTGCTGATCGAGTACGACGGGACCGACTTCTCCGGCTGGGCTCGGCAGCCCGGCCGCCGTACCGTCCAGGGCGAGCTGGAGCGAGCGCTCGGCATCGTCCTGCGCCGCGACACGGTCCCGCTGACGGTGGCCGGCCGGACCGATGCCGGGGTGCACGCCCGCGGCCAGGTCGCCAGCTACTCCGGCGAGCCCGCGGCGAGCGACTCGCTCAACGCGCTGCTCCCCTACGACACCGCGGTGCTGGAGTGTGGCGCCGCGCCGCCCGGATTCGACGCTCGCCGCGATGCCACCAGCCGCGCCTACTGCTACCGGGTGCTCACGCGGCGCGCCCGCAGCCCCTACGAGCGGCGGTTCGCCCTCCACTGGCCCCACCGGCTCGAGTTGTCGGTGATGGCGCCGTGCGCGGATCTGGTGGTCGGCACCCACGACTTCACCGCGTTCACGCCGACCGACACCGATCACGTCCGATTCACGCGCGAGATCCTGACGGCGTCCTGGTGCGTGGCGGCTTCCGATCTGCTGGAGTTCCGGATCGAGGCCGATGCGTTCATGCGCAGCATGATCCGCGTGCTCGTCGGGACGATGCTCGAGGTCGGCTCCGGGCGACGGTCGATGGAGGCGTTCGCCTCGCTGCTGACCGGTCGCCCGCGCGCGGAGGCGGGAGCGACGGCACCGCCCCACGGCCTCCATCTCGTCGGCGCCGGCTACGGCGGGCGCCGGATCTTCGCCGGCTGATGGGGGCGCTGCGCCCCGTCGCTGGACGCATGTTCGATGTTGCTCGAGCTGACAAAACCTTACTATTGCGCGCACTGAGAGGGCGCAGGCGTGTGGGGGTGGCCGCGGCCCGAGCGGTGACAGAGTTACCGTTCAGGCCGCGGTTGGGCGCCGTCGCTCTCCGGGCTGGCACCGGGGCTGCCACATCGGGGGATCGTCAGACGCCTTCCCGCCTGCGCCCGACCTAGGATTGATCGGGTGCGGGTCCTCCTCACCAACGACGACGGGATCGAAGCCGACGGGCTCCAGGCGCTGCGCCGCGCGCTGGTGGCGTTGCCATCGGTGGATCTGGCGGTGATCGCCCCCGATGGCAACCGCTCGGCGATGGCCCGATCGATCACGACCCGGCGGCCGCTCTGGGTCCAAGAGGTCGACTTCGAAGACGGCACGGTCGGCTATGCCACCGACGGCACCCCGGTCGACTGCGTCCGGCTGTCCAACCTGGGCCTGGTCGAGGGCTTTCAGGCGCAGCTGGTGGTCTCCGGGATCAACCATGGCTCCAACCTCGGCGACGACATCACCTACTCCGGCACCGTGGCCGCCGCGCTCGAAGCGATCGTCCTCGGCCTCCCGGGGATCGCGGTCTCGCAGCAGTCGATGTCCCGTGAGCTTGATTTCCGCGCCGGCTCCGCGTTCGACTTCGAGGTCGCCGCGAGCTTCACCGCGCGGCTCGTCGCCGAGCTCCAGGACGTCCCGCTCCCGTCGGGAACGCTGCTCAACATCAACGTGCCGGGGTCGCCTCCGGAGGGAGTGCGGGTGGCGGGGCTGGGAAAGCGGATCTACAGCGACGAGCTGTCGTTGGTCGACGAGAGCGCGGGCGGGCGCAAGCTGTATCGCATCTACGGCGATGCCAGCTTCGAGCACGACGAGACGGGCACCGACCTGGCGGCGGTCGCGGCCGGCGAGATTGCCGTCACCCCACTGCATTTCGATCTCACCGACCGGGCGGGAATCGACTCGCTGCAGGGCTACGACCTCGCGCGCCTGATCGCCCCGGCCGCGGACGAGGTGACCGACTCATGAGTGCGGCCGCCCCCGAGCCCGCGCCCGAGCGACGGGTCGCCGAGCTGCGGCGCGCGCTCGAGCACCACGGCTACCGGTACTACGTCCTCGATGACCCTGAAATCGGCGACGCCGAGTACGACGCGCTGCTCGACGAGCTGCGCGGAATCGAGGCCGAGCATCCGGAGCTGCTCACTGCGGACTCGCCGACCCAGCGCACCGGCGGTGAGCCGGTCTCGGACCTGATCAAGGTCACGCATCCCGAACCGATGCTCTCGCTGGCCAATGCGCGCTCGGCCGAGGAGCTGCGCGCCTGGATCCAGCGGATGCGCAATCACCTTGCCCGGGAGGGCATCGCCGATCCCGACTTCGAGTTCGTGGCCGAGCCGAAGATCGACGGCCTCGCGATCTCCCTGCTCTACCGCGACGGTCGGTTCGAGCGCGGCGCCACCCGGGGCAACGGCGAGGTGGGGGAGGACGTCACCCACAACCTGCGGACGATCGGCTCGATCCCGTTGCGGCTGGGTACGAGTGATCCGCCGCCGCTGCTCGAGGTTCGCGGCGAGGTCTACATGTCGCTGCCGGACTTCGCCGCCCTCAACGAGCGGCGGGCGCAGGCGGGTCTGTCGACGTTCATGAACCCGCGCAACTCGGCGGCGGGCACGATCCGCCAGCTCGACCCCAAGCTCGCCGCCGGTCGCCCGCTGTCGCTGTGGTGCTACGCGATCGGGGTCACCGAGGGGCTTGGGTTCGACACCCATTGGGACGCGCTGGAATGGCTGCGCTCCCATCGCTTCCCGGTGCATCCCGACGTCAGGAAGCTGCGTACCGAAGAGGAGGTCGTCGCCCAATGCGAGGCGTGGGAGCAGCGCCGCGGCTCGCTGGACTTCGAGATCGACGGGGTCGTGGTCAAGGTCAACCAGTTCGACCTCCAGCGCCGGCTGGGCGTCGTTGGCCGCGACCCGCGTTGGGCGATCGCCTGGAAGTTCCCGCCGACGACGGCGGTGACCCGCCTGCGCGACATCGGCTGGAACCCGGGCAAGTTCGGGGACCTGCACCCGTACGCGATGCTCGAGCCGGTGCACGTCGCCGGGGTGACGATCAAGCTGGCGACGCTGCACAACGAGGAGGACCTGGCGCGCAAGGACATCCGGATCGGCGAGGAGGTGATCGTCCTGCGCGCCGGCGATGTCATCCCGCAGGTGCTGTCGCCGGCCCCGCACGTGGCCGAGCGCAGCGACCGGCCCGCGCCGCCGGTCCCGCCGGCGCGCTGCCCGGTGTGCGACACCCCCACGGCCAAGCCCGAGGACTCGGTGTTCACCCGGTGTCCGAACCGCGATTGTCCGGGGCGCCGCTGGCAGCTGCTCAAGCACTACGTCGGGGCGATGGACATCGACGGCCTGGGAGAGAAGCAGGTGAGCCTGTTCATGGATCTCGGCTGGGTGCGGACAGCGGCCGATTTCTATGACCTGACGGCGGACCAGATCGCCGGCCAGCCCGGCTTTGGCCCGGTCTCGGCCGAGAAGCTGGTCGCCGCGATCGAGCAGTCCACGCGCCAGCCGTTCGGCCGGTTGCTGTACGCGCTCGGGATCGAGGAGGTCGGTGGGGTGACGGGGCGCAACCTGGCGCAGCACTTCCGCACGATCGATGCCCTGCTGGCCGCCGAGCCCGAGGCGATCGAGCACACCCCGGGGGTGGGGCCGAAGATGGCGCGGACGATCCACGCGCAGCTCCACGACGAGTCGATGCTGGCGCTGATCGACGAGCTCCGCCGGCGAGGGCTGCGCCTGGTGCAGGAGGGGCCGGCCCCTGGCGAGGGACCCCTGGCGGGCAAGACGGTGGTGCTCACCGGCACCCTCCCCGAGCTGACGCGCGAGGAGGCGACCGAGCGCGTCATCGCCGCCGGCGGACGCGTCACCGGATCGGTCTCGAGCAAAACCGACTACGTCGTTGCCGGCGAGAGCGCCGGGACCAAATTGGCGAAGGCGGAGAAGCTCGGCGTCTCCGTCCTCGACGAGTCGGGATTGCTGGCGCTGCTCGGGTCCGCAGCGGCCGGCGATCAGCCTCGGTAGCTCGCGACCGCCACCTGCATGCGGTCCTGGATCGGATGCGCGTAGTCGGGGACGATTGCGTTCATCATGAACGCGAACGCCAACGTGTGCCCGTCGCGCGCCTGGCAGTAGCCGACGACGTTCGAGACGTCGTGCAGCGTGCCGGTCTTTCCCCGGCAGCGCCCCTCGGCGTAGGTTCCCTGCATCTCGTCGCCGAGCGTGCCGGTCTCGCCCGCCACGGCCAGTGAGGCGGTGAACTGAGGATTCGTCGCCATCCCCCGCAGGAGCGTGACCACCTGCAACGGCGACGTGAGGTCGTAGCGAGACAGGCCAGAGCCGTCGTTGAGCCGGGGTCGGATGCCGAAGCTCTGGGCGATCTGGGCCCGCACGACGGCGGCTCCGGCGGCGGTCGATCCCGAGCCGCCAAACCGGGCCCCCAGGTCCTTGAGCAGCGTCTCGGCGAAGAAGTTGTCAGACGGGGTGTTCGTCAGCGAGATCAAGGACGCGATCGACGGCGAGTGCACCGTGGCCAGGGTCGTCGTCCCCGGGGGGGTCGATCCGGCGGTGACGCGAGTTCGGCGCGGCACGGTGACGCCGGCGGCGCGTAGCGCGGCGACGAGTTGCTCGCCGGCCTCGATCGCCGGGTGGGCGTTGTACACGGTGCCGTCGGAGGTCGCCCAGCCGCGATCAAAGGCGAGCGCGCTGAGCTCTCCCTCCACCTCGATCGACGGCTGGTTGTCCGTGGCCGGGGTGCCGCGATCGGTGTCGAACATGGTTTCGTCGGCGACGATGTTCCCGGTGAGCGCGCGGATCCCGGTCGCCCGCTCGAAGTTGGCGACCAGCCGCTGGATCGTCGCCCCTCCACCGTAGTCAGCGTGGTCGAACGTGGCGGAGCCGAACGTCGGATCGCCCCCCCCGCGGAGATACAGAGTGCCGACGAACCTGGTGCCCTGTCGCTGCCCGAGGCCGAGGATCGAGGTCGTGAGGGTCGCGGTGGGGCCGAAGCGCTGCAGAGCGCTGACGGTCGTGTACAGCTTCTCCACCGAGGCGGGCAACCTGCCGGTCCCGGCATCGTGCGTGTACAGGGTCTGTCCCGTGCTGAGGTCGACGACATCGGCCCCGCTGTAGCTGCCGGCCTGCCGCATGCCCGTGGCCAGGCTCCGGACCAGCGTGGCTCCGGCGGCGGTGGTGGGAGGCGCGGTGGCGGAGCCGACTCCCCCGCCGCCGACCTGGGCGGACGCCGCCGGGGCGATGCCGAGGCCCAGCGTGAGCACGGCGGCGAGCGTGGCACGAGCGCGTCGCATCGACTGCCTGTAACCCATCCGAAGACGGAAAGCTGCGGTGTCAGGGCTCAATTCGCGGCGAACGGCGGCGGGACGCGCGCCGAATCAGCGGATTCGCGAGTCCGGCGGCAACCGGACCGGGGGAGGCGGCGGACTGAGAAGGAGCCGCTACGCGCCGGCGGCTTGCGCCCGCGACGGCGGCGGGGAGATCGTTGTGAGCTCCTGCAGGCTCGAGAGGAACAGAGTCTTGTCGATTCGACCGTTGAAGATCGGGACGCCCAACTCAACGCATTTGACGATCACGTCACGACGTTCAAGCCCGGCTTCGCGTGCGAGCTCGGTGGGCGTCAGGTGATTGGCCATCGATGTTCTCTCCTTTGCCGTTTACTACATGTCCTCAGTATGCACCCGGGCGCGGACGGTCGCAACGCGGCGCGGACGAAAAGTGTCCGGGTGCAGCGGCTGTTTGTCGCCAGCTCGCACCTGTTTATGAGTTTTTGCAACCGGGAATGATCCAAACAGGCCTCTGATCCGAAGTACGTGATGAGCGGAGGGCTCATTCGAGCTTCTGGAAGGAGAGCCACGATTTTCGTCCCATTCCACGCCAGCAAGGGGCACCCATGGCGCTAACGCTGAGCTCGAAGGCAACCGCACACGATGAGCAGGAGCTCGTCGCGGCGACGCGTGCCGGAGATGACCGGGCGTTCGAAGAGCTCTACTCGCTGTACCGGGAGCGGATCGAGGGCTTCATCATGAGCCGCGTCCGTGACCACGGACGCGCTGAGGACATCGCGCAGGACGTCTTCATCTCGGCCCTGCGCCGGCTTCGGGAAACCGACCGGGCCATCTCGTTCAAGCCGTGGATCTACGAGATCGCCAAGAACGCCTGCATCGACGAGCATCGCCGCCGCAGCCGATCGCGTGAAGTGCCCCTGGAGTCAGACAGCGAGCTGGCGACCGGCCGGGCGACGACACTCTCCGTCGTCCCGACCCCGCCCGCGGCGGCGGAGAGCCGCCAGCAGCTCAACGATCTGCGCGGCGCCTTTGGGGGCCTGTCGGAGAATCACCACCAGCTGCTCGTCATGCGCGAGTTCGAGGGGATGTCCTACGACGAGATGGGCGAGCGCCTCCAGATGTCGCGCCAGATGGTCGAGAGCGGCCTGTTCCGGGCGCGGCGCAAGCTCAACGAGGAGTATCAGGAGCTCGCCAGCGGCCGCCGGTGCGTGGATGTGCAGACCGCGATCAAGGCCGGCCAGATGCAATTGGCCTCGTCGCTCGGTCTGCGTGACCAGCGGCGCTATGCGCGTCACCTCGCCCATTGCCAGAGCTGCCGTCGGACGGCCCTGCTCGCCGGCGTCGACGAGGCGCTGGTCAAGCCGCGCCGGGTCCCGTCCCGGATCGCCGCGCTGCTTCCCTTCCCGCTCCCGTTCCTGCGCTGGCCCTGGGGTCGCCGCGGCGGCGGCCCGGGTGCCGGCGGCTCCGCGTCGCCCTCGGGACCTTCGCTCACCGCTGAGGAATCGTCCGCCGACGGCTCGTCCGCCTCCGGCGCCGGACATCATGTCTCGGCGGGCGCCGCGCTGCAGAAGGCGGCGGCGGTGGCCGAGTCGGCCGGCCCGTCGCTCACCTTCGGCAAGATCGCCGCCGGTGCGGCGGTCCTGGCGGTGGCGGGGGCCGGCGGCGCAGTCGCCCACGGCGTTGTCGACAGCGGCCACTCGCATGGCGCGGCCACGGCTGCGCCCGCCGCCAATCACGCGCGCGGCAGCCACCGGGGCGGCGGGTCTGGCCCGGCCGGCGGCGCGGCAGCCGGCAGTCGAGCAGGGTACGGTCGAGGCTCGCGGGCGACCTCCGGCACCGCCAACGGCGCGGCCGCCGCCGGGGCCCGGGTGCACAGCAAGCCTGCCCACGGTTCGTCAAGCTCGGGTGCGGCTCCGGGAGGCTCGAGCGCACACGCCGGGACCTCGTCGTCCGGCACGGCCGCTGGTCACGGCGGTTCGGCCGCCTCCAACGTCTCGAACGCGCTCCGCAAGACGGTGTCGGGTGCCGGTGGCACCGTCGACAAGGCCGCCTCCGGTGCCGGCCGCGCCGTGAACAAGGTCACCGCGGGCGCCGGCAACACCGTGAACAAGGTCACCGCGGGCGCCGGTAACACCGTGAACAAGGTCACCGCAGGCGCCGGCAAGACGGTCCAGGGGACGACCAATACGCTCGGCAACGCCGTCAACAAGACGGGATCGCAGCTCGGCAGCACCGTCGGGAAGGTCTCCCCGTCGGCCGGGAACATCGTGAGCGGTGCCGCCGGTGCCGCCGGCAGCGCCGTCCAGAAGGCCGGCTCGGCGGCCGGCAGCGCGACGCAGAGCGCGGGCGCGGCGGCCGGCAGCGCGGCGAGCGGCGCGGGCTCCGCGGCCGGGTCCGCCGCTCAGGGCGCCGGCTCCGCGGCCGGGTCCGCCGCTCAGGGCGCCGGATCCGCCGTCGGCGGCGTCACCAACAACGCGGGCTCGACGCTCAGCGGCGCCGCCCAGAAGCTCACGTCCTCCGCGACGACACCGACGACGTCCGCTCCGGCGCCCGCCACGTCGAGCGCGACGAAGTCGGCGGCGTCGACCGCATCCTCGGCGGCCTCGGGCATCCTCGGCGGCTGAGACGCGCCGCTCCTCGCCGAGGCGGCTATGGAATACTGGGACGATCGGGGCGTGGCGCAGCCTGGTAGCGCGCACCGTTCGGGTCGGTGAGGTCCCCGGTTCAAATCCGGGCGCCCCGATTTTTCCCTCCGAAACAGCACCTTGTCTCACCGGATTTGTGGGTGGTTATCTGCGGGTTCGCGCTCCGGCACCGTGTCATACAGAAATGCAAGCTCGTGATACGTTGAGACCGTGCGCAGCGTTCGATTGGATCCCGAGCTAGATGAACTCGTGCGGCGCGCTGCCGCGCAGGAAGGGGCCTCGGTGTCCGAGTTCATCCGACGCGCAGCGGCCGACAGGGCGCGGCGCACGCTCGGCGCTCGCGACCAGCTCGATGACGTGCTCGGTGCCGTACGGACCGAGGGGGGGTCGCGCGACGCACCGGAGCCGCGTTCGGTGAGCTGCTCCACCCGCACCGTGGGCAGCGGTGACGCTCACCGACGCCGGGCCGTTGATCGCCCTGATCGACGCCGGCGAGCCCGATCACGACCGCTGTCGTGAGACGCTGCAGACCCTGGAGCTGCCACTGCTCACGACCTGGCCGGCGTTCACGGAGGCGATCTACCTGCTGGGCCACGGGGCCAGCTGGCCCGGACAAGACGCTCTATGGACGATGATCCGACGAGGCGCGCTGACAGTCGCTGACGTTGATCTCGAACTCGCGCTGCGCAGCGCTGATCTGATGGGCCGCTATCGCGATCACCCGATGGACCTCGCCGACGCCACGCTTGTCGCGGTCGCGGAGGCCCGCGACCTGCGCACCATCTTCACCCTCGACGAGCACTTCCGGGCCTACCCGTTGGCCGGCCGTCGCTACCTGCACGTCGTACCGCGTTAGCAGGGCGAGCCCGGCGGGCGGACAGACCCGCATCGCGTCCGAACGGGTCTGCCATCAGGGTGGGTCGACGCGGTAGGCAATCGAGCGGTGGCGGACTGTCGCGACACGGATCGTCTGCTCGCTGTCAGCGAGCTGATAGACGATGCGGTAGCTGCCGACCCTCAGCGAGCGGAGGCCGCGCAATCGGCCATGTAGCTCGTGCCCCGCGCGGGGATCACGCTGCAGCAGCCCGAGCGCGTCTTCAACAGCGTCGATCAGCGGCCAGTCGAGGTCCAGCAGCTCGTGGCGTGCGCGACGCGCGAGGACGACACGGGCCACGCCTCAGCGGGCTGCTCGACGCTCGGCGAGTTCACGGCTCAAGTCTTCTAGGGGGACCTCGTCCTCGCGCGCCAGCTCGGCGAGGCCCGCCTCGATTGCTGTCATCGTCGGCAAGTCCGAGAGGATGTCTGCGGTCTCTTCAAGTGCTTCGTACTCGTTGAACGGCACCAGAACGGCGGCGGGCTTGCCGTTGCGAGTCACGAGCACGTGATCGCGTCGGTCGGCGACGTCGCTCAACAGCTCGCTGAGCTTGCTGCGGAACTCGCGCACCGGAACCGTCTTGGCCATTGCCGAGAAGTGTACCCTGTTGCGTACACAGCTGCGGCCGTGTATGCCCGGAGGGGGTTTTTGCGTCGCGGCGGAGGGTCAGCTTCTGACCTGCTCCTCGCGGTGACGCTCCTCGCGTCGCTCCCGCCGCCGCTGCCTGCGCACGTCACGGGGGGGACGGAGCGTGATCGGCTCATTGCGGGTGCGGCGCAGGATCAGGAACGCGATCGTCCCCCACATGGCCGGCACCCACAGCGCGATCGCGTGGTAGACGACGGTCGCGGCGGTCGCGAGCGTGGCGGACACGCCGTAGAGGACGAACATCCCGACGAGGCTGCCGTCGAGCACGCCGATGTTGCCGGGGATGGGGATCAGGTTCGAGAGATACCCGATCTGATACGCGAGGACGATCGTCGTCAGCGGCGGGACCGTTCCCGCGGCGGCAAAGCAGAGGGCGAGCACCGCGATGTCGCACCACAGGAACATGAACGCTCCGATCAGCCGCCAATCCCCGCTCAACAGCAGCCGCTCGGTCAGGCGGATGGTCGACGCGGTCTCCACGAGCAGGGTTCTGAAGCGGCCCGGCTCCCGCCGGGATGCGATCTTCTCGACGAGCTTCGGCAACGCGAGGAAGAACACGAGCACGATCGCTCCGACGGCTCCCGGGACGATGCCCAGCAACGGGTTCCGAGGTCCGGGAAGCCCGAGCCACAGGCCGAAGCCGGCGAGCATCAGCGTCAACACGTTGACGGCGCTCGTCAGGAGAAAGAGGACGGCCGAGCGCTCGGCGACCCGGGCCGGCTCACCTCCGCGTTCGACGAGCAGCCAGGCGCCGACGGCGATGCTGCCGGCGCCGCCGAGCGATACCGCCGCGCCGAACGCCTGCTCGCTGAGCGCGACGCGCGCCCCGAACCTCAGCGGCACGCGGTCGAACACCTGGAGGAACGCGAGCACGTAGCCGAGGCATGACAGGATCTCAAACCCGATTCCCGCCAGCACCCAGCCGAGCTTCATGTGCGATACCTGGTGCGCCACCCCGTGCAGTCCGGGCACCGCCAGCAGCAGCCCGACGACGAGCGCGACCAGGATCGCGAGCGAGATCAGCCCGCGCCAGAGGCTGCGACCGGGGTCCTCGTCGTCGCGGACGTCGTCGGGGCCGTCGCCGTCGGGATCCGCAGGCCCGTCCTCGGTTTCGGGGCGAGGATCGTCGCCGGTCGCCGCCATGGTTGACTATTCAAGCAGTGACGCGCCTGGAAGTCCCCGGCCATCCGATCACCGGTCTGCGCGCCGACAATCCGGGGCCGTTCACGCTGACCGGGACGAATTCGTGGATCGTCGGCGCTCACCCGGCGTGGTTGGTCGATCCCGGCCCGGCAGTTGACGCACACCTCGCGGCGGTGATCGACGAGCTCGAGCGCCGCGGCGGGCTCGGCGGCGTGGCGCTGACCCACGATCATCCCGACCACGTCGACGCGCTCCCATCGATCCGGGGGCGCTTCCCGCTGGCTCCGATCGCGGCCGCTCGCGGGGCGGTCGACCGCCGGCTCGGTGACGGGCACCAGTTCGGTCCCCTGACCGTGGTCAGCACCCCCGGACACGCGGAGGACCATCTTGCCTACGTCGTCGGCACCGCGGCGCTGACCGGTGACGCCGTGCTCGGCGCGGGCAGCTCGATCCTGTCTCCCGATCCGGGCGCGCTCACCGCGTACCTCGACGGACTGGCCCGGCTGGGCGCGATGCCCCTGACGATCCTGCTCCCGGGGCACGGGCCGATCGTCGGCGACCCCGGCGCCAAGCTCGCGGAGTACACCGCGCACCGACTGGACCGGGAGCGCCGGCTCGTCGTCGCGCTGGACGCGGGGGCGCGGTCGATGGCGGAGATGCTCGACGCGGCGTGGGGAGACGTTCCCGAGGCGATGCGCCCGGCGGCCGCGGTCTCGCTGGCCGCGCATCTCGACAAGCTCGACGGCGAGGGCCGGCTCCCCGCCGGAGTGCAGCGGTGCCGGCGCCCAGGCGGCGACGTCACCTCGACGCCGGACGACCTCTGACCCGCCCCCGCCGCGATGGATCGGCGACCGCGAGCCGGAGGTCGGCAAGCTCCATCGCCGCCGTCAGCGGGGTCATCCCGGACGACTGCGATCGGTCGAATATCTCGCGCAGCGTGTCGCTGATGCCCTGCACCCGGCGGCGCGCGACGGCAGGGTCGTAGCCGCCGGCCTCCTCGGCGATGTTGATGATTCCGCCGGCGTTGACGACGAAGTCGGGCGCCCACAGGATTTCGCGCGCGTGCAGCTGATCGGCGATCTCGTCGTGGGCGAGCTGGTTGTTGGCGGCCCCCGCGATCACCCGGCACCGCAACCGGGGCACGGCGCGGTCGTCGATCAGCCCGCCAAGCGCGCACGGGACGAGCACGTCGACCTCCGCCGCCCACGGCTCGCCGGCCGCCGCCCAGCCCGCCCCGAGCTGCTCGGCCAGCGCGCGCTTGCGCGCGTCGACGTCGGCGATGATCAGCCGGGCGCCGGCTCGGGCACAGAGCCTGGCGACGCGTGATCCCACATGCCCGGCTCCGAGCACACAGATGCTCCGACCGCGCAACGACGCGTCGGAGAACGCGCGCTCGCACGAGGCGCGGATCGCGGCGACCACGCCCAACGCGGTGAACGGGCTCGGGTCGCCCGAGCCGCCCCGTCTCCGGGGCAGACCGGCGACATGCCGAGTCCGCTGCGCGATCACGCTCATGTCGCGGCTCGAGGTGCCGACGTCCTCCGCGGTCACGTAGCGCCCCGCCGCGGACTGGACGAGATCGCCGAAGTCGAGCAGGACGTCGTGTCGCCGCTGTCCAGCGAGCCGCGCCCCCGGCGGAGCGATGATCACGCCCTTGCCGCCGCCCAGGGGCAGATCGGCGACCGCCGCCTTCAGCGTCATCGCCCGTGACAGGCGCAGCACGTCGCGCACCGCGAGGCGCGTATCCGCGTAGGACCAGAGGCGGCACCCCCCGAGCGCGGGGCCGCGGGCAGTGCAATGCACCGCCACCAGCGTGTACAGGCCCGAACGCCGTCCGCGGCGCACGAGCAGTTCCTCGTGTTCGAACGGCTCGAGATAGGAGTCGATCAGTTGCCCGTCACCGTGAACACGGCGCCGATCTCGGACCGTCCCTTGTGAGTGACGTGTCCGAGCTTCGGGCTGGTCGATCCGGTGGACCGCGCCGGGGTACCGCCGGCGCCGGACGACGCTCCCGTTGCCGTCGTGCTGTGAGTGGCCGCCACTGGGGTGGACCCGCCGGCGCCAGACGCGGCCGTGCCGTCACCCGGTGTGGTGCCACCCGCGCCGGTCACGGGTGCGGCGGTCGCCGACCCGGCGGCGGATCCGGCGGACCCGGCGGACGCAGTTGATCCGGTGGACGCGGTGGATCCGGTGGACGCGGCGGATCCGGCGGACGCGGCGGATCCGGCGGACGGGGCGGTCGCCGCCGGGGCGGTGCTGCCGGTCGCGGCGGTCACCGTCGACGACGCGCCTGTCGCGGAGCCGGAGGGGCCGGAGGACGCGGCAGCGCCCGAGGACGATCTCGCCGGGCCCGCGACGTTGGTGAAGTTGTCGGGGTCGACGGTCTCCGAGATCAGCAGCGTCCGAGATGTCCGTCTCACCGAGGTGCGGGGCGCCCGGGTCGCCCTGACCGACGCCGCTCCCGCAGTCGGGCCGCCGGTCGCAGTGGTCGGACGGACCGCGGATGTGGCGGTGGAGACGGCCGGAGACGCGGCGGGCGAGGCGGAGCTGCGGGCGGTCACCGCGGCCGACGTCGCTCCCGAGGATGCCGGGCTCGGGGCACGAACGGGGGCTGCGGGCGCGGGCGCCGCGATCCGATGATGGTGGGCGTGCTTCGCCGCCGGCGGCGGCGTGATGTGCTGCAGCTCGATCGCTCCCCCCGCGGTGACGACGGCCGCGGCGATCAGGGTGACGACATGACCCGCGCCGGCCATCGCCGCGACGCCGCCCCCGGCGACGCCTGTCGCCACCGTCGCGCTGCCCCCCGCGGCTGCTCCGCCGCCGACGGCGCCACCGCCGGCCGCGGCACCGCCACCTCCCGCACCGCCGAGGCCGAGGAGCTTGGCCGCGGCGCCGATCGGCCCGAGTGCCGGTACGAACATCGCGAGCTGACGGCTGACGCCGCGTACCTCGGAGCGGAACTCGCGGCATTGCGGACAGTCGCGCATGTGGCGGCGGGCCAGCCCACTCGCCCGCACGCCGCGATCGTGAGCGACGATCAGATCCTCTCGGATCCGCGTGCAGGCGGTGTCGCGCGCCTCGCTGGCCTGCGCGAGGCCGATGCGCGCTCTGACGAGCAATGACTTGACGGCCGGAACCGACACGGTGAGCGCTTCGGAGACGTCGGCGTAGGTCATCCCCCCGAGCTCGCGCATCAGCAGCGCGGAGCGCTGCTGCTCGGGGAGGCGCTGGACGTCGTCGATCAGGCGACGCAGCGCATCCCGCTGCTCCAGGCGGACGACGGGATCGCTGGCCGGCGGCGCGACGCTGGGTCTGGTCTCCTCGGCCGGGAGTGCCTGAGGCCGGCGCAACTCGTCGATGCAGCGGTTGTGCGCGATCCGGTAGAGCCAGGCGCGGAGAGCCAGCTGGCGATCGCCGGCGCGCAGGCCCCCGTAGGCGCGGACGAAGATCTCCTGCACGGCGTCCTCGGCATCGGCGGCAGAGCCGGCGAGCATCTGCCGGGTGTAGGCGAACAGCCGCTGCCGGTAGCGATCGTGGATCGTCCGGAATGCCTCCTCACTGCCCGAACGGAAGAGCGAGACGAGCTGGTCGTCGGAGCGAAGACGAAGCAGCGGTGCGCCCAGCGCGATCCGCGTGCGAGCCAGTCCGACCGCGGGTGGGATGGCAGAGGCTTCCACGTGATTCCTGTCGCATCCTAACGCGTGCCGGGCCCGAAAGTCTCGGGATTGGCGCCCCGGCGGCAGCCCGTCAGCCGCCCGCACCGCCGAGTCACTGCTCGGGCGCGCGTCGTGGGGCGGTACCCTCGGGCGGACATGGATGCAGCATCGGGCATCGGGCTTCCGGTGGCATTCGGAGCGGGCCTGATCTCGTTCCTCTCGCCGTGCGTTTTGCCGCTCGTGCCCGGCTACATCTCCGCGGTGGCCGGCGGTCAGCCGGGGGAGATCGAGACCCGGCGGGTGATCGGGCCGAGCCTGGCGTTCGTCGGCAGCTTCTCGTTCATCTTCATCGTTCTCGGCCTGCTCGGCCAGCGGGCGCTGCGGAGCGCGCTCACCGGGCCGGCCGCGATGAAGATCTCCGGTGCCGTGATCATCGCGATGGGCGTGCTGTTCGTGCTCGCCCCCGTGATCCCGACGCTGTCGCGCGAGTGGCATGTCGGCAGGCTGATGTCGCGCATGGGGCGCAGCGGACCCGTCCTCACCGGCGCCGCGTTCGCGCTGGCGTGGACGCCCTGCACCGGGCCGACCCTGGGCGCGATCGTCACCGCGGCCGGCACGTCGAACTCGGCCTCGCGGGGGGCGGTCCTGCTTGCCGTCTACTGCGCCGGACTGGGGGTGCCGTTCTTGATCACGTCCTTGGCCTTCGGCACCGCTACCTCGGCGTTCACGGTGATCAAGCGCCACTATCCCGTCGTCATCGGGGTCGGCGGCGCGGTGCTGATCTCGATGGGGGTGCTCATCTGGACCGGCGAGTTCACCCAGCTCAACGTCACGGTCAGCCACTGGATCCAGTCGGTCGGACTCCCCAACCTCAACGGCGACACGTGACGGTCCCCGGTTGGCTGCGAGCGATCGCGATTGCGCTCGGATCGGCGGTGGTGGTCGCCGCGTGCGGATCGAGCGCGCGGACGACGACCGTCACCCATCCCGCGCGGACCGCCACGACCACGATCACGACGACGGTGACCGCCTCGCCGTCTTCGACCAGCTCCGCCGCGGCCACGTCGACCGCACCCCGAGCCGCCGCGGCGTCCGCCGTCGTCGGCTGCGCGTCCGGTCACGTCGCGGTATCGCTTGGACCCATGACCGCCGGGCTCGGCCACTTCGGTCTCGCGCTCCTGTTTCGCAACGCCGGCTCCCGCCCCTGTTCGCTGACCGGCTACCCGAGCGCGGCGTTGATCGTTGCGGGCGGCCGCCGCGGTCAGCGGCAGGTCGCGCGCACGCCGAACGGCTATCTCGGCGGACTGTCGGCCACGGCCACCTCGGTGCCGATCGTCCGTCTCGCTCCGGGTCAGACGGCAGCGGCGCTTCTGGAGGGAGAGGATTCCACCGGCGGCGGTAAGCCCTGCCCGCGCTCCACCGCGCTCCTCGTCACCCCGCCCAACCAGACGGTCATGGTGCGTCTCGCCCGGTCGATGTCGATCTGCCGCCCGGAGATCCATCCCGTGGTCCCCGGAACGTCCGGCCGGCAGGGCTGACCGGCGATCAGCTGTCGTAGCCGGGATCGCCGGGCAACACGATCCGGGCGGTTTCACCGGTGCCCACGACTCGTGGCGCAACCGGGGCGATGACCTGCCGGCGCGCGTGATCGACGAGGCCGGCGGCGGAGGCGAACGCCGACAGCTGCTCGAGGTGCTTGATCGTCGGGAATACGAGCAGGATGGCTTCCGGCGCGGGATGCCGCGAGGGCGCGCGCGGGCGAGAACCAGCGGGCGTCCACGACCTCGGCGCGGTCGATCCGGGGGACGATGTCCGCGGGGGCGATCGCCAAGAAGAACCACGTGTCGTAGCGGATCGTGACCGTGGCCGGCGTGATCCAGCGCGAGAACGGGACCAGGGCCGCCGGGTCGGGCAGCGCAACGCCGACCTCCTCCAGCAGCTCCCGGGCCGCGGCGACTCGCAATCCCCGCTCGCCCTCGCCGTCGCCGGGTCCGATGGCGCCGCCGGGGAACACCCAGGCTCCGCCCATGAAGCGGGCCGCCGGGTTGCGCTGTGCGAGCAGCACCTCGAGTCCGTCGTCTCCGTCGCGCAGGAGGATCACGGTGGCGGCCACCCGGGGAACCGTCTCCGGTCCCGGATTGAGCTCCTCACCGGGGCCGGGCCGCGCGTGCTCCACCCGACGACCCTACACGCATCCGCGGGCCGCTACGCTTGCCGCCGATGAAATACATGTGCGAGTCGTGCGGGTTCATCTACGACCCGGCCGAGGGAGATCCGGACGGGGGCATTCCTCCCGGGACCGAGTTCGAGGACATCCCAGATAGCTGGTTCTGTCCGGTGTGCGGGGCCCGGAAGCGCGACTTCAGCCCGTACGACGAGTAGCGCCGGGCGGTCAGGCGGCGCGGGCGGCGCAGCCGCTCGCGGCCTCCTCGATCGCAGCGGCGGTGATCGAGACGAGGCGGCGCAGATCCGGCGCCGACATCGCCGGTGCCGGCATCAGCACGATGACGTCGCCGAGGGGGCGGATCACGGCGCCTCGCCTCCGCGCGGCCTCGGTGACGCGATGGCCGAGCCGCTGCGACGGCGACGGCGCGGCCAGCTCGATGCCGACCATCAGTCCGCGCTGCCTGACCTCGGCGACGCCCGCCAGCGGCACGACGCGCTCGTGCAGCTGTCGCGCGAGCAGGTCGATCTTCGGGCCGATCAACTCGAGCGTGCGCTCGGCCGCAAACGTCTCCAGGGTGGCGATCGCGGCGGCGCAGGCGAGCGGATTCCCGGTGAACGTGTGGCCGTGGAAGAACGTGCGCAGCTCCTCGGGTCGCCCCAGGAAGCCGGCGTAGATGCGCTGTGTGGTGAGCGTGGCGGCCAGCGGCAGATATCCACCGGTGAGGCCCTTGCCGACGCACAGCAAATCCGGCGCCACCTGTTCGTGCTCGCAGGCGAACATCCGGCCGGTGCGCCCGAAGCCGGTCGCGACCTCGTCGCAGATGAGCAGCACGTCGTGCTCGTCGCAGAGCTCGCGCACGCGGCGCAGGTAGCCGTCGGGCGCCATCAACATCCCGGCCGCCCCCTGCACGAGCGGCTCGACGATCACCGCGGCCACGTGACCGGCGTGCTCGCTCAGGAGCGCTCCAAGCCGGTGATCGTCGCCGACGGGCGCCTGCCACGTCTGAAACAGGAGCGGCCGGTAGAGCGAGTGAAACAGCTCGACGCCCCCAACCGAAACGGCGCCGAGGGTATCGCCGTGATACGCATTCTCAAGGCTGATGAACCCGGTGCGGTCGTGCTCGCCGCGCTGGACCCACCACTGGAAGGCCATCTTCAACGCGATCTCGACCGCCGCCGAGCCGCTGTCGGAGTAGAACACCCGCTCCAGGCCCGGTGGGGCGATCGCCGCCAGCCGCTCGGCGAGCTCGATCGCGGGCTCGTGGGACAGGCCGAGCATGGTGGAGTGGGCGACCCGGTCCAGCTGGGCGCGGATCGCCGCGTCGATGGCGGGATGGCGGTGGCCGTGGACGTTGCACCACAGCGAGGACACGCCGTCGATGTAGGCGTTGCCCTCGCGGTCGTACAGATTCGTGCCCTGGGCGTGGTCGATGAGGAGCGGCACCTCGTCGTCACACCAGCTCTGCTGCTGGGTGAACGGGTGCCACAGGTGGCGGCGGTCGGTGTCGATCAGCTCGGCCGAAGCGCGCACCGTCGCACCGTACCCGGGGGCGCGGTCAGAACCGGCCCTCTGGTGGCTGACGCGCATCGCCCAGCCAGCGGTCGAGCGGGAGGGTCGCGCCGACGGCGGCGAGCGCCTCGGCGTCGGGCGCGGCGACGAACCCGAGGGTCGCCACCTCGGTGGCGCCAAGCCGCGCGATCGTCTCCCGGTTCGAGCGCTCGATCATCCCCGGCTCCGCCGGCCACGGCGTGAGCACGACCCCGGCGATCGCGAGGTCGGCGGATCGCGCCGCCTCGATCGTCAGCAGCGTGTGGTTGATCGTCCCCAGGCCGGGCCGGGCGGCGATCACGAGCGGCAGCCCGAGGGCGCGCGCCAGGGCGCGGACGTCGCCGTCGGCCCCGAGCGGTACGAGGAGGCCGCCGACACCCTCGACGACGGTGAGCGCGTCCGCGGCGGCGGCGCGGACGCCGGCGATCAGCGACGCGAGCGACGGGCCGTCGTCGTCGGCGAGCTCGGCGGCGAGATGGGGCGAGACCGGCGGCCCGTATCCGCGGAGGATCACGTCGGCCGGCGCGCGTCCCGACAGCCCGGCGAGCAGTTCGTGATCGGCGGGCCAGACGGAGTCGGGCGGCTCGTCGAGACCGGTGATGAGCGGCTTCAGCGCCCGGACCGCCACCCCCGCCTGCCGGAGACGGGCGACGATCGCCCCCGCCACCACGGTCTTGCCGACGCCGGTGTCGGTGCCGGTGACAAAGCAGCCCCGCAGCGTGGGCGCCACGAGGATCGCGCCGCCGTCAGGCGGCCCGCCGGGCGGGTTCGGACGCCTCGAAGTCGAACACTCGGTCCGGGCGCACCCGGACCGAGACCGCGGCCGGCGGGTCGGCAGTCTCCGCCGGGAGCAGCGCGGGCGAGCCGGCCGCCGGCAGCTGTCCCGGGCGCAGCCCGAGCGTCCGCGCGACCCCGCCGAGCGTCCGGGCGGCGTCCAGCAGCTCCTCTTCGCGATGTGTCGCCATCACCGCGAGTCGCAGACGAGCGGTCATCGGCGGCACCGTCGGCGGGCGGATCGCCTGCGCGAACACGCCGCGCCGCAGGGCTCCCTCGCAGAGCCGCATCGCCAGAGCGGCATCACCGACCACGAGCGGGAGGATGTGGGTGCGCGAGCCGCCGAGATCGAAGCCCTCCTGCGCCAGGCCGGCGCGCAGGGCTGCCGCGTTGGCGGCCAGCCTCGACGACCCTCCGCGGCTTCTCCTGGAGCAGCTCGAGCGCGGCCAGAGCGCCGGCGACCGCGGGCGGGGGCAGCGCCGTGGAGAAGACGAACGTGCGCGCCGCGTTGACCAGGTAGCGCGACATCGTCTGGTCGCAGGCCACGAACGCCCCGTAGGCGCCGAGCGCCTTGCCGAGGGTGCCGACGATGACGTCGACCTGGTCTTCGAGCCCGGCCTCGGCCAGCGCTCCACGGCCGCCGGGACCGAGCGTCCCGGTCCCGTGAGCGTCGTCGACAACGGTGCGCAGCCCGAAGCGCTGCGCGAGCGTGACGATCTCGGCCAGCGGGGCGACGTCCCCGTCCATCGAGAAGACGCTGTCGGTGACGATCAGCGCGCCGCGTCCCTCGGCGTGGCCGATCCCCCATTCCAGGTGCTCGGGATCGCAGTGGTCATAGACGAAGACCTCGGCCCGTGACAGCCGGCAGCCGTCGATGATCGACGCATGGTTCAGCTCGTCGGAGAACACGACATCGCCGGGGCGAGCCAGTGCGGCGATCGTGCCGGCGTTGGCGAGGTACCCCGAGCCGAACAGCAGCGCGCTCTCGCGGCCCTTGAACGCTGCCAGCCGCTCCTCGAGCCGGCGATGGATCGTCATCGTCCCCGACACGAGCCGCGATGCCCCCGCGCCGACTCCCCAGCGCATCGCCGCATCGGCGGCGGCGTCGCGCACCCGCGGGTGATCGGCGAGACCGAGGTAGTTGTTGGAGCACAGCAGCAGGACCGGCTTGCCGTCAAGCAACACGTGGGGGCCCTGCGGACCGCTGACCAGGCGGGTGCGACGGTGAAGCCCGAGGGCTTTGAGCTCGTCGAGCCGGGCCTCGATCTCGATCATCGGCTACGGACCATAACCTCGCCGCCGGACGGTGTCCCGGGCGCCGGCCGCCCGAGCGACGAGACCGCGCGCGAGGCGAGTCAGGCCGCGTCGGCCCGGCGCGCCGCCGCTTCGCGCGTGTCGCGGCCGTGGCCACTGTTCGCGGCGCCGTCGGGCCGCGGCGGCACCGAGCCCTTGGCCGCGAATCGCAGCTGGCGCGTCGGATCCCACAGGCGGACCTGCAACGGGGCCGGGGTGGGATCGGTGAGCGCCGCGGCGACGACGTCGGGCGTCTCGCCCTCGAGCCAGCCCGAGCGGTTGTCCGGCCGCGGGTTGGCGCCGTTGTCGGTCTGGGGGACGACGTTGAGGCCGAGCTCCTCGAACATCGCCTTGTCCTCGTCGGGCGTGTTGCCCAGCGTGGTCAGGAAGTTGCCCATCATCACCCCGTTGAGGCCGGCGCGGACGGCGGTCGCCTGCAGTTCGCCGAGATTCTCGACCCGGCCGCCGCACAGGCGGAACAGCGCGTCGGGGAGGATCAGGCGAAAGATCGCGATCCATTTGACGACCTCCCACGGGTCCATCAGCTCCCGGTCGCCGAACTTGGTGCCCGGCCGCGGGTTCAGGAGGTTGATCGGGACGCTCGTCGGGTCGATCCGGGCGAGCTCGAACGCCATCTCCACCCGCTGCTCGCGGGTCTCGCCAAGATTCAGGATCCCGCCGACGCAGGTCTCCAGCCCCGCCTCGCGCACGGCATCGATCGTTCGCAGCCGCCCCTGGTAGCGCACCGTGCTCGACACCTCCGGGTAATAGGACTCGGAGGTCTCGACGTTGTGATGCACGCGCTGGATGCCGGCGTCCTTGAGCGCCTTCGCCCTGGCCACCGACATGTGGCCGATCGACGCGCACCGCTTGAGGTTCGTGTGCTCCGCGACGAGCCGGGCGCCGGCGAGCACCTTGTCGAAGTCGCGCCCGGACAGGCCCTGCCCCTGGGTCACCATGCAGAACCGGTGGGCGCCGGCCGACTCCGCCGCGCGGGCGTGCTCCAGGATCTGCTCGGGCTCCATCATCGCGTGCAGCGGCGTCTCGGACTCGGCGTACTTGGACTGAGCGCAGAAGCCGCAGTCCTCGGCACAGCCGCCCGACTTGGCGTTGACGAGCGAGCACATGTCGGTGGAGTCGGCGAAGCGCTCCACTCGCGCCTCCCAGGCTCGCTGGACCAGCGCCTCGATCTCGGCGTGGTCGTCGCACTCGCCGAGGCGCAGCGCCTCGGCAGGGGTGATCAGCGGCGGCATCGCGGCAGAAAGCCTACGGATCTGGCCGGACGTCACAGACGGCCCGGTACCATCACTGCATCGTGCCCGAGCGTCTGTACTTCACCGGATCAGACGCTGCCAACGCGCTGATCGCCTCCGATCCGATGGCCCTCCTCGTCGGGTTCGCGCTGGACCAGCAGGTGTCGGTGCCGAAGGCATTCGCCGGGCCGCTCGTAATTCAGGAGCGCCTCGGCTCGATCGACGCCGAGACCCTGGCGGGGGCCGATCTGGAGTCGGTGTTCCGCGCCAAGCCGGCGATCCACCGCTTCCCGGGGACGATGGCTCAGCGAGTGCATGATCTGGCGGTCCACGTGCGCGACGTATATGACGGCGACGCGGCGCGGATCTGGACCGACGCCGCCGACACCGACGGGCTGCGGGCCAATCTGATGGCGCTGCCCGGGTTCGGCGAGATGAAGATCACGTCGCTCGGCGCCGTCCTCGCCAAGCAGTTCGGCGTCACCGCCGCCGACGGCCTGGTGCCGTCGCACCCGACGCTGGGCGATGTCGACTCACCCGAGGCGCTCATCGCGTATCAGGCGGCGAAGCGCGCGCACAAGGCCGAGTGGAACCGCGCGCGCCGGGCCGCTGCGGCATCCTGACTCCCGATCGCACAGCCGTCGTGGGTGGACTACCGCCCCGTCCACTCCGGCGGCCGTTTCGCCGCGAAGGCTCGCACTCCCTCGCGGAAATCGTCGGACCGGAACGAGTTGTGGCGCAGCGACAGCAGCTCGTCGCGCACCGCCGGCGCGAGCGTCCCCCGTCCGGCGAGCAGCGCCTCGATCACGCGCTTGTTGCCGCGCTGGGCGAGCGGGGCGTTGCCGCTGATCTCGCACGCGAGCTCGACCGCGGCGTCGGCGAGCCGCTCGGGCGCGACGAGCGAGTTGACCAATCCCCATCGGTGTCCGGTCGCCGCGTCGATCCGCCGGCCGACGAGAAACAGCTCACGGGTGCGCGGTGCCCCGATCGCATCGATGAACTTGCGGATGCCGGTGTGCGAGTAGACCAGCCCGAGCTTGGCCGGTGGCATCCCGAGCGTGACCGAGTCGGCGGCGATCCGCAGGTCGCAGGCCAGCGCGAGCTCCAGCCCGCCGCCGATGGCGTGTCCGTTGAGCGCCGCCAGCGTCGGGTACGGGTAGGTGTCGACCGCATCGATGGCCGCGGCGAACGGGTGAGCCACGAACCGCTCGGCCTCGTCGGCGAACACGGCCTCGGGGAGATCAGCGATGTCATAGCCGGCGGAGAACGTCGACCCTTCGCCGGTGATGATCACGCACCGGACGTCGAGCGCCGGCATCGTCGACGCGAGACCATCCAGGATCGCCTGGTCGAGCGCGCCGCGTCGCGTGGGGTTGGAGATCGTCAACCGCGCCACTCCGGGCGCGGGCTCGTCGACCCGCAGCTCTCCCGCGGAGCTACTCGAGGACAACGAGCGTGTCGCCCTCGGACACCGACTGACCCTCGGCGCAGCGGATCTCCGTCACCACGCCCGGGTCCTCGGCCTCGACGGGCATCTCCATCTTCATCGATTCGAGGATCACGACCGCATCGCCCTCCTCGACGGAGTCGCCCACCTCGACCTCGATCTTCCACACGGTGCCCGTGATGTGGGCCTCGACCTCGGTCACCTCGCCAGCCCTCCTGTTGCTCGTGGGTGTCGCAAACGAGTGCGAGCACACCCTATCGGCCGCCCCCGATGCCATCCGCCGTCGCGAGGGTGGATCCCCGGCCTCCGCACGCGTGGAAAAACCCCCTCGTTCCGGGGTCTGTCCGCCGCCGCCGGTTGACTCTCGACGTCCGCCAAGATATGGATCGACACCTACACGAGGCGATGCCCGAGTCCCGACTGTTTTTGAGTTCGCTCTCCCGCCGTCAGCTCGCGCGGCGGCGGCCGGGGCGGTCTCATCTCACGGCGGTGGTCTTGCTGGCGCTGCTGCTGGTGCTCGCCGGTGCCGCCGCGTTCTTCATTGAACGCGGCGGCATCTGATCCGGCGGCGCCGTCCGGCCGGCTCCCGCTGCCGGACGGCTCACCCCACGGTCACGTTCACCCCCGCCTCGCGCTGGGCGTAGCGACCGAGGTCGGCGGTGGCATGGATGGTCGCCTCGGTCGGCGGCGCATAGCTGGGTGGCGCGACACGGAACGTCGCCGTCGGCGACTGCCCGGGTCGCACCGAGAGCACCGTCGTCCGCCGTGACGAGCGCACCGTCCAGCCGGGCGGCAGCTGGAGCGCGAACCGCACCACCGGCAGCGTCTCGTTGCCGCCGGCGGTCAGCCTGACCTGCACTTTGGCCGCCCTACCGGGCGCCATCGAGCTCGGGGCGCTGATCAGCACCTGTCGCGCCGCCGGGGTGTTGGCCATCGTGAACGAGCCCTGGAGCGGCAGATCGGCCAGCGCCGACGAGTCGCCCACGAACACGCCGTAGGATCCGGCGCTCTGGCTCCAGCCGTTGGCCGCCACGTCCCACCACCACGTGTCGCGTGGGGTGATCACGAACGACACCCGCTGCGACTGCCCCGGCGCCAGCTGCACGCGCTGGAAGCCCACGAGCTGGCGGGGCGGCTCGCCGGCGGCGGCGGGGTCGGCCAGGTACAACTGAGCCACGTCGCTGCCCGCCCGCGAGCCGGTGTTGCGCACCGTCGCCGACACCTGCACCTCGCCAGTCCCGTCGGTGACGGCCGGCCCAACCCGCAGGTTGCTGAACGCGAACTGCGTGTAAGAGAGGCCAAACCCGAACGGGAACAGCGGGGTGACCTTGTTGGCGTCGTACCAGCGGTAGCCGACATCGACCCCTTCCGAGTACTCGACGTTGCCGCCGACTCCTGGGAACTGGGCCGGCGTCGATGCCGGCACCTGCGACAGGCTCGTCGGGAACGTCACCGGGAGATGGCCGCCCGGATTGACCCGGCCGAACAGGACCCGGGCCAGCGAGGTGCCGTTGACCTCTCCCGGGTACCAGGCGTCGAGGACCGCGCCCGCCTGCGACAGCCACGGCATCAGGATCGGCGCACCGGCGTCGACGACGACGACAGTGTGTGGATTGGCCGCGGTCACGGCCGACACGAGCTCGTTCTGGGCCGACGGGAGGTTGAGGCTCAGCCGGTCGGTGGCCTCGGACTCGGTGTCGTCGGACACGACCACGATCGCCGCGGACGCGCCCTTCGCCGCCGCGACCGCCTGGTCGATCCCCGGCTGCAGCGCCGACGGGGTGCCCCACGTCAGGCTGCCCGACGCCCCGCTGATGTTGATCGTGTACGTCTGTCCCTGGGTCAGGTCGATCGCCGCCGAGTAGACGTCGACCGGCGGCGTCCCCGGGTCATCGATGATCTGCTGCCCGTTGACCGACAGATAGGTCGGCGTGTAGCACTTGCATGGGTTGCTGATGGCGAGGACGTACGTCCCCGTCTCCGGCGCGGTC
Organism: uncultured Solirubrobacteraceae bacterium; assembly: GCA_963731395.1. Taxonomy (GTDB): domain Bacteria; phylum Actinomycetota; class Thermoleophilia; order Solirubrobacterales; family Solirubrobacteraceae; genus Palsa-465. The sequence continues at coordinate 108,662 of CAVSVH010000012.1, forward strand.
AGGGTCCCGGTGTAGCTGCCGCCGTACGGCGTCGAGGCATACGCCGGTGACAGCGCCGTCGCGGGGATGGCCGGCAGCGAGCTGTCGGTCGGCAGCCCCTGCTGATAGACGAGGTGGGTGCCGCCACTGGCCGCTGCCTCCAACCCTTGGAGCGGGGTGACCGTCTGCGACGGGAGCACGTACGCGCTGCCGCCGCCGCCGTCCGTCGGCGAGGCATCCGCGGACGGCCCGATCACGGCCACCTTGCCGGCATGGTTCGCCGACAGCGGCAGCGTCTGGTCGCTGTTCTTCAGCAGCGTCGCGGCGCGATCGGCGACGGTGGTGGCGACCGCCACGTGCCCCGGCGTCGTCACCGTGGCCGACGTCGTCGGGCTCGGCGGATTGTCGATCACGTTGAAGCGGAACATCTGGGTGAGGATCCGCTGGACCATCGTGTTGAGCACGGCTTTCGGGATCGTCCCGTTGCTCACCGCCGTCTCCAGCAGGGTGCCGTAGTTGGTGTTGAACGGCTGCTCCTGGTCGGTCCCGTCGACCGCCCCGTCGACCCCGTGAAGCGCCCCGTAGTCGGACGTCACGAAGCCGCGGAAGCCCCACTCCTGCTTCAGCACGCTGTTGAGCAGATAACTGTTATTGCAGCTGGCATTGCCGTTCACCCACGAGTAGGCGCACATCACCGACGCGACGTTGGCCTGCTTGACCGCGGCCTCGAACGCCGGCATGTAGATCTCGTGGAGTACCCGGTTTGAGACGACGACGTTGTCCTGCGGGGTGTTGCGGTTCGTCTCCTGGTTATAGGCGTCGTAGTGCTTGACCTGCGACATCTCTCCGGTGCTCTGGACACCGTTGATCTCGCCGACGGTCAGCGCGGAGTTGAGGAACGGATCCTCGGTGAACGCCTCGAACGACCGGCCCCAGCGCGGGTCGCGGTCGATGTTCACTGTCGGGCCCAGGTTGACCTCGGCCCCCTTGCCGAGCTCCTCGGAGCCGATCACGCGGCCATAGCGGCCGGCCAGCGACGGGTCCCACGTCGCGGCGACTCCGACGCCGGCCGGAAGCTGGGTGACGCCGCTCAGGCCGTCGGCGACTCCGGCGGGCCCATCCTCCTCGCCCAGGTATGGGATGCACAGGCTGGGGATCCCCGGCATGTAGAAAACGTAAGGGTTGCCCCCCGGAGTGGGCGGCTCATTGGCGGTGCCGTGACCCTCGACGATCGTGATCTCGTTGTCGAGCGTCATGTGGCTGATCACGTCGGCGACACGTTCGGCGATCGGCTCTGAGGAGTGCACCCACGGGCACGACGGATCGCTCGGCTGTGCCTGAGCGGTCGTGGCGGCGGACGCGCTCCCACTGCCCGAAAGGGCGAGCACCAGCGACGTGGCGAGCAACGCGCCTGTCCCGGTGAGCAACCGCCACCACGCGGACGAAGATCGCGACGAGCGTACGTGAAGCATCTTTCCTCCCTGCCGAAGACGACTAAAAGCGGATCAGCCGGCCCTGTCCATCCAGCCGCGTATTACCCTCGCACCGACGACGCAAACGCATCTTCCGCGGCATCTCCGGCGGCGGCGATGCCCGGGAGGGCGTAGCCTGAAACGCGAAGCCATGGCCAGCGAACAGGACGCCGACACCGGATTGGACATCGACCTGCTCGCCGCGTCGCTGCGCGCGGACACCAGCGACACGCGGGCCTTCGTCGAGGCGCTGGCGGTCAAGCTGGAGGAGGCCGTTCCCGGTGGCGTCGCCGTCGAGCGGCGTCGCGACGGGATGTTCGGCCCCAAGCACGTGCGGCGGATCGCGCTCGACGCCGGCGGCCGGCGGCTGGAGCTGCGCGCGGGGGGCGGAACGCTTGCGACCTTCTGCTCTCGGCTCTCGGGCGGAATCGTGCTCAAGAGCGAGGAGCTCGGCACCGACGATTGGCTGCAAGCGCTCGGAGAGGCGCTGTCGGTCCAAGCGCAGCGCAGCAAGACAACCCGGCAGGCGCTGGAGCGCCTGCTCAACGAATAGGAGACACGATGGGGTTCCTCAAGCGCGACGACGACTCTCAGACCGCGCCGGCGCCGGACGTCGCCACGGCCGACGCCCCGCACGCCGCGGCCTACGAGTCGGGATCGCTGGCCGGGATCCCGGCATCGGGGCGCGAGCGGATCGCGCGGATGAAGCAGGAGGTGGCGCGGGGCTTCTTCACGAGCGATCTGTCCGTCAACGAGTTCCTGCTCGTCAAGCAGTCGGGCTTCGAGCCGCTTGGTTTGGTAATCGGCAGCTCGATCTACCACATCGGCTACCAGCAGGCGATGTGGAACCAGAACCAGGAGATGGGGGTGCTGACGCAGGCGATGTACCACGCCCGCGAGCTGGCGATGACCCGCATGGAGGAGGAGGCCGACCAGCTCGGCGCCGATGGCGTCGTCGGCGTGCGGCTCGACATCGGCCGGTATGAGTGGGGCGCCGACCTGGCCGAGTTCATTGCCGTCGGGACCGCTGTCAGGCATCGCGAGGGCGAGCTGCACCGGGCCCCGAACGGACGCCCGTTCACGTCGGACATGAGCGGACAGGACTTCGCGACGCTGCTGCGCGCCGGATATCGGCCGGCGGGGCTCGTGATGGGCAACTGCGTCTACCACGTCGCCCGCCAGGGCATGCTCGCCTCGCTCAAGCAGGTCGGCCGCAACATCGAGATGCCGAACTTCACCCAGGCCCTGTACGAGGCGCGCGAGCTGGCGATGGAGCGGATGCAGACCGAGGCCGACGGGCTGCAGTCCGAGGGGATCGTCGGCGCGCGGATCGTCGAGCGCAGCCACGGCTGGGGGTCGCACGTGATCGAGTTCTTCGCGATCGGCACGGCGGTCGTCACGACGAGCACCGATCACACGATCGAGAAGCCGGCGCTCGTGCTCCCGCTGCAGGGATAGCGCCGCGGCTCTGTCGTGCCCATGGCTCGTGTCGCTCCTCGCCGTGAGCATGCGTTCCGCGACAGAGCCGGTTTGCGCCTGCAAGTTTGGCGCGTAACGCAGGCTGACGATGCATTGGGCAACAATTCCGGAGGCCGAGTTCGGATCTGTCGGCTTTTGCAGGTTGAGGAAGGGATCACGGCGGTTGGCGCAGGTCGCCGCGGTTCAGCGGGGGCTGGTCCATGTTGACCGGCTGCGGGATCTCGGGACCAGGCGCAGATGTCAATCACCGGATCGCGGTCGGCTCGCTGCACCGTGTGCTGCCCCGGTGACGTGAGGTCGCCGCGCGCCGGGGTTGACGAGCGGTCCGCGTAAGTTTAGACTTACCGTAAGTGATGACTTACGCGAACGCAGCGACGGTGGCGGCGGCTCCGATGTTCGCCGCGCTCGGCGACCCGACCCGGCGCGAGATCTTCGAGCGGGTGGCCCGGCAGCCCCAGTCGGTGGGCGAGCTGGCGAGCCACCTGCCCGTGAGCCGGCCGGCGGTCTCCCAGCATCTGCGGGTGCTCAAGGGCGCCGGCCTCGTCTCAGACGCTCCCGCGGGAAACCGCCGCATCTACCGGATGGACTCCCGCGGGCTCACCGACCTGCGCGCGTACCTCGATCACTTCTGGAACCAAGCCCTGGCCGCGTACAAGGCGACCGTCGAAGACCACCAGCAGGAGGAAACGCAATGAGCACCCGATCCACCGTCGTCCCCGTTCACGCCTCGATCGTCGTCGACGCGCCGATCGACCGGGCCTTCGACGTGTTCACCGCGGACATGGGCAGCTGGTGGCCGGAGAGCAACCACATCCTCCAGGGCGAACTGGCGGAGATGGTGTTCGAGCCCCGCGTGGGCGGGTCCGTCTACGACCGGGCGGTCGACGGGAGCGTGTGCCGCTGGGCGCGCGTCCTCGCCTACGAGCCGCCCGACCGCGTCGTGTTCAGCTGGGACATCACCCTGGAGTGGGCGATCGAGTCAGACCCCGAGCGATGCAGCGAGGTCGAGATCCAGTTCATCGCCGAGACGCCGACCCGGACACGCGTCGAGCTTGCCCATCGCGGGCTCGAGCGACACGGGGACGGCTGGGAGTCGATGCGCGCGGCGGTGGACAGCGATGGCGGCTGGCGTGGCGGGCTGGAGGCGTTCGCGCGCCGGCTGGCGGGATAGCGCCCCCGGAGACGTCCGGCGCCGCCCACCGACGGGGACGCAGGTATCGTCGGCGGGGCGATGCCGGACGTCGAGATCAAGCCCCAGCGCTACCGCGACGAGCGCCCCAAGGAGTACTTCGCCCCGTTTCACGCGCGGGTGCGGGAGGGCGAGCCCGAGGCCATCTACGAGGTGGTGCGGGTGATCACCGTGCTCCATGCCCTGATCACGTTCCGGGCGCGCGCGATCGGGTCGGACAACGTCCCGGCGGGACCGCTGATCCTCGCCCCCAACCACGCCTCGTTCATGGACCACTTCTTCGCCGGCGCGTTCGTGCGCCGGCGGATCCAGTTCATGGCGAAGTCGCAGCTGTTCGCGCCGGGGCCGGCCCAGTGGGTCTTCACTCACGGCGGCGTCTTCCCGGTGCGCCGCGGCAGCCAGGACGACGAGGCGTTCATCAGCGCGTACAGGATCCTCGAGCGCGGCGGCGCGATCGGGATGTACTGCGAGGGCGGGCGCTCCCGCACGGGGCAGGTGGCGGCCGAGGCGCGGCCCGGGATCGGCCGCCTGGCCTTGGAGTCGGGGGCGCCGGTGGTGCCGGTGGCGATCCTCGGCTCGCATCAGGTGCGCAACTGGAAGCGCTTGCGGTTCCCGCGGGTGACGGTGAGCTACGGCGAGCCGCTGGCGTTTCAGGTGGTCGCTGACCCGTCGCGTGAGCTCCAGCAGGAGGCCGCCGACACGATCCTCGATCGCATCCGCCGGCAGCACGAGGAGCTGGAGCGGCGAGGTCATCGCGCGTCTCGCCGTCGCTCAGTCGCCTGAGCTTCGCTCATACGCGCTTCTTACGCCGTTCACAGGCATCGTCTACGCGACGGTCCGATCCTGAGGTCATGACGAGGACAGACGTGGCCACCATCAAAGCGGCGCGGCGGGCGCGGGTCCGGATGATCCGACGGCGGGTGCTCGGGGGGACGGTCGCACTGTTCATGATCGTGTGGGGGGTGATCGCGGTCACCCTGATCACCGGTCACGATCCGGCGTTGGCGCGCCAGACGTCGACCGCGTCACCGGGCGCCTCGTCGGGCTCATCATCGACCGCGTCATCGGGGACCTCGTCGGGCTCCTCAGCGACCGCCTCGGCGGGGGCCGCCGCTTCCGGCGGTGCGATCAGCTCCACGGGCGGAGCGTCGAACGGCTCGAGCGGCTCGGTCGGCTCCGTGACGTCACACCAATCGTGACGAATCGAGCCTACGCGGTCAGGCCTAGCCCCCGGCGACTCGAGCACCGCCACACGTTCCCCTGCTTTGGCGGCGAGTGCACGGTGATCGTCGCCGATGAGGCCCGCCCCGGCGACGCCGCCGCCGCCGCGACGATGGCGCGACGGGCACTCCTCGTCTGGCACCGGCGGTTCTCGCGCTTTCGGGATGACAGCGAGCTCTCCCGGCTCAACCGCGACTCCCGCCGCAGCGTCCCCGTCAGCCCGCTGATGCGCCGTGCCATCGAGGTGTCGTTGCGGGCGGCGCGCGACACCGGCGGCCTGGTCGACGTCACCCTCGGCACGGAGATCGAGCGCGCCGGCTATGCCGACCATCGCGATCCCGCCACCGCGCCGGCGCTCGGCCCCGCCCCGCCGCGGACCGCGGCTGCGCCCCATCTCGACGAGCGCTGGCGCCAGATCCACATCGACCCGCGCGCCGGCGCGGTGGTGCGTCCTCCCGGGCTGCGAATCGACCTCGGGGGGATCGCCAAGGGCCTGTTCGCCGACGAGCTCGCCGGGATGCTCGGGGGATTCGACGCCTACGTGGTCGACTGCGCGGGGGACCTCCGCGTCGGCGGCCGCGCGCGGCTTCCGCGGCCGGTGCACGTGACGAGCCCGTTCGACGCCTCCGCGATCGAGACCTGGACCGCCGTCGACGGGGGGATCGCGACGAGCGGCATCGGCCGGCGCAGCTGGACCCGCGCCGACGGCCGGCCCGCCCACCACCTGCTCGATCCCCGGACCGGTGAGCCGGCCTTCACGGGCGTCGTCCAGGCGACCGCGCTGGCGCCGACCGCGGGCGAGGCAGAGGTCCTGGCCAAAGCGGCGCTGCTCAGCGGACCCCAGCGCGCCGCCGAGTGGCTGACCCGCGGCGGCCTGATCGTGACCGACGACGGCACTTACGAGCGGGTGGCGCCGGCCGGATCCCCGGCGGAGGCGCGCGCCCGCTCCGACAGCCAGCCGATCACGTCATCGAGCACCGCGTCGCGCTCCGGCTCGTTCAGGATCTCGTGGAAGAGGCCGGGATAGCCCGTCACGGTCGCGTCGGCAGCGCCGATCCGCTCGCCGAGCATCACGCTTCCTGACGGCGGACACAGCCGATCCGCAGTGCCGTAGAGAACGAGCGTCGGCAGGGTGATCGCGCCCACCGCGGTCGGCAGCGCTCCAACCGCATCGGCGATCTCGGCAGCCGTCCGCGCCGGAAGCTTGCCGTGGTGGACCAGCGGATCGTGCCGGTAGGCCTCCACGACCGCCGGGTCGCGACTGACGAGCGACGGGTCGATGCCGATCAGCGGCGTTCGCGGCGCCACCGCCGACAGCACCTGGCCGACCAGCCGCAGGGGCGCCGGCACGTCTTGCAACTCCGCCAGCGCCCCCGACAGGATGAGCCCGACCAGACGTTCCTGGTGCTCGGTCGCGTAGCGAAGCGCGATCAGGCCGCCGAGGCTGTGACCGAGCATGAACACCGGCGCGGCGGGGTGCGCCGCCGCCGCCAGGCTTACCACCTGGTGCAGGTCGGCCACCGCGAAGTCGATCCGGTCGATGAGCGCCCGCGGGCCGGCGGAGCGTCCATGACCCCGGTGGTCGAGCGCGTAGACCGCGCCGCCGGCGCCGACCAAGCGCTGCGCCACATGGTCGTAGCGGCCGCTGTGCTCGCCGGCGCCGTGGACGAGGACGACGACCATCGACGGTGTCGCCTCCGGCGCCCAGGACTGCCAGAAGATCCTGCGGCCGCCGGCGCCTGACACGGAGGCGGCGGCGTGTCTCACGCCGGCTCCTGCGCCCACGGCACGATGACCGCGTCCTCGAGCGGCGAGTCACGGGCGACCACGTAATCGGCGGCCTCGGAGTCCGAGACGTTCTCGACGACGTGGGTGACGCGCGGGGGCACGTAGAGCATGTCGCCGGGCTCGACCTCGACCTGCTGCTCGAGGTGATCGCCCCAGCGGATCCGGACGCTGCCGGTCAGCATGTACAGAGCGCTCTCGCAGCCCTCGTGATAGTGCGGTAGCGACCGTGCGCCGGCGGGGACGCGGAAGCGGCCCATGTAGATGTTGTGGGCCCCGGCCGTCGTCTGCGATATCTCGGCGCCGCCGACGATCCCGCGCGGAACGTCGCGATCCGGTCCGGGCTTGACCAGCTTCATCGACCCAGCTTAGTGGCCCGTTTCGTATCCCGCCCGCGGCTCAGGGACCTCGATCTGCAGCGGCCCCTGGACGGCGGCCTCGTGGTCGACCTGCAGCGTCGTGTGGCTGATCTCGAACTCGTCCTGGACCATGCGCTGCAGGCTCCGGCGCAGCTCGTGGCAGTCGTCCCCGGCGCGCACCGCGATGTGCGCGGACAGCGCGGGAAAGCCCGAGGTCACCTCCCACACGTGCAGGTCGTGGACCTCCACGACGCCGGGATAGGCGGCCAGCGCGCGACCGATCGCCAGCGGGTCGAGCCCGGCGGGGGCGGCCTCCATGAACACGCGTCCGGACTCCTTGATCAGGCCGTACGCCGCCCACAGCAGCAGCCCGGCGATGATCAGCGAGGCGATCGGGTCGGCGCGCTGGAAACCGGTCGCCAGGATCACGGTCGCCGCGATCGCGGTGGCGATGAAGCCGAACAGGTCGGTGAGGATGTGGCGGTAGGAGCCCTCGATGTTGAGGCTCCGCTGCTCGCCCGAGCCATGGGCGAGGATCCGCACCGCGAGGAGGTTCACCGGAATGCCGACGAGCGCGACGATCAACACCGGCAGCGCCGCGACCCGGGGCGGCGACACCAGCCGCTCCAGCGCGTCGATGATGATCAGGACCGAGAGCACGAGCAGCGTCACGCCGTTGGCCTGGGCGGAGAGGATCTCGGCGCGGCCGAAGCCGTAGGTCATCACCCCCCGCGCCGGCCGCGACGCCAACCGCGCCGCCGCGAGCGACATTGCCAGGGCGACGGCGTCGGTGAGCATGTGGGCCGCGTCGGACAGCAGCGCCAGCGAGGAGGCCAGGACCCCTGCGGTCACCTCGGCCAACATGAACGCGACGATCAGCGCGAGGGCGCGCTTCAGCGCCGGACGCTCGGTCTCCCGCGAGGGGCCGTGGGCGTGCTGATGGTCGTGGGCCATGCCCTTTAGTTCACCGACGGGTCGGGCGGCATGCGGGCGACGAGCGCGTAGCTGCCGCCCTTGCGCGTCAGGACCGACTCCCACAGCTCCTCGGGGCTCGCGGTGAACGCGTCCTGGCGCTGCGCCGGCTCGAGGATCCAGTCGCCCCGCTCCACCTCGTCGTCGAGCTGGCCGGGTCCCCATCCGGCGTGGCCGACGAAGGCGCGTCCGCGGCGGACGGAGAGGTCGGGAGTCTCCGGGGCGCCGCTCGCCAGGACGCCGACATCCTCGAACGCGATCAGCGCCGCCTGCACCGGCTCGTCGAACTCGGCGAGCACGATCAGGGCGGTCGGCTGGACCGGCCCTCCGACGTACAGCGGGTCGTCCGTGTCGAGCAGCCGCTCGAGCTCGGACACGGCCTCGCCCACGGTCGTCTCCGAGGGACGATTGAGCACCAGGCCGAGCGCTCCCTCATCGGAGTGCTCGACGATCAGGACGACGGTGCGCCAGAAGTTTCGGTCGGCGAGCCCGGGGCCCGCGATCAGGAGCTGCCCTCGTGCCGAGTCCATTTTCGCGAGCGTAGACGATGCGGCGGGGGCCCTCCCGCCGTGCGGCACCCAGCCACTCCGCGTGAACCAGCTGGCAGTCAGACGATGGCGCGGTCAGGCGCCGGGAGGGCCGCCGCGCGGATTGTCATCGACGGCCTGGCCGTCTCGGCCCACGTAGCCGTCCTTGCCCCCGGCGACGAGCACGATGGCGTTGTCTTGCCCGGCATTGCGCATCCCCCGATGGGTGGCGGCGTCGACCCTCACCACGCCACCGGCGCGCAGCAGATGGGTCGAGCCGTCGCCGAAGCGGAACTCGACCGTGCCATCGTGCACGAAGTAGGTCTCCTCCTGCTCATCGTGAAAGTGCAGCCCATTCGCATGACCCGGCGGCAGCACGATCGCGTTGATCCCGAAGGCGGTGACGCCGAGCTCCTGGCGGACCTTGCGAAAGCCGGGCCCGTCGCCCATCTGCTCCAAGCTGGAGACCGCATATCCGGCAGGTTGGCTCGGCTCGGTCATGACGGCGTGCAATGGTAGCTGTCACCGGCGTCCCGACGCTCCTGAGAGCGGCGTTCCCGGGGCGCTCCGATGGGATGCGTCAGCTCGGTGGCGGACGCTCGGCGAGGCGAGCGAGGTTCAGGAGCTGGCGCCGGGACATGACCAGATCGCCAACCGAGAGCAATGGTGCGATGGCTCGTCCCTGGCGCATGACGACCTTCAGCAGCAGCCGAGTGCTCGGACCCTCAGGCACGAGCACGTAGGACATCACCGCGCCCATGATCTCTCCGGTCAGGTGCTCCCCGGGGATCACGGTGACGATATGCCCCATCGGACGTCCTCTCAAGGCGGCAGTGAAGGACTCCCCAGCGACCGGATCCGCGAGCCCGCAGAGCTCCTGTGGCGACCGACGCCCAAGATTGTCGATCCAGTCATAGGAGTAGGGCGCCAACCGGATCTGCGCCACCCATGGCCAGAGGCGGTGACGTGGAGCCCTCACGGTCACACCCCGCCACGCCTCCAGCACGGGATCCGGTACCACATCGTCACACGGGTAGTCACGCCGCGTTTCGGCCAAAGTCACCCCCCAGCGGTCGCCAATCACACGCGCCTACCGACCGAGCCCGATCTGAACCATCGTTACGACGCGCGATTCGCTCCCCCGGGACGCCAAGTTCAGGGACTCAGCTGGGTGAGGGCCTGACCGGTCTCGGCGTCGAAGGGGACGGACTCGTGGTCGTGGGTGATCAGCCACTTTCCGTCGATGTGGCGGCATCCCAAGGTGGCGCGCACCCACATATCGACCTCTCCGCCAGAGGCGAGCGTGCCGCTGACGTGGTACAGGAATGAGCAGAACCCGACATCGTCGCGCGCTGTCACCCGGAGGTCCTGCACCTCGTAGCCGATGTCGCCGGCGTAGGCGGCAAACCAGGCCCGGGTCTTGGCCTTAACGGCGTCGCTGCCCCGGGCGTGCAGCGGCGGCAGGACGTCGAAGGTCACAATGTCCGGCGCCTGGCGGGCGGCCAGCGGCGCGGGGTCCTTGGCGTGGACGGCATCCACGCGCTCACGCACGATCTCCCGTAGCTCCGCTTCAACGCCGTAGTGGGACTCATCGGCTCGGCTCATCTCGTCGCTCCTGTCTTATCTGCCGCTCATCTGTGCAGAGGTGGCAGTTCAGTCGAGGTTCCAGCCGAAGTAGACCTCAACGCGGCTGACCTTGCCGCCATCGAAGCCGAATATCTCGGTGTTGCGAACCCGTGGACCTTCCGTCCTGGTGGCCTCGTAGGTCACGATGACCTCGTCGCCGGCTTCCAGGAGCCGAGCGTAGTCATAGGCGGTGATTGTCTTTGCGGCCGGCCAGCAGCGCTCAAAGTAGGTGGCCCGGTCGATGCCCACGTCGGGCGGGGCCGAGAACACAAAATCCTCGGCCAGGTTCTCCTCGACGACGCTGCGATCGCCGGATTCGTAGGCGCTGTAGATGTCGCGCACCACCTGCAGGCGGGCTCGGGCGGCCATGCTCTTCCTCCTGTTCCTCGCGTCTTTGATGATGGACCGTCCTTCGCCGGCAAACTCATCGCTCACCCGGGCGCCACCGCGTCGACGTTCGCAGGACGATCACGTGGGACCGAGTAACGCAAGTGGGTTACGCCCCGTCCAGCGACGATCTCGGGATCGCCGAGTGCGATCGGGCCGCTGGCGATCTGCTCGAAGAACGGGCGACGCCGCCGAGCAGTACCGGCACGAGCATCACCCAGATCTCGTGAAGCAGCCCGGCGTCGAGCGCCTGCTGGGCGATGACCCCCGCGGTGACCCCCACGTTCCGATCGCCGGCGAGGCCGCGGGCGGTGTTGATCGCCGCGTCGATCCCGTTACTGACGAAGGCAAACTCGGCAGCCGGCTGCGCTTCGATCCACGGGTGAGGCGGCCGGTGAGTGAGCACGACGACCGGAACCCCGAGCGGGCGCAGCCCGTCCCATCCGTCGGTGACATCGAACGTCCGTCGCCCCACCACCAGCGCGCCGAGACCGTCGGGCGCTGCCTCGCCAGCGCATATCAGCGGCGCTCAGCCATCGCCGGCTTCTGAGTCGGTCATGACCTGCCGCAGGTACCGGTCGGGTGCGTCGAGGAAGCCGCGCATCTGTCGCACGGCTTGTAGATCGTCGTAGTCGGCGCTGTTGATGCCTTCCTCGTCTAGCTCATAGATCTGGGCGGCCGGTGCGGCGAGCAGGACCGGCGAGTGGGTGGCGATGACGAACTGGGCGCCGGAGTTGGCGGCGCGGGTCACGATCGCGAGCAGCGCCAGCGCCCCGGTGAGCGACAGGGCCGCCTCCGGCTCGTCGAGCAGGTAGAGGCCGTCCGCGCCGAATCGGTTGGCGGCCAGCGCCAGGAACGACTCGCCGTGCGACTGCGCGTGCAGCGGGACGTCGCCATATAACGAGAGGTCGGGAGCGAACCGGTCGCCGCTGTCGACGAACTCGGCAACGTTGAAGAAGCTCTCGGCTCGTAGGAAGTAGCCGTTTCGCGGCTTGGTGTCGCTCAGCACCGGCGCCAGCAGCGGCGCACGCGCATCATCGAGCACGCTGCGAGGCACAGCCGGCAGCTCACCGAGGCGGGCAAGCTCACCGCCCTGCTCCGCGAAGCCGATCGCCGCGGCGATGGCCTCGAGAATCGTTGACTTGCCGCTTCCGTTCTCGCCCGCCAGGAGCGTCACCGACTCGTCGAGGCTCAGCCGCTCGATGTTCGCGATGGCGGGAACGCTGAACGGGAACTCGTCGCCCCAGTTCACGCGCTGAAATCCGAGCACGTACGGGCCTGGCCCAAACCGTCGCCCATCCTTCCATTTCCCCACCCGACAACCGTAGCTACAGCCCGTACGAGCGTCCGATCACGTCGAGCATGATCTCGTCGGTCCCGGCGCCGATCCGGTTGAGTCGCAGATCGCGCCACGAGCGCTCGATCCCGTACTCCTGCATGTACCCGGCGCCGCCGTGGATCTGGATGCACTCGTCGGCCACCTCGACGGCGATCCGCGCCGCGTAGAGCTTGGCCATCGTGATCTCGCGCACCGGGTAGTCGCCGTTGTGGAAGCGCCACGCGCTCGTGTAGACCATCTGCCGCGCGGTCTCGATCTTCGTCGCCATCTCCGCGAACTTGTGCCGCGTCACCTGGAAGTGGCCGATGGCGCGGCCGAATGCCTTGCGCTCCTTGGCGTACTGCAGCGTCCGCTCGAACACCTGCTGGGCGCCGGCGACGGCGCCCGCGGCGCCGATCAGCCGCTCGCCCTGCAGCTCCCACATGATGTGGTAGAAGCCCTTGCCGATCGACCCCAACACGGCCGAGGCCGGCACCCGCACGTCCTGGAACGCGAGCAGCGCGGTGTCCGAGGCGTGCATGCCGAGCTTCTTCAGCCGCTTCTCGCGGATCACCCCCGGCGTGTCCATCGCCACCAGGAACAGCGTGAATCCGTCGTAACCGGAATCGGACCCGCCCGCCCCGGTCTTGGTGACGAGCACGATCGCGTCGGCGCGGTGGCCGTTGGTGATGTACGTCTTGGAGCCGTTGATGATGTACCCGCCGGTCGCCTCGTCGCGGACCGCGCGCGTCTTGATCCCGGCCACGTCAGAGCCCGCGTCAGGCTCGGTGATCCCGATGCAGAGGATCTTCGTGCCGCGGATCGCGGGCACCGCCCACTCCTGCTTCTGGGCCTCGGTCCCGAACGCGAGGATCGGCGGCAGCGCCATGTCGGTCTGGACCGCCACCCCCATCGCCAGTCCCCCGGAATGCGAGTGGGCCAGCTCCTCGGCGAGCACGAGGCTCGTGTAGTAGTCCCCGCCCTGGCCGCCGTACTCCTCGGGCTTGTCGAGCCCGAGGAAGCCGAGCTCGCCCATCCGCTCGAACACCCAGTTGGGGAACGTCGTCTCCTCCCACTCCTCCGCGTGCGGCTGGAGCTCCTTGATGACGAACCGTCGGATCGACTCCCGCAGCTGCTCGTGCGCGTCGGAGAAGATGAAGTGCTTGCGCTGCGTCGCGAAGTCGGGCTTGAGGACGTCGGCGGTGGCCATCGAGGGCACTCCTTGATTTGGTGGGGCGGCGAGCGGGACGGTAGCCGGGCGACGCCGCGAAGTAAACAGTGGAGCTTTTCACTTGCCACTCGAGCGGCGCCCGCCCGCGCCGCGTAGGCTTGCGCGATGAGCTACGAGAGGATCACCTACGGGGTGACGGACACCGGGGTCGCGACGATCGCGTTGGACGAGCCCGGCACCCGGAACGCGCTCTCCGACGATCTGCTGACGGAGGTGATCGCGGCGCTGCAAGCCGCGCGCGACGACACGGCGGTGAAGTGCGTGGTCATCACCTCCACCCACCCGAGCGTGTTCTCCAGCGGCGGCAACCTCGGAGGCTTCGCCGCCGACGTGTCGCTCGTCCACAAGCACTTCGCCACCGGCCGCTTCCCGCGGGTGTTCGAGCTGCTCGGCGAGCTCGGCAAGCCCTCCATCTGCGCCGCCAACGGCCACGTCCTCGCCGGAGCGCTGGGACTGGCGCTCGCCTGCGACCTGGTCGTCGCGGCGGACACCGCCCGCTTCGGGACCCCGGAGATCAACGTCGGGCTGTTCCCGTTCATGATCATGGCGCTGATCTACCGCAACGTCGGGCGTAAGAAGACGGCTGAGCTGATGCTCCTGGGGGAGCAGATCTCCGCGGCGGAGGCCGAGCGGATCGGGATCGTCAACCGCGTGGTGCCGGCAGCCGAGCTCGACGGCGTCGTGGCCGAGTGGGCGCAGCGGCTGGCGCGCAGGTCGCCGGTGCTGATGAAGCTCGGCAAGGACGCGATGCACCGCCAGCAGGACATGGCGTTCGCCGATGCGATCGACTTCCTGCGCTCGCAGCTGACGATCGCGTTCTCCACCGAGGACATCCAGGAGGGGGTGAGCGCGTTCTTTGCCAAGCGCGAGCCGGAGTGGAAGGGCCGTTGAGTCGAGGTTATGCCTCCGGGCTGTCGGCGATCCGCCGCGCCGACCACGCCAGGCGCTGAGCGACCCGCGCCGCCACCGCGATCGCCTCGTCGGCGATCTGGCGCCAGGTGAGCCGCAGGGTGACGATGCCGGCGGCCTGCAGCGCAGCGTCCTTGCGCCGGTCGTGCTCGAACGCCCGGCGGCTGCTGTGGAAGCGAAAGCCGTCGATCTCGACGGCGGCCCGCTCGTCGGGCCAGTGGGAGTCGACCTCGTAGCCGTGCAGCCGGCTGTTGACACGGGGGCGGGGAGACCGGCGCGGCGGACGATACCCAGGAAGCGCTCCTCGGCCTCGGAGCGGGTGAGCGTGGTCGGGCCATCGTGGACGAGCTCCGCGGCCAGCCGCCGGCGGCCCGGGTGGCCGCCTGCGCGGGCGAGGATGTCGGCCACGTCGGCCGGCTTGAGGATCCGGTCGACGACTCCCCGATCGAGGGCGAGCTCGAGCTGGCGCCGGGTGACGAGCGGGGCGATGTCGAGCGCCGTCCGCGCCGGCGACGTCACCGGAAGGCCGTCGCGGATCCGCATGTCGCGGATCTCGAGGCCGACGGCGCGGTGAATCCGGACGCCGGTCAGGGTCGGGCCGCGGCGGCCCACGAGGGTCAGGTGCACCTGCTCGTCGGCGAGCTGCGGCCCGACCAGGCCGTAGAGCGCCGCCGCCGACAGATGGCTGAGCACCGCGCCGTCCGCGGCGAGGAGGGCCGCGGTCTCGGCGCCGAGCGCGACGGCTCCGGGGTGGCCGACGGCGAACACGGCGCGGTGCAGCGGATGAAGCCGACCGCCGCGAACCCGGCGAGAGATCGCGCTCGAGCTGATACCGGCCGCGAGCAGCTGCCGGCGCGCGACGCGGCCGCGTTGGGCCAGGGCGATCGCGGCGATCCGCTCGTCCGGCCGCCCCAGAAAGGGCGTTTCGGTGCAAGCACCGAGCAATCTGACGCAGCGTGTCCCGCTGGTCCCGGGGTCCGGGCGTGGCCGGACACGCGCCGCCGGAGGCGTGACCGCTTGCACCGAGCCGCCCGCTCGTGGCGCCATGTCTCACAGTCTGCGGCCGGTTCACGCGGGTTGCCGGCCGAAGATTCGAAGTTTCGACGCTCTCGTGGCGAAATTGGCACACTCGCCCGCTCCCTCGCTTGACGGGCCGCCGGGCCACGTGCGACAGTGGCAAGTAGAACGTCTCACTTCACGCAGCCGTGGCCACCGACATCCCCACTACCAGCCTGCTGCGCCCGCTCGCCGACGACCTGCGCGCGCGACGGAAGCAGATCATGCTCGGCGGGGGAGAGGAGAAGATCGCCGCCCAGCATGCCCAGGACAAGCTGACCGCGCGCGAGCGGATCGCGCTGCTGATCGACGCCGGGACGTTCGTCGAGCTCGGCATCCATGGCCGACCGCATTTCTCCCAGCGGGCGATGGATGGCCGCGATGCGCCCGCCGACGGCGTCATCACCGGCTACGGCAAGGTGGACGGGCGCCTCGTGGCGGTCGCCGCCTACGACTTCACGGTGATGGCGGGGTCGATGGGGATGACCGGCGAGCTCAAGGTGACCCGCCTGCGCGAGCTCGCCCTGACCAAGCGCATCCCGTTCATCTGGCTGCTCGACAGCGCCGGCGCGCGGATCCAGGAGGCGGTCGGGTCGCTGTTTGCCGGAAGCGGCCACCTCTTCCGTGAAGAGGTGATCAACTCGGGCGTCATCCCCCAGGTGGCCGCGCTGATGGGCCCGTGCGCGGCCGGGACCGCGTACATCCCCGGTCTCGCCGATTTCGTTCCGATGGTCAAGGGCCGGGGGAGCATGGCGCTGGCCGGGCCCCATCTCGTCCGCGCCGCGATTGGCGAGGACGTCACCCAAGAGGAGCTCGGCGGCTCGCGGGTGCACTGCCGGAAGTCCGGCGTCGCCGACCTCGAGGTCGCCGACGACCCGGAGTGCATCGAGCAGATCAAGCGCTACCTGAGCTTCTTTCCCCAGAGCTGCGAGCAGCCTCCGCCGATCCGGCCGACCACGGACCCGATCGACCGCGCCGACGAGGCGCTGCTCGACGTGCTCCCGGACTCCAACCGCACGCCGTATGACATGTACGAGGTGATCCGGCGGATCGCCGACGACGGCGAGTACTTCGATCTCAAGCCCCAGTTCGCGCGGACGATCATCACCTGCCTGGCCCGGTTCGGCGGCCGGCCGGCCGGCATCGTCGCCAATCAGCCCAGGCAGCTCGGGGGGATCCTCGACAACGACTCCGCCGACAAGGCGGCCCGGTTCATCAACCTGTGCAACGCGTACGGGATCCCGCTCGTCTACCTGATGGACGTCCCCGGGTTCATGGTCGGGACGAAGGTCGAGGCGGCGGGGATCATCCGCCACGGCGCCAAGATGCTCTACGCCACCGCCAATGCCACCGTCCCGAAGATCACCGTCGTGCTGCGCAAGGGCTACGGCGCGGGCTACTACGTGATGTGCGGCCGCGCCTACGAGCCGGACCTGATCGTCGCCTGGCCGTCGGCGGAGATCAGCGTCATGGGCGCCGAGGGCGCGGTCGAGATCGTGTTCCGTAAGCAGGTCCAGGAGGCCGCGGACCCCGAGGCCAAGCGGCGCGAGCTGATCGACACCTACCGCCAGATCATCGACGTCTACGTCGCCGCGGGCAACGACATGATCGACGACGTGATCGATCCGCGCCAGACGCGGGCGACGATCTGCCGCGGCCTGGAGATGGCGGCCGGCAAGCGGGTGCAGCGGCCGTGGAAGCGGTCGGGCGTGGTGCCGGTGTGAGCGTCGAGGATCCCGCGATCCTCACGTGCGCGATCTCCGGCGCGCTGGCCAACCGCGACCAGTGTCCGGCGATCCCGTACACGCCGGCCGACTACGCCGCCGAGGCCCGGCGGATCGTCGACGAGGGAGGCGTCCACATCCACATTCACGCCCGCACCCCCGATGGGAGCCCGAGCTACGAGGTGCAGGACTTCCGGGCGATCCGGGATGCGATCGTCGAGGAGGTCGGCGACGCGGCGATCATCAACTTCTCCACGGGCACGATCGGCGTGCCGGTGGCCAAGCGCGTCGCGTATCTGGAGGCGTGCCGCCCGGAGGTGGCGGCGCTGAACATGGGATCGCTCAACTACGCCAAGTACTCGTCCGCGCGCAAGGCGTTCGTGTTCCAGTTCGTGTTCGCCAACCCGTTTCACGAGATCGTCGAGCTGCTCGAGGCGATGGGTCGCCTGCAGATCAAGCCCGAGCACGAGTGCTTCGATGTCGGCCACGTCGGCTCACTGGCACCGCTGCACGACATGGGGCTGCTCGGCGCGCCGCTGCACGCCGACTTCGTGATGGGGGTGGTAGGGGGAGTCCCGGCGAGCGCCCGGAACCTCGCGGCGATGGCCGACAACCTGCCCGCGGGGACGCACCACTGGGGGGTGATCGGGATCGGCCGCGATCAGTGGCCGATGGTCGCCGCCGCCCTGACCCTCGGCGGGTCGGTCCGCGTCGGTGTCGAGGACAACTTCTATCTCCCGGACGGCGAGATGGCGCGCTCCAACGGCGACCTGATCGCCAAGGCCCGGCAGCTGACCGTGGACTGCGGCCGGCGGCCGGCGACCGTGGAGGAGGCGCGCCGGCTGCTCGGGATCGGCCCCGGAGTCCGCGGGGCGCGCGCGGCGTGACCGGGCTGCCCCTCGATGGTCTGACGGTCCTCGATCTGACCCGGCTGCTTCCCGGGGGCTTCTGCTCGCTGCTGCTGTCGGACTTCGGCGCCGACGTGATCAAGGTGGAGGACACCGGAATCGGCGACTACATCCGCTGGTCGCCGCCGTACCACGAGGGCGCAGCGAGGACGGCGCGCAGCGCGTTGTTCCTGTCGCTGAACCGGGGCAAGCGCTCGATTCGCGTGAACCTGAAGACGGAGGCGGGCGGCGCCGTGCTGGAGCGGCTGGCGGCCGGGGCCGACGTGCTGCTCGAGTCCTTCCGGCCCCGGGTGATGGACCGGCTCGGCGTCGGCTACGCCCGGCTGCGGGAGGTCAACCCCGGTCTCGTCTACTGCGCGATCACCGGCTACGGGCAGGACGGACCCAATCGGGATCGCTCCGGCCACGATATGAACTACCTGGGCCTGAACGGCATCCTCGGGCTGACCGGCGCAGCCGACGGCCCGCCGATCCAGGCCGCGGTACAGATCGCCGACCTCGGCGGGGGAGCGCTGATGGCGGCGGTCGGGATCCTCATCGCGCTGCGCGAGCGCGAGCGATCGGGCGTCGGCCAGCTCGTCGACTGCTCGATGTTCGACGGCGCGCTGTCGTGGCTGGCGATGCTCGCCGCCGAGGTGTTCGCCACGGGGCGCGCGCCGCGGCGCGGCGAGCTGGGGCTGGCCGGGCGCTACAACTGCTACCGGCCCTACGCCTGCGCGGACGGGTACGTGACGCTCGGGGCGCTGGAGCCGAAGTTCTGGCAGGCGTGGTGTCACGGCGTCGGCCGGCCCGACCTCGTCGACCATGCGTTCGACTCGCCCGGCTCGCCCTCCCACGACGCCGTCTGCGCCGTGTTCCGGGCACGCACGCGGCAGCAATGGGGCGCGTTCGCGGCCGCGCACGACTGCTGCCTGGAACCGGTGCTCGAGCTCGACGAGGCGCTCGAGTCCGAGCTGGTGGCGGCGCGTCAGATGGTCATCGAGCTGGCGCAGCCCGGCGCGCTCGCCCCGGTGAAGCTCCTCGGCGTGCCGATCAAGCTCAGCCGGACGCCGGGCGATCCGGTGCGGGCTCCCGGCCCGGAACTGGGCGAGCACACCGACGAGGTGCTGACGGCCGCCGGGTACGGCGGGGCCGAGATCGCCGCGCTGCGCGAGCAGGGCGCCGTCGCCGGGTGCGACGAGACGACGACCGGCAGCTTCCTCTCGCGCTGATGGCGGCGACCGACGGGATGCTGAAGATGTCCGAGCTCGCCGAGCGCTCCGGGGTGAGCGCGGGGACGGTCAAGCACTACCTGCGCGAGGGCCTGCTCGGCTCCGACCGGGAGGTCGTGCGCACGAGCCGCAACATGGCGTATTACCCGGAGCGGTTCGTCGACCGGGTCAAGCTGATCAAGCGCCTCCAGGAGGAGCGGTTCATGCCCCTGCGGGTGATCCGAATGGTGATCGGTGACGATCCGGAGCGGGCGGCGCGGGTGATCGAGCTCGAGGACCGGATCCTCGAGCGGGCGATCGAGGCCGGCGAGAGCGGGCGTGTGTCGCGCGCCACGGTGCGCGCCACCTACGACGTGCCCCCCCACGTGCTGGACCGTCTGGTGGCGCTCGAGGTGCTGACGCCCGGCTCCCGGGGCTACGACGCCGACGATGTCGCGATCATCGAGGCGATCTCGCGGTTTCGCGCCGGCGGGTACGCGGAGACGCTCGGCTTCACCGTCTATGACACGCTGCGCTACCGCGAGGCTCTCGCACCGCTCGTCGCCGAGGAGGTGCGCGTGCTCCTCGATCGGCTCGCCGGCGAGGTCGAGGTCGACCGGGCGGTGCAGATCATCTCGTCGGGCGCCCAGCCGCTGCGCGAGCTCGTCGGGGCGATGCACTCCAAGCTGCTGCTCGCCGAGCTGCGCCGCCAGCGGGGATCCGGGATTTCGTGCAACACTGACTGACCAGTCAATCGGGTGCACCCGGATCGGGAGGACGTACATGCGGGCAGCCGCCATCCAACTGAACGCGAGCGGAGACACCGATCGTAATCTGGAGCGTGCCGACACGCTCGTGCGCGACGGCGCCGGCCGGGGCGCGGAGCTCGTCGTGCTCCCGGAGAAGTGGTCGGTGCTCGGCACCCGCGAGCAGATGGCGGCGGGCGCCCAGACCCTCGACGGTCCGGCGATCTCGTGGGCGCGCGACACCGCCCGCGAGCTGGGCATCGACCTCGTGGCGGGATCGATCTACGAGCACGTGCCCGAGCGCGCCAAGGGCGCCAACACGAGCGTCCACGTCGGTCCCGACGGCGAGCTGCGCTCGATCTACCGCAAGATCCACCTGTTCGACGTCGAGGTCGACGGCGCCGTGTACGCGGAGTCGGCGACCGAGGAGGCCGGCGACGAGATCGTCGTCGGCGGGCTCGCCGCCGGGTGGACCCTCGGGATGAGCATCTGTTACGACCTGCGCTTCCCTGAGCTCTACCGGATCCTCGCGCTCCGCGGCGCCGAGGTGATCACCGTGCCGTCGGCGTTCACGCTGCCCACCACGCGCGATCACTGGGAGGTTCTCGTGCGCGCGCGGGCGATCGAGAACCAGTGCTTCGTCATCGCTCCCAACCAGATCGGCGATCATCCCGGCGGACTCCGTTCCGGAGGGCGGTCGCTGATCGTCGACCCCTGGGGCCTGGTGCTCGCCGGAGCACCGGACACCGAGGCGGCGATCGTCGCCGATCTGGACATCGACAGCCTCCGCCGCACCCGCCGCCGCCTGCCGTCGCTCGCGCGCCGGCGGCCCGAGACCTACGTCTGGGATCCGCGGTGACCACGGCCGCCATCGACAAGCGGCGCGTCATCCTCGACGCCGCGGTGCGCGTGTTCGCGCGTCAGGGGTTTCACACCTGCCGCGTGTCGGACATCGCCGACGAGGCGGGGGTGGCGTACGGCCTCGTCTACCACTACTTCTCCTCCAAGGAGCAGATCCTCGACACGCTGTTCCTCGAGCGCTGGGACGTGATGCTCGATGCGATCGCCGAGGCCGACGCGTCCGGGCGCCCTCCCGAACAGAAGCTGGCGACGATCGCGGCGTTCATCATCGACTCCTACCGCCACGACCCCGACCTGATGAAGGTGATCATCGTCGAGGTCACCCGCGCGGCCAACACCTTCGGGCTCACCCACGTCGACAAGATCCGCGACGCCTACATCGGGATCGGGACGATCGTCGCCCGGGCCCAAGCCGAGGGACGCTTCCGCGCGCAGGTCACCCCCGAGTTCGCCGCCCAGGCGTTCTACGGGGCGATCGAGCAGGTCCTCACCGGGTGGATCTTCGAGAGCGCCCCGGTCGGCGACGACGAGCTGGAGCTCGCCAAGACGATGATCGTCGACACGATCTGCCACGGTCTCGCCCGCTCCTGACGCCGCTGGTCGGGGCGAGTCTGCTTGAATGCCCACGGATGATGGAGAGCCCTTTGGTCAAGCGCCTGATCTGGTCCGGAATGCTGGCGGGCTTGGGCGGCCTGGCGAGCATCGCGGCGACACGCGTCGCCGCGATGATCTGGATGCGTGTCTTCGGCGAAGATCCCCCTGAGTGACCGACCAGCCGCCTCATCCCCAGCCTCCCGGCGACGAGGAGAACGACGCCTCCGCGGGCGTCGCGCCCGAAGACTCCGTCACGCCTGAGCCCCCGACCGAGGTCACCCCGCCGGCGCCACCCGCGCCGCCCGCCCCGGCCCCGGAGCCGGCGACCGACGCCCGGGCCGAGACGACGTACGAGCCGCCCGCGCCCCCCGAGGCCCCGGCCCCGCCGCCCCCGGAGGAGCCGGTGCCGGTCCCGCCGCCGACCGCGGCGTCGCCCCCCGTTCCCGAACCGCCTCCAATCCCGGCCGCTCCGGCGGGCGCGACCGCACCGCCGCCACCGGTGTCCACGTACAGCGGCGATGGGGCCACCGGCTCGGGCGCCCCTGATCCGGGATCGCTGCTGGCCGACCGCCCCGAGATCGCGGTCGCCGCCGCGTTCGCCGGCGGTCTCGTCCTCGCCCTCATCCTCAAGCGCCTTGCCCGCTGAGCCCGGAGAGAAGACCGACAGCCTCGCCGCTGCGGTCACCGAGGTCTCGGACAAGCTCTCGCTCCTCGTTCGCGAGGAGGTCGAGCTGGCCAAGGCCGAGGTCACGCAGAAGGTTCAGAGCCTCGCTCGCGGCGGCGCCGCGGCCGCGGTCGGCGCCGTGTTCGGCGTCTTCGCGCTCATCTTCATCCTGCTGACGATCGCCTGGGGATTGAACTCGGCGTTCAGCAGCCTGTGGATCGGGTTCGCGATCGTCATGGTCGTGCTCATCCTGCTGACGGCCGGCGCGTTCCTGTTCGCGTGGCGCAAGCTCAAGGTCGGCGCTCCGACCCCGCAGATGGCGATCGACGAGGCCAAGCAGATCCGCGAGACCGTGCAGTCGGGGGTGCAGCGCTGATGCCCCAGCCGACGCGCCGCCCGGAGGAGATCCGCGACTCGATCGAGCGCAACCGCCGCGAGCTCGGCACGGCGGTCGAGCAGCTGCGGGGGGAGGTCGTCAAGCTGACCGACTGGCGCGGGCAGCTGCGCCGCTACGAGCGGCCGGTGCTGATCGGCGCCGGCGTCGCCGGGTTCGTGCTCGCCGGGGGCGTCGCCGCGGTCGGTGCGCTCACGTTCGGCCGCCGCCGCCGCAAGCAGCGCAAGCAGCTCTCTGCGTGACGGCGGCCCGCCGCCGTCGACGACGCCGGACCCTTAGCTCAGATAGCTGCTGGGCAGCCCGCCGACACCGAGCAGGCCGGGCCCGACGTGGGTCCCGATCACCGGCCCGATCTCCGAGATCACCCGGGGCGGCACCCCGAACACCTCGGTGCCGCGGGCGGCGAGCTCGGCCGCCTCGCGGGGCGCCTGGATGTGCTGGACCATCCACGCATCGGCACCGACCGCAGCGCGATCGCGGAGCAGATCGACCATCCGCTCGAATGCCCGGCGCGAGGTGCGGACGCGCTCGACGGGGGTGATCTCCGACTCGACGGTGAGGATCGGCTTGATCCTCAGCGCCGAGCCCAGCCATGCCTGGGCTCCAGCGATCCGGCCGCCCCGGCGCAGGTACTCCAGCGTCTCGATCGCGAACCACATCTTCAGCTCCGATCGCGCCGCGCGGGCGTGGGCGGCGACGGCGGCACCGTCGGCGCCGGTGTCCGCGGCGGCGGCCGCGGCGAGAGCGACGAGTCCCTCGCCGCCGCACGCCGACGCCGAATCGACGACGTGGACGCGGTCTGACCGGTCGTCGAGCTGATCGCGAGCCTGCTCGGCCGCCTGCACCGTTCCCGACATGCCGCCGGCGAGGTGGACGGACACGATCTCGTGCCCGGCATCGAGCAGCGGCTCGTACACCGCGAGGAAGTCGCCGATCGAGGGCTGTGAGGTGGTCGGCAGCGCGGAGTCCGAACCGAGACGGCGGTAATAGGCGTCGTAGTCGGTGATCTCGCTCTCGCGCTGGGCGCCCTCAGGCCAGTGCACGTAGAGGCTGACCTGGTGGATTCCGC
This sequence comes from uncultured Solirubrobacteraceae bacterium, assembly GCA_963731395.1. Classification (GTDB taxonomy): domain Bacteria; phylum Actinomycetota; class Thermoleophilia; order Solirubrobacterales; family Solirubrobacteraceae; genus Palsa-465. The sequence continues at coordinate 132,322 of CAVSVH010000012.1, forward strand.
GATCGGCGGCCAGCTCGGCGGGCAGGTAGTGGCAGGTGTCCGAGACGATCGCGACCGACATCGAGCGCGGCACCCTACCAGCGGCCCCGGGACCCGGCGCGTATCGTCTCCCGCGTGGCCACGCTGTACCGGTGCAACACGCCGACCGACTGGCTGTGTCCGTGCGGCCGGGTCGCGCGGGCGCTGCGGCGGGACGGGATCCCGTTCGCGCCGGTGGTCGTCGGCCAGCGCCGGTCGCGCCGGGCCGAGGTCGAGGCGCTCAGCGGCCAGCGACGCGTCCCGGTGCTCGTGCTCGACGGCGAGGTCATCTGCGACTCCACGCGCATCGTGGAGCACCTGGAGTTCCGGCCGGGCCGTAGGGAAATTACTTGACGGTTCCGACGGCGTCCGGACGTGCCAGCGCCCCGCCCCGCTCGCCGCGAGCGCGGCGCGGCGCGACGCTCGCCGCTCGCAGCGCAGCGTTACAGCCGGTTCTCGACCGACAGCGGAGCCGACTCCATTCCGGCGGGCGCCGGCGCCTCCGCCTGCACCGGGGACTCGATCCCGAGGGACTCCTGCAGCTCGCCCGCCTGGTACATCTCGGAGACGATGTCGCAGCCGCCGACCAGCTCGCCGTTGACGAACAGCTGGGGGATCGTCGGCCAGTCGGAGAGCGCGGAGAGCTCCTGGCGGATCCGCGGGTCGGGGAGGATGTCGACCGCGGCGAACCGCGCGCCGACCGATTGGAGGATCGCGACCGTCCGCGCCGAGAAGCCGCACGCCGGCGCTTCCGGGGTGCCCTTCATGAACAGGATCACCGGGTTCTCGGAGATCGCTTCCTGGATCGCCTCGCGCATCGGGTTGGCGGTGGGCTCGCTCATCGGGTCTCCTCTGACGTTCGCGTCTGGATTGAGAGTGCGTGGATGCGGTCGCCGAGCTCGGACCCGAACACGTCGTAGACGAGCCGGTGCCGGGCGATCCGGGGCATGCCGCGAAACGCATCGGCGCTCACGACCGCGTTGAAATGGTGCCCGTCACCGGTCACGCTGGCGACGGCGCCGGGGATCCCGGCCTCGATCCGCTCCTTGAGCTCCTCTGGGGTGGCTGGCACGTGATTAAGCGTAGCGAGCGCCGGCCCCATGGCTATACTTCGTGAAGCATGATCACTCTCACTGACAAGGGCGCCGAGAAGGTCCGCGAGTTTCTCTCCGGCCAGGCTGCCGTCGCTGGAACCGCCGGCCTGCGGGTCGCGGTGCGCGGGGGAGGCTGCTCAGGCTTCCAGTACGCGCTGGCGTTCGACGAGCAGCGTGACGGGGATGCCGTGTTCGAGGACAAGGGGATCCGGCTGCTGGTCGACCACCCGAGCCTGCCGTACGTGAAGGGCTCGACGATCGACTTCGTGGACGGCCTCCAGGGCGCGGGCTTCAAGGTCGACAACCCGAACGTGACCGCCGCCTGCGGCTGCGGCTCCTCCTTCCGTGTCGCGGAAGAAGAGGAAGTTTCCGCGGTCTGAGCGGATCCGCCGCGAGCCACCTCGGCTGAGCGTCACCGCCGTGCCTCCCCGCCAGGGCGCTCCCGCGTCGCCTGAGCGAGCGGGAAGCGGCGCTGGGGTGCTACCAGGCCTGCGGGACCAGCCGGTAGCTCACCGTCGCGGTGCCGAGGACGAGGCCCTTGGTGAACGCGGTCACGCCGAAGGCGGAGTTCAACGCGTCCGCGGCCTTGCGGGTCAGGCTCGCGGTGACCGGGCCGAGCGTGAGCTGACCGTGGCTCACCCCGGGGCGGGCGCCGCTGAAGTCGAGGCGAAGGATCCTCACCCGCGACCCCCCGACGATCGCGCTCAGCGACGCGCGGCGCAGGTTGATGTTGAAATCGGTCAGGTCGACGGTCGTCGAGCCCGCGCTCAGCGAGATCCCCCCGGCGTGGGTGATCACTCCGGTGCCCAAGGCCACCGGCAGCGGGTCGGTGATCGGGAAGCTCAAGCTTCCGTCGCTGTTCGCCGTCGCCGGTGCGACCACGCCGGGCGTGACGCCCAGCGACGTCAGGGCTGCCGCCGTGCCGGCATTGAGCGTCAGCGTCGTCGCGCCGTAGGTCCGGGTGGACTGGGCGCTCGCCACCGCCGGAGCCACGGCCGCGGTCGCCAGCAGCGCGGCGGCCCACAGCCCGATCCGGCGGGCAGAACGGATACGAAACATCGAGGCATGCTCCTCTCGTCGATGACCTGTACAGACCGCCATACGCGGCTGTCTGCGCAGTCGGTTGGCGTCGTTCTCGACGCCAACCGCGACGCGGGGGTCAGGTCCGGGACTCCGGGCTTAGAGCGAGGGAGTACCGGCGAGCGACAGCGTCGCCCCGTCGAGCGCGCCCAGCGCGCGCTCCACCGAGCACGAGATGCAGGTGAAGGTCGGGGTGTCGCGCAACGTGTAGGAGCTGGACTCGGTGGTCCGCAGGCGCTGGACGAGATCGAGAAAATCGGCGGGGTTGTCGGTCTCGAACGCGACCACGAACTCCTGGTCGTCGAGACCGAAGGAATAGCTCGTGTTGAGGTCGACCGACGGATACTCACGGCCGATCGTGATGTGCTCCTGCATGATCCGCCAGCGCTCCGTCGGGGGCGAGCAGGTACCACGCCCGTGTCTTGACGAACGGATAGACAAACAGGTACTTGCCGTGTGCAGGTCGAACCTCGAGACGAGACTCGTCGGAGTACTCCGATGGCTTGGTCATCGCGAGCAGCGAATACGGCACCGTGCACCACTTCATCAGCCCGCTCTGCGCCAGCACCACGTGGAATTCGTGGATGCGCTCCAGGTTCTGCGCCTGGCTGAGCAGCATCAGGTCCGCGTCGCCCCGGGTACCGACCAGCGAGAACGAGCGCAGCAGGTGGCCGTCGGCGAAATCGGTGCACGCGGCCATGAATTCGCGCTTGTCGGCGGCGCGCTGCTCGTCGTCGAGCCGGCGCCAGGCGGGGTCGACGCTCAGGAAGGTGTACTTGACGAAATGCCGGACGGGCATCGGACCGTCGATGATACGCGGGCGCACGACCGTGTCGGAGCCGGGGCGGTGGGTATCATCAGCGTGATGCGGATCGCCCTCGTGTCGCCGTATTCATGGAGTTATCCCGGGGGTGTGACGAGACACATCGAGGCGCTCGCCGAGCAGTTCATCGAGGATGGCCACCACGTTCGCGTCCTCGCCCCCTACGACGCGCCCGACCTGACCTCGAAGGTGCTGCATCGCGGGGCGATCCCCGCTCCGGTGTCCGCGCCCGATTACCTCGTCTCGCTCGGCCGCACGGTCGGCTTCCACGCCAATGGGGCGGTGTCCAACCTGTCGATCACGCCCCACGGCATCGCCGCGCTCCACAGCGAGCTGCGCAGCGGCGGCTACGACGTCGTCCACGTCCACGAGCCGGTCGCGCCGATGACGGGGTGGGTGGCCACCGACTGGACCCGCCTCCCGCTGGTCGGGACCTTTCATTCCTACTCCGAGAGCCGGGTCTCCAACGGGCTCGCCAACCTGTTGGGCGCGCGCCGGGTGCTCAACCGACTCCACGTGCGGATCGCCGTGTCCGAGGCCGCGGCCTGGACCGGGCGGCGGTTCTTCGGGGGTCACTATCGCGTGATCCCGAACGGCGTCCGCGTCGATCCCGAGCTCCTCGCCGGCCCGCGCGGTCAGTCGATGTCGGACTGTCTGCGGATCGTCTTCGTCGGTCAGTCGGTGGACCGCAAAGGGCTGCCGCTGCTGCTGCGGTCGTTCGAGGCGCTGCGTGAGCACATTCCCACCGAGTTGACCGTGATCGGCCCGACGTACGACGAGCTCGCGCCGCTGATGCTCGATGACCGTGGCGTGCGCGTGCTCGGGAAGGTCGATGACGCGCGCAAACGCGAGGAGCTCCACGCCGCCGATGTGCTGTGCGCCCCATCGCTGCGGGGCGAGAGCTTCGGCATGGTCCTCACCGAGGCGTTCGCCGCCGGGACGCCGGTGGTCGCCTCCGACATCGCCGGGTATCGCGATGTCGTGCGCGACGGCGTCGACGGCGTCCTCGTCGCGCCGGCGGACCCCCAGGCCCTGGCCGAAGCCCTCCGCGACCTCTGGGAGGAGCCCGACCGGCGAGCCGATATGGCGCGCGCCGCGGCCGCCGACGTGGCGCGCTTCGCGTGGCCGCGGGTGGCCGCCGAGGTCATGAGCGCGTACGAGGACGCGATCGCCGTGCCCAAGCCCGCGACCGCGCCGCAGCGGCTCGCCGTCGCCGTCGGCGCCCGCTCGGCCGACCTCAAGCCGCACGTGCGGCCGCGCCGGATGCCCAGCCTGGAGCCGCGCCCCGCCTCCAAGCGCGGTCCGGCGGCGAAGATCGCGCGGCGAGGGGCGACCGTGCTCGTCTCGCTGCTGGCGATCCTGCTGGGCTACAAGGCGCTGACCGCGATCGGGATCGGCAACATCGCCCATGCCCTGCTCGCGTCGAGCCCGTCGTTCGTGATCCTCGGCCTCGCCCTGATGTGCTCGGCGATGGCGCTGCGCGGCGTCTCGTGGTACGCGATCCTGCGCGCCGCCCTTCCGGACTTCCGGGTTCGAATGTCGGACTCGATGCAGGGCACGTTCATCGGCGTGCTCATGTCGTCGACCCTGCCCGCGCGGCTCGGCGAGCCGTCGCGCGCTCTCGTCGTCGCCCGCCGAACCGGACGGCCGCGGGAGAACCTGCCGGTGGTGCTCGGTACCGTCGTCTCGCAGACCCTGTTGAACATCGTGGCCCTGCTGGTACTCGGTGCCGTCATGTTCTCGTCCGTCGACCTGTTCAACGGCCACCAGGATGCGCTCGTGATCGCCGCGGTCGCCCCGCTGGCCCTGCTGCTGATCGTGCTCCTGGCCCCGCTCGTTCTCCGGCGCAGTGGCGCCGGCGCCCGCTTCGGGCGGCTGCATTCAGTGCTCACCCAGGCGCGGCAGGCGATGACGCGGGTCCGAGCGGGCCTGGTCGTGTTCCGCAAGCCGCGGCTCGGCGCGACGGCGGCCGCGGCCCAGCTCGGGGCGTGGGCGCTGCAGTGGCTGGCGTGCTACATCCTGCTCGTCGCGCTCGGCCTCAACCATCAGGCGGGACCCGCGGCGGCGGCCGCGGTCCTGTTCGCGGTCAACATCACCGCCGTGCTGCCGGCGACGCCGGCCAACCTCGGCGTCTTTCAGGCGGCATGCGCCGCGGTCCTCCACACCGGCTGGCACGTTGGCTTCGGGACCGGCGTCGCCTACGGCGTGATCTTGCAGGCGGTCGAGGTCTCGACCGCGATCCTCATGGGGACGCCGGCGCTGCTCAAGGAGGGCATGTCGTGGCGCGAGGTGCGGCTGCGGGCGATGCACGCCACGCCGGTCAAGCTGCCCGCGCGGCCGCACCGCGCCTCCCCGCGGCGCGCCGGCGCCGTCGACGTCAAGGGATAGGGCTACGCCTCGGCGAGTGCGGGCTCGCCCTCGACGCCCGCCACCGCGTCGGAGTCGGGCAGCTCGGCCATCCGCGTGGGATCCTTCTCGGTGCCCGCGATGAGCTCGTCGCTCGCCTGCTTGGGGGTCCGGGGCAGCGTCCCGGACTTCATTCCGAAGTAGACGGCCTGGGGGTGGTGGGCGACGATCGCCAGCGTCGACTGCTCGGGCTCGACCGCGTAGCCGTCCGACAGGCGCAGCCCGATCGTCGGCGCGTCGAGGAGGCGGAAGACCTTGGTCAGCTCGGACTGCTCGGGGCACGACGGATAGCCCCACGAGTACCGCCGGCCCTGGGCCGGCTCGATCCCCAGCTCGGACCGGACCCGAGCGTGGAGCCACTCGGCCATCCCCTCCGCCGTCTGGACGCCGAGCCCGTGCACGAACAACTGCTCGGCGAACTCCCCGTCGGCCTCGAGCGAGGCCATCAACTCGGTCACCTCGTTGCCCGCGGTGACCGCTTGGAGCGCCACCACGTCCACCTCGCCGGGCCGCCCGGGCTCGATCGGTCGGTAGAAGTCGGCGAGGCAGATGCGACCGTGGCGCGGCTGGCGGGGGAATACGAGCCGCTCGAGCTCACGCGGGTGGGCGGGGTCAAAGCCGTCGGGATCCCACACGATCAACTCGTTGCCGTCCGAGTTGCAGGGAAAGTAGCCCAGCAGCGCCCGCGGGTGCAGGTAGGTCTGCTCACGCCACATTCGCTCCAGCCGGGGCTGGAAGTCGTCGCGCAGCAGCCGGCTCCAGTCCTCGCCCTTGACGCCGCGCCCGCCCCAGTGCAGCTTGAACAGGACGTGGGTGTCGAGATGGCGATACACCTCGTCCAGCGCGACGTCGAGCTCGCGCACGCCCCAGTACGGCGGATCCGGGACCCGGACGTCGGTGGCTGCCGGGCTGCGCACCGATGCGTCGGTGACCGCGGGCGCGTCGTCGTCGGTCGCCTGCGGCCGATCGCGCAGCGTCTGGGCCGCCTCGCGCGTCTTTGAGATGAGTCCGGCGCGGGCCTCGGCGTCGATCAGCTGGTCCATCTTGTGCAGCCCCTCGAACGCGTCCTTGCAATAGAAGACACCGGGCTCGTAGACATCCTCTGACTCGGGGCCGTTCGGGTACAGGACCCGCAGGCCGAAGTTGCGGTTGATCGCCGCGCCGCCGATCAGCACCGGGAACGGCAGCCGGCGCTCGTGCAGCTCTTGGATGCAGGCGGGCATCTGCTTGGACGTCGACACGAGCAGCGCCGACAAGCCGATCGCGGTGGCGTCGTGCTCGACGGCGGCGTCGAGGATCGTCGAGATCGGCACCTGCTTGCCGAGATCGACGACCGTGTAGCCATTGTTGGTCAGGATCGTGTTCACCAGCGACTTGCCGATGTCGTGGACGTCGCCGAACACCGTCGCCAGGACGACGGTGCCCTTGGTGTAGCCCTCGAGCTTGTCGAGGTAGCGCTCGAGCCGGGCCACCGCCCGCTTCATCACCTCGGCCGACTGCAGGACGAACGGCAGGATGAGTTCGCCGGCGCCGAACTTGTCGCCGACCTCCTTCATCGCCGGCAGCAGCACGGTGTTGAGCGTCGGCACGGCTCCGATCTTCTGCACGCTGGCGTCGATCCAGTCCTCGACGCCCTCCTTCTTGCGGCGCAGGATGTGAAAGTGCAGCGCCTCCTCGGGCTCCATGCCCTCGGTGGGATCGGCTTTGGCGCCGCCGTCGTCGGCTTCCGGCCCCTTGGACTCGAAGTGGGCGATGAACCGCTCGAGCGCGTCGTCGCGGCGATCGAAGACGAGGTCGTCGGCGAGCTCGCGCTCGCTCACCGGGATCTCGGCATACGGGGTGATGTGGTTCGGATTGACCATCGCCAGGTCCAGCCCCGCCTCGACGCAGTGGTGCAGGAACACGCTGTTGAGCACCGAGCGGGCGGCGAGGCCGACGCCGAAGCTGACGTTGGAGACCCCGAGCGAGGTCTGCACGCCGGGGATCTCCGCCTTGACGCGCCGGATCCCCTCGATCGTCTCGATTGCGCTCGGCCGCCATTCGGGGTCGCCGGTGGTCAGCGTGAACGTCAGGCAGTCGAAGATGAGCGCGTCCGGTCGCAGGCCGTGCTCGCCGCAGCAGAGCTGGGTGATCCGCCGGGCCACCTCCAGCTTGCGCTCGGCGGTCTTGGCCATCCCGACCTCGTCGATGGTCAGCGCGATCACGGCGGCGCCGTGCGCCTTGGCCAGCGGCACGACCCGGTCGAGCTTGGCCCGTCCCGCCTCGAGGTTGATCGAATTGACGATCGCCCGGCCGGGGATCTGCTGCAGGGCGGCGTCGATCACGTCGGGCTCGGTGGAGTCGATCTGGATCGGGGCCGGTTGGCTGAGCGAGATCCGCTTGACGAGCTCGCGCATCTGCTCGTCCTCGTCCTGGCGCTCGGTGAGCGCAACGCAGACGTCGAGCACGTGCGCCCCGCCGGTCACCTGATCCTCGGCGACGACGAGCAGGCCGTCGTAGTCGTCGGCGAGGAGCAGCTCCTTGGCCTTGCGCGAACCCTGCGAGTTGACCCGCTCGCCGATCAGGGTCGGGCGCGGCGACTGGACGAGCGCAGTGGCGGCGATCATCGAGCTGACGTGCGCCGGGCGCCGCTGGGGACGCGGGGCGGGCGGCGCCGGCGTGCGGCTCTTGACGCGCTCGGCCATCGCCGCGATGTGGTCCGGGGTCGTGCCGCAGCATCCACCGATGATCGAGACGCCGTAGCGGTCGACGAACTCGCCGAGGACGGCGGCGAGGGGCTCGGGCTGCTCGGGAAAGATCGTCTCGCCGTTGGGGCCCTGGAGCGGCAGCCCGGCATTGGGGATGCAGTGCACCGGGACCGGGCTGTACTCGCCGAGGAAGCGGATCGCGTCGCGCATGTCCTCCGGGCCGGTGGAGCAGTTCAGTCCGAGCGCGTCGACGTCGAGCGCGTCCAGCGTCGCCAGCACGGCGCTGATGTCGGTCCCCAGCAGCATCTTGCCGCCCTGGGGGAGCAACGAGACGCTGCACTGGATCGGCACGGCGCGACCGAGCTCGGTCGCCGCCTGCCGGATCCCGAACACCGCCGCCTTGAGCTCGAGGATGTCCTGGGCGGTCTCGACGATGACGACGTCGACGCCGCCCTCCAGGAGCCCCGTCGCCTGCTCGGCGAACACCTCGACGAGCTCGGCGAACGTGATCTGGCCGAGGGTGGGGTCGTCGCTGGCCGGGAGGAATCCGGTGGGGCCGATCGCGCCGGCGACGAAGCGATGCTCGCCGGCGGCGCGACGGGCGATCTGGGCCGCGTTCAGATTGATCTCGTGGGTGTGGTCGGCGAGACCCCATTCGGCGAGCTTGAGCCGCGACGCCTGAAACGTGTCGGTCTCGACCACGTCGGCGCCGGCCTCGAGCATCGAGCTGTGCACGCCCTCGATGACGTCCGGCCGGTTGAGGATCAGCGCCTCGTGGCAGCGTCCGGGCAGCCGGTAATCCTGCTCGAGGCTGAGCTCGAACTGCTCCAGCGTGGCGCCCATGCCGCCGTCATAGAGAATCGTCTGCTTGCGCATCGCGGCGATGTAGTCCCGCATCGGGAAGGCATCCTAACAAACCTTGACACGGTTGTGTCAAGGATGGGGGGGCGGATGATCGAGGCGCTCGTCGACTCGGGCAAAGCTCAACAGCTTGTTGAATAAATGCTATACACGCGTTCATGGATTCCCGAGCCACGTTTCCGGGGGTCATCCCCAGGTGGCCAGGTCATGCGCGGTTGGCTCGGCCACGGAGCACCTGCGAATGACCGCCGTGATGCTGGTGACCATCCCTTCCGCGGCGATCGTCTCAACGATCGTGGTCGGGCTCGTCATCTGGGCGATCGCCACCCAACGCGATGACGATGGCGTTCCGCTCAGGCCCGAGGCCGTTGCCGCGCCGCCGCCTCCCGGCCGACGATCGCTGACCAGACCGTCGCGACACGCTCACGCTCTCAACCATGGTCGAGCCGGGAGCGCCGTGCGACGCAGGCGCGGACACTTCCCAACCTGACGTCGGGGGATCCGCGGCCGGCGGCGTGCACCACGCGGCAGTCAGGCAGCCGTCGGAGCTACCGGGCGGTCCAGCCCATGTCCATCGTCACCGGGACGCCGGTGAACGACCGCCCCGCGGGTCCGGCGAGAAACGCGACCACGTCGGCCACCTCGCTGGGCTCGATCAGCTCCTTGATCGCGTGGGGGGCGAGGATGACCTGCTCGAGGGCATCCTGGACGGAGATCCCGTGGGCGCGGGCCTGGTCGGGTATCTGGGCCTCCACCAGCGGAGTGCGGACATACCCGGGACAGACGGCGGTGGCGGTGATCCCGACCTCGGCGCCCTCGAGGGCGAGGGTCCTGACGAGCCCGAGCAGCCCGTGCTTGGCCGAGACGTACGCCGCCTTGTAGGGGGAGGCGGCGAGGGCGTGGGCGGACGCGATCGCAACGTAGCGCCCCCCGTCGGCCTCGGCCAGCGCGGGCCAGCCGTAGCGGGCGAGGAGGAACGGACTCGTCAGCATCAGCGAGAGGATCGTCTGCCACCGCTCCACCGGAAATTCCCGGATCGGCGCGACGTGCTGGATGCCGGCGCCCGCGACGATCACGTCGAGCCGGCCGAACCGGTCCACCGCCGCCCCGACCGCGTCGCGATTGGCGTCCGTGTCGGTGAGGTCGGCCTCGTGGGGGATACCCGGCCCGTCGGGATCAGGTCGCAGATCGACGGCGAGCACATCCAGGCCGTCCCGCTCCAGCCGATCGGCGACGGCTCGGCCGATGCCGCTCGCCGCCCCGGTCACCAGCGCCGCCCGCCGATCGCTCATCGGCGCCCCATCTTCGTACGGAAGTCGGGTGAGAACGCGGGCACGGGACGCATCGTACGCCGCCGGCCGCGCACCGGTCCCCGGCGCGGGCGTGCGTAATGTGGGAGGCCAAGGGGTAAAAGCGGAATATGCGGAGCGTCGTTCGGAGCCTGAACCAGACCTACGAGGCCACGCCGGCGTCGGTCGGCGAGGGACGGGCGCGCCTGACCGAGTTCGCGGCGGCGGCGGGGGCGGCGCCCGACCAGGTCGAGGCGGTGCGGCTGGCCTCGTCGGAGGCGATGACCAATGTCGTCCTGCACGCGTATCGTGGCGCGCCGGGCGCGATCTACGTCAACGCCGCGGTCGTGTCCGAAGAGCTGTGGGTCCTCATCGCCGACGACGGGTGCGGCCTGCAGCCACGGGCCGATCGCCCGGGACTCGGCCTCGGGCTCGGACTGATCGCACAGATCAGCGACGATTTCGCGATCGTGTCGCGGGCGTCGGGGGGGACCGAGGTGCGGATTCGGTTCGATCTGGAGCCGGCCCCGTCGAGTGAGAGGTCGGCTCGGCCGCCCGCCGTCGAGTCGCGATCGCCCGCGGGCCACGCCCCGCGCCGGCCGGGGTTCACGCCCTCGGCGTCGATCGCCTAGACAGCCTTCACCGCGCGCGGCGCGACGCGGAGCGCGAATCACGCGGGTCGCGCGCCGCGGCTTCGCTGCCGGCCGCGCCGAGCTTCTCGACGATCACGATCTCGCCGAGCGTCTCGACCACCCGCTCCACCGCCGGTAGCTCATGGCCGCGAAGCATCACGAACCTGCGTGGGCCGGATCGCACCCGCGCGTAGTCGCGCGGCGTCAGCGCGAGCAGCATGTTGCAGCCGACCTGGGCGCACTCGCAGCGAAAGCCGATCGGGGAGTCGGACTCGCCGGGCCAGCGCCCCCGGTCGATGGCTTCGTTGACTCTCCGGACGACATCCTCGTTGGCCGCCAGGCGCTGCTGAAGCTCGTCATTCATCGCGCAGCTCCCTCGCCCTGCCGGACTCGGCCGACCAGTACAGGGCCTCGATCGTCCGCGCCTGGCCGATGCCGTCGGCACGCCCCAGCAGCGGCGGCCTGCGCTCCCGCACGGCGGCCGCCAGATCGTCGGCCTCGAGCCGATACGGATCCGCGTCGGCAATCGCGACCCGCTCCGTCGCGCCGTCGTGGCGCAGCTCGATCCCGGGGCGACGGCAGTGCCACGGGTCGGCGACGAACAGGCTCGCCTCCTCGCCGACGACCTCGAGCGCGGAGTGGGCGAATACGAAACCGGAATCGAACGTTGCCAGGACGCCGTCGGCGAACCGCATCACGCCGGCGAAGCTGACGTCGACCCCATCGGGCCCACGCACCTGCATGGCGCTGACCGCGACCGGCTCTCCCGCGAGCAGCCGCGCCGCGTTGACGCAGTAGCAGCCGACGTCCATCAGCGCCCCGCCCTCCAGAGCGGCGCTGAGGCGGGGGTTGCCGGCATCGCGGAGCAGGAACCCGAACGAGGCGCGCACGAGTCGCAGACGGCCGAGCGCGCCGGCGCTCACCAGCTCGGCGACCCGCGCCGTCTGCGGGTGATGGCGGTACATGAACGCCTCCGTCAACACCCGCCCGGTCTCCTCGGCGAGGTCGAAGACCGCCCGGGCCTCCCCGGCGCGGCGGCTCAGCGGCTTCTCGCAGAGAACGTGCTTGCCGGCGTCGAGCGCGCGCCGGGTCCACTCGACGTGCAGGCCGTTGGGGAGCGAGACGTACACCGCCTCCACGTCCGGATCCGCGAGCAGCTCCTCGTAGGTGCCGTACGCGCGCTCGATCCCGTGCTCCCGGGCGTAATCGGCGGCGCGGGCGCGGTCGCGGCTGGCGATGGCGAGAACATCGCACGACTGCGACGCCGCGACTCCCGCCAGGAACCTGTCGTTGATCCGGGCGGTCGACAGCAGACCAAACCGCACGATGACCTCACCGACTCCCGACGCCGCGTCCAGCGGCTCGTTTCGTCCCGACGAAACGGGCCACTTAGGCGGTCGGATCCGCGGGCGTCCGCGGCTGCGCATCGACGACCTCATCGCGCTCGGGGAGCGACTGGCCGTTGACCGCGCCCTTGAAATCGTGCAGGGTGCGTCCAACCGCGCGACCGACCTCGGGAAGCCGCTTGGGCCCGAGCACAAGCAACGCCACCACCAGGATGAGGAGCAGATGCGTTGGCTGGAGAATGTCGTTGATGAACATGGGGGGGAGAGTACACGGCGAAATCACCGCGTTTGCCCCCGGACGGGTCAACCTGATCGGCGAGCACACCGATTACAACGGCGGCCTCGCGCTGCCGTTCGCGATCAGCGACGGCGTCACGGTGCGCGCCGTTCCGTCCCGCGATGGTCGCATGCACGTGTGGGCGTCGGACCTGGACGCCCACGACTCGTTTGACCTGAAGTCGCCCGACCGGGCCGGCGGCTGGCGGGCATTCGCGCGGGGCGCGGTCGCCGAGCTCTCCGGCGCCGGGCACGACCTGGAGGCGGCGCGACTGGAGGTGACCGGCTCGGTGCCGCGGGGCTCGGGACTGTCGTCATCGGCGGCGCTCGAGGTCGCGCTGTGCCTCGCGCTGCTGGCCCTCAGCGACTCGGCGCTGCCGGACCGTCTCGATCTGGCCGCCGTCTGCTCGCGGATCGAGAACGACTGGGTGGGCGCCCGGACCGGCATGCTCGATCAGATCGCGTCGCTGTTCGGCGAGCCCGACCGCGCGCTGCGGATCGACTTCGCCACGCTGGACGTGACCCCGGTCGACCTCGTGCTCGGCGGGTTCACGCTCGTCACGCTGGACTCGGGTGAGCAGCACGCCAACGCCGGACACGGCGATGACGACGACGAGTCCGACGAGGACGGCTACAACCAGCGGCGGGCGGAGTGCGTCCGCGCCTGCGAGCTGCTCGGCGTCGAGACCCTGAGTCAGGCGACCCTGGAGCAGGCCGACGAGTTGCCCGACCCGCTCGGCGCCCGGGCGCGGCACGTGATCACCGAGAACCAGCGCGTCCGGGACGCGGTCAGCGCGCTTGAGGATCACGATCTGGAGCGCGTCGGGGAACTGCTCAACGCGTCACACGCCAGCCTGCGCGACCTCTACGAGATCTCCACCCCGGCGGTAGAGCGCACGGTGCAGCGGCTGCGCGACCACGGCGCGATCGGCGCCCGGATCATGGGGGGCGGCTTCGGCGGCTACGTGATCGGGCTCTTGGCGCCCGGGGCGCGGGCCCCCGAGGACGCGATCGCGGTGGCGCCCGGACCGGGCGCACGGATCGTCGGTTAGACGACCAGGGCGGCCCCACCCGGCCGCTGCTGGGCGCAACCGCCCCTACCCCGCCAGGCAGGGCGGTAACGTCACCGGCGACGGACTCCGCTCCGCCGGTCATGAACGCCGCCCTCCTGCACGCCGACGCGCTCGCCCCCACTCCGCTCCTGGAGGTTTCCGGGCTGAACGTCAGCTTTGGCCCGGTTCGGGCTCTATCGCACGTCGAGTTGACGATCCGCCGCGGCGAGCTGGTGGCTATCGCCGGCGAGCCGGGGGCCGGCAAGACGACGCTCGTTCGCGCGGTCGCCGGGGACATCGCCGCCGGCGACGGGGAGATCCGGCTGTCCGGCGACCCGCTGCCCCCCGACCCGGCGGGCGCCGCCCGGCGGGGGATCGCGGTCGTCTGGCAGGACCTGGCGCTGTGCGACAACCTGGACGTCGCCGGCAACGTCCTGCTGGGACAGGAGGGCCGGCGGGTGATGTTCAGCCGGTCGCGGTTCCATGCCGCCGCGGCCGCGTTGCTCGAGCGCCTGGAGATTCCGATTCGCGATACCACCCGGCTGGTCGGCTCGCTCTCGGGCGGGGAGCGCCAGCTGGTGGCGATGGCGAAGGCGCTCAGCGCCGGGCCCAGCCTGCTTGTGCTCGACGAGCCCACCGCCTCCCTCGGCGTCATCGAGACCGAACGGGTGGAGTCGCTCGTCACCCATCTGCGCGATGAGGGCGGCGCGGTCCTGCTCGCCAGCCGGGACACCGAGCAGATGTTCAGGCTGGCCGACCGGATCATCGTGCTCCGCCACGGCCGGGTGGTGGCCGAGCTGGACCCGGCCGCGACCCACCCGGACGACCTGGCCGCGCTGCTCTCCGGCCAGCATGTGGACTCCTCCGCCCGGCGCCAGCTCACGCGCCTGCACGGCCTGGCAGACCGCCTCGTGTCCGCCGATCCGTCGTCGAGCCTCTCTCTGATCCTGTCCGCGCTCGGTTCCGCGCTCGGCGCCGAGAAGGTCTGCATCCACCTCGTCAGCGGCCGTTCGCTCGTGTGTGCGGCGTCGCTCGGGTTCAGCCCCCGGGAGCTCGCCGGCTGGTCTCGCCTCCCGTTGGGAGCGGCCGGCGGTCCCGCCGGGCGCGCGGCGGTCGGGGCCGGGCGGGTGGTGGAGGAGGAACTGCGGGCCGGAACCGCGTGGGCCCGCTTCGGAGAGATCGCCGGCACCACGGCGATCGCCAGCTCGTGGTCGGTGCCGGTGATCGGACCGTCGGGGGTGAGCGCGGTGATCACCGTGTTCCGGCCCGACACCGGGGCGCGCGCGCGCGACGAGCTCGATCTGCTGACGCTCTACGCCGGGTATGCGGCGAGCGCCGTCGAGCGCGATCGGCTCCTCGATCAGGCGACGTCGCGCAACCGGGTGCTCGAGACGATCCGGGAGATGCTGGAGACGCTCGCTGGTCCGGTGACCGTCGCCGACGGACTCGTGATCGCGCTCGAGTCGCTGCGCCGGGGTCTCCGGGCACAGGAGGTGGCGCTGGCGACGCGGGTCGACTCGGCGCGGATGGGCTGTCGCGCCTACGCCGGTCCGCTCGGCCAGGATCCGGCGGGCATGTCGGATCCGGTGCGCGCGGCGGCCCGGCGGGCGCTGGCCGACGACCGCCGCGACGGCTCCGCCCGCGGGTACGGTCGCGGCGCGCGCCGACCGGCGCTCGCGGTCCCGTTCCTGTCGCCGGCGGGTCCGGCGGCGCTGGTCGCCGCCTGGGATGGGGTCCGGGTGACCGGGGAGGAGACAGCGTTGATCGAGGATGCCGCGCACTCGCTGCGGCTTGCGCTGGAGCGGGAGGAGGCGGGGCTCGCGCATCAGGAGGCGGCCGCTCTGCGCCGGTCGCGCGAGCTGCAGCGCGGATTCCTGTCGCGGCTGAGCCACGAGCTGCGCACCCCGCTCACCGCGATTCGCGGGTACGCCTCGAGCCTGATGCAGCCCGACGTCACCTGGGACGGGGACTCGGAGCAGCGCTTCCTGGAACGGATCGCCGCCGAGTCGGCGCGGCTCGGCCGGCTGGTGGACGACTTGCTCGACTTCTCGGCGATCGAGTCGGGGGTGATGCGGCTCCAGCGCGACTGGTGCGACATCCGCCTGGTCGTCGAGGCGGCCGTGTCCTGCCTGCCGAGCACGGAGGCCGCGTCGGTCTCGATCTCCTGCGAGGCCGCGCTGCCCGCGGTGTGGGCCGATCACGATCGGCTCGAGCAGGTGTTCGTGAACCTGCTGAACAACGCGTTTCGCCACAACCCGCCCGGGACGAGCGTGAGCGTCGTCGCCCGTGAGGTCTGCGCGGTCCCCGCC
Source organism: uncultured Solirubrobacteraceae bacterium (assembly GCA_963731395.1). Classification (GTDB taxonomy): domain Bacteria; phylum Actinomycetota; class Thermoleophilia; order Solirubrobacterales; family Solirubrobacteraceae; genus Palsa-465. The sequence goes on from CAVSVH010000012.1 coordinate 148,195, forward strand.
GCCGATGCGCCGGCCGGGGGTGCGGCGGCGCCGGCCGAGGTGCAGATCAGCGTGATCGACAACGGGCTCGGGTTCCCCGCGGATCTCGCGCGCGCCCCGTTCGACACCGCCCGCCGCCAGCGCTCTCCGAGCTCGGGCGCGGGGCTGGGGCTGTCGATCGCGCGCGGGATCGTGGCCGCCCACGGGGGCCGCATCGAGCTTGAGCCGGTCGCCACCGGGACCACATTCGCCATCCGGCTGCCCGTCGAGGCGGCGCCCTCGAGCGGCGGCGCGGATGCGCCCGAGGCGGTGGACGGCGCCGAGCTCGTGCTGGCGGCCGGAAGCGCCGCCGCGTCGCCCCTCACCTCCGGCGGCCATGGCTGATCAGGCGATGAGCACCCGGGCGCTGCTCGTCGAGGACGACCCGAACATCGTCGATCTCATCCGCTCCAACCTCGCGGTGCGCGGATTCGACACCGTCGTATCCACCGACGGCAGCAGGGCGCTGGCGCTGCTCGAGACCGAGGAGCCGGACATCGTCCTGCTCGACCTGATGCTGCCTGAGGCCGACGGCTTCGAGCTGTGTCGCCAGATCCGCGAGCGCTCCGCCGTGGCCGTCATCGTCGTCTCGGCGCGGGGTGGCGAGCGCGACAAGGTCACGGCACTCAACATGGGCGCCGACGACTACATGACCAAGCCGTTCAGCGTCGAGGAGCTGCTGGCGCGCATCACCGCGAATCTCCGGCGGACGCGCGCGACGGGGGCGGCCGAGCCCGGTCCCCCGATCGTCACCGCGGGAGACATCGTCATCAACCTCGGCGATCAGCAGGTGACCAAGGGCGGCGCGCCCGTCCACCTGACCCCGACCGAGTTCGCGCTGCTCCGCGAGCTGGTTACCAACCGCGGGAAGCTCCTCAGCCACGCGCACCTGCTCCGCCGCGTCTGGGGGCACGGCTACCAGACGGAGACCGAGTACGTCCGCGTCTACGTCCGGCGGCTGCGGGCCAAGCTCGAGACCGACGAGGGGCAGCCACTGATCGTCACCGCGCCGCGTGCCGGGTACCGGTTCGTCGCCGAGTGATCACGATGGCGTTCACCGCATGTTTACGCCCGCGGCGCGGATGTTAATGCCTCGTTTATGTAAGCGATCCTAGGGTGTGGTCGGGAATCGATCATTGCGACGGGAGCCGGACGCGCATTCGTGCGCACCATTGCGGCCGCCGCTTCAAGGTGGAGGAGAGATAGATATGCACTTGCTGAGAAGCAAGTTCGCCCTGGGGGCGATTGCGGTTGCGGCGAGCGTCAGCGTGGCCGCCTGCGGGAGCTCGTCGAAGACGTCCAGCTCGTCATCGAGCGCCGCGACGACGTCCAGTGCGTCGAGCAGCAGCGGCGGCGCCGCGCCGAGCATCTCGGCGGCGTCGTTCACGAACGACTTCTCGTCGATGGCGGCGCTGAAGTCGCTCGCCGGCGAAGGCAAGGGCAAGATCGCCGCGATCCTGCCGGACACCACGAGCTCGACGCGCTACGTCGAGTTCGACCAGCCCGACATCAAGAAGGCGCTGCTCGCCGCGGGCGTGCCGGCGTCGGACATCATCATCCAGAACGCTCAGAAGAGCGACTCGACGTTCCTCACCGACGCCCAGAGCGACATCACCAACGGCGCCTCGATCATCCTGAGCGACCCGGAGGACTCCGGCACCGGTGCCTCGGTCGAGAGATACGCGGCCGCTCACGGGGCCAAGGTCATCGACTACGACCGGCTGACGCTCGGCGGGAGCCGCCCGTACTACGTCAGCTTCAACAACGTGACCGTCGGCAAGGTCATGGGGCAGGGCCTCGTGTCCTGCGTGGCTGCCTGGCACGTCAAGAAGCCCCAGGTCATCGTCATGCGTGGGGATCCGACAGACAACAACGCCACGCTGTTCTTCACCGGGTATCACGGCGTCCTGCAGCCGCTGTTCAGCACCAGTAAGTGGAAGGATGTCGCCAACCCCGCCGGTACGTGGACGCCGCCAACCGCGGCAACGGAGTTCGAGGCGGCCTTCACGGCCAATAAGAACGCCAACGCCGCGCTCATCCCGAACGACGAGAACGGCGCGCCGATCATCACCTACCTGAAGAGCAAGGGCGTCAAGCCGAACACGTTCCCGACCACAGGACAGGACGCGACGCTCACCGGCCTGCAGAACGTCCTGTCGGGTTATCAGTGCGGGACGGTGTACAAGCCGATCTACAAGGAAGCTCAGGCGGCAGCGGCCCTGGCTCTGTACCTGCGGGCCGGCAAAACCCCGCCGTCCTCCCTGCTGAACGGCACCACCGAGGACATCAACGAGCACAAGCCCGTGCCGTCGGTGTTGCTCCAGCCGGAGTGGGTGACGCCGAAGAACATCAAAACGACGGTCATCAAGGACAACTTCGTGCCGGCCAGCCAGCTGTGCGCGGGCGCCTACGCCTCGGCGTGTAAAAAGGCGGGGGTAAGCTAGCCCCGTAGGAGTCAGAACACGACGGTGCACCGTCACCCGCCCGCTGACAGCGGGCGGGTGCCGTGCCCAGGATGGCCATGACATGAGCACTTCGCAGAGCGGTCTCGCCACCGCCGAGGCCCCTCAGAACGGCGCCGGAACGCTGCTGTCCCTCAGGGGGATAACCAAACGGTTCGGACCGGTACGCGCGCTGACCAAAGTGGATCTGGACGTGCCGCCTGCAAAGGTGACCGCTCTGGTCGGCGATAACGGGGCCGGCAAGTCGTCGCTGATCAAGACCGTTTCCGGCCTCTGGGCCCCTGATGGGGGACAGATCCTGTGGGAAGGGAGAGAGGTTCACCTCCACGGCCCCAAGGACGCCGAGGCGCTCGGCATTACGACCATCTACCAGGACCTCGCGCTGTGTGACAACCTGGACATCGTTCAGAACATGTTCCTGGGACACGAGCCGCTGCGGCAGCGCTTGCTCGACGAGGGCACCATGGAGATCAAAGCGCGCGACACGCTCAAAGAGCTCAACGTGACCACGGTGCGGTCCATCCGCCAGCCGGTGGCGTCACTGTCCGGCGGCCAGCGCCAGTCGGTCGCGGTGGCCAAGGCCGTCATGTCCGAAGCCAAGCTGGTCATCATGGACGAGCCGACCGCGGCGCTCGGGGTGGCGCAGACCGAGATGGTGCTCAACCTGATCAAGACGCTGTCCTCGCGCGGCGTCGCGGTATTGCTGATCTCGCACAACCTCGTCGATGTGTTCGAGGTCGCCGACCGGATCGCCGTCCTGTATCTGGGACAGTTGGTGACCGGCGCGCCGGCCTCCGAGTTTGATCGCCAGAGCGTGGTGGAGTACATGACCACCGGAACCGCCGGGCGCCAAGCGGGCAACTCCGACCCGCAGACCGCGGCGTAGAGGAGGACAGAGACTTGGCCGATCCCACAGACACCACGGCCGCGGACACGTCAACGGCGCCAGGGGCGGCGACGACGACGGTTCCGTCCCCCGCCGACGCCCCGGCGCTCGACGAGGCCGAGCTGACAACCATCGCCCCCGAAATTCTCGCCGGATCGCTGAGCGAGTACTTCCAAGCGTGGGGCCGTCGGATTCGCAACGGCGAGAGCGGCGCGCTGCCGGTCCTCATCGGGCTCGTCGTCATCGTCATCTTCTTCCAGATCGAGCAGTCGCAGTTCCTGTCCTCGGGCAACCTCGTCAACCTGTTCGTCCAGGCGGCGGCCTTCATCCTCTTCGGCGCGGCCGAGGTCTGGGTGCTGATCCTGTCGGAGATCGACCTGTCTGTCGGCTACGTGGCCGCGGTCGGCGCCTTTGTCATCGCCGAGCTCATCGCCGCGCCGGTCAACTTCCCGTGGTGGCTGGGCATCATCGGCGGCCTCGTCGTCTGTGCCGCGATCGGCGGCCTTCAGGGCACGCTCATCACCCGGCTCGGGCTGCCGTCGTTCATCGTCACGCTCGGCGGCCTCCTCGGCTTCGAGGGCGTGATGCTCGAACTTGCCAACATCGACAAGACCGCCGTCGGCGGCGTTATGTCGATCAGCTCCTCGAGCCCCGTCTACAACCTCGTCAACGCGAATATGAGCGTGGCGCTCAGCTGGATCGTGCTCGTCGTCGCCCTGGCGATCTTCGCCGCCGTGACGCTCAGCTCCGCTGCGCGACGACGACGACGAGGCCTGAGCGCCCCACCGATCAGCATCTCGATTCTCACGATCGTCGTCACGGCGATCGCCGGCATCGTGCTTGTCGCCATCTGCAGCGCCAACCGTGGCCTGCTCACCACGCTCGACGGCGTGCCGTGGGTGATCCCGATCGTCCTCATCATCATCCTCATCTACTCGTCCTTCCTGGGGCGGTTCCGCACCGGGCGTTACATCTACGCCATCGGCGCCAATCCGGAGGCGGCCCGCCGGGCGGGCATCAACGTCTCCCGGATCCGCACCTTCGGCTTCATCATGGCCGCAGTGACCGCGGGACTCGCCGGCCTGGTGTACGAGTCCCGCCAGGGCTCGATCTCGACCGACATCGACGGCGGCAACCTCGTGCTGTTCGGCGTGGCAGCGGCCGTCATCGGCGGCACGAGCCTCTTCGGTGGCCGGGGCAAGATGTTGCACGCCCTGCTCGGCGGCGTTGTCATCGCGGCGGTGTTCAACGGGCTGGCGCTGATGGGGATCAGCGCTGCCGGCCAGGACATCGCCACGGCGATCGTGCTGATCGCGGCGGTCACGCTCGACTCGCTGGTCAGGCGGCGGGCCACCGCTCGCTAGTGGGTCCCACCGACTAGGCAGCCGATGGGGGACGTGTGTGCCGGCTCGCGCCACCAGGCACAATGCAGCCATGAGCGAGGCGGGCCTGCACGAGGCAACCGAGAAGATGCGCGCCGCCGGCGCGGACGAGGAGGCGATCCGGGCGTTTGCGAGCGCGTACTCGCGGCTGCGCTCCGGCGATGAGGCGGTGCTGCCCAGCGCCGAGCTCGAGCCCGCCGGCGACGTACCCGCGCTCGACGACCTGCCCGCCGCCGATGCGGCGCAGGCGCTCGACGGCGTCGCGGTGATCAAGCTCAACGGCGGCCTGGCGACGAGCATGGGGCTGCAGCAGCCCAAGTCGCTGATGGAGGCGCGCGACGGGCTCTCGTTCCTGGACATCATCATCGGGCAGACGGTGGCCCTGCGCCGCCGCCACGGCGTCTCACTCCCGCTCATCCTGATGAACAGCGAGTCGACGCAGGAGCCGACGCTGGAGGCGCTGGCCCGCCACCCCGAGCTGGAGTCGACGGGGCTGGAGCCGGACTTCACGCAGAGCGTGATCCCCAAGCTCGACGCCGAGACGCTCGAGCCGGCGAGCTGGCCCCAGGCGCCCGCGCTCGAGTGGACGCCGCCCGGGCACGGTGACGTCTATGGGGCGCTGCGCCGCTCGGGCATGCTCGCCGCCCTCACCGACCACGGGTACCGGTACGCGATGATCTCCAACGCCGACAACCTCGGGGCGCGCGTCGACGCTCGGGTCGCGGCGCATGTCGCCGCCGAGGGGACACCGTTTCTGATGGAGGTCGTCCAGGGCACCGAGGCCGATCGCAAGGGCGGGCACGTCGCTCGGCGGCGGGCCGACGGGCAGCTCGTGCTGCGCGAGACCGCCCAGACGCCGCCCGAGGACGAGGAATCCTTCCGCGACTTCCAGCGCTGGCGCTACTACAACACGAACACGATCTGGGTCGACCTGCGGGCGTTGTCGGAGACCCTGGAGGGCAACGACGGCGTGCTGGAGCTCCCGCTGATCGTCAATCACAAGACGGTCGACCCGAGAGATGCCGATTCCACGCCGGTGCTCCAGCTGGAGAGCGCGATGGGCGCCGCGATCGCCAGCTTCTCCGGGTCCGGCCTCCTGCTCGTGCCGCGGACGCGGTTTGCGCCGGTGAAGACGACCGACGATCTGCTCGTGCTCCGCTCCGACGTCTACGAGCTCGGCGAGGACCTGGGGGTGGAGCCGGTGCCGGGTCGCGGCGACAACCTGCCGTTCGTCGAGCTCGACAAGCGCTTCTACCGGATGATCGACGAGTTCGAGCGGCGCTTCCCGCACGGGCCGCCGTCGTTGCGCGATGCCGAGCGCCTCGTCGTTCACGGCGACGTCACCTTCGGCGCCGGTGTGCGCGTGGAGGGAGCCGTCGAGCTCGAGGTCGACGAGCCGACCGAGCTCAGGCCCGAGACCGTTCTGCGCGACGCGGACTGAGCGCGAGATGAACCTTGCGCACACCCTCGACACGCTGCTGGACCGGACGATCGCCCCGGGCTACGGCAGCGCGGGGCTCGCGGTGCGCCGCCGGCTGCCGGACTGGCCGCCGGATCCACCGCGGATCGACGGCCGGGCCGTGCTCGTCACCGGTGCCGCCTCGGGTATCGGCTTGGCGGCGTGCGTCGGCTTTGCCCGTCTCGGTGCCATCGTCTACCCGGTCGGGCGCAGCCAGGAGCGTGCCGCGGAGGCCGCCGAGCAGGTGCGGGGGGAGGTGCCTGGGGCCGACATCCGACCCGTCGCGTGTGACGTCTCCGATCTCGGCGACGTGCGCGGGTTTGCCGAGCGGTTCGCGCGCGAGTCAGACCGGCTCGATGTGCTCGTCAACAACGCCGGAGTGATGCCCCCGGAGCGCTCGCATTCGGCCGACGGACACGAGCTGATGTTCTCGACCCACGTGCTGGGCACGTTCGCGCTGACCGCGGCGCTACGCGAGCTGCTGGAGCGCAGCACGCCGTCCCGGGTGATCAACGTCAGCTCGGGCGGGATGTACGGCCAGAAGATTCCCGGCGACGACCTCGAGTCCGCGCACACCGAGTACGGGCCGCAGAAGCTCTACGCCCGGACCAAGCGCGAGCAGGTTGTGATCACCGAGCAGTGGGCGCAACGGCTGCGAGGCAGCGGGGTCGTCGTCCACGCGATGCATCCGGGGTGGGTCGACACCACCGGCGTGCAGGAGTCGATGCCGGTGTTCCGGGCGGTCGTCCGCACGATCATCCGCACCCCGGCACAGGGCGCGGACACGATCGTCTGGCTCGGCGCCGCGCCAGAGCCGCTGCGGTCCACGGGTGGGTTCTGGTCAGACCGTCGCCGCCGGCCCACCCACTACCGGTTCGGAGCCGCCGAGGACTCCGCGGCGGATCGGCAGAAGCTGTGGGACCTGTGCCAGTCGCTGGTCGAGAATGCCGGAATCAGCCTCGGCCCGGAGGCCGCGGCCCGCGGCGGCGACGGCGATCCCGGCCCGCTGCTCAGCGGCCCCGCGGATGACCCGCGCCCAGAGACCCCGGGATCTCGTCGCGCGTAGCCGGCGCGGCGGCCGACACCGGCACCGGGGCCGACATGCCGGAATGGGGGGCGGTGGCGGCGGCGGCACGCGGGCCATGGACGACCCAGGTCACGCTGGCGGCGCGGTAGCGCAACAGCGCCGTCCACGTGGCGGGGCCGACGACCCCGTCGGCGGCGAGGCCGTGGGCGGCCTGGAAGCCCTTGACCGCGAGCGTCGTATGGTCGCCGAACACCCCGCTGACGCTCACCGGATGCCCGGCGGAGATGAGATGCTCCTGCGCCCACACGACCATGTCGCCGGCGGCGCCCTGGGCGATGTCGGCCATCACCCGGTCGGGCACGTAGCCCGGCAGCGACCCGGCCGGTCGCGAGAGCGCGATCCACGCCGATGGGTTTGCCTCCTGCCAGTCCCACCAGCTCAGGCCGCTCGCCCCATAGGCGCGGGCGAGCTGGCGGAAGCGGAAGATCTGATGGGCGGGCGGGTTGTTGTACACCTGGCCGAGCGGGAAGATCGGCCGGCGGTAGACGAGGTTGTACGCGTAGGTGTGCGCGAACACGGTGTCCGTGGTCACGCCGATGTCGTGCCAGTACATCTGGGGGGCGTTGTACTGGGCTCCGCCGGGGCCGAGGAACACCGAGTAAGGGAAGGCGGGATGGAAGTCGACGTAGGGAAAGCCGGCGAGCGCTACCGGATAGCCACCGCCGATCAGATCGCGCAGCCGGTGGACGTAGGTCTGCGCGGAGACATACTTGCCCTCGTACTGGGCTTCGGCGTCGATGACGAGGCAATCGGCGCCGTCGTGGACGGCATCGGCCCCCATGTACGCCTCGGTGACCGGATGATTGCCGTACACATACTGCCAGGCGCACACGTGCAGACCGCCGGCGTGCAGCGCGGAGACGAGCCTCCGGTTGAACTGCGACTCCAGGCCGGTCCCGTCGCTTGACTTGATCAGCAGCGTGCCGATGCCGTACCGGTGGGCGACGGCGATGATCGAGGCGACGTTGCCGCCCTGAGCGTCGGGCAGCTCCCAGATCCACATCGCGCGGCCCGCCAGCGGATTGCCGCTGCGAGCCACGCGTCCCTGGCCGGCGCCCGTCCGCGCGGGTGGGCGGCCGGCCGGGTGGCGCGGGTCGTGGCGGCGAGGCGCGCCGCGCAGGCCGGCGCCCCCAGACCCGCCGCCCCGGGAGGCCTGCGCCGCCGGTGCGACGGCCACCACGGCCATGGCGGCCAGCACCAACAGATAGCGGCGACGCCGGGGATGCCTCAACCCCCGGCTCCCGCGCGCCACGCGCAGTCCCGGCATACGGCAAGTCACCGTAGCGGAGAACCCGGCGTGAGGGCGCAAGTTGCGCTGCGGCAACCCACGCCCGCCCGCCCCGCTACGGGCCGCTCGCCTACTTGACGAACAGGATCTCCGAGTACTTCGGCAGTGGCCACAGGTCGTCGGCCACCACCTTCTCCAACGTGTCGGCGGTCTCGCGGACAGCAGCCATCGCGGGCACCGTCGTGTCCCGGATGTACTCGGCGAGCTTGAGGATGTCGCCCTCGGGCTGGTTCTCGGCCAGGTTGGCCGACTCCAGCTCCTTGATCGCGTCGATGAACGTCGCCACCAGCCCCTCGGTCTCGGACGCCAGCTCGCCCATCTGGGCGCTGAGCAGCAGGGCGACGTGGCGCGCCGCCGCCGGCAGCAGCATCGTGCGGGCGATCGTCGCCGCCGTCTCGGCCTCGATGTTGAGCTTGGTGACGTACTGCTCCAGGAACACCTCGTAGCGCGACTCGAGCTCGCGCGGCGACAGCACCGCGTAGTTGGAGAACACCGTCTCGGTGTCGTCGGTGAGCAGGTAGGGCAGCGCGTCCGGAGTGCTGCGGAGGTTGAGCAGCCCGCGGGCCTGCGCTTCGGTGTGCCACTCCTCGGCGTAGTTGTCGCCGCCGAACACGATCTGCTTGTTGGCGGCGTAGCTGCGCTGCAGGATCGGCCGCAGCGCCGCCTCCAGCTCGGCCCCGTCCTCGAGCGCGTCCTCCAGCTCCTCGGCGAGGTAGTCGACCGCCTCGGCGACGATCGTGTTCAGCACCGTGTTCGGCAGCGACAGCGACTGGCTGGAGCCGAGGGCGCGGAACTCGAACTTGTTGCCGGTGAACGCGAACGGGCTCGTCCGGTTGCGGTCGCCGCCGTGCATCGGCAGCGGCGGGAGCACCGGCGTGCCGAGCCCGAGGAACGACTCGGGGGTCGACTCGCCGGCCTCGCCGCGCTCGATCGCCCCGAACACGCGCTCGAGCTCGGCGCCGAGGAAGATCGAGATGATCGCCGGCGGAGCCTCGTTGGCGCCCAGCCGGTGATCCTGCCCCGGCGACGCGATCGACGCCCGGAGCAGCCCCTGGTGCTTGTTGACGGCCTGGATCACCGCCGCGGCGAAGAACAGGAACTGGAGGTTCTCGTGCGGCGTGTCGCCCGGATCGAGCAGGTTCTCGCCGTCGTCGGTGCCCATCGACCAGTTGTTGTGCTTGCCGGATCCGTTAACCCCCGCGAACGGCTTCTCGTGCAGCAGGCAAACGAGGCCGTAGCGGCGCGCGATGTTCTGCATGATCTGCATCGTCAGCTGCTGGTGATCGGCGCCCACGTTGGAGTTCTCGAAGACCGGCGCCACCTCGTACTGCGACGGCGCGACCTCGTTGTGACGGGTCTTGATCGGCACCCCGAGCTTGGCGAGCTCGTTCTCGGTGTCGAGCATGCACGCCAGCACCCGCTCCGGGATCGACCCGAAGTAGTGGTCATCAAGCTCGTGGCCCTTCGGCGGCTTGGCGCCGAACAGCGTCCGCCCGGTGGTCACGAGGTCCGGGCGCTCGAAGTAGTACTGCTCGTCGATCAGGAAGTACTCCTGCTCGGGGCCGACGGTCGTGAACACGCGGACGGCAGTGGTGTTGCCAAACAGCTTCAGCGCGTGGACGGCCGACTTGGAGAGGGCGTCCATCGATCGCAGCAGCGGGATCTTGTGGTCGAGCGCCTCGCCGGTCCAGGAGACGAACGCCGTCGGGATGCACAGCAGCGCGCCGTTGGGGTTCTCCAGGATGAACGCCGGCGAGGTGGGGTCCCACGCGGTGTACCCACGGGCCTCGAACGTCGAGCGGACTCCGCCGGTGGGGAACGAGGACGCGTCGGGCTCGGCCTGGATCAGCTCCTTGCCGGAGAACTCGGCAAGCGCGGTGCCCTCGCCGGTCGGCGCGTAGAAGCTGTCGTGCTTCTCCGCGGTCAGCCCGGTCAGCGGCTGAAACACGTGGCTGTAGTGGGTGGCGCCCTTCTCCAGCGCCCACTCCTTCATCGCCAGCGCGACGGCGTCGGCGAGCGTCGTGTCGAGCGCCTCGCCCCGGGCGAGGGTCTTGGAGAGCTTGCGGTAGACGTCCTTGGGCAGTCGCTGGCGCTGAGCCGCGGGGCTGAACACGTTGTCCCCGAAGACCTGGTTGTCGATCGTCGTGAGGTCGGGAGCCCCGATCTCGTGCCCGTTCAGGCTCCACCGTGCGGCGTGGACGTTCTGCTGACGAATAGGCATTCCTGGTGTTGTTCCTTCCTGTCGGCCTCGGCGGCGGAGGCGCGCGTACGTGAACGGTCTCGTCGAGACGTGAGCGGCCGTAGCGTAGGCGACGTTTGAGCAGGGGTCACTATCCCGATGGCCAAAGCGTCAGCGCGCGCGTCGGCCGGACGGCGAAGACGCTCGCCGGAGATCGCCGCGACGATCTCCGCCACCGCGGCCGGGGCTGGCGCAGGCGCCGGCAACCGAAGGGCGGGCGCCAGCCCGCCCTGCCACCTGAGAGAATGCGTGGCATGGCCGCCGAGGTGGAAAACGGTCCCGCGCCCGTGTACGTGCCGGCGCCCGATCGCTACGAGCGACTGGGCTATCGCCGCTGCGGGCGCAGCGGCCTGCAGCTGCCGCCGATCTCGCTCGGGCTGTGGCAGAACTTCGGCGACGACCGACCGCTCGGCATCTCGCGGGCGATCCTGCGGCGCGCGTTCGACCTCGGGATCACCCACTTCGACCTCGCCAACAACTATGGGCCGCCCTACGGCAGCGCCGAGATCAACTTCGGCCGGATCTTCAGCGAGGACTTCGCCCATCTCCGCGATGAGCTCGTGATCTCCACCAAGGCCGGCTACGACATGTGGCCGGGGCCCTACGGCGACCTCGGGTCGCGCAAGTACCTGCTGTCCAGCCTCGACCAGAGCCTGCGCCGGATGCGTCTGGACCACGTCGACATCTTCTACTCGCACCGCTTCGACCCCGAGACCCCGCTCGAGGAGACGATGGGTGCGCTCGACAGCGCCGTCCGCGCCGGCAAAGCCCTGTATGTCGGGATCTCGTCCTATGGGCCGCGACGCACCGAGGAGGCGGTCGAGATCCTGCGCCAGCTCGGCACGCCGCTGCTCATCCACCAGCCGTCGTATTCGCTGCTCAACCGCTGGATCGAGCCCGAGCTCCTCGATGTCCTGCAGCGCGAGGGGGTGGGGTGCATCGCGTTCTCGCCCCTCGCCCAGGGGCTGCTGACCGACAAGTACCTCGACGGGATCCCCGAGGACTCGCGCGTCCGCCGCGGACTTCATTTTTCCGCGGACATGATCACCCCGGAGAGCGTCGACCGCGCCCGGGCGCTGAACGAGATCGCCCGCGGGCGCGGCCAGTCGCTCGCTCAGATGGCGCTCGCCTGGGTGCTGCGTGACCCGCGGGTCACCTCGGCGCTGGTCGGCGCGTCGAGCGTCGCCCAGCTGGAGAACAGCGTCGCCGCCGTGCAGCGGCTGGAGTTCGACGACGCCGAGCTTGACCGGATCGACCAGTACGCGGTCGACGGCGAGGTCAACATCTGGGCGACGTCGTCTCAGGCGTAGCCGAGGCGCGCGGAAGCCACACGCGTCAGCTGGCGTTGTCTATGTATGGAAACGAGCGGTGACGCGCCATCGCTGACCGTTGCGATTGCCGCCCCAACCGAGATCGCGGCGGCGGCGACCGACGCGCTCGCGGGACATCCCGTCGAGGTCGTGTGCGAGGTTTCCGAGCCCGAGGACGTGGCTGGCGCGTGTGTCGCCGTCTCCCCCGTGGTCGCGGTCGTCGGCCCAGCCGACGGTTCGCGGGCCTGGCGCGACCGGATCGACGCGCTGACGACGGACATCGGCGGCGTCCGCGTCGTGGCGATTCTCGGTCATGATGCCCGCGTCAGCGCCCGGAGACTGTGCTCGGCAGGGGTCGACGGCATCGTGCCGCAGGCCGGGATCGCGACCGCGCTGCTGCCGACGGTCCTTTCGGTCAGCGTGGGCCAGGTGAGCGTTCCGCGTGCCGCCCGACTGGCCATCGCGCCCCCGATCTTCTCGGCGCGCGAGAAACAGGTGCTGGCCCTGATCGTCATGGGCCTCAGCAACGGGGAGATCGCAGCGAAGCTATGGCTCGCCGAAAGCACGGTCAAGAGTCATCTGGCTTCGGCATTCGGCAAGCTCGGTGTCCGGTCGCGCAACGAGGCGGCCGCCCTGATCATGGACCCCGAGCAGGGTCTCGGCACCGGAATCCTGCCGATCAGCCCCGCCGTGCCCAACGCGCTCGCGTCCTAAAGCGCATTTCTCAGCGGCCAGCCGCTAGCGAACGACGACGATCTGGCCCCGGCTATTGACCGCGTAGCGCTGGGGCCGGCCGCTGACGTGGACGAGGAACCGGCCGTGCGGGCTGCTTCCGTCGCGCAGGACGGCCTTGGCCTTGCCGTTCAGTCCCGCCGCCACCTGCCAGGCGACGACGTGGCGGCCCGCCTGGACGGCGGTCACGACCCAGTCAAACCGGGCGGTGTGGCCGGGCGCAAGCCGGCCGAGCGCCCAGGTGTTGTTGTAAGCGGTGACCGCCGCCCCCCGGCCGCCGCCGGCGCAGCCGTAGCCGCAGCGGCCGGGAGACCGGGTGACGATCCATAGCGGCCGCGAGGCGTTGGCCAGGTAGGGCTGGGTGATGTTCGCCGCGAACGCGCCCGCCGTCGAGCCCTCCCCCGACGCGCTCGGATGGGCGCAGGTGACGTTGCAGATCGTCACCGCCACATTGGGGATCGAGTGGGCGCCGGCGTTGCGGACGGCGATCACCAGGCGGGTCCGCTGGGCGAGGCGCTGTGTCGCCGGGAACCGCGCGGCGGTGATCGCCACCGGGAAGTTCCCGCTGGGCTCGTCGGCGTCCTGGCGCTGAGCGCTGCCGCACGCCGTCAGGGCCAGAGCCGTTGCGGCGCCGGCGATGATCGGGCTCCTCACTCTCCAGGCGCTCAACGCGGGCCGAACATACCACGGGAGTTCCGGGCCCGATCCAGGTCGCCGGCGATGCGCCGGTTGGCGGTTGGTAGTTGGTCAGCTGGTGAGTAGGCTTTGGCGCTGCCTGGCCCCGGCCGGCAGGCGCCAGACCCCGGGGAGGAACCGCACACCCTTGATCCAAGCCGTCACCGAGCGCACGTTTGCGTCGACCAAGTCCGTGCTGGACGAGGTTGGGAACATGATGATCCTCACCGGCCGGACGCTCGTCTCGGCGGTCCGTCCCCCGTACCCGTACGGCAGCGAGTTCGTCGGTCAGTTCCTGTTCGCGATGAAGCTGTGCTGGTTCCCGCTGCTGATCTCGACGGTCGCGTTTGGCTATGAGGCGCCGGGCCTGCAGGCGGCGAACTTCCTCGTCCTGTTCGGTGCGCTCGACCGCCTCGGCGGCTTCTTCGTGCTTGCCTCGATCCGCGAGTTCGCGCCGTTCGTCGACGCGATCGTCCTCGCCGGCGTCGCCGGCACGGCGATCACCGCCGATCTCGGCGCGCGCAAGATCCGCGAGGAGCTCGACGCGCTCCAGGTGCTCGGCGTCGACCCGATCAAGAACCTCGTCGTGCCGCGGTTCCTCGCGCTGATGTTGCTGACCGGGCTGTTCGACATCTACGCGCTCATCTTCGGCGTGTTCGGGGGAATCCTGGCGACGGTCGTCAACCATGCCCCGCTCGGCCCGTTCTGGGCGACGTTCTTCAACAACGCCGAGACGACCGACCTATGGGGGTCGGTCGTGAAGACGACACTGTTCGGCGCGATCATCGCCATCGTCTGCTGTTACAAGGGCATGACCGCCTCGGGGGGTGCCGAGGGGGTCGGCCGCGCCGTCAACCAGGCGGTCGTGATCGCGTTCCTCGGGATCTTCGCGTTCAACTACGCGTTCACCCAGACGCTGCTGGCCACCCACCCCCAGATCACCACGATCATCAAATGAACGACCTGATCCTCACCCCGAAGGGCTGGATCGAGGCGTTCGGGGCGATCGTCAAGTTCGGCGCCCAGATGGTGCGCGACATCCTCACGCTGCGGGTCATCCGGTTCTTCGGCGAGGCCCTGCGCCAGGCGGGGATCCTGATCATCTCCTCGACGCTGGTCATCTGGGGGCTCGTGTTCATCATCGGGCTCGAGTGCGGGATCGAGGGGGCGTACTTCACCTACGGCGAGGGCACACCGGCGTACTCGGGGGTGTTCGCCGCGTGGTGTGACCTGCGCGAGCTGGTGCCGCTCGTCTTCGGCTACATGATGGCCGCCAAGGTCGGCACCGGGATCGTCGCCGAGCTCGGGTCGATGCGGATCTCCGACGAGATCGACGCGCTCGAGGTCATGGGGATCAGCGGGATGCGCTTCCTGTGCGCCACGCGCCTGCTGGCGGCGATCATGGTGCTGCCGTTCATCTACCTGTGCTCGATCGGCGCCGGGTTCTTCGCCAGCTATCTCGCCGTCGTGCACCAGATCGGCTACGTCTCCTCGGGCGGTTTCTTCCTCATCTTCTGGCAGTTCCAGAACCCGCCGGACCTCTTATACAGCTTGATCAAGGCAATGGCGATGGCCATGGTCATCGTCATCGTCGGCTGCTATTACGGGTACACCGCCAGCGGCGGACCGGTCGGCGTCGGCACGGCCACGGCCAAGTCGATGGTGCTTAACCTGGTGTCGGTACATCTCATCGGGATGCTCGGGACGCAGCTCTTCTGGGGCGCCAACCCGCGGGCGCCCATCGGAGGCTGAGGACGGTCATGCAGGACGACACAGAGAACCGCGCGCAACCCATCGAGAGCCCGCTCGCGCGCAGCCGCCCGGGCCCGATCGACGACGTCGACGGCGGCGGGCCCGCACCGCCGCCGGGCTCGCGCGTGTCGGTGGTGGACGAGGACCCGCCGCGGCCCGAGCCACCCGCCGGCGTCGGCGAGGACGAGTATCAATGGCACACCTACAAGGTGTACCCGTCGGGCCGTCCCGACGCCGTCGAGTTCATCGACACCTACAAGTCGTTCGGGCGCTCGCACGTCCTTCGCGGGCTGAACATGGGCCTGCCGGAGGGGATGGTGTCGATGATCCTCGGGCCGTCGGGCACCGGGAAGTCGGTCTGCATCAAGCACATGGTCGGCCTCCTATATCCCGAGCGCGGGGATGTCCTCGTCCACGGTCAGTCGGTACCCAACATGCCCGACGACGATCTGTTCGACATGCGCAAGAAGTTCGGGCTGCTGTTCCAGGACGGCGCTCTGTTCGGCTCGATGAACCTGTTCGACAACGTCGCGTTCCCACTGCGTCAGCACACCGAGATGGGCGAGGACGAGATCGAGCACGTCGTCATGCGCCGGCTCGGCGAGGTCGGCCTCGGTTCCGCCCGGTTCAGAATGCCCAACGAGCTCTCCGGGGGGATGCGCAAGCGCGCCGGTTTCGCCCGGGCGCTCGTGCTGGAGCCCGACATCGTCCTCTTCGACGAGCCGGACTCGGGCCTGGATCCGGTCCGTACCGCGCTGCTCGGCGAGCTCATCCTCGAGATCCACCGCGACATGATGGACGAGGCCAAGGAGAAGCAGCGCGAGCATCTCCCGACCTTCTGCGTCGTCTCCCACGACATCATGAGCGCCCGCCGCGTCGCCGACTACATCAACGTCCTGTGGAAGGGGCGGATCGTCGAGGCGGGGCCGGCGCAGGACATGCTGAACTCCGAGAACCCGTTCATCCGCCAGTTCCTGTCCGGGGAGTCACAGGGCCCCCTGACGATGGACTGAGCGGACTCCGGCCGGCGCCCGGGACACATCTGCGCAGGTAGCCTCAGGGCGTCATGGTGGCGACGTGGTGTCAGCGGTTGTCGGGTCTCGCCGCGCGGCGGCCGCTCCTGACCGTCGGGCTCGTGCTGGCGCTGGCCCTCGCCGGCGGCGGGGCGGCACTCGGCCTGCGGCCGTCCGGCGGGATCGACACGTTCGTGAGCTCGTCGTCGGCGAGCTACCGGGCGACCGCGGGCGACGCGCGGCACTTCGGGGACGACGCGGTGATCGTTCTCGTGCGCGAGCCGCTCGGCACGCTCGTGACAACCGATCTGGCGACACTCACCCGGCTCGAGGCATGCCTGGCGGGACAGGAGGTGGCCGCCAGCCCGACGCTGGGGGCCGATGTGCCGGTCACCTCGGGGTCACCGCACCCGTACGGCGGCTGGGCCGGTCCCTGCGGCAGGCTGATGAGAACCCGCGCGGCCCAGGTCGTCTACGGACCCGGAACGTTTCTCAATCGCGCCGCCGCCGCCGTCAACGCGCAGGTTCGGTTGATGCTGACGCGGGCCAGGGACGCGACTCGGGCCGCCGCGGCCAACGCGGACACGCTGGCGCGGCGCAGGGGGTTGAGCCGGCGCGAGGCGCGCGCCGCGGCGAGCGCCGCCGGACGACTCGAGTCCGCGCAGCAGCTCGAGAGGCTGGAGCAGGTCGTGGTCAGCTCCGGGATCAGCGGCGCGCCGTCGATCGAGAACGCCAACTTCATCCGCCAGATCGTGTTCGACCCGGCCCGCGGCGACGACCAGCCCCGCGCGCGGTTCTCGTACCTGTTCCCGACTGCGAACGCGGCGCTGGTCTCGGTCCGGCTGCGCTCGACGCTGTCGGATCGCCAGCAGGCCGCGGCGATCGCCGCGATCCGCCAGGCGGTCCGGCTGCCGATGTTCCGCCTCTCCGGGGGCGGCACGTACACCGTCACCGGCCTGCCCGTCGTCATCAACGATCTGGCCGGCGAGATCACCGGCTCGATCGCGACGCTGCTGATCGCCGCCGTGCTCGTCATGGCCGCGACCCTGCTGCTCGTGTTCCGCGCGCGACTGCGCCTTGTGCCCCTGGCGATCGGGCTCGCCGCCACCGGGATCACCTTCGGGCTGCTCGCGGCCGTCGGGGCGACGCTGACGATCGCGTCGATCGCCGTGCTCCCGATCCTGATCGGCCTCGCGGTCGACTACGGGATCCAGTTCCAGGCCCGGGCCCAGGAGGCGCAGCGCGATGCCGTGCGGGAGGGCGGGCCGCCGTTGTCCGCGGCCGACGCGGTCAGTCAGGCGGCGGGCCGCGCCGCGCCCGCGATCGCCGCTGCCGCTCTGGCCACCGCAACCGGCTTCCTCGTCCTGCTGCTGTCGGCGGTGCCAATGGTGCGCGGGTTCGGCCTGCTGCTGGTGGTCGGGATCGCCGTCGCGTTCGGGTGCGCCATCACCGCCGGCTCGGCGATGCTCGTGCTCGGCGAGCGTGACGGCGGGCTGCTCGGCGCCTCGCTGCGCGGCGCCGGCGAGATCCTCGGGCCCCCGCTGCGCGGGGCGGGGGCGATCGTCGGCGCGCGGCATGCCGTCGTGCTGGGGCGCAGGGTGCAAGCGACGGGGGGGCGGGTGGTCGGCGCGGTCGGGCGCCGGCCGGGACGGGTGCTGGCGGTCGCGGCGGTGCTGGCGGTCGCCGGGTGGATCGCCGACACGCAGACGGGGGTGCAGTCCGACGTGACCAAGCTCGTGCCGAGAACGATGCCCGCGCTGGCCCACCTGCGGACGCTCGAGCGGACCACCGGCGTCTCCGGCGAGATCGACGTCACCGTGCGCGGCGCGAACGTCGCCACCCCGGCCACGGTGCGGTGGATGACCGGCTACGAGACCGAGCTGCTGCGCCACTTCGGCGATGCGGAGCAGACCGGGTGTGCGCACGCGACTCTGTGCCCGGCGCTGTCGCTGCCCGATCTGTTCTCCGGCGACGGGCGAACGACGCCGACGTCGAGCTTGACTCGGTCGCAGATCAACGGGCTGCTCGGCGCCGTGCCCGCCTACTTCTCCCAGGCGGTGATCACGAAAGACCACCGCGAGGCGACGCTCGCGTTCGGGATCCGTCTGGAGCCGCTGGCCCGTCAGCAGCGCGTGATCGCCTACATGCGGCCGCGCCTGCACCCGCCGGCGGGGACGACCGCGGCCCTCGCCGGTCTGCCGGTGCTCACCGCGCAGGCCAACGCCTCGCTGTCCTCGACGGGTCATCGTTTCCTGACCCTCGTCGCCGCCCTGCTCGCGGTGGGGTTGGTGCTGGCGCTCGTGCTCCGCCGCCCGGAGCGGGCGCTGGTGCCGATGATCCCGATCGTGCTCGCCACCGGCTGGTCGGCGCTCGTCCTGTTCGCAATCGGGATTGCCCTGAACCCGATGTCGGCCACGCTGGGCACGCTGGTGATCGCGATCTCGACCGAGTTCAGCGTCCTGCTGTCGGAGCGCTACCGCCAGGAGCGAGCCGCCGGAGTCGGGCCGGACGTCGCGCTGGCCCACACGTACCGATCCACGGGCACCGCGGTGCTCGCGTCCGGGGTGACCGCGGTCGCCGGCTTCGGCGTGCTCGTCTTCTCCAACATCACGATGCTGCGCGACTTCGGCTTCGTCACGCTCGTCGACCTGTCGGTGTCGCTGGCCGGGGTGCTGCTCGTCCTGCCGGCCACGCTGGCCCTCTCCGAGCGCCGGGGGGCGGGCGAGCGGCTGCGTGATGTTCGCCGGGCGGCGGACGCCGGCGCGGGCCGCCTGCGGCGCCGCCCGCGGGTGGCGTGAGCTCCTCCCCGGATTCGGGCGCGGACGATCGGCCCCGGGCCGGCGACGTCCCATCGCTGCCGCGCCTGCACCCCGATCGCTCCGCCCCGCCGGCCGAGGCCCAGGCAGCGCCGCCGGCGCCACCGCCGGTGCCACCGGCGCCGGAGCTCCCCCCGCCGACGGTCGACACGCGGCGCTATCGCTGGGTCATCGGGATCGTCGGGCTCGCGCTCGTGATCGCCATCTCCGTCTACCAGTTCGCGACCCACGGGGTCGGCACCACCGGCGTGCCCGCGGGCCAGCGCCTGCATCCATTCGCCGCCCCGCTGGCCGCCACCGATCTCGACGGGGATCCCAATCCTCATCCCACCTGCACGCTCGCGCGCCATGACCCGCGCGCGCTGAACATCTGCCTGCTGACCAAGCGCGCCCCGCTGGTGGTCGCCTTCTTCGTCACCGGTGCGGGCCAGTGCGTGCGGCAGGTGGACGCCCTGCAGACGCTGTCGCGCCGTTTCCCGACGGTGCAGTTCGCCGCGGTGGCGGTCGGTGCCGGCCACGCCGCCACCGCCCGGCTCGTCCGCTCCCACGGCTGGACGATTCCCGTCGCCTACGACCGTGACGGGCGCGTCGGCGCGCTGTACGGTGTCGCGGCCTGCCCCATGGCCGAGCTCGCGTACCGCGGCGGTGTCGTGGCGGACCGGCTGATCGGCGATCGCTGGCGCAGCGCGGCGGCCCTGACCCCACGGGTCCGGGGGCTGCTGGCGACCGCGCGACGGCCGGCGCCGGGATGACCGCGCGCCCCGTCGGCGGCCCGGGCGCCGGCTCCGCCGGCGGGGCACCGGCACCGGCACCGGCATCGTCACCGGCCGCCGGATTCGTCTCGCCTGAGGTGCGGGCCGAGTTCCCGGGACTGCGGCTGCACTGGGTCACGGTGGCCCAGCGCCGCCGCCCGAGCCCGCCGTCGCTCGTCCGCCGGCTCCGGGAGCTCGCCGACCGCTACCGCGGCGCGGGCGTCATCGCGATGCGGACCAAGCCGGTGCCCCACGCCTACCGCGCGTTCTTCAGGCAGATCGGACTCGATCCGGACATCCGCCGGATCCCCAGCGAGCAGGCGGCCGTCGCCCGCCTGCTGCAGGGGACGTTTCACGCGGTCGACCTGATCACCGACGCCTGCCTCGTCGCGCTGATCGAGACCGGCGTTCCCGTCTGGGCGCTCGATGCCGACGCCGTCGACGACGTCGGCCTCGGGATCCGCACCGCCACCGAGGGCGACGCTGCCTCCGGGCACCCGGAGCCGGGCCCGGCGCCGGGGAGCCTCGTCGTCGCCGACGGGAGCGCCGTGCACGCGATCCTGTTCGACGACCCCGCCGCGGAGAGCCGCGTCGGATCTCACACCACCCGGGTGACCCTGTTCGCGGTCGCCGTCGACGGGGTCCCGGCGATCCATACCGAGGAGGCCCTGTGGTGCGCCGCCGAGCTCCTCGGCAGCCCGGGGGCCGGGTGATAACGTCTGAGTCGGCTATGGGCGCAATCGCGTTTCCCGGGCAGATCCAGGGCGACTTGCGGATTCGGCGGCCGGACCCGCCGGCGCCGAACGGCGGGCCGGGGGAGCCGGGCGCGGCCACCGCGCAGGCGGCCGCTCGCCGGTCGCTGCGTGAGCAGATCGCCCGGCTCGAGCGCGAGCTCGCCGAGGCGTTCGTCACCGCGTATTCGCTCGGCGGGCTGGAGCCGCCGACGGGTCCAGCCGGTCATCCCCGCCTGCTCGATCTCGCCGAGCTCGAAGTCGTGCGCGACGGGCTCGCCGCGCGACTCGGTGAGGCGCGGGCGACGATCGGGCGCCGCGCCGACGAACAGGAGCGCAAGCGCGTCCTGCTGGAGCGGATGCTTCTGGTGCCGGCCGAGCATCGCTGGGCTCGGATCTCGTGTCGCGAGCTCGGCGAGCCCGGATGCGGCGTGTGGCAGGTACGTCCTCGTCTGGGTCTGATCGGGATGCTGATGGGGTGGTGGCAGGTCAAGCTTTCCTCCGGCTGCCCCTTAGCCGGGGGCCGCGGGGCCGTGCCGTCGCGGTCCGCGGTCACCCTGGGAAGTCGACCGGTCCCCGCCGGTGCGTGACCTCGGGCTCCGATCACGAACCCCCCGGCCGCTCGCGTCCGGAGGCCATGTGCGCTCGGTCTTGAGAACCGGGACCGGAGCGATGCTCGTGGTCGCGATCATGTTCATCGGCGGCCTCGGGCTCTGGGTCGGCACCCCGCTGCTGTGGCTGTGGGTCGCCTCGCAGATCCAGGGATCGACCGAATCGCTCGGCACCGCCCTGGCGGCGGCGTTTCTCGGCGTCATCGTGACGGTCAGCGTGCTGGCCTCGGTGCTGGCCCGGCTCAGCGACGTCTACCGCTCCAACTGCCGGTCGCGCGGGCTCGGCGATCCCGGCCACGTGGTGCTCGAAGGCGTCCTCGTCGTCAGCGCCGGGCTGACGCTGGCCGCGTTTGCCGTCTGGTTTCTGCTCTTCGCGGGCGCCAGCCCGGTGCCGATCGGGATCCAGGTCTGAGGCGGGCGACGCTTCGAAGGCTCGGCGGGCGGTGTCCGGGCGCGCCATGCGTCTGATCCGCAGGGCACGCCCGGATACTCCGCAGGCTCGCCTAGGCGCTGACGAGCTCGGCCTCCCGTGCGCAGGACGCGTCCAGCGAACTTGCCAGCATCCGCCGTTGACGATCGGTCAAGGTTCCGACCGGCTTCGTCTCCACGATGTGACTGCGCGAGAGGAACTTCCGGCACCTCGTGCTGCCCCAGCGCCGCTGGCTCATCAGGAGGTCCCCGATGGGCCAACTGTGTGCGGCGTCCGGGCATTGGAGGATGACTTCCGCGGCGGAGGTCTCCCCGAGGGCGATGCTTCGCTTCAATCCTGCTCGGGCGAGCCGGATCTTGTTGGCTCGCTCGAGAGCTCGCAGCCGCTGGGGCTCAGGCGACCTCAGGGCGGTGTGCGTCATCAATCGGTCTCACTTCCCGGCGTTCGGTCCGCCGCAGCGGACGTTGACAATGATCGGCGGCTGCCGGAGAGGGCACCAAGCAGCCGCCGTCCCTGCATGAATTTGTGAGCCGTCGGCTCTTCTGGGGGGTGGTGTACCCGGTACCTCTTCCCTGTCCCGGCGGCCCTTGAGCGCCACCCGGCCGACTACCACCTTGCGACGGCTCAGACGCTAGAACAACACCTCGGTCACAGCAACATCACATAGCGATGACATGCGCTTAGAGCGCCTTTTTTATCCGGAATCAGTCTTGTGCAGGATCGGACATGACAACCTGGCGCTAATTGCCACTCGGCAGCGGTCCGTGCTCGGATTCGAACGCTCGCTTGACCCTCGCGAACACGTCCAGCGCCTGGTCCAACGTCTTCCGATCGTGGCTCGCCATGACGCTCGTGCGCAGCAGCGCGCCCGCCGGGGGAACCGCCGGGTGAAGCGCCGTGTTGACGAACACTCCGGCGTGGTACAGCGACCTCCACAGGAACGCGGCCTTCCAATCGTCGCCGACGAGTACGGGGACGACGGGCGTCACGATCTCGGTTCCGTCGGCGAGCCGGGTGGGGGGCACGACATGGAATCCGAGCTCGCTCAGTCCATGGTGGAGGTAGCGGGCGTTGGCGAGCACGCGCGCAAACAGTGCCGGCCCCTCGTCGGAGCGGCAGATCCTGACCGCCGCCAGCGCCGCTCCGACCGCCGCGGGCACCGAGGCGGCGGTGAACATGAACGGCCGTGACTGGATCCGCAGGAACTCCACGACGTCGGCCGGTCCCGCGATCACCCCACCGCAGGACGCCAGCGACTTGGAGAATGTCGCCATCCGCAGATCGACACGATCCTCGATGCCGAGCAGCTCGCAGCTGCCGACGCCGCGGGCGCCGAGCACGCCGAGGGCGTGGGCCTCGTCGACCATCAACCGCGCGCCGTAGCGCCCGCACAGGTCGGCGATCTCCGGCAGCGGAGCGACGTCCCCCTCCATCGAGAACACCCCGTCGACGACGACGAGAATCCCGCCGCCGTCGTCTGTCGCCTTGTGCAGCTGCTTCTCCAGCAGGTCCATGCGGTTGTGGCGGAACGGGCGCAGCTTGGCCCGCGACAGGATGCAGCCGTCGAGGATCGAGGCGTGGTCGCCGGAGTCGGCGATCACCGTGTCCCCCGGCGCGAGCAGCGTGCCCAGCGCGCCGAGGTTGGCCTGATGGCCGGTGGTGAAGACGAGCGCGGCCTCGGTCCCGATCCATTCGGCCAGCTCGCCCTCGAGCTCGAGATGCAGATCGATCGTCCCGTTGAGAAAGCGCGAGCCGGTCAGCCCGGTGCCGTACTTGTTGACGGCGTCGATCGCCCCCTGCCGGACCCGGGCGTCGCCGGTGAGGCCGAGGTAGTTGTTGGAGCCGAGCATGATCCGCCGCTGCCCCTCCATCTCCACGACGGGCAGCGTCGGCCCCTCGAGCACCCGGAAGTAGGGAACGGCATCGAGCTCGCGAGCGGCTCTCAGCTGGTCGATGCGTTCGTGCTCTCGAGCCTTGGCGAAGACGTCGATCGATGTCGGCATGCGCAGGAGGGTAATCGTATCGATGGCGTTCGTCGGCTTTGAAGATGACCGCGAACGCTGTCACCATATGCCGCCCATGCCGCCCGTCCCCGATCACGAGCCCCTCGACGGCGCGGCCGGGCCCGTCGTCGACGCCGAGGTCATCGAGGCCGACGAGGTCGCGGAGGCGGCCGGCGCGGACGGGCTCGCGGGCGCGAAGACCGTCGTTCCCGTGCTGGCGGACGTGCGTCGGCTGGCGCCGCCCGCGCCGGCGTCGCTGCCGACCGTCCAGGCGGCCGCGGTGGCCGCGACCGGGTTCGTCGCCGGCGCCGCGACGTTGGCGCTCGTCCGCCGCCACAGCGCCCGCAGGCGCGGTCGCGGCGCAGTCAGCCAATCGCGCCGCGGATCCGAGGCGCTGACCATCATCGGCACGCGCAGCTTTCTCGTCGACGTCCACCTGATCACGAAACCCGGCGAGTGAGCGACGGCCAGGGCGCTCGCGGGTACGCCCTCGAGGTGCGCGTCGAGGTCAGGCCGCGGTGGGTGTTCCGGTTGTCGCGGCGGGTCGGGCTTGATCGAGTCGCCCAGGTGCGCGGCGGCGTGCTGCACCGGTTGCTGCACTGCGGCGATCAGCCGGTCGCGATCCGGGTCGCCCAGCTCAGCCCCGGCCGCGTGCTGTTCGGCGCGCAGGCCGACAGCCGCGAGGCCGCCGAATGGGGGATCGAGCGGATGCGGACGGCGCTCGGGGTCGATCAGGATCTGGAGCCGTTCTACGAGCGGTTTCGTTTTGACCCGCTGATCGGGGCGGCGGTTCGCGCCGATCCCGGACTGCGCGTCGCGGCGCGTCCGAATCCGTTCGAGGCGCTGATGTGGGCGATCTGCGAGCAGCTGATCGAGTACGAGCGGGCGGCGGCGATCCAGCGGCGCATCGTCGCCCGGCTGGGACGTCGCTGCGCGGTCACGCGGCTCGCGGATGTGCCGCCGCCGGCGGTCGTCGCCGCCCAGGCCCCGGCGCTGCTGGCCTCGTGGGATCTCTCCGAGTCACGGGCGATCGGGCTGATCCGGGCCGCGCGCGAGGTCGCCGCGGGGCGCGTCGATCTCTCCGATCCCGATCACGAGCGGGGGTGGCGGCGACTGCGCGCCATCCGCGGCCTCGGCAGCTGGACCCTGCAGACGATGGCGCTGACCGGACAGGGGCGCCTTGATCAGCTGCCCGCCGGAGATCTCGCCTACCTGAAGCTGGTCGGGCGGCTGCGGGGAGGCGATCCGCGGGCGCGGGCGACCGAGGAGGAGGTCGAGCGCTTCTTTGCGCCGTATGCGCCGTGGACGGGGCTCGCCGGACTGCATGCTCTGCGCGGCGCCGGCGCCAGGGTCACGCGGCTCGCGGCCTGAGGCGTGCCGGCTGCCTCAGGCGTGCACGGGGGAGACGACGAACCGGTCGCCGCAGGGGGAGATCCGCGGCACCGAGCGCAGCGACACCCGCTGCCAATGGGTGTCGCGCGCCGGCGGCGCCGACATCGCCGCGGCGGCGGTGCGGCAGGTCCGCGCGCCGGCGTATTCGTTGTTGGTGGCAAAGCTGATCCCGAAGTGGGCGCTCGCCCCCGGCGCCAGCGAGACCGCGCGCGGCGCCGGCAGCGTGTCCGGGAAGAAGCCGTGGCCGCGGCGCAGGTGCAGCGGCAGCGCGTGGCCGTTGCGCGCGAGCAGCCGGGCTGCCGGGTAGCCGCGCACGCTGCACGCGCGCCCGGTCACGTTGCGCAGCGCCAGCGTGAGCTCGAGGTGGCCGGTCGCGCCCTCGGTCCCGGCGTAGGAGACTGCCAGCTGCGAGCCGGCGCACGGGGGGCTGAGCGTCGCCTGGGACTGCGGGGCGGCCCGGGAGGTGCTCGGCGACGCGGTCTGTGAGCTGCCGCAGCCCGCCAACGCGGCCACCGCGAGACCGGCGGCGAGGACGGCCACGGGGTTGATTCTCCGCGTCATCGCTCCGGATCGTAGGCGGCGCGATCCGTTGACGGCGCAGGTTCGCTGTCGTCGCCGGCGACCAGCGCGAACTCGACCGTCTCCCACGGCGCCCGCGCCAGGCCCTCGGCGAGAGCGCCATCATCGGCGAACCCGTGCCCGAGCCGGCGTCCCTCGCAGTGCACGTGCACGCTCGAGGCGGCAAACGGCCACGGGTTCAGCGACACCACTGACACCGCGTCCGTGGATCCGCTCGTCTCCTGCGCGACGGGCTCCAGCGCCACGTCGACGCGCTCGTCACCGGTGCCCGGGACCGACTCGAGTCGCATCGGCGCCCAGTCGAGCAGCAGCGCCAGCGAGATCTGGTCCCAGATCCACACGAGCCGGCTGTTGCGCTCCACCACCGGCGGCGCGGCGTATGGCGCCGTCGCCGGGTCGTCGCGCAGCGAGGCCAGCAGCGAGCTCTCGAGCTCCCGGGCGTGTCCGAGAAACGCGCGGATCACCGGGGCGTCGCGTGGTGACGCCGCCGCGAGGTCGTGGCGCTCGTACAGCCGGCGGCCGTGCATGATCGCGAGGAGCGCCCCATAGCGGCTCTGGGTCACGAGCCGCACGGGCCCCCGCGTCCACAGCCCGGCGTTGACGTCGGCGCCCATCTCCATGAACGATTGCGGGAGCCCCGTGTCGGGATTGCGGATCGGGTCAAGATCCCATCGCGCCATGCCGACGTCGTGCTGCTCAGCGCCCAGCGCCACTTCGTCGAGCGGGCGCACGGGAGCGAAGCGGGCGTTGCCCCACGCCCGCGCCAGCTGGCCGCAGAGCCAGGCGTGGGAGGCCTGTCCGACCGCGACCACCCCCGATCGATCACGGCGCAGGACCACTCAGACCACCCCGGTCACGGTCCCTGACCCGCCAGCAACTGGTTCGTCGACGCGCCGAAGATCGTCGCCTGGTTGTGGATCAGGCGCTCGCGGAGCATCCACCGGCCGTAGGCGGTCCACTGCGATCCACTCTGCCAGCCCCACGGGAGGTTCGGGTTCGACGGGAAGAATGACGGCAGCGTCGCCTTGACACTGGCGAGCTGGAGCTTGTCGCTGAGCGACGGGTTGGCGTGCACGAGCGCGGCCACTCCGGCCTCAGGGTCGGCGCGGACCGCCGCGTAGCCGCGGCCGAGGGCCTGGACGAACCGGCGCAGCTCGTTGGTGTCGTTCGCGATCTCGTCTTCGCGAACGACGATCACGAGCTCGTCGTAGTCGGGGATGCCGGCTTGGTCCACCCGGATGACGTTCGGCCGCTTGCCCGCCTGGCGCAGCTCGATCGCCTCGTAGTTCCAGTAGCCCCCGAGGGTCGCGGCCACCCGCCCGGACAGCATCGCCGGCACCAGGTTGGCGCCCACGTTGATCTCCTGGACCGAGCTCCCCGGCACCCCGGCCCGCCGCAGGATCGTCTCCAGGTAGGCGTGCTGGTACGGGATCCCGGCGTCGCCGACCCGCTTTCCGGCCAGCTGGCGCGCCGAGGTGATGTGCTTGGAGCCCAGCGAGATGATCGAGGTCAACGGACGCTGGACGATCGCGCCGATCGCCGCCAGCGGCTCGCCCGCGTCCCGCGCCAGCATCAGCTGCGGCTCGTAGGAGATCGCGACGTCGACCTTGCCCGCGGCCAGCAGCTCCAGCGGCGATGCCGGGTTGCTCGGGACGTGAACGTGGAGATCGAGTCCGGCGGCGGCGAAGTCCCCGTTCGCCAGGCCTTCGTACAGCCCCACGTGGTCGGCGTTCGGGAACCAGTCGAGCATCAGGCTCAGTGACTGCGCCTTGGCCGAATTTGCGGTCAGCGTGTCCTTCTTCTCGCCGCAGGCCGACAGCGCCAGCGCGGCCGCCAGGGCGGTGGCGAGCGCCGTCATCGCCCGTGGTGTCCGGTGACGTTTCACTCGGGGTGGTCGCCCTTCGGCCGGTAGGCCCACGGGACCGCGAGCCGCTCGGCCTGCGTCAGCAGCGCGAACAGGAGCATCGCGAACACCGACAGCACGACGACGGCAGCATAGGCGCGGGCCGTCAGCAGCTGCGCTTGAGACTGGAGGAACAGATATCCGAGCCCCGAGTTCGCCCCCGCCTGCTCGGCGAACACCGCTCCGATCACGGCGACGACGACCGCCACCTTTGTCCCGGTGAACACGCCCGGCAGCGCCGCCGGAAGCTCGATGATGCGAAACACGCGGGTCCGCGGCGTATCGAACGTCCGCATGAGCTTGAGCAGCTCCGGATCGACCGCGGCGAACCCGGCCAGCGTCGTGACGACGATCGGGAAGAACGAGACGAGGGCGATGACGACCAGCTCGGGCAGGATGCCGAAGCCGAGCCAGAGGACGAGCACCGGGGCGAGCATCGGGATCGGGACCGTCTGTGAGGCGACGAGCAGCGGGTAGACGGCGCGGCGGAGGGTGAGCGAGAAGTTCATCGCGCTGGCGAGGACGAGCGCCGCGCCGACCGCCACCACGATCCCCAGAACGATCTCCCGGGCGGTGACGAGGAAGCTGCTCCACAGCAGCCCCCGGTCGGCGCCCAGCGACTGGACGACCGCATGGGGCGCCGGCAGGATGAGCGGGTTGGCGCCGCCGAGATCGACGTACAGCTCCCAGATGCCGAGGAGGACGAGGACGAGCGTCCAGGCGCGCCACGACGACACGAGGCGTCTCACTCCGAGACCCCCAGGGCCCGGAGCACGTCTTCGCGCAGCGCCACGACCTCGCCGTTGGTGCGCCGCCGCGGCCGCGGGAGCGGCACCTCGATCTCGCCGACAACGCGTCCCGGCCGCGCCGACATGACGAGCACCCGATCGCCGAGCACGACTGCCTCCTCGACGTCGTGGGTGACGAGCACGACCGTCCGCGGCTCGGTCGCGAGCACGTGGGCCAGCCAGCCCTGCATCTCGACGCGGGTGAGGGCGTCGAGCGCCGCGAACGGCTCGTCGAGCGCCAGCACCGGCTTGCCGGCCAGCAGCGAGCGCAGGAACGACACCCGCTGGCGCATCCCGCCCGACAGCTTTGCCGGGGGGGTGTGCTCGAAGCCGGCGAGCCCGAATCGCTCCAGCCACGGGGCCGCGGCGGCCCGGGCCTCGTCGCGGGAGGCGCCTCGAGCGCGCACGGCGAGGGCGGCGTTGTCGATCGCGCTGCACCACGGCAGCAGGAGGTCCCGCTGCGGCATCAGCGCGGCTGGAGCGCTCGTCACGATCCCCTCGTCGGGCGACTGCAGGCCGCAGATGAGCTCCAGGAGGGTCGTCTTCCCGCATCCGCTGGGGCCGACCACGGTGACGATCTCACCGGGTTGCGCCCGGAGCGACACGCCGTCCAGCGCGCGCACCGGTCCGCTCTTGGCCGGGAACGTCCGGCTGACGGCCTCGACGCGAATGCCGCCGGTGGCGAGCGAGTCGCGCCGCCCCTTGGGCGGAGCCTCGATCATGACCGGTGCGCCCTGATCGCCGGGCGGTGCATCACGTCAGTTCGCTCCCTCCGCGGGCATTACCCCACAGGTTCAAAGGGTCAGCGCCGGGACGCGAGCGTCGCGTGGGCGCGATCTCAGCCGGCAGACCCGCCAGCTCCCCTGGTTTTCCGATTCGCCCGCGGATGGTATCGCTCCGTCTGGCGCAGCGCGCGGCGCGAGCGGGGTCAGGCGGACTGCACCGGCTGGGTGAGCGCCTTGACGAACTCCTCGAGCTGATCGGTGCGCCAGCACTCGAACACCCGGCAGTGCTCGGCGTAGGCCGCGATCACCGAGTCGCCGTAGTTCCAGTACAGCCGTGGCTCGGGGTTGAGCCAGAACGTCCGCCCGGCCCGCGCGGTGATCGCGGCGAACACGTCATCGCGCGGGGGACGTCCGTTGGTGCGGGCATCGCCGAGGACGATCACCGTCGCCCGGGGATGCAGCTCGTCCTCGATCAGGTGCAGGAACTCGGTCCACACCCGTCCGTAGTCGGTGTACCCGGAGATATCCGCGACCCCCGCGTCGCGGGAGACCGCCTCGCTGGCGGCGCGGAAATCCCGCTCGCGCTCGAACACCTCCGTCACCTCGGAGATCCGCTCGATGAACACGAACGAGCGCAGCTTGCGAAACGAGTCGTGCAGCGCGTGGAGCACGCTCAAGAAGAAGGTGCTGGCGCTGGTGACACTCGTCGACACGTCGCAGAGCACGAAGATCTCGGGCCGGCGCGGGCGACGGGGCCGGTACCTGAGCTCGATCGGCACCCCGCCGGTCTGCAGCGACGCCCGCATCGTGCGCCGCACGTCGACGTGGGCGTGACGTTTGCGTCCCTTGAGCTCGTGGCCCTGGGAGGCGAGCCGGCGCTTGAGCTGGGCCACCACCCGATGCACCGCGGCGAGGTCCTGGATCGGCCCGGTGGGCAGCGCCCGGTCCAGGTCGGTGAGCGGCCGCTTCGGCGGCAGGCTCGCGGTGCGTTCGATCAGCCCCCGCTCCAGCTCGCGCCGGAGATGCTGCTCGAAGCGACGCAGCTGGTCTCGCGGCACCCCGTGGCGGCGGGGATCGCCGTCGGGGAGCTCCGGTTGCGGTTCGGTGCGCAATCCAAGCGCCCGCCGGATCCGTTGCACGTCGACGCCGAGCACGCCGGAGCCCTCGCCGCGGCCGAACCCGGCGATCGCCAGCCGCGCAAGATCTCGCAGCGTCGCCTCGTCGCCCTCCTGCAGCGCCCGCGCGATCTGCCGGCGCAGCTCGTCGAGGTCCATCTCGAACGACTGACCATTGGCGGCCGGCCCTTCGCTGATCTCCTGGCGGGATGCCTCGGCCTCCGCGGCCCGGAAGAAGAACCGCTCGAACACGAGCTCGAACGTCCGCCGGTCCTCCGGCGACTTGGCCAGCGTCGCCGCCAGGGCCTCCTTGAAGTCGTGGGGCGCCGTCCAGCTGATCTGGACGAGCGCGGCGAACGCGTCGAGCAGCTCCGATGTCCCGACGGCCATGCCCTCATCGCGGAGCTCCTCGGCAAATGCCAGCAGCTGCCCGTCGAAGCCGCCGGGGCCGGGATCCGGGATCTGGGCGTACAGCTTGCCCTCCGGGCCGCGGCTGCCGGGACCGGACACGCTCAACGCCTGTCCGGAGCGGTCGGCCGAGCGCGATCAGGCAGCGGGACGGGCATCGGCCGCCGGCTCCAGCTTCACCCCGACGCGGGCGGCGACCGTGTCGAGATCGGTCCGGTGCTTGACGATCACGCTCATCGTCTGCCGGAACGTGTCGGCGTCGATGTCGCGCGCGCCGAGCAGGATGAGCGCGCGCGCCCAGTCGATCGACTCGGCGATGCTCGGCGGCTTCTTGAGGTCGAGCTCGCGCACCTGGTTGACGATCTCGACCAGCTTGCGGGCGACCTGGGCGTCGAGGTCGGGGGAGTGAAGCCGGACGATCTCCAGCTCGTGCTCGAGCTCCGGGTAATCCAGCCACAGATAGAGGCAGCGCCGCTTGAGCGCCTCGGTCAGCTCGCGCGTGTTGTTGGAGGTCAGGAGCACCACCGGCTGGGTGCGCGCCTCGATGCGGCCGAGCTCGGGGATCGAGATCTGGAAGTCTGAGAGGAGCTCGAGCAGCATCGCCTCGAACTCCTGGTCGGTCTTGTCGATCTCGTCGATCAGGAGCACGACAGGCTCCGCAGACGCGATCGCGGTCATCAGCGGGCGGGGGAGGAGGAACTCCTCGCCGAAGATGTCCTCCTGGACGTGCTGCCAGCCGACGTCGCCGGACTCCGTCTGGATCCGCAGCAGCTGCTTGCGGTAGTTCCACTCGTACAGCGCCTTGGCCTCGTCGAGACCCTCGTAGCACTGCAGGCGCACGAGGGTGCGCTGCAGATACCGGGAGAGCGCCTTGGCCAGCTCGGTCTTGCCGACCCCGGCCGGGCCCTCGACGAGCACGGGCTTGCCGAGCTTCGTCGCCAGGAACGACACCAGTGCGGTGGACTCTCCGGGGAGGTAGCCGGCCTGGCGCAGCCCGGCGGCCACCTGCTCGGGCGACTCAGGGGGCTGGGTGATGGCTTCGGTCATGTCAGGTCACGAGTCGCGCCGCTGCCGATTGGCGTGCCGGGCGCCATCCAAATATAGGGTTCGGCGACGTGCTACTCCCGCTCGCCACCCAGCAGTCGCAGCTGCACGTGTTCGTCGCGGTTCTCGCCGCCGGGCTGGTGATCGGCGTTTTCGGCCACATCATCAGCTCCCGGCCGCTGATCATCGCGAGCATCCTGATCATCGGCGTGTTCAGCGCCTACTTCCTGTTCGACGTCAGCCACGTGACCTGACCGGGTTCGCCACAACGAAAGGCTTGGTCACTGGGAGCGCACGCGGACCTGGCCACACGGCCGGACGTGGCGTGCGTAGCGGGCGTTTCGGAGCAAGCCCACGCCGCCTGCGGAGTGCTTGCACCGGAACGGCCGGAACCCGGGACCATCGGGACTCGCTGTCTCACGCCGTGCGGTGCTTGCACCGAAACGCCCGCTTGGCGCGTCCCAACGCGCGGGCGTCACCGGAGCGAGCGTTGGGTCGAGGCCCGGCTCTTAGTTGAGCGTGGGATCGTCAGGATCCCGGCGGCGGCGCGGGGAGTCGCCCAGCCGGACGGTCGGCGGCTCGGCGATGTCGAGCTCCCGGATCTCCTGCGGGTCCAGGGCCGGGGGAGGGGAGGGGCGGTCCGTCCGCTCGGGCGCAGGCGCCCGGGGCTCGGGAGCCGCTGTCGCCTCGGGCGACGGGGCGGCGACGCTGCGCGGGCGGACCCGTCGCGGCGATCCGGAACGCGCGGCGGGCGGATCAGCCGTCTGGACGACGACCGTCTCGGCTTCGCTGCGTTGTGGGGCCGCGGCGGCGACCGGGGCCGCCGGCCCCCGCGCCGGCTGGATCGTCCACGTATCGTCGGCTTCCATGTCGGGCGTGCGTATCACCGGGCGGGGCATCGCCTCATCGGGATCGCCGGGCAGCGCCGGTTCGGGCTCGTGGGCCCGCCGGATCCGCGTCCCGGCGTAGGTGAGCGCCACCGCGACGCCGAGCGCGATGAAGATGCCCCAGTCGATCCCTGATGTCGTCGCGTACTGACCGTGGCCGATCGTGCCCTCCTTGTCGAACATCCGCCAGATGATCAGCACGCAGATCCAGACGCCGGCGGCGGTGATCACGCCGCCGTCGCCGCCGGGGACGTGAAACGCCCGGCCTTCGGCGCGCACGAACAGCAGCGTGAGCACGCCGGCGGCGACGAGCAGCACCGCCGCCTCGACGAACGAGAAGGCGCCCCACCCGGTCATCGACGCGCTGACCGATTGCAGGTGGGTGACGCCGGTGGCGATGACCGTCTCCTGGTACCACGGCAAGAACAGCGTCAGGAACAGGCCGACGGCGGCGAACGCCGCAAGCCGTCGCTCGCTCGGCAGGTCCCGCCAGACGTGGACCAGCCGGCGGGGAGCGGAGCCTCGGCGCGGGGCGGCACGGCCTTCCGGATCCGAGGCGCTCACGTTTCGATTGTAGGCAGCGAACCGGGCGGCCCGACACCCGGGAGCGGGCGCGTGAAGGCAAACCCCGCACGTTGCGCCAGCACGTCTAGAGGATCGGGATGTCGCGGACCTCGGGCGACGTCGCGCGCTGTTGCTCGCTGCGCTCCAGACACCAGTCGATCAGCGCTCTCAACGCGAGGAGAAGCTCCCGGACCGCTTCGATGAGGCGTTGCTGGACGTCGGGTGGAAGCCGGTCTCGCAGCGAGCCCAGGATCCCGAGCAGAATCTCCGCTTCACCCCCGGGCCCCGAGCCGGCGCCGGCACTCGCGTCTGCATCGGCGTCGGGCGCTTCCCGCCGCTGCCAGCCGGCGGGCGGCAGCGTTTCGGCGGCCCGCTGGGCGGCATCGGCGATGAGCCGCTCGGCCGTGCGGGAGGCTCGGTCGAGGCGCTCCTCGAGCCGGCGCAGCGCGTCGTCGGACACGATCGTGCGCTCCGTGGCAGCCGGATCGGCGGCCGGCTCAGAGCGGTGATCGTTGGGCTCGGTGCTCGTCATCGAACGTGATCTGCAGTGCGCCGTCCTCGAAGGTGGCGGCGGCCGGCCGCATCGCGGCGAGCGCAGGAGGGAGCATGATCGTTCGCCGCTGGCCGTCGACCCCGACGATCAGCTCCAGACCGATCTGCTTGAGCGAGATCTCGCCCTTGTCGGCGAAGGGGAGGGCCAGCCTCAGCCGGGCGCCCCCGTCGCACACGTCGAGCTCCTGGGTGAGCCCGTCGTGGAGCACCGCCGCCGGATCTGATTCACCGAACAGCGCGGCGCCGAGACGGTCGAGCATTCCCGGACCCACCACCTCCTGCTCGAAGTACGGTGCGGACAGCACCGGAACCGGCGAGAACGCGGAATGCACGAGCGCCAGGTGCTCCTCCTGGACCCGGCGCCAGGCGGCGAAATAGTCGCCGACGCCGGGCGGGAACAGCCGGTTGACGATCACCGCGTCGGTCAGATAGCCATACAGGTTGAGGTAGGTGAACGTGCGCATCGCCTCGCCGATCACCATCCTGTCCGGGTTCATCACCAGCCGGATGGTGCAGTGCCGGCGGTCGCGGAGGATCGCGTTCATCGCGATCAGGTTGCGCGACAGCCGCTGGATGTCGGCGAACGCGGCCGGGCTCGGCAGCGAGATGTCCAGCAGCGACCGGGCGATCGGGCCCGCCGCGGCGAGGATCTGGCGC
Organism: uncultured Solirubrobacteraceae bacterium; assembly: GCA_963731395.1. Lineage (GTDB taxonomy): Bacteria > Actinomycetota > Thermoleophilia > Solirubrobacterales > Solirubrobacteraceae > Palsa-465. Next base: position 182,455 of record CAVSVH010000012.1, read on the forward strand.
TCGAGCGGGAACACCTTGTCGATCCACCACCGGGCCACGTCGGGGAACGAGAGCAGCCGCAGGGTCTCGCCGGTGGGGGCGCAGTCGACGACGATCGCCTCCCACTCCTCGGACTCGTGATGGCACTGGAGGCGCAGCAGGGCGAACAGCTCGTCCATCCCGGGCGGCACGGTCAGCTCCTCGGCGGAGATCCGATCGACGCCGCGTTGCACCAGCAACTCCCCGAGCCATCCCTGAACGCCCGACCAGTGGCGCTCCATCTCCTGCTGGGCCATCACCTCCTGGCCCCAGAGCCCGTCACCGGCCGCGACCGGCTCGGCGCCGAGCGCGACCGACAGCGATTCCGACAGGCTGTGCGCGGGGTCGGTGGAGATGACGAGCGTGCGCAGCCCTGCCGCCGCGCACCCGCGCGCCGTGCACGCCGCCACCGAGGTCTTGCCCACGCCGCCCTTGCCGGTGTAGAGGATCGTCCGGGGCGCCATGAGATGAGCGAGTCTAGGACCGGCCGGTGCCGGCCTGATCAGCGCGTGATCTGCAGGCTCCCGCTGATCCGGGCGAAGTTGCCGGCGAGGTCGGTCGCGGCGAGACGGACGCCGTAGCTGCCCGCGGCGAGCCTGGGAAGCGCGACGCCCTGCACCCCGTAGCCGAAGTCGCCGCTGGTGGCGAACACCGTCGCGGCACCGCGGGTCACGACGATCCCCACATGCGAGTACTTCGACAGCTGGAACCTCAGGGAGCCGGTGGCCGTGGCGCTGCCCCGGAAGGTCAGCTGCGTCAGCACCGGCGGGCGCGTCAGATAGGCCTCGAAGTGCTCGGCCGTCGTGCAATAGACGGGCGTCGCGGTGAGCGTGCACAGCGTTGCCAGGAACCCGGTGACCAGCTCGTGGTAGCTGAGCGTGTCCTCGACCCCGGGCTGATAGAGCGACCACGCGCCGGTGTCATAGCCCGGGAGCTCGGCCTGCGCCTCGGCGTTGCCGGCCGCGAACAGCGACGCCGCCGTCGGATTGCCGGAGACCGTCGCGAAGGTGTCGAGCCCGATCAGCGTCTGCAGGAAGGCGTTGATGATCGCGGTGTTCGGCGCGAACGTGTACTGGAGAAAGCGGATGCCCCGCGCGGTCCGGACGTCGACGCCGACCGGCGGCGGGACGCCGAAGATCGGCAGGGCGCGGACCCCGACCCCGAGGTATGAGCCTACGCCCGTCGCCCTATAGGCCCGCGCCAGCGCCTCGAGGCCGGTCGCCTGCGACATCGCGCTCGTCCACGGCGGCGCGCCCCCGTCAAAGGAGAAGTAGTACTCCCAGGTGAGCCCGCCGCCGCGCCGGGCGGCGAGCGGGATCAGCTCCGACAGCAGCTGCTCCATCTGGGGATAGTCCGCCGGTCCGCCCGTGTACAGGCCGTTCGCCTTGCCGAAGCTCCCGAGCACCTGCAGCTGGATGCCCTGACCCGGATAGAACTCCCAGACGAGCTGCGAGCCGGCGAACTCCACGCGCTGATCGGCGGTCAGCAGCGGCCCGCTCGTCCACCATCGTTGGTTGGCCTGCAGCGTGGCGAACAACGCCGGGAGCCGCGACGCCGTCAGCTGGTGCGAGACGGCGATCTGATGCAGCGTCTCGGTCACCGCGTCGAGCTCGATCCGCCGGGTGCCGCGCAGGCGCCGTTCGGAGGCGAGCGCCGACTCCAGCCCGTTCACGTACCCACGGTAGGCGGTGGCGCTGATCGCGTGGGTGCGGTAGATGCGCGCGAGCTCCGAGAAGACCGTGACCGGGGGTGGCCGCCGGGGCTTCCCCGCCGGGTGCGCCGTGGCGCCGCTCGCCACCGCGGTCCTCGCGCGGGGTGAGGGGCGCCGGTGTGGCGCCGCCGCCGTGCTCGCCGGCGCCGGGGTGATCGCCGGTCCGGTGACGAACGGGTCGTTGCGAACGGTCGCCCGGCCATCGCGGTGCAGCACCGTCACCGAGGCGCCGGACGCGGCGGCGGGGAACGCGGCCGCGGCGACCGCGAGCAGGACGAGTGGGCCCCTGCGCACCTCGCCGATGCTACATTCGCGCCAGCGTCTGTGCCACCACGAGGAGGATGTTGTATGCGCATGCGGACCCGGTCCCGCGGGCCGCGGACGTGGCTCGGGATGGCCGGCGGCGCGATCCTGGTCGCGCTGGCACTGGCCGCGTGCGGGACCAGCAGCGGGAGCGGCGCCTCTTCGACCGCCGATGCGCAGAGCGTGGTGGCGCGGACGTTCAGCGGCGCGCACGTCGTCAAGAGCGGCGTCCTTGACTTTGCGCTGACGATCACGCCGTCGTCCGCGCCAACCAGCCCGATCAGCCTCAGTCTCAGCGGCCCGTTCCAAAGCCGGGGCAGCGGCAAGGTCCCGGCGTCGGACTTCGCGATCTCGATCGGCGCGCTTGGCAAGCGCAGCTCGCTGGGGGTGGTCTCCACGGGCACCAAGGGCTACGTCACGCTGCAGGGGACGAGCTACCGGCTGCCCCCGGCGCAGTTCAAGCAGTTCGAGTCGAGCCTGTCGGCGGCGGCCACATCATCCAAGGGTCGGGCCGGACTCGCCGGGCTCGGGATCAACCCCGCTGACTGGCTGCAGAACCCGACGGTGGTCGGCAACGACACGATCGCCGGAGCGCCGACGACGCACATTCGGGCGGGTGTGAACGCCGCCCGGCTCCTCTCTGACCTCAACACCGTCCTGGCGAAGACGGCGACGACGTCGGGGACGACGAAGGTCCCCCCGTCGATCCCCACCGCCGCCGCCGCCAAGGTCAAGAACGCGACTGTCGACGTGTGGACCGGCAAGACTGATTCGACGCTGCGCAGACTGGCGCTGCACCTGACGCTCCCGAGAAGCGGACAGACGGGAACGACGCTCGGGGGGCTCAGCTCGGCCGCCGTCGGGCTGACCGTCCAGTATTCGCATCTCAACCAGCCCCAGGTGATCGCCGCGCCGACCTCGGTGCGCCCCTACCGGGAGCTGGCCGGCAAGCTGCAGGGCCTTGCGTCGGCGGTGCAGGGCGTCGGCTCGGCGACCTCGACGAGTCAGGGAAGCGTCCCGGCCCCGGGCGCCGTGACATCCGCCGCGAGCCGATACACCGAATGCATCGAGCAGGCCGGCGATGATGTCGCCAGGATGCAGAAGTGCGCCCCGCTGCTGCACCCCGCGTAGCTCCGCGCAACCGACCCGGACTACTCCCGACCGGCCTCCTGGTCGTCCTGCCCCAGCTCGTCTGACGAGTCGGTGAGCTCCTCCTCTTCCTCGCCTTCGGCGGCGCCGGCGTGGAGGTGGACCTGGAATGCCTCGAGCATTTCGTCGCGGCGGTGCTCGTCGACGGGAAGATCGTCTGAGATCTGGATCCAGTCGGCGCCCTCGAACTCCTCCATGTTGAAGATCTCGGTATCGAGCTCGGGCGAGTCGTCGACGACGATCAGGATCTCGGTCTGCGGGTTGAAATAGGTTCCGGGGCGGTTTACGAGCTCATCGAGCTCAACGCGACGTGGATCGGGCATCTCGCGCAGCCTATCGTCTGTCGCGCCGGCCGGCGTCACAGTTGGGTGAGGTCCGCGATCTGACGCTGCACTTCCGCGTCGACGTCGAGCGCCGGCTTGCCCTGGCGCGCCCGGCGGTAGTTGCGCGCCACCACGAGGTCGCGAATCTCGGCGCGCAGCTCGGCGTCGACGACGGGGCCGGTGAGGCGCCCGAGCTCGCGCTCGATGTCCACCTCGGGCTCACCGCGCCGCCGGCGCCGCGCGTTGCGGGCGTCGAGCATCTGGCGGATCTCCTCGTCACGCTCGGCGTCCGCGGTGGGCGCGATGCCGTTGCCGGCCCGTGGCTGAACGTCGGAATCGCGAAGCAGGTGGTCACGTCGATAGTCGTCCCAGGTCCGGTGACCGAGGAGCAGCGCGACGACCGCGCCGGCGACGCCGACGCCGCAGACGACGAGCACGACCGTGCCGAACGCACTCTGCATCCGTCCAGTGTGACGCACGTCATTGCGTGCCGGGGGACACCGGATACACTCGTGGTGAGAGCCGTTGACTGACTAGTCAATCGGCGCCTGGCCAAAGGAGATAACGGTGGTTGATTTCACGCTCACCGACGAGCAGGAGGGCATGCGCGAAATGGCGCATGACTTCGCCGAGAAGGAGATCAGGCCGGTTGCCTGGGAGTACGACAAGGACGGGACCTGGCCCGGGGAGATCCTGGAGAAGGCGTGGGAGCTCGGCCTGATGAACAGCCACTTCCCGGCCGAGTACGGCGGCGCCGGGCTCGGGTTCCTCGACGGGGCGATCATCGAGGAGGAGATCGCCTGGGGCTGCTCGGGCATCGGCACCTCGCTGACCTGTAATGGGCTCGCGACCGCTCCGATCATCTTGGCCGCCTCCGAGGCGCTCAAGAAGGAGTACCTGGGCCGCCTCGGCGAGGCTCCACTGCTCGCCTCCTTCTGTCTGACCGAGCCCGACGCCGGCTCCGATGTCTCGGCGATGAAGACGACCGCCACCCGCAGGGGCGACAAGTGGGTCATCAACGGCTCCAAGTGCTTCATCACCAACGGCGAGTACGCCAACTGGTACACGGTCTACGCCAAGACCGACAAGGACGCCGGCCACCGTGGCATCTCCTGCTTCATCGTCCCCCGGGACGCCGGCGTCGTCGTCGACAAGCACGAGGACAAGATGGGCCAGCGCGCGTCCAACACCGCGACGATCACCTTCCCGGAGGTCGAGATCCCACTTGATCACCTTGTCGGCGAGGAGAACCACGGCTTCAAGATCGCGATGACGACGCTCGACCGCACCCGCCCCGGAGTGGCGGCGATGGGCGTCGGCGTCGCCCGCGCGGCGATGGAGATGGCGATCGAGTACGCCAAGCAGCGCGTCCAGTTCGGCGTGCCGATCGCGATGCACGAGGCGATCCAGTTCATCATCGCCGACATGGCGACGAAGGTGCATCTCGCCCGCCTGGCAACCTGGAACTCGGCCGTGCTGCTCGACCAGGGGAAGCGCAACACGATCGAGTCCTCCCACGCCAAGCGGTTCGCCGCCGATACCGCGATGGAGGTCACCACCGACGCCGTGCAGGTCTATGGCGGCTATGGCTTCATCAAGGAGTACAAGGTGGAGAAGCTGATGCGCGACGCCAAGATCCTCCAGCTCTACGAGGGCACGGCACAGATCCAGCGGCTGGTCATCGCCCGCGAGACGCTGCTCCCGCGCCGCGCGCCGGAGCCGGCGCAGGCGGCCGCCTGAGCCTAGACCCAGCGCTTGCGGCGAAAGTAGATCCAGAACCCGAGCGCCGACACGACCAGCGACCCGAGCCCGAACACCAGGAACGCCCACTGCGTGTTGAGGATGTGGGTGACCAGGTAGGCGAAGTTCTGACCGAAGAATCCGGTCAGGAAGGTCAGCGGCAGGAAGATGGTGGCAATGACCGTCAGCTGCTTGTTGATCTCACCCTGTCGGTTGGCGACGGTCGACAGGTACATGTCGGTGGCGCCGCTCAGCAGGTCGCGGTAGGAGTCGACCAGCTCCGAGATCCGGATCAGCCCGTCGTAGAGGTCACGGAAGTACAGCCGGTCATCGGCCGCGAGCCCCGGCAGCTCGGCGAACCGATCGGCATTGCGGGCGAACATGTCGCGCATCGGCGAGACGACGCGGCGCATCGCCACCAGGTCGCGCTTGAGCGAGAAGATGCGCTGGAGATCCTCCGCCGAGGCTCGATCGATCACCTGCTGCTCGATGTCGTCGATGTCGTCGTCGGTCCGCGACAGAACCGGGACGAACGTGGAGATGACGGCATCCAGGATCCGGTAGACGAGGAACTGCTCGCTGCGAATCGGTTGGTCGTCGTAACGGGCGCGCAGGTCCGAGAGCGCCGCGAACGGACGCCGGTGGATGGTGACGACATAGTCGCCGGAGATGACCAGGTGCACCTCGCGCAGCAGCGGGCCGCCGGACTCCATGGCGGGATCGACGCCGAACACGACGACGAACATGTATCCCTCGTACTCCTCGATCTTCGGTCGCTGCTGGAAGGTGCGGGCGTCCTCGAGCGTGAGCGGGTGCAGCTTGATCAGCTTGGCGAGCTCGGCGAGGTCCGCGTCGCTGGGGTCTTCGTACTCGACCCAGACGAAGTGCCCCGCGTCGAGCTGGGCGGCGATCTCACTGTGCTGCGGGTTGTGCAGGCACGACACCCGCGCCGGCGCCGGGCGCTCGGCCGGTTGCGCTGAGCTCACGCCGCCTAAGCTACCAGCCGCCGGTGATGCGTCGGTACGGTCAGCGCGGCCGCGGACTTCTTCGGTTTGGACTTGGAGCTCGATGGCTTCTGGGTCATCGCGTAGATGCCGATGACGACGACGCCGATGACGAGCACGCCGCACACAATGGATAAGGCGAGTCCCGTCACCCGCGAGGTGGTGCGGGTGCCGCCGTCGGACGCGGGTCGATTGGCGAGCTTGAGACCGAGCAGCCCGAACCCGTAGACGATCACAACCCCCGCGCCGGCGATCAACACCGCAAGGCAGATCTTCCAGATCGCGGACCAGTCGACGATTGGTGATCCGAGGACGAACATTGCGCTGACCCTCAGGCGAGGGCCGGCCCGGCGGTCGCGGCCCCGAGCGCCCCCTGCGCTTCGAGCTCCGGCGTGACGTTGGTGCGGTCCAGATCCGCGGCCGTGACCCGGCTGCGCTTCGAGAGGGTGTACAGGCCGAACGCGCACACCGCCGCCACCACGGCGATCACGATCGCGCCCGCGGTGCTGTTCTTGCCGAAGATGTCGGAGATGTTCCACGCCGTCGCCCCGAAGATCGCCGCGCTGGGGATGGTGATCACCCAGGCAACACCCATCTGCCCGACGACCGGCCAGTGGACGACGCCCCCGCGCTTGCCCAGGCCCGCGCCCATGACGCCGCCGGAGACGACCTGGGTCGTCGACAAGGGGTATCCGTAGTAGGACGAGGCAAGGATGGTGGCGGAGCTCGATGTCTCGGCGGCGAAGCCCTGCGGCGACTCGATGGTCGTGATCCGGTTTCCCATCGTGTTGATGATCCGCCAGCCGCCGGTGGCGGTGCCGAGCGCCATCGCGCTCGCACAGATGAGCTTGACCCAGATCGGCACACTGAAGTGGGTCGCACTGAGGTGGCCGGTGGAGATCAGGGCGAGGGCGACGACGCCCATCGTCTTCTGGGCGTCATTGGTGCCATGGGCGAGCGAGACGAGCGACGCCGAGCCGATCTGCCCGTACCGGTAGCCGCGCCGGGAGTCTTCCTGGCCGAGGCGGCGGACCAGCATGTAGGCGGCCCTCGTGCCGAGGAAGGCGACCGCGCCGCAGATGGCGATCGCCAGGACCCCGGGCGCCACGACCTTCCCGAGAATCCCGTGGACGCTGACGGCGGAAAACCCGACGGAGGCGACCGCCGCTCCGATCAGCCCCCCGATCAGGGCGTGACTCGAGCTTGACGGGATCGTGAAGTACCAGGTGACGAGGTTCCACAGCATCGCCCCGATCAGCGCCGCCTCGACCACCGCCAGCCCGTTGATGCCGCTGGTCACCGAGTTGGGAATGATCCCCTTGGCGATCGTGGCCGCGACGCTGATCGAGATGAACGCGCCGACGAAGTTGAGCGTCGCCGACAGGATGACGGCGACAATCGGCTTCAGCGCCCCGGTGGCGATCGACGTCGCCATCGCGTTGGCGGTGTCGTGGAAGCCGTTGGTGAAGTCAAACGCCACCGCGGCGAGGATGACGATGACGAGGACGAGCGTCGTTGCCATGGCAGCGGCAGCCTCTCAGCTTCGCCGGGGGAATTTGTGAACAGTTTGTGATCGGGGCGACCGCGGTGATGCCCGCGCGGAAGACTCGGTGCGAGTGTGCGTGCGAGCGTCGGTGCGAGTGGGTGCGAGCGGGAGATTCGGTGCAAGCGGTCGCGCGTTCGGACGTGCTCGCACCGAAACGCCCGGACCCCGGGCGCGCGGGGACACGCGTCGTCACATTGCCAGGTGCTTGTCCCGAAAGGCCCGTCGCGCGGCCCTCGGGCGCAGTCGATCGCGACCCCGCGCCCCCCTGCGACCCCCGTGAGCTCAGTCGGTCGCGCTGAACTCGACGATCGCGACGCCGAGCATGACCACGCCGAGCACGACGATCACGCCCGCTTCGAGCAGCGTCGGCACCCGCCAGCCAAACCAGGTGACACCGGGATCGAGCGCGTGACGTGCGGCGGCTGAGATGTTCAGGTGGCCGAACACGATCCGCCGCATCGGGTCGACGGCGTAGGTGAGCGGATCGAGACGGTTCAGGATCGCCAGCCAGGTGACCAGGCCCGCGACCGGGAACAGCGCCCCGGAGATGAAGAACATCGGCGTGACGACCATCTGCATCACCCCCATGAACGACTGCATCTGCTTGATCCGGACGGCGATCATGATCCCGAAGGCGGTGATCGTGAACGCGAGCAGCAGCTGCAGCGCGAAGATCTCGACGATCATCACCGGGTTGTAGGGGACGTGCACCACGCCGGCGAGGGCAATCACGACCACACCCTGGATGCAGGCGACGCTCGCCCCGCCGAGGCACTTGCCGATCACGATCGAGCTGCGCCGGATCGGGGCGACCATCATCTCCCGCAGGAACCCGAACTCCCGGTCCCAGACGATCGACGCCGCCGAGAACATCGCGGTGAACAGCACCGCGATGCACAGGATTCCCGGATAGATGAACGTCTTCAGGTCGACACCGTGGGTGCCGGCGGCCGACAGCTGCTGCAGCCCCGAGCCAAGGACGAACAGGAACAGCAGCGGTTGCACCAGCGTGGTGACCATCCGCAGGCGGTCGCGGCGGTAGCGGATCAGCTCGCGGCGCCAGACGATCTTGATCGCGCGCAGCTCGGAGGCGAGGCTGCGCTCCGGGACGCTGACGCGGACGATCTCGAGCTCGTTGGGTGAAGGGGCGCCGGGGGTGGCCGGCCGGCGGTCGACGGTCGTGCTCATCGGCGGGCCCCGCTCATCATCTGCATCATCATCCGGTTGCGTTGCTTGCCCGAATCCTCCTCGGCATCGCGGATCGTGCTCCCGGTGAACGACATGAACACGTCGTCGAGCGTCGGACGCGAGACATTGACCGATCGGATCGGCAGAGCGAACTCGCTGAACAGCCGGGGCACGAACTCCTCCCCGGCGGCGACGCGGAACGTGACCGCGCCCTCGCTGATCTGACCCTCGATCCCGAACTGGCGCTGGAGCGCCGCGATCGCCGCGCCGTTGTCGTCGGTGTGGATCGTCACCCGGTCCTCGCCAATTCCGCCCTTGAGCGCCTCGGGGGAGTCGAGCGCGACGATCTCTCCGTGATCCATGATCGCGATCCGGTCACACCACTCCGCCTCGTCCATGTAGTGCGTCGTCATGAAGATCGTGATCTCCTCGCGCTCCTTGAGCTCGCGGATGTAGTCCCAGATCGAGCGGCGCGTCTGCGGGTCCAGCCCGATCGTCGGCTCGTCGAGGAACAGGACCCGGGGTGAGTGCATCAGCCCGCGGGCGATCTCCAGCCGGCGGCGCATCCCGCCGGAGAACGTGCCCACGATCGAGTCCTTGCGATCCCAGAGTCCGACCATCTCCATGACCTGCCGCATCCGTGGCCGCACGAGATTCGACTGGACGCCGTAGAGCTCGGCGTGCAGCCGCAGGTTCTGCTCGGCGGTGAGGTAGCCGTCGAGCGTCGGATCCTGGAACACGAGGCCGATGTTGCGGCGGACGTCGTCTCGCTGCGAAACGACGTCATGGCCGGCGACCTGGGCCCCGCCGGCCGTCGGCTTCGCCAGCGTGCACAGCATGTTGATCGTCGTCGTCTTCCCGGCGCCGTTGGGCCCGAGGAAGCCGAACACCTCGCCGGTGGCCACCGTGAAGTTGACCCCGCGGACCGCCCGCACCTCGCCAAAGGACTTGGCGAGGTCACGGACGGTGATGGCGGGCGTCGCCCGGTCCTCGGCGGCCGCCGTCGAGCCTGCGTTCGCGTCGATCAACGACATCGACGCGTACGTTAGCTTTCCGAACCCTCCGACTCCGCCGGCTCACCGGAGCCTGCCGGCTCATCGGAGCCGGTCGTGCCCTCCGGGTCTTCGGCGAGCAGCCGGTACAGGCCTCGCCGGGTCTCGGCGAGGAGCTCGATCGCGCGGGCCCGCTGGGCCTCGTCGCCGACCGAGGCGACCTGCCACGCGGCCTTGCCGATCTGGACGACGAGCGGCGCGAGCTCGCTGATCGCGGTTTCGCCGGCCTCGTCGCCCGGCTCCCACGGTGCCGGCTCGCCGGCCCGAGTCTCAAGGTGCTCACGTCCCGCATCGGTGATCTCGAACCGGTTGGAGCCCTCGACCTCGGCCGAGCGAATCAGCCCCTCGTCCTCCAGCTGAGCCAGCGTGGGGTACACCGATCCCGGGCTGGGACGCCAGCGTCCGCCGCTGCGCTCCTCGATCGTCTGCATCAGCTGGTAGCCGTTGCGCGGCTCCTCGGCGAGCAGGCGCAGGAGCGCCAGTCGCACGTCGCCGCGCCGGGCCCGGCCGCGTCCGCGTCCCCGCGGACCCCCGCGGCCGAACGGGCCGGGACCGCCGAACCCGCGCATCCGGCGCAGGGCGATCAGGTCCTCCAGCTGCTCCAGGTCCTCCGGACCCGGTCGGCCGTGTCGTCCGCCTCCGCGGTGAAACAGCCAGTTCTCAGCACCGTGACGGTGATGATGGTGATGGCGCTTGCCGCGCCGGCCACCGCTCTGCGCTCGCTCTTGCGCGAGCTCCTCCTGGTCCTGACCGCCCCACTGCATCCGCTCTTGCGCGAACCGGTGACGGCCCTTTCCTGCCCAAGCTCCTCGCCCGGGCCAGTCTTGTGCGTATGAACTACTCATGTGGTTCCTCCACTGTTTGCTTTTGCTTTCTCTCGTTGTTCTAACGATGCGTCAACGATACATCGTTATAGATCGCTTGTCAAATATCTTTTGCTCCGGTGGTGGTCGGGGCCGTCCATTCCCGGCGCACCGCAGGGGTGATCTGGGTGCCGGCGCTGCGCCGGGTCCCGCGAGTGCTTCGGGAACGGATGCCCCCGACCACACCCGGCGTCAAGCGCGCCATCCCGCCGTTGCGGAGGGTGGCGCCAAAGACGTGCATCCGGCCGGGCGGGTCTCCGCGTTAGCTACGCGACTGGCCCTTCGGCTCGTCCCGCCGGCGCAGCGCTGCCGGTACGACGGGAGGGCAGGGCGGGGGACGGAGGCCCGTGCGCGGCACGGGTCGGGGAAGGACCGTCACGGCTCGTGGCCCAGACACGCGCACCCCCGTGCCGCGGACGGGCCCCGGTCCCCCGACCGCGCCGAGACCCGCGCGTGCCGGCTACTCGGAACTGTTGGGGGGGCCGCCGCTGCCGCGGTTGCGCAGCCAGTCGGAGACCTGCTGGCTCACGTCGCCCATTTGGGTGCCGAGCGTGGCCACGTTGTCGCCGAGCTCGCGGAACAGGGCGCGAAAGCGCTCGGCATAGAACTCCATCGCGTCGGAGGCCTCGGCACGGACATCGGCGGTCTCTCCCCGGCGGCGGTACTCGCCGCGGACGATCCGGTCGTACTCGCCGCTCTGCACCCAGCGCATCACCTCGGAGACGCGCCGCACCGCATTGGAGTGGGTGGCGTTGATCTCGTTGAAGAACCGGCGGACGCGATCGTGGGAGTCATTCCAGTTCTCGTACTGCATCGCCTGGGCCATGAAGGCGTCGAGGTCGAGCCGGTCGGCGCTCAGCCCACCGGCCATCACCATCAGCGCGCGGCACACCACCCGCGGGTCGCGCACGGCGAGGGTCGCGGCTCGGTCGCAGCTGAGCTCGGCGGCGCGCATCCACTCCAGGAGCACCGCGCGCACCGCGCGCAGCGGCAGGCCGAGTCCGGACGGCAGGCCGGAGCCGGCGGCGAGCAGGATGCTCAGCGCGGTGACGTAGAGGACATGGTCGGAGAGGATGTGGCCGAGCTCGTGGGCGATGATCGTGCGCTGCTCCCCGGCTCCAAGCTGGAGCAGCAGATTCGAGCCGATCACGAGCATCGGCTGCTGGGACCCGATCGTCAGCGCGTTCCAGTTCAGCGACGAGCTGACGTAGAGGTCGTAGTCGCCGGACATGTCGAGAATGCGGCTGACCCCCTGATACGACGTCCACAGCTCGGGCAGCTGGCGCTCGGAGACCTTGACCGAGTTGCCGAGCAGCGATTGGCGCAACGCCCGCTCGTAGCTGAACTCGACGAGCTTGCGCACGACGACATCGAGCATCGGCACGGCCTTCAGCGCCGCGGTTGCCGCCCGGTCGGCCGGATGCTCGTACGCCTTGGACGAGATCTCGGGATACGGGTCGATCGCGTCGGGGAGGGTTTCCGGCATCGTCGGTGGAGCGTACTCCCGCACCCGGGTGCGGGCGCCAGAATGGCGCGATGGCGGCCGTCGAGGCGACGCGGACGTTCCCGGGGTCGGTCGCCGACGCCGAGGCCCGCTGGTATGACACGAGCCGATGGTCGCAGTGGGTCGACGGCCTGGAGCGCGTCGAGGCGGTCGATCCGGCGTATCCCGCGGCCGGCGCCGCCGTGACCTGGGTATCGGGGCCGGCGGGGCGCGGCCGGGTGAGCGAGCGGGTCATCGAGCATGCGCCGGGGGCGGGGCAGACGGTCGACGTCCAGGACGGCGCGATCACCGGGCGCCAGATCGTCGCGTTCGCGACCGCCGGCGACGCCGTTTCGGTGACCCTCGCGCTCGAGTACCGGCTGCGCCGCCGGTCCCCGGTCACGCTGTTGCTCGATGTCCTGTTCGTCCGCCGCGCGATGGCGCAATCGCTGGAGCGGACGCTGAGCCGGTTCGTCGCGAACGCCTAGACTCGGGGCCCCGGTCCTAACGGGCCGGTGAGCGTCCCCAGCAGAGCGAGGGTGGTCGATGTTCGTCTTCAAAGCCGCGGTCGTGGGTGCCGGAACGATGGGCGGCCAGATCGCTCACGTCATCGCCTCGGCCGGAATCCCCGTCGTGCTCAAGGACACCGAGCCGGGATTCGTCGACCGGGGGATCGGCACCGCCCGCTCGCTGTGGCAGGCCGAGGTCGACGCCGGCAAGCTGGACGCGGCCGAGCTCGAGCGCAAGCTGGCGCTGATCACCGGAGCCACCGACTACGCCGGCTTCGGCGAGGTCGACTTCGCGATCGAGGCGGTTCCGGAGCGGATGGACGTCAAGCAGGCGGTGTTCTCCGAGCTCGACGAAGCGACGCCGGGGCACGCGATTCTCGCGTCGAACACGTCGTCACTGTCGATCACCGAGCTCGGGTCGGCGACGATTCGTCCCGACCAGGTCGTCGGTTTTCACTTCTTCTTCCCGGCAGCGGTCAGTCGTCTGATCGAGGTCGTCGAGGGCGAGGACACCTCCCCGGAGACGGCACAGGCGGCCGCGAACTTCGCGCAGGCGATCCGCAAGGTGCCGATCCGCTGCGGCGAGGTCCCCGGGTTCGTCGTCAACCGGGTGCTCAATGCGGCCGTGTCCGAGCTGTGGCGGGCCCAGGAGGAGACGGGGATCGAGATCGAGGAGGTCGACCGGATCATCGGCGAGGTATGGCCGGCGAAGACGGGTCCCTTCTACATCGCCGACGTCCTCGGGCTCGACACGGTCGTGTCCGTCGCCGAGTATCTGCAGGAGTGCTACGGCACCCGGTTCCACGTGCACGGCCAGATGCGCGAGCTCGTGGCGGCCGGCAATCTCGGGGCAAAGACGGGAAGGGGCTTCTATGAGCACCGGAGCTGAGCCGAGCGCCGCGTCACTGCTCGAGCGCTTCAACCTGAAGGCGTTCATCGAAAGCTGCCTCCTGCTCCAAGAGGGTGTCGCCGGCGCCAAGGACATCGACCTCGGGCTGACCGCCGGCGGGGGTTTTGCGGAGCCGCCGCTCGCGGGCGCCGACCGGTTCGGGCTCGACGAGATGCTGGCCGCGCTCGAGCGGGCCGCGGAGCGCTGGGGGGAGGACTTCGCGCCGCCGACGATCCTGCGCCGGCTCGTCGCGCAGGGGCGCCTCGGGGTCAAGAGCGGCCAGGGCTTCTTCCCCTACCCGCGACCCGACGCCGGTTGGGTGCAGCGCCCCGTCAAGCTCGAGACCCGCGACCGGGTGGCGATCGCCTGGCTGGACCGCCCGCCGGCGAACTCGCTGTCGCCCGAGGTCGTCGCGGCGATCCAGGAGCTGTGGGACGAGGTGACGGGCTCGGGTCGGGTCCGGGCGCTGGTCTTCGCCTCGGCCAACCCGATGCTGTTCTGCGCCGGTGCCGACATCAAGGCGTTTCGGACGATGGACGCCGCCGCCGCCCGGGAGCTCGCCGACACCGCGCACGCGCTGCTGCGGTCGATGCAGACCTCGAGCGTCGTGACGATCGCCGCGGTGAACGCGGCCGCGCTCGGCGGCGGGTGCGAGCTGGCGATGGCGTGCGATCTGCGGATCGCGGCCGACGGCGCCAGCTTCGGCCAACCCGAGATCAGCCTCGGGATCATCCCCGGCTTCGGCGGGACCCAGCGGCTTGCCCGGTTGGTCGGCGAGGCCAAGGCGCTCGAGCTCAACCTCACCGGTGAGCCGATCAGCGCCGCCGAGGCCTTCGAGTCCGGGCTGGTGAACCGGATCGTCCCCGACCACGAGCTGTTGGACACCGCGCTCCACTGGGCGCGCAAGCTCGCCGGCCAGGCGCCGCTGCCGGTGGCGGAGATCAAGCGGGTCTCGGCGGCCGGGGATCTGGATGCCGGGATCGCGGCGGAGAAGGAGGCGTTCGCGGCGGTGTTCGCGTCCGCCGACGCCCGCGAGGGCATCTCCGCGTTCGTCTCCAAGCGTGTCCCCCGATGGACGGGAGCGTAACCGTCGGCGCGCTCGGAAACACGGATGCGAGCCTGACCGGCGACGCGGTCGCGGCGGCGCACGTCGCCGACCTCATCCGCGGGGCGCGGTCGGTGGTGGCGCTGACCGGCGCCGGCATCTCGGTGCCGTCGGGGATCCCCGACTTCCGCTCGCCCGGCACCGGCCTGTGGGAGAACGTCGACCCGATGGAGGTCGCACACATCGACGTGTTCCGCCGCCACCCGGAGCGGTTCTGGCAGTTCTACGGCGATCGCTTCCAGACGCTCGAGCACAAGCGGCCCAACCGGGCCCACGTTGCGCTGGCGACGCTTGAGCGCGCCGGACTCATCGACGCGGTGATCACGCAGAACGTCGATCGACTGCACAGGCGCGCGGGCACGCGAGCGCTGATCGAGGTCCACGGCACGATCGACCACTCGTCCTGTCCGGGTTGTGGCGATCGGTACCCGCTCGCCGACGTTCGCGCCCGCCAGCGCGCCGACGCCGCCGGAATCCCGCGCTGCGATTGCGGGCAGCCGCTCAAGCCCGATGTCGTCCTGTTCGGTGACTACCTTCCGGCCGACGCGCTCGCTCACGCCGAGCGGCTCGCCGCCGGGGCCGACCTGCTGCTCTGCATCGGCTCGTCGTTGGAGGTCTACCCGGTGGCGCAGCTGCCGCAGGTGACGCTCACCGCCGGCGGCCGGATCGTGATCGTCACCCAGGGGCCGACTCCGTTCGACGGGCGGGCCGTCGTCCGGCTGGGCGGAGACGTCGAGGACGAGCTCGTCGCCGTGCTCGCGGCCCTCAGGCTCGAGTAGAGCTAGTAGGCGCGGGTCAGCCGTCCGCCGCAACCCGCGCGCGCAGCGCCGCCTCGACCCGCGCCAACGCGACCGTCACGACCTCGGCGTCACCGTCGGCCAGCGGTCCCGTGAGCGCGGCCTGCGCGGCTCCCGCGACCGCCTCGCGCCGGCCGTGCAGGTCGGTCAGTCGCTCGGTGAGCACGGGCGCGCGGGGGTCCGCGGACAGCTCGGCGATCGCCGCATCGAGCGCGATCATGACCTGCAGCGCCGCCGCGCGCGATCGGCCATGGTCGAGGTCTGAGCGGGCCTGGACCGCCAGCGCCTCGCAGACCAGCAGCGGCTCACGTCCGCCGAGCACGGCGGCGATTCGCGCCTGGGGAGCGAGCAGCCGCGAGCGGCGACGGCGGCCCAGGGGAGCCGACAGCTCGCATGCCGCTGTCCACAGGCCGTCGGCGACCTGCTCCCCGGCGCCGAACCCGATGCGCGCGGCGATCGCCTGACGGCGGGCGACCGGATGCACGTCGGGATCGGCGGCGACCAGCCGAAACGTGTGCAGCGCCCGGTTGAGCACCGCGAGGCCGTCGGCGAGCTCGTCCTCGCCCGCGGCGTTCAGCCAGGCGCGGGCGGGTTGCTCGCCGGTCAGGGGCCGGCCCACGTCGATGATCGTCGCCCGACCGGTCGCGACGGCCGCCGGCGGGGGTGCAGATCTGCTCGGTCGGCGACGCGAGCTCAGCCGGCGTCGCTCGGGCGCGCCCAGGGTCGCGCACACGATCACGTGGCTCGCGGCGGCGTCGGGCTCATCCGGCGGCCGGACGAGATATCGCCCGTCGGGGGGACCGAGCGGCCACGGGAACTCCACCTGCACGAAGGAGAACAGCGGCGCCGACGCGCTCACCGGTGATCGCGGCCGGGCTACTTGCCGTGGGTCCGGATCGCGTAGCTGCTCGGCGCGATCGGGACGACCGGCTCCGGGATCTGGCTGATCCGGTTGATCAACTGGATCCACTGACCCGGCGCCAGGATGCTCTTGATCTGCGCGGACAGCTTTGTGTTCGTCCCGTAGTCGGGCGAGAACGTGATCTGGATCCGGTTCTGGTGGTCGGCCAGCGCCAGCGTGTTGGACTGGCTCTTGTAGGCGATGTCGCTGATGATCTCGTCCGGCCGCATCGAGCCCTGCAGCGTCAGCAGCCGGCGGATGGCGAGGTCGGTCACCGAGCCGGACCCCTGGTGTCCGAGAACCGGGATGTTGTTGATCTTCGAGATGTCGACGCTGGCGCCGGTCGCGCCGGTGGCGTCGACCCCGTCCGAGCCGGAGCTGCTGTGCCCGCAGTCGAGGCCGGTCACATCCGGATCGAGTCCCGACGCCGACAGGAACTCGATCGTCGCCAGCACCCGGCGGTCGATGAGCCCCGCCTCGATGTCCCGGCGCCCGCAGGGATAGATCTGGACATGGGGGTCGGCGAGGACGCGGTTGGTGAGCTGCTCCTTGGACATCAGCAGGACCTGGCCGATCGTCGGGTTCTTGGCCCCGGGGCCGAAGAACGGGTCGACCCCGTCGGCGCGGTACACGGCGGTGGCCTCCAGCAGCTTCCACCCGTCGAGGATCGGCTTGGGGTCGATGTACGGCGCGTGCTTGCCGGCCGGCTGGACCATGAACGACAGGTGCGACGACACCCCCTGGGCGGCGCCTCCGATGCGTCCCAGGATCGTGCCCGCGATGACGATCGACCCGGCGCGCAGCGGTTGCAGGGTGTACTGGTCGCGGGGTAGGTGCAGCGTGTCGGAGAAGTAGTTCTCAAAGCTCGTGATCGGCTGGCCCGTGTTCTTGAGCTGCAGCTTTCCGCCGGCGGCATACGAGTTCGGCCGGCCCGGATTGGCGAACAGCCGTTCCTTGACCATCGGCGCGGAGATCGTCCGGGATGAGCTCGACGCGGATCCCGACGCCGCGCCCGCCGAGGCGCCGGCAGCATGGCCCGCCGCCGTCGAGGACTTCGTCGTCCCGGCCGACGCCGCCCGGCCGCCGCCCGTCTGCGCTCCCGTCGACGCCGGGGTCGGCTTCGCCTGGCCGGTGGTCGACTGGGATCCGGCGGAGGCCGCCGCGGTCGGCTTCTTGGCCGCCGGCTGGGCGAACTCGGTGACGACGGCATGGGCGGACTTCCTGACCGGCTTGGGCACCGGGTACTCCTGGGAGACCGACCCCAGGTGCGCGTACGTGTACGTGTTCCCGGTCGAGTCCTGGAGCTCGACGTAGTCGCCGAGCTGCGGGCTGGTCCCGACCTTCACGATCCGACCGTCGTTGACGGCGATCACCGGCGAGCGGCGCTTGGCGAAGATCGCGGTCGCCTTCGTGTTCGGACTGGAGTCGATCGCGACCGCGGCGTTGCTGCCGGTGACCTTCTTCCCGGCGAGCGATACGACCGAGTCATCGGCGTACTTGGCGGGGGCGGCGACCGGGAAGTGGCCCTGGACGAGCCCGGTGAGCGCGCCGATCAGCTGCCCCGGGATGCCGCCGATCAGCTTCGCCCGCAGGAGCACGGACTGCACATACCAGTCAGCGTGGTTGTAGGCGAAGATCGCTCCTGACAGATTGGTGGAGGCGCCCGCCGCGTGCAGGTAGCGAGCCGCGGTGAAGATCGCGTCGACCGGGTTGTACGGATCGGCGACACCGTCGCCATTGGCATCGATGCCCCACTCCTTCCACGTCGAGGGAAGGAACTGCATCCATCCCACGGCGCCCGCCGAGGACACCGAGAGGTTGCGGCCGTAGTCGGTCTCGATCTCGTTGATGGCGGCAAGTACCTGCCATGGGACCTGATACTCGATCCCCGCGGCCTGGTAGATCGGGATCAGGAACGGCGGGATCCGGAACGAGTCGATGAAGAAGTTCGGCACCCCGACCGGGGCGGGACCGGGCGTCGCCACCGAGTAGGAGGGATTGCTCGGTGTCGGCACGCCGGCGCCGCTTGGGCCGGCCGGCTGCTTCGCTGCCGGCCGTGGCTGCGGGGTGGCCTTCTTCGCCGGCCCGCGCGCGTGATGAGCGTGGTGCCGGGCACGGTGATGGCGGGCCGTCGTCCTGTGGCGTCTCGACGCCGGCGGGTGCGGGAGGCTCTTGGACGACGACTTCTCCGGATGGTTGGAGGCGGGCGGCGCCGGCGTGGACGACGTGGTCGTCGTCGAGCTGCTCGTGGTCGACGAGGAGCTCGTGGTCGACGAGGAGCTCGTGGCGGATCCTGATGCTGACGTCGAGGTTGAGCTGGAGGAGGTCGTCGGGGTGGTGGTCGTCGTCGTGAGCGTCGTGCTCGTCGTGGTCGAGCTCGTCACCGGCACCGGAGCGCAGGCGTCGGTTTCCGTCGCGGCGTGGGCGGCGAGCGCCGCCTTCACGACCTGCGGCGCGTCGACCGGAAGCGGGATCGCGGCCACCGGCGTTCCGGGGGAGACGTTGACGGCACTGAAAACGTAGGGCGTGTGGCCCGCGAAGGTGACGGTCACCGTGCAGGTGTCGGCGGACGCCGACGGGAGCGCGACAACCGACATGACGATGAACAGCGCGCCGGTCAGCGCGAGCACGCGGACCAGCTTGTGGCGGTTGATCACGACCGGCCTTTTCCTCCAACCATCATCTCTGCGCGCTCCCAATACGGAAACTCGAGCCCTGCGACGCTCGCATGGAAGCTAGCGAGTGGTCCGGCGCTTTGCAATCCGGAAGCGCGCCCGCACGGACGATCGACTTCTAGGTGAATGCAGGGAAGAAGCGGTGGATCGGCGGGTGTGACCCGGGAGTCGTCCCTGACGAAGAAGTTGCGAAGAAGGGACGTGGCCGAATCCTTCGCCCTCCAGATACCAGGCCAGCAGCCGAACATCACCTTCGACCTCAGCCTGAGGGTGCCGCGCCCGCGGAACGAATGACATCATTCGCCCCGGGCTACCCCGGCGCAGTAGAGTCCAACCCCATGACCGACGACGAAAGCGCCGAAGTCAGAAGCCTCAAGGCTCGCGCCACCCGTCAGGGCGAGGAGGCGATCGGCAAGCTCGCGCAGGATCTGCTCGAAAACCGGGTCGTTTCGGGCGCTCTCTCGGCGGTGTTCGAGACGCGCGAGCGGGCGATGCGCGCTCAGGAGGTGGCGATGGGGGCGCTCAACATCCCGTCGGCCAGCGACCTCGAGCGGTTGACGCGTCGGGTCCGGAGCGTGTCCCAGCGTCTCGAAGGGATCGAGGACGGCCTCGACCGGCTGGAGGGACGGCTCGAACGGGCCAACAATGCCAAGGCACTCGAGGATCGACTGACTGCGATCGAGGAGGTGCTGGCCCGGCTCGAACGGGCAAGCACCGCCACGGCACCCGCCGGACCGCCGGAGTAGACGCGGGCGCGCTCGACGGCCGCCGGGTCATGCCGTCAGCGCGGCAGCCGCCACGCTACCGAGGCGCTGCTCGGCCTCACGCAGCGCCGCGGAGTCGATCCGGCGCCGGCTCGGCGCCAGCAGGTCGGTGACGATGAGCGTCGATCCCGCCATCAGGCCGCGCCGGCCGGCGAGCGCGAACAGGGTGGCCGTCTCCATCTCCACCGCCATCGCGCCCTGTGCCCGCCAGGCCCGCTCGAGTCCGGCGCGCTCGTCGTAGAACAGGTCGGTGCTGACGACCGCGCCGCTCCGGCCGGCGCCGCCGGCCGCGGTGACCAACCCGTGCAGCAGCTGCGGGTCGGCGGCGACCCGGTCGCCGGCGCCGAGGGCGCGGCTGGTCCCGTCGGCGGCCAGCGCCTCGGTCACCACGAGCAGCTCCCCCAAGGCCAGCGATTCGTGCAGCGCACCGCAGGTACCGACCCGCACCAATCGCCGCGCACCGAGGTCGGCGAGCTCGGAGATGACGATCGCGGCGCTCGGCCCTCCCATGCCCGAGCTCTGGACCGTCAACGGGCGGCCGTCGGCCGCCTCGCCGGTGTACCCCCACAGCCCACGATTGTGGTTGAACATCTTCGGCGCGCGGAGAAGCGCCTGGGCGAGCCACAGCGCCCGACCGGGATCCCCGGGCAACAGCACTCGTTCGGCGAGCGGCGCCGTCGGCTGGAGGTGGATCGGTGCCGGCACGGCGGCGCAGGATACGGCGCCATCCGATGACGCGGCGGGCCCCGACCTGCCCGCGGTGACGACGCCGCCGCGGCGACGGAGCACGACCTAGACTCCGCGCCGGTGGCGGATTTCCGGTCATCCAGGGAGTTCCGCGAGGTCATGGACCGGACGTTCACGCTGATGAGCGAGGATCCAGAGATGGGGCCGAAGCTGCGAGAGGCGGATACCCCGCAGCGCTTCGAGTTCACCGACGTCGACCTGGTCGTCAA
This sequence comes from uncultured Solirubrobacteraceae bacterium, assembly GCA_963731395.1. Classification (GTDB taxonomy): domain Bacteria; phylum Actinomycetota; class Thermoleophilia; order Solirubrobacterales; family Solirubrobacteraceae; genus Palsa-465. Next base: position 203,431 of record CAVSVH010000012.1, read on the forward strand.
CGTGCGCGCCGGTGGCGACGGCGAGCCAAATCTCGCCTGGGTGTGGTCCGACGACATCCCCTGGGAGCCCACGGTGCAGATGACAATGGACTCCGACACGGCCAATCGCTACTTCCAGGGCAAGGAGAACATCGCGCTCGCGATCGCCCGCCGGCGGATCAAGGCGGGAGGCGATGTCAGGGCGGCGCTGGCGATCATCCCCATCACCAAGCCGCTGTATGCGCGCTACCGGGAGATGATCGCCGCCGACTACCCCCACCTGGAGCGTTGACCCGGCGGTGGACGACGAACCGGGCCCATCTCGGCGCGCCGGTGTCGTTCTTCGCGCCGGTGATTGACAGACGTGGCGATGGCGAGTAGACCTACACCACGACCAACGGCAACAGGCCGGAACGTGATCGGGCCAGACCCGGTCGCGAGGCGCCGCCGGAAACGTGACGAGCGCCGACGGCTGACGCAGCGGGCCGTAATGTCCGCGGGCGACGGGGCCTGGCACTCACCACGACCCCGTCGCCGCTCTGCGGAAGTGGTGGCGCGATGACCCTCGTGCAGGCGGCGGCGCGGGTCGGCATCGCGCCGGCAACGCTCCGGCGGTGGGTCGCCGGGGGCGTCATCCCGCAGTACCACGGGTCATGGACGCCGGCGGCGATCGGGCAGGCCCGGGTGGTGGCACGGATGCGCGGGCGGGGCCACTCGCTGACCGAGATCCGGCGCGCGACCGAGGACGGCAAGCTCGCCTTCGGCTTCCTGCAGGAGCTGTTCGGATCCGACGAGCGGCGCTACTCCATCCGCCGGGCGGCCCGTGAGACCGGGCTCGACGAGGCGCTGATCAGGCGGGTGATCGGCGGCCTGGGGATCCCGTCCGAGCAACGGCCCACCGTCTCCGCGGACGACCTGGAGCTGCTGCGCTACGTCGCGACGGTGCTGGACTCGGGCTTTCCCCTCGTCGCGCTGCTCCAGCTGGTCCGGGTCTACGGGCAGGCGATGTCGCGCGTCGCCGACGCGGAGGTGCGCCTGTTCCATCTCTACGTGCACGAGCCCCTGATGCGCTCGGGGGCGACCGGGATCGAGACCGCGGAGCAGATGGAGGCGATCTCGCGTCAGGTGCTCCCCCTCGCCGGGCCCGTGCTCGAGCGCGTCCACCAGCGCTACCTGCAGTTCTTCGTCGAACAGGACGTGGTCGGCCACATGGAGTCAGACCTCGACGGCTCCGAGATCGATCTCGGACGGATGCGGGTGGCGATCGCGTTCGCCGACCTGGCCGGATACACGCGATTGACCGAGGAGGCGGGCGAGCTGATCGCGGTGGACGCCGTCGAGCGCTTCCTCGAGGCGGTGCAGGCGTCGCTCCCCGACGAGGCTCGGGTGATCAAGACGATCGGCGACGAGGCGATGATCATCGGTTCGGATCCGGCGGCGCTCGCCGAGTGGGCGGTCGCGTTCCAGCGCCACCAGTGGACGTTTCCGCCGCCACGGATCGCCGTCCACGCCGGGGTCGCCCTGTATCGCGACGGGGACTACTACGGGCGCGACATCAACATCGCGTCGCGAGTGGCCGCCACCGCGGCCGGGGGTGAGGTGCTCGTCACAACGCCGGTCGCGGAGCTGGCCGGGCCCAGGCTGGGCCTCGCGGCGGTCGGCGACATGCGCCTGGAAGGGTTGCGCGAACCGATCGAAGTGTTCGCCGCCGCGTGGCGGGAGGGCCCGTGAACGATCGGCTCGCGGAGATCCGGGCCGAGGGGCTGCTGGCGGAGGGGCGGCCGGTCGTCGTTCTGTTCTCGGGGGGGCGCGACTCCACCTGCCTGCTCGACTTCGCCACCCGCATCGCGGGGCCGTCGGCGGTGCAGGCGCTGCACATCAACTACGGGTTGCGCCCGGGCGACAGCGACGACGATGAGCGCCACTGCGGTGCGGTGACTGCTGCGCTCGGCGTCGCGCTCGAGATCCGCCGGGTGGGTCCCGCCGAGCGCCCGGACCGCAGCAACCTGCAGGCGTGGGCCCGTCAATGGCGCTACGCGGCCGCCTCGGAGCTTGCCCGGCCCTCGGGGGCCGACGTCGCCGCCGGTCACACCGCGACCGACCAGGTGGAGACGATCCTCTATCGGCTGGCCTCATCGCCGAGTCGCCGGGCTCTGCTCGGGATGCGGGCGCGCGACGGGATCCTCATCCGTCCGCTGCTTGCCCTCACGCGCGCCGACACCGCCGCCTACTGCCGTGAGCGGAGCCTGACCTGGCGCGAGGACGCGTCAAACGAGTCCGACGCGTACGCCCGTAACCGCATCCGTCACCAGCTCGTGCCCGCGCTGAACGCCGTGCACCCGGCGGCCGAGGGCAACGTGCTGGCGCTGGCCGAGATCCTGCGCCAGGAGGCGGCAGTACTCGACGAGCTCGTCGACGATGTCCTGGCGGGCCGTGACGAGATCTCCGTCGAGCGGCTGCGCGGGCTTGCGCCGGCTCTCCGGCGGCTCGTTGTCCAGCGCCTCGCCGACGCCGCGGCCGGCCGTCCCGCCGCCGGGGTCGCCCGCCGGGCAGACGAGGTGGCGGCGCTCAGCGAGCACGGAATCGCTGCGCTCGACCTGCCCCGGGGCATCCGGGCGACCGCCGAGGACGGCCGGCTGCGGTTCGGCCGCACGCCCGAGGGCGGGCGGGGGCCACGCCCGCGCCCCAGCCACGAGAACAAACCGGGGGCGAAGCCCCCACCTAAACTGCACCCGGTGAGCGACGATCCCGCGATCGGGGAGATCCTCGTCCCCGCCGAGGACCTCAACCGGCGGGTGCGCGAGCTGGGCGAGGAGGTGTCCCGCGACTACGCGGGCCGCAACCTGCTGCTGATCGGCGTGCTCAAGGGGGCGGTGTTCTTCCTCTCGGACCTGATGCGCCACCTCGAGGTTCCGGTCGAGGTCGATTTCATGGCCGTCGCCTCGTACGGATCGGCGACGAAGTCCAGTGGTGTCGTCCGGATCCTCAAGGATCTCGACGTCGCGATCGAGGGACGCGATGTCCTCATCGTCGAGGACATCGTCGACTCGGGGTTGACGCTCCAGTACCTGCTGCGCAACCTCGCGGGACGCAACCCGGCCTCACTCGAGGTGTGCGCGCTGCTGATCAAGCCCGAGCGACGCAAGGTCGACCTCAAGACGCGGTACGTGGGCTTCGAGATCCCGGATGAATTCGCGATCGGCTACGGGCTCGATCACGCCGAGCGATATCGCAACCTCCCGTTCGTCGCGGCGCTCAAGCAGTGAGGCGTCCAGGACCCGCAACCGACGGTGCTTGCGGGGCAAATCCAGGTGCTACGCTAGCTCGTCTACGGTATCCCGCGAGAAACCGAGTACGCGGGCGGTACCCGGTCCGAGCAGGGAATCCACACTTATGAGCCGGTTTTTCAAGAGCGCCGCGTTTCCGATCCTGATCGTGGTCGTGCTCGCGTTCTTCGCGCAGAAGCTGATCGGGAACTCGAGCCACGGGCCGAGCTACTCGTTCGGCAACCTGCTCACCCAGCTGGACCAAAAGCAGGTCAAGAGCCTGTCGCTGGACCAGAAGTCAAACGCCGCCAACGTCACGTTGACCAATGGCCAGAAGTACTCGGTCGGCTATCCCGACTCCTACGCGCCGACCCTGATCAACGAGGCCAAGACTCAGGTCCCCGCGCAGGGCTTCAACGTCCAGAGCAAGTCCTCCAACGGCTGGCTCTCGCTGCTCACGTACATCCTGCCGTTCATCATCTTCATCGGGTTCTGGATCTTCCTCATGAACCAGGTCCAGGGTGGCGGCTCCAAGGTGATGTCGTTCGGCAAGTCGCGCGCGAAGCGGATGTCGGTCGACAGTCCAAAGATCACCTTCCGCGATGTCGCCGGCGTCGACGAGGCGGTCGAGGAGCTGCACGAGATCAAGGAGTTCCTCGAGAACCCGAAGAAGTTCCAGGCGCTCGGCGCCCGGATTCCCAAGGGCGTGCTGCTCTACGGGCCTCCGGGCACCGGCAAGACGCTGCTCGCCCGCGCCGTCGCCGGCGAGGCGGGGGTTCCCTTCTTCTCGATCTCGGGCTCTGACTTCGTCGAGATGTTCGTCGGCGTCGGCGCCTCGCGCGTGCGGGACCTGTTCGAGCAGGCCAAGCAGAACTCGCCGTGCATCATCTTCATGGATGAGATCGACGCCGTCGGGCGCCACCGCGGCGCCGGACTCGGCGGCGGTCACGACGAGCGCGAGCAGACGCTCAACCAGCTGCTCGTCGAGATGGACGGCTTCGAGATGAAGGACAACATCATCCTCATCGCCGCCACCAACCGGCCCGACATCCTCGATCCCGCCCTGCTGCGTCCCGGCCGCTTCGACCGCCAGATCGTCGTCGACCGCCCCGACCGGCTCGGCCGCAAGAAGATCCTCGAGGTGCACACGCGCGGCAAGCCGCTCGCCCGGGAGATCAACGTCGATGTCCTCGCCGGCCAGACTCCCGGTTTCACCGGCGCCGACCTGAGCAACCTCGTCAACGAGGCCGCCCTGCTCGCCGCCCGCACGGGCAAGCGCGAGATCACCCAGGACGAGCTCGAAGAGGGGATCATGCGCGTGATCGCTGGCCCGGAGAAGAAGACCCGGGTGATGAGCAACCAGGAGCGCAAGATCACCGCTTATCACGAGATGGGCCACGCCATCGTCGGGCACTTCCTGCCCAACTCCGACCCGATCCACAAGATCTCGGTGATCTCGAGGGGTCAGGCGCTCGGCTACACGATCTCGCTGCCGGGTGAGGACAAGTTCCTGACCACGCGCGCAGAGCTCCAGGACACGATGGCGATGACCCTTGGCGGTCGCGCCGCCGAGGAGATCTGCTTTGAGGAGATCACGACCGGCGCGTCCAACGATCTGGAGAAGGTCACGGCAACCGCCAAGCAGATGGTGATGCGGTTCGGGATGTCCGAGAAGCTGGGGCCGCGCGTGTTCGGCCACGACCACGGGATGCCGTTCCTCGGCCGCGAGTTCTCCTCCGAGCCCGACTACTCCGACGAGATCGCCCGGGAGATCGACGATGAGATCCGCCGGATCGTCGAGACCGCCCACGTCCAGGCGAAGACCATCCTCACCGACAAGCACGTCGAGCTGCAGAAGCTGTCCGAGATCCTGCTCAAGCGCGAGACGATCGAGAAGGCTCAGTTCGAGGCGCTGCTCGAGGGCCGGACCGAGGAAGAGGTGTTCGGCTCCGAGGCGCCGGCGCTGCCCGAGGCGCCGAAGATGCCGTCAACAGAGCGTCCCGCGCGCGACGCGCCGCGGCCCCTCCCGCGCCCCGGCCTCGCCGGCGGCACCGCCGAGTAAACGGCACACCTTCGACACCGCACGCGTGACGGGTTTGCTGTCACCGTCGGGGGATGCCCGACGGTGACGACAAGGTGGGTCCAGATCCGCTAGGGCAGCGGGGGATGGAGGCCGGCGGCATGACAGGCGGCCAGCCCGTGGGCGAGCCCCGGCGCCGCGGCCAGTCGCGGCGGATGGGCGAACGCCGGCGTGGCGAAGTCGAAGTAGTCGGTCATCGGATGCGCGTTGGCGTCGCGGAACGTCATCGCCGGGAGGTTCCACGTGCGCTCGATGAACGCGGTGATCGAGGTGTGGTCCTGCACGACCCGGGACACGTAGTCGGCGCGAGCCCACGGCGAGACGACGATCAGCGGGACGCGGAAGCCGTAGCGATCAAAGCCGCCCGGTGCCAGCGGCGGCTGCCCCGGAGCGAGGATCGGGGCGATCGCATCGGGCTTGATCGCCGGGGGCGGCGGGACGTGGTCGTAGTAGCCGCCGTGCTCGTCGTAGGTGATGAACAGCGCGGTGCTCTTCCAGGTGGGCGCGTGCATGATCGCGTTGACGACCTTCGCCACGAACTCCTCGCCGACCTGGATGTCCTGCGGGTTCTCCTCCGACGTCGTCGTGTACTGGGGGTCCAGGAACGTGAACGCGGGCAGCCGGCCCGCGGCGGCGTCGGTGAAGAAGCTCGTCATCCGCCGCTGGCGCAGAACCCGCGGCGGGGTGAAGACGCCGGGCACGATCAGCCACGTCGGCAGGTTCTGGTAGTAGATCCTCCAGTCGATGCCGTGGGCGTCGAGGCGGTCCCAGATCGTCCCGTTGACCGCCGGGAGGCGGAGCGACTGCAGGAGGTTGGTGGCGGTGAGACCCGACGAGGTGCCGGTGAAGAAGTAGCGCCGATTGGGGAACGTCTGGGCGAGCACCGAGCAGAAGAAGCGCTCTCCGATCGGGAACTGGCGGGCCAGCGAGTACGTGAACGGCAGGTCGTCTCCGTCCCAGAAGCGCATCGCCACCGGCCCGCTGGCGGCGACGAAGCCGCTGTTGGCCCCATTGGCATAGGCCTGATGCGAGGCATCCCACGTCTGGCTGGGCTCGTGCGCCAGTTGACACGGCGACGTGGCGGCCTGCGCGTAGACACGCGCGCCGGAACGGTCGCGGTTGAAATTGGTCAGGCGCCCGGCGGTCACGGTCAGCCCATCCACCCGCCCGCGGCCGGGCACCTGGTGGGGCACCATGCCGAGCAGGTTGTCGAACGAGTGGTTCTCCATCATCAGCACGACGATGTGCTCGATCTCCGGCAGCGTCCGCGTCCCGGCGGGGAGCCGGGGGAAGGGGAGGCTGTCGGGCCGGCGCAGGCTCGCGGCGCGGGACACCGGCCGGGCCCAGGCGGGCAGCGCGGCGGAGCCCAGCGCGGCCGCGCCACCGGCGGCGGCCGCCAGCAGCGAACGCCGGGTCACGGTCGGCGCGTCGGTGGCGGGACGGTGGGCCATGACGACGCGACTTATACCGCTCGGCACGGCGGGCGCGCGGCGACATGTGCGCCGTGTTCACGATGCGGTCACCCGGGGGGTAACGTGCTCTGCCGATGGACAACGACCGCCGTCCCCGCAGCTTCGTCATCTCGCTGACGCGGATCTGGCTGCCGGCGGCGATCGCGCTGGCGGGGATCGTGCTCATCGTCGTCGGGCACGGCCGCTACTCGAATCTCGCCAACAGCCGGTCGCTCGAGTCGGCGGCCGGTGTCTCGCTGCTGATCGTGGCGGTGATCGTCTGGATGCTCAACTGGATGTACCGGCTGAGCGTCCGCAGCAACGAGGACCGGCAGTCCGAGGAGCGCGCGCGCGAGTACTACGACCGCACCGGTCGCTGGCCCGACGAGGAGGATGGTTGATGGAGACCGCCGGGCGCGACTTCACGGTCATGGGAATCGTGAACGTGACGCCGGACTCGTTCTCGGACGGCGGTCTGTACATCGACGCCGGAGCCGCGACCGCGCACGGGCGAGAGCTCGAGGCGGCGGGGGCGAGGATCCTCGACGTCGGGGGCGAGTCGACCCGACCGGGCGCCGGTCCGGTGTCCCCGGCGGAGGAGCTGCGGCGGGTGATGCCGGTCATCGAGGGGCTCATCGCCGCGGGCACCGCCGCGGAGATCTCGATCGACACGTCGAAGGCGGTGGTGGCGAGCGCGGCGCTGCGGGCGGGGGCGACGCTCGTCAACGACGTCACCGCGCTGCGGGCGGACCCGGCGATCGCCGAGCTCGCCGCCGAGCACCGCGCCGACCTCTGCCTGATGCACATGCTCGGTGACCCGCGGACGATGCAGCGCGACCCCCACTACGACGACGTCGTCTCCGAGGTGGCCGCGTTCCTGGAGGAGCGGATGGCGTTCGCGGTCGCCCGAGGCGTCGCCGAGGAGCGGATCCTGCTCGACCCCGGGATCGGGTTCGGCAAGACGGTCGCCCACAACCTCGAGCTGCTCGGCCGCCTCGACGAGCTCGTCGCCCTCGGCCGGCCGCTCGTCATCGGCACCTCGCGCAAGTCGTTCCTGGGCAGTCTCACCGGCCGTCCGGTGGGCGATCGCCTCGCCGCCACGGTCGCCACCAACGTCCTCGCCTACGCGCGCGGAGCCCGGGTTTTCCGTGTCCACGACCCCGCTCCCGTCCATGACGCGCTGACGATCGCGGCTGCTACGGTCCGTCGGCCATGGGCGAGAACGACGCCGACGAGTTCGACGATGCCGACGAGGTAGAGGACGATGACGAGGAGGGGTCCGAGCCCGAGGTCACGATCGAGATCAGCGGGCTCTCGCTGTTCACCCACGTCGGGGTGACCGCGGCCGAGCGCGAGGTGGGTCAGCGGCTGCTGCTCGATCTGCGCCTCGACGTCGGCGAGTGTGACGCGACCCTCACCGACCGGATCGAGGACACGGTCGACTACGCGCAGGTGTGCGACGTCGCCAATCTCGTCGCGCAGCAGCGCTCCTACAAGACCCTGGAGCGGTTGTGTGCGGCGATCGCCGATCGTCTGCTCGACGAGTACGAGGCGCACGCGGTGTGGGTCAAGGCGGCCAAGCCCGAACCGCCGCTGGCGCTGCCGGTCACCGAGGTGTCGGTCGAGGTGTGGCGCGAGACCGGCGACCATTAGCCGCGCCCGGCCGGCAGCGGGGAACGACGGTGGGCGGTGATGCGATGACGCGAGTCGGCTACCTCGGGCTCGGCTCCAACATCGGCGACACCCGAGCGCACCTGGCGTCGGCGACGCGGGCGCTGGCGAGCCACCCGGTGAGGGTGCTCGCGTCCTCCTCCCTGTATGAGACCGAGCCGGTGGGACTCGTCCTCGACCAGCCCGACTTTCTCAACGCCTGCCTGCGGATCGAGACCGCGCTCGGACCCGAGGAGCTGCTCGACGTCTGCAAGGCGGTCGAGCGCGAGGTCGGCCGGCAGGCGAGCCCGGTGCGCCACGCCCCGCGCGTGATCGACGTCGACCTGCTGGCGCTCGGCGACCTTCGCTATCGCTCAGACCGGCTGACACTGCCCCACGCGGAGGTCCGCTCGCGCCGATTCGTGCTCGTGCCGCTGCTCGAGCTCGATCCTCAGCTAACCCTCCCCTCGGGTGAGCGGCTGGCCGACCTGCTCGCCGGCCTCCCGCCCGGCCAGTCGGTTCGCCGGGTCGCGCCCGCGCTGGTTCAATGACGGGCATGCTGCTCGTCGTCGACGTCGGCAACACGCAGACCCACTTCGGGGTCTACCGCGACGGAGACGACGTGGTCGCCGAGCACTGGCGCTTTGCCACCGTGCGCGAGTCGACGCGCGACGAGCTCGGCGCGGCGCTCGCCAACCTGCTCGGGTTGCGCGGGCTCGGCTTCACCGACATCCGCCGATCGATCGTCTCCTCCACCGTCCCGCAGCTGTCGGAGGAGTGGACCGCGATGGCGGACCGCTACCTCGGGCACGCGATGCTGGTGGTCGGGCCGGCGATCCGCACCGGGATGCCGATCCGCTACGACAATCCGCGTGAGGTCGGGGCCGACCGGCTCGCGAATGCGATCGCGGCCTACGACCGCGTCCGGGACACCTGCGTCGTCGTCGACTTCGGGACGGCGATCACCTACGACGTCGTGTCCGCGGCCGGGGAGTATCTGGGGGGGATCATCACCCCGGGCGCCGAGATCTCGATCGACGCGCTGTATCAGCGCGCGGCCAAGCTGCCCAAGGTCGAGCTCGCCCAGCCCCGGGCGCTGATCGGCAAGTCGACGGTCGAGGCGATCCGCAGCGGGATCGTGTTCGGGTTCGCCGGGCAGGTGGACGGGATCGTTCGGCGGCTGCGCAGCGAACTGGGGGAGAGCACGACCGTGATCGCCACCGGCGGGCTGGCGCAGAGCCTCGTCCCCGCGGTCGGAGAGCTGATCTCCGAGGTTGACGATCTGCTCACGCTGACCGGGCTCCGGTTGATCTGGGAGCGCAACGCCGACCCGGCCTCCGACCCGAGGTAGGCGCCACGGGCGGTGATCCAGGGCGCGCAGGTGATCGGTGCGACGCGGGTGATCCGGGGCGACCCGGGCGATCCGGTGCAAGCAGTCGCGTTTGGCGAGGTGCTCGTCCCGCGGCGCCCGGCCCCCGGGACCCGCGGTGCACGCGTGGCCACAGCGCCGGGTGCTTGCACCGAAACGCCCGCTCCAAGGGCGAGACGGGCCCCGCGCCAGCGGGATCCGCTTCGGCTGCCGGCCTCTGAGTCCGTCGGAGTCACCCACGGCGCAGCGCCGGCCCTAGCCGTGATCCGAAGGGCGGCGAGCCCTGTCGGCGGCGGCGCGGGCGCGATCCAGCGACCGGACCAGGAGCAGGAGCACCGACGCCGGCATGACCCACCACGCGGTCACGCCCGCGGACTCCAGCACGGCGGTCGCGGCGATCGCCACGACCACGCCGAGCGCGGTCAGCCAGTCATCCCCGACCACGAAGTCCCAGACCGCGGCCGCAGCGCGGGTCACGACGCCCCTCCGGTCTGACCGAGCCGATCCTCCACGACGGCGGCGTGGCGCAACCGGGTCGCCATGGCCAGCGACGCGAACGCGAGCCCCGGGATGACCACCAACAGCGATGCCTCGCCGCCCGGCCAGTGGGCACCCGCTCCCTCGGCGCTCCAGAACAGGCCAAACGAGGTCAACATCACCCCGACGACGAACTTGAGGGTGTTCTCGGGGACTCTCGCCAGCGGGGCGCGGACCAAGGCGCCGGCGGCGGTGACCACGGCGATCGCCGCCACGGCGGCGACCGCCGCCAGGCCGACCCGATGCTGGTTGGCACCGAACGTGACCACGATGAAGGCGACCTCCAGCCCCTCCAGCAGGACCGCCTTGAAGGAGACGACCACCGAGTAGCCGTCGATGGCGCTTCGGGCGCGGCCGCCGGCGGCGGCGGCGCGCTCGGTCTCGACCGCGAACGCCTGATCCTCGTCGTGCAGCGCCTTCAGACCGGCGCTGCGCAGAATCGCCTTGCGCAGCCACTGCAATCCGAAGACGAGCAGCAGGCCGCCGACCACGACCCGCAGCGGCCCGAGCGGCACGGAGCCGACCGCCGGGCCGAGGATCGCGACCACCACCGCCAGGCAGAGCGCGCCCGCGGCGGTCCCGTACAGCGCCGAGCGCCAGCTGCGCGCCGTCCCCACGGCGAGCACGATCGTCAGCGCTTCCACCGCCTCGACCGAGCACGCCAGGAACACCGATACGGCGAGCGCCCACTCAGATCCGGACATGCCCGCAGTATCGCGCTCGCGCCAGCCGGCCGCCCCCGCTCGTATCGTGGACGGAGGCCTACGCGGCGGCCGAGGCGTCGGCCGCGGCGGTGACCGCGGGGACGGGAACGTCGGGCGTGCGGGCGACGCTCGCCGCCATGATCAGGAACGCGAGCCGGCGGCGGTTGGTCGGGTCGGCCGCCTCGATCTCGGCGTAGGTGGCGAGCAGGCCGCGGATCGCGGCGAACACCGGCGCGTCGTCGACATCGTCGGGCACGTCGCAGGCCATCTCGGCGAGGGCCAGCATCTCGGGACCGCCGTCGCCACCGCGCATTGTCGCGATCGCCCCGAGCATCACGTACTCGGCGACGCGGTCGAGCAGCACATGGGGCGCCCGCTCGCGCTCACCCACGGCCGGCCCGGCCGGGCGCAGCGCCTCGCCGGCGGCGATCCGCAGCGACTGCTCGGACGCGACCGAGCGGATCTGTGCCGCCGACAGCCCGACCTGGATCGCCGAGCGCAGCTGGGTCACGCCGGACATCAGCGTGTGACCGTAGGGCGCGTCGGACGCGAACAGGACCTGGCCGGGTGGGACGAGGGCGAACAGCGCCTGCAGGTCGGCGGGCATCCACCACGCGGTGTCGAAGAGCAGGTTGGGGAGGTCGGCGGCGGCGCGCCAGATCCACGACAGATCGCACACCCCGGCGTGGGCGAGGATGAACCGGGCGTTCGGGTACTCGCCGGCGAGCGCGACGACGTGCGCGCCGAGCGCGGGGATGCCGCGGCCGGCGTGGATGAGGATCGGCAGCGTCCGCTCGTCGGCGAGCGCCGCCAGCGAGCGCACCGCGGGGTGGTCGAGCGTGAACTGCTCGGCGCGGGGATGGAGCTTGATCCCCTTGGCACCGGCGGCGAGCGCCCGCTCGGCCTCGGCCGGAGCGTCGCCGGCGTGCGGGCTCACCCGGCAGAACGGCGTCAGCAGGCCGGCGGAGCGCTTCGCCACCCCGATCACCATGTCGTTGGCCGGCGGATAGCCGTCGGGCTCGTGCATCGGGAACACGAACGCGCCCGCGGCGCGCGCGTCGCCGAGCATGTCAATGAGCTGCTCGGGGGTCTGGCTCATCCCGTCGGGGTCGTTCTGGCCGAGATGGGTGTGGGCGTCGAAGAACTCCAGGCCGGGAACCTGCTCGCGCATCTGGCGGGCCCACGGCTCGATACGAGGCGCGATGTCCATACCCCATTCGTACCATGAAACGGCGATGACCTCTCCGGGCACGACGATGACCGCCCCTCCCCACCCCGCCACGCGGGCGCTCACCGATGCGTGGAGCCTCGGTGGCGTGCCGATCCCCAACCGCGTCGTGCTCGCCCCCCTCGCCGGGATCGGCAACTGGTTCGTCCGGCTACAGGCCAAGCGCCACGGCGCCGGTCTCGTCGTCTCCGAGATGGTGTCGAGCTTTGCCGTGCATCACCGCAACGAGCGGACCTGCACCGAGCTGCTGCGCATTCATCCCGACGAGCATCCGGTGTCGGTGCAGCTGTTCGGGCACGATCCTGACGTCATGGAGTCGGCGGCCGAGCGCGTCGCCGCGGCGGGTGCCGACCTGATCGACCTCAACATGGGCTGTCCGGTCCCGAAGGTGTGCAAGACCGGCGCCGGGGCGGCCTTGCTGGAGAACCCCGAGCGCGCGGTGGCGATCGCCCGGGCCGCGGGCCGGGGCAGCGGCCTGCCGGTGACGGTCAAGCTCCGCTCCGGGACGCGCCCCGGTGATCGCGGCGGGATCGAGGTCGCGCGTCGATTGGCCGACGCGGGCGTCGTCGCCGGCGTGTGCATCCATCCCCGACACGCCTTGCAGCGCCACTCCGGCGCCCCCGACTACGAGTTGGCCCGCCGTCTCGTGGAGGAGCTCCCGGTGCCGGTGCTGATCTCCGGCGGCCTGCGGACCCCCGAGCTGGCCCGCGACGCGTTCGCGCGCACCGGCGCCGCCGGGGTGGCCCTCGCTCGCGGCTCGCTCGGCAATCCGTGGCTGTTTGACCGGCTGCTCGGCGAGCGCGACGCCGATCCGTCCCGCGCGGAGATCCTCGCCGAGCTGGACTGGATCATCGACCGTGCCGCCGAGCACCTGGGGCCGGAGCGGGCGGCGCGCTACCTGCGCAAGTTCTACCCGTGGTACCTGGAGCGCCTCGGGGCCGACCGGGCGCTCCAGGACGCGTTGCAGCGAGCGGAGACGCTCGACGCCGCGCGCGTCCTATTCGGAATTTCTTAGCCGCAGCTCGGGGCGCATTGGGGCGCGCACCCTATGATCAGGTGAGATTCGACGGCTCGTGGTCCATGTGGGACAGGCCACGATCGGTGGCCGGAGGCTTACCACATGACACGCGGGTGGCGACAGACGGTGTGCTGGAGCCGCGTCACGAGGGTTCTCGTCGGCGCGGGGTCGCTGCTGGCCGTGGCGCTCGGCGTCGGAGTCGCAGACGCCGGGGCGTCAAGCGGATCGTCGCGCCCCGGAGCCGGCGCGGGCCGGGTGCGGGTCGGCTCGGCCGCGGTCATTCCCCGCGGGGCGCGTCACCGCGGCGCGCTGGCGGCCGACAAGACGCTGCGTCTGACGATCGCGCTCACGCCCCAGGATCCGGCCGCCCTGACAGCGTTTGCCGACGCCGCCGCGACCCCCGGCTCGCCCAGGTACCACCACTACGTGACCGTGCACCAGTTCGCCCAGCGGTTCGGCGCCGCGCCCGCGGACATCGCGTCGGTGCAAAGCGCGCTCCGCGCGCAGGGCCTCAGCGTCGGCGCGCCGACCGCGAACCGGCTGACGCTGCCGGTCACCGGCAGCGTGGCGCAGGTCGATCAGGCGTTCTCGGTGTCAGAGTCCGTGGTCCAGCTCCCGGATGGGCGCACCGCGTACGCCAACGATCAGGCGCCGCAGGTAGACGCGAGCGTGGCGAGCAACGTGCAGGCGGTCATCGGCCTCGACGATATCGCCGTCGCCCAACCCCAGGATCTCGCCCACACGGCCGCGGGGACGGGATCGGGATCGGGGTCGAGCGACGCGACTGCGTCCGTGGGATCGGTCGGTGCCGGGCCGCCGCCGTGCTCGTCGGCGACGGGGCAGACGGCGAACGGCGCGTACACCGCCGACGAGATCGCCGGCGCCTACGGGCTGGGCAGCTACTACCCGTCCGACGAGGGCGCGGGGCAGACGGTCGCGGTGTACGAGCAGCAGCCCTACCAAACGAGCGACATCACGAGATACGAGCGTTGCTACGGCATCACCCCCGCTCCGGCGGTCACCAACGTCTACGTCGACCAGGATCCCAAAGACCCGATCACCTACGCCCCGGGCGACAATGACGATGAGGCGGCGCTCGATATCGAGCAGGTGATCGGGCTGGCGCCGAAGGCGGCGATCAAGGTCTTCGAGGGTTCCTCCATGGAGTCGCCCGCGGTGATCCTCGCCCAGATGGCCTCCGACCAGAGCGTCAGCGTCATCTCTGACTCGTGGGGGCAATGTGAGGCGTACACCCCCCCGTCGATCCTCACCGCCGAGAATGCCACGTTGGAGGAGATGGCGGCTCAGGGTCAGTCGTTCTTCGACGCCACGGGTGACTTCGGGTCGACCTCGTGCTTCCAGTCCGACACGGGCAACAAGACGGTGTCGGTCGTCGATCCCGCGGCGCAGCCGTTCGCGACCGCGGTCGGCGGCACCAGCATGGGGACGTGGAACGGCGTCAGCGACAGCTGGTCGACGCCGAAGGACGGCAGTTATCCCGGCGAGACCGTGTGGAACAGCGGCGCTCCGACGAACAACGGCAGCAGCCAGGCGGCCGGGTCCGGCGGCGGAGTCTCGATGCAGTGGGCGATGCCGTCATACCAGATGAACGCCGCGAACGGCGCGCCCGGGCTGGGGATCATCCAGTCCGACTCGTCGAACGCGTGCGGCAGCCAGTATTGCCGCGAGGTTCCGGACGTCTCGGCGAACGCCGACCCGAGGACCGGCTACGCGATGTACGCCAACGGCGGGCAGTCGGGCGGTGGCTGGACCATCCTCGGCGGGACGAGCGCCGCCGCGCCGCTGTGGGCGGCGTTCACCGCGCTCGCCAACGCGTCACCGGCGTGCGTGGGAGGCCCGCTCGGCTTCCTGAATCCGGCGCTGTACGCGATCGCGGCCAGCCCCGCGTACAGCACGAACTTCAACGACATCACCAAGGACAGCCCGGTTACGCCTGGTGCCGGCAACGATGTGTTCGGCGGCACCAACGCCCTGAACTCCGGCGGCCTGTACCCGGTGCAGACGGGCTATGACATGGCCACCGGTCTCGGCACCCCGATCATGAACACGCTCGGAAATTCCCTGTGCACCGATCTCTCCGGCCAGCCGACGATCACGGTCGCCAACCCGGGCGATCAGTACACGACGGCGGGAGACGCCGCCTCGCTCCCGATCCAGGCGGTCGATTCGCGTCCATCCGATGCTCCCAGTTATTCCGCCACCAATCTTCCCGCCGGTCTGGCCATCAACGCGACGACGGGTTTGATCTCGGGCACCCCGACGACCGCCGGAGGCGTGGCGGTGACGGTGACGGTCACGGATGGCTCCGCCTCAGGCTCGGTCACGTTCGAGTGGACCGTCAACCCCTCGACGACGACCACGACGACGCCGACACCACCGACGAGCACCCCCACGCCCACGCCGACGCCCACCACCACGCCGACGCCCGCCCCCCGGACCCCTCCGGTGGCCCCCGCCCCGACGAGCCCGGCACCGCCCACACCCCACCCGACACCCCCTCACGTGGGAAGCCCGGCGATCACGTCGGTCAGAGTGTCCGGTCTGAGCCGCGGCCGGCCCCGGCTGTCCTTCGCCGCGGCGTCCGGCAGCAACGCACCGGCGCTGGCCTCGGTGACGATCAGCCTGCCTGCGGGCATGAGCTTCGCCACCGCGGGCAAGACGCTGGGCCGGGGGATCAGGGTGACCTCGGGGTCACGGCGAATCCGATTCACGCCCAGGCGGGTTCACGGCGCACTGACGATCAGCTTCGCGGCGGCGGTCGGCCGGGCGGCGGTGACGGTGACCGGGCCCGCAGTGAGGATCACCGCCCTGGAAGCGACCAAGGTCCGGCGCCACAAGGTCAGGAGCCTGATGATGCGGATGGCGACGACCGACACGTCGCACCGCACGGCCCGGTTCACCGTCACGCTGCGGACGCTGTCCTGAGGTCGTCCGAAATCGGCTCCGGACCCGGCGCGCGCACGCTGCGGGACGCGCCGTGTCGACGCGCGGTTGACGCTGTCTATACTCATGCGCCCACCGCGGCCCGCCGCGCGTGCATCCCGCCCCATCAGGCGGGTTTTTCTCGTCTCGATTGCCGACCATAGGTCTGATCGCTATGCCCAAGGACGTCATCCTCACCCAGGACGGCCTCGCCAACCTCAAGGCGGAGCTTGACCATCTCTCCACGACGCGCCGCCGCGAGGTGGCTGCCCGGATCAAGGAGGCGCGCGAGTTCGGCGACATCTCCGAGAACGCCGAATACGACGACGCCAAGAACGAGCAGGCGATGCTCGAGGCCCGGATCGCCGCGCTCGAGGACAAGCTGCGATCGGCGACCGTCGTCGACTCGTCGGACCTCGACACCGACGTCGTCCGGGTCGGGTCCGTCGTGCACGTCAAGGACGAGGCGGGCAAGTCGAACAAGTACACGATCGTCGGCTCAGCGGAGGCCAAGCCGGCGGAGGCCAGGCTCTCGAACGAGTCTCCCGTCGGCAAGGCGCTGATCGGCCGCAAGCGCGGCGACGAGGTGACGATCGTCACCCCGCGGGGCGAGCGCAAGCTCAAGGTCACGAAGATCGACGTCGCGGCGTAGCGTCCCGGGGGTGGGTCCCCGTGGCTGAGCCGATCGACGCTTCGTCTGACGTCCTGGCCGACCGCCGGCGCAAGCTCGAATCGCTGCGGGCGCAAGGCGTCGACCCGTTCCCGTACACGTTCGGCGGCGTCGAGCCGATCGCCGCCGTGCGCGCCGCTCACGCCGACCTTGCCGCCGGAGAGGAGACGGATGTCTCACATCGCGTCGCCGGCCGGATCGCGGCGCGCCGCGGCCAGGGCAAGATGGCGTTCCTCGACCTCGAGGACCGCTCGGGGCGGATCCAGCTGCAGGCCCGCGTCGACGTGCTCGGCGCCGCGCCGATGGAGCTGTTGCTGTCGCTCGACCTCGGCGACCTGATCGGGGTCGACGGCACCGCGTTCTCGTCCCGGCGGGGCGAGCTGACGCTGCGCGTGGACAGCTTCGAGCTGCTCGCCAAGTCGCTGCGGCCGCCGCCGGACAAGCACCACGGCCTGACCGACGTCGAGACGCGGTTTCGCCACCGCGAGCTCGACCTCCTCGCCAACGAGGGGTCGCGCCGGGTGTTCACGACACGCGCTCGGGTCATCTCGACGATCCGCCGGTTCCTTGACGACGAAGGCTTCATCGAGGTCGAGACGCCGGTGCTGCAGCCGCTCTACGGCGGCGCCATGGCGCGACCGTTCACCACTCACCACAACGCGCTTCACCGCGAGCTCTACCTGCGGATCGCCACCGAGCTCTACCTCAAACGCCTGATCGTCGGCGGCCTGGAGCGGGTCTACGAGCTCGGCAAGAACTTTCGCAACGAGGGCGTCGACACGACCCACAACCCGGAGTTCACGGTCCTGGAGTGGTACGAGGCGTACGCCGACTATCTCGATGTTGCGGAGCGCTGCGAGCGGCTTGTGTACGCGGTCTCGCAAGCCGTCGGATACGAGGGCGAGCTTGACTTCACGCCGCCGTGGCGGCGCGAGACGCTCGCCGGTGCGATCCGCGAGCGCACCGGCGTCGACATCCGCCACCACCACGACCGGGACGCGCTGGCGGCCGAGATGCGCGCGCGCGGGCTGACGGCGCCGGGGGGCGACACCTGGCCACAGCTGGTCGACGAGCTGATGTCCAAGCACGTCGAGCCGACGTTGCGCCAGCCGACCTTCCTGCTCGACTATCCGGTGGCGATCTCGCCGCTCGCCAAGCGCCATCGGCAGTGGCCGGATCTGGTGGAGCGGTTCGAGGCGTTCGTCGGCGGCATCGAGATCGCCAACGCGTTCACCGAGCTCAACGACCCCGACGAGCAGCGCCGCCGGTTCGAGAGTCAGCAGCGCTTCGCCGCGGCCGGCGACGAGGAGGCCCAGCCCTACGACGAGGCGTTCATCGAGGCGCTCGAGCAGGGGATGCCGCCGACCGGCGGGATCGGGATCGGGATCGACCGGCTTGTGATGATCATGACCGGCGCCCGGTCGATCCGCGAGGTCGTGCTCTTCCCCGCGCTCCGGAGCTGAGGCGGGTGAGCAGGCGCGCATGGTGGGCGTTCGCGTTCATGTCGGTCGTGTGGGGCGCGTCCTACCTGCTGATCAAGATCGCCGTCGACGGCGGCCTGCCGGCGCCGGACGTCGCCTGGCTGCGGGTGGCGATCGCCGCGGCGCTGCTGATGGCGGTGGCATGGCGGGACGGCGCCGTGGGAGCGCTGCGCGGGCGCTGGCGCTGGATCATCGCCTATGCGGTCGCCGAGATCTCGATCCCGTTCCCCCTGATCGCCGCCGGTGAGGTGCACGTCGCGTCGTCGCTGGCCGCGATCATCATCGCCTCGGTCCCGCTGATCGTCGCGCTTCTGTCGTTGCGGTTCGATCCCTCCGAGCGGCCGACGCCGATCCGCGCGGTGGGACTGGCGATCGGCTTCACCGGCGTGATCGCGCTCCTCGGGCTCGACGTCGCCGGCAACGGCCAGGAGCTGCTCGGCGCGGTCGCGATCCTGATCGGCGCGGTCGGCTATGCGATCGGACCGATGCTCGTCAAGCTCGGGATGGGTGGCCTGGACTCGCGCGCCGTGATGGGCGCCAGCCTGGTGGTGGCGACGCTGATCCTGGCGCCGTTCGCCGCGGCCGACACCCCCAGCCGCACCCCATCGGCGGGCGCGTTCGCCGCCGTCGCCGCCCTCGGTCTGTTCTGCACCGCGATCGCGTTCGTCGTCTACACGATCCTCATCCGCGACGCCGGCACCGGCCGGGCCACCGTGATCACGTACATCAATCCGCTCGTCGCCGTCGTGCTCGGGGTGACGTTGCTGGGCGAACGCCCCGGGCCGAGCGCGCTCGCCGGATTGCTGCTGATCCTCGCCGGCTCGTGGCTGGCGACCGGGGGGATGCTGCCTCCGAGCTTCAGCGGGACGCGGCGTCGCCGGCGCGCAGAGGCCGCCGACGGACGGGCTGGCGGACACTCGCACGCCGGCGGGAGCGGCCGCACCGAGCCCATGAACACCGTGTGAACGACCGCACATAGCGGGATCCGACGCCGTCAGAGTCGGTGAGACCGGCTGTTAGACTGAGGCATGGCCCCGAAGAGAAAGACCGTCGGCACTCATCCAATCGGCCAGAACTGCCGAATATAGTGAGTGGCACGGACTCTTCGCCGACCCTTCAGCCGTTTGGGTAGGAGAAGACTCAGGCTCGCCGGAGAATCAGACCAGGACAACCCCCCGACCAACTTCCTCCAGCAGTAAGCCACAACCACTCTTAGGAAGCCCATGTTTGAGCGATTTACAGAACGCGCCCGCCAAGTGGTCGTCTTGGCGCAGGAAGAGGCCCGGACTCTCAAGCACAACTACATCGGCACCGAGCACATTCTGCTGGGGCTGCTGCGTGAAGAGGAGGGGCTCGCAGCCCGCGTGCTTGAGTCGCTTGACATCACGGTGGAGCGCGTCCGCGCGCAGGTGGTGCGGATCGTCGGATCGGGCGAGGAGGTCACCTCCGGCCAGATCCCGTTCACGCCGCGGGCGAAGAAGGTGTTGGAGCTCGCGCTGCGCGAGGCGCTGAGCCTCGGCCACAACTACATCGGCACCGAGCACATCCTGCTCGGGCTCGTCCGTGAGAACGAGGGCGTGGCGGCGCGCATCCTGCTCGACTTCGACGCTGACTCCGAGAAGATCCGCAACGAGGTGATCCGGATGCTCTCCGGTCCCGGCAGCCGCCAGCGCGGCTCGGGCGCGAGCGCCTCCGGAGCCGCCGGCGCCGGCGAGGGCAAGAAGTCCTCCAAGCTGCTGGACCAGTTCGGACGCAACCTGACGAAGCTCGCCTCCGAAGGGAAGCTGGATCCCGTCGTCGGGCGCGAGACCGAGATCGAGCGCATCATGCAGATCCTCTCGCGTCGCACGAAGAACAACCCGGTTCTCGTGGGCGAGCCCGGCGTCGGCAAGACCGCGGTGGTCGAGGGCCTGGCGCAGCGGATCACAAACTCCGACGTTCCCGAGCTGCTCAAGGGCAAGCAGATCTACACGCTGGATCTCGCCGCCCTGGTCGCGGGCTCCAAGTACCGGGGAGAATTCGAGGAGCGCCTCAAGAAGGTGATGAAGGAGATCACCCAGCGCGGCGACATCATCCTGTTCATCGACGAGCTCCACAATCTCGTGGGCGCGGGGGCGGCCGAGGGCGCGATCGACGCGGCCTCGATCCTCAAGCCGGCGCTCGCCCGCGGTGAGCTCCAGACGGTGGGCGCCACGACGCTCGAGGAGTACCGCAAGTACCTCGAGCGCGACTCCGCGCTCGAGCGCCGCTTCCAGAAGATCACCGTGGACCAGCCGTCGACCGAGGAGACCGTCCAGATCCTCAAGGGTCTGCGCGACCGCTACGAGCAGCACCACAAGGTCAACATCACCGACGAGGCGCTCGAGGCGGCGGCCGACCTCGCCGACCGATACATCTCCGACCGCTTCCTGCCCGACAAGGCGATCGACCTGATCGACGAGGCCGCGTCCCGGATGCGGATCAAGTCGATGACCTCCCCGCCCGTCTATCGCGAGCTCGAGGACGAGATCGAGGAGACCCGGCGCGCCAAGGAGGAGGCGATCGAGTCCCAGGAGTTCGAGAAGGCCGCCAACCTCCGCGATAAGGAGCGCCGGCTGAGTCAGCGCAAGCGCGAGCTGGCCGATCAGTGGGAGGCGGGCGAGTCGACGGAACGTCCGTCCATCGGCGAGGAGGAGATCGCCGACATCGTCTCGATGTGGACCGGCATCCCGGTGTTCAAGCTGACCGAGGCCGAGACCCAGAAGCTGATGCGCATGGAGGAAGAGCTCCACAAGCGCGTCATCGGACAGCATCCGGCGATCGAAGTCGTCTCCAAGGCGATCAGGCGCTCCCGGGCGGGTCTCAAGGACCCGAAGCGGCCGACCGGGTCGTTCATCTTCCTCGGTCCCTCGGGCGTCGGGAAGACGGAGCTGGCGCGAACCCTCGCCGAGTTCCTGTTCGGCGACGAGGACACGATGATCCGGATCGACATGTCCGAGTACATGGAGAAGCACGCCGTCAGTCGACTGGTGGGCTCGCCTCCCGGCTACATCGGGTATGACGAGGGCGGCCAGCTGACCGAGGCGGTGCGGCGCAAGCCCTACAGCGTGCTCCTGCTCGACGAGATCGAGAAGGCCCACCCCGACGTGTTCAACATCCTGCTCCAGATCCTGGAGGACGGCCGGCTGACCGATGCCCAGGGGCGCACGGTCGACTTCCGCCACTGCATCGTGATCATGACCTCCAACATCGGAGCGTCGGAGATCGCGCGCAACACGCCACTCGGGTTCGCGGTCTCAGACGATGAGACCGGGATCACGTACGACGACATGAAGAACCGGATCATGGGCGAGCTCAAGAAGGTCTTCCGGCCTGAGTTCCTCAACCGGATCGACGACGTCATCGTGTTCCACAAGCTGGCCAAGGACGAGATCAAGGAGATCGTCGAGCTGCTGCTGCTGCGCATCCGCGAGTCGATGGCCGAGCGTGAGCTGCAGCTGGAGCTGTCGGAGCCGGCCAAGGACCTGCTCGTCGACAAGGGCTGGGATCCGGCGATGGGCGCTCGGCCGCTGCGCCGGGCAATCCAGCGCTACATCGAGGATCCGCTCGCCGACTTCGTCCTGCGCTCGCAGGTGCCGTCGGGGTCGACGGTGCTCGTGGAGCCGGGGATCGAGAACACCGAGGACGAGGACGTCAAGCTGTCGGTGATCGAGCCCGCGCCGAAGCCCACCCCCGTCGGGGTCGGAGCCGAGGGCGGCGCCGACGAGGCCGATGACTCCGCCCCGCCGGAAGGCGATGGCGCCAAGCCCGAGTCCGAGCCCGAGTAGCTCGCCTCTCATTTCCGCGGTCGGCCCGGGTCTCGCGACGAGGCCCGGGCCGATCGCGTTTAAGGCCGGTGCCCTCTCCGCGGCCGCGCAGCCGTGACGGCGGACTGGCAATCGCCGCCGGCGTGTGCCGGAACCGCAACAAATGAGCGCCATCCCGGCCCGACCGCGCTTTGGCGTCGGGGCCGATCCCTAGGCTGAGAGATCACAGTCATGCCCCGCCCGTCGTCCATCCACGTCTGCTCGGCCTGTGGTCACGAGACCGCTCGGTGGGCGGGTCGCTGCCCCGCGTGCGGTGAGTGGAACACGCTCGTCGAGCAGGTTCGCCCCACGTCTGACCGTCCCGGCGGGCTGGGCAGCGGGGGTGGCCGCGGCGCGATGGCCGCCGCGGTCACGCCGGTGGCGCTGGCCGACGTCGAGGCCGTCGATCACGAGCGGCTGAGCACGGGGATCGGCGAGCTCGACGACGTGCTCGGGGGAGGGATCGTCCCCGGGTCGCTCGTGCTCATCGGCGGCGCGCCCGGGATCGGGAAGTCGACGCTGACGAC
Source organism: uncultured Solirubrobacteraceae bacterium (assembly GCA_963731395.1). GTDB lineage: Bacteria > Actinomycetota > Thermoleophilia > Solirubrobacterales > Solirubrobacteraceae > Palsa-465. The sequence continues at coordinate 226,158 of CAVSVH010000012.1, forward strand.
GATGGCCCTTGCCAACCTGTGTGGGGCGGGACGCCGGACGTTGTACGTCTCCGCGGAGGAGTCGGCGGCGCAGATCAAGCTGCGCGCCCAGCGGCTCGGCGGCGGCGAGGCGCTGGCGGTTCCGGTGATCGCCGAGACCGACCTGCACACCGTGCTGGCGACGCTGGAGCACGAGCGTCCCGAGGTGTGCGTGATCGATTCCGTCCAGACGCTGCATTCGGGCGACCTCTCGTCCGCCGCCGGATCGGTGGCTCAGGTGCGGGAGGTGGCGGGGGCGATCATGCGGGTCGCCAAGCAGCGGCGGATCGCCGTGCTGCTTGTCGGCCACGTGACCAAGGAGGGGGCATTGGCCGGTCCTCGGGTGCTCGAGCACCTCGTCGACTGCGTGCTGCAGTTCGAGGGCGAGCGCGAGCGCACCTACCGGACGGTACGGGCGATCAAGAACCGGTTTGGCTCGACGAACCAGGCCGGGGTGTTCGAGATGCGCGATCACGGCCTCGTGGAGGTGCTCGACGCGTCCGCGCGGTTCCTGGCCGAGGCGACGCGGTCGCCTGGCAGCGTCGTCCTGTGCGCAATGGAGGGATCACGGCCGTTGCTCGTCGAGGTGCAGGCGCTCGTCAGCGCGTCGGAGCTGGTGCCGCCCCGGCGGGTGATGGCCGGGCTCGATCGCAATCGGGTCGCCCTCGTGCTGGCGGTGCTCGGCCGCCACGGCGGGATCGGGCTGGGCAACGCCGACGTGTTCGTCAACGTGGTCGGCGGGGTTCGGGTCGACGAGCCGGGAGCCGACCTTGCGGTGGCGCTGGCGGTCGCCAGCGCCGCGAAGCGGGTCGCCCTGAGCGGGGTCGGCGACCGCCCGCTGGCGTGCTTCGGCGAACTCGGGCTGACCGGAGAGCTGCGGAGCGTCGCTCACGCCGACCGCCGGCTGGCGGAGGCCGAGCGGTTCGGGCTGGCGCCGGTGGTGGCGCCGGAGACGCAGCGGACGCTGCGGGCTGCCCTGACCGCCGCGCTGGCGCCCGACCGCGATGTGGCGCGCGCCGCGTGAGGATGGTGCCGAGAAGCGCGGCGCATGTGCGCAGAGCGTGCGGATCGTCCGCAGAGCGGCGGCGGGGCCCGGGGCCGTCACACCGCGGAAAAAGCCAAACCTAAGCTAAAATGCCTGCTGATGCCGCCGCGTTCCGGGGAAGAGCTCAAAGACGAGCTCGAGTCTCGACAGGAGTCCCGGATCATGAGGGCGCTCGAGATGGTGGCGCCCGGCACCTCGCTTCGCGAGGGCATCGACAATGTCGTCGACGCTCGTTCGGGAGCACTCATCGTCATCGGCGACGCCGATGAGCTCAGCTTCCTGTTCTCAGGCGGGATCAAGCTCGACGTCGATTATTCGCCAGCGTTCCTCTACGAGCTGGCGAAGATGGACGGCGCGATCGCGCTGAGCTCCAACGCGACCAAGATCGTCCAGGTCAACGTGCAGCTCACGCCGGACCCGACGATCCTCACGATGGAGACCGGCACGCGCCACCGCACCGCCGAGCGGGTGTCCAAGCAGACCGACGCGATCGTGGTCGCCGTGTCCGAGCGGCGGGAGGTCGTCTCCCTCTACGTCGATGGGCTCAAGTACATCCTCGAGGACATCCCCGTCGTCCTCGCCAAGGCCAATCAGGGGCTGGCCACGCTCGACAAGTACCGCAGCCGGCTCGATCAGGTGTCGACCCGCCTGACGGCGCTCGAGTTCGAAGGCGGAGTGACGCTGCACGACGTGCTCACCGTGCTGCAGCGGGTCGAGCTCGTCACGCGGATGGCGGTCGAGATCGAGCGCTACATCATCGAGCTCGGCACCGAGGGACGACTGATCGAGATGCAGCTCGACGAGACGATGGTCGGCGTGGCCGCCGACAAGGCGGCGCTCGTCCACGATTATCTCGTGGAGGACACCGACGATCGGTTTGCGGTCGTCCTCGATCAGCTCGCCAGGCTTGCCCATCAGGACTTGCTGGACTTCGGGCGGCTCGCCGAGCTGCTCGACTACGACCGAAAGCTCAACACCCTCGACTATCCGGTCTCCCCCCGTGGATTCCGCATCCTGGGGCGTATCCCCCGGCTGCCGAGACTTGTCGTCCAGCGGATCGTCACTGAGTTCGGAGGACTCGAGGAACTGCTCGCCGCGTCTGATGGCGAGCTGGAGACCGTCGACGGAGTCGGCGGCATCCGGGCGAAGGACATCCGGGAAGGCCTTCGCCGCCAGCAGGAGATCAATCTCGTCGATCGCTACCTGCAAACGTAGGAAACCCCCGCGAGCGGGTTGTTTGTCCCGCGCCGCCCTGACAGAGGAGGACACCATCACAGAGCTAATGGAAGAGCACCTGGATGATCTGGAGTCGATCGAGCCGCCGCCGAACATCGAGTTCGAGATCGGCGACAGCGTCGTCTATCCGCACCATGGGGCGGGCAAGGTGCTGCGCAAGGAGGTCAAGGAGGTCCTCGGCGAGAGCCGCGAGTATCTGACGATCAAGATCCTCCACAACGACATGACGGTGATGGTCCCGACCGAGAACGCCGCGCTGGCCGGGCTGCGGCGCGTCATCGACGAGGAGACCGTCAAGAAGGTGCTCGCAGTGCTCCAGGACGAATGCTCGGAGATGCCGAAGAACTGGAATCGGCGCTTCAAGCACAACCGGGACAAGATCAAGACCGGTGACATCTACGAGCTCGCCGAGGTCGTCCGCAACCTCGCCATCCGGGAGGCGGAGAAGGGGCTGTCCACCGGCGAAAAGCAGATGTTCACCCGCGCCAAGAAGATTCTGGCGTCAGAGCTGATGTACGCGCTGGAGATGAACGAAGAGGAGGTGGAGGAGCACCTGTACGGACTGCTCACCGACCCTTCGCATGCCTCCCCCACCGGCAACGGCAAGGTCGCGGTCGTCGCGGAGTAGACCGGACGGGTGGGCCCCGATCGATGGCGGTCGCGCTGATCGTGGCCGCAGGACGGGGCGAGCGCCTTGGGTCTGCCCGCCCCAAGGCGTTCGTCTCGCTCGGGGGCCGCCCGATGCTCGAGTGGAGCGTCACGTCGCTGCGAGCCGTGCCCGACGTGACCCACATCGTCGTCGCCCTGCCGGCGGACGAGCTCGACGGCGCCCCGGAAGGGACGGTCGCGGTCGCCGGCGGCCTGCACCGCTCGCATTCGGTGCGCAATGCGCTCGCCGCATGTGCTCACGGCGATCCGGTGATCGTCCACGACGCCGCCCGGCCGTTGGCGACGCCGGCGCTGTTCGGGCAGGCGCTGCTGGAGCTGGAGCGCCACCAGGAGGCCGACGCGGTCATCGCGGCGGTCCCCGTGTCCGACACGATCAAGGAGGTCGGCGACGACGGAGCCACCGTGGCGCAGACGCTCTCGCGGGCCCGGCTGTGGGCGGTGCAGACGCCGCAGGTGTTCCGCCGCCGCGCGCTGGAGGCAGCCCTCGCCGGCGCGTCGGATGACGAGCTGGGCGATGCGACCGACGATGCCTGGCTCGTCGAGCGCGGCGGCGGCACGGTACGCCTGCTCGGCAGCGATCCCGGGAACATCAAGATCACCACCGCTCACGATCTCCGCGTCGCCGAGCTCGTGCTCTCGGAGCGTGGGCGGTGAGCGCCGGGATCGGCTACGACTGCCACCGCCTGGCCCCCGGCCGGCGCCTCGTCCTCGGCGGCGTCGAGATCGAGCATGAGCTTGGCCTCGAGGGTCACTCGGATGCGGACGTCCTCACCCATGCGGTGATCGACGCGATGCTCGGCGGGTGCGGGCTGGGCGATATCGGCCAGCACTTTCCCGACACCGACGAGCGCTATCGCGACGCCGACTCCATCGAGCTCCTGCGCGCGACCGTGGCCCTGCTCGCCGAGGCCGGGTTCGGCGTGCGCCACGTCGACGCGACGGTCGTCATGGAGCGACCCAAGCTGGCGCCGGCGCGCGACCTGATGCGGTCCAAGCTGGCCGAGACGCTCGGCCTGGACCGCAACCATGTCAGCGTGAAGGCGACGCGCGGTGAGGGGATGGGATTTGTCGGCCGCGAAGAGGGGATCGCAGCGCTGGCGATCGCGACAGTGGCCGAGCTGCGCTGAGCCGGGGAAGTGAACAGCGCGTGAACTCGCAGAGAACCCACACGTGACCGACGCGGGTGGTGCCATGATCAGTGACATGGAGGATCAAACCCGGGGGTCGGTCCTCGTCGTCGACGATGAGCCGACGATCGCCGAGGTCGTGTCGCGCTATCTCGAGCGTGCCGGGTACCGCACTCGCGTTGCTGGAGACGGCGCCCAGGCCCTCGAGCTCGTTGCTCACCAGCGACCTGATCTCGTCGTGCTCGACCTGATGCTGCCCGGGATCGATGGCCTCGAGGTGATGCGCCGGCTGCGTCAGCCCGAGCGCGAGCGAATCGGTTTCATCCTGCTCACGGCGAAGGGCGACGAGTCAGATCGAGTCATCGGGCTCCGCCTCGGCGCCGACGACTATGTCGTCAAGCCGTTCTCGCCGGCGGAGCTCGTCGCGCGGGTCGATGCGGTGCTGCGGCGGGTCGACACGGCACCCGCGCAGGAGGCGCCGATCGAGCTCAGCGACATGACGATCGATCCGGCCGCCCGGCAGGTGTTCGTCCGCGGCGACGAGGTGCCGCTCACCCAGCGCGAGTTCGACGTGCTCCTGTTCCTCGCTCGCCACCCCGGCCAGGCGTTCAGCCGCAACCAGCTGATGGATGCGATCTGGCAGTACTCGTTCTACACAGACACCTCGACGGTGACCGTTCACATCCGGCGTCTGCGATCGAAGATCGAGTCCGATGCCGGGCAGCCTCGCCACATCCAGACCGTGTGGGGCGTCGGCTACCGCTTCGTGCCATGAGCCCGCGCCGGCCGACCGCGGTCGGAAAGGTGCGGTCGAGCGCCGGCTCACTGTCGCGGCAGCTGACGCTCGTGGTGACGATCGGCGTCGCCCCGGTGCTCGTCGCCCTGCTCGTCGTGTCGCTGCTGATGATCGTGTCCGGGCACGCGGCCCTCCTGGTGGCGGGGATCGTGGTCGCGGCGGGGATCCTCGCGTTCCTCGGCGCCCGCCTCATCGCCAGCGGGATCATCAGAGACGTCGGCGCGATCCGTGACGGGCTGGCGGCGGTCGGCCGCGGCGAGACCGAGGTGACGATCGTCACCGACGCGCGCGACGAGCTGGCGCAGCTCGCCGCCGCCGCCAACGCGATGATCGACGACCTCCGGACCCAGGCGCTGGCCAAGGATCAGTCCGACTCGGCGCGGCGTCACCTCGTCGCCGCCGTGTCCCACGACCTGCGGACGCCGATCACCTCGCTGCGCCTGCTCGCCGAGGCGGTCAGCGATGACATCGTCGACGGCGAGCTGCGGCAGGCGTACCTCGCCCGGATGCGCACGCACATCGACGCGCTGAGCGCGCTCATCGACGACCTGTTCGAGCTCTCCCGGCTCGAGGCCGGTGACATCAACTGGTCGCTCGAGCGCGTCGCGCTCGACGAGCTCGTCGGGGAGACCGTCGAGGCGATGCGGCTGGAGGCGGAGGCCAAGGGCGTAGCGGTCACCGCCAGCGTGTCGGACACGCTCGTGCCGGCTCGGGCCAACCCCGAGAAGATCCAGCGCGTGCTGTTCAACCTGATCCAGAACGCGATCCGTCACACCCCCGGTGACGGAAGCGTCGTCGTGCGCGCCGAGCCGGTCGCGACCGGGATCGAGGTGGAGATCGTCGACAGCGGCGACGGGATCGCCCCCGACGAGCGCGACCACGTGTTCACCGCCTTCTATCAGGGCGGCACCCAGGCGTCGCGCACCGGGGACGGCGCGGGACTCGGCCTCGCGGTGGCCCGAGCGATCGTCGAGGCTCACGGCGGACGCATCTGGCTCGCCGACAGCTCGGCCGGCACGCGGGTGCGGTTCAGCCTGCCGGCGGCCGTCTAAACCGAACGTCGGTCGCGCGCGGTTCAGGTCGCCCCTCGGCTCGGCGCGGTGGATCAGAGGGCTCGCGCCGCTCGGCGCTCGACGGCCGCGGTGCGCAACTGCTCGTGCTCGACCAGCCGCGCCACCCGGTCGACCGTCGTGCGCAGGTGCGAGCCGACGATCGGCTGGGCGATCCGCTCGGCGATCCAGCCGGCGATTCCCGAGCCCACGACGCCCGCCGTCAACCTCATCTCGACGTGGGTGCGGCCGTCCGCCATCGGGCGCAGCCGCCATCGTCCGCGCTGGTCAACGCCCGTGATCGAGGTCCACGCGAGGTCGAACGGGGCTTCCCACTCGACGATCTCGATCAACCCGCCGACCTCCGCCGATCCGACCCTGAGCAGCATCCGGTAGCGCGCCCCCAGGCCCGCCGATGCCTCGCCGTCAACCTCCCAGCGGGTCACCCCCGACATGTACGACAGCGCGCGCTCCGGGTCGGAGATGAGGCCCCAGATCACGTCCGCGGGCGCGGCCATGACGGCCTCGGCGTGCGCCCTCACCCGATCACCGGAAGCCGGCGCTCGCTCGCGAGCCCATCGAGCGTGTCCTGCATGAGTCGGGTCAGATGGACGTAGATCTCGTCGACGTCGGGATCGGGACCGAACTGCGCTCGGAGATCGAGTGCAGGCAGCGTCTCGATCGTGATCTTCGCCGGAAGCGGGACGTGGCCGAGCATGTCGCCGACGTTGATGCCCCACGGCAGCGCGAGCGAGATCGGCAGCAGCTTGAGCCCGAACAGGCGGTCGACCGCCAGCAGCCGGGCGATGCGGTCGCCGCGTGACAAGAACAGCGCCGTCTCGTGGCCGCCGACCGAGACGACCGGAACGATCGGGACGTTCTCCTCAAGCGCGAGTGAGACAAAGCCCGTACGGCCGCCGAACTCGACGCGATTGCGATGCCAGAACGGGCGGTGGGCCTCGTCGTCCCCGCCCGGGTAGACGAGCAGCGCGGCTCCGGACACAAGCGCCGCGCGGGCAGTGCCGGGCGACGCCGCAACCGTGCCGAGCTTCCGCAGCGGGCCCAGCCCGGGCAGCGACGTCACCCAGTTGGGGGCGAGCTGGTAGAAGGGGCGTTCGACGCCGAAATACGTGTTGAAGGCGAGCGTGAACACGACGGTGTCCGGCGTGATGTTCCCACCGGAGCGATTGCCGACGAGGAGCACCGGACCCGCATCCGGGATGTTTCCGAGCCCCCGCACCTCGCCCCGGAACCACAGGCTCGACGCCAGCCACATCAGCGCGAGCCGCCGGCGGATGAAGTCCGGGTCGCGATCGCGCAGGTCGGCGGGCGCCACCCACCGCTCGGCGGCCTCGGCGACGTCGGTGTCGGCCGTCGCCGTCCGGGGCGGGGTCATGCCGCCCGGTTCGCGACGGGGGGGACGCGAGGCGCCGCAGCGCCGGCAGACGCGGCCTCGGTCCGGGCAAAGAACCGCAACAGCAGATCGTTGGTCTGGGCCGGGCGCTCGACCTGGGGCACGTGGCCGCAGGACTCGAGCGTGACCTGCTCGGCACTCGCAAGCCACCGCCGGACATGACGGCGGAACGCGGCGGGGACGAGACGATCCTGCTCCCCCCAGACGAACAGCGCCGGCGGTCGCAGCTCGCCGAGACGCGGGTAGAAGCCGTGGCGGCCGTACGGGGCTTCGAGGTAGATGTTGCGCGCCGAGGCCAGGAACGCCAGGCGGGCCCCAGCGGAGTGATAGATCCGGCGGAACTCGTCGACCATCAGCTCACCGACCTCGGGATCGACCACGTCGCGGTCGTGGAACATGCTCCAGAACTGTCCCGCGACGATGTTGCGGGTGAACCCGTGGGGCACCAGGCCGAACTCGGGGCGCAGCAGCCTCACCAACGGGTGCAGACCGCGCTTGACCCAGGCGACCGCCGGACAGAGCAAGCCGAGGGACCGGACTCGCTCCGGCGCGATCAGCCCCATCTCGAGCGCGACGCGGCCGCCCATCGAGTTTCCCACCACATGCGCCACCGGGATGTTCTCGGCATCCATGAGCGAGAGCATCGTCTCGGCATACCACCGAGCGGTGTACGGGGCCCGGGCCGGCTTTGCCGAGGAGCCGAACCCCGGCAGGTCGGGGGCGTGCACGCGGTATCGCCCGCCGAGCACCGCCGCGGTGGCGAACAGCGACGCGCGGGTGCCCCCGAGGCCGTGGAGAAGCAGGACGTCGGGCCCGTTTCCCATCGTCAGCGTCGAGACCCGATGACGGCCCGCGGCCACGTCGCGGATCGCCACCAGGGGCGGACGGCCGCCCGGCAGTCGGAACAACCCCTCGAACGCGATCGCCTGGTCCAAGTTGCCGCGCACGCTCAGCCGCCTGCGCTCGAAGGCGTCGATCCCGGACAGCTCGGCCTCGCGCAGCGCGAGCCAGGTGGGTGCGTCGGTCCAGATGGTGACGTCGGGATGGCGACGCGATGCCCCTTTGCGCACGCGCACCGCGTGCGCGGTGCAACAGACCTCCCACGTGTGGCCGAGGTCGCCGAGCTTGACCTGATAGGTGACGTCGAACCCCGGATCGGCCCCCAGGTAGCGCTCTGGCAGCGTCCGAAACGCCGTCTCCACCGCAGCCAGTCGCTCGGAGCGCGGGGTGGAGGTCGGCATCGCGGCGATCACCGTTCCGGGCCGAGGTCGGTCGTCGCTGGCGCTAGGGTTGCCCCAGCTTGCGCCCCGTCACGCTGCACGACACTCGCACCGGAGAGCTCCGCCGGCTGACCCCCGACGCGCAGGACGCGGTGCGGATCTACGTCTGCGGCCCGACCGTCTACGGCCGCGTCCACGTCGGGAACGCCCGCCCCTTCGTGGTCTTCTCGCTGCTCAAGCGCTTCCTTGCTCATGAGGGCTATCACGTCACCTTCGTCGGGAACATTACCGACATCAACGACAAGATCTACGTGGCGGCGCGACAGGCGGACGTGCCCAGCGAGGCGCTCGCGCGCGAGATGACCGCTGCCTATAAGAGGGACACCGACCGGTTCGGGCTCGGACGGCCTGACTACGAGCCCTTGGCGAGCGAGACGATCGACGGGATCGAAGCGCTGATCGGTGATCTTGTGCACGCGGGCCATGCCTATGCCGTCGACGGGGACGTCTACTTCGCGGTGCGCTCGTACCCCGAATACGGAGAGCTGTCTCACCGCGACATCGACCAGATGGATCAGGGGGAGGAGTTGGAGGGCACGGAGCGCAAACGCGACCCGCGCGACTTCGCCCTGTGGAAGGGGCATAAGGAGACCGAGGACACGTCGTGGAAGTCTCCCTGGGGGGCCGGACGGCCGGGGTGGCACATCGAATGCTCGGCGATGGCCGAGGAGCTGCTGGGGGTCGGCTTCGAGATCCACGGGGGCGGCAGCGACCTGATCTTCCCCCACCACGAGAACGAGGCGGCGCAGACCCGCGCCGCCCGGGGCAGCGACCTCGCCAAGCTGTGGGTGCACGTGGGCATGGTGCGCCTCGACGCCGAGAAGATGTCCAAGTCGGTCGGGAACGTGTTCATGCTGGCCGAGGCGCTTGACCGCTTCGGCGCCGAGACACTCATCATGTACTTCTGCAGCGCCCACTACCGCCAGCCGACGGAGTTCGACGATGAGCGCCTGGAGCAGGCGCGGGCCCGCGCCGGCGGGATCAGGAACACCGCTCGTGGGCTGATCGCCGGCCCCAGCCCGGCATGGTCATCGCCGCTGCGCGGCCGCTTCTTCGCCGCGCTCGCGGAGGACTTCAACACCCCGCGGGCGCTGGCGGTCGTCGCGGCCTGGGAGCACGAGGCCAACCGCAGCGCCCCCGGCAGCGTCGGCGGGGCCGACCTGCGCGAGATGCTCGACGTCCTCGGTCTGGCGAGCCTGATGGAATCCCCGTCACGGGCGATCCCGGCCGATGCCGCCGCACTACGCGACGCGCGCGAGCAGGCGCGAGGCCAGCGGGACTGGGCCGCGGCCGATCGGCTCCGCGACGAGCTGGGAACGCTCGGCTGGGAGGTGCGCGACGGGCCGGGCGGACCCGAGCTGCTGCCCATCGATTAGCTCACCGGCGCGCACGCCGTCTTGCAGACGTCCGGCGGCCGCTTGACACGCGAGCGGTGCTATGTCAAGCTCGCGCCCATGCAGTAACGATCAACTCGAGCTTTAGGTTCAGGTTGGTCGGAGCCGGGCGGTTCTCCGCCCGCTTCTGGGATGGACAACATACGGTGCGGCGCCAGGGGAGGTAGCGCGCCACGACAATCCGAACTGTCGCGCTGAGCGGCAGCGGGAAAGGTTGGCTTCGTGGCTCGACTGTCTGCTTATTCTCAGGCTCAACCTTGGGTTGAGGACGGGTTTCTGATCGCGCTGGCCAAGCAGGGCCATGCCGATGCCTACGACCGGATCGTGCGGCGCTACTACGGATTCGTCCGCCTCAAGGCGTCGTCGTACTTCCTCGCCGGCGGAGACTCCGACGATCTGATCCAGGAGGGTCTGGTCGGCCTCTACAAGGCGGTCCGCGATTACCGCACCGACCGCGAGTCCAGCTTCCGCAACTTCGCGGAGCTGTGCATCACGCGGCAGATCATCACCGCGGTGAAGACCGCCACCCGCAACAAGCACACCCCGCTGAACCAATACGTGTCGTTCTCCAGTACGCCGGCCGGCGGGGCCGGCGAGAGCGAGCCGACGCTCGACGAGATGCTGCCCGGCTCGACTGTGCACGATCCCGTCAACCAGGTGATCTCCAGCGAGGAGCTGCGGGCACTGGTGGCGTGCATCTCCACTGCGCTGTCGGAGCTGGAGTCGCGCGTGCTCGCGCTGTATCTCGACGGCCACTCCTACGAGGAGGTCGGCCGCCGGCTGGAGTGCGACTGCAAGACGGTCGACAACGCGCTGCAGCGCGTCAAGCGCAAGGTGGGGGCGCACCTCTCCCAGCGCGCCGTGCCCGCCTGACGGCGGACCGGCCGACGGCGGACCGCCCGACGCCCCTCCCGCTCCACGATGAGCCGATCAGCCACGGCAGCGACGCGTAGTCGCGGTAACCGGCCCATGCTCCCTGTAAATCGCGACAGGGCCGCCTCGCCCACGGCGGATTGTCGACGAATGCATGGTGGGCATGCCGATCGCGACAGATCCGAACCGCCGATCCGGATTTGGCGCGCAACGCATGGTCGCGCCTCAGTCCCGGACCCTAATGGGCGTCGTCGGGAGGGGTCGGGAGGCGGATCGTGAATTCCGCGCCCCCGCCGGGCCGGGCGGCTGCCTCCACGCTGCCGCCCATGGCGGTCGTCAGTTCCTTGACGATGGCCAGCCCGAGCCCGGACCCGACCGCCCGCTCGCTGCTGTAGCGGTCGTAGAGATAGAAGCGATCAAACGCGCGGGGCAGATCCTCGGCGGCGAGGCCGGGTCCGGTGTCCCTGACCGCGATCGCTCCCGGACCGACCGACACCTGCACCGAGCCGCCGCGTGGGGTGAGCCGCAGCGCGTTCTCGATCAGGTTCGAGGTTGCCTGCAGGAGGCGACCCTCATCGCCGATCCCCCGGGACTCGTTCTCGGCGGCGGTGCTCAGCTGCACTCCGAGCTCCCGGGCGCGCGGGAGATGGCGCCGCACCGCCGCGGCGCCGACGGCACCGAGGTCGAGCTCACGATGCTCGACGGTGAAGCCGGCCCGCCGGAGACGCGCGAGGTCGAGCAGGTCGGCGACGAGTCGCTCGAGCCGGTCGGCCTCGGCGGCGATGATCCGCCCGCCCTCGGCGGGCGCCACGGCGTCCTCCTCCAGCGCTTCGGCGTAGCCGCGGATCGAGGTCAGGGGCGTCTTGAGCTCGTGGCTGACCGACTCGAGGAAGTTGCGCTGGGCCTCCCGGGCGCGCTCGAGCTCCCCCGACATGACGTTGAACGAGCGACCCAGCTCGGCGAGCTCGTCCTCACCTTGCACCGGGACCTCGACGTCGGGCTCGCCGCCGGCAAGCCGCCGCGTCGCGCTCACCAGGTCCCCGATCGGCCGCGTCAGCCGCCGCGCCAGCAGGAACGAGAGCAGGGCGGCGAGCGCTGCTCCGCCGAGCCCGGCGAGCACGAGGCTCGTCAGGAACGGGCGCCATTCGGCGAACACGAGCCGGGCGCCGCGGATGAGCACGACCCGCCCCGACACGGTCGTGCGCGCGACGTAGAGCAGCGACCGGCCCGTGACCGAGATCGTCCCCTGACTGTCGCCGCTGTCCGGAATCGCCGCGACAACCGCGGCGGCCACCCGGCGGCGCACGCGGATCGCGCGTCCTGACCCGACGCGGTAGACGTGCTCACCGGCGTTCAGGGCGCCCGGCGCCCCGCCCACGGCCGCCACGAGCGCGGCTTGGGCTCGGAGCGCGGCCATCCGCTGGGTCGCGATGCGATGGCGCACGAGGATCACCGCGACGGCCACGGTGAGCGCGCACGATGCGATCGTCGCCAGCGCCAGGTAGCCGAGCACCCGGCGCCGCAGCGTCACGGGGTCGCCTTATAGCCCAGTCCGCGCACGGTCCGGATCAGCTCGGGGTGCCCGAGCTTCTTGCGCAGCTGGGCGATGTGGACCTCGACCGTCCGCGTCTCGCCGAGGGCGCGGAACCCCCAGACGGACTCCAGCAGCTGGTCGCGAGTGACGACCTGCCCCGCGTGGCGGAGCAGGTACTCCAGGAGGTCGAACTCCCGCTGCGTCAGCTGTACCTCGGCGCCGTCGACGCGGACCTCGCGCGCGCCGCGCGCCATGACAAGCGGCCCGAGCGAGAGGACATCGTGGTGGTCGGCGCCCCCGGCTCCGCTTCGCGCCCGGCGCAGGACCGCCTTGACCCGCGCGGTCAGCTCCCGCGGCGAGAACGGCTTGGCGACGTAGTCGTCGGCTCCCACCTCCAGTCCCGCCACCCGGTCGGGCTCCTCGTCGCGAGCGGTGAGCATGATCACCGGGACCTCGCCCGCGATCCGCCGGCAGACCTCGAACCCGTCGATCCCGGGGAGCCCGATGTCGAGCACCACGAGCCGGATCGGGTGGCGGCGCAGCTCGGCGAGCGCCTCCTCGCCGGAGCGCACCCAGAGCGCGCGGTAGCCCGAGCGCTCGAGATAGGTCCGGATGAGAGCTCCGATGTTCGGCTCGTCTTCGACGACCATCACCGTGGTGGGCATGGCCGACATCGTAGGTGGGCCCCGGTGCCAGCCGGCGCCGGTTTTACACGCAGCTGATCTGCGCCTGACCGCCCGCTTTCGCCCCGCGGGCACAGTCATCCCAGCAATCAACCCGCAATGGGAAACGAGGTAGGTCAATCATGTCGTACATCCGCAGGCATTCCCGGCTCCTCCTGGTCGCCGTCTGCTGCGCGGCGCTTGGTGCCGGCGTGAGCGCGATCGCCACCGCCGGCGCCACGACGAGCAGCTCGACGGCGACGGGCGCTGCCCGGGCCGCTGCATCCGGGGGCGCCCGCTCCCGCGCGGCCGCCCGCCGCGCCGACGGCGGACGCCTGCGCCGGTTCGCTCGGCGCGCGGTCCAGGGCAACGTCGTCGTGCACACGAAGAGCGGCTTTGCCACCGTCACCTTCGAGCGCGGCAAGGTCGACGCGGTGAACGGACAGCAGCTGACGCTCACCGAGGGGACGCGTCGCGCCAGCTACAGGACGGTCATGCTGACGATCCCCGCCAACGCCGTCGTCCGCGACGATCGCCACCGGGCGACGCTCGCCGCTGTCCGGCCCGGTCAGCGGGTGCTCGTGCTCGTCGCGCCCAAGCACACCTACGTGATCGCCCACACGCCCCGCACCGCCTGATCCGTAACCGCTCGGGCCGGCTCGCCGGTTGAAGGCCGTCGGGGTCGTCCGGCCACGACCGCGGCGGCCCTCAACCGGCGAGCGGCCCGAGCACCGGCTCCAGCCCGTACGTGTCGAAGGCGCGAAACGCCGCGAACCTGTGGTGCTGAGGACCGTGAAAGTCCGACGACCCGGTGGTCAGCAGGCCCACCTCGGCGGCGCGGTCGACGAGCAGCCGCGTCTGCTCCTCGGTGTGCGTGACATAGAACGCCTCGACCCCGTCGAGGCCCGCTGCCCGGAAGCGCTCGAGGGCGTCGAGCACCTCGGCGGGCTCGGCGACATCCCAGAACGGGTGCGCCCACACGGCCAGACCCCCGGCGCCGTGAATGAGCTCGATTGCCTGCTCCACCGACGGCGCCGAGCGCTCGATGAACGCCGGCCGTCCCTCGATCAGGTACTCGACCAGGAAGTCGGTCGGGTCGAGCAAGCCGGCCGTCTCCAGGCGGTCGCGATTCTCGGGCCGGCCGACGACGGCCTGGGCGAGATGCGGCCGCCCGATCGTCTGCCCCTGCTCGGTGCGCTGGGCGAGCATCGGCTCGTCGACGGTGAAGCCGAGCTCCGTGAGGGCGGCGATCATCTTCTGCGCGCGGACCTCCCGATCGCCGCGCGAGCGCTCGAGCGCGCCCACGAGCGCCGGCTCGCGCGGGTCGATCGCGTACCCGAGGATGTGGAGGTCCTGGCGCCCCGCGAAGATCGAGCTGATCTCGGTGGCAGGGACGAGGCCGATGCCGGCCGCGTCCGCCGCCCGCGCGGCCTCGGGAACGCCCTCGGCGGTGTCGTGATCGGTGAGTGCCAGCAACTCCACGCCGGCCGCCGCGGCCGCGGCGACGACCTCCGCGGCGGACAGCGCCCCGTCGGAGTGCACCGAGTGGCTCTGGAGGTCAAAGGTGGGCCGCGCTCCCGTCGTCAGGCCCGCGAGCCTAGCCGAGTCGCCGTGGGGCGCCGCTCACGGTCGGTGGTAGGTGAGGATCAGCGTCCCGGTGGGCAGCGGCCTGACGTCGACCAGCCGCAGCGCTCTCGCGTCACCGTCGCCGGCAAACAGGCGCTTGCCGCTCCCGAGCACGATCGGGAACACCATCAGGCGGTACTCGTCGACCAGGTCGTTCACCATCAGCTCGCGCACGAGGCTGGCGCTGCCGGCGACGAGGATGTCACCGCCGTTGCCATCGATCAGCCTCGTCACCTCCTCGACGAAGTCCCCGGAGAGAATCGTCGAGTTGCTCCAGTCGGCGCTCTGAAGCGTTGAGGAGACGACGTACTTGGGCATGTTGTTCATCTTGTCGGCGAACCCGACGTCGTCGGTCATCGTGGGCCACGCCTGCGCGAAGCCCTCGTAGGTGACGCGCCCCAGGAGGAGGGCGTCGTGGTCAAGGACCTCGTCGAGCTTGTACTTCATCGCCTCGGGATCGTTGAACTGCAGTGACCACCCGCCGTGGCGAGTGCCCTCCGCGCCGCCCGGATCCTCGATCACCCCGTCCACGGACACGAACTCGGTGACCACGATTCGCCGCATCGTCCTGCTCCTTTTCGTTGTTGATCTCGCCGGTATATGACCGCGTCGAACGGACGGGACCGACATCGACATGGTCCGGCGCGGGCCGGCTGCCGGCGAGGGACAGCTCGGCCGGGAGCGCCGCGGTTCAGGCGCCGGCGACGGCCTCGCGGCGCGCCCGTCGCGGCAACGGCAGCCGCCGCAGCGCCAGCAGCCCGCCGCAGGCGACGAGCAGTGCCGTCGCCGCGCCGAGCCCGAGCCCGGCGCGGGGGCCGATCGCCGCCATCGTGGCGCCGACGATCGGGCCGCCGATCGGCGTCGAGCCCTGGAAGGCGACGAACCACAGCGACATCACGCGGCCGCGCATCTCCGGGGCGGCGGTGAGCTGCAGCGTCGAGTTGCCGGTCGACATGAACGTGATGCTGCCGGCGCCGACGAGGGCGAGCGCGACCAGCGCGAAGCCGAGGCTCGGGGAGATGGTCGCCAGCGTCATCGCCACGCCGAAGCCGAACGCGGCGGCCACCAGCGGGCGCAGGCCGGTCGTGCCGCGGGCGGCGACGAACAAGCCGCCGAAGACGGCGCCGATGCCCATCGCGGCGGTCATGAAACCGAAGCCGGTGGCGCCCACACGGAGTCCCCTGTCGGCCATCACCGGGAGCGTCACCTGAAACTCATAGGTGAGGCAGCCGGCGAGTCCCATCATCGCCAGCGGGACGGCGAGCGCCGGGGTGCTGCGCACGTAGCGCAGACCGGCGCGGAGCTGGCCGCGGGCCCGAGGCGTCGGCGTCGCCGGTAACAGCTGGCTGCGGTCCATCGTCGTCAGCGAGATCACGACGGCGACGAAGCTGGCAGCGTTGGCCAAGAAGCAGACGCCTTCGCCGACGGTGGCGATGAGGATCCCGGCCACGGCCGGTCCGATCGAGCGTGCGGCGCTGACCAGCACCGAGTTCAGGCTGACCGCGTTGCGCAGGTGCTCAGGGCCGACGAGCTCCATCATGAACGACTGGCGGGACGGGTTCTCGAACGCGTTGTTGAGCCCGAGCAGCGCCGCCAGGACCCCGATCTCCCAGATCCGGACCTCGCCGGTGACGGTGAGCACGCCGAGCGTAAGCGCCTGCAGCCCCATCGCGCTCTGCAGCGCGATCATCACCTTGCGCTTGTCGACGCGGTCGGCGATCACACCTCCGTAGGGAGCGAGGAGGAGCACGGGCAGCGTTTGCAACGCAACGATGACGCCGAGCATGGTGCTCGAATGCGTGAGCGTGACCACCAGCCACGATTGCGCCGTCATCTGCATCCAGGTGCCGACCAGGGAGATCGACTGACCGCCGATGTAGCGGCGGTAGTTCGGAATCGCCAGCGCGGCGAAGGTGATGCGTCCGGCGCGCTTGACGCGGGTCATGGCCGCCGCTCCTTGAGCTGCTCGGCGAGGCGCTCGAGCGAGGGAAGCGCCTCCATCAGCAGGGTCCGGTCGGAGGCGGGAAGGCCCCCCAGGGCCTCGTTGAGGGCGTCGGTGCGCTCGCGGCGCATCCGGTGGGCGAGCTCCCTGCCGGTGCCGGTGACTCCAACCCAGGCGGCGCGGCGGTCGCCGGCGTCGCTCGTGCGCTCGAGGAGTCCGGCCTCGACGAGATCGGCGACGACCCGAGACAGCATCGTCGGGTTCAGCGACTCGGATTCGGCGAGTGCCGACAGGCGCATTCGATCCTCGCGGACGACAGTCAGCAGCACCGAGATGCGCGTCGGGGTCAGACCGGCTGCCGCGCCGGCCGCAGTCGTCCGCAGCTGGCGCGAGAGGCGGCCGATGGCGACGCGGAGCCGTCCGGCGGTTTCGACGTCGAGAGCGGACGGGACGGAAGGGAAGAACAGTGAACTCATAAATGCTTGCTTGCTGGCAAGCACTTTAGCAGCGTCTCCACTGATCGTCGCTTCTCCCCTGAACGTCCATTCCTATACTTAATGAAGCTAACGACACCGAGATCAACGAGCGGTCGCCCGCGTCGCCAGGTCAGGCACAATGGCAACCGCATTTGTCGACAATCAGGAGGAATGACGATGACGCTGCAGATCGGGGCAACCGCCCCCGACTTCGAGGCGGAGACCACCGAGGGAACGATTCACTTCCATGACTGGATCGGCGATTCGTGGGCGGTCCTGTTCTCGCACCCCAAGAGCTTCACGCCGGTGTGCACGACCGAACTCGGATACATGGCGAAGATCAAGCCCGAGTTCGACCGCCGCAACGTCAAGGTGCTCGGCCTGTCCGTCGATCCCGTGAACGACCAGAACCAGTGGGCGAAGGACATCGAAGAGACTCAGGGAACCGCCCCCAACTATCCGATCGTCGGCGACGAGGACTTCACCGTCTCCAAGCTCTACGGGATGCTCGGCGAGAGCACGGCCGGCGATCCCCATGATCGGACCGCCGCGGACAACCAGACGGTCCGCAACGTGTTCGTGATCGGCCCCGACAAGAAGATCAAGCTGATCCTCGTCTATCCGATGACCGCCGGGCGCAACTTCGACGAGGTGCTCCGCGTGATCGACTCGCTCCAGCTGACCGCCGAGCACAAGGTGGCGACGCCCGCCAACTGGCAGCAGGGCGACAAGGTCATCATCGCCGGGTCGGTCTCCGACGATGCCGCCAAGGAGCTGTTCCCGGAGGGATGGGAGGCGCCGAAGCCCTGGCTCCGGATCGTCCCGCAGCCCGAGCCCGTCAAGTAGGAGCGCAGGGCGCCCGCCCGGAGGTCCCGGGCGGGCGCGGTGCGTTGGTGCTCAGTGAGCGCCGGGCTGACGGGTGATGTGCGCGAGCTCGGCCGGGTCCCGGTGCTCGGCGTCGTGGCGCTCGTCACGGCCGGCGCGCCAGTACTGGCGGAGCCGGCGCCGGAACGCCTTCGGCTTCTCCGCGTAAACGCGCTCGCCGAGGGAGAGTGCCGCCGCCTGCAGCTCTCCGCGCCGATGATCGACCAACCCGATGACCGCGTCGAGATCGGTGGCGACATCGACGCCGATCCGCTCCAGGGTGACGCGGAGAACCGCCAGATCGTGATCGTCGCCGAGCAGATCGGCGAGGGCGCCGGCGTCCTTGGACTGGCCGCGCACCGCACCGCCGCCCACCGGAGCGAGCAGCCGCAGCTGATACCACAGGTCCTTGACGCGCTTGCGCCAGGCGTGAAGATTCTCATCGCTCGGTCGCCGCTGGGCGCGCGCGAACGCCCCGCGACCACGCTGGTAGGTCCGCGAGAGGCCATCGTCGATCGCCTCCCACCCGTGGCGCTGGAGCTGCCAGTCGGCCATGTGCTCGCGGATGGCGGCGAGGCGAGCGGCGACCTCCGCCTCGGCCGACCCGTCGCCGTCGGCCCCGCGATCGGCCTCGAGGCGCTCCCGGATGACGGCAAACACGGGATGCGGCACCTGCCCCGCGTAGCGATCGGAGAGATCATCGAGCGTCGAGATCATGACCTCGGCGTCGCGGGACTTCGACAGGTGGCGCGTCGCCCGCCGTAGCGCGTCGTTCTGGCGCCGGCGCTCACGCGGATTGACCGCGCCGCGCATCAGCCGGAGGAGCGCCCGCTCCTTCTTGACCGACTTACGCGCGGAATGCACGGCGGCAGCGCGGTCGGACTCGAGCTCCGTCGTCAGCGCGGTCTCGGCGCCCTCGAGCTGTTCGCGCGCGGTGCGGGCAAACGCCTCGGAGAGGAGCTCATCTGGTTCGAACGTGTATGGCATCAGCCTCCTTTTCGGTTTCGGTTTACACATAGGCGTACCCGCGATCGGCCCCGCTTGCACCGGGTCGAGCGCTGCTACCGCGCTCCGCGAGCCGGCGATCAGCGTAGAGTCACGATTTCCCACCCGACCCACGGGGGAGAGCCCATGCCGGACGCCAGGGCGGAGCAACTCAGCCGCCTGATCGAGAAGCTCAGAATCCCGCCGGGAGCGAGGGTGACCCTGGCGAAGGACTACGACCCGTCGTTCAAGGCGGGGTGGGCGCGCAAGCGCGACGGCGCCGCCCAGCTCAAGCTGAGTGTCGAGATGCTCGCCGAGTACCAGGAGCGGCTGGCCGCCGAGCACGCCCGGGGCCTGCTCGTCATCCTGCAGGGCATCGACGCGGCGGGCAAGGACGGGACGATCCGCCACGTGATGGGCGGCGTCAATCCGCAGGGGGTGTCGGTCCGCAGCTTCAAGATCCCGTCCTCTGAGGAGCTCGACCACGACTTCCTGTGGCGCTATGCCCGCGCGCTGCCGGGGCGGGGCGAGATCGGGATCTTCAACCGCTCGCACTACGAGGAGGTCCTCGTGGTCCGCGTCCATCCGGAGAACCTCGACCGCCAGCGCATCCCGGCCGACGCCCGGGACGGCATCTGGGAGCGGCGCTACCGGGACATCAACGCCTGGGAGCGGCACCTGACCGGCACCGGATTCACGATCGTCAAGCTGTTCCTCAATTTGTCCAAGGAAGAGCAGCGCCGCCGGTTTTTGAAGCGGATCGACCGGGCCGACAAGAACTGGAAGTTCTCGGCCAGCGATGCGCGCGAGCGCGGCCACTGGGACGACTACCAGCACGCGTTCTCGGAGATGCTCAGCCAGACGAGCACCGGCTGGGCGCCCTGGTACGTGATCCCCGCCGACCGCAAATGGTTTGCCCGGATCGCGGTCGGAGCGGTGATCGTCGACGCGCTCGTCGGTCTCGACCCCCGCTTTCCGACCCTGTCCGCGGAGGAGCGCGACGCGCTCACCCACGCCCGCGCCGACCTCATCGCCGAGGCTCCCAAAGGCGCGGCCCGCGATCCGGTCAAAGCGAAGTCAAAGACCTGACCGCCAGGCAGACGCGCGTGACGAATGGCATCTCGAAGGCCCCGCCGCAGTCATCGATCGTCCGGAGGATCGCTCGCAGCAGCTCGGCTCGGGGCGCGTCTGCGAGCAGGATGTGGTCCTGGTGGGTCTGGACCAGGTCGACGTACTGACGGCCGGTGTACTTCTGGCGCCACGGGAACGTGCGGACCGCCGGCGCGGTGAACCACGGACTGGAGGCGATGTCCGCCTCCCATTCGCCGGCCAGCCGGGTCGGCCGGCTGTCCGGGTGCATCGGAAAATCCGGGGCCAGCTGTGGAGCGGTGCGGTAGGCCGCGCTGAGCGGGGCGCGCAGAGCACAGTCCTCCCAGTCGGGGAACGTCCAGATCGCCGCCAATGCCCCGCCCGGAACCAGTGCGCGGGACGCCTTCTCGTAGCGGCGGTCAGGCGCGATCCAGTGCCAAGCCGCGGCGCTGACCACCGCGGGCAGCTCGACACCGGGAGTCCACCGCTCGAACTCGGTTTCGACGACCTCCACCGCGGGATAGCGGGCACAGTTGATGCGCGCCAACCGGGCCATGTCCGCGTTTGGCTCCAGCGCCAGCACGCCGAGCCCACGCGCGGCGAACAGCGCTGTCGCCTTCCCGGTTCCGGCCCCGACCTCGAGGATCCGCGATCCCGCGGTGAGCGAGGCGAACGCGATGACGGCGTCGACCGCCGCGGCGGGATACGAAGGCCGAGCGCGATCGTAGAGCTCGGCGACGCGGCCGAACGCGAGGCGCTGCTCGGTGGCGAAGGTCGGCTCCGGCACCGGGCCAGTGTTACACCCGGCCGGTGATCCGCTGCCTCGGCTTCGCCGAGGTCGTCATCGTCGCCGCGGCCGTGGTGGTCGTCGGTGTCGACCGGCGGCTGCGCGGGTGGCGCGCCAGCCAGCGCCAGGCCACCACGCCGGAGATCAGGTACAGGGTCCCCTGGGCGTCGAGAAGATCGACGACCGGGAGCGAGTTGCCCAGGCCCCCGGCGACCACCAGGCCGGCGGCCTCCCCGAGTGCCATCGCGACCCCCATCGCGGCGAACACCTTGCCGCGCTGACCCTCCTGCGTCGCCTGCTGCATCGTGCTCGTCAAACCCGTGACGAGGGCGACGCCGGGAGCCCCGACCACGATGAACAGGACGACGTAGAGTGGCTCGGCGGCGGTGAGGTGGGGCGCATTCCAGACGGCGAGGCTGACGCAACCGAACGCGAGCGCCGCAGCAGCGGTCAGCGCCCCCGCCCTGATCCGCACGGCGGCGGCCAACAGCATGCCGGCGGCGATGGCGCCGATCGCCTGAACGCCACGCAGCAGGCCGATCTCTCCAGAATCGCCGTGGAGCACGCGCGCCACGAACAGGATGAACAGCACGAGGAACATGCCCTGGGCGATGCTCGCGATGCCCACCACGACCAGCCCCGCGCGCACGCGCGGCGCAGCCAAGGTCGCCGCCCATCCCCCCGCCGGCTCGGCCTCGGTCGCGCTCGGATGGGGACGTGGCGGCGTCGCTCGCGTGCTCAGAGTTGCGATCAGGGCAGCGGCGATGAGAAAGCTCGTCACGTCGCCGGCGACGATCAGCGACAGTCCGCCCCCGACCGCGAGCAGCGCTCCGCCCAAGGAACCGCCGATGAGCCGGCCGACGTTCTGGTTGAGCCCGACCAGCGAGTTTGCCGACACGAGCTGGTCGGCGCCGACGAGCGTCGGGAGGAGCGCACTCTTGGTGGGGTCGAACACCGACGCCAGCCCCGCCTGGGACGCCACGACCAGGTAGATCAGCGGCAGCCCGCCCCGGCCGTGGACGAGGAGCAGGGGCATGAGCAGCACCGCCTGGGCGATCGACACGAGCATCAGCGTGCGACGCCGATCGGATTGGTCGGCGATCGATCCCGCGATTGGGGCGAGCACGACCGGCGGCGCCAGCTCGACGAGGAAGGTCACCGCGGTTCCGAGCGCGGAGCCCGTGTCGCGAAAAACGACGATCGGCAGGCTGACGAGCAGGAGCCAATCGCCGGTGTCCGAGATGAGGCCGGCCACCCACAGCCGGCGAAACCGGCGATCTCGCAACGCGCTCATGTCAGCGCCGCGGGGAACGCCTGCACGTTGACATGGACCAGCTGCGCTTCGGGAACCGTCCGCTCGCGGGTCGCCGCGATGTAGGGACGAATGACCGCATCGAGCGCAGCGGTCAGCTCGGTCAGCTCCCCGGGCGTGACCGCCACGATGTAGCTGCCGTAGAAGTCCGCCCGGCGCCATTCCGCGGGCTCCTCGTCGCGCCGGGCCAGGTAGTCGCGCGCGCGGTGCTGATCGCGCTGCAGCGAGATCGCCGCCAGCTTTGACTCCTCCGGCGACATCGGCTCCCCTGACTCCCCGGCAGGGGTGCGCAAGCCGGTGATCAGCGCCTGCCATGGCCGCTCGCGGCCATCGTCGGATCCGGCTTCGCCGACGAGACCGAGCTCGGCGAGGACCCGGAGGTGGTAACTGCAGTTCGACGGGGAATCCCCGACCGCTCGCGCACATGCCGACGCCGTCGCCGGACCGGACGCCATCAAGTGTTCGATCAGCGCGAGCCGTACCGGATGGGCCAGGGCCTCCAGTGCTCTGGGCTCGGTGATCGTGCGTCGTCGCTCACGGGGCATCCTCCGCCTCCCGAATCAAAACCTGAAAGCCTCTTTCAGATCTTAGCCGACGGCGACCGACGGCGTCGCCCACCAACGACCGCCCGCTTAGAGCGCCGCGAACTCCTGCAGCAGGGCGCGGGCCGCCGCGGTCCCGAGCGCCACGTACTCGACGAGCAGGGACTCGTTCGGGGAGTGGATGTTGGCGTCGGGCAGCGAGAACCCGGTGATGATCGCCGGGATCCCCCTGCCGGCCAGCGCGGGGACGATCGGCAGCGTGCCGCCAGAGCGGATCAGCGCCGGCCGGGCGCCGAGGGCGCGCTCGAACGCGGTCAGGCCGAGCGCGATCGCCCGCGCGTCGGGAGGCACGAGACCGGGCGCGGCGGACGACAGCAGCTCGATCTCGAGCTGGGCTCCGGCCGGGGCCGCCGCGCGCAGAAGGTGGGTGAATGCCGCCGCCACCTCGGGTGGGTCCTGGCCCGGGGCGAGGCGGATCGACACGTTGGCGACCGCCTCTACCGGGAGCACGGTCTTCTGGAGCTGCGGAGATCCCGTTTCGATCCCATTGATGTCGACGGCCGGCTCGGCGAACGTCCTGACGTAGAACTCATCCGCGGCTCCGCCATCGCTCGGAGTGGCCCCCTGCTGGGCGATTTCCTGCGCGCCGGCGGGCAGGGCGCGCCACCCCGCCAACTCGGCCTCGGAGGGGGGAGCGAGCCCGCGCCGCAGCGGCTCCGCCACCCGCCCGTCCGCGGCGACGACGGCGTTCAGGGTCTGCACGAGGGCGTTGGCGGCGTTCAGCGCGGCGCCGCCGTAGATCCCGGAGTGCAGATCGCGCTCGCCGGTGCGCAGCGTGATGTGGAAGTAGGCCAGTCCCCGGGTCGCGATGTTGAACGCCGGCAGGCCGCGGCCGATCATCCCGCTGTCGAAGATCACCGCCGCGTCCGCTCCCCGCTCATCGGCATCCAGGAAGTCGAGGATCGCGTGCCCGCCGGTCTCCTCCTCGCCATCGCAGGCGAACCGGACGTTGACCGCCAGCTCGCCCGCGGCGGCCAGCTCGCGGGCTGCCGCCAGGAGCATGTACAACTGCCCCTTGTCGTCGGCGACGCCGCGCCCGTAGAGGTACTCGCCGCGGATCTCGGGCTCGAATGGCGGCGAGTCCCAGAGCGCCACCGGATCCGGCGGCTGCACGTCGAAATGGCCGTAGCAGAGAACGGTGGGGGCGCCTTCGGGGTCCCGGGATGCTCGGAGCTCCCCGACCGCCAGTGGTTGCCCGTGCCAGTCGACGAGGTCGGCGTCGCCGCCGGCGGCGCGCAGGAGCGCGCACACCCAGTCGCCGGCACGGCGGACATCGTCGGCGTGCGCCGGATCGGCACTGATGGACGGGATCCGCAGGAACCCGGCGAGCTCATCGAACCAGTCCGGCACGGCGATCAGGCTACTTCACCGCCCGCTCGCGCCGGGCCGCCGGCCGCCGCCGGCGCCGGCGTCGGGATAATGCTGGTCGTGTCCGTGATCGCCTGTCCGTCGTGCGGCACCCGGAATCGGGTCGGGGCGGTGCCGCGCGGAACCCCGCGCTGCGCAAAGTGCAAGGCCACGCTGCCGTGGGTGGTCGACGCCGACGCGGACGCGTTCGCGGAGGAGACGAATGCTTCGGTCCCGGTGATCGTCGACTTCTGGGCGGAGTGGTGTGGTCCCTGCCGGATGATCTCCCCCGTTCTTGGGGAGCTCGCCGCCCGCAACGCTGGTCGGCTGAAAGTCGTCAAGGTCGACGTCGACGCCAATCCTGCACTCGGTCAGCGCTTCGGGGCGCAGTCGATCCCGCTGCTCGTGGTGATGCGCGAGGGCCGCGAGGTCGACCGCATCGTCGGCGCGCTGCCGCGCGCGGCGCTGGAGCAGCGGCTCGCGCCGGTGCTGGGGCTGTGAGCTCCTCCACATCCTCTGAGCCTTCGGGCACGAACACCCAGCCTGAGGCGATCACCGCCCAGGTCCTTCAGAGCTTCGACGGCACATCTGACTCCCGGCTGCGGGAGATCATGGGCAGTCTCGTCCGCCATCTGCATGGCTTCATCACCGAGATTGGACTGACCGAGGAGGAATGGGCCGACGCGATTCGCGTCCTGACGGCAACCGGCCACATCACGAGCGACCAGCGCCAGGAGTTCATCCTGTGGTCAGACACGCTGGGTGTCTCGATGCTGATCGACGCGCTGTCGCACCGGCTGCCGGCGGGCGCCACCGAGTCGACGGTCCTGGGCCCGTTCTACGTCGCCGGGTCTCCGTCGCGCGAGTTCGGCGCCAACATCGCCGAGCAGGAGGCCGGCACCCCCGCCTGGGTCCACGGCCGCGTGCTCGCGCTCGACGCGACACCGATCTCGGGGGCTGAGCTCGACGTCTGGCAGAACGGCGACAACCGGCTGTATGCGGTGCAGGACGCCGACGCTCCCGACGACCATCTCCGAGGGCGCTTCCACTCCGACGAGCAGGGCCGATTCGCGTTTGGAGCGGTGCGGCCGGTGCCGTACACGATCCCCGACGACGGCCCGGTCGGCGCGATGCTCAGCGCGACCGGCCGTCACCCGTGGCGTCCCGCCCACATCCACATCGTCGTTCGCGCGCCCGGTTACGCCTCGCTGACCACGCACATCTTCGATGCCCACAGCACCTACCTGGACAACGACGCCGTATTCGCGGTCAAGCCCTCGCTGCTGCGAACGTTCGAACCGCGAGCGGCGGACGATCCCGAGCGGCCCGCCGGAGTGGAGGTGCCGTGGGTGTCGCTCGAGCTCGACCTCGTGCTCGCACCGAGCAGCACACCGCCCGAGGCGGTCGTCGATCGCGGACGCACCCATTGATGGCCACGGTCAGGCCGATGTCGGCATGCGCCACCGCTTCGTCGATGGGGTCGAGCCCACCCGGCCGGCTGTCCGTCAATCTGGTCGCTGGCGCTTGAGGCGTTCCAGCTCCTCGCGCAGACGACGCAGCTCCGCCTCCTGTTCCTCCAACGCGTCACGGGCGTCCCGGAGTGCGATGACCACGGCCCGGTTGTAGTCGCTCTGGATCCAGGTGAGGGAGCGCAACGCCCGAGCCAGCCCGTGGCGCAGGCGCAGCTCGGTCCTCCCGGCGGCGCCGTGGCGGCGGGTGATGAGCGGCGGGAACATGTCCGCCCGATCCGGGACCGCGGCGATCGCCTCTCGTAGGTAGCTGAGGGATGGGGAGGGCAGTGGCGGCGTCCGCTGCGCGACCCGGCGCGCGACGTAGCGGTGATCCTCGACCCCGGTTCCGGCACGGTCGTCCGCCAGCTGGTGGAGGACCTCGCCGCCGGCGGCCGTTGCGGTGTCACGAACCTCCGCCACGGGGACCGCGTGCATCTCCATCACCGGCGCGACCGGCGACGCGACATGGGTGTGCCGCGACGTCCCCGGCGGCGGCGGTGCATGGGTCGTCGGCGCGACGTCGGCGGTCAATCGAAGGGGCCGAGAGCCACGTCGCGCAAACCAGGAGACGCCCTCCTGGACGAGATCGAGCTCCAGCGTATGAGATCCGGCCACCGCCGGCGCCCGCACGATCAGATCGATCGTCGCCTCTGCGCCCGGCGGCATGTGGGTCCCGATGTCGCTGCGGCCGTCGTCGCGGGTGATCAGGCGGCCCCGCCGATCACGCCAATGGTTTCCCAGGCGGACGCGGGCGCCGGCCGGCCATGCGTACGGGCTTTCGTTGCGCACCCGCACCCGCAGCTGCGCCGGCTCGAGCACCGACATCGCCACGGGCGCATCACCGACGAGGGCGATGGATGCCCGGAACGCGGCTTCGGGCATCGGAGCGGCCGGGCCGGTGGGCAGGGCGCTGGGCAACTGAAACACGGCGACGCCGCTCGGCTTGAGCACCCGGATGAACTCCGCGATGTACCGCTTGGCGTACCGAGGCTCCATGTGCTGCAGCACGATGAGCGACAGGACGAAGTCGAAGCTCTCGCCGGCGAACAGCTCCAGACTCGGTGCCACGTTGACGTGGTAGGCGACGCGGTCGCCGTGCCGGTTGATGCGGCGTGCCTCGGCGATCATCGACGCGGCGATGTCGACGCCGTCACAACGCTCGAAGCGATCGGCCAGCGCCTGAGTGAGCCGTCCGACCCCGCAGCCGAAATCGAGCGCCCGGCCGCGGTCGACCGAGACGCCCAGCCGTGCGAGCTCATCGAGGACACCGGCGACCTCGTGCTCGCCGGTGGCGAGGAACTCGTCCAGGTCCCACCGACCGCCACTGCGGTCGGGCGCGGTGAGGACCGCCCACAGTGGATCGTCGCGTCCGAAGGCCTCCCAATGCCGCTTGAGAACGTCGAGCTCCATGGTCCTGTCGTCAACGCGTACCGGAGCGAGTCCGGGCTACCACGGCAGACTGGTGCTCGTCCAATGCGTGAGGCCCTTGATATCGGCGGCTTGATGCACGTGGCGCGGAGGCGTCTGAAAGGTGGCGTAGGGGGACAGCCGCAGAACGACTCGGTGTTCACGGCGGACCATCTCTTCGACATCGGGTCGCGCCGATGCAGGCATCTCGTTGCCGGCCATGACGGCTGAGATCCGCATCATCAGATCGGTGGCTCGATCGAGATCGGGATCGACCTCGGCGGTGCAATACACCTGGACGTAGGTGAGCGGCCACTGCTCATCGAGAACGCACAGTGCAACTGGCGCATCGCGGCCGACCGCGCGCGCCTTTGACCGGTCGCGCATGGTGGAGACGAGAATCCGGTCGTCGTCATCCATCACGTAGTAGACGACTGACATCGACGGCCCATCGTGCTGCCGCGGGTACCCGAATATCGCGGTTCGGTGTTCGCGAACGAACGATCGGCGGTTCTCCCGCTCGGCGTCATCGGCCATCATTTCTCTCCTCGATCGTCGCGAAGCGGAAGGTGAGCAGCTGCGCACTGATCCGCAGGACCGCTCGGAGGCCTCCCCGGAGCATCCGCGGAGCTTAAAGGAGGAAGTGAGCGCGGCGTCGGCGGAGCCGCCGGTTTCCACGCCCGAGAGCGGGTTGGCTCCTCGGCTGTCAGACTGAGTGCGTGAGCGCGGTCATGTACGTCAAGCCGGGATG
The DNA here is from genome assembly GCA_963731395.1 of uncultured Solirubrobacteraceae bacterium. Taxonomy (GTDB): domain Bacteria; phylum Actinomycetota; class Thermoleophilia; order Solirubrobacterales; family Solirubrobacteraceae; genus Palsa-465. The sequence continues at coordinate 253,953 of CAVSVH010000012.1, forward strand.
TCCTTATTGCCAGGCCGCACGCGAGCATCTGGCGGCCGCGGGCGAAACCGTCGAGGAGCGCGACGCCACGCAGAACTCGGCGTGGAAGGCCGAGCTGATGGGCTACACCAACAACCGGGGGATCGTTCCCACCATCGTCGGGGCCGAGGGCGACGTCCAGGTCGGGTTTCCGCCCGGCCGTGGCTGACGCGTCCACTGAGCGATCGGTCGATCGCACTCGCTGAGGAGAGGCGAAGATGACGGCACGAGTCACCAGTGACCTGCTCCTGGTCGGCAGCCTGCCGACCGAATCCACCGACGCCGCGTTCCGCGCCGGCGTCGAGCTGTTCGCCGACATGGTGTTCGCGCTGCCCGATGGCGAGACTGGGCCTCGGGCGGCGTGGGTGGGTTATGAGCGTGAGCGGCTGACACGACCGCACCCGGATGTCGAAGTGATCGAGGAGACCGAGTCGCCCACCGGCATCCCGCGGCATGCATATGAGACGCCGGTCTTCGGCCTCCGCGACGGGGTCACCGAGCTGCGGTTCGGATCGTGGCCCCGGATCGACGACGCGATCGCCTCCTACCACGCGTTCCGAGAGCTACGCGACGCGGGGGTGATTCCGGCGGGGTTGCGCTTCCAGGTCGGGCTGCCCTTTCCGTCCAGCGCCCTGAACGCATTCAAGGCCGACTACGCGCACGATTATCCGATCGCCGCGCGGGGGTTTGAGGAACTCGTCGCCCGCGAGCTGGCGCGGCTGACGAGTGAGATCCCGTCCACGGATCTCGCGATTCAGTGGGACTGCGCCTATGAAACCCAGGACATAGAGGGAGTGTTGGCGTGGACGTCGGAGGGCGCATGGGAGCGCTTCGCCGGTCCCGTGACACGGCTGACACCGCTGATCCCGGAGGACGTGCTCGTCGGTTATCACCTGTGCTACGGCACCTTTCCAGAGTGGCCGATGTACGAGACGCGCGACTACGGGGTGCTGGTGCGCATGGCCAACTTCGCGGTCGCCAACTCCGGACGGACGGTTGACTGGCTGCACCTCGCCGGCCCGCGATACCTGCGAAGCGAGGACCGCAGCTTCTTCCGGCCGCTGGTCGACCTCGAGCCGCAGGACGCGCGGGTGTTCCTGGGGATCGTTCTGCCGATCGATGGGGTCTCGGGGCTGCGGCGCCGGCATACGACCGCGGGGCGCTACCTCGGCGACTTCGGCGTCGCCATGTACTGTGGCTTCGGTCGCCAACCGGGACGAGACGGCATAGAGACCATGCGCGAGCACCGCCGCGTCGCGCAGTCGGTCAGGGCCGGTCGCACAAGCTGACAGTCGTGAAAGCGGGAGCCGCGGTTCGTTCGCGTACCATGAACTGAAGAAGGCGATCGGCTCACCGCGGAGCGATAATTACCCTTCATAAGTCAGGAGCAGAGACCATGGTCGACTGGAGAAAGCTCGCCGACAGCGCGAACGCAGTGGTCAAGAAGCGCGGCGGCGCCAAGTCGGTGCTGGACGACGCGAGCGAGCTGGCGGAGATCGCCCAGCGCGACGGCTCGCTGTCGGAGAAGGCCAAGGCAGCGGGCGCGGCGCTGAAGGAGCCCGGGAAGCATCATGAGCCGGCCCCGTCGTCGGACCAGACCGGCGGAGTGGCCGAGGCAGGCGGGCCTGGCTGACATGAGGGGATCGCTCAGTATTGGGTGACGCGTGAATGCGGCGAGCGTCGGCACGGTCCAGTCGCTGCCGTCTGAGGTCAGCTCTGACCGCCGGGTGACGCGTCGTGACGCGATGTTCCGCCCGCTGACATGCAGCGCACCCCGACGGCCGTCGCCGCCTGGCGCTGGTTGTCAAGTCGCATCAAAGCTGACTTTTCTTTACCAAGCCGCGTCCGCTGCGACCACCGGCCGTTGGCGCCCCCGCCGTAGGCTTTCGGTTCGGGTTGCCCGGGTTGATAGGTTGCCGGGTCTTGCGCGGGAAAGTATGGACTTAAGTTGATGCGTCTGCTGCGAATGCTCGGACTGGTGGGGCTTGCGCTCCTGGTGGAGGCGGCCGTGGGCGGAACCGGCGCCGCGGCGCCGCTTCAGGGTGCGGTCGGGATCGAGAAGTCGGTGGTGGGCCTCAACGGCCCGGCCACCCCCGGAGATGGTTTCAGCTACCAGCTGACCGGCGAGTGCTCGAGTCTCACCGTGGCCTGTGTCAACGCCACGGTTACCGACGTGCTCCCGCCGGAGCTCGAGGTCATTGCGAGCGAGCTGCCGATGAGCAACAGCAGCCAAACGGTGTCCTACGACGCGGCCACGCGGACGCTGAAGGTGACGTTCACCGAGCCCCTGCCCCCGCCCAACCCGGCCGGCTCTCGCGGCCTCCCGGCGGGCTCGGTGAGACAGATCCTCGTCGGCGTTCGACTCCCAGCGGATACCGGGCTCGCCGACGGTTCGACGATCTCCAACACCAGCACGATCGTGGCCGACAACGCGGCCCCCGCCGACAGCTCCGCGGATGTCGACGTTTCGGTCCCGGTTGCCGTCCGGCCGCTCGCCTCCAAGTCATGGCCGGAGTCTTCGCCGGTCGCGCTGTCGGGCGCGCACAGCCGGATCACGTTGGGGATCCGCCACGCGTCGTCCAGCTCCTCGCGAGTCAGCGAGCTCAGCGTCACCGACAGCGGTCCGGACACGTGGAACGATTTCGACCTGGTGTCGCTGGGACCGGTTGATCGCTTCCCCGCCGGCGCCGACGAGGTTGCCGCGGCGGTGTGCACCCATCCCATCGACCACCCGTGCGGTCCGGGCGAGTTCACCCAGGGGCCGTTCACACGCGGCCCCGGGGTCGACCTGCCGGCGGGAGTCAACCCGGCCGACGTGACAGGCGTCAAGTTCGTGTTCGCAAGCGCCACGGGAGCCACCCTGCCCGCCGATCCCAATCAGGGCCGGGTGGGCTTCGAGGTCAAGCTCCGCGACACGGTGCGCTCGAGCGGAGCGCCGCTTGATCCCCATACCATCAAACGCGGCCACAACTGTGCGGATCCAGTCGCGCTCGAGGCCGGCAGTCCGGTCTCCGGGACGCCGGCGTGCGTGGCTTACGCGATCCTGCCCAACGCCGCGACGGTGGCCGTCGACAAGGGATTCTTCGCCGACGAGACTGGCTCCTACAGCGCCAACGGCGTCGCGGTCGCCGGACAGTCCTCGCCGGTGTCGGCGCTGACCACGGCCAAGAACACGTCGCCGTTCGCCGTCCCGGAGCTGACGATCGTCGATCCGTCGCCGACCGCCACCAGCCGCTTCTCCGATTTCGACGCCGACTCGATCCGCGTTGGATTCCCCAGCGGGGCGACCGACGCGATCGTGACCGTCGACTGCCGCGACGGCGCCCATCACACGATCGGACCCCTGCACCCGCCACCGTCGACCGCTGACCTGCCCGATACCCGCTGCCCGGCCGACAGCCCGCCTGACCGGGTCACGGTCACCTTCCGGGGAACCAAGCCCGACGGCGCTCCGGCGATCGCGAGCGACGCTATCGCCACCCTCGGCCTGCACGGCAAATTGAAGGCCAGCGTCGGTCCCGGCCGCGTCAGCGACTGCGCCGATGGCCATATCCCCAGCTCCGGCGGCCACGGCGCGGCGACGGGAACCGGCTGCGCCGAGGTCTCGGTCGAGGCTCCACGCAGCACCGTCAGCGGCGCCAAGTCCATCGATGCGGGGCTGACCGCGGGACAGCTGGTGCCTGGCCTGCCGCTCGGGTTCACCGTCAACGCCTCCAACAGCGGCAACCTTCCCAACCGCACCTTCACGGTGCAGGATCCTGCCGATCCAGCGGCCGCCGACAACCCGTTCGACGTCGTGCGGCTCACCGACGCCAGTCTGTCGACCTCCCCGGCCAGCCTGCGCGACGACATGGTGATCGAGGTGTTCGACTCCACCACCGGATCCTGGGTGACCTACGATCCGGCCGACGCCGCGCTGCTGGACGCGGCGCGGGGGATCCGGGTGCGCCTGATCCGGGGGGTCGTGCCGCTCGGCGGCCAGGTGCACCTCGGCTACAGCGTGGTGGTCAGGGACGCGATCCCCGTCGGAAGCACGCTCCAGAACTGTCAGCGGACGACGGCGAGCACCGCTGTCGGGGACGGCTCCAAAGACGCCTGCGCCCCCCGCTTGGAGGTCAAGGCACCGTCCGCGGGCGGCGCCGTGCAGAAGGTGATCGCGCCGAGCTCGGTCGCGCGTCATCTCCTCGGCGTCTCCCCCGAAACCGCCCAGGTGCGCCTCCAGGCCCAGAACACCGGCACGATCCCGTTGCGCCAGATCGTGGTCACCGACACCGACACCGCCTTCTTCGACAGTGTCGATCTGGCCGCGATCGACGGGGTCAACTTCCCGCCCGGAGCCAACCGCGTTCAGGTCGACGCCTGCACCACCGGCTGCCAGGACGGCACGTTCATCGCTGGCGTGCCGACGACGAGCAACCGGCCGGGACTGCCCGCCGGCGTGGCGGCAGGCGACGTCCAAGGTGTGCGCTTCACGTTCACCAACGGCTCGGGCGGCTACGTGCTCACCCCCGGCGCCAACTTCCCCGGCGGCGCACCGTGTCCCAACGCCAGCGCCTGCTTCAGCGTGGCGCCGCGGATCGCCCCGCGGTCCGGCCTCGGGTCGGCGATTCCGGGCGATCTCGCCGACACCGCCTCGGCGGCGGGCGAGAGCCAGCTGCAGCCCCCGGGGGTCACGTTCCCGTTCGGCGACACCACTGCGCCGCTGCACGTCGTCCCGGGGACGGCTCGGCTGGCGGTGTCCAAGAGCACCGGCACGCGGGTGGCGGGGCCGGGTGAGCCGGTTCCGTTCGAGCTCAACGTGAGAAACGCCGGCACCGGCGTGATCCCTGATCTCGTCATCAGCGAGCCCGTGCCGGCCGGCCTGGTGTTTGATCAGAGCTTCTCGGGGCCCGACAACCTGCCGTTCACGGTCGACTCCACCGTGCCCGCGGGCACTCCGGGGCTGCCGTCGCCGACGTTCAGGGTGCAGCGCGACCCGAACGATCCCAGCCGGATCACGTCGCTGAGTTGGGAGTTCCCCGGCTTTGACTTCCTCCCGGGGTCAACCGTCAAGATCGGCTTTCGCACGACGCTGGCCCCCGGGCTGGCGGCCGGCGAACGGGTGGAGAACAGCTTCGGCGCCAGCAGCGCCGATCTCGTCACCCGCGACGCGCTGAGCTGTGACCCTGACAGCGGAGCGATGGTTGACGGTCCCTACGGAAGCGGCCGCTTCTGCACCGCGAAGGCAGCGGTGACCTCCCGGGGCGGCAGCGCGCTCGACGCCCAGAAGTGGGTCACCGGTGATCCCGCGCTGGGCTTCTACAACACCGCCACCGAGACCTATGTCTCGCCCGGGGACATCTCCTGTCCGCTGCTGACCTCCGAGGGGGCCGACTACACCCGGTATCCCTGCATCGCCCTGGTGCTGGCCGGCGAGCGCTTCCGGTTCCTGCTCAACGTCACCAACATCGGCAACACGCCCGCCACCGAGGTCCGCCTTGTCGACGGCCTCCCGCATCTGGGCGATACCGGAGTCAAGCTCGTCGACCAGCCTCGGGACACGCAGTGGGAGCCGCGCCCGCGGCTGACCGACGAGCCGACGCTGGTGCAGGCCGAGTCGCTGCGGACCGTCGCGCGATTCGCGTACACCACCAACGCCAAGCCGTGCACCGCTGAGCTGCTGAGCCCGCCCCGGGGCTGTCCGGCCCGCGAGTGGGACGATGCCTTTTCCTCGGACGCTCTCGGCTTCCGCGCCTTCGTCTCGTTCCCCGACCATCTGAAGCCCGGGCAGAGCTTTGCGATCCGGGTGCCGATGAGCGCCCCCGCTGATCTCAACAGCCCGCCCGACAGCCTGCCGATCGCCTGGAACAGCTTCGCGCACACCGATTTCGTGCTCAAGCCGGGTGCGACGACGCCCACCCAGCTCCCGTTCGTCGAGCCGCCGAAGGTCGGGGTGGCGCTTCCGTTCGGCACCCTGCAGATCGAGAAGGAGAAGACCGGCGCGCTCGCTGATCAGGCGGCCGGCCCGTTCGCGGCCAGCTATGAGTGCACGGTCACCCCCGCTGGCGGCAGCCCGGTAACGGTCGCCCACGGCGAGGGCGAGTTCGCGGTCGGTGACCCGCTGCTGGTGGCACGGGTACCGGTGGGCGCCACCTGCAGCGTCTGGGAGAGCAACACCGGCGGCGGCATCTCTGACCACACCGTGCCCGAGAACGCGATCCGGACGGTGATCCAGGTCCCACAGAATGGAGAGAGCACCGTCGTGCTGGTCAACGACTTCCCCGCGCCGGCGCCACCGCCACCGCCCCCGCCGCCCGGCACTCCGGCCACCGACGCGCAGCTGACGATCACCAAGCAGGTCAACCACGTCAGTGCCGCCGTCGGAGACCCCCTCGTCTACACGATCCAGGTCGCCAACGCCGGCCCCGCCACCGCGACCGACGTTCGCGTCACCGACACCCCCTCCCAGCCGGTGGCCCTGCTCGGCACCAGCGTCAGCCAGGGCGCCTGCTCCACCGCCGCTCACGTTGTGTGCGCGCTTGGGAGCCTGGCGCCAGGTGCGCGCGCGACCATCACCCTGGAGGCGGAAGGCACCGTCGCCGGTCTGCTGCGCAACAGCGCAGCGGTGACCTCGGATCAAATCAATCCGACACCGGTGCTCGCCACCGCGACCGCGGTGACCCGGCTCACCTTGGCGCCCACTCGCCTGCAGATCACCAAGACGCCGCGGTTTGCCCACGTCCGTGGCCGATCAACGGTCGGCTATCGGATCGTCGTGCGGACGACCGGACCGGCCCCGGCCCTGAACGTGCGCGTGTGTGACCGCCTGCGGTCATATCTCAGCATCGTCACGGCGCCAGGCGCGCACCTTTCGGCGGGGGTGCCGTGCTGGACGATCCCACGCCTCGCCCCGTCTCAGGTGCGCACGTTCACCGTCAAGGAGAGAGCGAGCAACCCGCCCCGCCGTCTCCTCACCGGTGACACGGCGACGGCGATCGCCGGCAATGCGCCGTCCGTGCGCGCTCGCGCCTCAGTGTCGGTGACTCCCCGACCGGTTCCGCCCACGCCAGTGACTGGATAGCCCTGCTCGCTCTGCTCCTCGGGCACGCGCGTGAACCGCGAGATCAGCGGGTCACGTGTCGCCTCGTGCGCGGCATCCACGTCGCGTTGCGACCACGGGCGCAACCGGACGACCTCATCCACCAGCGACGGATCGGGAACGGCAGCTCAGGCACCGCGCTGACCGTAGCTCGCCGCCACCGCCCGTGGCAGCCCCAAGCGAACGGTGTGCCTCGAGAGGCAGCCAGGCTGAGGGAGGGGCTCAGCGGTCGTTCCAGCCGGCGCCGGTTGCTGCGTACTCCTCGACCCGTGCCTGCAGCAGCGCGTTCAGAAGCTCGGTCGGCAGCTCGCGCTCGTAGGGGAGCTTGATGAAGCCCTTACCGGCCTCATAGCCAGCGGCCTCAACCGCGGCCATCTGGGTGGCGAAGAAAGGTGGCGGGAACCGCAGCGAGCAGTGGTTCTTGAAGTTCTGAAGCATCCAAAGGCTCGTGTTCTTGCCGCGGACGTACACCGGCAGGTTCCACTTCAGCTCCTCCCGCGCCTCCGGGTCCGCATCGCGGCTCAGCTCCCTCAGCGCCTCGAGGTGCGGCCGCTGGACGTCGTTGAGTTGCGCGAAGAAGTCATCGACGCTGGACCGCTTGGGCATCGGCATGGCGTGAGCGTACCCCTCGGCAGATCGCGCTGCCGGCGTTCTTCGTCCTCGGCTGAGCGCGGCAGCGCCGTTCTCGGGTCCAAGAAGCACGTCGTCGACCTTGGAGGTCAGCACCACCGCCGGCGTATCGTGAGCGACCGCGGACAGCGCGGCGTCGCCGTCACGCAGCGTGTCGATCAGCCCCAGCGTGTCGCCGTTGACGTCGATCAGCACCAGCTCGGTGCGGATGGAGCACAGCGCCGTCAACGCGACGCTGTCGTCAGCCACGGCGTCAACCGCGAACCCGTCCGCGGTGAAATTCTCGTCTTTCTGTGCCCAGGCCGGTTATGTGCCCGGAGCGGTCGACTTGTCTTGAGTGGGCCTGCCCCGAACCGACAGACGATGACCACCCCAGCCGGCGCCACGCCAGAAGCGCTCGTGACTGCCGCTGGCCCGTAACGTAGGAGGCACCCGGTCCTCATCAAGCGGGAGAGCCGCGGGAAGCTGTCGTCGGGCCGAGCGATGAGGTTCGCGGCACCCCACGGTCTTTAGTAGGACCAGCACGCGAGGAGAGGAGACGCCGTGTCCGCAACCGTTCTCTACATGTCCGTGTCCCTGGACGGATTCATCGCCGGCCCCAATGCGGGACCCGGCAACGGGCTCGGCGACGGCGGGGAACGCCTGCACGAGTGGCTGCAATTGAGGCGCGCCGGCCTGGGCTCGGGAGTTCCCGGTCGTCCGGCTGGCGTCAACGGCCAGCTTTTCGACGAGTTCATGGCTACCGGCGCGGTCGTCGCCGGCCGGGGGACCTTCGAGCCCGCCGGCGGCTGGGGCGGCGACCACCACAACGGTGTGCCGATCTGGGTCCTCAGCCGCCAACCGCCCGGCATCGACGTGAGCCAATGGCCGCTGGTCACCTATACAAACGACGTCAAGCGCGCGATGACCGACGCCAAGCGCGCGGCGGGCGAGAAGAATGTGCTGGTCCACGGCGCCGCTACGGCGCAGCTCGCGCTCGCTGGCGGGCTCCTCGACGAGCTCGAGCTCCATGTCATCCCAGTGCTCCTTGGGCAAGGGCGCCGTCTGTTCGACAACCTCGGGCCCGCGCACATCGCCCTACAGCGCACCCGGATGATCGAGGGTGAGGACGGGGTCACCCACATGCACTACCGCGTCGCGCGCTGAACACAGCGCGGCCGCGCCACCCCTCCGGGGTGCGGCCGCAGGCGTTCCAACGCGCTCGTGGCCCACCGTCCGGCCGAGTCATCCCCGAACGCGGAAGGAGGCCTGAATTCACCGACAGCGCGCGTCCCTCCGTCTCGCCAGAAGCGGGTGAGCCGGCCGCGCCGTTACTACTGGAACCTCTGGAGCATCGAGCTCTCCTTCGCGCTCTGCGGCGTCGGTCGCGAGGGCCACGCCCGCCGGGTGACGGCATAGGTGCGCATGGTCAGCCTCCCGGGGTGAACGCGGCGGCATGGTCGGTGGCGAACTGCTCAAAGGAGCGCGCCGGGCGACCGAGAATGGTGGCCACGTCATCCGACAGCCAGGCGGCGTCGCCCTCGGCGATCAGGCTGACGGCGTGGGCGTTCATCTCGGCAATCGCGACCGGAACGCCGGCGTCGATCATCGCCTGCTTGTCCTCCTCGAACGTGTGCTCATGGAACGCGATCGGCCGTGCGAGCACTGTGGAGAGCGCCGCGGCCACGTCGGCATAGGACAGCAGCTGTGGCCCGGTGAGCCGATAGGTCGCACCAACGTGCCCGGCGGGGACAGCAGCGATCTCCGCCGCGACAGCTCCGACGTCGCGCGTATCAATGAAACCGACTTGCCCGGTGCCGGCGACAGAACCAAAGCTGCTTGTTGTCGCGATCGTGGGAGCGAGCATGAGGAAGTTCTGCATGTAGAAGTTGTTGCGCAGCAGGGTGTAGTTCAACCCGGAGGCAATCAGCCCGGCCTCGATCTCGGCCTGCCCGCGTTGCCGAGCGATCGGCGAGTCCGCCGATGCCTTGCTGGTGATCTTCACGACGTGCCCAACCCCCGCCCGCGCGGCACTGTCGATCACGTTCAGCTCCTGAGCCGGGACCGCTGGGCTGACCAGCACGACGCTCCCGACGCCCCGTGTCGCTGCGTCGATCGACGCCAAGTCGTCGAGGTCGCCCTCGGCGACCTCCACGCCGAGCCGCCTCAGCGCGGTCGCCTTCTGCGGATGGCGGACCAGCACCCGCACCGACTCGTCTTTCTGCGTGAGCCGCCGAGCCGCCTCGGAGCCCACCTTCCCTGCTGTCGTAATGAGGATCATGTTCCGGCCTTTCTCAGGATGTGCACACGCCCCAGCGTTTCGGCGCGTCGGCCGGCGTTGGGATCAAGCCAGCAGCATCGGGCTTGTCGCTGGCGTGCGGGGGTGGTCACGGAGGGTGGCGGGCGCAGCGTGCGCCAGGACCATCCGGCCGTGGATTCACTTCACGTTGACGTTCTGGGTGCTATGCCAGGCCGATCTGCTGCGCCATGAGCGCTGAGTCCCAGAACACGTATTCCTCGACGAGCTGATCGCCGTCCCATCTCGCCGTCGTGGAGAAGGTGAGCGCAAAGGACTCGCCTGTGCCGGGAATCACTGTCCCGTCGGGCAGGGCCATTTCGCCACTGAAGGTTCCCGTGGCCGTGGTGACGACGGTCATCCAGTCGCCCTGACCGAACTGGATCGGGTAGGGATCGTTGACGACGTGGACATTGGGGAACGCTCGGAACATCGCGTCCATGGCCGCCGCGTGCGCGTCCCGGCCGTGAATAGGCTCGGCGTTACCGGTGATGTGGGCGACCATCTCGGGGTGGTGGACGGCGTCCATCGCGGCCTTGTCACGGCGGTTGAAGGCGTCGTCGCCTTGCTTCATGAGCGCGAGGATGTGAGATACGCGGTCGGTGGTGTGGGTGTCGGTAGCCATGGTGGCTCCTTTCTCGGCGGGGTCAAGGACATCGGCTGACACGGCATCGAAATCACGTGATCCGATAGTGCAGTCGTTTGAAGAACCTGTCTCGATCAGTTGGTCTGTCTCTAGTTTTTGAGTTTACCATAAAAATCGGGTTGACTACGGACATTGCTACGATGCCGTCCATGGCCGGTCAGGGACTACGCGAGCTCAAGAAGGCGCGCACGCATCGGCTCATCGCCGATGTCGCAGCGCGGCTGTTCGCCGAGCGGGGATACGAGCACGTCGCCGTCAGCGACGTCGCCCGCGAAGCCGAGGTCTCCGACCAGACGGTCTACAACTACTTCCAGACCAAGGAGCAGCTGGTCACCGACCGCGATCAGCAAGTCCAAGACCAACTGGTCGATCTGATCCGAGCCCGCCCGCCCGGCGTCAGCGCAGCCACCGCCATCCGTGGCTTCGTGCTCGCCTCCGTCGACGCCATTCCCAGCATTTCGCCCGACCTTTGGCGCGGCGAGCTGGGCTACCTCGCCGTCATGAGTCCGACCATCCACCGGTTGTCTTTGGAGATGACCGACCGCCAAGCCGACGCTATCGCCACCGCAATCAGCGACACAACGCCCGTCATCAAAGAGGTCGCCAAGGTGCAAGGTGTCGCCATCGCCAGCGTGTTCCAGATCATCCTCAGCCACGCTGGACAGCGCACCCACGAAGGACGCTCGCAGACGGAGATCGCCGACGAGCTGCACCCCATCATCGAAGCCGTCCTGGACGAACTGGAGCGCTGGCTAGTCTAAGCGCACCCAACTTCCACGCCGCGACGAGCCTCTGCCCAACGCCGATCATGGTCCCGGGTTGCGCGGGAAGCACGAACCGAGCGTTGGGCAGAGCTCTCGCACGAGGAGATCGCCGAGGCGCCTGGCCGCTCGAGCGAGGCCGTGCGCACCCGCCTGAGCCGCGCCCGCAGCTGGCGGGCGCCCGGGTTGGGCGCGCCGATGACAACGGAGGTCAAGAAGCGATGAACGAGCTCGACGAACTGCTCGGGCGCCTCGGCAATGAGCTCGACGACGGCCTTGACACGGCCGCGCCGCGCGCGGCCGACCAGGCCCGCGCACTGCTGACCGGCGTGGCGACTTAGGATCCCAATGGGCCTTGGTGGAAAGTCGCCTCGGTTTGCGGATGAGACGCCGGAGGACGGGTCCTCAGTCGCGGGAGGACCGGTAAGGGGTGTCGCCATTAGAGATGACGTGGCCGTCGGCGGTGCGGACGATCACGCGCGAGGGGAACTGCTGGTGGGCGGTGCGGGACGGGATCTTGAACACGACGACATTGTTGTCGGCGCGGGAGGTGATGGCTCGGGCGGGGTCACCGTGCCCGGCGAAGAACTCGAGGGTGACCGTGGCCACCCGGTCGGGGACGATGGCGGCGAAGATTGTCCCCCCGGCCCGGTCGCCTTCGTCGAGGCCTCCCCCGAGCGGGGTGCGGACGTTCGGAATCCCTGACGCGCGGCTTTCGTCGACTCCGCCCATCGGACCGTGGTATCGGAGCGTGACGGCCGCGAAACATAGCCCTTCCTGGTGTTTGGTCTGCTGGCGTTGGTTTTCGACCTCCTGCGCCTGGATCCGCAGCGTCGGTCTGAGCAGCGCTGTGGGTGCGGTCCGCAGGTCACGTTGCAGGGCCCGGCGCATCTCGCTGTAGCAGCGCCCGGGGATTGACCCGAACGGGATTACGCGGGCCTCGGGGATGACGTAGAAGCTCTTTCCGGAGGCAGTGCGAGCCCGGCGGATGTAGTCCACGTAGACCCCGGCCCCGGCGTCAAAGCCGTTGCGAAACAGCATTCGGGTGGAGCGATTGGTGGGCAGAGCGGGACGGCGGAGCACGCCGAGAGCCGAGAGCAGGGCGTGCGGTGGGGGGCGGTGAACCAGCGTGGCGCCGAGCTGATTGTTGGTCGGCGCCTGACAGCTGCGATCACGCATGATCGCTTGGCGTTGAGCCCGGTTGATGTAACGCTGCTCGGCAGCGGTAGGAACCTGCAGCGAACGGGAGGGCGGGCCGGGGCCGAGCGGTGCGTAGCTGGTCCAACCGCCGCCACTCGTATGCCAGCCGGTGAACGATGTCGGAGAGCCGTGTGCGGGAGAACCGCATGGACGGTTCGATGCGGCGGCGGGAGGCGACCAGCACCAGTCGGGCTCGCATAGCCGCGCGGTGCCGCGAACCTCCCGCCGACCCTACAAAACGTGACCTGTCCGAGCTGTCCGGGGCGCTAAAGCGCGCCGTTGATTCCGATCATCTTTTGAACCCTGATGAGCTGAGGGTTGCCGAGCAGCGGACGCTGCGAGCGGCGATCGATGGTCAGGGCAACTGGATTGCAAGGTCCCGAGCCATGCTCCAGGGGGATCGTTGATTCGACGTAGCTGAGGTGAGCCAGCGGCCGCGCGCGAGCGTCGGCGAAGGTGAACGAGATGTGTCGCTGCTCATTGGGGGCGATCGCCGGGCAGTTGTAGGTCGCGGGCTGAACGATCTCCATCGCGTTGAAGAGCGAGACGATCCGTATGACCTCCGCACGGCGGGTGACCGTCAGCGACCGTAGCGTGCGATGACCGTGCTGGACTGAGACGTCGATGCTCCGGGTGGTGGCGGGGATGCGCTCCCCGGTTGGACGTGCCACGACCCAGATGGATTCGGCCTGCGCATACACTTCGGCGCGGTCGGAGCCGAGAGAGGTGATCGACACATAGAGCATTCGGTTGTCGAGCACCTGGCCGATCGCCGGCCACGTGAAGGTCAGGCTCTTGTCATAGCCCCGGTGACCTGGATAGCCGTCATAGCCCCATCCCGATTGCGTTGAGCCGGCCGGCGGGTGCGCTCGGATATAGCCAAAGACCGAGTTGATCGTCCCGGGGACCCACCAGACCTCTGCCGCGTCCGCGTTAGCCGTGGTGGCCACCAGCGCCGGCAGGTGGGAGCGGGCTTCGACAACAGGGCTTACGTGCACAATCGCTCCGGCAGGCAAGCCCAGGCGCGCGAGCCGCTGCGAGGCGTCCTTCGCCGCCACACGACGGTGTTGGGCCGTCGCCTGCTGCGCGCCTCCTGGTGTTCCGCTCGCGAAGGGAGATTCAGCGAGCGAGATCGCGCCAAGTGCCGCTACCAGTCCGACCAGCCACCTCAGCCTCGCCATGCTTCGAACTCTACGACCGGCACCCCCCACGATCACGAAATCGACGGCCTGCCTAGCGCACATGAATCACGCTTATGCCCCAAAACGTGAATCGTCGAGCGGAGCCGGGAGCGGTGCTATGGCGTTGCCAGTCATCGATGGTGATGGGAGGCCGAGATGCACTGCTCAAGGGTTCCGCCTCCACCACTACCACTTACCTGTAGCTTGCAGGGCGTCGAGCGGTGGTCGAGGATAATCACGATCACGATCAACGCGAGCAGCACCACGAGGAAAGCAAGGCCGTAGTGACGTTTGCGAACCGAGCGTCGCCGTCGAGCCAACGGGTTGCGGTCGACCTCATCCTCTGAGGCGTCGGGCGTCGATGCCGGCGGCGCGGACGCGACGTTGGCCAAAACGCCCTTCGTGTCGTCCGCACCTGACCCGTTGGCTTCCTCGGCCAGGGGCGGACGCAGGGTGTTGGGAAGGGGAGAGCCGGCCGGCTGGCGGCTTGCTCGAGGTTGCTGAGCGGCACGAGGTCTACTCGGTACCGAGTTGCGATCCGCGCGAGCTGCGCCCGAGCGTCGGGCGGGGCCTGCTGGGGATAGGCCAACGTCAAGACACAGGCGTGCTCGGCCCGAAATCCGTGCGGTGAACCTGCAGGTGTCCCCAGGATGCAACGGCGCCGCTCACTCGCTCAGCTGAGGCGAAACGCCCGTCGTCTGCCACGTCTTGACCGGACGGCGCCTGCTCAAATGACGTGAACTCAGTCGTGCTTGTCTTCGACGAGCCTGAGCTGCCGGCTGCGAGTTGTGGCCGGTGGTCGCCCGAGGGTCACGGCGCCTTCGAAGATCTCGGGTTCCAGGAACGCCTGCATCAGCTTGTGGTGGGCGCGATGGCGCAGCGCCTGCTGCTCGTGGTGAACGGCAGCGGCATACTCCGCGGCGCTCGAGGGGCGCTCTTCGGGCAGGCGGCGGGCGAGGACCTGTTGGGCGGCCCAGGCGTAGACGGCGTTGGCGGCGGCCTCGACCTCGAGCATACGGTAGGGGACGTACTCGGGCGCTCGCTTCTTGGTGTAGCCGGCGCGCCGGGCTGATCGCTCAAGCTCGCGAAACTCGCGCCGACCCTCATAGACAGTGACGATGCCGGTCTCGGGGTCGAACTCTGCCTCGATCGTCTGATCCTCTGCCTTGCGGGCGATCTCGCGCACCCAGCCGGAGGCGCGGTGGCGGACGATCACGATTTCGAGCTCGGCCGTGTGCTCGCCGGCCGCCGCCAGCACGCTCAGGCGCGATCCCGGCTCGACCGTCACTCGGGCGCGGACTGCGACTGACACGGTGCTGTGGCCGCGAGCGCCGGGCGCGGGGATCGCGGCGATGCGCAGCGCGACGGTGAGGCCCGGGTCGGCCTCGATCTCGACCGGGGCGCCCGGCTCGATCTGCGCGGGGTCGGCGAGGAGCGTGACCGTGCGCTTCTCGCCGGGATGCAGCCGGACCGGGGTCTGCTTGAACCACAGCGCCCGCGCCGGGGCGGGCGGCTGTGTCGGGGCGAGCTCGCTGTCCTCGTCATCCTCCTGAGCCTCCTGCGCTTCGCCTGGCTGCGCTGGGGGCGTGTCCGGGTCGTCGTGCGGCAGCGCTGGCGGCTTGTCGGCGGGACTGTCGCCGGGCTCGACAGCCGCTGAGCCGGGTTGGTCAAACGCGGCCTTGAGCAGGTCGTTCAGTGCGCGCAGCCCGACCTGGTCGCGGGCGCTGACCGCCTTGGGCGCGCCGATCAGGTGCGCGCCAGCGCGTCGCTCCTCCGCGGCCACGATCGGTTTGAGCACCCGGTCGATCGCCTGATAGAGCTTGGCGACGATCGGGTGGTGCTCGTTGAGGCCGGAGCGGTCGACCTTGACGACCAGCTCCGGGCGGGGCTTATCCAGCGCGTCACGTTGCAGCTGCTCGATCGCGTCGCAGACCACCTCGCCATAGATGTGCCGGGTGCCGGGGCGGCCTTCGAATCCCGCCAGTGTGGTCTCGTGCGCGGCGCGGCCCGAGCGGATCTGAAGCCCACCGCGCCGTGTCGCCCGCGAGAAGCCCTGAGAGAGCGGCTCCTTCGCGCGGCACACCACGATCCTCGCCGTCACGCCGGTGGCGACCCGCACCGTACCCTCAAACAGCACCGGTCGCTCCGGGTCGGGCTCCGGTGCCGGGTAGCTGACAAGCTGCGGCGTCTGCCCGGGCTGTTCGAGGTACAGGACGCGCGCGGGGTCCTCGAGGATCGGCCGTAGCTGCACCAGCTGGGCGACCAGCGCCCGGAGGCGACCCGCCGGCGGCAGCCGGGCGGCCGACAGAGGCACGGTCACCCGGGTGCCCGACACCGGCATCCCCAGCGCCGTGAGGTCCGCCGGCGTGCACGTCTGGTCACGGACGTGGCAGAACGCGTAGGGCTCATCGCCCGGGGCAGGGAAAAACCATGACTCCACCAGCCGTCCCGCGCGCACGCCCTCGATGCGCCCCGCTCCCTGCGCCAGCCACACGTCTCTGAGGCCGCGACCGAACAGCCCCCGCTGTCCCGCCCGGGGTGGCGCGACCCCGAGCGCCCCCAACCGGCTGTCGACCAGCGGCGCGTCGACACCCTCACCGTCATCGGCGCAGCGCAGCTCGTGGCGCCAGGACAACAGCGCCGGCGAGCCCAGCGCGCGCATCCGCGCCCGCCACCGCGCGAGAAACTGCGGGTCGGCAGCGGCGAGCGAGAGCACGATCCGCCCCGACTCACGGCCCGAGGCGGCGATCGCTGCGTCGGCATTGGTCACCAGCTCGGGGATGATCTGCACCAGGTCGACCCCGCCCTGCGCAAAGTTCTCACGGAAGTAGCGCCCCCGGGCGCGGCCCAGCCGAACCGTCGATCGATCAACCGCCGCCACTGGACCCATAGGACGCCAGTGTCCCGGAGCGCGCGGACAGAACGCCGACGCAACCGTGAGCGGTCCGTCCGATGCTGCCCGTATCGTGCCGGTCACGATGAGCCAACCCGCCGACAGCGTGCGCGTCGCAAACCAGGAGCTGGCGACCGTCCGTGAAGCGATGCGCGAACTGAACCGCCTGCTCTTTCAGCTTGAAGCGGGCGAGCTTGAGAAGGTCGTCCTCACCCAGAAAAACCAGATGCGCGCCGTGCTCATCACACTCGAGCGCTACAGCCAGCTCGAGCAGCACGCCGTCGGCTGATCGGCTAGTCCATAGTCCCCTTGGTTCCCGGCGCGCCGCTCCTTCCGGCGGCGCCGACCGCGTTCCACGAGATCGTGTGCCGGCCCAGCCGGGCAGCGGCGAGCGGCGTTCGCGAAGTTCAGCGTGCCGTAGCGCCGTTACGCGCGTAGGTCTTCTTCTGCTTCTTGCCCGCGGGTAGCCCCAGCACGTTCAACATTTCAAGGTCTCTCCGTGGCTGGTTTGCCGGCGAGCCGTCACTGCGTAGCGCGCGGCCTCGCCAACGTGATCATGGCGCCCGAAACCGACGACTGACCGACGGGCATCGCGACATTCGAGTCAGGGTCGGCGAACACGGCCCTTCGGTCGCACGTCTCCGGGGCGGGGGAGAATATTCCGATGGCGTCGATCCCAACCGCTAGATCGCCCTGAGGCTCTCGGGTGCGTGAGCGGCGGGGTCGCCTAGATGCGAAGGCCCAGGTGCGTGAGGCCTCTGCGGCCTTCCCCTGTGAGCATGAGCTGCCGGGGTTGATCGCTGGCTCGGACCCAGCCTCGTGACGTGAGGCTGTTGGCCATGCTCGCGCCGAGTCGTCCACCGAGGTGGGCGCGCCGGAGGGTGCTGTCTAGGCATGCGTAGGCCGGCATTCGGCGGCTGTGCGCGAGCGGCTGCTCGACCCCGAGCGTTGAGAACACCTCGGCTGCGTGAGGCCCAAGCGTCAGCTGTCCTTCCCCGTCGCGGGGCTCGAGGGCTTCTCGGGCGATGAGGTAGTCAAAGAGAGCGACGCCGAGCCGGCCGGCGAGGTGGTCATAGCAACTGGCGGCCTCGGATGCGGGGTGCGTCTGCGTGACGGGACCGCCGCGCAGACCGTTGAGCATCGAGAAGATCTCTCGCAGGCCGGGCTCGGCGAGCTGGTAGATGGCAAGGCGACTCTCGTGCGTGACGGTCACGAGGCCCGTTTCGCGAAGTCGGCGCAGATGATTTGCCAGCTGCGTCGGAGAGGTACTGAGGCTATGCGCGAGCGCGGTCGCCGACATCGGGCCTCGCTCCAGCAGCTCGAGAACTGCGAAGCGTGTCGGATCGGCCAGGTCGGCCAGGAGGCGGACACGTGGATCGTCTCTCTGCGGCATGCAGTCAGTCTACCTCAGAGATTCAGCTTCGCGTGAATCGTGTATGTTGCTTCAGGTGATCGTGAACCGTGCCCGTCGGGTTGCTGAAACGCTGGGGCTCGCGGGGTTCTCAAATGAGCTCGCCCCCCTCGCGCGAGGCCAGGCCATCTCGTCGGTCGGCAGTGGGTTGTGGTTCACGGTATGGGCGCTCTATCTCACCCGCGAGGTGCATCTGAGCCTCTCCCAGGCCGGGATCGCGCTGAGCCTTGCCGGCTTGGTGGGATTCATCTCACCGATACCGCTGGGGCGTTTGGCAGATCGTCGTGGTCCGCGGGAGATCTACCGCCTGCTGCTTTGCGTGGAGGCGATCGCCAGTCTTGGGTTCGCCGTCTGCTCGAACCTTTGGCAGGTCACGATCGTCGCGTCAGCCATCGCCGCCTGCTCTCAAGGAGGCGTCGGCGTCAGCGCCGCGCTGATCACCCAATTGGCCGCCGACGAGGATCAGATCGACGTTCTGGCCCGAATGCGCGCCTGCTCACACGCCGGTCAAGCGCTCGGCGCGGCGCTCGGGGCTGTCGTGCTCATCACGGACGCGCGCGCCGGCTACCTGGCGGCCATCATCCTGAACGCCGCGACCTTCCTGCTCTTCGCGGTCGACCTCAGCCGCGTTCCGTCGGTCCCCGCGCGGCCTGCCGTTCTCGTGCGAGCGCGGTTCGGTGCCCTGCGCGATATCCCGTTCACGACGCTAGCCGGGATCTGCGGCGTGCTGTGCCTGTGCTGGGGGTTGATGTCCAGCGGCCTCCCGCTCTGGATCGCCGACGACACCCACGCCCCGCACGCGATCAGCGCTGCGATCGTCTTTGCCAGCACCGTCGCGATCGCACTGCTGCAGACCGCGTTCTCCCGCGACTACAACGCGCCGGCGGCCGCGGCCAGAGCCGCGCTGCGTTCCGGGTTCGGTCTCGCCGCATGCTGCTTGCTACTGGCCCTCGCCGCCGGACCCCCAGCTCTTGCCGCGTCCGGGTTGCTGATCCTCGCCGGGGCGGCCCACATACTCGGCGAGCTCTGGTTCGTCGCCGCCTCCCGCGGCTTTTCCGTTCCCCTCATGGACGTCACGCACCCCGCCGAATGCCAGAGCGTGTTTGCCGCGGGCGAAGCCCTCGCGATCATGCTCGCGCCCGCACTCATGACGGCGATCGTCATCCCCAACCACACCGCGGGATGGTGCGGCCTGGCCCTCCTCTTCATCCTCGCCGCCATCGCCGCCCAGCCAGCCACACGCTGGGCAACGACAACCCGGCAGCCGCTCCCGGCGGCGTCAAAGCCGCAACTCCGTGCATGACCCCGACTCCGCTCTGTCGCCGGCGGGGGCTGAGTTCGATTGTCGCCGTAGGGACGGTCGGGGATCGACTGCGTCGCACGGTCCTGGCCGGTCCGAAGCGGAAGCCGGGTCCGTCGACCCAGATCATAGGTTTCGGCTGCCACCTGAGACATCGGTCGACTTCGCCTCCGCACCGGCCAGGGTCGTGGGCTGGAGCGACGCGGAATCGGTCCGTGTCCTAGGTGGATGCGGCGCTGGGTGGTGCTCATCGCGCTGGTCGTAGCGGCCTCAGCGTTGGTAGGCGGCACAGGGCGTGCGCCGGACCCTCCGAGGACAGGGGAGGACCTTGAGGATTAGCCTCTCGATGAGCTGCTCACCGAGACGGTCAGAGCGCCATTCGCGCCTTCAGTCACGCTGTCGCTCAGGAACGTGTCGTGTAGCGGGTCACGGCGACTGCCGGCGCGAACGTGACCCGACGCCCGACACACGACCAAGCCGACGACCGCAGCGAGATCGGCTCGCGGCCACGGAGACTGCCGCATCGGCCTGGAGGGCTCACCGATTGAGCTCGTCACGCGTTGTGGCGTCAAGGCGGTGCAGTGCCCGTCGGGTCGGCGGCCCGTTGACGCCCGGCAGGCTGACGCCTCCTTCGCGTCGCTCGGCTCGGTCGCCGCTACGCACCGACAATGTGGCGCTACGCTGGCGTGGCCGCAGGCTGCCCTGGGATGAATCGAGCTCGCGCCCGTGTCGGCTCCGCGCTGAGCATTCGAGTATGGGTATTCTCGCCGCCTATGACTCACACAGCTCCCCTTGTCACCGGCGTCGACTTCGTCGGCATCCCGGCGAAGAACTTCGACGCGATGATCGCGTTCTACGGGGAGACGCTTGGGCTGCCGTTCCTCAAACGTTGGGGCGCGCGAGGTGGCGCTGAATATCAGGCCGGCAACCTCACGCTCGCCATCATGCGCGTCGAGGACTTCGGCGGCACCTTCTCAGCCAACGCGATGCCGATCGCGCTGCAGGTCGACGATGTCGCTGTCGCCCGCCAGCGGCTCGAAGCCCAAGGAGTGAAGTTCGTTAGCGAGACCTTCGATTCTGGCGTCTGTTGGCAGGCGATCTGTCTTGACCCGGACGGCAATCCGCTGTCGCTACATCGACGCTACGCGCCGCCCGGCGAGCGCCCCGCCACGCCCTAGCCGCGCCTCATCGAGCCGCCCGCTCATCACGCGGTCGGGCAACCGATCGGACCGCACGTCGCCACGCGGCCATCAAGGCACCGCTGCTGCTTCTGTCGACCGGCGGCCCGGAGCAGAAGCGAATTCGCTGTCGGATCGAGGCCGCGGCCGGCCGGTGGTGCGTGAGACGGGAGCAGTGCGGGCCACGATTACGGGGCGCCTGAGAGTTTCGCCTCCTGGATTGTCGGTTCAAACAGCTCGATCGGATTGCCGGCCGGATCTTCCACGAGGACTTGTTTTCCGCCGACGCCGGTGACGATGTCGTTTCGGAACTGGGCACCGTGCTCGCGCAGCCGGGCCACGGTCGCCTCGATGTTGTCGACCTCGAGCTGGAAGCGGTTCCACCCTCCAGGCTCTGGCATCGTCCCGTCGGCCATCGCCTGCCCGCCTCCGGGCCGACCGCCGGGCGCGCTGAGGACGAGGCGCAGATCGCCGCGCGAGAGCATCGCGAAGGCCGGAGCTGGGTGCATGTCCTCGTGGAAGCCGAGCTCGCGGCAGTAGAAGTCGATCGCGGTGTCGACATCGTCGACGATGTAGCGAACGCTGACTGTGGCCATGCCGCCTCCTCGATGGGGATTGCCTTGCCGAACGTATGCGTTGCGTGGCGCTACGTCAACGTTTCATACCGACCAGTGCGAAGCTGGCCGACGTCGGCCACGGCCGGGTTTCGATCGAGTGCGTGCTGGGAGGACCGGCGATCAAGCTTCGGAGAGACCGGATCTCCGTGCTGGCTGTGACGCCTCGAGAACGGCGCTGGCGGTGCGGCCAAACTCGGTCACCATCGGATCGGGATTGCGCCGGAGCCAGACCAGCGCGCTCTCGGACGGCGGAAGGTTGGCGATTGGCACTCCGACGATGCCTGGGTGCCCGAAGCTCGTCAGGAAGGCTGGGACGGTGGGGTGGATCGCCCGGCCGCGGGCGATCAGCATGACGAGCTCGTTGACGTCCCGAGGGCGGACACGGCAGCGCCTGATCCGCCGACCGCCGGGGGTCGTCAGCGGGCTGAACGCTGCGGCGAGCTCTGACGGCAACAGACCGTCGATCTCGGTCACCTCGTGGTCGGCGATGTCCTCGATCGTGACCTTGGCTGCGCCGGCGAGCGGATGATCCCGGCTGACGGCCAGCACCCGCTCGTCGCGTGAGAGAGTTGGCCCGACGACCAAATCGACCTGGTTGAGCGGCAGACGCGCCACGAGCACGTCGATCTCCCCGCGCCGCAGCGGCTCCAGGCGATCCCGGAACGGAAGCTCGGTCACTTGCACCTCGAACGCGGGATGACGCGCCTCAAAGCAATCGATGATCGCGACCATGAGCGGGCCGCCCGACGCGGCGGTCAGCAGCCCGAGCGTGAGCGTCCGCGTCGGTGTGCGCGTCGACCGGTCGGCGCGGCGAAGCACGTCGACGAGCTGGTCGTGTGCGGCGCGAACCTCGGCCAGGAACCGTTCGCCTGCGGCGGTCAGCTCGACGCGCCGACTGGTCCGATAGACGAGCTCGCTGCCCAG
Source organism: uncultured Solirubrobacteraceae bacterium (assembly GCA_963731395.1). Classification (GTDB taxonomy): domain Bacteria; phylum Actinomycetota; class Thermoleophilia; order Solirubrobacterales; family Solirubrobacteraceae; genus Palsa-465. Next base: position 276,065 of record CAVSVH010000012.1, read on the forward strand.
CTTCTGCTCCAGGCTGCGGATGCTCTGGCTGACCCGCGACTGGGTGAGGCCGAGCCGGTCCGCGGTGCGCTTGAAGTGCAGTTCCTCGGCGAGCGTGAGGAAGGCGCGAATCTCCCGGAGATCAATCGCTTCCCACATCAAGTAGTAAGGCTAATCGCTGGAATGCTGTTTCGGCCGTTGATCATCAGCACGCGATCTCGGATGCTGTTGCGCAAATCGAGCGGCGTATGAGTCCACTGATGGAGGTCGAGGCGATGGCGGCATACGTGGAGCTGGGTGCCGTGCGCACCTGGTATGAGCAGCGCGGAGAGGGACCGCCGGTGGTGCTGTTGCATCCGGGAGGCGCCGATGCCCGAGCGTGGGCGCCTAACCTGGAGGCGCTCGCCGCTGGCTTTCGCGTGTTCACGCCCGAGCGCCGCGGTCACGGGCGCACCGCGGACGTGGACGGTGCAATCACCTACAAGCTCATGGTGCAGGATACGATCGGCTTCCTCGAGCAGGTCGTCGGAGGACCGGCCGAGCTGGTCGGCTGCAGCGCGGGTGCGATCGTCGCGCTGGGCGTCGCCCACGCGCGGCCCGACCTGGCAAGAAAGCTCGTGCTCGTCAGCGGCGTCTTTCACCATCACGGTTGGATCGCTGCTGCGATCGACCCTGGCCAGACCCCGCACCCGGCGCTGGTGGGAGGCTACGCGGAGCTGTCGCCCGACGGCGCCGAGCATTTCCCCGTGGTGCACGCCAAGCTCCAGCGCCTCACCCGCGAGGAGCCGACCCTCACGACAGCTGATCTGGGCGGCGTGCAGAGCCGAACCCTTGTGATGGTCGGCGATGACGACGAGGTCGAGCTCGAACACGCGATCGCGCTTTACCGGGCGGTGCCCGTCGCCGAGCTCGCGGTCATACCCGGCACATCGCACGGCCTCATGCACGAAAAACCCGACCTCTGCAACGAGATCATCATCGCCTTCCTCGCCAGGGATGCGATGCCGACGATCGCGCCGATCCGCCGCGCGATCAACGGCCAGGGCGAGACCGAGCGATGATCCGCATCCCCGACGGGCTCCATTACCGGTGCTACCTGCTCGCCTGCGATCCCCGGACCGGCCGGCTCTTTGATCGCACCCGGACAGCGTTTCTCACCCGCGCCGCCGTTCTGAGCCAGCTGGCGATCGCCGGAGAGGTGACCGAGGCCGACGGCGTGGTGCGGTCCGCCGCTCGCGCGTCGGTCTCCGACACGCCGCTCGAGCTGGCCCTGTCCCAGATTGACTCCCGCGCCCGCAGCTGGAAGGCATGGCTGCGCCGCGGCTACAAAGAAACGCTGGCCGGCACCGAGCGCGCGCTGCAGGAGGCGGGCATCCTCAATGCCGAGCGGCACAGGCGCTTCGGGCAATTGACCACCACGCACGTCCAGCTCGTCGAGGCGTCGTTCGCTCGCCAGCTCAGCGATCAGGCCCGCGCAATCCTCACCGGCTCCACTCCTCCCGGCGAGCTGGACGCCACCGAAGCCGCGCTGGCGGCGCTGCCGGCACTCGTGGAAGTGCCCGCAGTGGCCTCCCGCCAAGACCGCAAGCGCTACCACCACCGGATCGAGCTGCTCACCGAGCAGATGACGCCATTCGCGCCCGGTCTGCCGGCCGCGTTGCGCGGATTGAAGATGACGATGATCGCCGCGCACGGCGGACTCGGCGGCAGCTGACCACCTGCCAGCCGAGCCCGCCTACCGGAGGCCACATCCAGCCGATCCCACGAGCGAGCGAAGGGGAGTGTGGTCTCGCGCTTGAACGCGCGGATCGCTGCGGGCACCGGAGACACGCCCACGGTACGCTGAGGCGACACCGAGCCGGACGAACTGCGCGGGGAGACCGACATGCCGAAGCCCACAATCGTCCTCGTTCACGGAGCATGGGCCGACGGATCGAGCTGGAACGCCGTGGCGTCCGAGCTGCAGAACCGGGACTTCACCGTATATGGTCCGCCGAACCTGCTGCGCGGGCATGTGAGCGACGGAGCATACATCGCCTCGTTCCTCACCCAGCGCACAAGCGGTCCCGTCGTCCTGGTCGGACACTCCTATGGCGGTTTCGTGATCACCAACGCCGCGACCCAAGGCGGTGACGTCAGAGCTCTGGTGTACGTCGACGCGTTTGCCCCCGAGGAAGGGGAGACGGTCTTCCAGATCTTGGGCGGCTCCGGGTCAGCGCTCGACGTCCCCGATCCGACAACCGTCCTCGACCTCGTTGGTTATCCAGGCGCACCCGAGGGTGACGCCGAGGCGTTCTTGAAGCCTGACACGATCCACAACGCCTTCGCCCAGGATCTCTCCGAGGCGGACCGCTGGTTGATCGTCGAAAGTCAGCGGCCGATCACCCTGAGCGCAAACACCACTCCGTCGGGCGCCGCAGCGTGGAAGACGCTGCCTAGCTGGGCGGTCGTGGGCACAGACGACCACGTCATCCCGCCCGACACCCAACGCCACATGGCAGAACGCGCGGGCGCCACAATCACCGACGTGGCCGGCTCGCACGTCTCGATGGTGTCCCACCCCCAGGTGACGATCGACGCCATCCTGGCCGCGGTCGCCGCGGTCACTGACTGACCCCCTTCAGCATCGGCAGGCCCGCATATCGGGATGCCCCGGCGAGGGCACGGGTGCTCCTCTTGCGAGCAACGGCGCGTCGTGCCGGTTCAGCGCTCAGGGACGGCTGTTTCAAACCAAGCCAGCGGGCGTTAATGACGCTCGTCACCAGTTTTCCGCTGCCTCGCCAACGGGGCGGTCTGCGCCTGGCTGCCGCATCGGTCGCTCCCGTCGTCCAAGCAGAAGCCCCGTCGGTCAGCGCTTCGTCATCATCACTACCGTCCCCCTGACCAGGAGAACGACATGCCAAACTCGAGGTATCGGATATCGCCCGCAGCATCAAGCCAAAGGGCGCCTCGCCGGTGAGGGCCACCAACATCCGCGCGCCGCGCGGTGAGAACAAGAAGCAGATCCCCGCGGCGCCGAACGGCGGCCCCAAGACCGCCTCGAAGATCGCAGCCGACACGGGCATCAAGGCGGGCACGATTGCCGCGTCGCTGACAAGCTCGCGAAGGCCGGCGAGGTGGTCAGGGCCAACCGGAGCTACACGCTCGCTAAGTAGGCATGAACGATAGGAAGTGAGCATGACCTTTGAAGTCGGTAAGCGCGTCGTAGCGGAACCTGAGTCAACGAGCCGCCGACCCCGCTGCGGTGTCATTGAGGAAGTGGTGCGCGGCGACCCCTCGCCTCGGTATCGCATCCGTTGGGACGATGGCCATGAGAGCATCTACACGCCTGCGAGCGGCGCCCTCCGAGCCGAACCGCGCCCGACAAGGCAACGACAATCGCCGCCGCGGAAACGCTAACCCAAGCCACGTCAATGTCGCCCATAGCGGGCCAGCTCGTCACCGAGACGTTGGAATACGACGGTGGACGGCAGGTCACCGCGTATGTCCCGCCGGCTCCGCCCGAGGCCATCGTCTTCGCCGGGGACGGCCAGTTGATCGCGTCGTGGGGAGGCGTCCTCGAGGCGGCCCACCTATCGCCCACGATGATCATCGGTGCACACCGCCTGGACGATGAGACGCTACGGCTCCGCGAGTACTCACCGGGCGAGAGCACGGCCGCCTTCGTCTTTGACCCGGAACGGTTCGCAGCCCACGAGACGTTCTTCGTCGACGACGTGCGCCGATGGGCGCAGTCGCGCTTTGACGTCTCGCTGCCTGCCGACCGAACCGCGGTGTCCGGTGTCTCGGCGAGTGGAGAGCTCGCGCTCGCGATGGGAGTTCGCCATCCCGACATCTACGGCGCGGTGTTCTGCGCGTCGCCGGGCGCAGGTTACCGGCCGCCGGCCGTGATGCCGAGCTCGCTTCCGCGCGCGTACCTGGTCGCCGGCAGACAGGAGCCGTTCTTCCTCAAGAACGCCACCCGGTGGGCGAACGCGCTGCGCGATGCGGGCGCGGACGTTGTCATGATCGAGCGGGTCGGATCGCACGGTGACGCATTCTGGAGAGAAGAGTTCCCGCTGATGGCGGCCTGGGCGTTTGGACGCTGAGCATCGCGTGGTCGGTCGCGGTCAACCTCTGACCTGGATCCCAGCGCCTCCTAACGACCACGCTGCTGGCTAGAGTCGCCGGGCCGGCCACGAATATCCCGGCAGATCGCCGCGGACGGACCGAGCCAGGGATGGTGTTGCGGTACAGCCCTGGTTCGATGGTCGAGCTGCTGCCAGACGGTGTGACGGTTGGGCACTTCAGCGATCCGGTTGGTCGCACGGGTTGCACGGTGCTGCTCGGTCCGGGTGGTGGTGTGGGCCGGGTCGACGTGCGTGGCGCGGCTCCCGGTACGTTTGCGAGTGATGCGCTGCGCCCCGGGCACAGTGATCGAGCTGGTGCATGGGATCCTGCTCACCGGTGGCAGTCTGTTCGGGCTGGCGGCGGCGACCGGGGTGATGCGTTACCTCGAGGAGCGCGACGTCGGCCCTACGTTTGGGACGATGCCGATCCCGGGTGTCGTCAGGGCGGTGCTGTTCGATCTGCTCGAGGGGATCCGAAGGCGAGACCTTCCGCCGAGGATGGCTACGCGGCCTGCCTGGCGGCAACCGCCGCGCCCGCGGTCGGTTCCGTTGGCGCCGCCACGGCCGCGACGGTCGCCAAGGCGGGCGGACCCTCCAGCGTGCCGCCGGGAGGAGTGGGAATCGCGAGCGCCTTACGCCGGCAAGGCGCTCGTCAGCGCGGTGATGATTGCCAACAGCGTCGGCGGAGTCTGGGACGACGAGCGTCACGAATGGATCGCGCCCCTGACCTCCTGGGACCCAACCAGCGACCTGCTGTCTGGCGAGAACACGACAATCGGCGTCGTCGCGACCGAGGCGAAGCTCACCAAGAACAGGCAAACCGCGTCGCGACCGTTGCCCACGACGGGATCGGTCGAGCCGTGCGTCCGGCACACACGATGTACGACGGTGACACGATCTTCTGCATCGCGACCGGCACAGTCGTCGCGCCCGACGATCCGGTCGAGGTCCTTGCCGCGGAGGTGGTGGCGCGGGCGATTGCTCAGGGCGTGCGCCACGCAGGCGTTCGCTGACCGTTCGGGAATAGGACGCCGGCTGCTGACGGGGTGTCGGCCGGCCCACCCCGCTGGCGGAATGGGGAGACCCTCGGCCGTCAGGACTGCAGCGGAGTGGTTGGCGGCCGCCGCCGGACGACGAGGAACACGACGAGCAACGCGACCACACCGAGCACGACTCCGACCACTCCGAGCCCGGTTCGCGGCGACATGTCACCGGGGGTGGGCCCCAAGATCCCGGGCAAGTCCTCGCACGCGATCGTGAGGTAGGCGATGCCGATCGCGAGGAGCGCCAGCCCGACAACCCCGGCCAATGCGACCACAAGGCCCACTGCATGACGTCGCACGCGGGAAGCGTAGCGCTCGACCTCGGTGACCACCCGCCGACCCTCACCCCGTTTCGACACGGCTTGGGACTCTGCGCGCACCGCGGCTCGCGCATGGGACGTGCTCTCAAGTCAACACGTGCACGGTGGCGCGGCGCCGTCGCGTGTGTCGCCCGGGTCGCGCAGGATCTCGATGTATCCGTCCGTTCCATGCACGCGGATCCGCTGCCCGTCCCGGATCAGGTTCGTAGCATCCTCAACTCCCACGACCGCCGGCAAGCCGTACTCGCGTGCGATGACCGCGCCGTGCGTCATCAGGCCCCCGACCTCCGTCACCAGGCCTCTGACCGCGGGGAACAGGGGTGTCCAGCTGGGATCGGCGTAGGTGGTGACGAGGATGTCGCCGGCTTCGATGTCGGCCTGCGTGATGTCTCGAATGACGCGGGCGCGCCCTTCGATGGTCCCGGCGGAGACCGGCAGGCCGACCAGCGCGCCGGTGGGGACATCGTCGCGTCGGTAGGCCCCGGCGATGACCTCGCCGTCTGAGGTGAGCACGCGGGGTGGCGTGAGCGCTTGATAGCAGCGAAACGCGTCCTTGCGCTGGCGGATCAGCTGCTGGTCGGCTCGGCGGGTGCTCACGACGTCGTGAAGCTCGTCGAAGGTGAGGTATGAGATGTCTTGCTTGTCTGAAAGCACGTCTGCCTGCACGAGGCGCTCGGCTTCCTCCAGCAGCGCCTGCTTGTAGACGAAGTAGCGGTGGACGATGCCGTACTTGGGGTACTCGCGGTAGCCGCTGAAGGTCCGGACGCGGTCGATCATCCGCTTGGCCTCTTTGGCCTTCCTCACTCCGTCTGCCAAGGCGCGCAGACGCTCCAGCAGCTCTTGTTCCTTGCTCCGAGCCGCTTGCCGCCCTTGTTCGAGGCGCCGCTTGGCCTCGCCGGGCGTGAAGTTCCTGATGTTGTCGAGGATCAGCGGCACGAGCGTCGTGGGGCGCTCGCTCCATCGTGGCCTGGTGATGTCGATCTCGCCGACGCAGCGCATGCCGTACTTCTCGAGGTAGGCCCGGATCGCTTCCTGCGCTTCCCGTCCGCCCGCGAGCCTCGCCAGCTCGTCCAGGAAGGCCTCGTCCTCACAACCCTCGTCCGCGACGTGTTGCAGGAACCCCGCGACGTGCGGATGGGGGCGAATGACGTCCGCGACATCCAGCAGCGCCAGCCCCATCTCAGAGGTGACGTTGCCGGGGGCGGACAAGGTGAGCGTGTCGGCCGCGTTGCGCTCGCCCAGCCACGCCTCCAGCTGCTCGTTGAGCCACCACGTGGCCTGCATCCCCGCCATGATCGCCTGAAGGTTCAGCGGATCGCCGAGGACTCGCTTGTGCTCCTTGAAGGCCTCCAGCAGAAAGTCGAACAGCGCTGGCCCGGCCTTCGTCTGGATGTCGCGCTTCAGGGCGGCGACGGAGGCTTGGTTGCGCTCGATCAGCTCGGTGACGATCGCCGGATCGGTGTCGATCTGAGCGGGCGCGCCCCCGGCCGGCGGCCGGCCCGGGCGGGCGGGATCCGCATCGGGGAGCGAGGGGAGGAAGTCGCCGCGTTCGAGGATGGTCTGCAGCGCGTCCCCGATCAGCGGATCGCCTCTCCCCATGACCTCTAGGAGACCTCCCCGAGTCGTCGGCGAAGCCAGTCGTTGGGTGACGTCGACGAACAGCCTGCCACCGGCCTCGTGCATCGGCGCCATGGCCGTCAGCTGCCACACGGAGACCCCCAGGGGCCTCATCGCCTCGGTCATCATCTGCCCATGACCGACGGAGACGTACACGTGGTTCTCTCGGTCGGCGGCCTCGGGGATCGGGAACAGCGTCGTGATCGACCGGCTCTGGACGATCCAGAAGTCGCCCTCGACCAGGCACCATTCGATGTCCTGCGGGTGGCCGAAGTGCGCTTCGATCCGCCGGCCCAGCTGCACGAGCGCCACGACCTGCGCGTCCGTGAGCGCCGGCTGCTCCTGCCGCGCCGGCGCGACCACCAGTTCTTCGGTCCCGCTCACCGGCGAGGCGTGGATCGCACGCTGCTTGGTTGCGACCGCCCTCGCGACGACCTCGCCGTCCCGCACCTTGAAGGTGTCCGCGTTCACCAGGCCGGAGACCAGCGTCTCACCGAGACCGAAGCTCGCCTCCACCGAGGCAACCTTCCGGCTGGAGGTGACGGGATCGGCCGTGAACAGGATCCCGGCAGCCTGCGGGGCGACCATCTGCTGCACGACCACGGCCATCTGGACCTTGCGGTGGTCAAAACCGTTTCGCAGGCGGTAGATCACGGCCCGCTCGCTGAACAGCGAGGCCCAGCACCGGCTCACGTGGCGCAGGACGGCCTCCGGGCCCACGACGTTCAGGTAGGAGTCGTACTGGCCCGCGAAGGATGCGCTCGGCAAGTCCTCCGCCGTCGCGCTCGATCGAACGGCGCAGGCCGCCTGCTCGCCGAGCCGGGCCAGCGCACGCGTAATCGCCAACGCCACATCGTCAGGGATCGCGATCCCCTCAACGGCCCGACGGATCTCCGCGCTCAGCGCGCGGATCGCCTCCGCATCCTCCGGCACCAGGCGCGAGAGCCGAGCGAGCTGATCGTCGATCGACGGCGCTCCCGCCAGGATCCGCTGGAACGCGTCCGTCGTCACGCACAATCCAGGCGGCACGGGGATGCCTTCGATCCGCGAAAGCTCCCCCAGGCGTGCGCCCTTGCCGCCGACGACCGCAACGTGGGTGTGGTCGATCTCCTGGAAATCCAAGACGTATCCCATTCGCTCACCTCCCGCGGAGTTGACGTGGTCAACTCCGCTGCTGTTCATCGGTTCCATCGTGCGGCGGGCGATTATGCGGCATGAATCAAGGCCTCATGAGAGCTCTCTGCTTGGTATAAATTGGAGGTGGGAGACAGGGGGTGGTCGCGGCTGAGCGGCCCTGAGCCGCCGGCGTCGCACCAGCGGCCACAAGGGCACGCAAACGATCAATCGCCCCGGTATGCGTTCGATCGGCGATCGGGACCCTCGCTGCGCAGCTAACCCGCGCGTCACGACTCCTAACCCGGTGAATGGCGGGCGTCGGCTAAGCGCCCCCACTTCGAGCCAACCGGAACCTGCGGCCGGTCAGGGCGTTAGGGGAAGACGGGCCGTGAGCGTCGTTCCACGGGACGACGTCCTGGTGACCTCGAGCGTGCCGTCGAGGGCGGCTACACGGTCGGTGAGGGCCGCCAATCCGCCGGCGGCATGGGTGCCCGGTCCGCCGACGCCGTTGTCGCTGACTTGGATCGTGAGATGACCATCGTCCATCACCGTCGTCACCCGCGCAGCCTCGGCTCGTGCGTGTTTGGTGACGTTGGTGAGCGCCTCGGAGCAGAAGAAGTAGACGCTCGCTTCCACTGCGGGTGGAAGCTGAACCTGCGCGAGCTCGAGCTCGAGCCGATAGGGGAGGCGTCCCGCGAGGACGTACAGGGCCGCGGCCAGCCCACGTGTCGTCAGGATCGCGGGGTGGATGCCCGCGGCGAGTTCGCGCAGCCCTTCGATCCCGGTCTGTGCCTCGGCGATGGCACGGCCAACGAGCTCCTTGGCCTGTTCTGGCTCCGTCGTCCACTTCTGTTCGGCGCGCCGAAGGTGAAGGAGGGTGTTGAGGAACTGCTGCTGGGCGCCGTCGTGCAGGTCGCGCGCGAGCCGCGCCCGCGCCGCGTCGCCCGCCTCGATGATCCGACGTTGCCCGGCGCGGGCTTCCGTCGCGCGCGCCTCGGCGATGTCGCGCTCGCGTGTCATCTGTGCCAGGCGACGACGCTCCTCGATGTCGGTGAAGGCGACCACGGCCCCGCGTCCGGCGGGCGTGTCGATCGGCGCCGACCAGTACTCGACCGGGAACATCGTGCCGTCGCGACGGACGAACCAGTCCTCGTCGATGTGGATCGTCTCGCCGGTCTGACGGGGCCTTAGCATCGAGCATTCCGCAACCGGGTACGGCGTCCCGTCGCGGTGCTTGTAGTGGATTGTCTGGTGGCTGGGCTTGCCGTCAAGCTCGGCAGCGTCGTCGTAGCCGAGGGCCGCGATCGCGGCTGGGTTGGTGAAGCGGATGTCTCCCGCAGGGTCGACGACCCAGACCGGCTGGGCGATGCCTGCCAGCACTGACGACAGGAAGGCGTAGGTGTCGACGGCCGCGGCGGCGGCGGGCGGGTCGGTCATGGCTTGAGGTACTCGAGCACGGCGAGCACCCGCCGGTGGTCTCCGTGCCCGTCGGGCAGAGCGAGCTTGTCGAAGATGTGCGTGACGTGGTGCTCGACCGCGCTGACCGTGACCACCAGTTGTTCCGCGATGCCGGGGTTCGAGCGCCCCTCGGCGATCAGCGTGAGCACTTGGCGCTCGCGAGTGGTGAGCTCGTCGAGCGGGCCAGGCTTTCGGGGTCGCCCGACAAGCAGCGCCACGACGTCGGGGTCAAACGCGGTCCCCCCGTTGGCCACACGACGCACGGCGTCGGTGAACGCCGTGATCTCGCCGACGCGCTCCTTGAGCACGTAGCCGACCCCTTCGGCTCCGTCGGCCACCAGCTCGAGGACGTAGCGGTCCTCCAGGAACTGCGAGAGCAGCAGGATTCCGAGCCCCGGTTGGGAGGCGCGCGCGTCGCGGGCGGCCCGCAGCCCGTCGTCGGTGTGGTCGGGAGGCATCTGGATGTCGGCGACGACGAGGTCGGGACGGTGCGCGCGGATCCGGCGCGTCAGCTCAGGAGCATCCCCGGCGGTTGCCACGACCTCGAATCCGCCGTCCTGGAGAACGTGGACGATTCCCTCGCGGAAGATCGGCTGATCCTCGCCGACGACCACGCGAATGACCCGGGGCGCACTCACGACCAAAAAAGGCTACCTGGGGTCTACCCCAGCTCAGCGTTGCGGAGCTCCTCCCTCCGGTCTCCAGCCGGCCCCATTGCCCCTCGGGCGCCCGGGTCGTAGCGTGGCTTGCAGGCACAACGACGAGCCGCAACCCGAGGAGAGAATGATGGGCACGATCACCGTTGGTCAGGAGAACTCGACGCCGATCGAGCTGTACTACGAGGATCACGGCACCGGGCCGGCGGTCGTCTTGTTGAGTGGTTGGCCGGTGGACAGCCGGTCGTGGGAGCCGCAGGTGCCCGCGCTGCTGGAGGCCGGTCATCGCGTGATCGTCTATGACCGGCGCGGGTTCGGGCAGTCGAGCCGCCCGGCGATGGGCTATGACTTCGATACGCTCGCCGGCGATCTTGACAGGGTGCTGGCCGAGCTTGATGTCCGCGATGCGACGCTGGTCGGCTTCTCGCTGGGCACCGGCGAGCTGGCCCGCTACGTCGGCACCTTCGGGACCGACCGGCTCAGGGGTGTGGTGTTCATCGAGAGCCTCGCTCCGTCCTTTGCCAAGTCGGCGGAGAACCCTGGCGGGGTCGATGCGGCGGGGGTCGCGACCGTGCAGCAGGCGATTCTCGCCGACCGCTTCGCGTGGTTGACGGGGTTGCTCGGGGATTTTCTCAACCTCGACCAGTATCTCGGTCAGCGGGTCAGCGAGGAGACGGTGCGCCATCTCTGGAACGCGGGTGCGGCGGCGTCGCCGATCGCGACCTGGGCGTGCCCGCCCGGCTGGCTTGACGACTTCAGCGAGGACATCAAGCGGATCAATGTCCCGACGCTCATCCTGCACGGGACCGCCGATCGGATCCTGCCGATCGACGGCCAGGGCCGGCGGCTGCACGCGGCGCTCCCAGACGCGCGCTACGCCGAGATCGAGGGGGGACCGCACGTCATGTGCGTCACCCATGCCCAGGAGGTCAACCGCGAGCTGATCGCGTTCCTCGCCCAGACGTCACCGATTCACGCCGTCACCGGCTGACGCCTCGGGCGGCAGCCGCCGGTTTGTCGAGATCGTCGCAAACGACGGTCTCTCCCCCCACCGAGACAGGAGTGCAGACCCATGAGCACGATCACCACGCCCGACGGTACCGAGATCTATTACAAGGACTGGGGGGCCGGTCCGGTGGTCACGTTCTCGCACGGCTGGCCGCTGAGCGCCGACGCGTGGGACGGGCAGCTGCTGTTTCTCGCCCAGCACGGCTACCGCGTCATCGCCCATGACCGCCGCGGCCACGGCCGTTCCAGTCAACCGTCGACGGGCAACGACATGAACGGCTACGCCGACGATCTCGCCGCCGTCATCGAGGCGCTTGACCTCCACGACGCCACGCTGGTCGGGCATTCCACCGGCGGTGGAGAGGTGGCTCGCTACATCGGGCGCCACGGGACCGAGCGGGTGGCCAAGGCAGCGCTCATCTCCGCCGTTCCGCCGATCATGGTCCACAGCGACGCCAACCCCGAGGGCTTGCCGATCGACGTCTTCGACGGCCTGCGCGCGGGTCTCGTCAACGACCGCTCGCAGTTCTACAAAGACTTGGCCATGCCGTTCTATGGCGCCAACAGGCCGGGCGCGGATGTCTCCCAGGGCGTGCTGGATCAGTTCTGGCTGTGGAGCATGCAGTCCGGCCTCATGAACGCGTATGAGAGCATCAAGGCGTTCTCGGAGACCGACTTCACCGAAGACCTCAACAAGATCGACGTGCCGACCCTGGTGCTGCACGGCGAGGACGACCAGATCGTCCCCGTCAAGGACTCGGCACACAAGTCCGCCCGGCTCATCGCCAACGCGACGGAGATCTATTATCCCGGCGCCCCGCACGGCCTGACCGACACCCACGCCGGCCAGTTCAACGCCGACCTGCTCGCCTTCCTAGAAAGCTGAGGTCGAGTCCATGTCGTCTCACCCGAAGCGGACCGATGCGCTCGCGAGAAGGCTCAAGCGGACCGAGATCCAGCACGCGGCGTCCTCCATCCCGGGGCGAGAGATCGTGCAGGTACTCACCGAGATCCCCGCCGGCGTCCAGTCGGGCTGGCACATGCATCCCGGAGAGGAGGTCGGCTACATCCTCGCCGGGACGGTGAAGATGGAGATCCGCGACAGGCCGACCCTCACGCTGCACCCCGGCGATGGATTCCTGATGCCACCCCGAACTCCGCACAACGCGACCGATCTCGGGCCCGATACGGGCCAGATGCTCTCCACTTACATCGTCGAGGTCGGCGAGTCGCTGGCGACGTTCACCGACTGACGCCGTTCCGCGAGCCAGCCCCCCTCGATCATGAGTACACGTTCGCAACCCACCAGCGGTGTGGTGCAATCGGTCAACGTCGGCACGCCGCGCCTCGTATCGGCCGACGGTCACAGCGTTCTGACTGCGATCTGGAAGCGTCCGATCCAGGGGCCCGTGGCGTTGCGAGGCGTCAACCTGCGCGGCGACGATCAGGCCGACCGGACCGTCCACGGCGGCCCTGACAAGGCCGTCTACGCCTACGCGCGCGCTGACATCGACTGGTGGGAGGCCGACCTCGGCCGCCCGCTTGGCTCCGGCGCGTTCGGCGAGAACCTCACCGTCAGCGGTCTACCCGTATCCGAGGCAGTGATCGGGGAGCGGTGGGCGCTCGGCAGCGCCGTACTGCAAGTGGCCCAGCCTCGGCTGCCGTGCTTCAAGCTCGGTCTGCGGATGGGCGACCCGCGGTTTCTCAAGCGTTTCGCTGCCGCCGGTCGGCCCGGAGCGTACCTACGCGTCCTGCGCGAGGGGGACATCACCAGGGGTGATCCCATCGAGGTCACCAGCCGCCCCACCCACGGCGTGACCAGCGCGCTCGTCGCCCGCGCGCTGCTCGGCGACCGCGACTTGCTTTCGCTGGCCCTCACCGCAGCCGAGCTGCCGGCAGACCTTCGCGCCTGGATGCAGGAGCGCACAGCATGAACGGCGCCCTTGAGCGGCTTGATCCCCTGCAGCACGCTGACGCCGGTCCGATCGCACGTCGCCCCCTTTCCTACGACCAGATCGAGGCCAAGCTCGCCACGCCGCCTCCGTGCCGGCGTGACCACATGCCACGCGTCACGTCCAACATGACCCGCACGGGGGACATCGTCCCAACGGCTCGGGTCACCCCGGCGACGCGCCGGCGAACGATTGAGCGCCGGGTGACGCCGCTCGAGGCGCGCGAGCGGTCCGACGAGGGAGACTGATGTCCGCCCTCGAGTTCGCTGTGGTCCGGTTCCACGATGTGACCGCGGCCGAGAAAGCGCTCGTGAATGCGCGCAGTCGCTCGGCACCTGGTTCGGCGATGTGCTCATCGCACAGACCGCTGACGTGGACGACATGCTGACCGCGATGGGAGCGACAGACGCAAACGTCATCCAGCAATCGCTCACCGCAGACGAGGTCGGTTCGCTTGAAGCATGACTTCGCTCAACACCGCTCGCGTCGCGTGGCCCCTCGGCTCAGGGTGAGGAGGCCGTTGACGCACGCACGTTCAAGAACGCTCCAGGACAGAGATCGTAATGAAGCCACCTTCCTGGGAGAGCGCGCCGATCGCAATACGCCCTGACGGCACGGCTACGCGCGAGCAAGTTCACGTCCGTCGAGCGCGCCAATCCCAGCGGCGTACGTGGCACGCCCTCACTCCTTGGATTGGTCCAGCGGAGCGCTCGCACCCGCCGCGCCGCACCTGTTCGGACCAGGATCCGGTATCACGTCACCTCGTCGAGGCGAGCACGATCCCGGAGTCTGAGGAGACTCCACCAGCGCCGGCGATGGCGGAGCCGAGCAAGCCAGCTCGTGGATACAGGCAAATGTCGCCGCGGGGGGCGTGGAGACGCCGCTGCTGCTCCAGTGTCTCGGCCGGAAGTCAGCCGCTCGTGGCCCACTCGGCGAGAAACCAAGCATTCTCGGCCGGCGACGTGCCGGCTTCCTTTCGGCGCGGAGGGGCTGCGGGGCGACGAGCTGGGTCAGGCACCCGTCGCCATGTCGCCACGCGGCTAGCCGAGCGCGGGCTTGAGCACGGTTTCGGCCCACTCCTGAAAGCTGGTTGGGGTGGTGGCTTCCGCAGTGCGCCCTTGCAGGTTGTCGATGCCGTTGTCCTTGGCGACCATCATTTCGATCATGCCGTCGGCGGCGGCCTGCGAGAAGCCTCCGCCGAGGAGCTGCTGGCGCAGGGCGTCAAAGGGGATGTGGGTGTAGGTGACCTGCTTGCCGATGCCGTTGCCGATCTCCGCCGCGACCTCGGTGAAGGTCAGATCCTCGGGGCCGAGGACGGCGACGACCTCTTGGCCGCCCCAGCTGTGGTCGCTCAGTAGGCGGGCGGCGACAGCGGCGACGTCTTTGGTGGCCGAGTGCGGCTGTTTGAGGTCGGGGCGGGTCGTGCCATAGATGGTGCCCTGGTTCTTGATGGCCTCGGCCTGGCCGAGCATGTTGTCCATGAAGCCGGGCATCGCCAGCTCGCGGTAGCCGATGCCCGAGGCGGCCCACAGGTCGACCATCTGCTGGGCGGCGCTGAGCATTCCCGCCGGCTGGCCATAGCCGCGGCCGAGGGCCGAGACGACGACCACCCGCTCAACGCCATGGGCCTTAGCCGCCTCGACGCCGGGGCGGCTGAAGTCCACATAAGCCCTGTAGATGTCGTCTGTCTGCGGATTTGGCGCAACCAGCCAGAAGACCGAGTCCGCGCCGTCGAACGCTCGGTTGACGACATCGGGATCGCTGTGGGAGCCCTCGATCACCTCGACGCGCTCGCGCACCTCGGAGGCCAGCTTGGATGGGTTGCGGGCGATCACGCGCAGCGGCTCATCGCCGTCCAGCAAGCTCGCCAGGGTCTGGCTGCCGATGTTGCCGGTGGGGGTGGTGATTACGATCACGGGGTCGCTCCTCGTTTGGCTCGTTGGCGTCAAAACCAAGTAAACTCTACCGTACCGTCTACATGCCGCCGCCTCCCATCTCCTCCCTCCGCCGCGGCGGGAAGCTGCGCGAGCACATCCTCTGGACGGCCAAAGACGTGTTTCTCGAGGTCGGCTTCGATCGCGCCTCCATGGACGAGATCGCCGCGCGCGCCCAGACATCAAAGCGGACGCTGTATGCCCACTTCGGCAACAAGGAGAGCCTGTTCGTGGCCGTCGCCGAGCTCACCCGCGGGCTCTATCTTGACCGTTTGGGCGCGCCTGAGGACTACGCGCAGGACTCGGAGGAGGCGATCGTGCTGTTTTGCGGGCGCTTCCTGGAGGTCTTGCTGTGGGAGTCGGCCAGCCGCACCTGCCGCCTGGGCATCACCGAGGCCGAGCGCCTACCCGCCGCCGGAGCGAGCTACTACGACACCCTGTTTGCCACCACCCACGACCGCCTCGCCGACTTCCTCGCCGCGCGACACAGACTGGAAAGAGAGCAGGCCGACCGGCTGGCCGACGCGCTCATAGGCCGAATGCTCTACCCGCGGGTGATCCGAGTGCTCTTCGGCGTCGACCCGGCACGACCGAAACTCTCCGACGGTCCCGCGATGCCCGACGACCTCGACCTGACGACGGTCCGAACCACCGTCTCAGAATTACTGGAGCTGGCGCGCGCCTGAGGAAGCCCCGGCAATCAGGACGCGGCCACAACGCGCCGCCGACTCCGATCGCGCGCTGAGTCAGCCAGGTCGAGTTATCCGAAGCTCCGGATAAGCACTCACCACTGGCCTGAACGATGCCTGTCCTGTTGACGAAACCGGGCTGCGCAAACAGAACGGCTGACGCCTCCTTCGGCGACGGAGGACGCGTCAGGCGGTGCCGGTTGGCGGACCGACGGGGACTGGTTCGCTCCTCCATCTGTAGCTTTGACTCGGACGCACCTCACGGGTGGGCTTGCTGTTTGTCGGGACGCGGGCGATACTCGCTGACGCGCGATGGGTGCGTCGTGGTTGACGGCGATCGGACCGGCGGCGACACGCGGCGACCTGCCTCTCGCAGACCAGAACCAAGACCGCGTGACGCGCACCTCACCGTGACCAACCCAGCTGTGCCCGCCCGTCCAGCGCAGCGGCTTATGGCGGGGCTGCGCGGCGCGGTCATGGACGATCGCGACGGCCCGTTGCCGGCGATGCTTGTCGCGCTGACCGTGCTCGCCGGTGTGGTGGACGCGTCATCGATCTTGAGGCTTGGGCACGTGTTCGTGGCGACGATGACCGGCAACCTCGTGTTCGTCGGGCTGGCGTTTGCAGGCGCGCGCGGGTTCGCGGTCCTGCCGTGTCTGTTTTCGATTGCTGGGTTCATCCTCGGTGCGCTCGCGGGAGGCAGAGCCTGCCGCGCCGGTCGCTCGCACCGAGCGCGCGCGCTGCGCAACGTGCTCGGCATCAAGCTCGCGGTGGCGGCGGTCGTCACCGCGGTCGTGCTGGTGGTGGGTAGCTACCCTGGGGCGGGCGTTCGCGATGCGCTGATCGTCATGCTGGCGATGTCGATGGGCGCCCAGCTCGCGGCGATCCGCTACCTCAAGGTCCCGGATCTGCTGACGGTCGTACTCACGCTCACGATCACCGGCGCGCTCACCGAACGTGGGCTCGGGCTCTTTCATCCGGTCGTGCTCCGCCGCGCGATCGCGGTGCTTGCGTTCGCGGTGGGTGCGGTCTCCGGTGCGCTACTCGTGCTCAACGTCGGACTTGTCGCTGCACTCGGCTTCGGCCTTGCGATCATCGTCGGGGTGTCGGTCGCCGCGAATCGCGCGTCCCGCAGCTGCGACGACTGGACGGCATCGCGCTGATCGGCGGCGGGCGTCAGAGGACCGGCCTTTTGGCTTAACCGCCTTCCTGGGGAGCCACGACTTCGATGAGGCGCGTTCCGGCTGGGCACCCCAGACGTTTCCGCGAGGGGCAGCGCCAGATATCGAACGAAAAGCTGCCGATGCATTGACTTTTCACCCGTGCATCCGTAAAGGTTCCCGATACTCGCCTACCGCGGCCGGCGGCCGGCGGTGCCGACGGCAGGGGAGTACTCAACTTCTGGAGGGAGGGCAGCGGCTTGGGTGGTTTGCGGGAGAGCCGAGCGGAGGGTTGGGAGCACGGAGCTCATCGAGCTCGGCGTGCGGTACGGGGAATCCCCAGGCACCGTTTCGGTCGGTGGTGGCTGTCGGTGGTGGCACTGGCATCGGCGCTGATGCTGGCCCTCGCCGGCTCCGCAGCGGCAAGCACCGTCGCGAACCGCCCGCGCGCGCGGACGGCGGCGTGCAGCACCAACGTGGCGTTCGGTCTCATCGAGGCGACGACCACGGGCTGCCTGAGCGAGACTTCGCCCGGCCGGTGGGACACCTCGGACACGGTCAACGTCAACGGGATTGCTTTGGTGCCGGTACCCGGCACCAAGGTCGTCCTCACCGCCCCGGACGCGGGCGCTCCCGGCGGCACTCTGTCGGTGGACACCTCGATCACGGTTGAGGGGGTGACCTTCGAGAAGCGGGGGTTGATCGACTGGAAGCTGCCGGCGGGCGGCAAGGGCGATGACAAGCAGGTGGTCTCCACCGGCTCGGTCAACGGCGAGAAGCTGTTCGGCTTCCCCATCTCAGGGTCGGCGGAGATCCGCATCGGCTGGGACCCCCGGGACAACCTGCGCTACTTCAAGTTCATCGGCAACCTGGCACTACCCAGCATCTTCAAGAACGGTCCCGAGCAGGGGGCGGGGGGGCTGACCGCGACGGTTGGATTGCGCGTGGACCGCGACGGCGTTCACGCCGATACGGTCAAGGCTGAGGTTAACAACGCCTACATGGGGACGCTGCAGGTCAAGAACCTGTGTCTCTCCTACGTCAGCGCCAGCAGCACGACGTCGCCCTGCTCTCCGCCTGCGTTTGGCGCTCAGCCGTTCCTCGAGTGCCAGAACCCGGGCAGCGTGAACCGGTGGGATGGCAGCGCTGAGATCGTCATCCCGACAGCGGACCGCCCCGAGGTCGGGGTGTGGGCAGGCGTCCAGGGCGGGCAGTTCAGCTATGCCGGCGGCCAGGTGACCCATCTCGGCAACTCGGTCCCGATCGCCACCGGGGTATATCTGGATAACGTCGCCCTGGCGGTGTGCGTGAACCCACCGCCGTTCGTGTTCAAGGGCGCCGCTGGCGTCAGCGTCGGCCCGACGACCAACGGGGTCGCGCCGGTGACGCTCAATGGGAGCCTGCAGTACACCGACTCTCGTCCGTGGGTGCTGGAGGCGCATGGGAGCCTTCTCGTTTACGGCAATCAGGTCGCCGACGGCTTCCTCAAGTATCAGTCGGACAACACCATCGATTTCGGCTTCAACGTCAACCTCGACTTCAAGGTGGCGTCGCTGGAGGGCCATGTCCTGGGATGGATCGAGGCCCGGAACCCGTTGCGCTTCAACGTGGACGGCAGCGGACGAGTGTGCGTGCTGAGCGTCGCCTGCCTGAGTGGTGAGGTCACCGCCTCCTCGGTGGGCCTGGCGGGCTGCTTCACCCTCATGGAGGGCGACTACTGGACGCTTGAGAAGAACGGCGACTGGGAGTGGTATGCCCCGTGGCGGACGCACTGGGAGACCCACCACTGGCGGGTTCGCGGCGGGGTCGGAGTCCGGTGGGGCGGCTCGGTGGACCTGATGGGCGATTCCTGCGACGTCGGCCCCTACCGGGCGGCACGATCGGCGCGCGTGGCCGCGGCAGGCGTCTACACCGTCCAAGTCCCCAGCGGCGACACCGCATTGGTGCTGAAGGCCCAGGGCCTGGGGCGAGCCCCGGGAGTCGAGCTGATCGCTCCCGACGGCAAGACCTATAGCTCTCCGCTGATCGCCGCCAAGATCGTGCCCGGCCAGGATGCCTTCGTGAAGGATCCCCAGACGCGAGCCACCCAGGTGTTCATCGCTCATCCCGCCGCGGGCACCTGGAGGCTCCAGGCGCTGCCGGGTTCGGTCGTCAGCGGAGTGGAGCAGGCCCAGGTGGACGAGGTCTCGACGATCCGGGCCGGCGTCGGCGGCAGCGGCGAGAACCGTACCCTCGGCTACCTCTACCAGCCGCAGCCGCTGCACACGACCCGGTTTGTCGAAGAGGGCGGTAAGGATGAGCAGGAGCTCGGGGTCGCCGCCGGCAAGCCGTGCCCCCAGGTCAAGCACGACCATCCTGACCTGCCGCTGTGCGGCGAGATCCGTTTCACCCCTGCCGCTGGACCGGCGGGCCCACGGCACATCTACGCCGTGACCACGATGAACGGTGAGATCACCGGCCGTGACCTGGTCGCGACCTACGATGCCCCGCCGGAGCCCGAGCCCGCAGAGGTGCCCGCGCTGTCTGTTCACCGGGTGCCGGGTGGTCTGATGATTGGCTTTGCCGGCAGCGACCCAGCGGTCTCAGTAGCCAAGCCGGTCGACTACGACGTCGACGTCAACCTCACGACCGGTCGCAAGCTGGTGGACATCCTGCGCAGCAGGACCCAGAAGGTGATGGTCACCGGCGTCGACCCGGCTGTTGGCGCCCAGGTGAGCGTCTCGCCGATCCGCGAGGACGACACGCAGGGCAAGACGCGAACGGTGGAGCTGTCGCCCGATATCGGCCAGGCGTCAAGCTCCTAGTAGGTCCCGCCGGAACATTGCGCCTGAAAGGGCGAGGGCCATCCGGGCCCGCCATTTTGGGTGCAAGGTTTCGGTGGGCCCCACTCGCCGGCTAACAGGAGGCCGGGCGTGTACCCCCATATGAAGTCGTCGCTGTTCGCCGGCGCTGGTGGCCGCCCGGACCGGGGCGTGCAGACCGCGTGAGCTGGTCATGGAACGCCGGCCAGCTGCACTCGGCGCGAGTGGTCGCGGAGGTGCGTCAGCGCAAATGGGGGACCCGCCTGCTCTGCGGAGCCGCTCCGGTGCCAGCACCAGTCCGGAAGGACGACAACCGGCGGTGGAGCGGCGTGCGGGCGATCGGGCCGCGCACGGTGGAGCACCTCGACGACCTGCTGGCCGGCGTCGACGTCAGGCTCAGCGACGAGATCCTCGACCGGATCGACGAGATCGTCGCGCCCGGCACCGATGTCGGCGGACGGGCCAAGCCGCCTACCTGCTCCGGCCCTGCATCGCTCCAACCTCCGCCGCCGACCCGTCAGCGAACGCGCCGCCGCCTGACCGCCTCCCGTGATACCCCCACGGCGGCAGAACGCGAGCTCACGGGATCGCAACTGCCGCCCCGCCCGGCGGAGCGCAGCGAGGCCTCTGCTTCGCCGCCGGGCGGCGCTGAAGTCGTCGCTTCCGCCTCGGCGGTTTGACATCTCGGAGCACCAGCAGGGCTCGAGCCTCGCGTCGCTCTTGACGCGATGGCTGGTTCGCGGGAGCCGAAACGGGCGTTTGAGGCCGCACGGGTTGCTTCGGGAGCGATGGGTGAGACCATCGGTGGGGATGTTTGTTCTCGTCGCGGGCCCGCCCGGTTCGGGCAAGAGCACTTTGGCTGCAGCACTCGCGCCTGCACTCGGGTTGCCGCTGATCGCCAAAGACGACATCAAAGAGGCTCTCTTGGACGTGCTGGGAGCGCCCACCGACGTGCCTGACAGCCAGCGGCTCGGGCGCGCCGCGGTCATGGCGATGCTGACCGTCGCCAAGTCCTGCCCGGGCGCGGTGCTTGACAGCACGTTTTATCCCTACACGGTCGAGCATCTGCGCCAGCTGCGCCGCCCGTTGATCGAGGTTCGCTGCCGATGCCCGCGGGAGATCGTCGAGGCCCGTTTCGCCGCCCGCAGCCAATCGCGCCACGCCGGGCATCTTGACGATCAGCGCTCGTCCGGCGAACTGTGGAATGTGCACCTTCTCGAGCCGCTGGGTCTCGGATCACTCATCGAGGTCGACACCAGCCAGCCAGTCGAAACGGCTGAGGTAGCCAGGCAGATCCAACAGCAAGCGGCCGGTGCGAGCCCATAGACGCGTACGGCCCTCGCTCGGCTCTGTCCGTCGCTGACCGGCCACGATCAAGCGGCTGTTGCAGCGGGTCAGCGTGGAGCCGACGGAGACGCCGCGCCGCGCGGCGCAGTCGCCGTGCGCTGACAACGCCGCGGCGTCGGCGAGCGTGGTTCCGGTGCGCATCATGCCGGGAAGCACTCCGGGCGGCCCGACCTTCTTCTGAACCCCGGGCCGTCCCGACGGTCAGGTCCGATCCCATACGCACATCCGCCTACGTCGTGCTCGACGGCGACACGACCCGCGGACGGTGCTCGAACGGGCGCTCCGGCGCGATCGGCCAGTGCGGCACCGAGCTCCGTTTCATGATCGGGAGCGTCCGATAGCCCGGCGTGGAAGGCTCCTCTTGTACGAAACCCATCGCCGTTGAAGGCTCGATTCAGCCGGAAGCAGCAGTGTCGAGATCGGCTCTTGACACCGCCGAGACGGCCGGTGATGTCGGGTGGAAGGAGAGGCGATCGATCGCCAACGCGATTGCGCCACACAGGGTCGCGGGGCGAACGAAGCCGATCGTGCCCGTTGGTTCAGCCACCCCTCGAGTTGTGCGCAAACGCAAGTCGCGCCGCCGGCACCCCGACAGTTGCTTTCCATGCGAGAAGCTTGCACTGACGTATATCATTAGATGATCGACTATCGATTCGCGGTGTTTTGCCCTGCGGGCAGGACCGTCCGCACACGATGCGGAAGAGGATTGACAAGCCGGAGGCGACCGGAACCTGCGGGTCACGGTCATCCCTCTGAGCGTGAGAGCACGAGGAGGAGAGTTGTGAAGACACTTGCGATAACCGTCGGTCCCCGGCAGGTCATGCGCGCGACAGCTCTGCTGCTTGCCTGCGTCGCGCTTGTCAGTCGCTTCGATCTCGCCGGAGCGAAGGCCGCAGCCACCGCGCGGACGGTCGGGGCCACAGCAGGGATCGTCGCGGCCTCCTCCGCCCCCGTCGTCAGCACGCGGGACGGGAGGCTGCGTGGCGTCGTTCGTGGCGCGGTCCGGATGTTCCTCGGCGTCCCCTACGCGGCCCCGCCAATCGGGCAGCTCCGCTTCCGAGCGCCACGGCCGCCCGCGCGCTGGACGGGAGTGCGCAGCGCCGTCCGGTTCGGCCGCGCGTGCGTTCAGTTCGAACCGATTCACGGGGTCGGCACCCAGAGCGAGAACTGTCTGTACCTGAACATCTGGGAGCCGAAGAATGCCCGTAGCGGATCGCGGCTTCCCGTGCTGCTGTGGTACCACGGCGGCGGTCTGGCGTTCGGATCCGGCGCGCAGTATCGCGGGGAGGCGCTGGCCCGAATGACGCACAGCGTCGTGGTCACGATCAATTACCGGCTCGGCGCCCTCGGTTACCTCGCCCTGCCTCAGCTTGGGGCTGAGAGCCCGAGGCTGGGCCCTGGCAACTACGGCCTGCTTGACCAGATTCAGGCCCTGAAGTGGATCCGTACCAATATCGGATCGTTCGGCGGCGATGCCCGGCGGGTGACGATCGCCGGCGAATCTGCCGGCGGACTTTCCGTATGCGCGGTGCTGGCCTCACCCCTGGCAAGAGGCCTGTTCGCCCGGGCGATCATCGAGAGCTTCCCGTGCCAGAGTACGGAGCTCGCTGGCTCGCGAGCCGGCGTCGAGCAGACCAGTGACCGGTTCGCTGCTGCCGCTGGGTGTGCGGATTCTCAAGTGGTTGCGGCCTGCCTTCGGCGAGCCACCCCGGCCGCCCTGGTTCGTGCCGCCGTCACCGTTCCGGTCGCCGAGGTGACGGAGGGGACGGGCGTGCTGCCGCGAGCTCCCGGTCTCGCCATCGGGAGCGGACGGTGGAACCGCGTCCCGGTTCTGCTCGGCACCAACCAACATGAGGGCAAGCTGTTCTCCATCCCGCCGTTCGCGCCCCCGGGCATCACCACCCAACTCACCGCTGCCCAATTCAAGATCGTGATTCCCATCGCGTTCGGAGCTAAGGCCCCTCAGATCGAAGCGGCATATCCCGTCTCTGCCTACCAAACGCCGTGGTACGCGTTCGCCGAGCTATTCGGCGATGGGGAGTTCTCCTGCCCAACCGCTTCGACAGCTGACGTCCTCAGCCGAGCGGTTCCAACCTGGCGCTACGAGTTCGACGATCCCCACTCCCCGGGGTCGAAAGGACTCACGCCCCACGGCATCGACATGGCTAACTCCCACACCGCCGAGCTGGACTACATCTGGGACTACACCGCGGCGAGCCACCCGCTGAGTGCGATCCAGAGGAAGCTCTCTCGACAGATGATCCGCTACTGGGGCGCGTTCGTGCGGACGGGTGACCCGTCGGTGCCCGGCCAAGCGGTCTGGCCCGCGTACCGGGCAGCCACCCACAAGGTGTTGTCGCTGCGCCCGACGGGAAGCCACGTGATCGGGAGTTTCGCCCAAGAGCATCACTGTGCCGTGTGGAGTCCATGACGGCCCGAGAAGCGGTTATCCGCGGCTTGATACGCAAACCCCGGCCGTGGCCACCGTTGATTGCGGCACATGCCGTGCTCGTGCGCGGGCGTGGCTCCTCCGGAGCTTCGGCTGCAACCGCCTTCCGGGGCCCCATCATGCCGGACTCGTGCTCCTATTCGAGAGGAGCTGTCTCGTACCGGCGAATGAGATGACTGCGGCTTCTCGCCATTCTTGGGGAGGGGCGCACGAGCTTGGTGCCTCGGTGCGGGCGCTACGGTGAAGGGTCGCTGAGCCGAGAAGGTCGGGTAAACGGTCACGGAGGAGGGGGGCATGAAGATCATCGCGTTGAGGAGCACGTGGTGACGCGGGGGGTGGTGGAGGCGGTTGCAGGCTGAGAGGCGGGTGCTGCGGTAGGTGGATGTGGTTCAGGTCACGATCGGTCTAAACCAGCTGGTGTAGCGTTGACGTGATGGCCGATGAACGGGTGTCAGACGCTCCTCAACCTCGCTCTTACGGGGGCTGACTCCCGCCGGACGCGCTGTGCACCGCCGTGATGGGCTGATTGACGCGGGCTTGAAGTTGTTCGGCACCGTGGCTTGGGCGGTGTCGTTCGGAGTTATGAACGTGCGACGAGCGGGGTCAGGAGGAAAGCGCTCGATAGGGCTGGACGCGATCGTCTTGGTCGCGGGAACTACATAGACCGGGGCGACACGAACCGGGTGTAGTCAGCGCGGATCGCGGTGAGCGCCCCGGTCAGGTCGTCGCGCTCGTAGGCCCCGACAATTCGCTCGTGAGCATCGGGAGACCTCTGGGTGGGGTCGCTGCTCGTGACGGCCGCCGCCAGCTGCTGATGGGCCCCCGACAGGGAATCGCTGCCCGCAAGCGCCGCCAGCCGGGAATGAAACGCCGCGCCGGCATCGATGAGTGCCCGGAGCTCTGCGACCTCTGAAGCTGAGATTTGCCCAACGCTCATCGCCGCTGCTCCCAGCTCGGCCGCGCACAGTCCGCGCACCACATCCTCCATGTCCCCATCCCTGCCCTGGCCTGGGAGGTCGGCTGGTTCGTCGTCACCGACCTTGAGACGCCCGAACTCTCCGCGGTAGTAAGCGAGGGGCGTTCCAGCGCTCGCCGAGGCACGATGTACCTCTGCCAGAAACACGGTGTGTGACCCGCCGAAGACTTCCTCGACGACATGGCACTCGACGTGCGCCAGCGCGTCGGCGAGCAGTGGCTCCCCGTAGCGACCAGCGAGCAGCGGTACCCCGTCGAACTTCCGCTCGGCCTTGGTGGCAAAGCGCCGGGCGAGGTCGTCCTGGTGCTCGTTGAGGATGTTGACGGCAAAGCGACGCACCCGTCCGACAGCTGCCCCGGTGCTCGACTGCCGGTTCATGCAGATGAGAAGCATCGGGGGTTCGAGCGAGAGCGATGAGATCGCGCTTGCTGTCGTCCCGTATTGTTCCTCGCCGTCGACGGCCGTGATCACCGTGACGCCGGTGGCGAAATGACCAATGACGTCGCGAAACTGGTCGCTGGAGACGGCGCTCATGACCTCTCAGATCAGTGGCGTGATGTTCTCTTCGTAGGGGATGCCGAGCAGCGCCTTGCCGTAGACCTCCTGGTTGACCAGCGGGTCGGCGACGGCGTGTCGGGCGGCTGTGTTGGAGTCACGCCAGATCCGCTGCAGTGGAGAGACATCGGCAAAGCTCGAGGCACCGTGGGCCGAGATCAGGGCATCGATGGCGTGACGAACCTTGGTGATCGCGTAGGCCGTGTCCTGACGTACCCGAGCGCGGCGCAGATAGGGCATCTTCTCGCCGCGTGCCGCGAATTCGTCGATGTCGTCGGCCGCCCGGTAGGCGTGTAGATGCGCGGTGTCGATCAGCGTTGCCGCCTCGGCGATCTGAAGCTGGAAGGCGGTCGAGTCGACCTGGTGGTCGAACTTGGTGTAAGTGATGCCGCGCTTGGGGGCCTTCTCCATCACGTAACGCAAGGCGGCACGCCCGAGGCCCAGCTGGGGCCCGGCGAGAACCAGCGTCAGCAGCGGGATGAACGACGAGCGGTATAGCGTCTCTTCGGAGTGCTCGGTGGCGTACTCGTTGTCGATCGCCTTGGGGACCGAGTACAGGCGGTGGTCGGGGACGAACACCTCGTCGGCCACGATGGTGTTGCTGCCAGTGCCCTTCATGCCGGCCACGAACCACGTCTCCTCGATCGACAGCTCGCTCATCGGAAGGAACGCCAATGCCTGGTCGATCATCTCCCCGGCCTCGTTGGGAACCATGATGCCCACCAGCGCCCAGTCGGCGTGCCAACTGCCCGAGGCCCACGGCCACTTCCCGCTCACAACATAGCCGCCGTCGACCCTGCGGACATCGGCGCTCGGGTTGAGGACACCGGCGACCCTCGCGTCAGGGTTGGCGCCGAAGATGTCTTGCTGAGCCTGGTCGGGAAGCACCCCGGCCATCCAGTCACAGACGTTGATGAGCGCCACCACCCAGGCCGTCGAGCCGCACGACTCGGCGATCGCCGAGGTGACCTCGAGCTTTTCGTGGACGGTCATCTCGTATCCGCCGAGGCGACGCGGCACAAAGACTCGGAACGCTCCGGCTGCGGCGAGGGCATCGATGTTCTCCTGGGCGACGCGACGATCGACCTCGGTCTGGACGGCATTGCGCTCCAGGATCGGGCGCGTCTCGTCGATGCGATCCAGCAGCTCGGCCAGCGTGGGGACTGCCGGCGTGGTCTCAGTGGTCATGTCGCCTCTTTCTCTCCCGCCTTTCGCCACGGCGCTTCGCGTCGTGGTCCGAAAGCCGAGATTATCGATCACCAGACGATAGATCAAGAATTGCCGATTGGCCGCGTGACGGCAAGCGCCTCGACGGCGTCAAATCGGCCGGACTGGGGGATCACGGTGACGGTGCGGCGACACACCCGGGCGATTGAGATACAGGCCAGACCCGTGGCTCATCAACGCTCCATGTAGCAGCGCATCGCCTGGCTCCGTGGGATCGACGTCGACGAGGTAGTCGAGGGTCATGGCCGCGAGATTGCCGGGGGAGAGCATCGCGTCCTTGCGGACCTCGCCCCAAGCCGACGGCCGGCGCTTCGGGGTGAGCCCGGCCGGCGCGCCCCAGCCAGGCCGCCAGGTTCACGATGCGGCCCGGGTCGCCGAGGAGGGCGGCGTCAGAAGCGCGCGCAGCTTTTCGATGACGCGCTGGGCCGCGGGCGCGTCGATGTACTCGCCGCGATGGGCAAAGAAGGCGATGTGGCGGTGCTCAGGCGGGACCTCAGCCCCCCGGGCGCTGATCAGCAAATGCCAGTGTCGCTCGAGCTCGCCGTAGGCCTGCAGGTAGACCCGCTCGGCGTCGGTGACGTTTTCGAGCGCTGCCGACACGCGCCGGATGGCAACGCCTAGGTCGGCGGCCTCACGCTCGCTCAGTGGCGCGGGCTCTACGGCGTGGCGGCGCAGCGCGAGCACTATCCAACCCGGGATCTCAAGCCCCGGCAGTGTTCCCGCCACCCAGCTTCTGTCCTCGTACGCCCAGCCCCCGGCAGGCTCGGTGTCGACCATTGCGCAGATGGCGCAGTCTGAGACGGCGGTCATCGCTTACTCGAAGAAGACGGCGGGCGGCGCGGACCCCCACTCGTCGGCGAACTTGGGATTCTCCGCGGACCACTCCTGGGCGACGTAGGCGGCGTCGTCGAGGATGATCTCTTCCTCTGCTGAGTACTCGACGAAGTTGCCGTCGTGGTCACGGAAGTAAAAGGCCACGTTGTGTCCGGGACCGTGGCGTACCGGGCCCCAGACGATGTCGACAACGCCGCCCTCGCGCATCCTCTCGTAGGCGGCGTGGACCGACGGGGCGTTCTTGAGCGTGAATTGGTAGTGGTGCAGTCCGTTGAAGGGGCCGGCGACGATCGTGTAGCAGTGAAACAGGGTGTGGCTGCGAAAGAAGACGATGACCGGCCCCACCTCCGGAGCGACGACGCGCGCGGACTCCTGCAGTCCGAGCGCCCCGGTGGCGAAGTCGATCTCCTCGTCTACGTCGCGGATGCGAGGCGCCACGTGGTCGAAGGCGATCGGCGCGGGCGCGGTCGTTGGGGGGCTCACGAGTGCCGCCATTGGGACATCGACGCGGATGCCGGGAGTGATGTGGACGGCGTGTCCGGCGGGGGAAACGATACGCAGTGCCGCCCCGGCACGCCAGATCGGGCTGCGGTCGATCCGCTCCACTTCCAGGCCGGCCTGACGGAAGCGATGCTCCGCTCGGTGCAGAGCGCCAAGGTCGTGGACGACGTAGGAGACGTGATCGATGCCGGGTTCCCCGGGCGCGTAGACCAGCGAATAGGGATCGAGGCCATGGGCCGCCAGGTAGTGCCGGCGCTCGTCGTCGACGTGGACCAGCGAGAACCCCATGTGCTTGACCGCGAATTCGGCCGCCTCCTCGGGTTCGGGGGTCCTCAGCGCGACGTAGCCGGCGCGCTGAATTTCCGTCTGCCCCGTCGCGTCCCCGGTGGACGCGACCCGCTCCGCCACGTGCGGAGTGACTGTGGCCTGACTCATCGCTTCACCTCTTTACCGGCATTGCAATCGTATTCGGCTCGCCCGCGGTTCACGCCCGCCCCGCGGTCACGGCCGCTGTGATGCCCAGCTGACCTTCGTCGCGTGCCAGGACCTCGGCCATCGACGTCGCCGGTCGGCCGGTCCATTCGTGGACCGCGTGGGTGACACGGTCGCCATCTCGGTCGCGCAGAAGCGCGAAAATGGTGATCACGTGCTCGGCCAGCCACTCCGGCGCGCCCGCGGCCACTAGCCGGGCGCGGTTGCGCTCGTCGGAGATGGGCCGGTAGCTGACCGGTCGGCCGGTCGCCTTCGTCAGGAGCTCGGCCAGCTGATCGCCACTCAGGGCCTGGGGCCCCGTCACTTCGATACGGGTCGGTAGCGGACCACCGGCGATGAGCGCTGCGGCGGCCACCCGGCCCACGTCCATCGCGTCGACCCAGCTGACGGCGGCGTCGGCGAGCGTGAGCTCCAGCTCGCCGCGGGCGATCCCCTGGGCAAAACCGCCGATCAATTGGGCGAAGGCGTTGGGGCGGATGTTCGTGTGCTCGATGCCAGAGGCGGCGAGTGCCGCCTCGATCTCGAGGTGTTGGGCGGCGACCTGGGACGGCGTCCCCGCGAACGCCGAGGCCGGGCTGGTCGAGATCTTCACGATCCGTTGCACCCCCGCACTGCGGGCGGCGGTGATCGCGTTGAGCTGGAGCTGGGCCATTGTCGGTGCATGCCCGGAGCACAACAGCAGCGTCTGCACCGACTCGAAGGCTTCGGCCAGGCTCCGGGGGTGGGCGAGATCGCCGACCCGCCAGTCGACGGGGTGGGGCAGCGCGGGGGCGCGCCCGGGCGAGCGCAGCAGGGCGATCGGCTCACGGTCTGCCTCGATCAACGCCGCCAGGGTGGCGCCGCCTATCCGCCCGGTCGCGCCGGCGACCAGCGTGGTCATCGGTTAGACGCGGCCTCTCGCCCCGCCACGGCGTCGGCGAGGATCGCCGTGTCGGCGATCTGGTGCAGCGAGATCAGCTTGCCGTCCCTGACCCGCCAGATGTGGACGAACTGAGCGTCGAAGGGAATCTGGGTTCCGGCGGCGATGCCCACGTAGTGGCCCCTGACCACATAGGTGTCGCCGACCTCGATCACCTCGTGCATCTCGGGCTTGACCCGCTCCCACGCCTTGCCCGCGCCCGAGAAGAAATCCGACAGGACGGCTTCGGCGCCGTGAAACACGCCTCCGTTCGGCCAGCCCGGGCAGACGTCGAACACGACGTCCGGATGCAGGATCTTCCGCATCCCCTCCCGGTCCACGGGGGCGACCTCATACCAAGTCTGCACCGGCGAGCCCGCGAGACCCATCACTCTCCTCCGTGCATGGCTGCTGCCACGCCGCGGGTCGGTCCCGGGAACGACGGATCGCTGGCCTGGTAGCCGGCCTCGGGCACGCTGCCGACCCCCGGGAACAGGTTGAGGACCAGCGCTTCTGCGCCCTCGACCCGGACCCCGTGCCAGTCTCCGGCGCAGAACAGGACGGCGCTGCCCGCGGAAACAACGCGCTCGTCGTTTCTGTCGTACGCGATGATCTGGCCGTCGAGCACGACGGCGACCTGATCTCCGTCAGGGTGGCGGTGGAGCTGATGGTTGAAGCCGGGCGGAAAGCGAACAACATCGACGACGAGGCTCTCGGTGCCGGTCGCGTCGCGGCTGACAAGAGCCCGATTGAGCTGATGGCCGATGACGTCCTCACGCGTGACCTTCGTCTCCGGCAGGGTGGCGAACTCGATGACTCTCATTTCGGCGCTCCTTCGAACTGTGCGGTGAAACGCTCCAGGGCGTCATCGAGCGCCTCCCCGAATGGCAGCTCGAGCAGGGAGTAGAAGGCCCGGCGGCCACCGGCCAGGGTCTTGTCCGCCCTCGTGATCCGCTCCACCCAGGCCTCGACGGCGGCATCGAGCTCCTCGGGGGCTACGACCTCGTTGACGGCGCCCACGGCGAGGGCGCGCTCCGCGGTGAACGGTTCCCCGGTCATGATGTTCTCGAGGGCGTGGCGCGGTTGGAGCCGCTGCAGTGGCGGGACCTGCGCGAGCATCGGCCAGATGCCGATGCTCGCCTCGAAGGTCCCGATTCTCGATCCCGTGACGGCGATCGCGACGTCCGCGCAGCACACCAGGGAGTAGCCGCCGGCAACGGCATCTCCGGTGACTGCCGCCAGGACAGGCGTCCCCAGCAAGGGAAAGACCTTGAAGAGTGCGGCCAGCGGGCGCGCGAATGCCACCGGGCCACCGCTGGTCGATCGCATCAAGTCGACGTCGAGGCCGCCGCAGAAGTGCTCGCCGGCGCCTCGGAGCACGATCGCCTTGACCTCGGGATCCTCGTCGGCTTCGAGCAACGCCACGCGCAACGCGTCCATCACGTCGGGCTCGAGCAGGTTGCGCGGAGGTCGGTCAAGCGTCATCGTCGACGTATCCGCGTCAAGCGTTACGGTGAGGCCGCCGTCCCCAGCGCCCGCTCTCATCTGGTTGGTCATGTTGCCTCTCTCATCCGCCGCGCGTCGGTCAGATGAGCGGCGTGATGTTCGCTTCGTAGGGGATGCCGAGCAGCGCCTTGCCGTAGACCTCCTGGTTTACGAGCGGGTCGATGACGGCGTGGCGGGCGGCGGTGTTTGAGTCGCGCCAGATGCGTTGCAGCGGACTGACGTCGGCAAAGCTCGAGGCGCCATGGGCCGAGAGCAGCGCGTCGATCGCCTGGGTGATCTGGGTGATCGCATAGGCGGTGTCGGCGCGCACCCGGGTGCGTCCCAGATAGGAGAGATCCTGGCCGTCGCCGGCGGCGTTGTCGATGTCGGCGGCCGCCCGGAAGGCGTGCAGGTGGGCGGTGTCGATCAGCGTCGCCGCGCGGGCTATCTGCAGCTGGAACGCGGTCGAGTCGACCTGGTGCTCGAACTTGGTGTAGGTGATGCCGCGCTTGGGTGCCTTCTCGATCACATAGCGCAGGGCGGCGCGACCGAGCCCGAGCTGCGGCCCGGCGAGGAGGATCGTCAGCAGGGGGATAAACGAGGAGCGGTACAAGGCCTCGTCGGTGTACTCCGTGGGGTACTCGTGGGCCATAGCCCGCGAGACCGAGAACAACCGATAGTCGGGGACGAACACCTTCTCGGCTATGAGCGTGTTTGAGCCCGTTCCCTTCATTCCGGCGACGAACCAGGTCTCCTGGATCGATAGCTCGCTCATTGGCACAAACGCCAGCGCCTGATCCACGGGCTGTCCTGATTCGTCGACGACCATCATCCCGATCAGCCCCCATTCGGCGTGCCAGCTTCCCGATGCCCACGGCCACTTGCCGCTGACCTCGTATCCGCCGTCGACCTTGCGAACCTCGGAGGTCGCGTTCAGAACGCCGGCGACCTTGGCCTCGGACCCCGAACCGAAGATCTCCTCCTGTCCCTGGCCGGGAAGCAGGCTCGCCATCCAGTTGCAGCCGTTGATGATCGCCACCACCCAGGCCGAGGATCCGCAGGCCTCGGCGATCGCCGAGGAGACCTCGAGCTTGGCGCGGGCCGACATCTCGTAGCCGCCAAAGCGACGCGGGACGGTGACCCTGAAGGCTCCTGCTCCGATCAGCGCCTCGACATTCTCCTGGGCGAGTCGCCGGTCGGACTCGGTGTCGCCGGCGTTGCGCTGCAGGATCGGCTTGATCTCCTCGATCCGCTCCAGCAGTTCGGGCAGGGTCGGGACCTCAGACGAGGTCTGTGTGGCGGTCATCTCAGGCTCCTGGGTTGAAGGACAGTCGCCGGCATGGCGGTGGCTCCGGCTCGCGCGCCGGCCGCCACGGCGGCTCCTGTGGTTACGGCTTGAAGGGGGTTGCTCCACAGCTCGTCGGAGAGCGACTCGACGAGGTCGCCGATGCTCAAAGATGGGATGCCCAGCTGCAGGGCGAGGGCCCGCAGCCCGGCGGCGGTGGCGAGGTCGCCGTCGTCATCCAGGACGTCGCACAGCGTGGCCGCGGGCTCCAGACCGGCTGCCCGTACCGCCTCGGTCGCGGCCTCCAGCCGGCCATAGCGCTCAAGGAGGCCGCCGTCAGCGGCCGCCAGCGGGAACACATGCCCGGGACTGACGAGATCAGAACCCTCGCTGGCGGGGTCGGAAAGCGCCGAGATGGTCCGAGCGCGGTCCTCGGCCGAGATTCCGGTCGAGACTCCGATGCGGGCCTCGACCGAGACGATCGTGGGTGTTCGCTCACAGGCACGGCGACCACCTTCTCGCTTCACGGGGATCTGTTTCAGCCCGAGGTCGCGGATCCGGCCCGCGGGCAACGCCACCGCGACGAGTCCTCCGCCCCGCTGGACCATCGTGGTGACGGTCTGCGCGGTCGTCAGCTCAGCGGCCGCGAGCAGGTCGCCCTGATCGTGCTGGTCGTCGTAGAGCACGATCATCCCGCCGTCGCGCAATTGCCGCACGGCCCTGCCCACATCTCGATCTGCGGCCACTGAGGGGCCCTCTCTCTCCTGTCTCAGACAACGGGCCGCGCTGTACGTCGCGGCTCCTTCAGCACCACATGAAACTTATCGATCGTCTTATGATCTATCAAGCTCGAAGTCACAACATGAGCCGTAGCGGCTGCTCCAGGTGACCTCGGATGTCGCTGAGCAGCTCGGCGGCGTCCGCGCCGTAGAGGATCCGGTGATCACAGGACAGGCGCAGGGTGAGAACGTGACGGTCGATCAGCTCCCCGTCGACGATCGCCGGCAACGCTCGGGTCGCTCCGACCCCTAGGATCGCCGCCTGAGGTGGGTTGATGACCGGGGTGATCGCCGACATCCCGTACATCCCGAGGTTGGACACGGTGAACGTGGCACCCGATAGCTCGGGCGGGGTGATCTCGCCGTCGCGGACGCGGGCGGCGAGCCGCTTGGCCTCGGCGGCGATCGCGCCGAGCGAGCGCGTGTCGGCGTCGAAGATCGTGGGCACGACCAGAGCGTCCTGCGCGGCCACCGCGATGCCGATGTTGACCCGGCCGTAGAGCTCGAAGGCTCCGTCGCGGTAGGAGGCGTTGGCGCGCGGATGCTCGCGTAGCGCGAGCGCACACGCCTTCACGACCAGGTCGTTGAACGAGGGAACGCGTTCGCCGCCCTGCGTCTTGAGCTGGGCGCGCAGTTCGATGGCGGCATCGAACGTCACTTCGGCCTCCACCTGAAACTCGGGGATCGTCGCCTTGGCCTCCGACATGCGACGGGCGATTATCTGTTGCAGCCGGGTGGGCTGGACGACCGTCACCGGCCCCTTTGCGCCCTCGCCTGCGGGGGCCACGCTCGCGTCGGCCTGCACGGCAGGGGCGGGTGCGGGGGCAGGTGCAAAGCCGGGCGCGGGCGCAGATGATCGAGGAGCCGGCGATTCGACCCGCACGCCGGCTGCGAGCTCGACGTCGACGCGTCGGATCCGGCCTCGCGGGCCGCTGCCGCTCAGGCGGCTCAGGTCGATGTCGTGAGCGCTGGCCAGGCGCCGCGCGAGGGGCGTGGCCCGAACCGGGCCGTCGCCGTTGAGGCCATCCTCCACGGGCGCCGAGGCAGCCTCGACCGGTACGGGATCGTCGGCGACGGTGGGTTGCGCGGCGGCATCGTCGTCGATGACCCTGGACTCGCCCTCCTGCGCCCGGGCGATCACCGTGCCCACGGCCACGGTGCTGCCGGGCTCGACGACGATCTCGAGAATCCCCTCCTCGGGCGACTCGTAGGTCATCGTCGCCTTATCGGTCTCGATCTCGACCAGCTCGTCGCCGCGCTCCACGCGCTCCCCGGCGTCCTTGAGCCACGTGAGGATCGTTCCCTCCTGCATCGAATCGGACAGGCTTGGCATCAAGATCTCGGTCATGGCAGTAGGTCCAGCGCAGCGCCGGCGATGGTGTCGGCGTCAATTCCGAAGTAGCGGTAGAGGTCAGAGACATCGCCCGACTGGCCGAAGTCGGACACACCCAGACAGGCGATCGGCTCGCCGTGCACAGCCGACAGGAAGCTCAGGGTGTGGGGGTGGCCGTCGAGCACCGTCACCAGCGGTGTCGCGCGGTCGACCGGCAGGATTCGCTCCAGGATCGAGTCAGATCCCTCGCCCAGGCCGCCGCGGGCCTGGAAGGCGCGAAACACCAGGTCGGCCGAGGTCAGGCAGACCACGTCGGCCGGATAGCCGCCGTCCTCGAGTTCTTCGGCCGCCCGCAGCGCCTCCGGGATCGGAGCGCCCATGACGACGACGGTGATCGCCGGACGCCCCTCGGCGCGCCGCAACATGTAGCCCCCGGCGAGCACGTCGGCCCGCCGGCGCTCGAGCGCCTCGGGATCCTCGGGGACCTGCGCGAGGGACTGGTCCAGCGGCCGGGTCGAGAGCCGGAAGTAGGCCGAACAGCCACCGGGCTTCCCCAGGCGCGACAGGGCGTCGAGCATCGCCCACTCGAAATCCTGACCGAACGCCGGCTCCCAGGCCACGCACTGAGGTTGTTCGAGACCCACGGACGGTGTGATGATCGACTGGTGAGCTCCGCCCTCGGGGGCCAGGGTCACTCCGGATGGGGTGCCGACGAGGATCGACTGCCCACCGGCATACATGGAGAACGACCAGGGCTCGAGCGCGCGATTGACGAAAGGGTCATACAGGGTTCCGACCGGGAGCAGGGGAAGCCCGTCGCGCGACCACGTCGAGCCGAGCTCGCCGAGCAGCCCTACCAGGTTGCCCTCGGCGATCCCCAGCTCGATGTGCTGGCCATGCTCTGACTCCCTCCAGCGCACCAGTGTGTTGGTGTCGTCGGCGAACCAGTCGATGCGATCGCCGGGATGCCAGATCCCGACACGGTTGATCCAGCCACCGAGATTGGTGGATGAGGCGACATCGGGGCTGACGGTCACGACGTGCGCGCCCACCTCGGGAGCGGAGTGCGCGAGATCGGCGAAGAACCGCCCGAACGCCTGTTGCGTGGACGCGCTGCCACTGTGGGAACGACCCACGTCACGGGGGATCTCGGGCGGGCGGGCGGGCGCCGGACGCTCGCGCGCGAGGCGCTCGGCGGCCTCCTGGCACAGTTCGGCCTCCCGCGACCCGGGCG
The DNA here is from genome assembly GCA_963731395.1 of uncultured Solirubrobacteraceae bacterium. Taxonomy (GTDB): domain Bacteria; phylum Actinomycetota; class Thermoleophilia; order Solirubrobacterales; family Solirubrobacteraceae; genus Palsa-465. Next base: position 311,302 of record CAVSVH010000012.1, read on the forward strand.
CGAACCGCGCCCACGGGTCGTCGGGCCGCGCGCCGAGCTCGATCCCGGTGCGCTCCCACTCGGCATCGGTCAGCAGCGCCGAGTGGTTGGCGGGGTGACCGAGCGTGGGAAGCCCCCACGCCTTGATCGTGTAGGCGAAGATCACCGAGGGTCGGTCGGTCACGGCGTCGGCCTCGCGCAGGGAGTGAAGGACCTGTCCCAAGTCGTGTCCGCCGAGGTCTCGGAGCGCGGCGATGAGCGAATCGTCATCGAGCTCGTTCAGCACGCGCCCGATGTCATGTTGGCCGCGACCGGCGCCGGGCAGGCGCTCGCGAACGTCGGCGGGAGCGAGCCGGAGCAGTCGTTGGTACTCCTCGTTGGTCATCTGATCGATCCGCCGGCGAAGCGCGCCCCCGCCTGCCTGATCGAACAGAGCCTCCAGGCGCCGTCCGTACTTGACCGTCCGGGCGTGCCATCCCGCGGCCTCGAACATCCGCCGCAGGCGGTCGGCGGCGATGTCGGGAACGATGCGGTCCAGCGACTGGCGGTTGACGTCGACGATCCAGAGCACTTCGCCGAGCTGCGAGACCACGGGGTCGAGGATCGCCTCCCAGCAGGCGCCCTCGTCGAGCTCGGCGTCACCGACGAGCGCGACCTGACGGCCTCCCTGGGCGACCTCGAAGTGCCCGGCCACGTAGCGGTGGGCGAGTGCGCTCCAGATCGGGGCGGTTGCCCCGATCCCGACCGAGCCCGTGGAAAAGTCGGCGGGCACGGGGTCTTTCAGTCGGCTGGGGTAGCTCTGCAGTCCCCCGAACTCGCGCAGGGTCGTGAGGTAGCGCTCGTCGAGCTCGCCCAGGAGGTATTCGATGGAGTGGAGGACCGGCGACGCGTGGGGCTTGACCGACACTCGGTCGGGGCCCCTCAGGTGCGCGAAGTACAGCGCGGTCATGATCGAGACCGCCGAGGCGGACGAGGCCTGGTGCCCACCTACCTTGACCCCGGAAGGGGTATCCCTGACGTTGTTGGCGTGGTGGATGATCGATGTGGCCAGCCATAGGACCCGCCGTTGGACGGCGTCCAGGACCTCCAGGTCGACCCCGACGTCCACCCCGGTCCGGTCCGATGTTCCCGGAAGGCTCATCCGCTCCGAGGCCGCGAGATGCTCACCCGAGCAAGTATGGATGATCTATGATCGAGACGCAACGCCGCCACCGCTCGCCGAGGAGATGCTGTGCCGTCCATCGATCTCTATTGGTCTCCTGGGTCGTGCGCCCGGATCCCGTTCGTCGCCTTGGAGGAGACCGGCGCGCCGTTCACGGTCCATGTTGTCAATCGCTACATCGGCGAGCACCAGACGCCCGAGTACCGTGCGCTGAACCCCAAGGAGAAGGTCCCGACTGTCGTCATCGACGGCTGGGTGATCACCGAGAACCCGGTGATCCAGACGGTGCTCGCCCGCACCTTTCCCGAGGCGCACCTGCTGCCCACCGACGACGAGCGCCGGGTCACCGACGCGCTCTCGACGATGGCCTGGTTTGCCAGCGGACTTCAGCCCGCGGTGGCGCGCCAGCGCTTCCCGGGGGTGTTCTCAGACGACGAGGAGAGCTGGGAACGCATCCGGGCCCTCGCGCGCAAGGAGCTCGAGAAGGGGTTCGCGATCCTCGAGGACCGCCTGGATTCCCGGGAGTGGCTGTTCGGGGCCTGGACGATCGTCGACGCCTACATGCTGTGGCTGTGGTTCAGGGCCGTGGGGTCGGGCATGGGCACGACGCCGTTTCCGCGGTGCGCCGATCACGCACGACGCACCGAGGCGCGCCCCAGCGTCTCCCGAGTGCTGGATCGCGAAGAGCTCGAGTTCGCCCGCTTTCAGGAGGCCGGCACGGTGCCCGACCGCATCCCCCCGTTCCAGGTCGGCCGCACCCCGGCACCGGTCGCGAGCCCCGTCGAGCCGGGATGAACACGGCGGACGAACCGACGCGTGGGCGAACGCCGCTCATCGACGTCCACTCGCACTTCGTGACCGACGGTTACATCGACGCCGCCAAGGCGGGCGGGCACCTCGATCCTGACGGTATGCCGGGCTTTCCTTCCTGGGACGCCGAGACTCACCTCAAGCTCATGGACGAGTGGGGGATCCGCACCTCGATGCTCTCGATCTCGTCGCCCGGCGTGCACTTCGGAGACGATCAGGCGGCGCGCGCGCTGGCTCGTCAGGTCAACGACTTCGGGGCACGGGTCGCCCGTGAGCATCGAGGTCGCTTCGGTCATTTTGCGTCGTTGCCGCTGCCCGACGTGCCGGGCTCGCTGGAGGCGCTCGGCTATGCCCTGGATGAGCTGGGCAGTCGCGGCTTGACCTTCGAGACCAACGCCCATGGCGTCTATCTGGGAGACGAGCGCTATGAGCCGCTGTGGGCCGAGCTTCATCGCCGCCGCGCGGTGGTGTTCGTGCATCCGACGTCCCCGCGGTGCGCCGAGGCGGTGTCGCTCGGGCGGCCGCGGCCGATGCTCGAGTTCATCTTCGACACGACGCGAGCGGTTTCGGACCTTGTCTTCAGCGGGGTCCTGACCCGCCATCCCGGTATTCAGTGGATCTTCACCCACGGGGGCGGCGCCCTTCCGCTGCTCGCCGATCGCATCGAGCTCTTCCGATCGGTCTTCATGGGCGAGGCCGGGCGCGGTCCAACCACACCTGAGCAGATACGCGGCCTGTGGTTCGACATCGCCGGCACCCCCTTTCCCAATCAGGTTCCCGCGCTCGTCAGGGCGTTCGGATCAGAGCGCCTGCTCTACGGCAGCGACTACTGCTGGACGCCGGCCGCGGCCACCGGGGACCAGGTGCGCTCGGTGGACGAGGCCGATCAGCCCCCCGGCGAGACCTGGCGCGAGCTGACCACACGCAATGCCCTGAAGCTCATGCCCGGGCTGGACGCGTCGTGACACCACCGCGATCGACAGGAGGTCTGAGGTGAGGTTCATCGCGTTGGAGGAGCACTTCCTCCCCAGGGACATCGCGCAGGACGCCGGCATCGACCCGGCCACCGTATGGGGCCTGCTCGACGCGCTCGGCGATGTCGGCCAGGCCAGGCTGCGGGTGATGGATGACGCCGGCGTCGATGTCCAGGTGCTCTCGGTCCCCAACGCCGGGATCCAGAAGCTCGGCTCCGAGCGCGCCACGGCCATCTCGCGTGAACTCAACGATCGGATGGCGGCTGCGGTCACAGCTCACCCCGATCGGTTGCGAGCGTTCGCCTCCCTACCGATGTGCGACCCCGAGAGCGCCGCCGAGGAGCTGACCCGCACGGTGCGCGATCTCGGGTTCGTCGGCGCGCTGATCGCCGGCCAGACCAACGGCGTCTTCCTCGACGACGCCTCGATGCGCCCGGTGCTGGGCGCCGCCGAGGGTCTAGGGGTTCCGATCTACCTGCACCCCGCGCCTCCGCCGCCGGCCGTCTTTGACGCCTACTTCTCAGGCTTGGCGCCCGCCGTCGCTGCCCGGCTCTCGACCTCAGGTTGGGGCTGGCACACCGAGTGCGGGATGCACGTGCTGCGCATGGCGGTGACCGGCACTTTCGAGCGCTTTCCCGGCCTGCAGGTCATCGTCGGTCACATGGGCGAAAACCTCCCCTTCTCGCTTGCTCGCGCCGCCGCGCAGTTGGACCTGGTGACCGGCCCTGGCACCTCGCTGGCCGACACCATCCATGACCATCTCTGGGTGACGACCTGTGGGTACACCACCGACCAGCCCCTGCTGTGTACGCTGGGCGTCCTGGGCGCCGACCGGGTCATGTTCTCGGTCGACTATCCGTTCTCGGACAGCACGGAGGCCACGAGGTTCCTGCGCGAGGCGCCGCTCAGCCCGGCCGACGCGGAGAAGATCGCTCATGGCAATGCCGAGCGTCTCCTCGGGGTGTGACCGCTGGGCGGACCCCAGGAAGGTCCGCAGCATGATCTATTATCGATTCGGACTCCGCGTTGGCCACTAAGACCGGCATATCACCCATCTCCCCGACCACGCAGTCGCTCGTGGACCGGGTCAGCCACGCAGTGCGCCGAGCAATTCTCGAGGGTCGCCTGCGGCCCGGTGAGACCATCTCGATCAGCGACCTCGCGACCGACCTAGGCGTGAGTCACAGCCCGGTTCGCGAGGCTCTGCAGCGCCTCTCCGGCCAAGGGCTCGTCGTTCTCCGTCCCGCGCGCACGGCCATCGTGGCACCGCTCGAGCTCGAGGACCTCCGCGAGATCTATCGCCTGCGGGAGTTGATCGAGGCCGACGCGGCCGGACGGGCGGCTCCCGCCCTCACCGCGGAGGACTTGGCCCTGCTCGAGCGCGAGCTCACCGCCATGTCTGAGCTCGAGGTCGACTCCGACGAGTTCTGGAACAGCCACAACGCGTTTCACGCCGCGCTCATGGCGCCGGTCATGACGCCCCGGCTGGAGCGCATCATCACCGAGCTCTGGCACGCCGGGGAGCGGTACCTGAGGATCGTCTACATCGAGACCGACGTGCTCTTCACTCGCTCCCCCGAGGAGCGCCACCGCCCGCTGCTGGAGGCCGCCCGGACGCGGAGCGCCGCCAAGGCCCGCAAGGCCGTCGCCGACCACCTCCAAAGCAACGAGCGCGAGATCGTCAAGAGCCTGACCGAGAGCGGCGCCGATCGACCGGCCGTCTGATCGGCGTCACCCGTTCAGTCACCGAGCATTGGCTCGGGCCCGCCCGGATCAGGCGTAGTCCTGGGTTATCTGCTTGTACTCCACGAAGTCGTCGAGCGAGGCCACACCGCCAAGCCGGCCCGCGCCGCTTGACTTAAAACCGCCCTCCTCGAACTCGACGGCCAGGTTTGCCCAGCTGTTGATGGAAATGAGGCCTGCCTCCAAACGCCGCGCCACCCGCATCGGGGTATCGACGTCGCGGCTCCAGATGCATGCGCTGAGTCCATATTCGCTGTCGTTGGCGAGCGCCACCGCCTCGTCTTCGGTGTCGAAGACCTGAAGCGTCTGCACGGGACCGAAGGTTTCCTCCTGGACGATCGGAAGCGAGACATCGGTTACCTCGAGGAGCGTCGGGTGATAGAAGGCACCTCCCTCGAGCTCGGGAAGGGTCGAAGGGCCGCCCCGGGCGATGACTTGCGCCCCGGAATCGACCGCCGCCTGCACGGCGGCCTCGACGCGGGCGACGGAGGCCTTGTCGATCAGCGGCCCCATGTCGCTCTCCGGATTCGAGGCCGGCCCGGGACGGACCGCCTCCAGGCGTTCGGCTAGCCCCCGCTTGAGGTCGTCGGCGATCCCCCTCTGGACGAGGATCCGGCTGCCGGTCATGCAGAACTGGCCGGCGAACACCGTCGATGATTTCTCGAGCGTCGGCAGGACGGCACCCAGGTCGGCGTCGTCGAAGACGAGGTGTGGCGTCTTGCCGCCAAGCTCGAGTCCGACGCGCTTGAGCCTGCTCGCCGCTGCTTGCGCGATCAGGCGCCCGGTGCGCGTGCTCCCGGTGAAGCTCACGACCGGGACCTGGGGCGAGTCAACGAGCAGCCGGGCGCCGGCGTCGCCCGACTCGATGAAAATGTTGACGACGCCGTCGGCCAGCTCGGGGACCGAGCCGAGGATCTCGCCGGCCAGGGCGGCGCTCTGCGCTGCCTGCGACGGCATCTTTGTCACCACTGTGCACCCCGCCGCCAGGGCGGGCGCCAGCGCCCGCACGAAGAGATACGCCGGGGAGTTCCAGGGGATGATCAGCCCGGCCACGCCGACCGGCTGACGAATGGACATCGACTGCTGTCCGGGACGGGTGTCGAGCACGCGTCCGAAGTTCTGCACCGCCAGCCCGGCGGCAAAGCGCAGGGCGCGGGGAATGAATGATGCCTCGTACCCCGCCTCGTAGCGAAGCTTGCCGTTCTCCCGGCAGAGGGTGTCGATCAGCTCGTCCAGGCGGGCGGAGTAGGCGTCGGCGAGATGGCTGAGCGCGGTGGCGCGCAGCATGGCGTCCGCGCGCCAAGGCGATGTCTGGAAGGTCGCCGCGGCAACGTCGATCGCGTGCTGAGCCTGCTCGGCATCGCCGTCGTAGAAGGTTCCGATGGCGTCACCCGTGGCCGGGTCGATCGTCTCTTTCTGCGGTCCCGAGGTCGTCCACTGTCCGCCGATCCAATGTCGGGCTACGAGCTCTGTGGTCATTGGGCTGTCTCCTCCTGAATTGCCGGACTGGCATGGTCTGGGATGAAGGTGGGGCTTTCACGGCCGGCGGCCACGCGGCCTCCGAGCTCGGCGACGAGCCGCCGCACGGCGTCGGCGTCGGCGGCCGTCCCGAAGATGTGCCAGTCGGGACGGACGAGGACCGCGCAACACGCGTGCTCGCGCATCCAGGACGCGTACACGACGTCGCAGTTGTCGATGTCGCTCGACTGCACTCGATCTCCCGCCTCGAATAACGTTGCAGTATAGTGAATCGATCGCCTATTCGTGAGCCGAGAGGGAGGAAGACGTGGACGGAAAGATTGCGATCGAGGAGCATTTCGTCACGCCCGAGCTGCTCGACACGATCTTCCCCAACATCGGTTGGGATCAAGACGAGTGGCAGCTGGTGACGGAGCTGCTTCAGGACACCGACGAGCGACGCCTGAAGGCCATGGACGCCGGGGGAATCCAAACCTCCGTGCTGTCGCTGACCGCCCCCTGCCTACAGGACATCGTCGGCGCCTCCGACGCCGTCAGCGCGGCTCGGCATGCCAACGACGCTCTGGCCGAGATCGTCCGGCGATCACCCGATCGGTACGCCGGTTTCGCAGCGCTCCCGCTCCAGGACCCGAACGCCGCCGCCGCCGAGCTCGAACGGGCGGTGGGCGACCTCGGCTTCCGGGGCGCCATGGCCAACGGCTACAGCAGCGTGGGCGATCTGAGCACCGCGGCCTACTACGACGAGCCCCAGTACCAGGAGTTCTGGGAGCGAGTCGCCGCCCTCGACGTCCCCTTCTACCTGCATCCCCGCAATCCGCTTCCCTCCGAGCGACGGATTTACCAGGGGCGGGAGGAGCTGCTGGGACCGACCTGGGCTTTCACCATGGAGACGGCCACTCACGCGCTCCGTCTCATGACGAGCGGCCTCTTTGACCGGGTGCCGACCCTGCAGATCATCCTCGGTCACATGGGCGAGCTGCTGCCGTTCGCGCTTGACCGCACCCAGCAGCGACTCGAGCACATCCCGAGCGTGAACCTGGAACGTTCCACCGTCGACTACTTCCGCGACAACTTCTACATCACGACCAGCGGCAACTTCCACACGCCGTCGCTCCTGGCGGCAATCCATCAGGTCGGCTCCGAGCGGATCCTGTTCGCCGTCGACTACCCCTACGAGCAGATCAGCGACGCTGTCGACTGGTTCGACGGTTTGGAGCTCGGACTGTCCGAGCTCGAGCAGATCGGCCGGGGCAACGCTCAGCGCCTTCTGGGCCTTTAGAGGATCGCCCGCCGGCCGTGCCGGGAAATGATCACGTGTCACCCGGGAAGTCGTCCGGAATTTGGCCCAGGCTCGCCGAGATCTCTCCCACCGCGGTCGTGAGCTCGTCGGTCAGCCTAGACAGCGTCCTTCCGCGCGCGAGCCGAGCCGGGAGGGCCAGCCCGACGACCATCAGGAGCTCGCGGTCGACCGCCAGCACGGGTGCGGCCAGGGCCGCGAGGCCGGGCACGAGAGCGGCTGTCGTATAGGCGAACCCGGCTTGGGACACCTGCTCGGCAATGGCCTTGACCTCCGCCGTCGGCATCCCCCCGGTCTCCTGCTTTCGCTGCTGTTGGGCCAGGACCGCCCGCGTTTGAGCGCGGGGTAGATAGGCGAGAAACACCCGGCCGACCGATGACTCGAGCAGCGGCAGCACCGAGCCGACACGAAACGTGATCGACAACGCGTACCGTCCCGTGTCCCACCGGACGATCGTGGGTCCGCTTTCGCTCCACACCGAGAGATTGATGGTGTGACCGGTCTCGTCTCGCAGCGCCATCACCCGCGCCGACGCGATACTGACCTCGTCGTTGCGCCGGAGCGCCTCGACTCCCAACCGCCGCGCCGCCGGCCCCAGGTCGTAGACGCCGTTCAGCCTGTCCTGGGCGACGAAGCCCGCTCGTCCGAGGCTCACCAGGTAACGATGCGCCTTATTGGCGGGCATGCCGGAGGCCGCGGCGACCTCTGACAACGAGGCGGGGCCGCCGTGCGCCTCGATCGCCTCCAGGACGCGCATGCCGACCTCGACCGATTGGATGCCCTGCTGCCGGCGCGAGGCGGGTTGGTCATTTGACCGTGCCATCAACGGGCATGATCGTGCCCCCGGCGGCGGCACGCGGCGCGGGGGCGACCCGCGGCCGCGGTGGTTGCGCCTAGATGGCCTCTATTGCTTCGTCCTCCGCCTCGGCGGGAAGCCGGAGGTCGAGCGGCGTGCCCGGGTCGAACTCGCCCGCGAAGCTACGCTTGTGCAGCTCGGCGGCGTCAGCCCCGGCCTGCCAGGCGGCCGACAGCTGACCGGGATCGACGTTGACTCCGATCGGGTTGGTCTGAAATTCGGGCGCCGTACGCATCCACTCACTGGACGCGTCCCAGTCACCGAAGTTGTCGGTCTGCAGTTCTACGCTGTTGCCGTCGGGATCGACGTAGTACAGCGACGTCGTCAGCCCGTGGTTCAGACACGCGTGGGGGCTGATCCCCTCCGTCTTGAGGCGCTCGTAGGTGGAGAGCAATCCGTCGATGCTCTCGTACTCGAACGCCAGGTGATGCATGCCGGTGTGCTCGATCTTGCCGGGATCGTCGTCGAGACCCGGGGCGACCAGAAGAGCCACCCGGTGGTTGGCCGAGTCGTTTGTCAGCCACGCCCCGAACGGCCCGAAGTGGTTGGGCTCAAGGCCCACCGACTGCTTGTACCAGGCTGCCATCTCGTCCAAACGGTTCGTCTTGAGAGTGACATGGTGAAGCACCGGATTGGCCGGAGTGATGGTGGGCATCGCTCTCTCCTCGCTCGTCGATCGCCGTCCAGATGACCCTCTGCGAGTGTACACCCACTCGCGGTGATCGACTCTACATGATCTATGATCCTCAAACAACGGACTGGAAACGGGACGCGGTTCGCTGCCCGGCGCTCGGCTCAGCCGGCGGCCTGCTGGGCGGCGGGAACCGCGGCGAAGGTGTGCGACATCGTTCCCGCGCGCTGCACCCAGCTCTCGAGGCTGTCGCCCGGCGTCAGGTAGCGGGGGGGCGTCCGGGTCATTCCGATTCCGCTCGGCGTCCCCGTGAAGATCGCGTCGCCGGGGAGCAGCGGAGTGATCGCGCTCAGGTAGACGATGAGCTCCGCCACGCTCAGCAGCATCTCCGAGCTCCGGCTGCGCTGGACCTCATCCCCGTTGAGCCGGCAGGCCAGCTCGATGTCGTCGGGGTCGGGGTACTCGTCCGGGGTGGCGATGGTCGGTCCCATGGGCGCGAATCCACGCAGCGACTTCCCCAGCCCGAACTGGGGAGCGGACTGCGGGCGCCACTGGATGTCACGGTCGGAGAGGTCCTGGCCGGCGGTCACGCCGGCGACCACGTCCCAGGCGTCGGCGAGCGGGACATCGCTAGCCGCGCGTCCGATCACGATGACGACCTCGACCTCCCAGTCGACCGACTCGGTGCTCAGGCCGATGGCGTTGAAGGGGCCGGTCACGGCGGTGCCGAGCTTGGTGAACACGAGCGGAACTTCCGGGGCCTCCATGCCGGCCTCGGCACCGTGGTCCGCGTAGTTGATCCCGATGCCGAAGATCTGCCGGGGCCGCGGGGTGGGGGCACCCAGGAGCGCGCGGTCGATGGCCACCTCACCCGTGCGCGAGGACAGGGATCGGGCGGCGCTGAGCACCTCGTCCCACTGGTCCAACGCGGCCGCGGGGTCGGACGGGATCGCACCGCCGCTCGCCTCGTGCAGGTCGATGCCGCGTGCGCCGTCGAGATCCTCGGGGGCTGAGACCTCGATCAGCGTCAGCCGGTCATTGTGATTCGCGAACCTCATACCTTCTCCTCACTTACCTTTAGCCGATGATCTCTGTGCTCGATACGCGCCTTGAGGGCGGGAAACAAACGCTCCGCGTTCTCGTGAGCCACGCCTTCCCGGTCGGCCGCGTCCAAAGCCTGAGAGCTGTTCAGATCCGCGATCGCGGGAGCAAAGCTTGCTCTGGGCATGAACGGTAGATCCAGTCCCATCAGCATCCGGGAGGGCGGCACCAGCTTGAGCAGGGCGCCGAGCTGCGCCTCCGATGTGGCGGCGGTGAGGTCGTAATGAAACGAGGCCACGCCCGCTCGGATTTCGTCGGATGAGAGCTCAAGGCGTCCCGGCCCGACACCAAAGGTGTGCTGGAGCGTCTGTAGTCGATTGACGAGGAACGGGATGGTGCCGCCGGCATGGGTGGAGATGACCTTGATGTTCGAGAAGCACCGCTTGGCGCCGGTGACGACCATGGTGACGACCATCCGCGTGGTCTCGAACATGTACTCGATCACCGACGCGTTGAGGCCGACGAGCAGTCTCTGCCCGGGTCCGCTGATCGACGGGTGCACGAACAGCGTCGCCCCCCGCCGGTCGATCTCCTGCAGCCAGGGGTCGAACTGAGGCTCACCCAGGTAGGCGTCATCGATGCTCGTCGAAGTCGCAATCCCGTCCATCCCGAGCACGTCGAGGGCGTGGCCGACTTCGGCCGCGGCACCGTCGGGATCGCGTCCGGGCAGCGACGCCAGGGCTCCAAACCGGCTGGGATGCTCGGCCACGATCCCGGCCAGCGTCTCGTTGATGCGCCGACTGATCTCCCGCGCCTCGGCTCCGGTGGCATGGTTGGCGGCATCGGGCACCGACAAGACGCACGCGGCGATGTCGTACTCCTCCATGTAGTCAAGCGCCATCTCCACCGACCATTCGGGCTGAACGTTTCCCGCTCCGACCGGCGCGCCGCGCCCGAAGGGCAGGATGGCGTGCGAGTGGACGTCGATGATCCCGGTCAGTCGCTCCACTGCTCTCTCCTCTCTGAGCTCACACCCTGACCAGTCCGCCGTCGGCGACGATCGTTTGTCCCGTGACGAAGGCGCAGTCCTCACTCGTCAAAAAGCACACGGTGCCGACGATGTCGATGGCGACGCCGACGCGCTTGATGGCCTGCATCTGCGCGACCCTCTCCAAGAGCTCGTCACCGATGTTCTGGCTCCCTCCGGGGGTGCGCGAGGCCGTGGGAGAGATCGCGTTGACGGTCACTCCGAACGGTGCGAGGTCACTCGCGAGCGCGCGGGTCAGGCCGATCACGCCGCCCTTGCTCGCCATGTAGTGCGCCAGACCCGGAACAGCCAGTCCCAGCGAATTGGAGGCCAGGTTGACGATCCGTCCCCAGCCGTGCTCACGCATCGAGCCGATGACGACCTTGGTCATGAGGAACTGAGAGTCGACGTTGACCTCCTGGGTTCGCTTCCACTGCTCGTACTCGAGCTCGAAGATGTCCTTGAACGGGAACACCCCCGCGTTGTTGACCAGGATGTCGACGCGGCCGCCGAAGGCGATCATCTCCTCCTGGATGGCGGCGACGTGGTCGGGCCGCGACACGTCGGCGTGAAGCCCGAGCGCGCGGCGACCGATCTCCTCGACCTCCGAAATCGTCTCGTCGGCCGAGTTCAGATCGACGGCGATGATCTCCGCTCCTCGCCTGGCCAGCTCCGAGCAGATGGCACGGCCAAAGCCGCTGGCCGCGCCGGTGACGACGGCGAAGCGGCCGTCGTGGCTGCTCACCGCGCGCCCGTCCGGCACACGTGCCGGCCGACCAGGGATCGCGACCAGCGCTCCGTCGCGTCAATCGTCATGACAAGTCCTCCTATCGTGCTGGAAACGATCCTAATAGGATCGATTCTCGATCATAGGGTACGAGACGGTCACGTACGCTCCTATTGAAACTCTAATGTAGCGAGGATCATCTATGATCTATACACTGGCAGCGCCGGCTTCAACCCCCGGTTCGGGGGCCTGAGACGGTGAGGATTGCCACGGAGCCGCGTCGTCCGTGCAACAAACCCGCAGTCATGGAGGAGAGAAGATGTTGCGTAGCCCGTTGAAGGTCGGCATCGCCCTAGCCGCGGTCGTGCTCGCGCTCGGGATTGCGGCGTGTGGAAGCAGTTCGAGTACGAGCAGTGCCAGCGGCGGCGGCTCCAAAGCGAGCGGAAGCTCAGGTTCGGCCAATACCGCTGCCGCTACGGCGGCGGTGGCGCGCTACACCGGCCATCCGACCCCGTTCCCCGTCGACCAGCCGCTCAAGAAGCGCCCCACGGGCCAGACCCTCGCCTACCTGGAGTGCTCGACCCCGGTGTGCGGCCTGTTCGCCCAGCTCCTGCCGCCCACCGAGAGCCTGCTCGGCTACAAGCTCCTTGTGGTCAAGGGGGCGTCAGCGAGCGGACTGCAGAGCGCGATGTCGTCGATCATCGCCCGGAAGCCCAACGGAATCCTGCTCACGGCGATCACCCCGGACCAGTTCGCCCCGCAGCTCAAACAGGCCGTCCAGGACAAGATCCCGATGGCCGCCAACGGGGTCATGAATCCCCAGAAGTACGGCATTGGCGCCGCCAATTTCGACCAGCGGCTTTCGCTCCTGTCCGGCAAGCTGCTCGCCGACCAGGTCATCTCGCGCCACGGGAGCAAGGCCAACGCGGTCTTCTACAGCATCCCCGAGCTGGACTTCACCTCCTACATCCAGAAGGGCTACGAGGCGGAGATGGCTCGCCTGTGCCCGTCTTGCACCAACCGCTACGTCCCCATCCCGGTGGCGACCGTCGGCAACACCGCGCCCACGCGAGTTGTCGATGACCTGCAGTCACATCCTGACACCAAGATCGCGGTGTTCGCCAGCGAGGAGACTGTCGCCGGGCTTCCGGCGGCGCTGAAGGCCAGCGGCATCAACGTCGACGTCACCGGCTTTGCCCCCAATCCGATCGCCCTGCAGTACATCAAGGCGGGCCAGATCGAGTCCGGGCTTGGGCTCGACCTGGGGGTCATGGTGTGGGACGAGCTCGACGAGCTCGTCCGCCTCTCCACCCATCAGCCCCTGACCGCCGGTGAGCGCGCGGGGACGGTCCCGATCCAGTTCCTGTACAAGAACGACCTCACCGGCGACGTGTCCAAGGGATGGAGCGGCTATCCGGACTTCCCGCAGCGCTTCGCCAAGTTGTGGACAGGGAAGTAGGCGCGCGGCGTTCATGGCCACACTCCCATGATCGCGGCGACGCATCAGCCGCTGCTCAGAGTCCGGGGACTGACCAAGACGTTCCCCGGACTCCGAGCGCTGGACGGAGTCGACCTCGAGGTCGGCGCGGGTGAGGTGGTCGCCGTCGTTGGCGCCAACGGCTCGGGGAAGTCGACCCTGGTCAAGATCCTCGCCGGGGTCTACGAGGCCGACGGCGGCAGCATCGAGACGCTCCGCCGCGAGGGAACCGAGGTCGGGGGCCGGGCCGCCCGCTCCGAGCTGCACTTCATCCATCAGGACCTCGGGCTGATCCCGATGCTGACCACGATCGAGAACCTGGACCTCGGCCGGGAGCTCGGCAGCGGCGGCCTGCGCCCGGTCCACACGCGGCGAGAAGCGTCGCGGGCGCGCGAGCTGATCGCCCAGTTTGGAGTCCGGTTCGATGTCCGCGCGCCTGTCCTGCAGCTGTCGGCGGCGGAGCGGACGATCGTCGCCATCGCTCGGGCGCTCGATGGATGGACGCGTGACGACAACGTACTCGTGCTCGACGAGCCGACCGCGGCCCTGCACGGCGATGAGGCCGGCAAGCTGTTCGAGGCCATCCGCCGAGTCGCGCAGCGCGGGGCGGCCGTGATCTTCATCTCCCATCGCCTCGACGAGGTCATGGACCTCGCCCACCGGGTCGTGGTGCTGCGCGACGGCAAGAAGGTCGCCGACGTGGCTGCCGGCGAGTTCGACCACGACGCGCTGGTGCGGATGATCGTCGGCCGTGCCGTGGCCGAGGGCGTCAGCCGTCAAGGACGGACCGACGACGTCCTGCTGCGGGTTTCGGGCCTGCGAGGCTCGACCGTCAAAGGCGTCGACTTCACGCTGCGCGCGGGCGAGATCCTGGGTGTCACCGGCATCCTCGGCTCCGGCCGCGAGCATCTCTCACGTGTCCTGTTCGGAGCGCTTCCTCGGAGCGGGGGCGAGGTCCTGTTGGAGGGCCGCGCCCTGCCGCCCGCCAGTCCGTCCCGCGCCATCTCTAGGGATATCGGCTTCGTTCCCGCGGACCGCCACCGGGACGGCGCGGTCATGACCTTGAGCGTGCGCGAGAACCTCACGCTGCCGCGCCTCGCTCCGTTCCGGCGGCGCCTGGGACAGATCGACGGCCGCGCGGAGCGGCGTGAGGCACGCGAGTGGGTCGATCGGGTGCAGCTGCGGCCGCCCTCCTCTGAGCGGGCGCTGGGCCTGTTCAGCGGCGGCAACCAGCAGAAGGTCGTGCTCGCCAAGTGGCTGCGCAACGACCCCACGCTGCTGCTGCTCGACGAGCCCACCCAGGGCGTGGACGTCGGTGCCAAGGCGGCCATCTATGAGCTGCTGGCACGGGCCGCCGCCAACGGCACGGGGGTGCTCGTCTCATCATCTGACACCAAGGAGCTGGCGATGCTCTGTGACCGCGTGCTCGTGCTCCGAGATGGCGAGCTCGTGGCCGAGATCGAGGGCTCGCAGCTCAGTGAGGATCGGATGATCCGTGAGAGCCTCGGCCTCGCGCCCGAGCTCTTGCAGAGGGTATCTGGCGCAGGCGGGAAGGAGACTCATGACTGACTCGACGACGGCAACCTCGGACGCTCCCGCCGGCGACACGATCGCCACGAGCGTGGACGCGAGCTCTGGCGAGACATGGGGCCCGCGCCTCTGGGGGCTGCTGTCGTTTCGCAACATCAGCGCGATCTACATCTTCGTGGCGATGTTCATCCTGTTCGCGCTGTGGGTCCCGGGGACGTTTCTCACCTCCGAGACCTGGCGGTCGATCCTCTCCCAGCAGGCTTTGACTGCGCTCGCGGCCATCGCCCTCGTCGTTCCTCTCTCGGCGGGAGCCTTCAACCTCGCGGTCGGAGCCGAGGTCGGCTTTGGCGCGATCCTGGTGGCCTGGCTGATCAGCAAGGGGATGTCGGCCGGCGAGGCGATCCTGGTCACGATGGCGGGTGGCGCACTGGTCGGGATCGTCAACGGGCTGCTCGTCGTGCGCGCCAAGATTGACTCGTTCATCGCCACCCTGGGGATGAGCTCGGTGCTGCTGGCGATGATCGAGTGGATATCCGGCAACACCCAGATCCTCAACCTGCCCAGCAGCTTTCAGAACGTCGCCACCAACGAGCTGTTCGGGATCACCTATCCCGTCTACTTCATGCTCGTGGTCGCACTGGTCGTCTGGTACGTGCTCGAGCGGACGCCCGCGGGCCGGCGGGTCTATGCCACCGGCGGGAACATCGACGCCGCCCGTCTGGCGGGCGTGGGCACGCAGCGTGTGATCGTCGGCGCTTTCATCACCGGAGGCCTGATCGCCGCCCTTACCGGCTGGTTGACGAGTGCCCAGCTGGCAGTCGGCGATCCGACGATCGGGCCGCCCTACCTGTTGCCGGCGTTCGCCGCCGCCTTTTTGGGGTCGACCCAGTTCCGCGGAGGCCGGTACAACGTCTGGGGGACGGTGATCGCCGTCTACGTCCTCGCGGTCGGCGTCAAGGGCCTGCAGCTGGCAGGAGCCCCGACCTGGATCCCCGACCTGTTCAACGGGGTCGCCCTGCTGCTCGCGGTCGGCCTGGCCAAGTTCCAGGGAAGCTCTCGGCGGACCGCGGCGATCCGCAGGCTGATCAGCCGGTCGGGGGCCCCAGCGGCGGAGTCCTGATCCTGGCGGCCGTGTCGGGGCTGCCGGCCGGGCCCGAGCTCAGCCGGCCGCGGCCAGGCTCGAGGACCAGTCGACGATGATCTCCGCGAATCGCTCGGGGTCTGCGTCGTGCATGCCATGGACCATGTCGGGCAGGTCCACGACCTGACATTCCTGTCCGGCGCCGGTGATCAGCTCGCGGGCGCGCGCGACCTGCAGATCGGAGACAGCGCCCATCAGGCTGCCCGTATCGGCGTCGATCTCGCGGAAGTGGTGGGTGATCAGGACCGGCACCTTGACGGCCGCCAGCATCCGGGAGTGATCGCACCCCGCGCTCGCCGCGCCGCTCCAGAAGGAGCCCGCCCACTCGGGGTCGTACTCCTTCATGTTCTGGGGCGGTTCGCTGGGCGGCGCCTGATCAGGCGGTCCTCCGATCCCCATCCGTCCCAAGGCGATCAGCACATGCTGGGGAAGCTCCTTGGGAGTCGCCTCCTGCATTCCCGTGAAGTCCCCGATAGACCACTGGTCGCCGAGCCACTTGTGCAGGACGGCGAACATGGGGCCGATCGACTGACGGATCGATTGCCCGACGGCGGGATTGGTCTCCGACGCGAACAGTGGCGGATCCTCGTACACCGCCCCGCGCAGCTGCCCGGGCTTGGCGTAGGCAGACAGCCAGGCCGCCAGCACGCCCCCAGATGAGTTACCGCTCACCACTGTCGGCCGTCCGATCACGGTGTCGATGAAGCGGACGAGGTCGTTGCCCATGTTGTCAAGCGTGTAGCGGCCGGGTGTCTGGGTCGAGCGGCCCTGTCCCCGCAGATCGACTGCGTAGACCTGGAAGTGCTCGGCGAGCAGAGCCATCGCCTTCTCATAGCTCCACCACGACTGGACCTGGGCGGGAACGAGCAGGACCGCGGGAAGCTCGGAATCCCCCGTGGTGGCGTAGTTCATCCGGATCTCACCGAGATCCACGAACTGCTCGTCGAAGGCGTGCGAAACGAAGATGTCGGCCCGGTCCTGGGCCTCGAGCGATGCCAACCTCTGCCTCCTCAGTTGAGTGACGAAGTATCGATCCTATTATCATCCATCACCTAGACAACGTCGGGCGACAGGAGCCTCCAGACACCAACGACGAGTCCCTTGTCGCGCCTATGCGCTCGCGCGCCGGTCGACGAGCCGATGATTGCCTTCGCGGCAAAGGATTCGATCCGGGTTCCAAGCGTCGGATGATCCTCTGGTCGCCGGAGGACTCGTCCGCGCGGGCGCCGGCGGGCAGACGAAAGCGAGCATGTGGTGGGGTAGTCGGAGACCCGCTGTCGCCGATAGCAGGCGTCAACGTCGCGTGTGCAGACTGCTATGGAGCGTTGCTGGTCAGCTCGCGGGCTTGGCCCGCGTGATCGGATTCTCGTCAAAGCGCAGGCGTCGGGATCAAGCGGCCGTTCTGGTGAATCCGTAGGCCCGTTTGTGGGAGGCGAGCCAGCGGCGGGCACGACCGGGCGGGGTCCTGGTAGGGCGTAAGTCAAGGCGCGCTCGAGCGCCGTGACCGGTGGGATCCCGCGCGCGAGCGGCCTTTGGGGGCCGAGGCGCTGACGGCGCGCCGGCGCGGCGTTTTTGGTCCCCGTAATGTGACTCTGTCAGCATCGAGAAGCTTTGCCATTGTTCGGGAAACGCATCACGCCACTGAGCGAAGAGGAGCGCCAAGCGGCGGTTGTCGACCTGGAGCGCATCGGGCGCGGGGGCATCCCGCTGGGCGCCGAGCAGCGCCTGAAGCGGATCGCGGCCGGGGAGTCGGCAGTGTTCACCAGCGACCTGAGCGCGAAGGAGTACGCGGTGGCGCACGCGTCTGGTCTGACCCCGATTGCGCAGATCATGGGCTCCTCGGTGGTCCAGCACGGATGGCAGAACTACGGTTGGGCCGGCTATGGAGGCGGGATCGCTGAGATGCCGTCGTTTGCCGCACCGTGGAACCTCTCGCGCCAGCGCTCCTTTGACCGTCTGGGCCAAGAGGCGCAGTTGGCGGGCGCCGACGCGGTCATCGGCATCGAGATGACCACCAAGCCTTTCATGGGGGATCCGGGCAACGTGGAATACGCCGTGTTCGGCACCGCGGTCCGGGAGAACACCCCCGCACCGCGGACCGCCTCGGGACCGCGGATGTGCGCGCTGTCGGGCCAGGACGTCGTCATGCTGCGCCGCATCGGCGCCGCCACGGTCGGCGTCATCGGCCACACGGCTGTGGTGTGCGTGGCGCTCAGCGGGGCGGCCAATCAGATGATGCGCTCGTGGTGGGGCAACCAGGAGCTTGGCGAGGTCACCCAGGGGGTCTACGTCGCTCGCCGGCTCGCGATGGACGAGGTGCGGCGTCAGGCTGGCGCCGCCGGCGCCAACGAGATGGTCATCTCGACCTTAACCCACGAAATCGATCACACCGAATACGACAACGCCGGCTACAAGCAGCATGTCTTCATCGTCTCCATGCACGTGCTCGGCACCGCGATCGCCCTCGGAGCGCATGAGCCCCACCCCGCCCCTCTGGGCGAGCCCGTCATGGCGATCAACCTCGGCGCCTAACTTCAGGAGAGCACCCATGTCGACCTACGACCCGACAAGTACCGAAGGACTCGCCGAGCACGCCGGCGAGCGACTGCAGATGAATGCGCGCGGACTGTTCACGTCCGACCTCTCAGTCAACGAGTACCTGTGCGTCGAGAAGGCCGGCTTTGAGCCGGTCGGTCTTGTGGTCGGCTCGAGCATCTACCACATCGGCTTTCAGCAGTCGAACTGGAAAGCCAGTCAGGAGATGGGGGTGCTCACCCAGGCTATGTACTCGGCACGAGAGCTCGCGATGACGCGGATGGAGGAGGAGGCCGATCAGCTGGGCGCCGACGGCATCGTCGGCGTTCGCCTGGACGTCGGGCGCTATGAGTGGGGTGCGGACATGGCGGAGTTCATCGCCATCGGCACCGCGATCAAACACAAGGGCGGCAAAGTGCACCGCGCGCCCAACGGACGTCCGTTCACCAGTGATCTCTCCGGTCAGGCGTTCTGGACGCTGATGCAGACCGGCAAGCGACCGGTGGGCCTGGTCATGGGAAACTGCGTATATCACGTCGCGCATCGCGGGATGCTCCAATCGATGCGCCAGACCGGTCAGAACGTCGAACTCGAGCAGTACACCCAAGCCCTCTACGACGCGCGCGAGCTAGCGATGGAGCGCATGCAGAAAGAGGCCGAGGCGATCGGTGATGGCGTGCTCGGGATCGTGGAGGTCAAGCTGCACGAGAACAACCACGGGTGGGGCAGTCACGTGATCGAGTTCTTTGCCCTCGGCACCGCTGTCGTTCCCAACGAGCATTCCGATCAGGGGCAGAAACTCCCTGATATCACCCCGGTCATCGACATCAACGACTGACGCTCCCCCGCGCGAAAGGCCAATCTGCGCAGGCATCGCGCTCACGAGCCTATAGCCATCGTTCCGGCAGTGTCAGGCCAATTCTTTGACCAACCGCCGCGCCGCGTCGTCTTGAGGCCGACAAATGCCTTTGCTCGCCTCGGCGACCTCGGGCCCTATTGACCGGAAAGTCGCCAGTGCGATCGCGCGCCGCGTGGCGGCGAGACGATGAAAGCGGTCGCCCGAGACCGCGGCCGGTACGCATGCCTGTAGCGATAGCGACAGCCGAGCGGGGGCGCGTGCGGCTGACCCACAAATCGGAGTATCGGCGTTGCAGCTATGCCGCACTGCGCTTGCTGGGTGCGATGGCCTGCTTTCAATAATCCGCGGCGGCCTCGGCCGGTCGTGGTGCTCGGGCGCTTGCCGGCGCTTGCCGTCATCGACGTCGGCACGGGGCGCGCACAGCCGCGGCGTCTACGTGAGGAGGATCACGATTGGTCCCGACGATCTGCAGGTGATCGTCAGCGCGGAGAAGGCCGAGTCCGGGCCGAATATCGAGCTGCACTGCGAGGAGCGCTCCCAGGCCGACGAATCGGCTCTGTATCACCACTTCGAGCTCAACTAAACGCCACCTGCGACCGAGAGCGGGCGCCGACTGGGGCCTCCGCTGACCCGTTCGGCGCCTATCGACCGGCCACGCCCCTCTGTCAGACCCGAGCGATGTCCACCAGGCATCTGGAGGATCTGTGCGTCGAGGCTCAACACGCCCGCCAGCGCTACGACTTATACCGGGCCAGGGCCTACGGACAGCGATCGAGCAGCGAAGCACGCATGCGCGACCTCCAACGAGCGTGCGAGCAAGCAGAAGCACGCTTGCGCGCAGCCGAGGCAGAGCGGCGGCGCGCTGACCTTGCAGGCACCGGGCCGCTGAGTCCAGGCTGACAGCCGACCCCCTGTTCTCTCACGGCGCGGCACGACGCAAGCAACGAAGTCATTGGCGCCCCGGTCCCCGAGCCTATGCCGCGTTCTCGTTCGAAGAGGTGTCTGGGGACATGGCTGCGGAGCACGAAAGGGATCGTGCGGGTCGCGGCAGCACCGGCGCGACGAGGCCGTCGACTACCAGTTCACGCTCAGCCGCGCCAGTCGCCGACCGCGCTGGCTGCACCCACTAACTCACTACGCCGGTCTTAGGGTGGCTCTGGTTCCACTGTCCGGACTCGCCGACCCACGAGCGCGCATCCCGCCGAGGCTGGCTACGTCTGGCGCGGGCAGCACACGGCGGCCTCGCCGGCCGCGGCGAAGGCGCGGCGCGCTCCCGTTCTCGGTGGTGACCCCGAACGACTGCGCGACGAGCGTATTTGAGAGGTCTGCTAGCGGGCCGAAGATCAAGTTGGCGTTCTCGGCTGTCCCGTCGTTGAAGTCGGTGTAGGTTGGCTCAGAAGTGGAGACGCTCAGCACGTTGTCGGCAGAGCAGGTGACAACCCCTGCTCCACTTGTGAGCGTCGCCTGGTTCCCGCCGTAGTCGCCGCCGATGTTCCATGTCGCGGCCGCGATGGGCCCCAGATTCGCCGACGTTGCCGGCTGGCCCGTCGTTCGCAGGATGTGCGGGACGATCGTGATCGTCGTGCTCCCGATCGAGTCGCCGGTCTCGTCGGTGACGTCGTACGTGGCGCCGGTGACGGTACCGGTGCCGTCATTGGTGTAGGTCAGCGTGATCGTAAAGGTGTATCCGGCCGGGATCGCGGCATTGGGCAACGTCGCGAGGGCCTGGTCGATCCGGTTGACCTCGTCGGAGGCCGTCGTCCCGTTCCACGTGTCGATCCGCGCCCACAGCTGCGTCGAGTTGGGGCTGGCGTAGATGACGAACTGCTGCCACTCGGTCGAAATCGACGGCCCCTCGGTGGAGTAGCAGTTAAATTGGAAGCTATAGCCGTTCGCCGAGCTCGCGAAATCAACGGAGAAGTCAATCGCGGCAACGACTTCCGTGAGCGCAGCCCCGCCGGCATCGAGGAAGTAGTTGGAGTTGCTGACGAGGCCGTCCGACGGTGCCGGAACGACCGTGGGTCCGTAAGAGTCCGCTTCCAAGAAGGCGTATTCCAGGATCTCGTTGCTGTTGTTCTGAACCACCATCTGGTAGCTCGCTGTCGTGAGATCGTCGGACAGCTGGCTCCAGATCGTGCTGATCCCCAACTGGTTCACCGTTGGGTACCCGCCGCTGGTGAGGTTCCACTCCCCGTGCGCGAACGATGGGTTCAGCGGCATCACCTGCAGCACTGGAAGGAACCCCGGCAGGTTCGGGCGAGAGAAGAACCAGCCCGCCGATGCCCCCGGGGACAGGCTGTGACTACCCCACTCGCTCGCCATCACGCGTCCTTAGGGAGGAGGGTGGAGGTCGCCGGGTCGACCCGGTAGCTGGCATGGATCTCGCGCATTGGGCGCGCCGCCTGCTCGTCGCTCAGATCGATCTCGACCACCTTTTGGTCGCCGCCGGGCACCAGGCCCGCCCGGGTGAACTTGCTTCCCGCCTGCGCCAGATCGCCGATCTTCGCCATCGACACGATCTCACCACTGCTGTCATGCGCCACGGTGATCTTCATCTCATCCCCTATAGATCCGTTTCCACAAACGCGTACTCAATGATGTTGCTGCTCTTGTTTTGGACGACCATGTGATAGATCAGCTCCGTCTCATCGTCGGAAAGCTGACTCCAGATTGTGCTGACTCCGAGCTGGTTCTCGTAGGGATAGCCGCCTCCCGTAATTGCCCAGGCGCCACTCGCAAACGAGGGCGACATCGGCGTCACCTGCAGAACGGGGAGGAACCCCGTCTCCTTATTGCGCGCGAAGAACCATCCCGCGGATGATCCCGGCGCCAAACTGTGACTGCCCCACTGTGAAGCCACGCCACGCCCCTTTTAAATTGGAGTGAGTTGAAGTCAACTGCCTTGGTGAGTCGCGGACTCTCATCCGAGGTTGTCGCCAAAAGCGCTGAAGCTTCCCGAGTTGCTCGTCGAGCCTCCTCGCTGTCGTGAGAGGTGTTGGCTATAAGAGCAGGACACTGGCGGTCTGATACCAGCGCCTGTTGGTGCGTCAGGCCGGGACCGCCGAGTCCATGACGCCCCGCCGAGCGCTCCGGCGCCCGCGTGACGTGCTCGTCGGGCGTAATCACCGCACCAGGTTGCCCACCTGCCAGAGTAACGCA
Organism: uncultured Solirubrobacteraceae bacterium; assembly: GCA_963731395.1. Taxonomy (GTDB): domain Bacteria; phylum Actinomycetota; class Thermoleophilia; order Solirubrobacterales; family Solirubrobacteraceae; genus Palsa-465. The sequence goes on from CAVSVH010000012.1 coordinate 333,729, forward strand.
GCTCTGTCCGTCCGGGCCGTACGTAGCCGACATCGGCTTCGGGCCCAGACGACCGGGCGGCCGCTGGCGTGCCGCGTGTCCACTTTGCGACAAACGGAGTATCCCGCTGGTGATCGCTTTGCTGTTTCGGACTGCCGCCGAGGCACCAAATGCTCACAGGAGGAGGCGTTGGCGGGAGCCGGCGCCGGACCGGTGGTTTGCCGCGGAGGCGGTCGCGAGGCTGCTGTCTCGTGGGTCGCGCCCGTGCGCCGGCTGTCCTCCGGCGTGGCCAAGTCTCACTGAGACGAGGAGCAGATCGACTCGGATTTAGGATTGCGAGCGTGAGGCCGCTGACGATCGAGCCGGTAGCCAAGACCGACCAGCCCAAAGTGCTGGCAACGCTGGTGTCGGCCTTCATCGCCGATCCGGTCGAGCGATGGCTCTACCCACAGCCGTCGGCGTACCTGACCCAGTTTCCAGCTTTCGTCGCTGCCTTCGGTGGCGAGGCCTTCGCGAGCCAGACGGTATGGATGTTGGACGAGTTCGCCGCTGTGGCGATGTGGCTCCCTCCGGGCGCGGCACCGGACGGCGACGCGATCATCGCTGCGCTGGGCGGATCGGTTTTAGCGGACAAGCAGGCCGACACGTTCTCGGTGCTCGAGCAGATGGACGCCGCGCATCCCAAAGATCCGCACTGGTACCTGCCCTGGCTCGGGGTCGATTCTGCTCGCCAAGGAGCGGGCCTGGGCACGGGCCTCCTCGAGCAAACTCTGGTGCGCGTCGATGCCGATCCCAGCCCCGCGTTCCTTGAAACGCCCAATCTGCAAACCGTGTCCTTCTACGAGCGCCACGGTGCGTACTGTGGCGTACGAAAGCGATCCGCGAGACTTCCGCAGCGAGCGAGTGCATCGGCGACTGACGGAGTGCCGGCGCAGTCGACGGCGTACGAGTGGTTTGCCGCGAGGCTGTCGGGTTTAGGGGGTGTCGTCCGGGCGGTTTAAGACCATGTCGGGGATGGGTCAGAACTTCATTGCTGCAGATCGTGATCAGGTGTTGTTGATGCCGCCGGCGTTGGTCGATTGGCTGCCGGAGGAGCACTTTGTGTGGACGGTGCTCGGGGCGGTTGAGCAGATGGATCTCGCCGCGTTTTATGGGGCGTATCGCGCCAATGGTCAGGGCCGTGCGGCGTATGACCCGCAGATGCTGCTCAGCCTTTTGCTCTACGCCTACGCGACGGGCGTGTCGTCCTCGCGTCAGATCGAGCGTTGCTGTGAGGTCGATGTGGCGTTTAAGGTGATCGCCGCGATGCGAGTGCCGGATCACTCGACGATTGCGGAGTTTCGCCGTCGTCATCAGGACGCGATCGGCGAGGTGTTCGTGCAGATCCTGGCGTTGTGCGCCGAGGCCGGGCTGGTCCGGGTCGGGGTGATCGCAATTGACGGCACCAAGATCGCTGCGAACGCGTCGCGGGATTGCGGGCGCTCCTATGTCTCGATCGTCGAGGAGCTGTTCGCAGATGCCGAGCAGGCTGACCGTGACGAGGACGAGCGCCACGGCGATGACCGTGGTGATGAGCCACCGGCCGGGCTGCGCTCTCGAGATGAGCGCCGCCACGCGTTGGCCGAAGCCAAGGCGCGCCTTGAGGCCCAGCGCCAACAGCAGTTGCAGACCGGTGAGGCGGCCGAGTTCGACGCCGGGATCGACCTGGATCTTGAGGAGCTCAAGCGTCGGCGACAGGGGCGTCGCAGCTGGCAGCGCGAAGCGTCACATCAGCTGCAGGCCCACCGTGAACGCCAGGCTGACCCGATCCCCCGCGGCCGGCGCGAACGCTTGGAGGATGCAAAACGCCGTCTGGAGCAGGAGCTGGCCGTCGACACCGCGGCCAACCAGGCCTATGAGGAGTTTCATGCCAGCGGCCGCGACACGCTGGGCCGGCGGATGGGCAAGCACCCCAAGCCCCACACCCCGCCGGTGCTGCCCGAAGGAACGGTCAATCTCACCGATCCCGACTCGCGGCTGATCCATGACAAGCGCCTGACCAAGCTGCAGGGCTACAACGCGCAGGCCGCGGTCAGCTGTGATGGGCAGATCATCCTCGCCGCGGAGATCTCAACCCGCTCCCCAGACTTCGGTCACCTCGCGCCCGTGTTCGACGCCGCTGTCCGCGACCTTGCCCTGGCCGGCGTGCACCAGCGCCCGCAGACGGTGCTGGCCGACACCGGCTACTGGCACAGCGAGCAGACCGATCAGATCGTCGCCGCCGGCACCCAGGTGCTGATCCCACCCCAATCACGCACCCGAACCACGCCACGGCCGGGCTGGGACACCGGCCGCTACGCGTTCATGCGCGCCGTGCTGGACAGCCCCGCCGGCAGCGCGCTCTATCACCAGCGCGCGCAGTCGATCGAGCCGACCTTCGGGCAGATCAAGCACAACCGCGGCTTCCGACAGTTCCGACGACGAGGCCGGGCCGCCGCCCGGTCCGAATGGCGCCTGATCACCGCCACCCACAACCTTCTCAAGCTCCACCAGCACTGGATCGCACCCGCCACCGCGTGACAGCCGGCCGGGCGCCCGCGCGCTCACATCACTTCCGCTTCAAGACCGGCGACCCGTCAGACCTTTGCCCGACAGCCTCCCGCGAAGGCGTTCGCCGGCACGGTCATCACCGAACGATGCCAATGGCGATATGGCGCGCGTCAGCGAGAGATGCGACCGCCGCGCGCTTCGCGCGCCTCATGGTTGTTAGGCGGGATCGGTGTAGGTGCCCGGGCTGTTCGGCGTAGCGCGGTGATCCTCCGGACGCTCCTTGCTCGCCTCGGCCAGCCCGCGGCGCACCCCGTCAGCGTCGAAATCGGTTCCGTATACCGGCGTCTCCGGCTGTTGGCGCCAGGACTCCTCCAGCGAGCCGGCATCGACGGCGTCGAAGCCCAGCTCCTCGACCAGCCGCATGACTGTTCCCTTCGCGGGCTGGTCGCCCGCGACCGGCAACGCGAAGCGCTCGGGCGAACCGGGCGGCCGGCCCTTGTCGCGCAGGTGCTGCGCGTAGATGTTGTTGAACGCCTTCACGACCGGGTGCCCGATCTGCTGGGAGACCCATAGGCTCTCCGGGGTGCCGGCCTCGATCGCCTCGATCGCGCCGTCCCGGTGACGCGGGTAGTAGTTCCCGGTGTCGATGACGACGACGTCCTCTCCCACGCCGTCGAACAGATCGCTCGGCAGGTCAGGAACGTGCTTCTCGGGGATCGTCACGACGATGACGTCCTTGCCGCGTGCGGCGTCGCGCACCTCGACCGCGGTCGCGCCCGTTTCCGCCTCGACCTCACGCAGCGTCGCCGGACCACGCGAGTTCGCGATCGACACCTCGTGACCCAGTTCCACGAACCGGCTGGCAAGTGCGCCGCCGATGTTGCCCGCTCCGATGATTCCAATCTTCATGGCCCGCTCCTCAGTTGTCGGCACGTCGCCACGATGCTAGGACGACGCGCCGCGCTCGAAGCGCTGCAGTCCGATCGCGCCGAGCAGCTCGAGCGCACGAGCCGACTGCGAGCCCGCGGCAGCTGTGAAGACCACGAGCCCACAGACACGGTCAGGTGGCATTTCGTCGGATAAGGACGGCGGCAGGATTGCCGCTGCGGGGAGATCCGCCCGTCGGCGCCGCACCGTCGTCAGCCTCGTTGAGGGCCCGCGCCCGCGTGATCGCTCCCATTAGCCGGGCGGCACGCGCTGACGAGGCCTTCGACGACGGAGGAGCGACACGGCGCTCCTAGCGCCGGTGGCTGCTTCGCCGCGTACGCGATCGTCGGCTCGCTAGAACTGCAGTGCGTCGGCGATGAGGTGCTCGTAAGCGAAGATGCCGCCGCGGGCTCGCGCTCCTCGGGCGTGTCAAGAGCACACGGCGCCAGCGAACGGCGGCTCCTTCGCATGCCCATGCAAAGCGCGCCGCTAGGGTCGCCAAGCAGAGTGCTCCTACGGCGAGAAGGCTCC
>CAVSVH010000013.1:0-169158 GCA_963731395.1 uncultured Solirubrobacteraceae bacterium
GCCCGCCTCCGGACTCGAACCGGAAACCCCTTCATTACAAGTGAAGTGCTCTACCAATTGAGCTAGGCGGGCGCGCGTCTCGAAGTCTGGCAGGCGAGACCGCAGGCGTCAGGTCCGGCACGGTGTCAGGCGGGGCGGTGAGCGGCGCCGGCGGCGTGCGAATCCAGCTGCTGCTCCCACCACTGGATCGTGTCGCTGATCGTCTGGCGCAGCGGGATGTGCGGCTTCCAACCGGTCAGCGCGGTCAGCCGGGTCGGGTCGCCGCGCAGGTCCATGACCTCATGGGGTCGCACGCGGGCGGGATCGATCTCGTGCTCGACGCGGATCGTCCCGAGGAGTTCCGCGAGCAGCGCCACCTGCTCGCCCGCCGACACGGACACCCCCGAGCTGACGTTGTACACGTCGCCGGTGGTGTCGCCGGTGGCCAGCAGCCGGTAGGCGCGGACGATGTCGCGGACGTCGGTGAAGTCGCGCCGGGTGTCGGGGTTGCCGGTCACGATTCGCAGCGACGAGACACCGTCCCGACGCCCCTGCGCCGCTTGGCGGGCGAGGTTCGACAGGAGGAAGATCGGGCTCTGGCCCGGACCGGAGTGGCTGAACGGCCTGGCGCGCACGATCTCCAGCCCGTAGGAGTCGCCGTACAGCTCGGCGAGCAGCTCGCCGCTCGCCTTGCTCACCGCATAGGGGTTGGCGGGACGCAGGGACGCGTCCTCGGGGACGGGCAGGACCGCGGGTTCGCCATATACCTCGCACGAGCTGACCCACACCACCCGCGCCGCCGGCGCAGCGGCGCGCAGCCCCTCCAGCAGGTTGACGCTCCCCGTGACGTTGTCGCTGAGCGTCTCCGCCGGCGCCTCCCAGGAGCGCGCGACGGAGGTCAGCGCCGCCAGGTGGTAGACGACCTCCGGCCGGGCCGACCGCACGGCCGACTCGACCGCGGCGGCGTCGCGCAGGTCGACCGCGACCCCCTGCCCGGAGCCCTCCGGGACCACGCCGCTCCGTGACAGCGCCACCACCGTGTCGCCGGCGGCCGCGCAGTCGCGGCACAGCCACGATCCGGCGAATCCGGACGCGCCGGTGATCAGCGCTCGCACGATCCGGGCCGGCGGCGGCGGTTCGGGGTCAGGGACCCTCTTGCGCCGATACGGCGTGCTCGAGCGAGCCGTGTCCGTTGCTCGAGTAGTCGGTCTCAGGCGGGGACGGAGCCGGCTCGGGCTCGGCGTTGACGCGGCGTTCGAGCTCGCCCAGCACCAGGCCGAACAACAGGTGCCTCCAGGCGGCCTGGACGTAGGCCCGGCGATTGCCCGACAGCGTGGGAAGCTCGTCACGGGCCGGGTGCAGCCGGTCGGTCAAGCCGACCAGCGGCCACAGCACCACGTGCTCGGCCAGCCCGAGGACCGGGCCGCGCAGGATCGGGGCGATCGGAAGCGAGGGAGCGACGTTCGCGTAGACCGCGCCGAAGATGGCGCCGTTGGCCATGTGCACGCCGAAGCCGGCGGGCAGCCAGCCGTCACCACGGGTCACCGCCTTGCCCAGCAGCTCCACGTCGTCGTAGCGGCTCGCGAGGACGAGCTTGTCCAGCGGCTGCTCGAGAGCCCAGACCGCGGCCGCCACGGCCCCGGTGAGGGCGCCACGGAGCGTGCGGGTGCGATCGATGGCTGGGCTCACTCGCCCCAACTGTAACGGGCAGGCGCCATACGGGTACGCCATATGCGATGGGTGACGACCGGCTCCATCAGCGGGCGCGCGAGCACCGTGCGAACTTCCTGATCTACGGCTTCGTGCGGGTCACGTTCCAGGCGTTCTTCCTTGTCTACTTCCGCTTCCAGCGGATCGGACGCGACCACGTCCCCAAGCACGGGCCGGTGATCCTCGCGTCCAACCATCGCAGCTTCCTCGATCCGTTCGTGATCGCCTGCATGGCGCGCCGGCCGATGTATTACGTGGCCAAGAAGGAGATCTTCCAGTGGCACCCGATCGTCGCCTGGCTCCTCGGGGCACTCGGCGCGTTCCCCGTCGACCGCGGCGCCGGCGACGCGGAGTTCATCACGACCGCCAAGGCGATCCTCGCCCGCGGCGACATCGTCCTCATCTTCCCGGAAGGCACCCGGACCCGCCCGGGTCCGTTGGGCCGCCCGCGGCGCGGCGTGGGCCGGCTGGCGCTGGAGACGGGCGTACCCGTCGTGCCGGTGGCGGTGATCGGCACCGAGGCCATCCGCAACGGCTGGCGCATCCGGCCCCACAAGGTGCGCATCCGAGCCGGGCGGGCGCTGCACTTCCCGCGGGTTGCCGAGCCGTCGGCGGCCCTCGCCGGAGCGGTCACCGAGCGCATCTGGCCGTGCGTGATGCTGCAGTGGGAGTGGCTCGGCGGGTTGCCGCCGCTGCGCCGGGCGGCGGTCATCGGCGCCGGCGCCTGGGGCACGACGCTGGCTGTCGCCCTGGCCCGCGCCGGACTGGAGGTCGACCTCGGCTGCCGAACCGGCGAGCAGGCCCAGGTGCTGCGGGAGACGCGGGAGAACCGGCGCTACCTGCCGGGCGTGCCGCTGCCCGACGCCGTGCGCGTCCTGCGGGCGTCGGAGCTGAGTCCCGACGGGCACGACGTCGTCTGCGTTGCGGTCCCGGCCGGCGCCCTTCCGGCGGTCCTGGCCGCCCGTGGGGGCCGCATCTCAGACCGGGTCGGCGTGCTCGTCGCCTCGACGGGGCTGGTGCCACCGCTTGGCACCCTGCCGTCCGCGTTCGTCGCCGACCGGTGCAACGCCCGCGCCGTGGCGGTGATCGGCGGTCCGGCGGGATCGGCGAGCATCGCGGAGCACGGCGGGTCGGTGGTCGTCGCCGCGGGCGATCGCGGCCTCGCCCGGCAGCTGGCCGATGCGCTCGGGCGCGCCGGGCTCGACGTCACGCTCACCGGCGACGTCACCGGCGTCGAGCTCGCCGGCACCGCCGGCCGGGTCGCCGCGCTGGCGGCGGCGGCCGCGCTGACGACGGCGGACGCCGCGCTCGCGGGCGCCGCGGCCGGCAAGCTGTTCGCCGAGCTCCATGCGCTCGCCAGGTCCCGCGGGGCCCGGCCGGAGACGTTCGCCGGGCTCGCGGGGACAGGCGCGGTGGTGACGAGCGTGCTCGCGGAGGCGACGTCGGGCGCAGGTGCCGGTGCGCTGCTGGCCCGGGGGGTGCCGGCCGCTGAGATCGAAGGCGCCCTCGGACACCGGTCCGACGCCCTCGCCGCAGTGCCGATGCTGGCCGCCGCCGCTCGTGAGACCCGCGTGGACACGCCGGCGCTCGACGCGCTGGCGGCGCTGGTGAACGGACGCATCACTGCCGAGCAGTGGGCGGCGACCGTCACCCGGGCACGTCCGCCGCGCGAGCGCCGCCGATCCGGGCCGCCCGACGGGATCCGAACGGCGAGCGGACGCGGATAGGCTCCTCGTGCGTTGGTTGATCAGACTCCCCAATCCAAGGCGGAGCTCGATGCCCGCTTCACCGAGCTCTATCAGCGACATCTGCGCGATGTCTACTCCTACAGCTACTACCGGGTGGGCAACCATCACGACGCCGAAGACCTCACCGAGCAGACGTTCCTGCAGGCGTACCGTCACTTCGAGCGGGCGCTGCGCGAGTCCGACGGTCGGCCACTGCGGCCGTGGCTCATCCGGATCGCGCACAATCTCGCGGCGAACCTCTACCGTGACCGATCGCGCAAGCCGGAATCGACGATCGAGGATGCCGGCTTCATCTCCGCCCCCCACACCACCGAGGCACTCGTCGAGGGTCGCGAGGAGCTCAAGGGCATCCTCGAGGGCGTCGCGGCGCTTCCCGACGATCGGCGGGAGGCGTTGATCATGCGCTTCGCGCTCGACATGGACAACCGCGAGATCGCCCGCGCCCTCGGCCGCACCGATGGAGCGACGAAGGTCCTGCTTCACCGCGCGATCCGCCAGCTGGAGGGCATGGTGGCCGAGCCGAACGGCACCCCGGGGGAGGACGGATGAGCACGGGCGCCACGGACTTCGAGGCGCTCCTGCGCGAGGCGCTGAGCCCCGTCGATCCTCCCGAGGCACTCACGGTCCGCATGGAGGTGGCGCTCGTCAACCTGACGGAGCTCGCCCAGGAGGAGCTGGAGGGGTGGGAGCTCTCGACGATGCGCGATCCCCGCAACTGGGTCCGCCCGGTCGTCGCTGTCGTCGTCGGCGCCGGCGCCGGCACCGCGTTGGTCGTGCTCCGCGTCCGGGGGCGGCATCGCGCCCGCGCGCAGGAGTCGTCCGGTCGCCGCGACCTCGCGATGCGGACGCTCCGGGACTTCGCCGAGGAAGCGCGCCGGGTGCTCCCCCGGCGCTGAGCGCCCGCGGATCGTCGCGCCCCCGCGGTCGTGCCGGGACAAGGCCCGTCCGCTGATAGCGTCATCGACCCATGGCTGTCTGCTACCGCCATTCCTCGCGTGAGACCGGCGTCTCGTGCTCGTCGTGTGGACGGCCGATCTGTCCCGACTGCATGACGCCGACCCCGGTCGGCATGCGCTGCCCGGAGTGCGCCCGTGAGCGGACGAGGGTCAAGACCGTCCGCAGCGCTCCGACTCAGATCACCGTCACCCGGGTGTTGATCGCGATCAACGTGATCGTGTTCCTCGCCGAGACCGCCACCGGCACCCCGCTCGGCGGGGTCAGCGCCAGCGGGATCGGGACGATCTACGAGAAGGGCGCGCTCTACGGCCCCCTGATCACCCAGAACCACGAGTACTACCGGATCCTGACGGCCGGCTTCCTCCACGACGGGATCCTCCACATCCTGTTCAACATGGTGTTCCTGTATTTCGTGGGGGCGATGCTCGAGCCCGCGATCGGGCGGCTGAACTTCGCGGTCGTCTACTTCGTGTCGCTGCTGACGGGGTCGTTCGGGGCGCTCCTGTTCGAGCCGCTGGGCGTGACCGTGGGCGCCTCGGGCGCATGCTTCGGCGTTCTCGGCGCGCTGCTCGTGGTCGCCTACTACCGCGGGATCTCGATCTGGCAGAGCGGGCTCGGGCTGTTGCTCGTGATCAACATCGTGTTCACGCTCAGCGTCGCCGGGATCTCGATCGGTGGCCACGTCGGGGGGGTGGTCGGCGGGGCGATCTGCGGCGGGCTGATCGTCCAGTTCGGCGAGCGGCGGCGGATGCCCGCCATCGCGATCGCCGGCTGCGTGCTGGTGGCGCTGGCCAGCGTCATCGCCGCGATCGCGGTCGCCGGCGGTCATGGCCTGACGCCCAACGGCGTCACGATCTGACCGCGGGTCGTCAGAGCTCGACGGTCAGGGCCTCGCCGGGGGCGTTCGGGAACAGCTCCGGGTGCAGGATGTGAGCCAGCAGCTCGAGCCCGTCGATGATCCTTGGACCCGGCCGGGAGAAGTACGCGGCGGCGTTGACGGCCACGACCTCGCCGGCGCCGACGGCGGCCAGCTCGTCACGATGCATCTCGGCCTCGCGGTGGGCGATCTCCGCGTCGTAGCCGCACGGCATCGCGATCACGATGTCGGGCGCCGAGGCGACCACCTCGTCCCAGCTGCGCTGCTCCGAGTTCTCGCCGGCGAACCCGAGCACGTCCTCGCCGCCGGCGAAGGCGATGAGCTGCGGCGTCCAGTGCCCGGCGGCGAACGGCGGATCCAGCCACTCGAGCGCCGCCACACGCGGCCGGCGGACATGCCGGGTGGCGACCCGGATTCGATCGATGCGAGCGGCGGCGTCGGAGACGAGCTCGGCCGCCGCATCGCGGCGGTCGGTCGCCTGGGCGAGGGTGCGCGCGTCGCCCAGCACCTCCCCGACCGTATGCGGATCAAGCGAGATCACCAGCGGCTGCGAGTCGATCTCCTCGGCGATCGCCCGGACGTCGTCGTAGGAGACGGCGCAGACCGAGCACAGCGCCTGAGTGACGATCAGGTCCGGAGCCAGCTCATGCAGAGCCTCGGCGTCGAGCTCGTAGATCGACTCGCCGGCGAGGGTTCGCTCCTTGACGGCGGCATCGATCTCGGCGGCGCTGAGCCCATCGGGGAGCACGTCACGCGTGACCCTGGGCAGCGACAGCGCGGCCGGGGGATAATCGCATTCGTGGGTGACGGCGACGACGTCGGCGCCGAGCCCGAGCGCGAACAGCATCTCGGTCGCGGATGGGACGAGGCTGACGATCCGCATCAGTCCGACCGGCCGCGACGGCGGCTATGGGGGCGTGATCTGGTTGGCGACGGAGAACGCATGGCAGAGCTGCTTCACGACGACGAGCTGGCTGTCAGGCTACGGCGTTCTCCGCCGGCGGGGGCTGCTGCTACCGTTCGCCGGGTCGCTGAATGAACAACGACGACCGACCTCGAAGTAGCAGCGCGCTGATCCACAGCGCTACCCGGACGGCGGGCTGGACACCGCGGCGCGGTCCGTGAACGCCGTCTACATCATCCTCACGGCGCTGCTGGTGCTGGTGAACTCGTTCTTCGTGATCGCCGAGTACTCGCTCGTTCGGTCGCGCAAGGCCCGGCTGCAGGAGATGGCCGACGATGGCAAGCGCGGCGCCCGGCAGGCGCTCGCCGCAATCGAAGACATCGGCGACTACATCGCCGCCTGCCAGGTCGGGATCACGATGGCGTCGATCGGCATCGGCGCCCTCGGCGAACCGGCGATCGCCCACGTGCTGGAGCCGCTGCTCGGCGGCGCCCTCGGGCACTCCGCGTCGGTCGTGATCTCGGTGGTGATCTCCTACCTGCTGATCACGGTCGCCCAGAGCATCGTCGGCGAGATCGCCCCGAAGCTGTACACGATCCAGCACGCCGAGGATCTCGCCCGGCTGGTCGCGCGCCCGCTGCACATGAGCCGGGTGCTGTTCAGCCCGTTCATCTACGTGCTCAACTCCGCGTCCAACTCGCTGCTGCGCCTCACCGGAACCGACCCGGACGCCGAGCCCGAGGGCGGCACGCCCGATGAGCTCAAGCGGATCATCGCCGACTCGCGCAGCGGCGGCAGCATCGACGACGGCGAGGCCGACATGCTGACCGGCGTGTTCCATCTCCACGAGCAGGAAGCGCGCCAGGTGATGACGCCGATCCCGGCGGTGGTCACCGTCGACCTGTCCGAGACCGTCCAGGACGCGCTGCGGCGCTGCGTTTCCACCGGGCACTCCCGCCTCGTGGTCACCGAGGACGACAACGAGGACCGCGTCAAGGGGATCGTCCACGTCAACCAGCTCGTCAAGCTGATGATGTCCGACGGATACGAGGCGCATTTCGATCGGCTCGTCCGGGCGGCCCCGATCGTCCCGGAGACCAAGCCGCTCGACGATCTGCTCGCCGATCTCCAGCGGGAGCGCACCGAGCTGGCGATCGTGATCGACGAGTACGGCCGCACGACGGGCATCGTCACCACCGAGGACATCATCGAGGAGGTCGTCGGTGAGATCTCCGACGAGACCGACCCGGCCGGCGGTGCGGTGCGCCGGCTCGCGAGCGGCGAGTGGTTCGTGCGCGGCCACGTCGCGGTGACCGATCTGGAGGACTACGGCCTGCACCTTCCCGTCGACACCGACGCCTACAACTCGGTCGGAGGCTTCGTGTTCGCCGAGCTGGGACGCCTTCCCAAGCGCGGCGATCAGGTCACCGCCGACGGCTACTCGATCCGGGTCGAGTCCGTCCGCGAGAACCGGATCGAGGCGGTCCGGATCCGGCGCCGCAAGGCGCCGGCCGAGGCCGCGGCCCCCTCGTGAACGAAGCGAGGCACGTCTCCCGCACGGTAGGGGGTGGCGCGAGCTCGCGACATTCGTTACATTGCCCGGATCGAGCCGCACGGAGAGCAATCCGGCGGTTGAGAGGAGAGATGAAGCCGGCCCGCCAGGGCCGGCTTCGCCATCTTCGGGCCGACGTCTCAGGCGGCCCAGGCGCAAAAAGAAACCGGCCCGCTGGGGACGGGCCGGTTTCGTGCTTCTGGGGAGGAGGTGCTGCTATGAGGTACGTCGCGATGGACATATTGGTCCGCGCACCTGAATGCAGGATTAATAGTTAGTCGTAGTCGTAGAAACCGCGGCCCGACTTGCGACCCAGCGCTCCGCTGGCGACCAGCTCCATCAGCCGCGGCGGGATCGCGGCGCCGATCGTCTCGCCGATCGCCCGGGAGACATCGAGGCCGACGAAGTCCAGCAGGGCGATCGGGCCCATCGGCATGGCGGCGCCGAGCGTCATCGCGCGGTCGACCTCGGCCGGCTCCATCCCGGTGCTCACCATCAGCTCCACGGCCGCGAACAGATACGGAAACAGCAGCCGATTGACGACGAAGCCGGGGATGTCGGGCACCTCCACCGGGGTCTTGCCGAGGGCCACGCACAGCGCCCGAGCCCGCCGGCGGACGTCCTCACGCGTCTCAGGGCTGAACGCGAGCTCCACCAGCTCCATCCGCGGAACCGGGTTGAACACGTGAAATCCGACGAACCGATCGGGATGACCCGTCGCCCGCCCCAGCGCGGCGATCGACAGCGACGACGTCGTCGTCGCGAGAATCTCGTCAGGCCCGGTCGCGGCGGCCAGTTCGGCGAGCAGCGCCGACTTGTGCTCGGGATCCTCCACCACGGCCTCCACGACGAAGGTGGCCTGCGCCAGCGCTGCCAGGTCAGTCACCACGTGGACGCGGTCAGCGCAGCCCCGAAGCTCGGGGGCCTTGTCGCAATGCTTGGCAACCGCTCGCTTCACGCGATCGGACGATGCGGAGGACCGGGCCCACAGGAGGATGTCGCCGTGCGCGGCGCCGACGGCGGCCAGTCCCGCCGCGATCGTGCCGGAGCCGGCGATGGCGAGTCGTTCGTGTACGGGATCTCCAGGGCTCAGGGGCATGCCGGGCCCATCCGGGGCACGGCGGGATCAGTTCGCCTGGTCGGTGGGGCGGATGAGGACCTCGTTGATCGCCACGCGCGACGGGCGGGTGACGATGTAGGCGATCGCGTCGGCGATGTCCTGCGCCTGCAGGATCTCAGCGTCGGCGAAGCGGCCCTTGATCTGCTCCTGGATCTCCGGCCGGTTCTGCAACCGCAGCTCGGTGTCCACCGCGCCGGGCTCCACCAGCGAGATCCGGACACGGCGTTCGGTGACCTCCTGGCGCAGCGCTTCGCTGAACGCCCCGACGCCGTGCTTGGTCAGGTTGTAGACGGCGCTGCCGCTACGGGGCACCCGTCCCGCCACCGAGCTGATGTTGATCATGTCGGCGACCCGGCGGGGACCGTCCGCGGCCGCGGTGAGGAGATGCGGCAGCGCGGCATGGGCGCAGAACAGCAGGCCCTCGACGTTGACGCCCACCATCCGCTGCCACTCCTCGAGCGGCGCGTCGACGGCGGGGCCGAGGAGCATCACGCCGGCGTTGTTGACGAGGGTGTCGAGGCTTCCCAGCTCCGCCACCGTCTGCGCCACGACCGCCTCGGCCTCCTCCTGCGAGCCGACGTCGGCGGCGATCGACAGGGCTCGTCCGCCCGCGTCCGCGATGCGGCCGGCGAGGTCGTCGAGCCGGTCCCGGCGCCGGGCGACGATGGCAACCGCCGCCCCCAGGCGGGCCAGGGTGAGCGCGGTCGCCTCCCCGATTCCGCTGGAGGCGCCCGTGACGAGTGCGACTGTTCCGGTGAGTTCGTGATCTGAGGTCATCCTGCGATTATCGCCGGGTCGCCGAACCGACGCCGGCGCGCCGCCGCCCGCCGGCGTCTGGTACAAGAGCGGCATGTCTTCGCAAACCGGCTCCGTTGCGGCGGCGCGCCTGCACGCGCACGGCGCGACGCTGCGCGTCGAGGAGGTGGAGCTTCCGGAGCCGGACGCCGACGACGTCCGCGTCGAGCTTCGGTTCGGCGGCGTCAACCCGATCGACCGCTACACCGCCGAGGGGCGCGTCAGCCCGGACGGGCCGCTGCCGCGCACGCTCGGCAGCGAGGCGGCCGGAGAGCTCGACGGACGCCCGGTCATGGTGGCGGGGGAGGGGCTCGGGTCCACGCGCGACGGGGTGTGGGCGCAGGCGGCGGTGGTGCCCGCCGGCGCCGTCGTCGAGATACCCGCGGGCGTGGGCCTGTCCGAGGCGGCGGCGATGGGGGTGGCCGGACTGACGGCACGCAACTGCGTGCGCGAGGTGGCCGGGGTGACCGCCGGCGACCGCGTTCTCGTTCTCGGCGCGTCGGGCGGTGTCGGCAGCATGATCGTGTCGCTGGCGCGTGCCGCCGGAGCGACCGTCTGGGGTCAGACCGGATCGGCGGCGAAGGCGGCGGCGATCACCGCCGACGGGGCGGACCGGGTGATCATCGGAGGGCCGGAGCAGGTCGCCCCGGCGGTTGCCGACTTCGCGCCGACGGTGGCCTTCGATCCGCTCGGCGACGGCTTCGTGGCTCCCGTGGTGGAGGCGCTGGTCGCCCGTGGGCGGCTGGTGTCGTTCGGCGTGTCGGCCGGCGCGGAGGTCACCTTCAACATGCAGATGGTGTACCGCAAGGCGCTCTCGCTGCTCGGGTATGGGGGTGGCCAGCTGACCCGCGAGGAGCGTCGGCGGGGCCTGGAGGCGGCGCTCGAGGCGGTGCGGGCCGGCGACCTCAAGGTACGGATCGACGAGATCGTGGCGCTTGATCAGGTCAACGATGCTCTGCAGCGCCTCAGCGACCGCGCGGTCCAGGGGAACCTGCTGCTCGACCTCAGCTGACGCTCGCCCAGCGGAAGCCGACCGCCCCCGCGGCGACCGGCAGCGGGCTCGCCGGCAGCCCGGGTGGGGGATCGGGCTCGTTGAAGCCGGCGGGAGCAAGATCGTTCGGCGCGTCGGGGTGGAACAGCGACGCGAGGTACTGGGCCTGCCCACGCCCGGGGCCGATCTCGAATTGACCGCCACCGTAGGCGCCGATGCCGTGCTCGGCACAGTAGTCGTAGGTGTCGCACAGCCGCTCCAGGCCGCCGATCCGCGACGGCTTGAGGTTGACCATGCGGGGGGCGAACGGCAGCGATTCGATGTCGGCGATCGAGTGGATCGGGGCGTCCCAGGTGATCCGGGCGTGGGCGTCGGTCAGCGCCGCCGCCGTCTCCTCGGTGACGACATCCGGATCCTCGAGCCACGCGTCGGGGAATGCCTGCACGACGCGCGCGTAGAGCACCGGGTCGGGCGCCTGGTCGACGACGGTGCCGTGATAGAGGGCCTTGAAGTCGATCGAGTCGACTGCCCCGGATGCGGCCAGGTCGGCGATCAGCTCCGGTGTCCAGGAGGTGGTCGCGTCCAACTTGAAGCGCAGCGACGGGTAATGCGCCAGGCGGCTGCGGATCGGTGCCAGCGACGGCGGCTCGCCGAGGCGCAGCGAGACGACGAACGTCACCGGGCGGGGCGCGCGCCCGAGCGCGGCGTGCAGCGGGATGCCGGCCTGACGCAGCGCCAGGTCGAGCGCCGCGCTGTGAAACGTCCACCGGCGATACAGGCGCGAGACCTCGCGCTGGGGCTCCACCGGGAACAGATCCAGGCGGTCGATCAGCTCGCAGAACTCACCGAGCGCGTAGCGGCCGGAGAGGTCGTGGCTGGCTCCGGCCTGCTGGAGCGCGGTCTGGTCGACGGCGTCATAGACGACGTCCTCGCCGACCCCCTCGGCGCCGCCGCCCCGCAGGTGGACGACCGTCGAGAGGCGCTCGAACCCGCTGGACACCTCGGCGCGCAGCCCTTCCAGCGCATAGCCTTCGACCTCCAGCGAGAGGGCAGCGACCCGGTGAAACGTGCTCATCGGCTGCCGTCTGGGGTCTGGAGGCGGGCGACGAGCTCCTCGAGTCGCAGCTCCTCGAGACCCTGGCTCACCGCGTCGAGCTCGCCGGCGCAGTACTCGACGAGCTCCCGCCCTTCCGCAACCAGATCGAGTGTCTCGCGCAGCCCGGCATCGCCGGAGTCCAGCCGGCGGATGATCTGCTCGACGCGAGCGATCGCCGACTCGTAGGTGCGTGGATCGCTCACGGCTGCTTGCCTTCGGTGACCCGGGCGGCCACCGTCCCATCGTGGAAGGCGAGCGCGACGTCGCCGGCTCGCCGAGCGGCGGCCGCCGAGCCCAGCGCAGCGCCGGTGGAGTCCTGCACGAGCGCATAGCCGCGGGCCAGCGTTCGTCGCGGATCGTGCGCGCCGAGCGCCATCGCCAGCCGATCGAGGTCACGGACGCGCTGGACCCGGTCGCCGTCGCCGGCCCGGGCAGCGGCGCGCCGGAGCGCGGCGAGCTGGCGGTCGGTCCGCTCGCGTTCCTCGTCGGCGTGGCGCCGGGCGCTCGCCCGCAGCTCGCGCAGCAGCTGGTGCAGGCGGACACGATGGCGTGTGACGTGCTGCTCGGGCGCGCGCGAGTAGTGGGCCAGCGTCCGCGCGCGGTGCAGGATGGCGCGGCGGCTGTGGTCGTGGAGCCGTTGGGCGCCGCCGGCCAGAGCGCGTCGCGCCGCCGCGCAGTCGATCGGCACCGCCGCCTCGGCGGCATGCGTGGGCGTGGAGCAGCAGACGGCGGCGACGTCGTCGATCAGGGTGCGATCGGTGTGATGGCCCACCGACGAGATGACCGGGACCCGCAGCAGCGCGACCGTGCGGCACAGCGCCTCGTCGCAGAAGGCCGACAGGTCGGCGAGTGACCCGCCCCCGCGGGCGACGATCACCACCTCCACCTCGGGCGTCGCCGCCAGCTCGCGGAGCGCGGCCGCGATGCGCGGCGCCGCGTGGCGATCCTGGACGGGCACGAACGCCCAGATCAGCCGGCCATTCCAGCCGCGCCGCCGCAGCCCGGCGAGCACGTCATCGCGGGCCTTGCCGCGCTCCCCGGTGACGACGCCGATCGTCTTCGGCACCCCGGCCCGGGGCAGCCGTTGCTGAGGCTCGAACAGTCCCTCGGCGTGCAACTGCCGGCGCAGGCGCGCCAGCGCGATCAGCAGGTCGCCCTCTCCGGCGATCCGTAGCTCGCTGACGGCGAAGCTGAACGCGGGCGACGAGGTGGAGCTCCCGGGGTAGTAGTCGCAGCCTCCGCCGACGACGATCCGCAACCCGTCGCTCAGCGACAGCCCGAGTCGCTCGAAGTCGTCTCGCCACATCGAGCACGGAAGCGCACCGCGGGCGTCGCGCAGCTCGAAGTAGGCGCGCACCCGGCTGAGCCGAAAGCCCCACACCTCGCCCTCGAGCGCAACCCGCGCGAAATCCTGGAGGCGGAGCTTGAGCTGCGCGGCGTACGTCCCCACCGGAAACGGTCCCGGAAGGTCCGAGGCAGAGCTCGTCTGCGCGAGGGCGGCGGCTGGATCCATGGGGGATCGAGGCTACACCGCGCCCTCCCCGGAACCGGGCCCGTCGGCGACCGCCTGCTCACGCAGCCAGCCGACCGTCTGGGCCAGGCCGTCGCGGAGATCGATCCGCGCCTGCCAGCCGAGCATCGTGCGCGCCTTCTCGACCGACGGCCAGCGCCGCTGGACGTCGACGGTGAAGCTCGGCAGGTGGGCAAAGGTCAGCTGGTCGGGGTCGTTCCCGCACGCCGCCCAGATCATCGCGGCGATCGCGGCCACCGATTGCTCCTCGCCGGCGGAGATGTTGAAGTCCTCGTTCTCGCCGGCGGGGGACGCCATCGCGGTGACGATTCCGTCGGCGATGTCGTCGACGTGGGTCAGCGTCCGCGTCTGCTCTCCGGAGCCGAAGATCTGCAGCGGTCGCTGACCGGAGAGCACCTTGGTGATCAGGTCGGGCACGGCGTGGGCGATCCCCGGCTCGTCGGGGTCGGGACGCTCGCCCGGGCCGTAAGCGTTGAACGGGCGGCAGATCGTGAAGCGCAGGCCGTGCTGATCGTGGGCGGCGCGGGCGTAGATCTCGCCGGCGAGCTTGGAGAACCCGTACGCCGAGCGGGGGGGCGGGCAGACGTCGAGATGCGCCTCGGTGGTGGGGAACTCGGTCGCGCGCTCGAACACCATCGACGAGGACACGTAGGTGAAGCGCTCCACCTCCTGCTCGACGGCGGCGTGGACGATCGCGCCGGTGAGCGCGTTGTTGACCTCGGTCAGCGTCAACGGCAGCTTGTGGAAGTTGGCGATCCCGCCCACGATCGCGGCGAGATGGATGACATGGCTGCACCCGCTCAGCGCCGCGCGGGCGACGTCCAGATCTCGCAGGTCGCCCTCATGCAGCTCACAGCCCTCGCGCATCCAGTCCGCAGCCGGCCGATGGTCGGCGACGCGGACTTCCCAGTCCGGATCGCGCAGCAATCGCCGCACGACCGCCGAGCCGATCGTGCCGGCGCCTCCCGTGACGAGCACGCGAGCCATCAGGAGGCGGCATCCGGCGCGGCGTCGACGCCCGCGGAATCTCCTACGAGGGCGGCTGACTCGGCCATGAACAGGAACACCTGTGACGTCCCGAGGCTGTTCCAGGGATCGACCAGCAGGCACTCGGCGGACGCGAGCCCGCGGATCTCCCGCGCCGTCTCCGGGCGTTCGAACGCGGAGTGGTTGGTGGCGATGATGACGACGTCGGCGTCGCGCACGGCATCGGCGAGCGGCTGGGTCGGCGTCGCGGCGTGGGGGTCGCAGACGGCGACATCGGCGAGCTCGCGCTCGAGCAGCCGGATCAGCTTGGGCGACAGCGAGTCACGCTCGTCGTCGGTGTCGCGCTTGAACGTCAGTCCGAGGACCGCCACCTTGCGGGAGGAGAGGCTGCCGATGCGGCGCTTGATCCCCTCGACCAGGAACAGCGGTACCCCCTCGTGGACGCGGGACACGGCCAGCAGCATCCCGGGAGCGTGCGAGCGCTCCTCCGAGAACGCGAAGTCCTTGCGCAGGCAAGTGCCGGCCGTCAACCCCGGCATCGCGATGCCGCCGCGCGGGTAGTGGCGGTTGATCAGGTCGATCACCTCGAACACATTCGCCCCGTAGCTCTCGCAGTCCATCATCAGCAGATTGGGGAGCGCGAACGTCGCGTAGCGCAGGATGTTCGTCCAGATCTTCGCGAGCTCGGCCTGGACCGGCGTCGTCTTGACGATCGGGGCGCCGAAGACGCCGAAGAGATTGGCGGCGTGCTCCGTGGAGCTGTCGCCGACTCCACCGATGATGCATGGGAGCGTCGTGATCTCGCGCAGGAACTTGCCGGCGGCGATCCGCTCGGGAGCGTGGGCCACGAACACGTCCTCGCCGGCGCGCAGCCCCCGGCGCTTCTCCAGATACCCGGCGACGAAGTCGGTCGTGCCCGGGGCGATCGTCGACCGCAAGATCAGCCCGTGGCCCGGCCGCAGCAGTGGCAGCAGGTCATCGACGGCGGCGCGCACCTGCCGCAGGTCGGACTCGACGTGCGAGAACGAGGGGGTGCCGATCGTGATCACGATGTCGTCCGCGCGGGCGGCGTCGGCGGCGCGGTCGAACAGCTTGAGGCGGCCGGTGGTGGTCACGCGATCGAGCAGATCCTGGGTGCCGGCCTCGCTGAACGGCATCCGGCCCGCGCGCAGGCAGTCGAGGATCGCCGGATCGTGATCGACGCCGAGGACGCGCAGGCCCCGATCGGCGAACGAGAGCGCGAGCGGCAGGCCCACCCGCCCCAGGCCGATCACCGATATGACACGCGCCTCGCCCATTTGGAGCCGGGTAACGGTATCCGTCAGCGAGCGCTGGGCTCGTCGACGCCGACGCTGGGCATCGGCCTCAGCCCCGGCTCGGCGGGATGGCCGCGGACCTCGCCGACGTAGGCGATCTTGTCCAGCCGCGCGATCTCGCGCTCGCCCTCGCGACGCGCCGGGTGATCCTCCGGGAGGCCCCGGATCAAGCTCCGGATGCGCTCGCGCAGCTGGAGCGCGAAGTGGGGCGTCGAGGCGCCCATCAGCTGGCGCACGTCCTCGACGGTCGTCTCGTGATCGGCGCGCAGCCGCTCGGGGTTCTCGGCTTCGCTCATTTCGTGGTCTCAGGAATGGCTTGGAGCAGATTGTCCACCTCGGCCTGGACGCCGACCGAGATCGCGCTGAGGTCGCCGATCATCCAGCCGTGGTTGTAGACCGCGGCGGTCGGGCCCTCCTGGGTATAGCCGGGGGTCGCGTAATCGAGGAAGTAGTTGAGCACCGCGCGGGGAAGCGTGGAGGGATGGTTGACCAGCAACTGGGGACCATAGTCGCCACTCCCCGACAATGCCGCGGAGGCGGCGGCGTCGAGAGGGCGCGAGGCGTTGAGCAGCACGTAGCCGTGGCCGGGGCTGCGCATCGCCCAGCCGAAGCTCCCGGGGACGTGGGCGCACGGCTGGCCGTACGGGCACGCGGGATCGCGATACGCGGCGAACGCGACCGAGTTGGCCGCCGGTTCCGACGCGCCGACGCGCTTGACCGATCCGTACCGGCGCAGCTGGCTCAGCGTGGAGTCGGGGATCACGCTGGATGGCCCGAGCACGTAGATGTGCGGGCGCTGATGGGCGAGCAGGGCCTGCTTGGTCTCCGCCGGGATTCCGGAGTCGCCCACGTAGAGCACGGGATCGCCGCTCTCGGCGGCCCATCCAGCGGCCGGCATCGCATAGGCGGGTCGCGTGGCCGAGGCGATGACGACGTCCGAGCTCGGCCGTCCGGCGACGGCGGTGACGAAGCGATCGATCCCGGCGGCGAGCGCGTACGGCCCGGTGCCGTGGATCGCCGATGCATGCAGACCGTGCGGCGTGGGCACCGATCCGATCCGGATCACCTGTGCGCCTCCGGCCTGTGCGTCGTTGCCGGTCGGGGCGAGCGTCGCCAGGGCGTCCGCGGTCGCGGAGGGCATCGCGTCACCGCCGGAGAGCAGGACGGGGGCGCGGATCGGCGGCGCCATCAGCACCGACGCGGCGATCGCCGCCTGCCAGTCGTCGGTGGGGGCGAGGGTCACCGCGGCCGGATGGGTGCCGGCGACGGCCGAGGGATACACGGCGAGCGCCACCCCGGCGGCGTCGGCTGCCGGGTCAGCTCCCCCGACCCGGGTCGTGTTCTTCGTCGCCAGCGACGGGAAGCCGAGCTTCTGCGCGGCCTGAGGGGCCTGCGCCGGGATCCCGATCGTCACCGTGGACGAGTCGGTCCGGGTCAGCAGCTTCGTGCCACCGCCGCACCCGGAGATGACGAGGGCGATGAGGGCCACGCCGGCCACCGCCAGCGCGAGGCCGGTGGGCAACCTGCGCGATCGCATCCGCGCGCACGTTAGCGACAGGTCCCGCTGACGGCGCCGATCGCGCCGAGCGCGGCTCCCCGGCGATCTCCCGATCCCCGGCGACCGACTACGCTTCTAGCACGCCAGTCAGCCACCCGCCAAGGAGGATGCGATGCCGGGCCTTTCCGGGCGCATGTCCACCGTCGTCAAAGCCAAGATCTCGAAACTGCTCGATCGTGCCGAGGACCCGTCCGAGACCCTCGAGTACAGCTACCAGAAGCAGATCGAGCTGCTCCAGAACGTCAAGAAGGGCATCGCCGACGTCGTCACCTCGAAGAAGCGTCTCCAGCTGCAGACCGAGAAGCTCCAGCAGCAGGTCGTAAAGCTCGACACGCAGGCCCGTCAGGCGCTCGCCGCCGGCAACGAGGATCTCGCCCGCGTCGCGCTCGAGCGCAAGAACGTCGCCCAGACCGAGCTGCAGTCGCTGGACACCCAGATCGCCCAGCTCGAGCAGCAGCAGGAGCAGATGACGGCGTCCGAGCAGAAGCTGCGCACGAAGATCGAGCAGTTCCGCTCGCGCAAGGAGGTCGTCAAGGCCCAGTACTCGGCCGCCGAGGCGCAGGTGCGGATCTCCGAAGCCGCGACCGGCGTCGGCGAGGAGATGGCGGACGTCGGGCTGGCGTTGCAGCGGGCCCTGGACAAGACCGAGAACATGAAGGCCCGCGCGGACGCCGTCCAGGAGCTCGAGGCGGCCGGCACGTTCGAGGACCTCACGCAGCTTGGCTCCGGCGAGGACGACATCGACCGCCAGCTCAAGCAGCTCTCGAGCACGAGCGAGGTCGACACCGAACTGGCGAAGATGAAGTCCGAGCTCGGTCCCGGGAGCAAGGGCGAGCTCGGCGCGGGCGCGGTTCCCGGAGCCCAGCCGGGTGGGAGCGAGGGAACCGGCGTCGGCCAGGAACCCGCCTCATGATCGTCCGCATCTCCAACGAGGGCCAGTACGAGATCTCCGACGAGGACACCGCGGGTCTCAACGAGCTCGACAATGCCGCGGTGAGCGTCTGCGACGCCGGCAGCGAGCAGGAATTCCACGACGTCTTCACCCGCCTGCTCACCTACGTCCGGACGAAGGGCACGCCGCTCGCCGATGATGAGCTCACCGGCTCGGACATCATCCTGCCGCCTCCCGACGTGTCGCTGGCCGAAGCCCGCACGGAGTTCCAGGGCGAGGGCCTGATTCCCGGCTGATCGTCTACCGGCGCGTGTCGCCCGGACGGCTCCGCGCCAGCTCCGTCAACAGCGTGTTCGTTTGCTGCGCGGCGCGCCGCCACGTGTAGCCGCTCGCCCGGCGAACCCCCGCCGCGCGCAGGGCCGCCCGCGCGTCCGGATCGGTGGCGGCGATCACCACCGCCGTCGCGAGCGCACCGGGATCGTCGGGGTCGACGAGCAGCGCGGCGTCACCGCAGGTCTCCGGCAGCGCCGCGCGGTTGGCCGCGACCACGGGCGTCCCGCACGCCATCGCCTCCAGGCACGTCAACCCGAAGCCCTCGTAGCGCGAGGGCAGGACGAACGCGTGGGCGCGCCGGTAGAGGGCCGGCAGGTCCGGATCGTCGACGTAGCCCAGGTGGCGCACCCCGGCGATCGGGCCGGTGCGCGCAAAGTACGCGCGAGAGTCCCCGGCCCACACCATGTCGATCCCGCGCCCGGCGAGCGCGCCGGCCGCCGTCGACAGCGACCCGAGGTTCTTGCGCGGGTCATCGCTGGCGATCGTCAGCACGTAGGGGCGGTGCAGGCCCAGCCGCCGGACGGCGGCGCCATCCGCGACCGGATCGGCGTCCGCGGTGAACCGCTCCCCGACCCCTCCCGGGATGACGATGATCCGGACCGGATCGACACCGGTGACCTCCGCCAGCTCGCGGCGCGAGAACTCCGACACCGTGATCACCGCGAGCGCCCGGCGCGCGCACGCCGCTCCCACCCGGTCATGCCAGAAGCGATACGTCCGCGAGTACGCCTCGGGGAACCGCTGAGTGGCGGCGTCGTGCATCACGACGACGTTGCGCGGCCAGGCCAGGGGCGCCAGGTTGGCCGGCGAGAACACGAGCGCGGCGCGCATCCGCGCGGCGCGGGCGGGCAACGCCAGCTGCTCCCAGGTCTGGCCGAGGATCCGGCCCCGCGCCCGGGGGCGCGGCTGGGCGACGACGTAGCGATCGGGCGCGAGCGCGATCAGATGCCCGATGACCTCCGCCGTGAAGCGTTCGACGCCGGTGATCGTCGGCCGGGTCGCGGCGCGGCGGTTGAGGACGATCGGCGGGCCCGTCGCGCCGCCGCGGGAAGTGACCGGCGTCGTCAGGCGGTCGCCGGCGCGACCGTCTCCTGGTCGCGCTGGATCCACTTCGAGCTGCACGGGATCTTGCTGCGATCGCACCGGTCGGCATAGCGCCGGGCGATCTCGGTGACCTCCGAGAGGAGGTCGTCCTGCAGCCGGATCGGCTCCAGACCGAGATCCAGCAGCTGCCGGTTCTCGACGAACAGCTCGTTCTCGGCGGCTTCCTTGCGCGGGTTGTCGACGTAGTCGATCTCGGAGCCGGTGAGGCTGGCGACGAGCTTCGCCAGGTCGCGGACCCGGTGACACTCGGTCATCTGGTTGAACACGCGGACGCGGTCACCGGGCTCCGGCGGGTTCTCGATCGCCAGCTGGATACATCGGACGGTGTCCTGGATGTGGATGAACGCACGGGTCTGGCCGCCCGTGCCGTGGACGGTCAACGGGTAGCCGATCGCCGCCTGCATGAGGAAGCGATTGAGCACCGTGCCGTAGTCGCCGTCGTAGTCGAAGCGGTTGATCAGGCGTGCGTCGAGCCGCGTCTCGGCCGTCTGCGTCCCCCACACGATCCCCTGATGCAGATCGGTGACCCGGGTCCCGTCGTTCTTGTTGTAGAAGGCGAACAGGAGCTGGTCCTGGGTCTTGGTCATGTGGTAGACGCTGCCCGGGTTGACCGGATAGAGGATCTCCTGCTCGACCTCGCTCCCCGTGTCGGTGTCGATCCGAACCCGCAGATAGCCCTCCGGGATCTTGACCCCCGCCGTGCCGTAGCCATACACGCCCATCGTGCCGAGGTGGACGACGTGGCTGTCGAGCTGGGCCTCGACGAGCGCGGTGAGGAGGTTGTGGGTCGCGTTGACGTTGTTGTTGACCGTGTAGCGCTTGTGCCACGAGCTCTTCATCGAGTACGGCGCGGCGCGCTGCTCGGCGAAGTGCACGACGGCGTCGGGCTCCCAGTCGACGAGCAGATCCAGCATCACGCGATAGTTGTCGGCGACGTTGAACCGGTAAAAGGGGATCTCGCGCCCGGTCAGCTCGCGCCAGGCGGCCAGCCGGGTTCCCAGCGGCGTGATCGGAGTCAGCGACTCGGCCTCGAGCTCGACGTCGGCGTTGCGCCGGGCGAGGTTGTCGACGATGGCGACGTCGTGGCCGCACGCCGACAGGTGCAGGGAGGTCGGCCAGCCACAGAAGCCGTCACCGCCGAGAATCAAGATTCGCAAGAGATCTCCCTTGTCCGTTCCGAATGGCTCGCGCTCGCCCAGGCGGCGCTGCGTGGGATCTGGCTCTGCTCGGGATGGAGCGAGCCAGGGCGCGAGATTAGCGCACGTTTCGGCGGCGACGGCATTCGGACGCCCTCGGCGGACGCCGAGCTTATGCGGGTCCTACACCGGGATTCCCCACAGCGGGAACCAGCGGCGCAGCTCGGGCTCGATCGGCAGCTCGCTGCCCGCCTGCGCCCGGAGCACGAGCTCGCGCTCGTTGTCACGTTGCTGTGGGCCGCTGGGGACGAACGGGTAGAAGAAGCCGCGCTTGTAGTTGTAGATCCAGTACAGCGGCCGTTGCGCCGCGTCCTGGAAGGCGAACACCGCGCACAGGATCCGGTCGCCGTAGCCGCCGCCCTGGAGCGCGTCGGACACCGCGTTGACGCCGACGACCAGGCTGTCGAAGTCCTGGCCGCGCAGGACGAGCCAGCTGAACCCGTAGCTGTCCTCGGAGCTCTGCACCGAGGTGGCGCTGTCCGAAGCGGTCGCGGTGACGACCTCGGTCATGTCGCGGACGATCGCGGCGAAGTCCGCGGTGGACAGGGATTGGAAGACGATCGCCGCGGCGCCTGCGCTGGCGATCTCCAGCGAGGTCTGAAACGTCACGTACGCCGTGCTGATCGCGAACAGGCGATCGGCGGCCGGCCGGTCGAGCTTGCGCTTGCCCGTGAGGATGTCGAGCAGTCCCATCAGGCGGTGCCCTGCAGCTGGGCCTCGTAGCGGGCCAGCGCCTCCAGGCGGGCCTCCAACGGCGGATGGGTGGAGAACAGCGTGGCCACCGTCTGCTTGGCCTTGGGCGGGAAGATGTAGAACGCCGCCAGCTCCCCGGGCGCGGCCCGCAGGTCCCGTTGCGGGATCTGGTCCATCTGGCCGCTGATCTTCAGCAGCGCCGAGCTGAGCGCGCTGGGGCGCCCGGTGATGATCGCCGACCCGCGGTCGGCGGCGAACTCGCGGTAGCGCGAGAGCGCCTGCAGCAGCACGAACGAGACGACGTAGACGAGGCCCGACACGAGGATGACGACGATGAATCCCGGCCCTTCGTTGTCATTGTCGCCACCGAATGCGCCGCTGAACAGGAATCCCCACTGGACGATGAACGCGGCGATCGACGCGAAGAAGCTGGCGAGCGTCATCAGCATCACGTCGCGGTTCGCCACGTGGGTCAGTTCGTGAGCGAGGACGGCCTCCAGCTCGGACTGTGCCAGCAGCGCCAGCAGCCCCGTGGTGACGCAGACGGTCGCGGTGCTCGGGGAGCGACCGACGGCGAACGCGTTCGGCATCGACATCTCGGCGATCGCCACCCGCGGCATCGGAAGGTTGGCCTGGATGCAGAGCCGCTCGATCGTGGCGTGGAGCTGCGGCGCCTCCGCCGCCGTGACCTCGTGCGCCCCCATCGACGACAGCGCGAGCTTGTCCGAGGTGAAGTACTGGATGAGGAAGAGCGCGCCGGCGATCACCGCGACCGTCACGGCGCCGACGCCGGCGGCGATCAGGACCGCGATCAGGACCACGTACACGAGGCCGAGCAGGAACGCCGTGGCCAGCATCCGGGTCTGCAGTCCGCGGTCCCGGCCGAATGACTTGGGGGCGGGCATCGTCAGCGCAGAATGGTGGCAGACCGCTTCCTACCGGAGCCCGAGCGACCGTTGTAGGAAGCGCAGGCTCGCGGCCTGCAGCTCGGGGTCGTGCTGGACGGATCGGTGATGTCCCCCGGGCGCGGCGATCAGCCGGCTGCCGCTGATCTGCGCCAGCTCCCGTGACTGCTGGATCGGCACCCGCTCGTCGCCCTCGGCATGCAGCAGCAGCAGCGGCATGGTGAGCGACGCCACGGCGTCCACCAGGTCGTGGGCGTCGAGGAAGGCGCCGAGCGCGCCGACATCGGCGGCGAACGCAAAGTCGCCCGCGGCCAGCCCGCGGCGCAGCCCGCCGGCGCTCGCCGGGCAGATCGCGACGACCGCACCGGCGTTGACCGCCGGCGCCGCGACGATCGCCAGGTACCCGCCCATGCTCGAGCCGCGGATCGCCAC
Organism: uncultured Solirubrobacteraceae bacterium; assembly: GCA_963731395.1. Lineage (GTDB taxonomy): Bacteria > Actinomycetota > Thermoleophilia > Solirubrobacterales > Solirubrobacteraceae > Palsa-465. The sequence continues at coordinate 22,677 of CAVSVH010000013.1, forward strand.
CGGCGCCGTGGCGCCTCCGATCCGGGTCCGCAGGTGAGTGGCGATCGCGACGGCGTCGTCGACGACGCCGTCGCCGAGCCGGCCGCCCGTGTCACCGTGGCCGCGCTGGTCGTAGCAGATCGCCCCGAGCCCGACGGCAACCGCCGCCCGCGCGAAGTCGTGATGGCTCTCCTTGCTGGACCCGGCGCCGTGCAGGACGACGACGCCGGCGCGGGCGGGAGGCTGGGACGCAGGCGGGAGCCACAGCGTGTAGGCCAGGCCGTCGAGGGATCCGGTCTCGGTGGGAAGCAGCGGGCTGACGGTGCGCGTCGCCGACACCATACCCTGTGCCGGGTGACCACCACCGTGTCCACGCTGTCGCACGTCTACCCCCGGGGGAGCCGGGTCAATGAACACGGTCACCTCGAGTTCGGAGGCTGTGACGCGGTGGCGCTCGCCCGCGAGTTCGGCACGCCGGCCTACGTCGTCGTCGAGGACGATCTGCGTGCCCGGGCGCGGGCGTTCGTCGACGCGGTCGCCGCCCGCCATCGGGACTTCGACGTGCTGTTTGCGTCCAAGGCGTTCCCGTGCACGGCGGTGTACCGAGTGCTCGCGCAGGAGGGGCTCGCCTGTGACGTGGCCTCCGGCGGGGAGCTCGCCCTCGCCCTCGCGGCCGGCTTTGACGCGGGTCGCACCTACATGCACGGCAACGCCAAGTCACAACGCGAGCTCCGGGAGGCGCTGACCGCCGGGGTCGGTCACATCGTGCTCGACTCGCACCAGGAGATCGACCGCGTCGGGGCGATCGCGGCGCAGCGACACGCCGCGGGCCGCCGCCAGCCGGTGCTGCTCCGGGTGACGCCCGGGGTGGCCGGCGCCACCCATGACGCGATCTCGACCGGTCAGGCCGACTCCAAGTTCGGGTTCGCGCTCGACCAGGCGCGGGAGGCGATCGCCCTCCTGGACCGGCATCCGACGCTGTCGCTCGTCGGCGTGCACGTCCACATCGGGTCCCAGCTGTTCGAGCTCGAGCCGTTCCGGGCGGCGGTCCGGGCGGTGGCGACGCTCGGTGACTTCCCGGTCTACAACCTCGGCGGCGGGCTGGCCGCCGCCTACACGCCCGACGAGCACCCGCCCAGCCCCGAGAGCTGGGTGCAGGCGCTCGTGAGCGCGCTCCACGCCGAGGTCGGCGTCGACAAGCGGCTGCTGCTCGAGCCCGGCCGCGCGCTCGTCGCCAACTCGACGGTGACGCTCTACACGGTCCAGACGGTGAAGCGCAACGTCTCGACGTGGGTCGCCGTCGATGGCGGGATGTCCGACAACCTGCGCCCGATGATGTACGGGGCGCGCTATGAGGCGGTGATCGCCGATCGTCCACTGGCTCGTGACGGTGAGGTGTGTCACCTGGCGGGCAAGCACTGCGAGTCCGGCGACGTGATCGTCCGCGACGTGCGGTTGCCCGCGCCGGCGCCCGGGGACGTCGTGGTCACCCCCGCGACCGGCGCCTACGGCTATGCGATGGCCAACAACTACAACGGGGTTCCTCGCCCGCCGGTGATCTTCTGCGGCGATGGCGACGCGCGGGTCGTCGTGCGCCGGGAGACGTATGCAGACCTCATCAGCCGAGATGTCGGCTGAGGCGGCGCGCATGCCGGAGCCAGACACGTTCAGGGTCGGGCTGCTCGGGCACGGCACGGTGGGGGCCGCGTTCGCCGACCTCCTCCCCCGCCACGCCGACCGCATCGCCCGGATCACCGGGCTGCGGCCGGAGCTCTCCGGCGTGCTCACCCGCTCGCAGGGGTCGTTTGCGGAGATCCTCGACGGGTCGGATCTGATCGTCGAGCTGATCGGCGGCCTCGAGCCCGCGCGCGAGTACCTGCTGACCGCGATGCGCGCCGGGCGCCACATCGTCACCGCCAACAAGCAGCTGCTCTCCCATCACGGTGAGGAGCTGTGGGAGGAGGCCCGCATCCGCGGCGTGCAGCTGCGCTTCGAGGGGGCGGTCGCCGGGGTGGTCCCGGTCATCCGCGTCCTGCAGGAGTCGCTGGCGGGCGCGACGATCGACCGGGTGCACGGGATCGTCAACGGCACGACCAACTTCATCCTCACCGAGATGGCGCGCACCGGCTGCTCGTTTCATCAGGCGCTGGCGGAGGCCCAGCGGCTCGGCTACGCCGAAGCCGACCCGTCCGACGACGTCGACGGGCGCGACGCCGCCGCGAAGATGGCGATCCTCGCCCGCCTGGCGTTCCAGACCCCGGTGCACATCGATCAGGTGCGCTACGAGGGGATCGAGCTCATCCAGCCCGACGATCTGGAGTACGCGCGGGACCTCGGGCTCGGCCTGAAGCTGATCGGCACCGCGGCGCGGGTCGGCGACCGGGGGCTGTCGGTGAGCGTGTATCCGGCGTTCCTGTACCGGGGGCACCCGCTGGCATCGGTCAACGGGCCGTTCAACGCGGTCACCGTCGAGTCCGAGGCGATCACCGAGATCACGATGTCAGGCCCGGGGGCGGGCGGACCCCAGACCGCCTCGGCGGTGCTCGGCGACGTGATCAGCGCGATGATCCCGCCGGCGTCGACGCCGCCGGCGACCGAGTCGCTGGAGATCGTCTCCGACGTGACCGCGTCGTTCTACCTGCATATGGAGGTCGCCGACGAGCCCGGCGTGCTCGCCACGATCGCCCGTGTGCTGGCGGCGGAGGAGGTGTCGGTGAAGTCGGTCGTCCAGAAGGGGCTGCGGGATCAGGCGCGGCTGGTGATGGTCGTCCATCCGGTGCTGGAGTCCCGGTTCGCCGCGGCGATGGCGGCGATTGCGGCGCTGGAGATCGTGCGCGCAGCTCCCCGCGCCATCAGGGTCATCGAAGAGGAGTTTCTTTAGCGTTTGGGCGCAAACGTTTTACCGTTGCCACCCACGTGTAACGGTTTCGCTGGGACGCTCTGGGGGTGATGGCGATTGGTAGCGGATACCGCAACAAAGATCCATCACGTCTGGCGGCCCTCGTGCAAAGGCAGCATGCGGTCGTGGCGATGTGGCAGCTGGAGGAGCTCGGGTACTCGCGCTGGACGGTCGCCCGGCGGGTCAGCGCGATGGAGCTCTTCACCGTCCACCACGGCGTCTACGCCGTCGGCCACCGGCGGCTGACGATCAAAGGTCAGTTCATGGCCGCGGTGCTCGCGTGCGGGCGGACGGAGCCGGTTGTGCTCAGCCACCACGCGGCCGCCGCCCTCTGGGACCTGCGCCCCAATCCGCAGGGCCGGATCGACGTCACCGCGCCGGGGAAGCACACTCATCGTGGGGTCCGCTGCCACATCAGCCGCCGGCTCCCCGACGGCGACCGGACGATCATCGACGGCATTCCCGTCACCGGCCTCGAGCGCACCGCGCTCGACTACGCCGAGCAGGCCACGCCGCGCCAGCTGCGCCTCGCGCTCGAGGCGGCACAGCGGCGCGGCATCCTGGACCACCGCAAGCTCACCGAGCTCCTGGACCGCAGCCCCGGGCGGCGGGGGGTCAAACCGCTGCGGGCGGCGATCGCGGAGCTGAGCGATGAGCCGCTTTGGACCCAATCGGAGTTGGAGGACCGGTTCCTCGAGCTGATCCGCGGCGCTCGTCTCCCCGTCCCCCGGACGAACATCGTCGTCCAGGGCTTCCTCGTCGACTGCGCGTGGCCGGAGCAGCGGCTCGTCGCCGAGCTCGACGGATACGCCTACCACCGCAGTCGCGACGCGTTCGAGGGCGACCGCCGCCGGGACGTCGCGCTGCAGAAGGCCGGCTGGCCCGTGATCCGGATCACCTACCGGCGCCTGCACGACGAGCCCACGGCGGTGATCGACGACGTCCGGGCCATGCTCGCCAGATAGGATCTCGCGCCGATGCGCGCGATGCAGATCACCGAGCTGACCGGCCCCGCCACCGCGCTGAAGCTCGCCGACGTCTCCGAGCCGCCCCCCTCACACGAGATGACCCCCGGCAACGGGGTCGTCATCGACGTCAAGGCCGCCGGCGTCTCGTTTCCCGAACTGCTCCAGACCCGCGGGGAGTACCAGATCAAGCCCGATCTGCCGTTCGTGCCCGGCAGCGAGGTCGGAGGCATCGTGCGCTCGGTCCACGGCGAGACGACCGTCGCTCCCGGAGACCGGGTCGCCGCGTTCCCGATGATGGGCGCGTGGGCGGAGGTTGCCGTCGCGCCGCCGTACTTCTGCTTCAAGATCCCCGACGCCTGGGATTTTGCCCAGGGCGCCGCGCTGATCCTCAACTACCACACGGCGTACTTCGCGCTGATCGGCCGGGGGCGGCTGGCCGAGGGCGAGACCGTCCTCGTCCACGGCGCCGCCGGAGGCGTCGGCACCGCCTGCCTCCAGGTCGCCAAGGCCTACGGGGCGCGGACGATCGGGGTCGTGTCGAGCGACGCGAAGGAACGGGTTGCCCGTGACGCCGGCGCCGATGAGGTGGTGCGCGCCGATGGCCCGTGGAAGGACGAGGTCCGGCAGCTGACCGACGGTGGCGCCGACCTCGTGCTCGATCCCGTCGGCGGCGACCGGTTCACCGACAGCCTGCGGTCGCTCCGGGAGTTCGGGCGGCTCGTGGTCGTCGGCTTCACCGGCGGCTCGATCCCGGAGGTCCGCGTCAACCGTCTGCTGCTCAACAACACCGAGGTCATCGGGGCGGGCTGGGGAGCGTCGGTGATCGGCTGGCCGCAGCGCACGGAGCGGATCGCCGCCGCGATCGAGGGGCTGATCGAGGCGGGGCAGGTCGCGCCCATCATCGGGGCGCGGTTCCCGCTGGAGCGGGCCGCCGACGCGCTCGAGCTGCTGCACTCGCGGGGCGCGACCGGCAAGCTCGTGCTCGACATCGCCTGAGCCGGACCGGCCGCGCTCTGCCATCCTCCGGCAGCGATGACCGGCCTGATCGAGCGCTACCGGGAGCGGCTTCCGTTCGCCGCCGACGACCCCGTCGTGTCCCTCGGCGAGGGAAGCACGCCGCTGGTGCTCGCGCCCGCCCTGTCCGAGCGCGTCGGCGCGGAGGTGTGGTGCAAGCTGGAGGGCCTGAACCCGACCGGGTCGTTCAAGGACCGCGGGATGACATGCGCCGTCTCGGCGGCGGCCCGGGAGGGGGCGAGGACGATCGTCTGCGCCTCGACCGGCAACACGGCCGCCTCGGCGGCGGCATACGCGGCGCGCGCCGGCCTGGACTGCGCCGTGATCGTTCCCGACGGGAAGATCGCGACCGGCAAGCTCGCCCAGGCCCTGATGCACGGGGCACGCGTGATCGCGCTGCACGGCAACTTCGACGTCGCGCTGAAGCTCGTGCGCCAGCTCGCCGCCGATCATCCGATCTCCCTGGTCAACTCGGTCAACGAGTTTCGGATGGAGGGGCAGAAGACGGCCGCCTTCGAGCTCGTCGAGGAGCTGCACGACGAGCTCGATGCGCTCTGCATCCCGGTGGGGAACGCCGGCAACATCACCGCCTACTGGCGGGGGTTTCACGAGCTCCTCCCGGCCACCCGCCGCCCGCGGATGCTCGGCTTCCAGGCCGCCGGCGCGGCCCCGCTCGTCGTCGGCGCGCCCGTCGAGCACCCGGAAACGGTCGCCAGCGCGATCCGGATCGGCAATCCGGCGCGGTGGGAGGATGCGATGAACGCCATGACCGCGTCCGGTGGCGCCGTCCGGGCGGTGTCCGACGAGCAGATCCTCGCCGCCTACCGGCTGCTGGCATCCAGCGAGGGGATCTTCTGCGAGCCGGCCTCCGCCGCCTCGGTGGCGGGCCTGCTCGCCTACGGGGCCGGGGATGCCCGGCGCATCGCGTGCGTCCTGACCGGCAACGGCCTCAAGGACCCGCAGACGGCGCTCGCTCAGGTCGGCGCCGTCGTTCCCTGTGGCCCGGAGCTCGCGTCACTCGCGGCCGCGGTGCTCGGATGACGCTCGGCCGGCGCCGGCTCGTGCGCGTGCCGGCCTCGACGGCGAATCTCGGCCCCGGCTTCGACGTCATGGCGGCCGCGCTGTCGCTGCACCTCGAGCTCGAGGTCGTCGAGACGGGGAGCTTTGCCGTCCGCACCGACCTGCCGGTGCCCCGGGACCGGGAGAACCTCGTCGTGCGGAGCTTCGAGCGACTGCATCCTGCCGACGGGTTCGAGTTCCGGATCGCCTCGGAGATCCCGATGAGCGGGGGCCTCGGCTCCAGCGCGGCGGCGATCGTCGCCGGCCTCACCGCCGCTGACCACTTATTCGAGCTCGACGCCGACGTCCGCGCAGCCGCGATCGCGCTCGAGGGCCACCCCGACAACGTGTCGGCCGCGCTCGGCGGCGGGTTCGTCATTTGCGACGGCCCGCTCGCGCATCGCTTCGAGCCCCCGATGGGGCTGGAGGCGGTGGTCGTCGTGCCCGCCGAGCCGGTCGGGACCGCGGAGGCGCGGGCGGCGCTGCCGGCGACGATCCCGCTCGGCGACGCCGTCTTCAACATCGCGTCCGCGTTGACGCTCACCCTCGGGCTCGCGACCGGCGACTGGGAGCTGATCGCGGCCGGGTTGGGCGACCGTCTGCACCAGCCCTACCGCGCCCGCCTGTTCCCGCGCTCCGCCGAGCTTCTCGACCGCGCCCGGGAGCTCGGCGCGCTCGGGGCCACGATCTCCGGTGCCGGCCCGAGCGTGCTGTTCTGGTGCCGGTACGAGGACACCGGTCGGGTGCTCGAGCGCCTCGCCCGGGAGACCGCGGAATGGGCCGCGGTCATGCGAGCGCCGTTTGAGTCGGGCGGCGCCGACGTCCGCGCGCTCGCGTAGTGCCCTACGACGCTCGGGCCGCCGCGGGCGGCGCCGCGTCGATCAGCTGGCGCAGCCGCACACGAGCCTCCTCGAGCCCGAGACGGGCCATCAGCTCGTCGGCGACCGCGAGGTAGTCGGCGCCGAGATCGGGCCGGTAGTCGAGGATCGACACCGCCCGCTCGGCCGATTCGGCATAGGCGATCGAGGACCGGATCGTCGTCTCGATCAGGTGGTCGGGGAAATGCACGCGCAGCGACTCCAGCGCCTCGCGCGAGTGGCGGGTGCGCATGTCGGCGATGTTGAGCACGACGCCGAGCCACTGCAGATCGGGATTGAGGCTGTCGCGAGCGAGCTCGATCACCTCGAGCGCCTGTTCGACGCCCTGCAGCGCGAAGTACTGCGCCTCGGCCGAGAGCAGCGCGTAGTCGGACGCGACGAGCGCGTTGACGGTCAGCAGGCCGAGCGCCGGCGGGCAATCGATCAGCACGAGGTCGACATCGTCGCCGGCATCGCGCAGGGCGCGTTTCAGGGTCAGCTCGCGGCCCATCTTGCCGCCGAGCGCCAACTCGGCCTCGGCGAGCCCGAGGTTGGCCGGGATGATCCCGTCGTGCATCGCCGCGCGCGCGGTGGCCCGGCCGGCGAGGACGTCGCCGATCGTCGGAGACGCGTCGGGATCGACGTCGAGATAGTCCGAGAGATTGCCCTGGGGATCGAGATCGATCGCGAGCACCGACAGGCCGGTGCGGCGAAAGACATCGGTCAGCGTTCTCACCGCGGTCGTCTTGCCGGTGCCGCCCTTCTGCGACAGGACCGAGATCGTGAGGGGCATTCGCGGCTGACTATAGGTCAGGTGAGCCCGCGCCCGGTACAGGCGCCGCGCGTCAGCCGGTCGGGGCGCCGGCGTCGGCCTCGGGCGCGCGACCGTGACGCATCCCCGAGACCACCGGGACGTCGATGAAGTGAAGGTGATGGCGGCCGATCACGACCTGGTCGCCGTCGGCCAGCGTGCTCCATTCCACGCGCTCGCCGTTGACGAACACCCCGTTGAGGCTGCGATCGTCGAGCACCCTCAGCCCGTCGGGCTGACGCACCACGAGGGCGTGCCGGCGTGACACCGTCGGGTCGTCGAAGCGGATGTCGGCAGCGAGGCTGCGGCCGATTCGCGTCCACTCTCGCGACAGCGCGAACGTGACCACGTCGTCGCCGGACCGGTAGGCGATGTACTGCCCCGGCTCGTCCAGCGTGGAGCGGAGCTCGTCGAGCCATACCCCATCTTCGACGTCGGGGTTGAGAACCAGGATCGCCTGCTGGGAGGTGGTGAACAGCGACGCCCGCACGAACTCGGTGCCGCCGCAGCTGGGGCAGGTGGGAAGCTCGTTGGCGGCGTCCAGCGACACCGGAGCGTCGCACGCGGTGCATCTGAAGGTGCCGGTGCCAGCGACGTTGCCCGTCGTCCAAGCTTTCATGTCGGTCTCCTAACCACGGATGCCGGCAGCTCCGCAAAGAGGGGTCACAAGCGCGCGGAGCTCGCAGGGAAACAGGCGCATCATAGCCTGTGCGCGTAAGTATGGCTAAACCGATTTCTCGGTATTTCGTCCGCCTGATTGTCGGTATTTCCGCGAAAATCAGTCACCCCTGAAACCGGTGCGACAGGGCGCACCGACGCGACCACGGGGAGGAACGGTCGCTGGCAGGACGAAGCCCCCGACATGGCTGAGTCATTGCGCGACATGCTCGACCTCGAGCTCCAACTGCTGCGCCGCGGGCTCGACGAGCGCCTGGCGGGCTCGGAGCGCTGCACGTGCTGCCACCGCACGCCGCTGGTGGGGGAGAGCGTCTACGTCTATGCCTCGGGGACGATCGCATGCGAGCTGTGTCGCGGCCGTCAGCGCGATGTCCCGCTCGGGACCCGGTTCGTCCACGGGCCCGAATTCGGGCACACGATGCGGATCACCGACCAGCGCGCCGCCGCCTGACCGCGGACTCCGCGTCACTGAGCCGTTGCCCGCGCCGGCGATCCCCCGCCGCCGTTCGCCGTTCGCCTACTATCCCGCCGCGTGGAGCCCTTCACCGTCTCGACCACGATCGCCAAGCCCCGCGAGCAGGTCTACGAGTACCTCGCCGACATCGCCAATCACGCCGAGTTCAGCGACCACTACCTCGTCGACTGGCACCTCACCCGGGTCGATCCCTACGGGCCGGGAGCGGGGGCGCGGTTTCGGATGAAGGCGCCGCTGAACCGGTTCGCGTGGGCGGACACGACGTTCATCGAGATGCAGCCGCCCTACCGGATCGTCGAGCGCGGGCGCGGCGGCAAGTACAACCGGATCCGGATGCTCGGCACGTACACGCTGTCGCCCGGGCCCGGCGGGACGACCCGGGTGCAGTACACCTACGAGACCGAGCCGTCGCAGCTGTCAGACAAGCTGCTGGAAACGCTCGGAGGCCGGTCCTGGACCCGTCGCAACGCCGCGAAGGCGATGCGCCGGCTGCGGTCGATCCTCGAGGAAGGCCGCGGCCGCGGGACGCGGGCGTCGGTCGAGGCGCGTTAGCCGGCGACCGCGTCCCGCGCCGGAACCCACGGGTAAACTCTCCGCCGCCGTGACCCTCCGTCTGCATCGCACTGGCATCATCCTCTGCGCCGTGGCGCTCGCCGTCGCCCTCACCGGCTGCGGCAACAATCACCCCCACTTCGCCGGCGGGCAGGCGAGCGGCGTAGATGCCGCCGACGCCAACAACAACGGCGCCTACGTGCAGGCCGACAACGTCACCTACCAGTTGCAGATCTCCCGCGAGCTCAACCAGTACAGCACCGAGGACTCGCAGTACGTCAAGGGCCTGCCTCCGGGCTACAGCGTCACCCTGGGGCCGACGGAGCTCTGGTACGGAGTCTTCCTGTGGGCCAAGAACCAGACCAACGTGCCGCGGACGACGAGCGACAACTTCGAGGTCGTCGACACCGAGGGCGACGTGTACCGCCCGCTCAAGCTCGATACCACGGTCAATCCGTTCGCCTGGACCGCCCAGACCCTGCAGCCGAACACGACCGAGCCGGGCCCCAACACGGTGGCGCAGGCCGGACCCACCCAAGGGGGGCTGCTGCTGTTCAAGATGAGCGACTCCATCTACGCCAACCGTCCGCTCATCCTCTTCATCCTCAACGCCGCCAACCAAAAGCTGGCGTCCATCTCGCTGAACCTTTGAGCCTGCGGAGGCTCCGGCCGGGCAGCTGGTTGGGTTTGGGTTGCGTCGCTGTGGCGCTGGCGTCGCTGCCATCGGTCGGTCTGCCCGCGGCTGCGCAGGCGAAGTGGGGACGGCCGTTTCAATTCGCGCCGCCCGCCGCCCTCGACGTCCTCGCCCCGCAGCTGGCGTTCTCGCCGTCGGGCGCCTCCGCCGCCGGCTTCGGGCTCCAGGACGTGGACACGCCCGGGAGCTCTGTGGGCTACCTCACGACCCGGTCGCCCGGCGGCGCCGTCGGGCGCCCGCAGGCGATCCCCTCCGCTCGCCAGATCCTCGCGCTCGCCTACGACCGGGGGTCCCTGGAGCTGCTGACCGGAGCCGGCTCGGCCGACCAGACCTGCTGTAGCAGCGCTCAGGCAATCCCGATCGGCGCCGGCGGCCGCCCCGGACGGGCGCGGACGCTCGTCGGCGGCCTTGCCGGAGCCGCCCAGGGACAGTTGCTGACCCTTGGCGACGGGCAGATGCTCGCCGCGGTCGCCACCGCGCGCGGCGTCTGGGTCGTGCAGGCGGCGCGGGGGAACCGGTTCGGCGGACAGCATCTGCTCACCCGCGCCGGCGAGCTGCCGCAGTCACTGGCGGCCACGGCGCTGAGCGGGTCCCATTCGATCGTCGCCTGGACGGCGGCGTCAGGGACCGCCGGCGCCACCGACCCGCGCGCGATCTCGATCGCGGCCGGGTCGCGCTCCGCGGCGCCGGGACATCCCCGGACCGTGGTGACGGTTCCCGCCGGGCATCGCGTCGACGAGCTGGCCGTCGCCCCCGGTGCCGGGGGCGCGACGCTGGCGTGGATCGAGAGCTGGTATGACGGCCGAGGCGGATATCACTCGCAGGTGATGGCAACCGACGTCGGCGCCGGGGCCGCGATTCGCACTCTGTCGCCGGGCAACCGGCAGGCGGCGGGGCTGCAGTTCGCGGGCGACGCCGGCGGAGACCAGGCGCTGGCGTGGGAGTCGTGCACAACCCAGCCGGCGTGCGCGACCGTCGTGGCCACCCGCCGCGCCGGGGGTCGGTTCGGAGCGCCGAGCACCCTCGGGGCGATCGACCCGTCGCAGGCGCCGGCGGTGTCGGTCGGTCCCCAGGGCCAGGTGGTGGTCGGGTGGGTCCGCGGGGGCCGGCCGATGGCGGCGCTGCAGGCCGGCCCGGGTCGGGGCTTCAGCTCCCCCGTCCCGCTGTCATCGACGACCTATGCCGCCGATATCACCATCGCCGCCGGACCGCGCGGCAGGACGCTGGCGGCGTGGTCTCAAGGCACACTGAACGCGAGCGTCGTCGGCGCCGCCGGCTAGCCCTGGAGCGCCGCCTCGATCACGTCGTGCACCGGCGGCGCGGCGGTTGCCCCGCCGGCCCCCTGGTTCGGGAACAGCGCACCGGCGACGACACCGGGATGACCGGCCGGGGCGTAGCCGACGAACCATGCGTCGGTGTTCTTCGCCGAGCTGGCGCCGGGGGCGGCGGTGTCGGTGAGCTCGGCGGTCCCGGTCTTGCCGGCGACCACGACGCCGGGGATCTGGGCCGCTGTGCCCGTCCCGAACTGGACGACGGCGATCATCATCTGCGCCACCTCGTGTGCGACCTTCGGGGACGTCACGCGCACGAACCGCGGCGGCTGATCGGCGAGCAGGGTCGGGATCGGCCGGCGGCCGCCCATGGCGATCGTCGCAGCGACGTCGGTCATCTCCAGCGGAGTCGTCTGCACCAGGCCCTGTCCGATCGCCGATGAGCCGACCGACAGGTCGTTGCCGATCTTCTGTGCCGACGGGATCGTGCTCTGCGCGGCGCCGGGGATCGACGGCGGCTGATTGAAGCCGAACCGCTCGGCGGTCGCCACCAGCCGCGCGGCGCCGAGCCTGACGCCGAGCGGGGCGAACACCGAGTTGCACGAGACCGCGAACGCGTTGAGCAGCGTTCCGCCGCACGCCTCGCCGTTGGCGTTCTGCATCGTGAAGCCGTCGATCGTCGTCGAGGTCTGCACCGGAAAAGTGCTGCCCAGGGTGACCAGTCCCGCCTGCAGCGCTCCGGTGGCGGTGATGATCTTCATCGTCGAGCCCGGAGGCTGCGGTGCCGAGAAGGCGATTCCGGCGAGCGCCTCAACGCCGCCGGTGCGCGGATCCATGACCGCGATCCCCGCGTACTGGCCACCGAGCGCGCTGACCGCCGCTCGCTCCATCCTCGGGTTGATCGTCGTTTTCACCGGCGTCGCGTTGACTGGCTGGGAGCTGGCCAGCACGCGTCGACCCGCCAGGAGGGTGCCGCCCGCGGTTCCGGCGAGACGGTTCTGGAACGCGAGCTCGAGGCCGTCGAGCCCGACCTTCGTGTTCGGTGGGTAGCCGCGCGCCCGGTACTGGCGCCGGAGGGCACGCGGGATCGGCCCGAGGGTCCCGACGACCTGCTCGGCGACATCGGGGATCGGCGAGGTTCGCTGCGAGCCCTCCGCCAGCGGCGTCCCGTCGCTGGCGAGCAGCGTCGCCCGCGCCGGCAGCCTGAGGTGGCGGCTGAGGTGCTCGCCCGCGCGCAGGCCTGGGAACAGCACGGGGTCAGACAGGTGGATCCGCGCCCCGGACCCGCTTCCGGTGAACGGGACGATCATGGTTTCCCGCAACGTTCCCCAAAGCCGGGTGTCGGCGCCCATGCGGACCGCGATCGTGTTCCCGTCCGCGCCGGCGACGTGGATGACGTGCAACGACGTCAGCGTCGCGGTGGCGGCCGTGTTGCGCAGTTCGGAGACGAAGCGGGGCTCAGAGGTCTGCGCCCGCGACGCGGCGTCGAGCAGCGAGTACATCTCCGAGTAATCGTCGCCCTGCCATGCGTTGACGTAGCGCGTCACCACCCGCCGCTCGGCTCGTCCCGGCTCCGTCGACCACACCGCCCCGGCGGCGAACGCGGCCGCGGCGACCGCGACGACGGGCACGGCGCGCGTCATCACGCGTCGTCGTCGCCGCCGCTTCTGCGGCCGCGCCCCGCCCCGTGCGATGACCCCGCCTTGTAGCACCTCAACTCGGAACGGTAGAAGATGGGACGCGCGGTGTGGCCACATTACCCTGCCATGGGTGACCGCTCTTGACTGGGTGATCGTCGGCTTCACGGTTCTGCTCGCCTTCTACGGCTATCTGCAGGGGTTCATCGTGGGCGTCCTGTCGCTCGTCGGATTCGCGCTCGGCGCCTTTCTCGGCACGCGCCTCGCGCCGCTCCTGCTCAGTCAGGGCTCTCGCTCTCCCTACGCTCCGCTGTTCGGGCTGCTCGGGGCGCTGCTCGCCGGTGGCGTGTTCGCCAGCGGCCTCGAAGGTCTTGGCGCTCGGGTGCGCTCGGCGGTGCGGATTCCCGGCCTGCGCACCGTCGACGGCCTGCTCGGCGCGGCGTTGACCGCATGCGTCGGGCTCGGGATCGCCTGGATCATCGGCGCCGTCGCGCTCGACGCGTCCGGCTCCCGGCCGTTACGCGCCGATATCCAGGACTCGGCGATCCTGAGGGCGCTCGACCGCATCCTGCCGCCATCGGGCCCGGTCCTGAACGCGCTCGCCCGCTTTGACCCGCTGCCCTCCGTCCACGGGCCGGCCGCCAACGTGCCCGCGCCGACGCGGCGGATCATCGCCCGCCCGGGGGTCCGCGGCGCGCGCCGCAGCGTCGTGCGAGTGTTCGGTACCGCGTGCGGCCTGGGTGTCGAGGGCAGCGGCTGGGTCGCCGGTCCGGATCTCGTCGTCACCAATGCCCACGTCGTCGCCGGGGAGACCGATTCCGAGGTCCAGATCGGCGGACTCGGGGCAGGGTTACCCGCGCAGCCGATCGTGTTCGACCCCCACAACGACATCGCGATCCTCAACGTGCCCGGGCTATCGCTGCCGACGCTGGCGATGGCCGCGCACCCGTCGCCGGGGACTCCGGCGGCGATTCTCGGATATCCGCTCGATGGGGCGTTCGACGCCGAGCCGGGCCGGCTGGGTCAGACCGAGACGGTCGCCACCCAGAACGCGTACGGCGAGGGGCACGTGCTGCGCAGCATCGCCGCGCTGCGCGGGCGGGTGCGCCCCGGAAACTCGGGCGGCCCGATGATCGACGATCAGGGCCAGGTCGTGGCCACCGTGTTCGCCGCCCTCACCGGAACCGCTCATCCCGGTGGATTCGCCGTCCCCAACGCGATCGTCGGGGCCGAGCTGCGCAAGGCCGCGGCGCACCATGCGCCGGTCGGGACCGGCAGCTGCGCCAATTAGGGTCAACCGGCGGGATTCAAGGCGCCCGGTGACGCACGCCTCGGCGGACGGCGGTCTGCGCGCCGCCCGCCTCAGGCGTTCGTTGCCCCCGGACGTTCCCCGGTCATCGCTGTCCCCACATCACGCTCCACCGCCCCGAGACGCCGTGGATGATGATGAGCGAGTGAGCCTGCGCCGCGTCGAAGAACTCCGGCTCGGTGTCGCCCCGGAGCTGCGCCCCGTACTCGCGAAGAGCGATCCGGCTGTGTCCTTCGTTGATCGGGATCATTGGTCTCGGTCGGTGCGCAGTGCCGATACGGCGATACCAAGTGGGAGCGCCGATGCTGCTGGTGGTCCATGGCCCGCCCGGCGGGCCACGGCGGGACGGTGTCACGACGCCGTTGGCGATACGTTTCCATAACGTTGCCGGAGCTTGTCCCCCTCGCTGAGAGGACCAGGATCCAGCTGTGTGGTCGTCTGTCGGTGGAGCTGGACGGCGTGGAGCTGGTCGGATCTCTACGGGGCAAGCAGGTGCCGCTCCTGCTCGCGTACCTGGTTCTCAACCGCAGCCGGCCGGTGGGACGCGAAGAGCTGATCGGGGCGCTGTGGCCCGACCGGGCGCCGCGTTCCCAGGACGCGGCGATCCGGACGCTGCTGTCACGCCTGCGCTCGGCCGTCGGCACCGAGATCCTGGCGGGACGTGATGAGCTCGAGCTCGCGCTCCCCGAGCCGGCCTGGATCGATGTCGAAGCCGCCGCCACCGAGGTGATCCGGGCCCGCCGGGCGCTCGATGCCGGCGATGCCCGCGCCGCCCGGGCCCTGGCTCAGGTGCCGTTGAGCATCGCCGGCCGGGGACTGCTGCCCGGCACGCGGGCCGGGTGGCTGGAGCCGAGACGGCGCGAGCTCGCCGACATCCGCCGTCAATCGCTGGAGGTGATCGGCCGAGCGGGGCTGAGCCTCGGGGCAGGTCAGCTCGGCTCGGCGGAGCGGGCCGCCCGCATGCTGATCGAGACCGAGCCATATCGGGAATCGGGCTACGTCCTGCTGATGGGTGCCTACGAAGCCCAGGGCGACGTGGCCGAGGGCCTCCGGGTGTTCGACCGGCTGCGCTCGCTGCTGCGCGACGAGCTCGGGGCGGCGCCCTCGCCCGAGGCGATGCAGGCCCACGAGCGGCTGCTGAACCCGTACCCCGCCACCCTCCGCGCCGGACGACTCGACGGCGGGCACCGGATCGAGATCCCCGCCGAGCTGCATGCGGCCGCCGCGGCGCCACTGGTCGGGCGACGGGAGGAGATGGCGCAGTTGGAGGCGTGGTCGCGTCGATCCGAGGGCGAACGCGTGATGTTGCTGACCGGCGAGCCCGGGATCGGCAAGACGCGCCTGTTGGCCGAGACCGCCGTCCGGGCTCACGCCCGCGGCGCGGTCGTCCTCGCCGGCCGGGCGCCCGAGGAGACGCTCATCCCGTATCAGCCGTTCCTGGAGGCGATGGGGCACTACGTGTTCCGAGCGCCGCAGGAGAACCTGCGCGCGGTGGCGCGCCAGTACGGGTCAGAGCTGGCCCGCCTCCTGCCCGAGCTGCGCCGGCGACTGCCGGATCTGCCGAGCCCGGATCCAGGCGATGGGGAGACCGATCGCTATCGCCTGTTCGAGGCGGTGGCCGGGCTGCTGGGAGAGATCTCGGCCGCCGCCCCGCTGCTGATCGTGCTCGATGACCTGCACTGGGCCGACCGGCCCACGCTGCTGCTGCTGCGTCATCTGGCCCGCGCGCCCCAGAGCTCCCGCGTCTGGATCATCGGGGCCTACCGCGCCGTCGACCGCTGGAGCGACGGGTTCGAGAGCGCGCTCGCCGGGCTGCGCCGCGAACGGCTGATGGTCGCGCTCGATGTGGGCGGCCTCGCCACGGAGGAGGCGATGGAGCTCGTGCGCCAGCGCACGGGCGGGGTGCCGTCGCTGGCGTTCGTGGAGGCGCTCTACGCCGAGACCGAGGGCAACCCGTTGTTCATCGAAGAGATCGTCCGCCACCTCTCGGATTCGGGCGTGCGCGCCGACGAGGCGGGTCAGCACGAGTTGGAGCGCGTCGGGCTCCCCGACGACCTGAGATCGATGATCTCCCGCCGCCTGGAGCGATCCAGCAGCGACTCGATCGAGTGGCTGCGGGTCGCCGCGGTCATCGGCCGCGATTTCGACGCCGGGCTGGTGGAACAGGTGCTCGACTTCGACGAGGAGCGCTTTCTCGTCGCGCTCGAGGAGGCCCTCGCGGCGGGGCTGGTCGTTGAGGCGCCGGACGAGCCGGGCCGGTACAGCTTCTCGCATGTGCTGATCCGCGAGACGTTGTACGCCGGGATGTCCTCGGCGCGGCGCACCCGCGTGCATCGCCGGATCGGCCTCGTCCTCGAGGAGCTCGGCGACGACCGCCAGATCGGCGCGCTGGCGCTGCACTTCACGCGTGCGGCCGAGCCCGAGGATGCGGAACGGGCGATCCGCTACGCGCTTGCGGCGGGCGCGCAGGCGACCGCGATGCTCGCCAACGAGGAGGCGGCGGAGCATTATGCGCGGGCGCTCGAGGTGCTGAGTCGCTCGGCTCCCGAGGCCCGGCGGCGTCGCTGCGATCTGCTGTTGGCGCTCGGCGAGGCCCGGGTGCGCAGCGGTGAGCGGCCGCTTGCCTGGCGGACCTTCCGGGAGGCGGCGGGGCTGGCGGCGCAGCTGCGCGACGGGGGCGCGCTGGCGCGGGCCGCGATCGGGGCCTCGCGCCGCTACGTGCAGCCGCCGGGAGTGGTCGACGAGGAGCTGATCGCCATGCTGCACCAGGCGCGCGAGATGACCGCCGCCGAGCGCACCGTCACCCGCGTCCGGCTCCTCTCGCGCCTCTGTGGCGCGCTGTACTTCTCGGACCGGCGGCACGAGATGGCGAGCCTCAGCGAGGAGGCGACCGCGCTCGCGACCGAGCTCGGGGAGCCCGAGGCGATTGCCCTCGCCGCCGCCGCTCGGCGCCGTGCCCACTGGGGGCCCGGGCGGCTCGCCCGGCGCCTCGCCGATTCGACGCTGCTGCTGGGCGCCGCGGACGAAGCCGCGGATCTCGAGCTGACCTTACAGGGCCGTGCCTGGCTCGTCGTCGACCTGCTGGAGCAGGGCGACCGCGCGGGTGTCGAGGCCCAGATCGAGGCGTTCACGGCCGGTGCCGAGCAGTTACGCCAGCCGCTGTTTCGCTGGAACGCGGCGGTGTGGCGGGCGATGATCGCCGTCGTCGACGGGCGCCTGGACGCTGCCGAGCGCGACGCGAGCGCAGCGGTCTCGTCGGGCATCAGGGCCGAGGGGGTGACGGCGCCCCAGTACTACGCGATCCAGATGCTCGAGATCCGGCGCGAGCAGGCGCGGATGGGCGAGCTCGAGGCATCCGCGCGCGAGCTCGTCGCCGCCAACCCTCACCGGGCGGCGTGGCGCGCCGGCCTGGCGATGCTGCTGTTGGAGACCGGCCGCCTCGACGAGGCGCGGGCGGAGCTCGCGCCGCTGGCCGCCGACCGGTTCGCGTCCGTGGCGCGCGACGGCGATTGGATGGTGACCGCGGCGCTGGCGGCCGAGCTGGCCGCCGCCCTCGGCGAGGTGGATTTCGCCGCCACGCTGTACGACCTGATGCTGCCGTTCGCCGACACGAATGTCGTGATCGGCCTCGGCGCCGCCTGCCTGGGCGCTACGAACCGGTATCTCGGGCTGCTGGCGCTGAGCCTGGAACGGGTCGCCGACGCGGTGGCGCATCTGCGGCGGGCGGTGCGCAGCAACACGCAGCTCGGGGCCACGATCGAGCTTGCCCGGTCCCAGCTCGACCTCGCCCGCGCCCTCGGTCCCACGGCCGAGGCCCGCGAGCTGGCAGCGCGCGCGGAGGCGACCGCGGCGCAGCGCGGCCTGTCCGCGGTGGCGCGGCGAGCCGCCGAGCTACGCGGCGGCTAGTCCCCCGCGAGCCGCCCGCCCGCCACCGGGAGCCGCTTGCGGGGAGCGCTACCCTCCGCGGCCTATGTCCAAGACCCTGGTCATCGCCGAAAAGCCATCCGTCGGACGCGACCTCGTCCGCGTCCTTCCGGGGGCGTTCACCAACCACAAGGAGTACCTCGAGGGCCCCGACCACGTGGTCACGTGGGCGGTCGGCCATCTCGTCTCACTCGCCGATCCCGACGAGTACGACGACAAGTACAAGAAGTGGCGCATGGCGGACCTTCCGATCGTGCCCGAGCGCTTCAAGCTCGTCATCCGCGACGAGCGTTCCAAGAAGCAGATGACGGTCGTGACGCGCCAGCTGGCCCGCGACGACATCGAGCTCGTCGTCAACGCCTGCGACGCGGGTCGTGAAGGTGAGCTGATCTTCGCCTATCTGTACGAGAAATCGGGTTCGCGCAAGCCCGTCCAGCGCCTGTGGCTGAACTCGATGACCACGCAGGCGATCCGGGACGCTTTCGGGCGACTGCGCCCGCGGGCCGATCTCGCCTCCCTGGAGGCCGCTGCCCGCTCGCGCTCCGAAGCCGACTGGATCGTCGGCATGAACGCCACCCGGGCGGCGACGATCCGCTTGCGCTCGTCGTTTGACGGCGCGGTCTCGCTCGGCCGGGTACAGACCCCGACGTTGGCGATCCTGGCCCGGCGCGAGGAGGAGATCCGCGCGTTCACGCCCGAGCCGTACTGGCTCGTCGACGCCGAGTTCGACACCGTCTCCGATGGGCCCCGCCGCTACGCCGGCCGCTACTACGCGGGCGCCAACCCCCGACTGAAGACGGCGCAGGAGGCGCGCGCGGTCGTCGCCGCCTGCGAGGGCCAGCCGGGCGAGATCACCAAGCTCGAGAAGTCAGAGCGCCGGGAGCGCCCGCCGCTGCTCTACGACCTGACGTCGCTGCAGCGCGACGCCAACGGCCGCTTCGGGTTCCCCGCCCGCCGCACCCTGCTGGCGGCGCAGCGGCTGTATGAGGAGCACAAGGCGCTCACCTACCCGCGGACGAACTCGCGCTACATCACGGGCGACATGGTCGCCGAGATCAAGCCGATCGCCCGGCTCGTCGGTGGGCAGGGCGAGTACGCCACCGCCTCCCAGTACGTGCTCGGACTGGACGTGCTGCCTTTGGGCCGGGTCGTCAACGACGCCAAGGTCACCGACCACCACGCGATCATCCCCACCAACGCCGAACGACACCCGATCGACAAGATCGCCGGCAACAACGACGACCGGCGGATCTACGACCTCGTCGTTCGTCGGTTCCTCGCGGTGTTCCACCCCGAGGCCGTGTTCGAGAACACCCGGATCGAGACGACCGTCGCCGATCACGTGTTTCGGACCCGCGGCAAGCTGATGCTCGTGCCCGGCTGGCGCGGCGTCTACGGAGAGCGGGTGGACGGGCCCGAATCCGAGCGGGCCGACGACGACGAGGCGACCGAGCAGCAGCTGCCCAAGCTCGTCCGGGACGAGCGGGTCGACGTGCTGGAGATCGGCGCCGAGGAGAAGGAGACCAAGCCTCCGCGGCGTTACACCGAAGGTGCGCTCCTGGGTGCGATGGAGACCGCCGGCAAGCTCGTCGACGAGGAGGAGCTGCGCGAGGCGATGAAGGACTCGGGCATCGGCACCCCCGCGACCCGGGCGGCGATCATCGAGCGCCTCCTCCAGGTGGGGTACATCGAGCGCGACGCCCGCGCGCTCGTCGTCACCGAGAAGGGCCTCAACGTGGTCAGGCTGCTCGGCGAGCACCCGCTGACCAGCCCGGGGCTGACCGGAGACTGGGAGCACCGGCTCGCCAACATCGAGACCGGCGCCGACTCCCGCGAGGCGTTCATGGGCGACATCGTGAAGTTCACCGAGGCGACGGTGGGCGAGCTCGACACCAAGCTCAAGGACGTGCGGATCCCGCGCGCGAACCTGGGGCCGTGCCCGGTGTGCGGGCGCGACATCGTCGAGAACCGCAAGGGCTACTCGTGCTGGTCGCGCGAGGACCCGGGCTGTGGATTCGTGATCTGGAAGTCCAAGGCGGGCAAGCAGCTTCCGGTGGCGGTCGCCCGCGAGCTGATCAGGACCGGCCGCACCGAGCGGGCGGTCACCGGGTTCAAGGGCCGTTCGGGCAAGAGCTTCCGGGCGCGGCTGGCGCTGATGCAGAACGACGAGGGCAAGTGGCGCGTCGAGTTCAATGAGCCGTGGGCGCGCGAGGGGGCCAAGCCGCCCGAGGTCGAGGAGGCCTCGGACGGCGCCGCCGCGGCTGCCGCTGCTTCGGCTGCGGCCTGACGGGGACGCCCAGCACAGCCGTCCCCGCCGTGCGTGCTGATCGCCGGTACCGACGGTGGTGGGGGCGCTAGCGACGCGAGCACGGCGGGGACGGCTGCGCCGGCCGTCCGTTGGCTGACGCCGGGCGCGCGATCTGCGGTGCGGCGCCGTTGCCTCGACCGCGCCGTCGGGCGGGGCGTGGCTGGCAGATCCGTTGAGCCGTCGGCGGGGGGCGGCAGTATTGAGGGATGGCGCTGACGCTTGTTCTGGGCCCGGCCAACTCCGCGAAGGCGGGGGTGGTGCTCGGGGCCTACGCCGGGGCGGCTCGGCGAGGAGCGCTGCTCGTCGTCCCGACGTCGATCGACGCCCGCCACTACGGCTGGGAGCTGGCCGGCCAGGGGGTAGTCCTGGGGTCGGTGGTGACCTTCGCCGGGCTCGCCGGCGAGATCGCGCGGCGCGCCGGCTATCCGGGACGCCGGGTGACCGAGCTGCAGCGCCAGCGGATCCTCGAGCGCGTGGTCGGAGGCTCGCGGCTGGAGGCGCTGCGCCAGTCGGCGGCGGCCGCCGGATTCGCATCGGCGGCGGGTGACCTCATCGCCGAGCTGCAGCGCGCGATGGTCGCCCCCCAGCGGCTGATCGCCGCGCTGCGCGCCTGGTCGGCGCAGGATGTCCGGCGCGCCCCGTACGCGCGCGAGGTGGGGCGCATCTACGCGGACTATGCCCGCGAGCTCGATCGGCTCGGGCGAGTCGACCGCGAGCTGTACGCGTGGCGCGCGCTCGACGAGCTCCGGGCCGACCCGAAGCGGTGGGGGACCGAGCCGGTCTTCTTCTACGGCTTCGACGATCTGACACCGCTCGAGCGCGACGCCGTGGAGACGCTGGCGCGCGTCGCGGGCGCCGAGGTGACGGTGTCGCTCACCTACGAGCCGGGCCGCGAGGCCCTGGTGGCGCGCGCCGAGACGGTGGAGGAGCTGCGGCCGCTGGCCGGCCGGGTGGTCGAGCTGCCGGCGCAGGACGAGCACTACGCCCCTGGCGCCCGCGCCGTGCTGCATCACGTCGAACGCCGGCTGTTCGAGGCCGATGCCGAGCGGGTGCAGGCCGGGGAGGCCATCACCCTGCTGGAGGCCGGCGGGGAGCGTGCCGAGGCGGAGCTCGTCGCCGAGCAGGTGCTCGAGCTGCTGCGGACCGGGATCCCCGGCAACGAGATCGTCGTCGTCTACCGGTCACGGGCCCGGGCGGCGCCGCTGGTGGGTCATGTCTTCGCTCAGTACGGGATCCCGCTCGCCACCGGCCATGCCCCGGTACTCGGCCACACCCCGCTGGGCCGGGGCCTGATCGCGGCCGCCCGCTGCGCCTGGGCGCCCGAGCACGAGGCGCGCGCCGATGATCTGCTCGCCTACCTGCGCACGCCCGGCGTGCTCCACCGGCCCGAGATCGCCGACGGGCTCGACGCGGACATCCGCCGCCGGGGGCTGCGCACCGCGGCCCAGGCTCGCGCCCAGCTGGGGTCAGAGCTCCCCGAGCTCGAGCTGCTGGCGCAGGCCCCCGATCCCGGCGTTGCCCTGGGCGCGTTCGCGCGGAGGCTGTTCGCGGCACCGTATCGTGGGACCGCGCCCGCGCTGAGCGCCGCGCAGGAGCTCGATGCCCGCGCCCTGGGAGCGGTTCTCGCCGCCATTGACCAGCTCTCCGAGCTCGGGCTCACTCCGTCCGCGGCTGAGCTGATCGACCTGTTGCCCGGCCTGCCGGTTCCGGTCTCCCCGGAGCAGGCGCGGGGCGGCGCCGACGCGGTGCTCCTCGCCGAGCCGCTCGAAGTGCGGGCGCGGCGGTTTCGCGCCGTGTTCGTCTGCGGGCTGCAGGAGGGCGCGTTTCCGCGGCCCGGGGTGCCCGAGCCGTTTCTCTCCGACGACCGGCGGCGCGAGCTCGCGATGGCGTCGGGGCTGGCCCTCCGCGCGCACGAGGACGCGCTCGCCCCCGAGCGCTACCTGTTCTACGCGACCCTGTCGCGGGCGACCGAGCGCATCTTCCTGGCGTATCGCAGCTCCGACGAGGAGGGCAATCTCGCCCTCCCGTCGCCGTTCATCGCCGACGTCGCCCAGTTGCTCGCCGCCGACTGGGGCGAGCGCCGGCGCCGGCGCCTGCTCGCCGACGTCGTCTCAGAGCCCGCGCGAGGCCCGACGCCGCGGGAGCGGGAGCGCTCGCGCGCGGCCGGCCGATCGGCGGTGGCCGGGGAGGAACCAGCACGGGAGCGGGCGCTGGGAGCGGCGGCGCTGGCCCGGGTGCGGCACAGCCAGATCCTGTCCGCGGGCGCGCTCGAGAGCTACGCCGACTGCCCCATGCGGTGGCTGATCGAGCGCGAGCTCCAGCCCGAGCCGCTGGCGCCCGATTCCGACGCGCTGATCCGGGGGAGCCTGATGCACGAGGTGCTGGAGCGCCTGCTCGGTGAGCTCGGGGGCCCGCTGACGCCGGCGTCGCTGGCCCGGGCGCGGTCGATCCTGCACCGGCGGCTGACCGAGCTCGCCACCGGCGCGGCCTCAGGGCTCGCCCCCGGCAGCCCCGAGGTCGTTCGAGCGGGGGCTCTGCGGGCGCTCGAGGCCGATCTGCGCCGGTACCTGGAGCACGAGGCCGGCACCGGTGAGGAGTGGCAGCCGGTCGGGCTCGAGCTGCGATTCGGGTTCGAGGGGGAGGACGTCGCCTCGCGGCCGGCGCTCGAGCTCGGAGCGGGTCCCGACCGCGTTCGCCTCCGCGGGCTCATCGACCGGGTCGACGCCGACGGCGACGGCCACGCGATCGTCCGCGACTACAAGAGCGGGGCCCGCCGCCAAGGCTGGTCGGCGGCCCGCTGGGCGGCCGACCGGCAGCTGCAGGTCGCGCTCTACATGCTGGTCGTGCGCGAGTTGCTCGGACTGGACCCGGTCGCGGGCTTCTACCAGCCGCTGCGGGGCGACGACCTGCGGGCCCGCGGCGTGTTCGTCAAGGGGACTCCGGTCAGACGCGGCGTCGTCGCCACCGACGGCCGCGAGCCCGGCGAGGTGGAGACGATGCTCGCCGACGCCGCCGACCGCGCCGTCAAGCTGGCTCGGTCGCTGCGCGCCGGCGAGCTCGTCCCGTGTCCCCAGAACTGCTCGCGCGACGGCTGCGCCTACCCGGCGATCTGCCGCAGCCAATGAGCCCGCCGCCGACAGCAGCCGCGGCGGCGGCCGGTGCGTCCGGATGGACAGCCGAGCAGCAGCGGGCGATCGGTCGGCGCGACGGCGACCTGCTGCTCGACGCGGGGGCCGGCAGCGGCAAGACGTCGGTGCTCGTCGAGCGCTTCGTGCGCGCGGTGCTCGCAGGACGGAATCGACGTCCCGGCGATCCTGACGATCACGTTCACCGACAAGGCGGCGGCCGAGCTGCGCGACCGGATCCGCTCCCGCCTGATCGCGCTCGGGGCGACGGAGGCGGCGCGGCGCACCGAGGGCGCTCCCATCTCGACCATCCACGGCTTCTGTGCGCGCGTGCTGCGCGTCAACGCGCTCGCGGCCGGCCTCGATCCTCGGTTTGCGGTACTCGACCGCTATCAGTCGGGACCGCTGTCCGCGGCGGCGTTCGACGACGCGCTCGGAGACCTCGCGCGCGACGACGATCGCACGGTCGACCTGATCGCCGACTATGGTGCCGGGCCGCTCCGCGGGGCGACGCTCGGCGCCTACGCGCAGCTGCGGTCCGCCGGTCAGGAGCATCCCCGGCTTCCCGCGGTGGCGACCGATGGCGCCACCCACGCCGCCGCGCAGCTCGCCCGGGTCGCCGGCGCGGTCGCCGCCGAGCTCGGCGCCGTGCCGGAGCCGAGCTCCCGCGTCCTGGAGGCGCTGGAACGGGTGGGCCGCTGCCTTGAGCTCATCGCCTCAGCCGACGTCTGGCCGACCGCGCTCGAGTCGGTCAAGCTGCCGCGCAACGGTGCCGCGCTCAGCACCGACGCCTGCGTGGCCTACTGCGAGGCGCTGGCCCAGTTCCGGGCGCAATGCGCGGCTCGCGCCGCCGGACCGGTCCGGGACCTCCTGGACCGGTTGGTGATCGCCTACGGCCGCCACTACGCGGAGCGCAAGCGGGCCGCCTCCGGCGTCGACTTCGAGGACCTGGAGCTGATCACCCGCGGTCTGCTCGCCGACGATGACGCCCTCCGTGAGCGCTACGCGGCGCGCTTTGAGCGGATCATGGTCGACGAGCTCCAGGACACCAACCGCGTGCAGCTGGAGCTGATCGAATCGATCGCCCGCGACAACCTGTTCACCGTCGGCGATGCCCAGCAGTCGATCTACGGGTTTCGCCACGCCGACGTGGAGCTGTTTGCGCGCCGAGGCCGCCGGCTGGAGGCGGTCGGCGCCCGCGAGACGCTGCAGACCAACTTCCGCTCACGGCCCGAGATCCTCCGGGCCGTGAACGCCGCGTTTGCGACCGAGCTCGGCGAGCGCTTCCGTCCGCTGCGCCCGGGCCGCGCCGAGGAGGGGCCGGCATCGTCCGGCGGTCCGCCGGCGGTCGAGATGGTGCTGGTCGACAAGGGCGCCGACTGGGAGCAGGAGGGCGTCGCATCGCCATGGCGAGTGGCCGAGGCGCGAATCCTCGCCGGGCGGGTCGCGGAGCTCGTCGCCGGCGGATGGGCGCCGGGGGAGATCGTCGTCCTGATGCGAGCCACGACCGACATGCGCGCCTACGAGCGCGCCCTCGAGCAGCGGGGACTGCCGACGTACGTGATCGGCGGCCGTGGCTACTGGTCTCACCCGCAGGTCGTCGACCTCGTCGCCTACCTGCGCGCGCTCGCCAACCCGCGCGACGAGGAGGCTCTCTACGGCGTCCTGGCCTCGCCGATGGTGGGCATCTCGCTCGACGCTCTCGTCATCCTGGCGGCCGCCGCCCGTCAGTCGGGCCGGGACCCGTGGTGGCTGCTGCGCGAGCCCGGCGACGAGCCGCTCGAGTGCGACGCGGTCGACCACGGCAGGCTGCACCGGTTCGTGTCGTGGTTCACCGCCGAGCGCGACCGCTCCGCGCGCTGCGGCATCGAGGAGCTGATCGACTCCGCTCTCGTCCACAGCGACTACGACCTGGCGATGCTGGCGATGCCGGGCGGCCGGCGGCGGCTGGCCAACGTCCGCAAGCTGATGCGACTCGGGCGCGAGCACGACGACGCCCACGGACCGAGCCTGCACGACTTCCTGGCGCTGATCTCCGACCGGGAGGCCGGGCGATCGCCGGAATCACGGGAGAGCGAGGCGCCGGTGGAAGGCGAGGGCCTCGACGCCATCCGGCTGATGACCATCCACCGCGCCAAGGGCCTCGAGTTCGAGGTCGTCGTCGTCGCCGACCTCGGCCGGTCCGTGCGGCCCGCGTCCGAGCTGCTGCGCGTCACCGCCGACGGCCGGCTCGGCATCCGCCTCGCCCGCGCCGGCACCGGCGGCCGTGAGTCGGCGCTGGACTACACGTCGATCGGAGACGAGCAGCGAAGCGCCCGCGACGCCGAGGAACGGCGGCTGTTCTACGTGGCGGTGACCCGCGCCCGAGAGCAGCTCGTCCTCAGCGGAGCGGTCAAATTCGACGGGTTCGTGGGCGAGGCGGGCGGGCCCGGCGGCGGTGGGCCCGCGGCGTGGATCGCCCCGGCGTTCGTGCCCGATCTGGGCGAGGTCCTGGAGCAGGGGGGAGGCGAGGTGGAGCGCGACGGGGCACGGATCGCGGTCCGGATCGGGCGGCCGGAGGATCTGCGGACGGCGGCCCCGACGCCCGCCGCGGTGCCGATCGCCTCCGCGCCCGACGCCCCGCCGATCGCGTTCGCGCCCGCCCCGCCGGCGGCCCGGGCGTCCCCGCCGCTGCCCGCCCCGACATCCACGCCACCGGTGTCCACCCTGTCCTACTCGTCGCTGGGCGAGTACGACCGCTGCGGCTATCGGTTCTATGCCGAGCGCGTGCTCCGGCTGCCCGCTGCACCGGAGCCCCGGTCGGCGCTGCCCGCAACCGCCGGCCCCCGCAGCGCGGCGGATCGCGGCGTGCTCCTGCACGCGCTGCTGGAGCGGCTGGACTTCCGCCGTCCCCTGGTCCCGACGGCAGACGCCGTGCTCGCCGCGGCGATCCTCGCCGGGTTGTCACCCCGGCCGGGGCCGGCCGAGGCCGACGAGCTGGCCGGGCTCATCCGCGGCTTCGCCGGCAGCGAGCTGGCCGCCCGGCTCGCCCGCGCCGACGAGATCCGCCGTGAGGAGCGGTTCGCGTTCGCGCTCGGCCCCGACCCCGGGCACCCGCTCGTCGTCGGCGCGATCGACGTGCTCGCCCGTGAGCCCGGCGGGTGCTTTCTGATCGTCGACTACAAGAGCGACCGCATCGCGGGCGTGGCGCCGTCGGCGGTGGTCCGCGAGCTATACACCACGCAACGCCTCGTGTACGGGCTGGCGGCGCTCCGGGCCGGCGCGGCGGCGGTACAGGTCGCGCACTGCTTCCTCGAGCGCCCGGACGAGCCGGTGATCGCCGCGTACGAGCGGTCGGACGCGCCCGCGCTGCAGGCTCAGCTCCGAGCGCTCAGCGAGGGCGTCCGCAAGCGGGAGTTCCCCGTGGCGCCGGCCCCGCACCGGGGCCTGTGCGCCGGCTGTCCCGCGGAAGGCGGCCTGTGCTCGTGGCCGCTTCAGATGACGCGCCGGGAGTCGCCTGACCGGCTGTTCTAAGAGCGCCGCTCCGGCGCTGCCGCTCCGGCCTCCCGGTCGGTCTCGGCCGCGCCGTCAGCTTGCGGGTCGGTCTTCGTCGCGAACTGGACGTCGACCTGCTGCTCCTCCGAGCGCTCCTCGACCTTCGCCAGCGCGCGCAGCGTCCGCTGGTCGGCCGCGGACTCGGGCGGCCCGAACAGGCTCCGCGGCCACAGCCGCCGCTTGATCACCGTGTTGATCTCGGCGCAGTAGAGGAAGATCTGCGCGCCCAGGTGCAGCCAGACGAGGAGCGCGATGACCGTCGCGAACGTTCCATAGGTCCCCCGGTTGCCCTTCTCGACGTGACCGATGTAGTACCCGCCCACCGACTGCAAGATCGTCCACAGCACGGAGGCCACCGCCGCGCCGATCACCAGGTCCCGCGTGGAGATCTCGCTCACGGTCATGAACCGGTAGGACGCCATGAACAGGCCGAAGTTGAGCGCCAGGGCGAGCACGTAGCCGGCGATCTTCTCGCCCGCGCCGCCAAAGCCGCCGCTGACGATCCCCGACGCGGCGGTGGAGACGATGAACAGGAGCCCCAGCGAGACGAGCAGTCCGATCCCGCGCAGCCGGCTCTTGATGAAATTGGGCCGGCGCTTGAACGGGATCGCCCACACCGTGTTGAGCGCGTTCTGCGCCGCGTTGGTCACCCCGAGACCCGCCCAGAGAGCAGTGAGGAGGCCGAGGACCAGCGCGACGGTGCTCCCGCTCAGGCTGTGGGTCGAGATCTCGTTGCCGACGAGCGGCAGCTGGCCGAGGACCGAGTTCTCCACCGACTTCTGCGCCGACGGATCGCCCTGGAGCACGAAGCCGAGGATCGTCGTGAACACGAGCAGCAGCGGGAACAGCGAGAAGAAGCCGTAGTAGGACATGAGCGCCGCCAGGTTGCCGGCCTGATCGTTGCTGAACTTCCGGATCACGGCGAGCGGGATCGCCAGCCCCCGCTTGGTCTGCTGAAAGCGGTCGAAACGACGGACGGGGGCGAGAAAGTCCATGGCGCTCTAGCTACCCGTCTCCCCGCGATCGCAACGTCGCACGATCGCTCTCACGTTCCGGCGAGCTCGGTGCGGAGCCCCCGGTCCGGCGCGCGGAGCGGTCTCAGCCCCGCGTCAGCGACAGCTGGCCGCGCTCGATCCCGAGCAGCGTGCGCTTGCGCTCCAACCCACCCGTGTAGCCGCCGAGTCCGCCGCTGCTGTGCAGCACCCGGTGACACGGGATCACGATCGGGATCGGATTTGCGCCGAGCGCGTTGCCGGCGGCGCGGGACCCACGCGGGCTGCCCGCGGCGCCGGCCACATCGCGATACGTCGACACCGAGCCGTACGGGATCGCGGCGGTCGCCACCAGCACGCGCCGCGTGAACTCGCTCATCAGCGTCATGTCGAGCGCGACGTCGAATGCGTGTCGACGACCCGCGAAGTACTCGTCGAGCTCACGGCGCGGCCCGTCGAGCCGGCGCGGCGCCAACAGCACCCGCGGCGACAGCCGCGCCGCCACGTCCTCCAGCACGGCGTCCTCGGAGTCGCCGTCGAGGTAGGCCAGCCGGGCCAGCCCCCTCTCGGTGCTCGCCAGCAGCAGCGTGCCGATGGGGGAGTGCAGCGTGGCGTAGGCGACGTCGAGCAGCCCCGCGGCGAGGACCGCGTCGGCGATGTCGGGCGGGTCCGGCGCCGGACCCGACAGGGCGTTGCGCAGGGCCTGCGTGATCGCGTCGCCGTCGCCGCCGGCCCCCTCGCCGCGGTGGTTGGAGTGGTTCATCTCACGTGCTCCTGTCTCAGGCGCTTGAGCGCCTCGTGGACGTTCCGGCGCGCGGCCGGCTCGCTGGTCTGCATCGCAGTGGCGATGTCGGCGTACGGCGCATCGGCGATGAACCTCAGCGCCAGCGCGGTCCGCTGCTTGTCGGGCAGCACCGCCACCGCGGTCCACAGGTCGCTGTCCGCGATCGCCGCCGACTGCGCCGGGAGCGCGCTTGCGCCGGTGCCCGCCAGCTCGGCCGGGTCGGCCACCAATGTTGCCCGGCGGGCGCGTGAGCGGATGTGGTCGATCGCCTTATGACGGGCGATCGTGAACAGCCACCCGCGGAGGTTCGAGGCGGCATCGAGCTCCGGATAGGCGCGCACTGCCGCCAGCCAGGTCTCCTGGTAGCAGTCGTCGGCGTCGACCGGCCCGACGATCGCGATCAGGAACCGGTACACGGCGCGGCCGTGCGCGTCGAGCAGGGTCTGGAACGGGGGCAGCCGCACGTCAGGAGAACGTTTCAGCGAGGACCAAACGTGAGATCAGTGTCGCACCCGGCGGTCACTAAGATTCGAGGCGAATGGATCGGCGCGCACTCGGAACGCAGGGCCTGATCGTCTCCGCCGAAGGGCTGGGCTGCATGGGCATGTCGGAGTTCTACGGGAGCGCCGACGAGACCGAGGCGATCGCCACGATCCACCGGGCGCTGGACCTCGGCGTCGACTTCCTGGACACGTCGGACATCTACGGGCCGCACACCAATGAGCGGCTCGTCGGCGAGGCGATCGCCGGCCGCCGTGACGAGGTGGTGCTCGCGACCAAGTTCGGGATCGTGCGCGACCCGGACGATCCGCGCGTCCGCGGGGTCAACGGCCGGCCCGAGTACGTGCTGGATGCGTGCGACGCCTCGCTGAGGCGCCTTGCCGTCGATCACGTCGACCTCTACTACCAGCACCGGGTCGATCCCGACGTGCCGATCGAGGAGACGGTGGGAGCGATGGCCTCGCTGGTCGACGCCGGCAAGGTCCGTTTCCTCGGTCTGTCGGAGGCTGCCCCTGACACCGTCCGTCGCGCCCACGCCGTCCATCCGATCAGCGCGTTGCAGACCGAGTACTCCCTCTGGAGCCGCGATGTGGAGGAGGAGGTCCTGCTCACGCTGCGCGAGCTGGAGATCGGCCTCGTCGCCTACAGTCCGCTCGGGCGCGGGTTCCTCACCGGCCAGATCACAACACCGGCCGACCTGGCCGAGGACGACTTTCGCGCCACCAATCCCCGGTTCATGGGCGAGAACTTCGACCGCAACCTAAAGCTCGTCGACCGCATCCGGGAGCTCGCCCGCGAGAAGGACTCCACGCCCGGGCAGCTCGCGCTCGCCTGGGTGCTGGCGCAGGGTCGCGACATCGTTCCGATCCCCGGCACCAAGCGCCGGGCCTACCTGGAGGAGAACGTGGCCGCCGTTGACCTGGAGCTCTCCGAGGAGGACCGGGCGCGCATCGACGAGGTCGCTCCGTTCGGCGCCGCCGCCGGCGACCGGTACGCCGACATGTCGTCGATCGGCCGGTAGCCCGACCGGGCGCTGACGCGTCCGGGCTCGGCCGGCGGCACGTCGCCGCGTCCGGCAAGACCGCGGTCACGGGTTGCCCGCGTCCGATCTGCGGTATACAAACCTCACCATGGCTCGCGCAATCTGGAGCGGCGCAATCAGCTTCGGGCTCGTCAACGTCCCGATCAAGCTCTACAGCGCCACATCACCCAAGTCGGTCCGCTTCCACCAGCTGTCGAGCAAGACGGGCGCGCGCATCCGCCAGAAGCGCGTCGACCCCTCGACTGGTGACGAGGTGCCGTTCGAGGACATCGTCAAGGGCTATGAGCTCACCCCCGACCGGTACGTGCTGATCGAGCCCGAGGAGCTCGAGGCGCTCGATCCCAAGGTGACCAAGACGATCGACATCGAGGAGTTCGTGGATCTCGCCGACATCGACCCGATCTACTACGACCACTCCTACTACCTGGCGCCGGCGGCGGGCGGGGCCAAGGCCTATCGCCTGCTGCTGGAGGCGATGCGCGAGGCCGGCAAGGTGGCGATCGGACGGATCGTCATCCGCTCCAAGCAGCAGCTGTGCGCCCTGCGGCCGACCGGCGACGTGTTGGGCCTGTCGACGATGCTGTTCGGCGACGAGGTCCTGTCTCCGGATCGGCTCGACGAGCTGGACGCCCTCAGCGAGGCCGAGGCGACCAAGCGCGAGCTGACGATGGCCCAGCAGCTGATCGAATCCCTGTCGGCGGACTTCGATCCCACCCGGTTCAAGGACGAGTACCGCGAGCGCGTGCTCGACCTCATCGAGCGCAAGGCCGCCGGGGAGGAGATCGCGGTGGTCCCCGAGGCGGAGGACACCGCTCCGGCCCCCGATCTGATGGCGGCGCTCGAGGCGAGCTTGGCGGAGGTCCGCAGCGGCAACTCCGATGAGGCGACGGCGAAGAAGCCGGCGGCCAAGCCGCGCAAGCGGGCGAGCTCGTCGAGTGGCGAGAAGTCCTCGGGGTCGTCGGGCGCCAAGAGCGGCCGCTCGCGCGCCAAGACCAAGTCTTAGTGGCGACCTAAGGCCCGGGGCTTTGTCACTGGCGGCTCCGACGGCGTCTGGACGCGCCCGGCGCCGCTCGTGCGACCCCTGACACGGCGACTTCCGCACACACCCCGAGCCTCCGGACGCGGTGTGTGCGGTTGTGGCCGCCAGCTTGACTCACCGCGCCACACCGTCGGCCGGGCGCCTATGCGTGTGCGATTTCGCCCACGCCTCCGACGAGACTGCGGGAAACGCTTCGCGCCGTCGGCAACGTCCGCGCGTTGGCGGCGCGGCGGGCGGCGGCGGCGGCGGCGAGTCTGGGCCAACCGTCTCGCCGGCGGCCGCGAAATCCCGGTCGCCGCCGCGGTTGCGGCGGCGATCCGCTGGTACGATTTTGCGGCTGCGCGTCGTGCCTGCCCGACCACCACCCGCCTTCGAGGCACCGCTACATGTATCGCACCGCTCCCCCCGGGGCCACTGGCCTCTACCACCCCAATGCCGAGCACGACGCGTGCGGTATCGCGCTCGTGGCGAAGCTGTGGGGCGAGGCGAGTCACGCCGTCGTCGAGAAAGGGCTCCAGGCGCTGGAGAACATGGAGCATCGCGGCGCCGAGGGGGCGGATCCCAACACCGGTGACGGCGCCGGCATCCTGCTGCAGATCCCGGATGCCTTCGTGCGCAGCGCCGTCTCCGGAATCGAGCTGCCGCCGCCCGGGCGCTATGGCGTCGGCGTCGCCTTCCTGCCGGCCGAGCCCGAGCGCCGGCACGCGTTCGAGCAGCTGATCGAGCAGACGATCGAGGCGGAGGGGCAGCACGTGCTGTGGTGGCGCGACGTGCCCATCGACGATCGCTACGCGGGCGAGACGGCGCGGCTGTCGGCACCGGCCATCCGCCAGGTGATCATCGCCGCCGGCGAGGGCACCGACGACCAGGGGGCGTTCGAGCGCAAGCTCTACGTGATCCGGCGGCTGATCGAGCGCGGCGCCGGCACCGAGGTCGTGATCCCGAGCATGTCGAGCCGGACGCTCGTCTACAAGGGCATGCTGACCGCCCCTCAGCTGCCGCGGTATTTCCCCGATCTGCGCGATCCGCGGGTCGCCTCGCGTCTGGCGCTGGTCCATTCGCGCTTCTCCACGAACACGTTTCCCAGCTGGGAGCTGGCCCATCCCTACCGGATGATCGCCCACAACGGAGAGGTCAACACGTTGCGCGGCAACGTCAACTGGATGCGGGCCCGCGAGTCCCAGCTCGCCTCCGAGCTGTTCGGCGACGACCTGCACAAGGTGCTGCCGGTGGTGCGCAGCGGCGGCTCGGACTCGGCCACGCTCGACAACGTGCTCGAGCTGCTCGTGCTCTCCGGGCGCAGCGTCGCCCACGCGATGATGATGATGATCCCCGAGGCATATCGGACGCGCAGGGATCTGGATCCGGACGTCAAGGGCTTCTACGACTTCCACTCGTGCCTGATGGAGCCGTGGGACGGACCGGCGGCGGTCGCGTTCACCGATGGCCGGATGGCGGGCGCGGTACTGGATCGCAACGGGCTGCGGCCGGGCCGCTGGGTCCAGGACACCGAGGGCTACGTCGTGCTCGCCTCCGAGACCGGCGTGATCACCGTCGCGCCCGAGCATGTGTCGCGCAAGGGACGGCTCGCCCCGGGCAAGCTGTTCCTGCTCGACCTCGAGGACGGCCGGATCGTCGAGGACGAGGAGGTCAAGCGCCGGGTGTCGCGGCGCAAGCCCTACGGCGAGTGGTACGAGCGCTCGGTGGTGGCGATCGACGACCTGCCGGAGCGCCGTCCACGGGTGCCGCGCGTCGAGCCGCTGCGGTCCAAGCAGCTTGCCTTCGGCTACTCGCAGGAGGATCTGCGGATGGTCATCGCCCCGATGGCCACCCGGGGCGAGGAGCCGGTGGCCAGCATGGGCAATGACGCCGCCCTGGCGGTCATGTCCGACCGCCAGCCGCCGTTGTTTGCGTACTTCAAGCAGCTGTTCGCCCAGGTGACCAACCCGCCGGTCGACCCGCTGCGGGAGAACGTGGTGATGAGCCTCCAGACCGGGG
Source organism: uncultured Solirubrobacteraceae bacterium (assembly GCA_963731395.1). GTDB lineage: Bacteria > Actinomycetota > Thermoleophilia > Solirubrobacterales > Solirubrobacteraceae > Palsa-465. The sequence goes on from CAVSVH010000013.1 coordinate 56,127, forward strand.
TCGGCGCCGAGGTCAATCTGCTCGCCGAAATGCCCGAGCAGGCTCACCAGCTCGTCATCTCCCAGCCGATTCTGCGCAACGGCCAGCTCGAGAAGCTGCGCCAGGTCTCGCACGAGATCTTCGACGCCGCCACGCTCGACATCACGTGGCCGATCGAGGAGGGGGTCGACGGGATGGAGCGCCGCCTGGACGCTCTGTGTCAGGAGGCGTCCAACCAGGTCGAGCATGGCGCGAACATCCTCATCCTCTCGGACCGCAACCTCGGGGCCGAGCGGGTGGCGACACCATCGCTGCTCTCGGTCGCCGCCGTCCATCACCATCTCGTCCGCGCCGGCACGCGACTGCGGACGGGGCTGGTGATCGAATCCGGCGAGCCGCGCGACATCCACCACATGGCCACGTTGATCGGCTACGGCGCCTCGGCGATCAACCCGTACCTGATGTTCGAGTCGCTCGACGAGCTCGCCGACCGCTCGCTGCTGCCCGAGGACCTGGGCCGCGACGAGGCCGAGGAACGGATCGTCAAGGCGATCGGCAAGGGGCTGCTCAAGACGATCTCGAAGATGGGCATCTCGACGATCCAGTCCTACTGCGGGGCGCAGATCTTCGAGGCGGTGGGACTCGAGCCGGAGCTGATCGACCAGTACTTCACCGGGACGGCCTCGCGGATCGGCGGCGTCGGCCTCGACGTGCTGGCGGCCGAGGCGCTCGGCCGGCACTTCCGCGCGTACCCCCGGACCGACCGCGATGTGCTGCCGGTCGGCGGCGTACTGCAGTGGCGCCGGGACGGCGAGCGCCACATCTGGAACCCGGACACGATCGCCAGCCTCCAGCACGCCGTCCGCGCCGGCAACGGCAACGGCAACGGGGGGCAGGACCCGGACCAGACCTACGCCGAGTTCGCCCGTCAGGCCAACGACGAGGCCACGCGCGGCGCCGCCCTGCGCGGACTGATGCAGCTGCGGACGTCACCCGAGCCGGTGGCGCTGGACGAGGTGGAGCCCGCCAGCGAGATCGTCAAGCGCTTCAGCACCGGCGCGATGAGCCTCGGCTCGCTCTCCCGGGAGGCGCACGAGACCCTGGCGATCGCAATGAACCGCCTCGGCGGCAAGTCGAACACCGGTGAGGGGGGAGAGGATCCCGAGCGGTACGTGGCCGACGCCAACGGAGATCTCCGCCGTTCGGCGATCAAGCAGGTGGCCTCCGGCCGCTTCGGAGTCACGATCGACTACCTGGTCAACGCCGACCAGCTCCAGATCAAGATGGCGCAGGGGGCCAAGCCCGGCGAGGGTGGGCAGCTGCCCGGCGACAAGGTCGACGACTACATCGCCAAGATCCGCTACTCGACCCCTGGCGTCGGCCTCATCTCGCCGCCGCCGCACCACGACATCTACTCGATCGAGGACCTCAAGCAGCTGATCTACGACCTGCGGTGTGCGAACCCCGCCAGCTCGGTCTCGGTCAAGCTCGTCTCCGAGGTCGGGGTCGGAACCGTCGCCGCCGGCGTCGCCAAGGCCAACGCCGACCACGTGACAATCTCCGGGCACGACGGCGGGACCGGAGCCTCGCCGCAGTCTTCGGTCCAGTCGGCCGGTATCCCGTGGGAGATCGGGCTCGCGGAGACCCAGCAGACGCTGCTGCTCAACGACCTGCGCTCGCGGATCACGGTCGAGGTCGACGGGCAGATCAAGACGGGGCGCGACGTCGTGATCGCCGGGCTGCTCGGCGCCGACGAGTTCGGGTTCTCGACCGCGCCGCTGATCGCGATGGGCTGCATCATGATGCGCGTCTGCCATCTCAACACGTGCCCCGTCGGCATCGCCACCCAGGATCCGGAGCTGCGCGCGCGGTTCCGGGGCACCCCGGATCACGTGACGACCTACCTGATGCTCGTCGCCGAGGAGGTGCGCGAGATCATGGCCTCGCTCGGCGTGCGCCGCTTCGCCGATCTGATCGGTCGCGCCGACCTGCTGGAGACCGACGAGGCGATCGACCACTGGAAGTCACGCGGCATCGACCTCTCGATGGTCCTTCAGACGATCGATCTGCCGCCGGAGGTCCCGCGGTCGCGGACCCGCAAGCAGGTGCCGGTCCTCGACGACGCGCTCGACTGGGAGCTCGTCCAGCTGTGCATGCCCGCGATCGAGGAGGGCGAGCACGTCCGGCAGGGGCCGATCCCGGTGCGCAACGTCAACCGCACCGTGGGGGGCATCCTGTCCGGGGAGATCGCCCGCCGTCGCGGCGCCGCCGGCCTGCCCGAGGGCACGATCGACATCTCGTTCTCCGGTTCGGCGGGCCAGAGCTTTGCCGCGTGGCTGGCTCCCGGGGTCACGTTCTCGCTGCGGGGCGAGACCAACGACTACACCGGCAAGGGCCTGTCGGGCGGGGTCGTGTCGGTGCGACCGCCCGAGATGGCGTTGTTCCGGGCCGAGGAGAACATGATCGTCGGCAACACCGTGCTCTACGGCGCCACCGCCGGCCGGGCCTTCATCCGCGGTCTCGCCGGCGAGCGCTTCGCGGTGCGCAATTCGGGTGCGCGTGCGGTCGTCGAAGGCGTCGGCGACCACGGCTGCGAGTACATGACGGGTGGCCGGGTCGTGGTGCTCGGCCCGACCGGGCGCAACTTCGCCGCCGGCATGAGCGGCGGGATCGCGTATGTCTACGATCGCGATCGCCGGTTCGAGGGCCGCTGCAACCGGGAGCTGGTCGACCTGGAGCCGATCCTTGGGGCCGACGAGGAGGAGCTCAAGGCCCTGATCGCGGAGCACGCGGCCCGCACCGGGTCGCTCGTGGCCCGCAACGTGCTCGCCTCCTGGGAGCGCGCCAGCCAGCGGTTCGTGAAGGTGATGCCGCGCGATTACAAGCGGGTTCTCGGGGAGCGGGCGCAGGAGGCCCCACCGGAGCCGGTGGGCGCCTAGTGGGCCACTAATGGGCCAGCTCGGAGCGTTTCTCAGGATCCATCGCGTGGGGTTCGACAAGCGCGACCCGCGCCGCCGTGTGCACGACTACCACCAGTACTTCGCGCTCCAGCCCGAGGATGAGCTGAGGCGCCAGGGCGCGCGCTGCATGGACTGCGGGGTTCCGTTCTGCCACGAGGGCTGTCCGCTCGGCAACCTGATCCCCGACTGGAACGACCTCGTGTACCGCGACAAGTGGCGCGATGCGATCGATCAGCTCCACGCCACGAACAACTTCCCCGAGTTCACCGGTCTCATCTGCCCGGCCCCGTGCGAGTCGGCGTGCGTGCTGGCGATCAACGACGACCCGGTGACGATCGAGCAGATCGAGCTCGCGATCGTCGAGCGGGCGTTTCACGAGGGATGGATCGTGGCCTCCCCGCCGGACCGGCGGTCGGGACGGACGGTCGCGGTCGTCGGCTCCGGCCCGGCCGGCCTGGCGGTCGCCGACGAGCTGAACAAGTGCGGCCACCAGGTGACCGTGTTCGAGCGCGACGAAGGACCCGGCGGCCTCCTGCGCTTCGGCGTGCCCGACGCCAAGCTGGAGAAGTCGATCATCGATCGCCGCGTGTCGATCCTTGCACAGGAGGGGATCGAGTTCGTCTACGGCACCGACGCCGGGCGCGACATCGTCGCGGCGGAGCTCGAGGAGCGCTTCGACGCGGTCGTCATCGCGATCGGATCTCGCGTGTCGCGGGACCTCGACGTCCCGGGTCGCGAGCTGCACGGGATCCACCCGGCGATGCGCTACCTGTACCAGCGCAACCGCTGGGTTGCAGCGAATCGGAACCCGTCCGCCCGGCCGGCCCCGGCACCGGGCTCAGACTCCGTCCAGCCCGAGATCAGCGCCCGCGGCAAGAAGGTGATCGTGATCGGCGGCGGCGACACCGGCATGGACTGCATCTCCAACTCCCACCGTGAGGACGCCCGCAGCGTCGTCGTCCTCGACGTCTACGCGCAGCTTCCCGACCAGGGCGACCCGCGCGCGCCGTGGCCGCTGCCGCCCAAGCGCACGGCGAGCACGTACGCGCTCGAGGAGGGCGGCAGGCGGCGCTGGGGCACCGAGGTGACGGGCTTCGGCGGCAAGGACGGTCACGTGAGTCACGTCTACGCCCGCCAGGTCACCGGCAGCTCGTCCCGGGACCTGACGCCCGTGCCGGGCAGCGAGTTCGTGCTCGAGGCCGACGTCGTCCTCATCGCGATCGGGTTCGAGCATCCCGAGCACGACGGCCTCGTCGAGCAGTTCGGAGTCGAGCTCGACCGCCGCGGCAACGTCCGCACCCGGATGAGCTACCGGACGTCCGTCGGCCGCGTCTACGCCTGCGGTGACGCGCGGATCGGCCAGTCGCTGGTGGTGACGGCGATCGCCGAGGGCCGCAAGTGCGCGCGGATCGTCAACGCCGACCTCGGCGGCAGCCCGATGGACGCCGACCGCGAGCGGCTCGCGGTCGGGGCGTGGAGCGGCGAGGCCGACCGGACCCTGCGCCATGAAGCCGAGGCGGCCGGCACGGTTCGGCCGGGGGAGGAATTCTTCAGCGGGCCGGCGACGCGGGATCGCTGAGCTAGAATCGGGCTCACAGGCGTCCGCGGAAGAGGAATTGCCCTGCGTGCGCGGAAAGGGATTCTTATCCACGCCGCGGTTCGAAGCTGATACGTTAATCATGGTGGTGCGGCCCACTGGCTGTGTCTAGCTAAATTTGTTCGGGGCATTGAGGTTTACTCAAGGCTTGGGACGGGGAAACTCGCCCCTGTCGGTCAGGGAACTGCGCCCCCACTTCCCTGACTCTCCGGGGGGCCCAGAAGGATCTGGGCCCCCCGGTCCTTTTCCGCGCCGGGATCCGCAGCCCTGACCGGGACGCCCGGCGCCGCCGGGGCGAGCGGAGCTGCCGACGACCCGGTATGCGACCGTGTATGCCGATGATCTCGACGCTCGTATCCGCGTTCGCAGCCGTCGGGCTGCATCACGGCAGCTCGGTCGGCCAGACGATCGACAGCCTGCTCTCCTCGGCGGGGACGTTCTTCTCGCAGATCGCGGGTCTGAGTTGGATCCCGCTGCTGATCGGCCTCGCGCTCTACGCCCTGTACCTGCTCCTGCGCTCGCGGGCGCTGTTCAACGCGGTCCGGGCGGCGTATCCCGACGGCTCGGTGCGGTGGCGCGACGTCTGGGGGGCGTACATGGTCGCCTACGCGATCAACAACGTCTTCCCGCTCGGGGGCGGGAACGTCGCCCAGCTGTTTCTGACCCGGAACGCGATCCGCGGCGGGAGATATCCGACGGTGGCCGCCGCCCTGTCGACCGGCGTGATCTTCGACTGGTTCATCGGAGTGCTGGTGATGTGCTTCGCGTTCACCCAGGGGGTGTTCCCGAAGCCGCCGGACTTCTCCAAGCTGCCGGCGTTCGACATCAGCTTCTTTGCCGCGAACATGCGCTTCACGCTGTTCTTGCTCACTTTCGCGGCGATCGGGTTTCTCGTCGGGTTCGCGCTGCTGTCGGTGAAGGTGCGCGCCTTCTGGCAGCGGATCCGGCTCGGGCTCACGATCCTGTCGGACCGCCGCCGTTACCTGCGGGAGATGGCCAGCTGGCAGGGAGCGAGCTGGATCGCCCGCTTCGCCTCCTACTGGGCGCTGCTCGACGCGTTTCACATCGGGGGATCGGTGCGCAGCGCGCTGCTCGTCCTGGCGGTGCAGGTGATCGCCTCGGTGTTCCCGTTCACGCCCGGCGGCGCCGGCGTCCAGCAGGCGATCCTGCTCCAGGTGTTCGCCCACAGCCCGTATGTGGCGGCGTTCTCGGTCGGACAGCAGATCGCCACCGCGGTGCTCAGCTCGGCGCTCGGTTTTGCCGCCCTCGTGCTGATCTTCCGCTTCAACAGCTTCCGCGAGGTGATCGCGCGGGCCAAGGAGCACCGACGCCAGGAGCGAGTATCCACGGCGTGAGCGGTGCGCTCGCTCCGCGCTGGCGGCGCCGCGCGCGACATATAGTTGAGCTGCGCTGACGATGCCGACCTTCTGCCGCCACAACCGCCTGATCCAGAACTGCCCCATCTGCACCCGGGAGCAGAACGTGGAGATGCGGCCGATGGTCGCGCCGGGCGGGCAGACGGTACGTTCCTCGCGCGGCGGCGGGTCCCGGGAGTCCGCTGCCCGACCGAGCCGACCGGCCCGTCCCGGGCAGCGGGCGGGCGCGATGACCGTGCGGCGCCTGTCACGTGGGACCGAGGACGGGTATCGATCGGCGCTCGTGCCCGGGCTGAGATCCGGCGCCGACGCACAGCGGCTGGCCGACGAGCTGGCGTTCGCCGCGGCCCGGCTGGTGCGCCTCGCCGCCGACCCACCCGGCCTCTATGCCGAGGTCGCCGATCCGGCCGGGCCCATCGAGGAGCGCAGCTGGTTGGCGTTCATGATCGCCTATCTCGGCCCGCTCGACGGGGAGCATCCGTTCTCGGCCGTGCAACAGGCGCGGACCGAGTGGGCGTCGGCGCAGCCGCCCGAGCTCGATGGAGTCGCGCTCGGCCCACGCTCGGCTCACGAGCCGGGGGCAGGGCCGCGCACGATCGACGCCTATCGCGCCTGGGCTCAGCGGGCAGGGTCCCAGTCGGCCGCGTACACCGGGGAACCCGGCTGGACCGCCGAGCGGCGGTTCGCGCGCGCGTTCGAGCGACTGGCGCTTCCCGGGATGCCGCGCGGGGCGCGCTTCGAGCTGCTGACCACCCTCGGGCGCCTCGGCGTCTATGAGCTGCGCGCCGGCGCGCTGATGCTCGGGGGCAACGACTCGGTCACCCTCGCCGCCAAGCGGATCCTTGGGATCGGGGATCCGCTGCTCCTGGAGCGGCGCGCCGCCGAGCTGGCCGACGCCTGCGGGCTGCCCCTCGAGGCGCTGGACGTCGGACTGTTCAATTGGGAGCGGGGGTCGCGGGCCAGGCTCGGCATGGCTCCCGACGACGAGCCCGACGCGGCCGTGATCGCCGGGGTGCAGTCCGCCCTGGGCGTCTGACGCGCCCGCGCGCCGCGCCCTTCCGGGCGCACCATTGCGACAAGACCGACTAGCCTTGGGAACATGGTCGCTCTCATCTTCCTTGTGCTGTGGCCGGTCGCCGAGCTGTTTGTCGCGATCAAGGTCGCCGAGGCGATCGGGATCGTGCTCACCGTGGTGTTGTTGCTGGTCGGCGTGCCGATCGGGATGTGGCTGACGAGGACCGAGGGCCGGACCGCCTGGCGCCGGCTGCGACTGGCGGTGACGGCGGGACGACCCCCGGGACACGAGGCGATCAACGGCGCGCTGGTGCTGTTCGGCGGCCTCCTGCTCGTGACCCCCGGATTCATCACCGACGCTGTCGGCCTGTTCTTCCTGGTCGCGCCGACGCGCGCGCTGGCTCGGAGGACGATCGCGCGTCACTTCAGGAGTCGGCTGCTCGTCGGGGCGATGCGCGCGGCGCGCACGCCCCGGTCGGTCTACGACGTCGACTCCACGGCGTCGGACATCGAGCGCCCGCACCTGCACGGATGACCGCCGCGGGGGCGACTCCCCTTCGGACGCTCGCGTTCGGGGACGTCGACGGCGACATCTGGGGGACCGCCCTGGGGACGGCGACTCCCATCGCCCTGTTCGGTGATCCGGCGGGCAACTCCGCGTCGAGCCTGATCGAGGGTGGGTGGAGCGCCGACGGCCCGAACTGGCGGCTGGTCGGAGACGGAGTGACCCTGGATGTCACCGCCGGAGGCGAGGAGGCCCCCCCGCCGCAGACAGCGTCACCGGAGGCCGTCAGCGGATTTCAGGAGCTGTGCCGAGTGCGGGGAACACTGTCGCTGTCTGGCTCCGCGCGGGCCGTGGACTGCGTCGGGACACGCTGCTCGATCGACGGTGTCGACATCAACTCGCTCGGTTCGGCACGGGCGGTGTCCGCCTGGTTTGCCGACGACGAGGCGCTGACGGTGCTCGCTCTGCGCCGGTCGGGTGCGACCGAGCAGGAGTCCGATCTCATCGCCGCGACGCTGTTCGATCCCGAGGGTTGGGTTCCGGTGCAGGACCCGCGGCTGTCGACCACGTACTCCGGCTCGGGCGCTCCGGCGCGGTGCAGCCTCGAGCTGTGGGTCGGCGAGGGCGAGAACGAGTTCCCGCGCCGGGCCGCCGGCGAGGCCGCCGGGGCGGCCGCCGTTCGTCACAACCCCGACGTCGAGCTCCGGGCGACTCCGTTGCGCTGCCACAGTCGCGGCCGCGAGGGCTCCGGCATCTACCTCCTGGCGACGTTCTAAGCGGCGATGGAGCGGATCGGGGCGATCATCAGCGACTTCGGCGGAGTGCTCACGTCCTCGCTGCTGGGCCCGTTCCGCGCATTCCAGGAGTACTCGGGGATTTCGGTGGAGGAGCTCGGGACGGCAATGGCGACGATCGCCACCCGCAGCGGTGCCAACCCTCTCTACGAACTGGAGACGGGACGAACCACCGAAGCGGAGTTCCTTGCGTCCCTGGGTGAGCAGCTCAGCGCGCAACTCGGGCGACACATCGATCTCGACGGCTTCGGCGAGCGCTACTTTGCGAACCTTCACCCCAACGAGCCGATGATCGATTACATGCGCCAGCTCCGCGACCGGGGTTACCGGATGGCGATCTGCACCAACAACGTGCGGGAGTGGGAGGCGCGGTGGCGGGCGATGCTCCCGGTGGACGAGATCTTTGAGGTCGTCGTCGACTCCGCGTTCGTCGGGACCCGCAAGCCGGAGCCCCGCATTTATGAGCTGACGCTGGAGCGCCTGGAGTGCAGCGCCGCGGCCGCGCTGCTCATCGACGACATCGAGGTCAACTGCGCCGGCGCGCGGGAGGTCGGGATGCGGGCGGTCTGGTTTCAGTCTCCCGAGCAGACGATCGCCGCGACCGAGGCGGCGTTGCGGGAAGCGCCCGAACGGGGCCACTGAGGGTGATCCGGCGATCCCTGCCGCCGCTGCGGCGGCCGCGCCGGGGCCCCCTGCTGATCGCCGCGATCCTGATCGTGAGCGCCATCGCCGGCGGCTGCGGGTCGGGGAGCGGGTCCGCGCCGAGCCCGTCGGGGTCCGCGGCGGCCACCGGCCCCGACACGGGGTCCGCGTCGTCCACGGATGCCGCGTCCGCCTCGGTGGCGTCGGCCCCGACCGGCGGGGTGGCCACGGCGGGCGGGCGGTCGCACGATCCGCCGGTGCGGATCTCATTGGTCGATCGCGGCGCCGGGCGGGCGATCCCGAGAGGCTTCCTCGGTCTCTCGTTCGAGTTCCCGGCGGTCAAGACCTACACCGGAACCGACCCGGCCCACATCAACCCGGTGCTGGTGGCGCTGATCCGCAACCTGACGCCGGGGCAGGCCCCGGTCCTGCGGATCGGCGGGGACAGCACGGACGTCTCCTACGTCCCCACCTCGGGGGTGAAGCCCCCTCCGTATGTCGGATACGCGCTCACCCCCGCCTGGCTGGCGACCACCGGCGCGCTGGCCCGCACGCTCGGCGCCCGGATGATCATCGGGCTCAACCTCGCCGCGAACTCTCCCCCGCTGGCGGCGGCCGAGTCCCGCGCCTACACCGCGACCTTCGGACGAGCGGCGATCGACGCGCTGGAGATCGGCAACGAGCCGAACATCTACGGCAAGCTCACCGTCTACCACACGGTGCTCGGCATCCCGGTGCCGGCGCGGCCGCCCGGGTTCGACTACGCCGACTTTCACCGCCAGTTCGAGGCGGTCGCCGCCGCCACGCCGCTGGAGCTGGCCGGACCGGCCCTGGCGATCGGCCCGACGCCGACGAGGGGAAGCTGGTCGGCCTCGATGCCGGGCTTTCTCAAAACCGGACGACGGTTGGCGGTGCTCACGGTTCACCGCTATCCGCTGCGCAACTGCTACGTCCCGCCGAGCTCACGCCAGTATCCGACCATCCCGCACCTGCTCTCCAGCTATGCCACCGCGGGGCTCGCCCACAGCCTCGAGCCGTGGATCGCGATCGCTCACAGGGCCCACCGGCAGTTGCGGGTCGACGAGCTCAACTCGGTCGCGTGCCGGGGCAAGGCCGGCGTGAGCGACACGTTCGCGAGCGCGCTATGGGTCACCGACGCGCTATTCGCGCTGGCGCGGGCCGGGGTCGACGGGGTCAACGTGCACACGTTGCCGAACGCCGCCTACGAGCTGTTCCAGTTCAGCGATGACGCCGGACGATGGAGCGCTCAGGTGCGCCCGGTCTACTACGGTCTGCAGCTGTTCGCGCAGGCGGCGCCGGCGGGCTCTCAACTCCTCAAGCTCCCGCGCCACAGCCCCGGCTCGGGCCTGAGCACGTGGGCGACCCGGGCGCCCGACCATACGGTCCGGGTCGTGGTGATCAACAAGGACCCCACACGTGACCGGACGGTGACGATCCGGCCGCCCGACGCCGGCCACGGCGACGACGCCGCGAGCGTCGAGCGGATGCTCGCTCCGGCGGTCACCTCGCCCGCCGGGGTGACCCTTGGCGACCGCAGCTACGGCACGAGCACGAGCACCGGAGTGCTCCCGGCCCCGCGCGTCTCGCGGGTGCGGTCAGCCGGCGGTGGCTTCAACGTCGTGGTCCCCCACGGCAGCGCTGCGCTCGTCACGATCCCGGCGGCATCGACCCAGTAGACATCGTCGGCCCGCGGATCAGTTCTCGACGCCGAGCCGATCCCAGCAGTACAGCTCCAGACACTCGGTCGCCAGCGACCGGCAGCGCTCGTCCGAGAGCCACGGCAGCACCGTGTCGAGCGCCTGCTCTTCGCCGACGCCCGCCTCGAACGCCTCCTCGCCGCGGAAGCCGGCCGCGATCTTCAGCGCCTCGCGCCGGTTGTCGCCGAGGGACGGGAACACGTTGACGAGAAACTCCTTGTTGGGGAGGGGATGGCCCACCTCCAGCGATACGTGCCACGCCGCGAGCAGCGACAGGTCGTGCTCGTCGAGGTCGGCCACTGCCTTCGCGTAATGCGAGTCCAACTCAGACTCCGGGATCTCGTCGACCCACGCGCGGACCACCTCGCCCAGGATCTGACGGCGCGCCTCACGCCCGACCGAGTCGGCGATCACCCGGATGGCGTTCTGCGGTTCTATGAAGCAGAGGGTCATTGCAGCTCCGGCTCGAGGATGCGAACGCGGCAAAGGTAGGCAATGGCTCGGACGGAGTCCGTCCCGAGGCCGATCGGCCACAGCCAGGGAGAGCGGTGGGCTCCGGGCGGCGCTGCCCGCGAAAGCGGCCCGAGACCCCGGGCCGCCCGCTAGGCGAGCGTCGTCGCCGGCCCCTCGAGCATGACCCCGGGGAGCTTGTGCAGTCCGACGAGCTCGATCAGCTTGCGGACCTGGGGCTGGGCGTCGCAGAGGCGGATCGCGCGCCCGTGGGCGCGCAGGCGGCGGGCGAGCATCGCGAGGTCGAGCATCAGCGACGCGTCAGCGAACACGAGCTCGGACAGATCCACGTGGACGTCCGCCTGCGCCCGGATCGCGCGCGTCATCGCACGCCGGCGGGAGCTCTGGGTGCTCCGGTCCTCGTCACCGGCGCAGCGGAGGGTCGGGGGGATGTCATCGAAGATGACGATTTCGCAAACCTACTCAAATCGGGCGATGGGAAAACCCGTCGTCCAGGTCTAGACGACTTAATTTTCCTAAAGACCGGTTGCCGCGCACGGATAGACTGAGGGTTATGGCAACAGTCGACGAGGTGACGGACGCGCTGCGCGACGTGATCGACCCCGAGCTCGGGCTCGACTTCGTCGAGCTCGGCCTGATCTACGAGGTCGAGGTCGACGGCGGCGCGGTCCATGTCACGTACACGCTGACCAGTCCCGGATGCCCGATCGGGCCCCAGGTGTCCGAGCAGATCGAGGAGTTCGTGTCGGAGCTCGATGGCGTGCAGGATGTCCGGTCGACGATGACGTTCACCCCGCCGTGGTCGCCCGAGCTGATGAGCGAGGACGCCAAGTTCGCGCTCGGCTTCTAGTTGAGCGAGCGGTTCAGGCGCCGTCGCGCAGCTCGCGGCTGAGATCGATGGCGCGGATGTCGTGCTCCCCCGGGAGCTTGTCCAACACGGCCATCACGACGTCGCGAACGTCGTGCTCGTCGCGTCCGAGGTCGTCGAGCATCAGCTTCAGCGCCGTGTGCACGATCTTCAGCTGAGCAGCGGTGAGCTCCAGGTGAAACGCGATCTCGCCCGGCCTGATCAGGCCTTCCTCATCCACGGCTAGGGATCGGTGGGCTTGCGCGGCGGTCGTGACCCACGCTCGCGTTTGGCGCGCATGTCGGCGGCCGGTCCGCGCTGCGTCCGGCTGCGTGCGCCGGGAATGAGCGGAGACGGTCCACCGTTGTGCCCCTCGTCGGCGGCGGCGCCCGACCGGCGCTCGGTGCGCCGGGCGCGGCGACCGCGGGCGGCCGTCAGCAGCTCGGCGAGCGACGCCGCGATGCCGTCGGCGACGCGGTCGATGTCGGGCAGGGCGTCGTAATCCCCGAGCAACCCGTAGTCGAGCCGGCCGTTGTAGGACACCACGGCGACGGCCAGGGCGTGATCCTCGGGGAGGAACGCGATCGGGAACAGGTCGTCGAGCTGACGGCCGAGCACATAGAGCGGCAGCTGGGGGCCGGGAACATTGGTCACCAGCAGGTTGAACAGCCGGGTGGAGAAGTTCAACCGGGAAGCCTGCGCGAGGAGCGTCGGCGGCGCGAGGCTGTTCACCGCCGCCAGCGTCGCCGCGCCGACCGCCTGCTTTGACTCCTTGAGCCCGTCCATGGCGGCGCTGATGAAGCGCAGCCGGGCAACCGGGTCCTCGATATAGACGGGCAGCGGACCGCGCATCGCCACGAGCTGATTGCCGAGCGTTCCCCGGTGATCGCCGGTGCGAACGGAAACGGGGACGAGCGCCCGCATCTCCAGACCCTCGGTGCGCACCCCGCGCGACTGCAGCCACTGGGCCAGCGCCCCGGAGACGACGGTGAGGACGACGTCGTTGATCGTCCCCCCGAGCGCGTCCTTGATCTCCTTGTAGTCGGCGAGCTGCTGGGGCACGACCGTGTATCGCCGGTGGGGGCCGATCGGCACGTTGAGCGGCGTCTGGGGCGCCGGGTTGAGCGCCGCCCAGACGATCTCGCCGAGGCCCTCGACGGCCTCCAGCAGCTTGGTGAGCGTCGTCCCCGGCCGGGTGGCGGCGGAGACGGTGTGGCTGACCAGCCCCGTGGCGGTGGACACCGCGCCGCGCGCTCCGGCGACCACGAGATCGACCGGCGAGGGCTCGGGGCGGGGCCGCCACGGCTCGAGATCCTCCTCGGGTGGCGCCGGGTCGCGCTCGGCGTCGAACAGCACCGACGCGAGGTCGAGGCCGGCGATCCCGTCGACGAGCGCGTGATGAGTCTTGGAGATCAGCGCGAAGCGGCCGTCCGCCATCCCCTCCACGAGCCAGAACTCCCAGAGGGGCTTGGAGCGATCCAGCTGCTGCGAGACGATCCGCGCCGCGAGGAGCAGCAGCTGCTCCTCGCTGCCGGGCGAGGGCAGCGCCGTGTGGCGCACGTGGTACTCGAGGTTGAAGTCGGGATCGTCGACCCACAGCGGCCGGCCGGTCTCCAGCGGGGGGGTGGCCAGCTTCTGGCGGTAGCGCGGCACGAGGTGGAGGCGGCCGCGGATGTGATCGAGGAACGCGGGGAAGGCCGGCGGGGGCCCCTCGAACAGCAGCACGCCGCCGATGTGCATGTGCGAGGCCTGCCCCTCCTGATGCAGGAACGAGGCATCGATCGAAGTGAGGCGGTCGAGGTGACGCTGCGGCATTTCCCGCTCCCGGCTGGGCTGACCCGAGCCCGAAGCCTACCCCACCGGGTGCCAGCACTCATTCATCCGGTCCAGTAGCGTTTCAGTCAAGCAGGATGCCCTGGGATTTCGCCACCGAGCCTCAGTTCGAACGCAAGCTGGAATGGATGCGGGGGTTCGTCCGCGACCAGATCTGGCCACTGGAGACGCTGATGGACGAGCTCGGCTGGAGCGGCCTGCAGCGCGCCGCCAAGCCGCTCCAGGACCAGGTCCGCGCCCAGGGCCTGTGGGCAGCGCACCTCGGCCCGGAGCTCGGCGGCCAGGGCTTCGGTCAGGTCAAGCTCGGGCTCATGCACGAGATCCTCGGGACGAGCCCGATCGCGCCGCTGATGTTCGGCAACGCCGCACCAGACTCGGGGAACTCCGAGATCCTGGCGCTGGCCGGGTCGGCCGAGCAGAAGGACCGCTACCTGCACCCGCTGCTCGCCGGCGACCTGAAATCCGCGTTCAGCATGACCGAGCCCGACAGCGCCGGATCAGACCCGACGCTGCTGGCCACCGGGGCGGTGCGGGATGGCGACGACTGGGTGATCAACGGCCGCAAATGGTTCTCCACCAACGGCTCGATCGCCGACTTCCTGATCGTCATGGCGGTCACTGATCCCGACGCCCGCCCGCACAATCGCGCGTCGATGTTCATCGTCGACGCCGACACTCCCGGCGTCACCGTCGTCCGCGATGTCGCGACCATGGAGCATCCGTACGACAGCTGGGCCCGCTACGGCAACCACGCGGAGATCCGCTACGAGGACGTGCGGGTGCCCGGTGGTGCGCTCCTCGGGGCCGAGGGCGCCGGCTTCCTGATCGCCCAGCAGCGGCTGTATCCGGGCCGGATCCATCACTGCATGCGCTGGCTCGGCGTCGCCGGGCGCGCCTTCGACATGCTCTGCGAGCGGTCGGTGTACCGCTATGCCCACGGTTCGACGCTCGGCCGGCACGAGACGGTTCAGAACTGGATCGCCGACTCCGCGGCCGAGATGATGGCCGCGCGCCTGATGACGCTTCACGCCGCCTGGACCATGGACACCCAGGGGGTGATGGCGGCGCGGCAGGAGATCGCGTTGATCAAGTTCTACGGCGCGAGGGTCCTGCACGACGTCGTCGACCGAGCGTTGCAGGCGCACGGGGGCCTCGGCTATTCGACCGACCTGCCGCTGGAGGCGATGTACCGCTTCGCCCGGGCGGCCCGGATCTACGACGGCCCCGATGAGGTCCACCGCGCCTCGGTCGCCCGGCAGGTGCTGCGCGGGTACGAGGCTCCGCCAAACGACGTCCCGAGCGAGTTCATCCCCGCCCGCCGAGAGGCGGCTCGCCGGCAGTTCGCCGAGCTTCTCGAAACCGTAACCGCAAACGACTGAACGCCCGCCCGCAGTCCTCCTACACTCGTTGTCGTGACCCTCTCCTATCCGGAGACCATCCTGCTCGCGACGCCGCGCGGCTACTGCGCCGGCGTCGACCGCGCGGTCCAGACGGTCGAGCGCGCGCTGGAGCTGTACGGCGCGCCCGTCTACGTCCGCAAGGAGATCGTCCACAACAAGCACGTCGTCGAGCAACTGCGCGAACGCGGGGCGGTGTTCGTGGAATCCGAGTCCGAGGTGCCCCGGGGGGCGACGGTCGTGTTCTCCGCGCACGGTGTCGCGCCGAGCGTGCACGCCAACTCGGTCGACCGTGAGCTGCGCACGATCGACGCCACCTGCCCGCTCGTGACCAAGGTGCACCGCGAGGCGGTCAAGTTCTCCGCCGAGGACTACACGATCGTGCTCATCGGCCACGCCGGGCACGAGGAGGTGGAGGGGACGATGGGCGAGGCGCCCGGCAACATCGTCCTCGTCGAGGACGAGGCCGGCGTCGACGACCTTCAGGTCCCGGATTCCGGGAAGATCGCCTACATCTCCCAGACGACCCTGTCGGTGGACGAGACCGAGACGATCATCGCCCGGCTCAAGGAGCGGTTCCCGGCGATCGTCGGGCCGCGCACCGACGACATCTGCTACGCGACCACCAATCGGCAGGCCGCCGTCAAGCAGCTCGCCCGGCAGTCAGACCTGGTGCTCGTGATCGGCTCGCGCAACTCGTCGAACTCGAACCGGCTCGTCGAGGTGGCTCGCGAGCACGGTGCCGACGCGCACCTGATCGACAACGAGGGCCAGGTGCAGGAGGAGTGGCTGACCGGCAAGGGCGTGATCGGCATCACCTCCGGCGCCAGCGCCCCCGAGGAGCTCGTCCAGCGCCTCGTGGAGTTCTTCCGCGGACGTGGCACCGCCGATGTGCGCGAGCTGGATGTCGTGCAGGAGGACGTGCGCTTCATGCTTCCCAAGGCCATTCGCGTCGCGATGGCCGGCGCCCCCGCCTAGTGGGCGCCAGCGCCTCGTAGACGAGCCGTCCGCGGGGACCTGCGCCTGAGATCCCTGGTCGTCTCCGATCTGCATCTCGGCGCGCGGTCGCATGCCGACGTCCTCCGTGATGCGCGGTCGCGGGCGCCGCTGCTGCAGGCACTCGCCGACTGCGACCGCCTCGTCCTCCTCGGCGACCTGCTCGAGCTTCGTCACGGGCCGGTGCGCGACGCTCTCGGCGCCGCCGAGCAACCACTGCGCGAGATCGGAGCGGCGCTCGGTCCCGACCGCGAGGTCGTGATCGTCGCCGGCAATCACGACTACCACCTCATCGACGGCTGGGCGGGCCGCCGGGCCGCGCATTCGCCGCCCCCAGCGCTCGGGCACGAGAGCGCGGTGTCGTGGGCGCCCGGCGAGCCCCTGGCGCAGCTCGCCGCCTTCCTCTCGCCGGCGCGTGTGCGCGCGGCCTACCCCGGCGTGTGGCTGCGCGACGACGTCTACGCCACCCACGGCCATTACCTCGACCTGCACCTGACCGTGCCGACACTGGAGCGGCTGGGCGCCGGCGGCATGCGCCGGATCGTCGGCCTCGCCGGTGGTGAGCCGCGCGCGGCGGAGGACTACGAGGCGGCGCTCGTGCCGATCTACGCCTGGATCCACGCCGTCGCCCAACGGGCCGACCCCCGGCGCAGCGCCGTGCTCAACGGCGGCTCGGTCCGCGGCTGGCGTGCGCTGACCGGCCCGCGCGCGCGGCAGGGGCTGCGGGCCCGCGCGCTCCGGGCGACGTGGCCGGCGCTGATCGCGGGACTGAACCGCGCGGGGCTGGGGCCGCTCGCCCCCGAGCTGTCGGGCACTGAGCTGCGGCGCGCCGGGCTCGCGGCGGTCGGCGAGGTCGTGGGGCGCCTCGGCGTCGAGGCGGACCACGTGATCTTCGGTCACACACACCGGGCGGGGCCGCTGCCCGATGACGAGCCGGCCGAATGGATGACATCCCGCCCGCCCAGCGGCCCGGCGCACGAGGTGCGCAGCCGGACGGTGAGCCGACTCATCAACGCCGGATGCTGGGTGCGCGAGCCGGCGTTCACGGGTCCGGATCCGGCCGGCAGCCCCTACCGGGCCGGCTTCTGCGTCGTCGTGCAGGACACCGAGGGCAAGCCTCCCCCGGCGCTGCGCAACCTCCTCGACGCTGACGGCGCTACTGCGCCACCCCGGGGGTGAAGCAGACCGCGAGGCACGTGACCCCGGCGCCGACGGCCAGCTCCAGCTCGCCCGCGGTGCTTTGCGGGTGCGAGATCAGCTCGTACGCACCAGCATGATCGACCGAGACGACGCGGCCGTTGACGGTGACCGTCCCGGCGCCGTCGAGGACGGCCCACACGCCGCCCGCCTCATACGGGCCGCTGTAGGGCCCGGCGACGTCGTCGGTCTGCTGGGCGAGAAGCGCGCCCGGCACGTCCTCGGGGCGGATCGGCGCCATCGCCGGGGCGCTGAGGCCCAGCAGCTCCTGGATCGCCCGCTCGGTCTCGTCATAGCCGCCCTCGCCGTAGTGGAAGTCGAACAGCCGGCCCTCCTGGTTGAACAGATAGCGCGCGGGCCAGCCCAGGTTGCCGTACAACTGCCAGATCTCCAGCCCGGTGTCGACGACGACGGGGTAGGGGATGCCGAGTCGCGTCACCGCCGCGCCGACCGCGTCGGGCTCGGCCGAGATGGGAAAGCCCGAGGAGTGCACGCCGATCACCCGCAGCCCGGCGGCGCCATAGCGCTCGCGCCAACCGCGTAGATACGGCAGGGTGCGGATCGAGTTCGGGCGGCAGAAGTCCCAGAACTCGATCAGCACGGGATGGCCCTGCTGCTCGTGCATGCGCAGCGGATCAGCGTTGATCCAGGGCATCCGGGGCGGAAACTCCGGAGCCGTGATGTGGTCGACGGG
Source organism: uncultured Solirubrobacteraceae bacterium (assembly GCA_963731395.1). Taxonomy (GTDB): domain Bacteria; phylum Actinomycetota; class Thermoleophilia; order Solirubrobacterales; family Solirubrobacteraceae; genus Palsa-465. Next base: position 74,147 of record CAVSVH010000013.1, read on the forward strand.
CGAGCGCACGGAGGACGATGCTACGCAGGGCGGCCGGGCCGGCTGCCGGCCGTGGCGTCGATCCCGCGGTGGATCCCCGGCGCTATACTCCGTGAAGTATTGAATCCATACCGCCTTTGAGGAGTTTCCGCGATGAGCCCGTCCGGAGCCGAAGTACTCCGCCAGATCAAGAGCCGGATCGACGAGGTCGATCCCACGGACGTTCGTGAGCAGCTCTCCAACGGCGCGGTCGTGATCGATGTGCGCGAGCCGGAGGAGTGGTCGACCGGTCACATCCCCGGTGCCAAGCACGTCCCCAAGTCGTTCTTGGAGTCCCGGATCGAGGGCGCCGCCCCCGACCGTTCTCAGCACCTGATCCTGTACTGCCAGTCGGGCAATCGCTCGGCGTGGGCCGCCCGCACGCTGATCGACGACCTCGGCTACGAGCAGGTCGAGTCGATGACCGGTGGGATCACGCTGTGGAAGGATCGCGGCTACGCGGTCGACACGCCACGCTCGTTGACCGCCGAGCAGCGCGAGCGCTACTCGCGCCACCTGCTGCTGCCCGAGGTCGGCGCCGACGGCCAGCAGAAGTTGCTGGACGCCAAGGTGCTGCTGCTGGGCGCCGGGGGCCTGGGCTCGCCGACGGCGCTCTACCTGGCCGCCGCCGGGGTCGGCACGCTCGGGATCGTCGACGACGACGAGGTCGACCTGTCCAACCTGCAGCGTCAGGTGATCCACTCCACCGACCGGATCGGCGTCCCCAAGGTCGATTCCGCCGAGCAGACGATCACCGCGCTCAACCCGGACGTCAACGTGCAGAAATACGCGCTGCGTCTCGGCGCCGACAACATCATGGACATCCTCCCCGACTACGACATCGTGGTCGACGGGCTCGACAACTTCCCCACCCGGTACCTGCTCAACGACGCCTCGGTGAGGCTCCAGATCCCGGTGGTGTCGGCGGCCATCCTCGGCTTCGAAGGCCAGCTGTCGGTGTTCAAGCCCTACGACGGGCCCTGCTACCGCTGCCTGTTCCCCGTCCCGCCGCCGGCCGAGCTGGCGCCGTCGTGCGGCGCCAACGGCGTGCTCGGCGTCCTGCCGGGAACGATGGGGCTGCTGCAGGCCACCGAGGTGATCAAGCTCATCCTCGGCGAGGGCGAGCCGCTCATCGGGCGCCTGCTGATGTACGACGCGCTCGCCGCCACCGTGAGTGAGGTCAGGGTCCGGCGCGATCCTCAGTGCCCGATCTGCTCCCGTCATCCCGAGGAGATCGACGACGACGAGATGGGCGTGTTCCCCGACTACGAAGCGTTCTGCGCCGGTGCGCACTAGGTCTGGGTCGTTAGAGTCCGCGGCACCCGGCATGGCCACGATCAGAATCCCACCCGTGTTGCGCCCCGCCGTCGGCGGCGAGAAGGAGCTCAATGCCGACGGATCCTCGGTCGGTGACATCCTCCGGTCCGTCGCCGACGCGCATCCTGACACCCACTCGCAGCTGTTCGCTCCCGACGGCGGGCTGAACCGCTACGTCAACGTCTACCTCAACGACGAGGACGTGCGCGTCCTCGACGGGCTGGAGACCGAGGTCGGGTCCAGCGACACGCTCGTCATCCTGCCGGCGATGGCCGGCGGCGCTCGCTAGCGCGAGGGCCCTCACCACGACACGGCGCGCTGAGTCTCGGGAAGGGTTTGCCGCCACGGGCGTCCTTGAGTGGCAGATCGGTCCCCACTCAAAGGAGCCCAGATGGAATCCCCACGCAGGTCGGACGGCCGCGGCCGGTTCGGAACGGGCATCATCGCGATCGCATCCGCGATCGTCGGAGTCCTGGCGCTGGCCGCGTTCGCGGTCGCCGGGTCGGCCACCCTCGGAGCCGCCAAGGCGAAGGTCGGATCGCGTTCGGCGACGATCGCGGTCAACTCCAAGGGCGTCGCCGTCTACGAACTGGTGCCCGAGACGACCAAGCATCTCCTGTGCACATCGTCGATGTGCCTGCACTTCTGGCCCCCGGTCAAGGTCGGCGCCAAGGTCACCAAGGCGTCCGGCGTCGGCGGCAAGCTGGGGGTGCTGAAGCGAGCGGGCTTCACCCAGCTCACGCTCAACGGGCATCCCCTGTACACGTTCGCCGAGGACGGCGGCAAGCGGGGCATCGCCACCGGTGACGGCATCAAGACCTTCGGCGGCACCTGGCACGTGTTCCGCGAGGGATAGACGCCGGTTGGCCGGCAGCGCGCGCGGCCCGGCACCTCGCCGGGCTACGCGTCTGACCGGCGGGTTTCCGGGGCGAGAGGCTCGCTACACTTCGTAAAGCAATGGCCGCCGAGAGCCTGCAGAACAAGCCCTGCGGAGGGCGCTACGGCGACATCGTCCAGTCGATCGGGCACACGCCGCTGATCGAGCTCAAGCGCCTGAGCCCAAAGCCGGGCGTCCGCGTGTGGGCCAAGCTCGAGTCGCGCAACCCGACCGGGTCGATCAAGGACCGCGTCGCCCGGGCGATGATCGAGGACGCCGAGGACAAGGGGCTGATCGCACCCGGTCAGACGATCCTCGAGCCGACGTCGGGCAACACCGGCATCTCGCTGGCGATGATCTGCGGCCGCAAGGGCTACGACCTCAAGGTCGTGATGCCCGAGAACGTGACCCCGGAGCGCACCCAGCTGCTGCAGATGTACGGGGCCCAGATCGTCTACTCCGAGGGCGCGAAGGGCTCCAACGGCGCCGTCGAGCTCGCGCTCGACATGGCCGAGAAGGATGCCTCGTACTACATGCCCTATCAGTACGGCAACCACGCCAACCCGCAGGCGCATTACAACGGCACGGCGCTCGAGATCCTCGAGGAGCTAGACGAAGTGGCCGCGTTCGTCGCCGGACTCGGCACCGGCGGGACGCTGATGGGCAACGGTCGCCGGCTGCGGGAGGAGCTGGGTGACAGCGTCAAGATCGTCGCCGCGGAACCGATGCAGGGCGAGCCGGTCCAGGGGCTGCGGTCGCTCGAGGACGGGTTCATCCCGCCGATCATCGACCTGGCGTTGCTCGACCGCAAGATCTTCGTCACCAACCACGATGCGATCGTGTGGACGCGCAAGCTGCTCGACGAGGAGCGGCTGTTCGCCGGCGTGTCCTCGGGCGCGATCGCCCGGGTCGCGGCTCGCATCGCGGGCGAGCTCGACGAGGGCAACGTGGTGTTCATCGTCTGCGACGATGGCTGGAAGTACCTGTCGTCGGGGATCTACACCCGCCCGGTGGAGGAGATCGCGAACCTGGACTCCACCGTCTGGTGGTGAGCGATACCGGGCCCCGCCCGCCCGCGTCCCGGCGCGCGCTCCTGAGCGGCGCCGGGGCGGCGCTGACCGGCGCCGGGGCGCTGATCGTCGCGGGGTGCGGTGGCGCCGCCGCGGGACGTCAGGCGGCGACCACGGTCTCGCCGGCGATCCAGCAGCAGGACGTGGAAATCCTCACCCAGGCGCTGTCCCTGGAGCGCCGGACGGTGACCGCCTACGTCGCCGGCATGCCGCTGCTGTCCCATCCCCAGACCAGGACGGCCCGGCAGTTCCTGGAGGAGGAGCTCGAGCACACCGGCGAGCTCATCTCGCTGATCAGGGCGGCCGGGGGCAAGGCGGGCCCGCGCGCCGACAGCTTCGAGCTGAGCCATCCCCGCAACAGCGCCCAAGTGTTCGCGCTGCTGCAGTCGCTCGAGGCGCTGCAGATTCGCAGCTACCTGGGCTGGATCCCCAAGCTGTCGCCCGGGCCGGTGCGCGCGGCGGTGGCGTCGATCCTGACCGTCGATTCCCAGCACCTCTCGATGCTGCGTCTCGCCCAGGGCGAGACGGCGGTTCCCGGCCCGTTCGTGACCGGCGCGGAGTGAGGGGCGCGGTGGGCAGGCTGCCGACCCGACGTGAGGTGATCCTGGCCGGCGTCGCCGGAGCGCTGTGCTCGCCGGCCTGCGCCGCCGCCGCGACCTCGACCGCGGCGACCTCGACCCCCGGCCCGCGCTTCTCGGAGACCGACCGGCTGCAGCGATTGATCCGCATCGAGATGCTGTTGCTGTTCTGCTACCGGTACATCCTCGGCTCCTCGGTGCTGACCCGCCGGGCCCACCGGACACTGGCGCCGTTCGCCGCTCACGAGCAGGCGCACATCGCGTCGCTGGAGCGCGCGCTGCTCGCCCGCGGGGGCAGCGTTCCCGCGTCGCCGCAGAGCGTCGCCGAGGCAAACCACGCTCTCGCCCACCGTAACATCGGCGGCCGCCTCGGCCAGCTGCGCGGCGACCTCGACGCCGTTCGCCTGCTGTTGACGCTCGAGCAGGTGACGATCGGCGCCTACTTCGTCGCGCTGATGCAGCTTCAGGATCCCGAGGTGATCGTCCTCGCCTGCTCGATCATGGGCAACGAGGCCCAGCACGACGCGATGCTCAGCCTGCTGTATCCGAAGGAGACGCCGGCCGAGGCCGTCCAGTACGGCCTCGTCCAGGGCCTGCGGTAGGGCCGTTGGTAGCCTCGACGGCGATGCGCATCTCCCGCACCCTCTACGACGAGATGGTGGCCCATGCGCAGGCCGACGCGCCCAACGAGTGCTGCGGCATGATCGCCGCGCGCGATGGCGAGGCGGTCACCCTCTACCCGGCGGTCAACGCCGCCGCGAGCCCGTTGCGCTACGAGATCGACGGCGCCGAGCAGTTCCGGATCCAGATGGCGATCGACGACGCCGGCCACGATCTCGGGGCGATCTATCACTCGCACACGCGCAGCGCCCCGTATCCGTCCCAGACCGATATCAACCTCGCGTTCTATCCCGATGCGCTGTACGTGATCCTCGGCGTCGCCGGCGGCGAGCCCGAGGTTCGCGCCTACACGATCCGCGACGGTCAGGTGACCGAGGCCCAACTGGACGTCGAGCCCTGACGATGCGTCAGCCGCCGGCGCTCATCTGCCCCGCCTGCGGGTCGCGGTTTGCCGCCGACGAACGATTCTGCCCCGACTGCAGGCTGCCGCTCGTGCTCGAGGCATCGGATGCGAGCGTCTCCCGGCATGTCGCGGAGCGTCACGATCGCGCCCGCAAGATCAAGCCGCAGCTGGCCGAGGGCGAGCTCGTCCGCGTCGTCGGCGCCGGCAATCAGACCGAGGGCGAGTTCATCCAGGGGCTGCTGCTGGAGGAAGGGGTGCCGAGCCTGCTGCGCCGCAGCGCCGGCTTCGACGTCCCCGACTTCCTCGCCGCCGGTCCCCGGGACGTGATGGTGCCGGTCTCCGGGGCGGGCACCGCGCGGGAGATCCTCCTCCAGGCCGAGGTGATCGATCCCGAACCGTCCGGGCGGCCGGTGACGCCGGGGCGGCTGCTGATCGGTCTCATGGCGGCGCTCGCGATCGGCGCGCTGATCATCTGGCTCGTCTCGCTCGCGGCTCACTGAGCCGCGGCCACCCGCGCCAGATGGGCGCGCCACGCGCTCTCGATCTGGACGAGAGGGCGACCCCGGAACGCCTGCGCGAGCGCGGCGCGCGGGCCGTCGGGGTGCAGACGGGATGCCAGGCGAGCCGCGGCTCGCGGGCCCGGTGGGTCCGAGTCTCGGACGAGCAGATCGATCACGGTCCCGCCGAGCAGCGTCGCATCGCGCAGACCGGGGGGAAAGCTCGGCTGACCACCCTCCCGCAGCCGGCGGGCGATCGCCGGCCGGGCGTGGTCGGTCTGACCGCCGAACCAGCGCGCCGCGCCCTCCAGCAGCCACGCCCAGCGCAGCTCGCGGCGGATCCGCAGCACCGGCATCAGCGGTGCCAGGTCCCGGTTGTTGGCGATGATCACCCGGCGCGCATAGAGGCATGCCGCGCTGTGCTCGAGCATCTCCTGCGAGCCCGGCACGCTCGATGCGCGTTCGCGGAGCACCGACGGCTCCAGCATGTGGAGCTCCCGGCGTCCGTCCCAGCCGACGACGTAGCGCCGGGCCGCCGGGGCAGCGGCCAGCCACGCGAGCGGCAGGAGGGGGTTGGTGAGCGTCAGCCCGCCCGCGCCGCCGTGGAGGACGACGGTGAATTCCTCCGGCGCCCGGGGGAAGAACGCCTCGAGGTAGACGCGCGCCCGTTCCAGCGACTGCAGCACCCGGTGGGCGTCGTCGGCCGCCGCCGAGTCGTGGCGGGCGCGAAACGACGCCGACACCGTTTCGGTCCAGGTCATCGGACGACAATCGGCCCGCCCCGACTGGGACGGGCCGATTGCGCTGTCACGACGTCAGACGAGGACGGGTTGACGATCGGAGGCGATCGCCGAGATCTCTTCGAACGCCCGCTCGAACTCCTCGTCGGAGAGCACGGGCGTGCCCTCGAACGGAAGCTCCCGCGTCAGCTCGAGCCACGACCGGCACCCGCCGTACTCCTCACGCACCTTCACGGTGACCGGGCGTGGGATGCGGTACGTCCGCAGCAGGATCACATGCAACGGATGGCGCCGTTTCCACGCCAACCGCTTCTCGGCGTAGTCGGTCGTCCACACGTAGAAAGGGGACAGGGCATCGACCGCCCGCCGGTCGCAGACGGTGAAGTGCGCTGCCACCTCCGCCCAGGCGCGGATTCGCACCCGGTCGGGCTGGTTCAGCGGCTCGCCGCGGTTCAGCGCCTGGGGATGCGGCTCGCCATCGCTCCACACGCCCTCCTCGAGCGCGCGCGACAGTTCCGGGCGGTGCGATTCGCGCACCAGATCGGTGCGCTGATGATCGAACGTCGGGTACAGGAAGAAACGGTCGTAGTCGAGCTTGAAATGTTTCTCGGGTTCACGGATGCCGCCCTTGCGGAGGGTGAGAAGTTGCTCGCCTTCGGCAAGCGCCCGCACGGTCACGGCCCATTCTTTGAAAGCAATCGGCATAAGTAAAAGGGGGAGACGGATTGGATTGTCAGTCGTCCTGCGCGCACAGCCTCTGCATTGTTACGGCAGCGTCAGGACGGACCGGATTGTAAGGGAGATACCCCGAATCGCAAAATCTAGCTCAAGGAATACGCGTTCTCCAGCGCCCAAACTGGGTGCGAAGCTACGTAGCCGTAGATTTCGATCGGATCAAACGGTGCGGCCATCCGAGTGTACGCCCTGCCGGGACTCGGCCCCGGATGCCGTGCTCACACCGCTTTCCCGTAGCCGCCGCCCCCCGGGGTCTCGACGCGGAGTCGCTGACCCGGCGCCAGCGTGCCGATCGCCTTCGGCGCAATCTCCTCGCCGTCGATCAGGTTGCGTCCCGCTGCCCCCGGCTCACCCTCGTCGGCGCCGGGGGGACGGTGGCGCCGGCGCTCGGTGATGAGCGAGTAGCTCAGGCGATGCAGCGCCTCGATCTCCCGCACGACGCCGTCCCCACCCCGGAACCGCCCGGCGCCGCCCGAGCCACGGCGCAGCGAGTACTCGATCATCCGCATCGGGAACTCGAGCTCCAGGGCTTCGATCGGCGTGTTCAGCGTGTTGCTCATCGCAACGTGCACGCCGCTGGGACCGTCCGCGTCGGCACAGGCGCCCTGGCCGCCACCGATCGTCTCGTAGTAGACGATGTCCTCGTCGCCCAACGTCAGATTGTTCATCGTCCCCTGCCCGAGCGCCCAACCGAACGCCGCGAGGACGACGTCGGCGACCCGCGACGACGTCTCGACGTTGCCGCCCACCACCGCCGCCGGCGCGCGGGCGTGCAGCAGCGAGCCCTCGGGGGCGATGACCTCGATCGGTCGGTACGCCCCGGCGTTCGCCGGGATGTCGGGGTCGGTGAGGACGCGGACCGCGAAGTAGCAGGCCGAGCGGGTCACTGCGAGCGGGCAGTTGAGGTTGCCGTCGTGCTGATCGGCGGTGCCGGTGAAGTCGAGCGTCAGGCGGTCTCCGTCGACGGTCGCGCGGAGCGCGATCCTCAGGTCGCCCTCGCGGGCCTCGAGCACGTCCTGCGCGGTGCGCTCGCCGTCATCGAGCTCGCTCAGGCAGGCGCGGGTGCGCCGCTCCGCGTAGTCGAGCACCTCGGCGTACGCCTCTTGGAGCGCATCGACGCCGACCCGCCCGGCGAGCTCACCGAGTCGCCGGGCGCCGGCCCGGCCGGCGGCAAGCTGGGCCTGCAGGTCCGCCCGGCGCTGATCGGGCCGGCGCATCCGGCCGCTGAGCTCGTCGAGTGCCGCCTCGTCGAGTACGCGGGGGTCGATCACCACCCCCTCGTCGTCCAGCGTGCGGCTGTCGGCCGGCATCGAGCCGGGGGTCGGGCCGCCGACATCGGCGTGATGGGCCCGGTTGGCGGCGAACCCGATCAGCTCCCGCCCGTCACCCCGACCCCCATCGCCGGCGAACACCGGCGTGATCACCGTGATGTCCGGCAGGTGGGTGCCGCCGCGGTAGGGATCGTTGAGGATCCACGAGCGCCCGGGGGCGTGCTCTTCGTCGCGTACCGACGCCACCGCCGCCGGCATCGCGCCGAGGTGGACGGGGATGTGCTCGGCCTGCATCACCATCTCGCCCTCCGGCGTGAACAGCGCGGTCGAGGCGTCCCGGCGCTCCTTGATGTTCGCCGAGTGCGCCGACCGGATCAGGACCGCGCCCATCTCCTCGCAGATCGCGTGCAGCCCACCGGTCAGGACCTGAAGCTCGACGGGATCCATCATGCGTCGTCGGAGCGGATGCGGATCGTCCCGTGCTCGTCCACCTCACCGGACCAGCCACCGGGAACGAGCAGCGTCGACTCGGGGAGCTCGACGACGGCGGGCCCCTCGATCTCCGTCGCCGGGGGCGCCGTCCCGCGCAGCACCGCGACCTCGGTCTCCTCGCCATCAAGCGTCACCCGCCGCCGCTCCCGCGTGAGCTCATCGCCGGAGGCCTCGCCGAGCGACACGTCGGCCCCCGGCAGCGTCGCCGACACGCGCAGAGTGACGAGCTCCAGCACCTGCTCGGCATCGCGATACCCGTAGCGCTCCTCGTGCAGGGACTCGAACGCCTCGCGCAGGTCGTTGGGCTCGGGCTCCAGGCCGCTGTCGATCGCGAGCTCGAACGCCTGGCCGCGATAGCGCAGCTCGTAGACGGCGCGCAGTTCGGCCTCCGGCTCGTCGAGCTCTGAGCGGGCACGGTCACCGAGCTCGTGCGCGTGCTCGGCCACGGCCGACGCGGTGAGGGCGTCTCCGCTGAGAAAGACGCTGCGCTGGACGTCGCGGCGCCGCGGCGAGACGACGAGACCGAGCGCGGCGAGTACACCGGAGGCGCGGGGGCAGACGATCTCCGAGATCCCGAGCTCCTGGGCGATCTGCGCGGCGTGCAGCGGCCCGGCCCCGCCGAATGCCAGCAACGCGTACCGGCGGGGATCGACGCCCTGCTGCACCGTCACAACCCGCAGGGCGCGGACCATCTCGGCATTGGCGACCCGGATGATCCCCTGGGCGCAGTCGGGCGGATCGAGGTCGAGCTCGTCGGCGAGTCCTCCGATCGCCCGCTCCGCCGCCTCCCGATCGAGCTCGACGCCGCCCGCCAGCGGGGCGTCGGGCGCGAGGTAGCCGAGCAGCAGGTTGGCGTCGGTGACCGTGGGCTCGTTGCCACCGCGTCCGTAGCAGGCGGGGCCGGGGTCGGCTCCGGCCGACCGGGGCCCGACCCTCAGCGCGCCGCCGGGGTCGCGCCAGGCGATCGACCCGCCACCGGCGCCGACGGTGTGAATCGCCACCATCGGCAGGGCCAGCGGGCGCCGGGCGATCGTCCCCGAGCTCTGCTCCTGGACGGCGCCGTCGTCGACGACGCAGACGTCGCACGAGGTGCCGCCCATGTCGAAGCAGAGGGCATCGCGGGCGCCGGTCGTGCGTGCGATGTAGGCGGCGCCGGCGGCCCCTCCGGCGGGGCCCGACAGGACCGTCCAGGCGGCATGCCCGGCGGCGGCGGCAAGATCGATCAGCCCGCCACTGGACTGCATGATCGCCGGCTCGGGAAGGCCGGCCTCGTCGCAGCGCTCGAGCAGCCGTCGCAGGTAGCCGGCGAGCAGGGGCGACAGCGCTGCGTCGACCTCGGTGGTGCTGGCCCGCTCGAACTCGCGGAACGTGCCCACCACCTGATGGGAGAGGGAGATGTGGGCGTCGGGCAGCTCGGCGGCGAGCGCCTCTTCGAGGATCAGCTCGTGCTCGGGATGGCGGTAGGCGTGCAGCAGGGCGACCGCCACGGATTCGATCCCGCCCGCCCCGGCCTCGGCGACGGTGCGGGCGAACTCGCGCGCGGTCGCCGCATCAAGCTCGCGCAGCGGTCCGTCCGGGGTCATGCGCTCCGGAGCGCCGAAGCGCGCCTCGGGCGGCGCGAGCGGAGCTGGGCGAGCGGCGCACAGGCGGTAGAGCTCGGGCCGGTCCTGGCGGCCAAGGGCGACGATGTCGGTGAAGCCCTCGGTGGCGACGAACGCGGTGCGGGCCCCGTGGCCCTCGAGCAGCGCGTTCGTGGCGACGGTCATGCCGTGGGAGAACTCCCGGACGGCGTCGGCCTCGGCACCCGCCTTCTCCAGGGCGGCCCGGACCGCGGCCAGCACCCCCTCGGACTGATCCTCGGGAGTGCTCGGCGCCTTCGCCGTGATCAGCCGTCCGTCGACGGCGAGCACCGCGTCCGTGAACGTTCCGCCGACGTCGACGCCCAGCAGCATCAGCGCACGGTAGCTGTTGGGCCGCCTGCGCCCAACCCCGGGCCGCGCAAGCGGCCCCACCAGAAGCCTTGCTACGCGGCCAGAACGTCCAGCTCCTCGGTCTCCGCCAGATGCTGGTGCGAGGGGCAGTACCCGTTGTGGGCCAGCGGCATTCGCTGACACGGGGTGCCCTTCCGCGTGCTCGCACGGCACTGCAGCGGGTTGCCATACAGGTCGTAGCCGTTCTGCGGCTGGTTGCGCAGGAACTCGTCCGCACACCCGAGGTAGCGCTCGATGACCCGCAGCAGGCGAGGCTGGGCGCTCATCGGGAAATACGCGCGGATGTCGGTGAACAGCGTCCGTGCCGGACGAGCGAAGTAATGGCGATCGGTCGCCATCCGCTCGACCGCCGCTTCACAGGCCCGGAGAACGCGCTCATGATTGGCGTGCGGGCAGAGAGCGTGCGGATCCTCCGTGATCTCATTGGCGATCTCCCGGTAGATCGCGCGACTGAACCGATACAAGACTGGACTCCTTTCGGACCCCTCCAGGGCTCCATGACGTACCTGGGGCCGAGTATTCCGGCCGTGTGTGAAGCTCGGCACGCAGCTTTCATTAACCCCAGGTTAAGCGAGAACCCGTTGCGTCCGGGTGCGCCGGTGCCTAGGACCAGGCCGCGAGCTCAGGTTCGCCACCGCGGGTGATCGTCACGTGGCGGCCGTCGTACGCGGGTTCGCGCTGGCGAAAATCGAGGCGGAGGTGCGCGCCGCGGCTCTCTTCACGGGTCAGCGCGGCCCGGCCGATCAGCCGCACGAGCGGATGCTCGTCGTCGAGCAGGCGCCGCAGTCCCGGGCGGTCGCGCTCCAGGCCGGCATCGCGCCACAGAGCCGCTCGCGATTGCGGGCTGATGGCGAACCGGGGCGGCTCGGCCAGGTCCGGCGGGGCGGACCGACCCGGCGGGGTCGCGGGCTCGCCGACGGCGGCTCGGGCCGCGCGCGCGCCGAATACGAAGCACTCGCTGAGCGAGTTTGACGCCAGGCGATTGGCGCCGTGCAGGCCCGTGCACGAGCACTCGCCGACCGCGTACAGCCCGGCGACGGACGCGCGCCCGTGCAGGTCGGTCTCGATCCCGCCCATCATGTAGTGGGCCGCCGGGGCCACGGGCACGAGCTCGCGCTCGGGATCGATCCCGGCTCGCCGCAAGGCGCCGACGACGTTGGGAAACAGCGCCGGGTCGACGTGGCGCATGTCGAGCCCAACCGACGCGACCCCGGTGGCGTCGATCTGGCGCTGGACGGCGCGCGCCACCTCGTCGCGCGGCGCGAGCTCGTCGACGAACCGCTCCCCGGCGGCGGCGATCAGGTGGGCGCCCTCGCCTCGCACGGCCTCGGTGACGAGGAATCCGTCCGCGCCGTTAACCCCGACGACCGCGGTGGGATGAAACTGCATCAGCTCCAGGTCGGCGAGCCGGGCGCCGGCGGCGAACGCCAGCAGCAGCCCGGCGCCGATCGCTCCCGGGGGGTTGGTCGTGCGCGACCACAAAGCGGCGGCGCCGCCGGTCGCAAGCACGATCGCGCGGGCGGCGATCGACCCTCCGTCGTCGAGCTCGATCCCGGTGGCGCGGCCGCCGGCAGCGGAGATCCGGACCACGCGGCGACCCTCGAGCACCGCGATGCGCCGATCCGCCGCGGCCAGCGCCGACAATTGGCGGATCAGCCGGCGACCGGTCGCGGCGCCACCCGCGTGGACGATCCGCCGGGCGCAGTGACCCCCCTCGAGCCCGAGCGCCAGCCGGCCCGTGCGGTCGGCATCGAACGTCACGCCGAGCTTCGTCAGGTCCGCCACCGCCCCCGGGGCCTCGTCGCAGAGCACCCGGGCCGCCGACTCGCGAACCGCGCCGCGGCCGGCGGCGAGGGTGTCGGCGAGATGGCGCGCCGGGCTGTCGCCGTCGGCGAGCGCCGCCGCGAGGCCGCCCTGGGCCCAGTAGCTCGAGGCGCCCGCCAGCGGGGTGGCGGAGACGAGCGTCACGTCCGCGCCGAGCTGCGCCGCCTTGAGCGCGGTGTAGAGGCCGGCGGCGCCCGCCCCGACGACGGCGACCTCGGTCTGCGCGCAACTCACTGTCGATACGGTACTCGGCGATCGTGGCGGCCCCCGTGCTTCTGATGCATCCGTCCTCGCTGGACCACGACACCGGTCGTCATCCCGAGCAGCCGGCGCGGATCGTCGCGATCGAGCGCGAGCTGGAGGCGCGCGGGTACCTGGGCTATGCGCGGGTCAGCTCTCCGCCGGTGGACCGGGCGGTGCTGGCAGCGGTCCATCCCGAGCGCCACATCGAACTGATCGAGCGGGCGGCGGCGGCCGGGGGCGGCCGCCTCGACGCGGACACGGTGATCTCGCCGGGGTCGTTCGCCGCGGCCCAGCACGCCTGCGGCGGCGCCGTCGCGCTCGTCGACCGGCTGCTCGACGGCTCGGCGCCGACCGGCTTCAGCATCCATCGGCCGCCCGGACACCACGCCGAGCCGACGCGGGCGATGGGCTTCTGCCTGTTCAACAACGTCGCCGTCGCCGCCCGCCACGCGCTCGCCGCCCACCGCCTGGAGCGGGTGATGATCGTCGACTGGGACGTCCATCACGGCAACGGCACCGACGACATCTTCCGCTCCGACCCGCGGGTTCTGTTCTGCTCGATCCACCAGTCGCCGCTGTATCCCGGGACGGGTCCGGCGGCGGACGTCGGGTCGGGGGCCGGCCGCGGCTTCACCGTCAACCTCCCGGTGGCGCCGGGCAGCGGCGACGACGTCTTCCGCTCGCTGGTCGATCACGTCGCGGTGCCGCTCGTCGATCAGTTCCGTCCCCAGCTCCTGCTCGTCTCCGCCGGTTTCGATGCGCATCGCGAGGAGCCGCTCGCCGAGTGCGTCATGACCGAGGCCGGGTTCTCGGCGCTCGGGCGATCGTTGCGGGCGGCGGGAGCGGCGGTCGGCGCGCCCGTCGGGGCGGTGCTGGAGGGCGGCTACGCGCTCGGCGCCCTGGCGCGGTCGGTGGCGGCGACGATGGAGGCGCTCGCCGGGGGCGCAGCGGCGGCCGGGGACGCGGGCGGGGACGGCGAGGTTGCGGTGGCCGACGTCGCCGAGCGGGGTGTGCGGCGGCTGGCGGAGTTCTGGCCGGGGCTTGGCTGATCTCGGCGATGCGCATGGGCGCTGCTCTGCTCGTGCGGCCTCTGGCATGGGAACTTCCGCACACACACCGACCATCCTGACGAGGTGTGTGCGCTGGTTGGCGCCAGCTTCACGTCCCGCGCCCCACCGCCGGCCGGGAGCGTTTGCGTGTGCGATTTCACCCAAAGACGTCCAACGCGACGGTGGAGACGTTCGCGCTGTCGGCGACCGTCGCCCATCCGGCGCGGGTGGTCGCGCGGTGTGTCCTGAGCGTCAGGCGAGCAGCCCCCGCCACGCCTCGAGGACGCGCCGCGCCATGACGTCGCTCGAGTAGCCCTCCGCCCGCGCCCGACCCGCCACCCGCGGATCGGCGGCGGACAGGTGCGGGGCCAGCGCCGCGCGCCACACCTGGGCATCGAATGGCGCGCACAGCGTCCCGTCGATCCCGGCGAGCGCGGCGGGCGCGATCCCGACCGGGGTCGTGAGCACCGGCACGTCGCAGGCCAGCGCCTCCAGCACGGCGAGGCCAAAGCCCTCGCGGTCGGACGGGACGAGCACGGCGTTGGCGGCGTTGACCCACAGCGGGACCTGGTCGGGGGGGACGTCGCCGAGGGACAGGAGCGTCGTCGCCCCGGCGACGGCGAGCGCGCGGTCATAGCGCTTCTCCGGCCGCGCCGGATCGGCGGCGAACAGCAGATGGGGCCGATCGGGGGCCAACCCGAGCTGGGCGCGGGCGGCGGCGCGGTCGAGACGGCCGAACCGGTGCAGGTCGACCCCGCACGGCAGGACGGCGACGCGGCCGCTCGAGGCCCAGCGCGGCACCGCGTCCGCCAGCGGCTCGGACACGACCCCGACGAGATCGTTGAGCCGCAGGCCGGCGAGGGTGATCGCCCGCGACCGCGGATGGGCGAGATCGGTTCCGTGCAGGGTGACGACCCGCGCCCGCCCGGGCGCGGCGCGCGCCGGCCACTCGGTCAGCCCGAAGTGGGCGTGGACGATGTCGAACGGCCGGCTCGCCGGTCGCGCGCGCAGTGCCCGCCCCGCCCGGGGATACGCCCGCCAGCCATCGGGGGCGAACGCGAACACCTCCACCTCGGCCTCCCCGGTGCGGCGCAATGCGGCAACCTGATCGGCGACGAAGCTGCCGAGCGCGGGCCGGGCGGCGCTCGGGTACATGTTGGTGACGATCAGGGCGCGCATCGGGCCGCGAATCTACCTCCGGGGGCGACGACTCGCCCCCGCCGCCGCCTTTGGCACCATGGTCGCCATGTCCCGGCGCGCCGAACTCCCCGTCGCCGTCTTCGACTCCGGCGTCGGCGGCCTCACCGTGTTGCACGAGCTGCTCGTGTCGCTGCCCGGCGAGGACTACGTCTACCTCGGCGACACGGCGCGCTTTCCCTACGGCGAGCGCAGCCAATCCGAACTGCAGGGCTTCGCCGTGGAGATCGCCGATCATCTCCTCGATCTCGGGGCCAAGCTCCTCGTCGTCGCCTGCAACGCCGCCAGCTCGGCGGCGCTCGAGACCCTCGAGCAGCATCTGGAGCAGACCGGGCGAGACATCGACGTGATCGGGGTCGTCGCCCCCGCCACGCAGCTGGCGGTCGCCGGCAGCCACAACGGGCGGATCGGACTGCTGGCCACCCCGGCCACCGTCGCCAGCGGCGCGTACGAGCGAGCGGTCCGGGCCGCCGACCGTCACGTCCACGTCGAGGCGGTGGCGTGCCCGGATCTGGCGCCGATCATCCAGGGGGGCTTCCCGTTCGACGAGGAGGTGGTCGAGACGGTGCGCGCGTACTGCGCGCCCCTGCGGACGGCGGAGGTCGACACCGTGATCCTCGGGTGCACTCATTACCCGCTGGTGGCGCCGATGCTGCAGCGCATCCTCGGACGCGGCGTCACCCTCGTGACCTCCGGCGCCGGCGTGGTGCGCAGCGTCGAGCGGGCGCTCGCCGGGCGCGGTCTGCTCAACCCGCGGTCGGGAGAGGGGAGCTACCGGTTCTGCGCCACCGGCGACCGGGCCGCGTTTCAGGCGCTGGGGAGCCGGTTCCTGCAGATGCCCCTCGGGGACGTGACCCACCTTGAGCTCGGCGCGGTCGCCGGGGCGACGGCATGAGCACGACGAGCCGCGAGCGCAGCTATGGCCGACCCGTCGACGGGCTGCGCCCGACGACGATCGAGCCCGGCTTCGTCCGGACCGCGACCGGCTCGGCGTTGATCTCGATGGGGGAGACGCGCGTCATCTGCACCGCCTCGGTCCAGGAGAGCGTGCCCCGTTGGATGGCCGGATCGGGACGGGGGTGGGTCACCGCCGAGTACGGGATGCTGCCCGCGTCGACCGGGGAACGTAAGCAGCGCGACGTCGCCAAGGGCCGCCCGGACGGGCGGACCGTCGAGATCCAGCGGCTGATCGGGCGGTCGCTGCGCGGGGTGGTCGACTTCAAGGCGCTCGGCGAGCGCACGATCTACGTCGATTGCGACGTGCTCCAGGCCGACGGTGGCACCCGCTGCGCGTCGATCACCGGGGGGATGGTCGCCCTCAGGCTCGCGTGTGAGGCGCTCGTCGAGCGGGGGCGGCTCACCGGTGTCCCGCTGACCGGCTCGGTCGCCGCCGTCTCGTGCGGGATCGTCGAGGGGACCGCCCTGCTCGATCTCGACTACGCCGAGGACTCGACCGCCGAGGTCGACGCCAACGTCGTCATGACCGGAGAGGGCGGGTTGGTCGAGGTTCAGGCCACCGCCGAGCGGACGCCGCTGTCCCGGGCGCATCTCGACGACCTGCTCGCGCTTGCCGCCGGCGGGATCGAGGAGCTGCGGGCGCGCCAGCAGCAGACCGCGTAGCCCGTGCCCGGACGCGAGCCGCTCCTCCTCTCCACTCGCAACCCGCACAAGCTGAGGGAGTTCAACCGGCTGCTGGCGCCGGCGTCGATCGCGGTGATGGCGCTTCCGGAGGCGGTGGAGCTGCCCCCCGAGGACGGGGCGACGTTCGCCGACAACGCCGTTCCGAAGGCCCGCGCCGCCGCGGCGGCGACCGGCCGCACGGCGATCGCCGACGACTCCGGGATCGCGGCCGAGGCGCTCGGGGGACGTCCCGGCGTGCGCTCGGCGCGGTACGCCGGCGAGCACGCCACCGACACCCAGAACCTCCACAAGCTGATGCGCGATGTCCCGGTCGGCAGCGGCCTGGAGTACGTGTGCGCGTTGGCCTACGTCGATCCGGCGACGGGCACCGAGCGCGTGTTCTTCGGCACCTGCCACGGTCAGCTGGCGTCCACCGCGCGCGGCACCGGCGGGTTCGGCTACGACCCCGCGTTCCTGCCGGACGGCGACTTCGGTGGCCGCACGATGGCGGAGCTGAGCGACGCGGAGAAGGACGCGATCAGCCATCGCGGCCGTGCCGTCGCGGCGCTCGTGCAGTGGCTGACGTCGACCGGCTAGCGGCGAGGCCTGGGAGGCGCGTCTCAAAGCGGCCGACCATCCGAGCGCGAGGCTACGACGTGCACCGCCACTGGACCTACGTGTACGTGTTCGTCGATGACCGCGACGTCGCCGACCAGCTCTTAGAAGAACTCGACGATGAGCTCCGCGAGCACGCGCGCGTCTTTGTGATGGGCGACGGGCCACGGACCTTCTTCTTGTGACTGCCGGCCACCGTCAAATGATGTGAGTGCGGCATGGCACTGGGCTACATCGAAGGCGGGTGGCCTTGGGGGTTGGCGGCATTTCGGTGCGCTTGGAACTCTTTACGGCATTCGGAAAGTGATGATCGATTACCGATCTCGGAGGCGATAGGCCGCTCCGACCCCCCTTGCCACAGATCCGACGGGCTGGTCGAGAACATGACTACTCGTGGATCTGGAAACCTTCCCGGCCTCGTGCTTGTCCGCAAGGCAAAGATTGAGGACGTCGAGGCGATGGCCCTGATCATGGCCGCCGTCGCAGAGGAGGGGTTGATTGCAACCGAGCCGCCTGTCGATATCGAGGCTCGCGCTCGGCGATTTCGAGCTGCGCTCGAAGCCGAAGGGTTGGGGGCTTCCTGGGTGCTGGAGGATGCCGGCCACATCGTCGGGAACGCGGGTGTGCACGAACGAGCTCCGGGCGTCCTTTATCTGGGGATGGCGATCCTGCCCGACGCGCGTGGACGAGGAGGGGGGCGAGCGTTCTTGGAAGCCATTCTTGAGCACGCGCATGCGTGCGGAGCGCACAAGGTCGAGCTGGAGGTGTGGGTCGACAACGCGCGCGCCATCGCCCTGTATGCCTCGGCTGGATTTGAGGTCGAGGGTCTTCGGCGTAACCATTACCGCCGGCGCGACGGGGACCTCCGGAGCGCGCTGCTCATGGCTCGGCTGCTACGGGACGAGGACTCGGGGGCAGTCTGACGTGCCGGGTGGCGGCGACAGGATCACGTTCTTGGCCAAAAGCGTGACTCAAGGCGCAAATATCACCGCTGACCGATGGGGTGCGCTGGCGGACGTCAAGCTGAGCTGCGCGAACTATCGCTGTCTCATTTGTCGCGATCGTGACGACCACGATGATCAGGACAGCACCGACGATAACCCAACAGTCCGAGGTGGCCACCAGCTCCGGCTCCAAGAGGAATCCCAAGCGCCATGCGGATCCAGCATCAGCCTATAAGGTCACGAAAATGAGCTAAACGTGACTATCCGCGTGGTTTCGCCTGCGCACGCAAGCCCGTTGCGTCAACCGACTAGCAGCGGCCGCTTGGCGGGCCGAGGGGCATGATCCTCTCAGGGCAGTGGGGCCCCGGCGAGCGCCAGGATGACGCCGAGCATTCCCGCGGCCAAGAGCGTCTCGACGATCCCCCGTTTGCCGGCGAGCAGCGCGATGGCGGCGAGCGCGAGAACGGCGAACTGCCAGGTCTCGTGCAGCGCGTCGGCCAGCAGGATCGCCGCGCCGAGGATCGCTCCGATCGCGGCCGGGCCCGCACCGTCGAGAAATGCCCGGGCGCTGTGATTGGTCCGCAGCCGCTCGAACCGAGGTCCGGCGATCAGGATGAACGAGAACGACGGGGTGAACGCCACAACGGCGGCTAGCAGCCCGCCGGCGAGCCCGTGCGCCGCATAGCCCACCGCGGCAACGGTCGCGACGACCGGGCCGGGGGTGATCTGCCCGAGCGCCACGGCGTTGAGGAACTCCGCGTTGGTCATCCAGTGATAGGTGTGCACCGCGTCGCCCTGCATCAGCGGGATGATCACGAACCCCCCACCGAACGACAGCGCACCGACCTTGAACGCCGTCCACGCGAGCGCACCGATCCCACCCACAGCCACCGAGCCGGGAACCAGTACCCCGAGCGAGGCGAGCTGACCCGGACGGCGCACGATCCACAACTCGACCAGCCCGCAGCCCAGCAGCGCGAGCACGAGGTAGGAGCCAAGCAACGCCGCACCTGCGATCCCGATCACCAGGTAGGCGGCCCAACGGCCCACTCGCGCACGGTCAGCGCGCACCCGGTCCAGGCTGGGACCGATGAGCCCTCGGGCGGCCGCGGCCGCGACGGCCGCGACCGCGGCGCCCGCGCCGGCGCCGGCGCCACGAACCCACAACGGCGGGAAGTGGGACAGGAAAAGCAGCGAGAGCGCGAGGATCAGGATCACGGCCGGGGCAATGAATCCGATCCCGCCGACGATCGCGCCGGTCGGCCCCGCGACACGGTAGGCGCAGAAGATCGCCAGCTGCGTCGAGGCTGGACCGGGCAGTAGGCCGCAGGCGGCGTTGGCGTCCTGGAACTCGCGGGCGTCCATCCATTCCATCCGCTCGACCATCAACTGCCGCAACAGCGCGATATGCGCGGGTGGGCCGCCGAACCCGGTCACCCCGATCCGCGTCCACTCCCGCGCGACCGTCCTCAGCGACGCCACCCGCCCTGACCCGCGTCGTGGCGAGCGTCGCTCCGCTCGAGGAGGCACCCCACCCGCATCTCAAGCTCCCAGCGCGCGCTGAAGCGAGGGATACGGCCGGGGTCGAGCACGCTCCAGTGGATCAGGTCGGGGATGGTCGGGGAACTCCGGGCAGACTTCCCGCACACGGTCGCAGACTGGCCACGTACGCGAATTGAAGCTCAGTCTGGCTTAGCGCGTCCGCCAGGCCGCCGGACAGCCGTCCGTCGCCGGCTGCCCCGAACCGACGACGTGCAGCTCAAGGACATCATCGACATCGCTCAGTCCAGCTGAGCACGGCTACCAGGCCGGCCGGGCTACTGTCCGTCCCCGGCGATTGATCACGTTTTTGGTCGCGGGCTCAATGAGGTCAGCGCACGAAAACTGACTCGACGTGCTTTTTAGTCGTGGCGTGGGGCTTGTGTACCTTGCGGCCGGTATCGGGTTGGCGGCAGGGGTATCGTTTGGCGCGATGAGCGTGCGTGGTGCTCGGCTTCGGGCCCTGGGGCCGGTGGTGTTGATGCCGGCGGCGGCGTTCGCGGTGCATCAGTTGCGCTACTTGCTGGCGTACGGGTCGGGGGCGGGCGCCGAGCTGCAGCGTACGGGGCATTCGTATCTGCATTCGGTGGTGCCGTGGATCGTGATGCTGGTGGCGGTGACGGTCGGCGGGTTCTTGTTGGCGTTGGGACGCGCGGTGGCTGGTCAGCGATCGTTGCCGCGCTTGACGGTGTCTGTGGTGGGGTTGTGGCTGGCGTGCTCGGCGTGTCTGGTGGCGATCTTCGCGACCCAGGAGTTTTTGGAGGGCTTGTTCGCGACCGGGCATCCGGGGGGGCTGGCCGGGATCTTTGGCTTTGGCGGCTGGTGGTCGATTCCGGCGGCGCTGTGCGTCGGGTTGGTCATGGCGGCGTTGTTTTACGGCGCCCGATGGGTGCTGGACGAGGTCGCCCAGCGCCACGCGCGGGTGCGGTCAGGACGCGCGGTTGGCGTGGCGGCGACATCCCAGCCGACCGTCGTGTGGGTGGCTCGGTTGGCCCCGCTGGCCGGGGGCTGGTCGGGCCGCGGTCCGCCTCGGTAGCAAGCTGAACGCGGCGCGCGGTCAAACCGCCTGTGGGTGGAGGTGCGCGTGCTGTGTGCCCGGCCGGGTCGACGCTGCGTCGTGCGCGATGCCCGACGCTGACGCGAGTCCGGCTGGATTGATCAGCAGGTCCTCGCGGGCGTGCGGGTGCCGGGTGGCCGCGCTGGTGGGGCTGCTGATTTGACCGCGGGCTGGGTGCTCGCGGGTATCAGCTAACTCGTTTGGGAGCCCCGGTCGTGGGCGTCCGCTGGCGATGATCGTGAGGAGTCTTGAGATGAGCAGTATCGCTGGGTCAAGCGCTGTTCCCGCCGCAATGGGCGGCCAGTCAGTTATCGCGCGCGGCAAGACGTATTTCTTCTCGGATAGCCGCCGTTCGATTCAGACCGTGCTGGGGTTGATCTGGGTGCTGGTCGGCGCCCTGCAGTTTCAGTCGTTCATGTATGGCCAGGGGTTTATCCAGATGCTGCAGGGCTTGACCGCCGGCCAGCCCGGCTGGGTGGCAGACAGCGTCAATCAGGGCGCGGCGACGATGCAGTCCCACCAGCTGCTGTTTAACACCGGAGCAGCGCTGATCCAGGTCGCGATCGGATTCGGGATCCTCTTCAAGCGCACGACCCGGCCGGCGCTCGTCGTGTCGTTCGGATGGGCGCTGGCGGTGTGGTGGTTCGGGGAGGCGTTCGGAATGCTGTTTATGAACATGGCGCTGCCGCTGACCGGCGCGCCCGGCGCGGTGCTCCTGTACGGGCTGATCGGCGCGATCGTGTGGCCCAACGACCGTCCCGGGGGGCTGCTCGGGGTGCGGGGCGCCCGGACGGCGTGGGCGGCGCTGTGGCTGGTAATGGCGTGGTTGTGGCTGCTGGCGCCGAGCAGCAGCGCCAACGCGATCCATAACGCGATCAACGCCGCCCCGTCGGGGATGAGCTGGCTGAGCAGCGTCCAGAACGGGTTTGCCAGTATCACCAAGGGCAACGGCCTGGTGTTCGCGCTCGTCCTGTCCGCGGCGTCGGCGGCGATCGGGATCACGGTCGCGGTGAACTGGCGCGCCAAGCAGTTCCTGGTCCTGGCGGCCGTGCTGAACCTGATCTACTGGATCGTCGGGCAGGGATTCGGGGGGATCTTCCAGGGGGGCGCGACCGACCCCAACGCCGGGCTGCTGTTCATCGTGCTCGCCTACACCCTGTACACGCTGATCGGAGTTGATCAGCTCGTGCCGAGCCCGGCTGGGCCAGCCGCGGGGGCCCGGCAAGTCTCGCCACCCGGTGCCGAAGCAGTCGTCTGACCAGGTAAACGGTCGTCAAGGAGCCACTGACTGATGAATCTCAACAACCGTCGCCTCCAGGGCGCCATGGGCACCTTGCTCGTGCTCTTGCTGCTCGCGGTCGGCGCGCTGCTGCTTCTGCGTCCGAGCAGTCATCTCGCACCATCGACGGGCACGGCGGCGGTCGAGGGGTCGACCGGACCGGGCCCGTTTCTCACCGCCAGCACGTTGCCGCCAGGTCTGGCCGGTCGCGCCGTCCCCTCGTTTCATCTCGCCGACGCCCGCGGCGGCCGGCTCGCGAGCACATCGTTGCATGGACACCCCTACGCGCTCACGTTCCTCTACGTTCATTGCGTCGACGTCTGCCCACTGATCGGATCAGAGATCCATACCGCGCTCGCTGACCTTGGCCCCAAGGCGCGCAAGATGAGAGTCGTTGCGGTCTCGGTCGACCCGCGCGGGGATACCCGCCGAGCCGTACGAGAGTGGCTCACGCTGCATCAAGAGCCCGCCAACTTTCATTATCTGATCGGCTCCGAGCAAGCGCTCGCGCCGGTCTGGAAGGCGTTCTACGTCTCGCCGCAGATCCCCGGAGACCCCCACAGCTCCCACACAGCCGTGATCTGGCTGATCAACCGCCGCGGAAAGGTACAGGCCCTGATCAGCGCGGGGATCCCGATCAACGTCGCCAATCTCGCCCACGACTTCGGTGTACTGATCCAACAAGCGTGAAAACGATCCTCGACCAGCAAGGGTCGGCACCGAGAGGTAGCAGCTGAACCGATGCATAGGCCCGACGACACATGGGTCCTACGTCTATTGGCAAGACATCCAGACCTTCCGTAGGTCACGTTCTTGGACAAGAACGTGACTCACGGGGAGGCATTGGCAGTGAGTGTTGCACTATGCCAAAGGTGCTACACTTGCGGTGTGCCGACAACTCGAGCGCGTCATACCCTGACCGAAACGGATGAGCTTTCCGCCGCGTTAGACGAGGCCGCGCGCCGCTGGCCAGAGGATGCAAGCTCCAGGTCTCGTCTGCTGCTAAGGCTGGTGAAAGCCGGGCAGCACGCGCTTGCCGAAGAGCGCGAGCGCCAGCGTGCGCGCCGGCTCGCCGCGGTAAAACGCACAGCTGGCGCGCTGACGGGCGTCTACCCGCCCGACTATCTCGAGCAGCTGCGCGCCGAGTGGCCTGAGTGATCATCCTCGATGCCAGCGCGCTGATCGCGCAGCTCGACAAGAACGACGTCCACCACCACAGCGCATGTGAGTTCCTGCTCGAGTTCCCCGACGAGAAGCTCGCCGCCAGCGTCATCACGCTGGCCGAGGCGCTCGTGGCGCCAGCGCGCGCAGATCGGTTGGACGAGGCGCAAGCCTTGCTGCGCGAGCTCGGGGTCGCGCCGATCGGACTGAGCACCGATGCCGTCTCGCGCCTCGCGGTGCTCCGCGCCGAGACAAGCTTGCGGATGCCCGACTGCTGCGTCCTGCTCGCCGCCGCGCTCGCCGGTGCTAAGACGATCGCCACCTTCGATGAGCGGCTCGCCCGCGTCTCCGCCGGCCGGGGCCTGAACATCCCGGGAACAGAGGATCCGCCGTCCGCCGGCGATGAGTCACGATAAGTGATGCGCACCCAGCCGCGACGGTGTCGTTGACGAACAGCAGCTGCGAGGCAGCGATCAGCGCCGCGGCGCTCACAGAGCCGACGGCGATTCTTGTCGACGCGATGACGATTGGGTGCTCGGGCCGGCGCGGATGAGCCGACATCCCGTCCGTGGCCGCCGGCGAACAGGGTGGCGGCGGCCGCGGCGAGCGCTCGAGCGATCAGCGCCCGTTTTGGGGTCGCGGTCGGTATTCCCGAGAACACAGCGACGGCGGCGGCTGCCATCAACATGACCGCATCCAACCCGACCAGGATCCAACCGAGTCTGCGCTTGCTCGCCACTTGAGCACCGGATCACTATCCGATCGCGCGCCGGGACGAAGGTGGTCTCGTGCTCACCGTCGCGTAGCGCGCGACCGCAGGGTCTGGGCTCGCTTTCGCTCGAGCATCTCTCGGAACGGATGGTCGACAGAGCTGGTTTGGAGCATGACGACGACGCGGCCCTGAGCGAAGGAGGTGGAGTCGATGCACTCGACTGCGTCTGGGGCGAGCTGTCCTCCCTTAGGGTGATTCATCCCAACCTGGCGTGCGGCAGGCAGCGACATCGTCTGCAACTGGAGCCGAACATGGTCTCACCACAGGGACCGGAGCGCCGTCGACAGGCCTGACGCTCATCGTCAGATGAGCTGCGCAGGCGTCGCCCACCTGAGGTTCTTCAGGGGCCGAACGCTGTCGGCGCTGATCAAGGCGTGCTCGAGCCGGGTTCGACCGGATGCGTACCGGGCGCACGGTGCTGATGAAGCTCTGCGCATGCCGATCCCGCTAAAAGAGGTTGATCGCGGCCGACACAGCAACGGCGAATGTGACCCCGGCATACCCGTAATAGCCCTCCAGGACCAGCACGAAGACCGCCACGAGGCAGGCGAGGACGGTGCTGAGCCAAGCGATCCGGCCGAGAGTCACGGCGGGTATTCTCGCCGCCGGCGAGGATGCTGCCGCGCCGTTCGGCGCGAACGCGGCCGATTCGGTTGCCGCAAACTGCGCAGAAACGCTCGCGCGAGGGCGGTCCGCATCCAGATCGCGTGGCGAGAATCAGGCGCTCGGCACCCCTGCGAGGGCCATGAGCGTCCGCCCACCGTGTTAGTTTCGATCGTTCCCGCCCACTCCGAAGGAGGAGCAAGTGACGAAATCTGAGTTTGTTGATCAGGTAGCGGATCGCGCCGGACTGAGCAAGAAGGACGCCGGCGACGCCGTCGACGCGATGCTCGAGACGATCGAGGGCGCGCTGAAGCGCGGCAGCGACGTGGTGTTCTCCGGATTTGGCAAGTTCAGCGTCTCGAGCCGGAGCGCGCGCGAGGGTCGCAATCCTGCGACCGGGGAGAAGATCCAGATCGCCGCGTCGCGCGTGCCGAAGTTCACCGCCGGGGCCTCGCTCAAGAAAGCCGTCAAGTAGCTGCGGAGCGCGTGACCGACGGATCGCAGGCCGTCGGCTCGATCCCGCGATCGCGTGGGCAGGGGACGGTGTCCGGCGCCACGGATCCGGGCGGTTTCGGGGACCGACTCGCCGATCGCGTCGACCGCAGGCGCTCGCAGATCGTTCTCGGATTGGATCCCGATCCCGTTCGCCTGTGGCCACGGGCGCTCGCGCTGGCCGACGGCGCCGAGGGCGGCCCCGCCGAGCGGGCGGCCCGCGCCGTCGCGGCCCATTGCCGGCTGGTGCTCGACGCCGTCGCCGAGCAGTGTGTCGCGGTCAAGCCGCAGGTGGCGTGCTTCGAGCGGCTGGGGGCGCCCGGGTGGGCGGCGCTGCGCGAGGTGATGCGGGACGCCGCCGATCGCGACCTGCTCGTGGTCGCCGACGGCAAGCGGGGCGACATCGACATCTCCGCACGCGCCTACGGGCAGGCGTTCTTCGGCGTCACCGCGACACCGTTCGGCGACGTGCCGGGGCTGGGTGCCGACGCGCTCACCGTCAGCCCGCTCCTCGGGCGCGACTCGCTCGTCCCGCTGATCGAGGCCGCCCGGGCGCACGGATCGGGAGTGCTGGCTCTCGTCCGCACGTCGAATCCCGGAGCCGCCGACATCCAGGACCGGGAGCTCGCCGCGGGGGGGTCGGTCAGCGAGGCGCTGGCCCGGATGATCGACGAGCTGGGGCGCCCGGGGATCGGTCGCCACGGGCTCTCAGATGTCGGTGCCGTCACCGGCGCGACCGCACCCGAGCACCTCGAGGTCCTGCGGGCGGCGATGCCTCACGCCGTCTGCCTGCTCCCCGGGATCGGCCCACAGGGTGCCAGCGGGCGGGATCTGGCGCCGGCATTCGCCCCCGGCCGAGCCGGCGGTTTGGTGTCGGCATCGCGCGCGATCGTGGACGCGCACGAGCGGGCCCGAACCGCCGACGATCCCCACATCTGTGCCCGCGACGAGGCGGCTCGCCTGCGCGAGCTGATCTGGGGCCTATACGCGTGACCCCCGCGAGCCCGATGCCCGCGCCGGGCATGCCAGCATGCCTGCAGACCCGCTTCTGCCCCCGAGTATGATCGCGATGGGATGGTGGGAAAACTCGCGCGCTTCCTGGCGCCGATCGCCTTGGCCGCGGTGGCGGTGGGCGTCTACTTGATCGTGCATTCGTCGCCGCTCGTCAGCCCCGCCTCGAGCTCCACCACCACCGCAGCGATCGTCAGCAACCGGCGGGAGTCCCACCACGCGCACCCCAAGCCGCACTTCTACATCGTCAAGCCGGGGGACACGCTGAGCGGGATCGCCGCCAGAACCGGAGTCCCGCTGACCCGGCTGAGCGCGCTGAACCCGTCGGTGGCGCAGCCTCCGTACAACCTGCAGGCCGGCCAGCGGCTGAGGCTGAGACGGTGACCCGGCGCGCCGTTGCGCGCCTGATCGCGACGGCGGCCTGCTGCGTGGGGATCTGGAGCGTGCTCCCCGCCAGTGCCGCGGCGCAGGCCCCGCCACAGCTGGCCGTCCGCGCGGCGTCCCTGTATGCGCCCCAGACGGGGCAGCTGCTCTGGGGCGCCGACCCCGACCGCCGCCTGCCGATCGCCAGCACGACAAAGCTGATGACGGCGCTGATCACCGTGCAGCACGTCCATCGCCTGGGGACGATGTTCACCCAGAACGACTGGTATCCGGCGGCTGCCGACTCCCAGATCGGGCTGGTGCCGGGCGAGCGGATGAGCGTTCACGACCTGCTGCTGGCGCTGATGTTGCCGAGCGCCGACGACGCGGCCGAGGACCTCGCCGCCAACGTCGGACACGGCTCGGTCGCCCGCTTCGTCGAGATGATGAACGCCCAGGCGCGAGCCCTCGGGCTGCGCCACACCCACTACTCCACCCCGAGCGGCCTCGACACCCCGGGCAACTACTCGAGCGCCGCGGATCTCGTCAAGCTCGCCGGCTACGACGTCGCCCACTCCGCGTACCTCGCCCGCATCGTCGCCCTGCCGAGTGCCGTGCTGCGCTCCGGCAGTCACGCGCGCTACGTCGTCAACCGCAACGACCTGGTCGGCCGGTATTCGTGGATCGACGGCGTGAAGACGGGTCACACCGACGACGCCGGGTATGTGCTGGTCGCCTCCGGGCACCGCGACGGGATGACGCTGATCAGCTCGGTGCTCGGGACCAGCAGCGAGGCGGAGCGCGACGCGACCACGCTCGCCCTCCTGCACTACGGATTCGCCACCTTCGCCCCAAGGACCGCGGTGCACGTCGGTCAGGTCATGGCGCGCCTGCCGGTGCGCGACCGTCCCGGGGTGCACGTCCCCGTGATCGCGGCGAGCACGTTCGCGCGCATCGTGGCGCGCCACGCCGGCCTCGGCGTCAGGGTCACGCTCCCGGCGCGGTTGACCGGCCCGTTGCCCGCCCGCGCCGTCGTCGGCACCGCGGCGGTCGTGCAGGCGGGACACGTGCTCGCCCGGATCCCGATCCTCCTGCCCAACCGGCTCGCCGCCGTCAGCGGAGTGGCGATCGCGACCCGGTTCGTCACCCGGCCGGTGACGCTGCTGGCGATCGCCGCCGCCGTGGCGTGCGTCGCGGTGCTCACGATCGGCCGCCGGCGACGGCGCGGGGGTCGGCGGGAGAGAGAATTGGAGGCAGCGTGATCATCACCGTCACCCTCAACGCCGCGATCGACAAGACGCTCGAGGTCCCGAGCTTCACCCCGGGGCGTCGTCACCGGACCGTCGATCAGACGACGATGCCCGGAGGCAAGGGCGTCAACATCGCGCGCGCGATCAAGCAGCTGGGGCAGCCGGTGATCGCCACCGGCCTGGCCGGTGGCCCGACAGGCGCGCGGATCATCGAGGCGCTCAACGACGAGTCGATCCTCAACGACTTCGTGCGCATCGCCGACGAGTCGCGGACGAACACCGCGGTGCTCGATCCCACCACCGGGCTGCAGACCGAGATCAACGAGCGTGGCCCGGCGGTGTCCGCGAAGGAAATGGACCTGTTTCGCGAAAAGCTGCTCTACCTCGCCCAGGGCGCGAGCATCTGCGTGTTCGCCGGCAGCCTCCCCCGAGGCGTCGAGTCCGACGTCTACGGCACCCTGATCCGCGAGGTCCGGCGCCTGGGCGTGACGACGATGATCGACACCGACGGGGAGCCGCTGCGCCACTCGATGCGCGCCGAGCCGGATCTCGTGTCGCCGAACGAGCTCGAGGCCGAGGAGCTGGTCGGCCACGAGTTCAATGACGCCCACGACCGCGCCAAGGCAGTGATCGAGATGACCCGGCAGGGCGCGCACGAGGCGATCATGACGGTGTCCGACGGCTGCTACGCGCGGATCTTCGACAACGGCACGCCGGTCCTCTATCGGGCCCGAATCGAGGAGCAGGAGGCTCGGTCGGCGGTCGGATCCGGCGATGCCTTCCTCGCCGGCTATGTCGCCGCGCGATACGGCGGCCGGGAACCCGAGGCCTGCCTGCGGTTCGGGGTGGCCTGCGGCGCCGAGTCGACCCAGCACTTCGGCGCGGGCATCCTGGACTCGGGGCGCGTCGACCGGCTGCTGGGCGACGTCGGTTCCGAGCGGCTGGAGATCGCTGCCGAGATCGGCTGAACCGGCCTGCGCGGTGGGGTCGCAAAGCCCGCGGGCGGGGCGCGAACGTCCCCGCCGCCCCGCCGGGAGGCCCCTCGGGCGCTGCTAGCATCGATCAACCGGGGTCTGCCGCCACCGAGGTTGTCCCATCGTCCGCCGCGAGTCCTAGGATGCATGAATGGAAGTAGAGATCGGGCGCGGAAAGAAGGCCCGCCGCGCGTACGGCTTCGATGACATCGCGATCGTGCCCTCACGGCGCACGCGGGACCCTGACGATGTCGACATCTCGTGGACGCTCGGGCCCTACCGCTTCGAGCTCCCGTTGCTCGCGGCGGCGCTCGACGGGGTCGTCTCGCCGGACACCGCCGGCCTGATCGGCGGGCTCGGCGGGCTCGCGGTGCTCAACCTCGAAGGGATCTATACGCGGTATGAGGATGCCGACGCCCAGCTCGAGCGGATCGCCAGCTTCTCCCGGGACATCTCCACGCGCGAGATGCAGGACATCTATCGCGAGCCGGTGAAACCGGAGCTGATCGCCCGCCGGATCGAGGAGATCAAGGCGCATGGGGTGGTCGCGGCGGCGTCGCTGACGCCGCAGAAGGTGCGGGCCCACTACGAGACGGCGCTGGAGGCGGGGTTGGACATCCTCGTCATCCAGGGCACCGTCGTCTCGGCCGAGCACGTCTCGCGCGACGAGACCCGCCCGCCGCTGAACCTCAAGGAGTTCATCCGCGAGCTGGCGCCGACCCCGGTCGTCGTCGGCGGCTGCGCCTCCTACCACACCGGGCTTCACCTGATGCGCACCGGTGCGGCCGGCGTACTCGTTGGGGTCGGGCCGGGGGCGATCTGCACCACCCGCGGCGTGCTCGGGATCGGCGTGCCGCAGGCGACCGCGATCGCCGACGTGGCCGCCGCGCGCTCGCAGCACATGCTCGAGACCGGTGACTACGTGAAGGTCATCGCCGACGGGGGGATGCGCACCGGCGGCGACATCGCCAAGGCGGTGGCGTGTGGCGCCGACGCGGTCATGGTCGGATCCGCGCTGGCCCGGGCCTACGAGGCTCCCGGCCGCGGCTACAACTGGGGCATGGCCACGTTCCATCCCACCCTCCCGCGGGGCACGCGGGTCGCCACCATGCAGAACGGCACGATGGAGGAGATCATCCGGGGCCCGGCCCGGGAGAACGACGGCACGTTCAATCTCATGGGCGGACTGAGCACGTCGATGGCCACCTGCGGCTACCGGGACATCGCCGAGTTCAACCGGGCCGAGCTGATGGTGGCCCCGGCGCTGCAGACCGAGGGGAAGTCGCTCCAGCGTGAGCAGGGCGTCGGCATGGGCGCCGGCAGCCGCGGAGTCACCGCGGGTGTCGCCCGCTAGTGGCCGTCGACGCAAACACTTATGTCAGCGAGCGGTCGGCTGCCGCCTCACTGCAGGCTCTCGAGGAGTCGGCCGATGTCCGCGGCGCGCCGGTTGACGACGGGCTCGATGCGGTCCGTGCCCGCACCGACGAGGTCGTCGTCCTCGACTATGGCGGGCAGTACTCACAGCTGATCGCCCGCCGAGTGCGCGAATGCGGCGTGTTCTCGGAGCTGTTGCCCCACCACGTCGGCGCCGCCGAGGTGGCGCGGCGGCGGCCGCGTGGCGTGATCCTGTCGGGCGGGCCGGCCTCGGTCTACGCCGAGGGCGCACCACCGCTGCAGCGCGAGCTGCTGGAGCTCGGGATCCCGGTGCTCGGCATCTGCTACGGGATGCAGCTGCTCGCGCACGCGCTCGGTGGGAAGGTCGAGGGCGCCGAGGTCGGCGAGTTCGGTCGCTCGCAGCTCACCGTCGCCGACCCGGGTCGGCTCCTCGCCGGCACTCCGGTGGAGCAGACGTGCTGGATGTCGCATCGCGACACGGTGTTCGCGCCGCCACCCGGCTTCCGCGCGCTGGCCGCGTCGACCGCGTCGCCGGTGGCGGCGTTCGAGTCGGCCGACCGCGGCGTCTACGGGATCCAGTTTCACCCCGAGGTCGTCCACACGCCGTACGGGCAGCAGGTGCTGACCAACTTCCTCCAGGACGTCTGCGGCTGTGATCTGACCTGGAGCGCGGCATCGGTGATCGAGGATCAGGTCGCGCGGATCCGCGCGCAGGTCGGCGACGGGCGAGCGATCTGCGGACTCTCCGGCGGCGTCGACTCGAGCGTCGCGGCGTTGCTCGTCCACCGTGCGATCGGCGATCGGCTGACGTGCGTGTTCGTCGATCACGGTCTGATGCGCAAGAACGAGGGCGAGCAGGTGGTCGCCGCGTTCCGGGACCACTTCAAGGTGCCGCTGGTGGCGGTTGACGCCTCCGACCGATTCCTGGCGCGGCTGCGCGGGGTGAGCGATCCCGAGCGCAAGCGCAAGCTGATCGGCGCCGAGTTCATCCGCGTCTTCGAGGAGGAGGCGGCGCGGCTTACGGACGTCAGATTCCTCGTCCAGGGCACGCTCTACTCCGACGTGATCGAGTCCGGCGGTGGAACCGGCGCGGCGACGATCAAGTCCCACCACAACGTCGGCGGACTCCCCGAGGACCTCGAGTTCGAGCTGGTGGAGCCGCTGCGGGCCCTGTTCAAGGACGAGGTCCGCGCGGTCGGCGCCGAGCTCGGGCTGCCCAAGCGTCTCGTCTGGCGCCAGCCGTTCCCGGGGCCGGGACTGGCGATCCGGGTCGTCGGTGGCGAGGCGAGCCGCGAGCGGCTGGACATTCTCCGCGACGCCGACGCGATCCTCCAGGACGAGATCCGCAAAGCCGGGCTGTATCGCGACCTGTGGCAGTCGTTCTGCGTGCTCCCGGACATCCGGACCGTCGGCGTGCAGGGTGACGAGCGGACGTACGGCAACGTGATCGCGATCCGGGCGGTGACCAGCGACGACGCGATGACCGCCGACTGGGCACGGTTGCCCTACGACCTGCTCGAGCAGATCGCGTCGCGGATGATCAACGAGATCCGCTCGGTGGGCCGCGTCGTGCTCGACATCACGAGCAAGCCGCCCGGCACGATCGAGTGGGAATAGCGTCCTACGGGCGCTACGGGCGCTACGGGGCGGAACCCGTCCGGACGATCAGGGCCCGGCCGGGTCGGCCGTGCTGAGCGCCGGAGCCAGCGCGATGACCGGGGGCGCATAAGGCGCGAGGTCGTCGGGCAACTGGCCGCGCGCGAACCACTGGGCGGTCGCCAGCTCGCCGGCGTCGAGGACGAGCGCCGGCCGCGACAGTTGCGCCCCGAAGCAGTGGATCGTGTCCCGGCGGTGGTCCAGCCGACCGTGGAACTCACCGATCTCGACCCACCCGACCTCGTCGAGCCCGAGCTCCTCGCTCATCTCCCGGCGCGCCGCCGACAGCGGTGACTCCTGCCGCTTGATCGACCCGCCGGGAACGTCCCACGCGCGCCGCCCGTACGTGTGGCGGACGAGCAGCACGAGCTCGCGGTCGCAGACCAGGCACTTGACGCCATGCTTGTCGGGCCGGGCGATGAACCAGAACGCCTGCAGGATGCGATAGGCGAGGCGGTAGCCGAGCCGCTGCAGCGTCACGGGGAAGGGCACATCCACAGGGTAGGTGCCGCGGCGGCGCGCCGGTGCCATGGCGATTGACTATCATCGACGCCAGTCGCGCGAATTCCGCGCGACTTTGTGCGTGCCATGAAGACCTACGTAGCCAAACCCACGGACCGCGAGCGCAGCTGGCTGGTCGTCGACGCGACCGGGCAGACCCTCGGCCGTCTGGCGACTCAGATCGCCGATGCGCTGCGTGGCAAGCGCAAGCCGACCTACACGCCGCACATCGACACCGGCGACTTCGTGATCGTGGTCAACGCCGAGAAGATCGCGGTGACCGGCAAGAAGCTGACCGACAAGCGCTACTACCGCCACTCCGGCTACCCCGGCGGCCTGAAGTCCCGCTCGCTCGCCGAGATGCTCGACCGTCGGCCCGAGGAGGTCATCCGGCTCGCCGTCAAGGGGATGCTGCCGCGCAACCGCCTGGCCCGCAAGCAGCTCACCAAGCTCAAGGTCTATGCCGGACCCGAGCATCCGCACGCCGCCCAGCAGCCGCAACCGATGGAGATCTCGCAGTGACCGACGCAGAGCACCCCGAGGACGAGCCGCGCAACGACGATCTTGAGGCTGCGGCGCAGGAGACCCCTGCCGACAGCGCCGAGGAGCCGGCCGACGCCGTCCCGGAGCCTCCGGCAGCCGCCGAGACTCCTCCTGCCGAGCCCCCTGCCGCCGAGCCGGCGGCGCCGGCACCGGCCGAGCCCGTTGCTGGCGCCGACCAGCCCGAGCCGGAGCCCGTCGCCGACCAGCCGGAGTCCGCCGCCGACCAGCCCGAGGCCGCCGCCGACCAGCCCGAGCCCGCCGCCGACCAGCCCGAGCCCGAGCCGGCCGCCGCCGCCGACGGGCCCGAGCCCGCCCCTGCCGGCCCGCGCGCCCCCGAGTCCGAGGAGGACGAGGAGGTGGAGCTCGCGCCGCGTCAGCGGCCGGAGATCCCGGGCGCCGACCTCGTGCCCGACATCGTCTCCGAGCCCGACGACTTCCTCGATGCCGAGGCCCGCGCCGCCGCCGAGGCGGAGGCCGAGGCGGCCGCCGCGCGCGACGACGCGGACGGCGACCCGCTGCACGAGGCCCAGCCGATCGCCGATGCCGCGATCGACCTCGCCGCCGGCGCCCGCTACACCGCGACCGGTAAGCGCAAGACGGCCGTCGCGCGCGTGATCCTGAAGCCCGGGACCGGAACCTACGCCATCAACGCCAAGACGCTGGACATGGTGTTCCCGCGTGAGACCTTGCAGCGCGTCATCCGCCAGCCGCTGGAGGCGGTCGGCTATGACTCGCGCATGGACGTCGTGGCCCGGATGCACGGCGGGGGCGTCGCCGCCCAGGCGGGCGCCCTGCGCCACGGCATCTCCAAAGCGCTGCTGGAGGCCGACCCCAACCTGCGCGGCGAGCTCAAGCGACGCGGCTTTCTCACGCGTGACCCGCGGGTCAAGGAGCGCAAGAAGGCCGGGCTCAAGAAGGCCCGCAAGCGGCCGCAGTTCTCCAAGCGCTAGCCCGTCCCCCTGGTCGGCGCATGGCGCGTCAGCTTTTCGGAACCGACGGTGTGCGGGGCCACGCCGGGGACTTCCTGACCGCGGAGCTCGCCCTGCGCCTGGCACGGGCCGCGGTCGCTCACTCGCGGGAGCCACACGACGGACGCGCCCAGATCCTCATCGTCCGCGACACCCGGGAGTCCGGGGAGATGCTCGAGGCGGCGATGGCCGCGGGAGTTACGGCCGCGGGCGGGGACGCGCTCATCGCCGGCGTGCTGCCGACTCCGGCGGCGCCGCTACTCGTCCGCCGCCATGCGTTCCAGATGGCCGCCGTCATCTCTGCCTCCCACAACCCCTACGAGGACAACGGCATCAAGCTGTTCGCCGCCGACGGCTTCAAGCTCGACGACGACACCGAGCGCGAGATCGAGACCGAGCTCGCGCGCCCGCTGCCGGCGTCGAGCCGGATCGGGCGGGTCCGGCGCCTGCACGGCGCGCTCGAGGATTACCTGCGAGCGCTGCACACCCGGTTCGCGGGACTCGACCTGAGCGGCCGCCGCGTTCTTCTCGATTGCGCCAACGGCGCGACCTATCGGGCGGCGCCGGAGATCTTTCGTCGGCTCGGGGCGGAGGTGGAGGTGATCGCCGACCAGCCCGACGGCCGCAACATCAACGCGGGCTGCGGATCGACCCACCTCGACGCCCTCGTCGAGCGGGCCCGGACCGGTGGCCATGAGCTGGCGTTCGCGTTCGACGGCGACGGCGATCGGGTGCTGGCCGTCGACGGAGACGGCGAGATCGTCGACGGAGACGAGCTCGTGGCGCTCGCCGCGGTCCACCTGCACCGGCGCGACCGCCTGCCCGGCGGCGGCGTCGCGGTCACCGTGATGACCAACTACGGCTTCCACACCGCGAT
The DNA here is from genome assembly GCA_963731395.1 of uncultured Solirubrobacteraceae bacterium. GTDB lineage: Bacteria > Actinomycetota > Thermoleophilia > Solirubrobacterales > Solirubrobacteraceae > Palsa-465. The sequence goes on from CAVSVH010000013.1 coordinate 108,690, forward strand.
GAGGCAGGCCGGGGTGGAGGTCGCCACCACCGCGGTCGGCGATCGCTACGTGCTCGACGAGCTGCGCCGGCGCGGCTGGACGCTCGGCGGCGAGCAGTCGGGCCACATCATCGACCTCACGTTCGCCCCCTCCGGGGACGGCATCGCCAGCGCGCTGCTGACCCTGGAGGCGCTCGAGGGACGCGATCTGCGCGCCCGCGGAGCGATGGAGAAGCTTCCCCAACGGCTCGTCAACATCCGCGCCCCCGACCGGGAGGCGCTGGCCGCAGCCATGGCCTCCGCCGGCCTGCGCGCCGCAATCGAGCGCGAGCAGTCCGCGCTCACCGGCCGCGGTCGGGTGCTCGTCCGCGCCTCCGGCACCGAGCCGCTGATCCGGGTGATGGTCGAGGCGCCCACCGCCACGGAGACCGCGGACATCTGCGAGCGGCTGGCCGGACGGGTCCGAGCGAGCCTGGAGACGTAGGCCGGTCTGGGTCCGCGCGCCCAGATTCGGTCGGGGCCGGCCGTTAAGATCTCGTCTGTGCGGCCGTTGATCAGGTGACCCGGCGCGCAGGCCGCCGGATACCGGTCACGACCGGCGCTACCCAGGAGGCAGTCCAACATGTGTGGAATCGTCGGCTACGTCGGCCCCCGGAAGGTTCGGCCCCTCTTGATGGCCGGGCTGGAGAGACTCGAGTACCGCGGCTATGACAGCGCCGGCATCTCGGTGCTCGCCGGCGGCAAGGTCGAAGCGGTGCGCGCGGTGGGCAACCTGTCCGCGCTGCGGTCGGCGATCGCGCGCCGGGAGCAGGCGCCGGGAGCGGCCCGCGAGACATCGGCGGTCGCCGTTGCCGTGGCGGAGCGGCCCGAGCCCGAGACGGGCATCGGGCACACCCGCTGGGCGACCCACGGCCGAGTGACCGAGGAGAACGCCCACCCGCACTACGACACCACCGACAGCGTCCACATCGTCGTCAACGGGATCGTCGAGAACTACATCGCGCTCAAGGTCAGGCTGGTGCAGGAGGGGGCGGTGTTCACCTCGGAGACGGACGCCGAGGTGATCGCCCATCTCGTCGCTCACCACTACGATGGCGACCTCCTCGACGCCGTCCGCGCCGCCTACGGCGAGTTGCGCGGACACTACGCGTTCGTGGCCATGACCGCACGGGAACCGGGCCTCCTCGTCGGTGCGCGCAGGGAGTGCCCGCTGATCGTCGGGCGCGGCGACGGCGAGCAGTTCATCGCCTCGGCGATCCCCGCGTTCCTGCGAGAGACGCGCCAGGTCCAGTACATGGGCGATGACGAGCTCGTGGCGCTGCGACCGGACGGGGTCGCGTTCTTCACCCCGGCGGGCGTGCCCGTCGAGCGTGAGACCGTCGAGATCGACTGGGACGCCGACACCGCCGAGAAACAGGGCTATGAGACGTTCATGCTCAAGGAGATCAACGAGCAGGCCGATGCGGTCGCCGAGACGATTGGCGAACGGGCGGCTCGCGGCTGGGGGATCGATCTCGGCGATCTGACCCCGGCGACCCAGACTCCGGCCACCCCGATCGACGACGCGCTGCTGCGGCGGGTCCGGCGGGTCGTGATCGTGGCCTGCGGGACCGCCTACCACGCGGGCCTGATCGGCCGGTACGCGATCGAGCACTGGGCGCGGGTTCCGGTCGAGGTCGACATCGCCTCCGAGTATCGCTATCGCGATCCGGTCGTCGGACCCGACGATCTCGTGATCGGGATCTCCCAGTCGGGCGAGACCGCCGACACGTTGGCGGCGATGCGCACCGCCCGCACCCGCGGCGCCGCCGTGCTCGCGGTCACCAACGTGATGGGGGCCCAGGCCACCCGTGAGGCCGACGGCGTCCTCTACACCCGCGCCGGCCTCGAGATCGGGGTCGCCGCGACCAAGACGTTCGTCAGCCAGATCACGGTCATGTACCTGATCGCGCTCCGGCTGGCGGAGCTGCGCGGAACGATGAACCGCGCCCAGCTCAAACCGCCGATCTCTGACCTCAAACGGCTGCCGCACATGATCGCCGAGCTGCTCGAGCGCGATGTCGCCGGGATCGATGCGATCGCCGACGCCCATTGCCAGGCGGACTTCTTCCTCTACCTCGGCCGTCACGTTGGGCTCCCGGTGGCGCTCGAGGGCGCCCTGAAGCTCAAGGAGATCTCCTACATCGCCACCGACGCCTACGCCGCCGGTGAGATGAAGCACGGGCCGATCGCGTTGCTCGACGAGAACACGCCGGTCGTCGTCGTCGCCACCGAGTCGCCGGTGCTGGAGAAGGTGATCTCGAACATCCAGGAGGTGAGGGCGCGGGGGGCACGGGTGATCGCCATCGCCACCGAGGGCAACGAGGAGATCGTCGAGCACGTCGACGAGGTGATCCGGGTGCCGCGCACCGACTGGATGCTCGCGCCACTGCTGGCGGTGATTCCGCTGCAGCTGCTTGCCTACAAGATCGCCCGCCGGCGCGGCCTGAACGTCGATCAGCCGCGCAATCTCGCCAAGACTGTCACCGTCGAGTGAGCGCGGCGCGCCGCTCGCCCACGCCCTCCGTCGGGATCGATCTGCTGGAGATCCATCGCCTCGAGCGGGCGCTGGCACGACGGCCACGGCTCGCCGAGCGTCTCTTCACCGACGCGGAGCGGGCCTACGCCGCCGGGCGAGCCCGGCCCGGCCAGCACCTCGCCGCCCGCTTCTGCGCCAAGGAGGCGGTCGCCAAGGCACTCGGCCTCGATGCGCTGACGTTCCGCGACATCGAGGTGACCTCGGCGGGCGGGCCGCCGGAGGTGACGCTGCACGGCGCCGCCGCCCGGCGGGCTGCCGCCCTGGGCGTCGAGGTCAGGGTGTCGCTGACGCACACCCGCAGCAACGCAGCCGCAGTCGCGATAATCGCGACACATGCATGACCACCCCCGGCATCCCCGCGATCCGGGCGGGCTCGAGCTTCCCGCCTGGCTGACCCCGCTCCCCGACGCCGAGCAACAGCGTGCCATCGATGCGTGGGCGATCGACGAGCGCGGGGTCCCGTCGATCGAGCTGATGGAGCGGGCCGGCGCCGGCCTGGCCGACCTGGTGGCGGCGCGGGTTCCCGGCGGCCGGGTGGTCGTCGTCGCCGGCAAGGGCAACAACGGCGGGGACGGGCTCGTCGTCGCGCGGCGGCTGCGTGATACCGGTCGTGACGTCGAGGTGCTGCTGCTCGCCGCCGGCGACGAGCTGCGCGGCGATGCGAAGACCAACCTCGATCGGCTTCCCGCGCCGGCGGCGCGCCCGTTTCACGCGGCGGCGCTGAGCGGCGCGGCGGCGATCGTCGACGCGATCCTCGGCACCGGCTTCTCCGGTGAGCCCCGCGAGCCGGCGCGATCGGCGATCGCGGCAATCAACGCCGCCGCCGGCGACGCGGTCGTGTTCGCGTGCGACGTGCCGAGCGGCGTCGACGCGTCCACCGGAGAGGTGGCCGGGGAAGCGGTGCAGGCCGCTGTCACCGCAACCTTCCACGCGGGCAAGCCGGGCCTGTGGATCTCTCCCGGCAAGTCCTGCGCGGGGGACGTGACCGTGATCGACATCGGCATTCCGGCCGGGGCGCCGGGGCGACCGGCGATCGGTCTGATCGAACCCCGGGCCCTCGACGGGATCCCCCACCGCGCACACGCCTCGACCAAGTTCGCCGCCGGCTCGGTACTCGTCTGCGGGGGGTCGACCGGCTTGACCGGCGCGCCGTCGATGGCGTGTCAGGCGGCGATGCGCGCCGGCGCGGGCTACGTCACGGCACTCGTCCCGGCGTCGCTGAACATGATCTTCGAGCAGCGCCTGCTCGAGGTCATGTCGGTGCCGCTGCCCGACGACGCCGGCGCGCTGACGCCGGCGGCGATCGACGTCGTCCTCGGGCGCACCGAGCGTGCCGAGACGCTCGTCCTCGGGCCCGGGATCGGACGCGCCGAGCAGACCGTCGAACTGGTCCGCGAGCTCGCCCGGCGTGCCGACATCGCTCTCCTCCTCGATGCCGACGGACTGTTCGCCTACGCCGGGCGGCTTGGCACGCTCGCCGGTCGCAGTGCTCCGACCGTGGTCACCCCGCACGCGGGGGAGCTCGGGCGTCTGCTCGACGTTCCGAGCGCGGAAATCGCCGCGCACCGCCTCGGGTCGACACGGCGGGCGGCCGAGGAGGCCCAGGCGATCGTCGTCCTCAAGGGCGACGATACGATCGTCGCCGCCCCCGACGGTCGCGCCGGGGTCAGCCGTGGCGGCGCGCCGGCGCTCGCCACCGCGGGCACCGGGGACGTCCTCTCCGGGGTGATCGGCGCGTATCTGGCCAAGCGCATGGACCCGTTTGCCGCCGCCTGCGCCGGCGTCTTCGTGCACGCGCGGGCCGGCCAGCTGGCGGCGCGGGAGATCGCCACCGAGGGCGTTATCGCCGGCGACGTGATCGAGCTGCTGCCGCGGGCCCGCGCCGGCGAGTCCTAGGCGGCCCTGAGTGGCTCTGCGCGCGCTCGCTCGCGTGAACCTGGCCGCGATCGAGCGCAACGTGGTCCGGCTGCGCTCGCGTCTCACCGGCGACGCCGAGCTGTGTGCGGTGGTCAAGGCGCAGGCGTCGGGACACGGGGCGGTGCCGGTGGCCGGCGCCGCGCTGGCCGGGGGCGCCAGCTCGCTCGCGGTCGCGACCGCCGACGAGGCGGCGCAGCTGCGAGCCGCTGGGATCACCGCGCCCGTGATCGTCCTGGGAGCGGTCAGCGCCGAGGAGCTGCCGGTGGCGCTCGCCGCCGGGGCCGAGCTCGTGGCGTGGAACGATCGCTTCGTCGCCGATCTCGCGAGCCGGGTGGGAAGCCGCGGGAGGGTTGCGGTGCACGTCAAGCTCGACAGCGGCATGGGTCGTCTCGGCACGCGCGACGTCGGCGAGGCGCTCGTGGTGGCCAAGCTGATCCGGGCACACACGCCGGAGCTCGAACTGGTCGGCGCGATGACCCACCTCGCCACCGCCGATGTCGACCAGGGGTTCGTCGCCGAGCAGTTGGCGGTGTTCGGCCCGTTCGCCGACGAGCTCCAGCGGCGGTTCGGACGCCTCCGCGTGCACGCCGCCAACAGCGCGGGCACGCTCCGGGCACCGGCGTCGCACTTCGACATGGTGCGGTGCGGGATCGCGCTCTACGGTTGTGATCCGATGAACATCGATCCGGATCGGGCCGGGCTGGAACCGGCGCTCGAGCTCACCTCGTACGTGGCGGCGGTGAAGCGCGCTGAGCCGGGGGAGAGCGTCGGGTATGGGCGCCGGTTCGTCGCCGATCGCGCCACGTGGATCGCCACCCTGCCGATCGGTTATGGCGACGGTGTCCGCCGTGGGCTGACCAACAACTGCGACGTGCTCATCGCGGGCCGGCGCTATCCGCTCGTCGGCACGGTCAGCATGGACAACATCACCGTCGACCTCGGCCCCGACGATCCCGCGGCGATGATCGACGTCGGGGCGACGGCGATCCTCATCGGCCGGTCGGGCTCCGAGCGCCAGACCGTGGAGGACCTCGCCAACCGTCTCGGCACGATCAACCACGAGGTTCTGTGTGGGATCTCGTCCCGCGTTCCGCGCCGGTACCACCGCGACGGGGTCCCGGCATGATGAGTGATCCGCTCGTCGCGCTCGCCGGACTGGTCGACGACGCGTGGCTCGTCGGCGGCGCGGTCCGTGATCGAGCCCTGGGGCGCGCCACGGCCGATTTCGACGTCGCGGTGGTCGCTCCCGCCGGCGAGGTCGCCCGGGCGCTCGGCCGCGCTGCCTCGGGGTTCGCGTTCGAGCTCTCCGAGGCGTTTGGATCATGGCGCGTCGTCGCGCGTGACCGGACCTGGCAGCTCGATCTCCTGCCGCTCGACGGCGAGACGATCGAGGATGATCTCGCCCGGCGCGACTTCACCGTCAACGCAATCGCCCGGTCGCTGCATGACGAGGGCTACGTCGACCCGTTCGGGGGCCTGGAGGATCTGCGCCACCGGCGGCTGCGCGTCGTCGCGCCCGACGCGTTCGAGCGTGACGCTCTGCGCACGCTGCGCCTGGCCCGACTGGCGTGCGAGCTGCACTTCATGGTCGAGCCGGCGACCCTCGCGCTGGCGCGGGCGAGCAGCCCGGCGCTGACGAGCATCGCCGCCGAGCGGGTGTTCGCCGAGCTGAGGCGGATCGTATGCGCGAGCCGGGCGCTGGACGGTCTGGAGCTGATGGATCGGATCGGAGCCACCGACGCCGTTGCGCCCGAGCTCACCGCCCTGCATGGCGTCGAGCAGAGTCGCTATCACCACCTCGACGTCCTCGGCCACACGCGGGCGGTACTGGCCGAGACGATCGCGCTCGAGCGCGAGCCGGAGCGGCTGGCGGGCGCCGACGCCGGTGCGCTCCAGGCGGTGATGAACACCCGGCTGGCCAACGAGCTGACGCGCGCTCAGGCGCTGCGCTTCGGAGCGTTGCTGCACGACATCGCCAAGCCCCAGACGCGCGCGGTGACGATCCAGGGCCGGATCACGTTCATGGGCCACGACGAGGCCGGCGCCCGGCTGTCGGCGGAGATCCTCGGGCGGCTGCGGGCCAGCGAACGGCTGCGCGAGCACGTGGCGGCGCTCACCCGCCATCATCTGCGGCTCGGCTTCCTCGTGCATGCGATGCCCCTGCCGCGGCGCACCGTCTACGAGTATCTGCACGCCACTGCGCCGGTGGCGGTCGACGTCACCGTGCTCAGCGTCGCCGATCGGCTGGCGACCCGCGGGGACAACGCCGACGTCGCCATCGCCAAGCACCTGGCGCTGGCGCGGGAGCTGATCGGAGAGGCGCTGGCCTGGGCGGCGGACCCCCCCCGCCCCCCGCTGCGCGGCGATGAGCTGGCGCGGGCGCTCGGCATCCAGCCGGGGCCGGTGGTGGGCGATCTTCTCGCCGAACTGGAGGCCGCCAGCTTCAGCGGCGAGGTTTCCACTCGCGAGGAGGCGATCGATCGCGCCCGGCAGCTCATCGACCACGTCGCAAAGCAATAACCTAAGCTGGCGGGCATGAGAGACCCGGACTGCCTGTTCTGCAAGATCGTCGCCGGAGAGGTGCCATCGCAACGCGTCGACGAGGATGAGCGCACGGTGGCGTTCATGGACATCAGTCCCGCCACGCGCGGCCACATGCTGGTGATCCCCCGCGCCCACTCGGCGAATCTGTTGGAGGTCGAGGCCGAGGACTTGGCGGCCACCGTGGCGGCGGCCCAGCGTCTCGCCCGCGCCGCGGTGGAGCGCTTGCACCCCGCCGGCGTCAACCTGATCAATTCGTGTGGCGCGGCGGCCTGGCAGACGGTATTCCACTTCCACATCCACGTGATCCCTCGCTACGACGGTGATCCGCTGCGGCTGCCGTGGACCCCGGCGCCCGGCGATCCCGACGACATCGCCGCCGCGGCGGACGCTTTGCGATGAGTGCGGCGCGCACGGATCGACCGGTGTCGCTCCAACGCGACGCCGGCCTGGCGGTGGTGACCTTCGACGCGCCGCCGGTCAATCTGTTCGATGCCGCGCTTGCCGAGCGGCTGAGCGCGGTGCTCGGCGACCTGGAGTCCGATCGGCCCCGGGCCGTCCTGTTCCGAGCCGAGGGGCGCGTGGTCAGCGGCGGGGTCGACGTGTCGATGTTCGCTGCTCTGTCGGGACCGGCGGACGCCGCGGCGCTGTTCGCTGACCTGATCGCGCTTGCCCGGCGCATCGACGAGTTGCCCTGCCCGACCGTGTTCGCCGCGCACGCGCTCTGCCTGACCTGGGCGTTCGAGCTGGCGCTCGCCTGTGACGTGATCCTGGCGGCCGAGGCGGCCAGCTTCGGACTCGTGGAGAGGGTGATCGGCCTCACCCCGGCGATGGGCGGGACCCAGCGGCTGGCCGAACGAGCCGGCAGCGGCCGCGCCCGGCAGTTCGTGTTCGAGGGACGGCCGTTCTCGGCACGTGAGCTCGAGCGCTGGAACGTCGTCAATCGCGTGCTGCCCGACGACGGCTTCGACGCCGCCGCCCGCGACTACGCCCGGGAGCTCGCCGCCGGGCCGACGCTCGCGCATGCCGCCACCAAGCAGGTCGTCCGCGACTACCGGCAAGGGGGGGTGGAGCTCGCCAACGACCGGGTGCCCGCAGTGGCCGGCGACCTGTTTGCCAGCGACGATTTGCCCAGTGCGGTGCGCTCGTTTCTGGATGAGGGACCGGGCCAGGCGACGTTTCGGGGCCGCTAGGCAAGATCGACTACCGCTCGCGGGCGGTTCCCTGCTACGTTTCCCGCGTCAAATCGGGGCCAGAGGCTCCGGATCAGCGGTCCAAAGCGAGTTGCGCCGAAGGGAATTACATGGCAACGGGAACGGTCAAGTGGTTCAGCGACGACAAGGGCTTCGGGTTCATCACGCCCGATGACGGGGGTCGCGACCTGTTCGTGCATTTCACGGGCATCACCGGCGACGGATATCGCTCACTGCCCGAAGGATCGAAGGTCTCCTATGAGGAGGAGGCGGGGCCCAAGGGTCCTAAGGCAGTGAACGTCTCAAAGCTCTAGGGCTTCCCGTCCACACGAACGCGTCCGGATCTTCGCGTCCGGGCTGCGGCACGTCACCGGCGTGCGAGGGGGTGCCGGCGTGCTTCAATCCGGCGCAACTGCCGGTTCCTGGCCGTGTTCAGTGATGGTGATGATGAAACGCTCCTTTCTTGCAACCACTGCCGGCCTGGTGGCGGCGGCCGCTCTCCTGGCTCCCGGGGCTGCGTCGGCCCAGACGGTGGAGCTGGGACAGACGAGCACCAGTCCGGTCGCGGCACCGGTGTGTCCGAGCAATGTCTCGCCGGCTCAATGCTTCATCATCCTGACCCGGACCACGGCGGTGCAGTCGGTCACCAGCGGGTTGATCAATCCGACTCGGGTCAAGCAGGCGGGATGGATCTTCCAGTTCACGGTCGGCCTGTCCAGGCTCACCGGCAACGCCAAGACCGAGCACACATACCTGCACGAGCTCGATTCCGCCTACGGAGGAACCCCGCAGGTGGCGCTCACCGTGCTCAAGCCGGGGCCGCGCAACCAGTACACGGTTGCCGCTCAGAGCGGCACCTACCATCTGATCCCGTTTCTCGGCCAGGTGCTGCAGGAACCGATGTCGCTGCCGCCGAGCTTCAACACGATGACCGCGCTGCCGGTCAAGCCCGGAGACGTGATCGGGCTGACAGTCCCGACGTGGGCTCCAGTGCTCTCCTACAACCTGTCAGCGAGCAAGTACTCCTACCGCCAGAGCCGGTCCTCGGCATGCAAGAGCGCGGCCGGCACGCAGACCGCCCAGATGAAGGTGGGGGCCACGGCGACCTACGCGTGCACATACACGGGGACCCGGGTCCAGTACAGCGCCACCGAGGTCCTCAACAAGCCGTACCCCAAGAGCTACGTCCACTAAGGACTAAGGGCCCGTACGAGAGTTACTCCCTGTGCGGGGCCACTGGGGGCGCCGGTCTCAGCAGTCGCCCGGGTTCTGCTGACAGAACGCGGAGCCGAGCCCGGCCCCGCCGTTGACCGCGCCTCCGGCGCTCGCCGAGGTTCCCGTGCCGCCCCCGCCCACGGCCGCGCCCGCTCCGCCGCTCGTCCCGGTCTGGGGCGTCGTGGCGCCCGACGGGGTGGTGCCGGTCGCCGTGCCAGGACTGGTCCCGCCGGATGGGCTCGTGCCGGTGCCCGTGGCGGTGCCCGCGCCCGTGGCGGTGCCCGCACCCGTGGCGGTTCCCGCGGAGCTCGTCGTCGACGACGAGCTGCTCGACGTGGTTGTCGTGCTCGATGTGGCGGCGCCCGCCGAGACCGCCTGCGTCGGCACCGTGAACGGCGGCGCGCCCGATGTGTCCAGCGTGCTCGTGCCGCCGCCCCCGCAGGCACTCAGACCGGCGGCGAGGACGCCGGCGGTCACGACGGCGGCGAACAGCCCGCACCTGCGCAGTAGCGCCCTCAGGAGCCGAGCGGCTCCATGCGCCTGCCGCACGTGGGGCAGTCGTTGAGATCCTTCTGCGTCATCTGAGAGCACCAGTTGCAAAAGCGGAGGTTGTCGACGGTCCACGGCAGCTCGGATACGGTCGGCGCGAGCGGCAGCAGCTGAGCCACCGGCTCGAGCTGCTCGCCATTGTCGAGATCGAGGTAGATCTCGTCGGGGATCGCCTGAATGATGACCTCGCGACCCGTCGACGGGGTGCGCATCCGGTACCTCTGGCGCGTCCTCATGGCGGTCCATCCTACCAGCGTGGCGGACGGCACCGGATGCCCCGGCGGGGGTGGCGCAATGGCGTTGTCGTGCCGCTCGCTTGGATAGAGTGCCGCCTGGAGAGATGCTGCACGACTCACCACGACGACGAGGACGACGCAGACTGGCCGGGTTCATCGCGGGCATCGCGGTGGTGCTCGCGGCCGGCGGGTGCGGAAGCTCGATCAAGCACCCGGAGGCCAACCTGGTGCAGGGCAAGGTGACGTTTCAGAAGACGTGCGGCGGCTGCCATACGCTCGCCCATGCGGCGACCAGCGGCACGACCGGGCCCAACCTCGACGACGCCTTTCGCCAAGACCGCGCCGACGGGATCAAGGGCACCTCGATCGAGGGGCTCGTCGACTACTGGATCCGCTACCCGAACACCGAGGGCGTGATGCCGCAGATGCTCCTCAAGGGACAGGATGCCCAGAATGTCGCCGCCTACGTGGCGGCAGTGGCGGCCAAGCCCGGTCAGGACACCGGGGCCCTGGCGAGCGCCGGCGGCGTCGCCGGCACCACCGCGGCGGCCGGCAAGACGGTGTTCACCGGAGTCGGCGGCTGCGGCAGCTGCCACACGCTCGCCGCCGCGGGCACGACCGGAAACGTCGGGCCCAACCTCGACAAGGACCTGCGCGCGAACTGCGCGTCGCCTCAGTCCAAGCAGATTCGCGGCGCCACGCTGCAGGAGTGCATCCACACCGCGATCGTCAAGCCCTACGCCTACATCCCCGCCGGCTACAAGGCGGGGGTGATGCCGAGCACGTTCGGTCAGACGCTGAAACCGAACGAGATCACGGCGCTCGTCAACTTCATCTCGTCGGCTGCGAAGTAGCCTCGGCCGCCGCGGTGGCGCGGGCGCGCAATCGCTGCCATAGCTCCTCGCTGCGGCCGGCGGCGACGGCCCGCTGGGCACGCCGCTCGTCCAGTTCGAGCCCGTGCTGGTCGGCGAAGTCCAGCAGCGCCTGGCGCTGCTCGGTCTGGCGCGCCACCCGGAGAAACAGCCAGCAGAAGAGGCCGATCGTGAGCAGGCTCTCCTCCACCATCATCAGGCCTCCGGCCGCGACCTGGTCGGCGACCGGGCTGATGTGCCAGTGCGCGTCGCCCGGAAGGTAGTACGGATAGAACACGGTGCCGCCGAAGATCAGGACGTTGGCGAGCACGGTGCCGACGAGCCGGACGGCGATGACGAACACGAGGCGGGCGCCGTTGTTGAACCACTGCGGCTTGGGCAGCGGGCCGAGCAGCGCCATCCACACCGCCATCCCGAAGGTGAGGAAGGTGGCGTGCTCGAGCGCGTGGATCCCGTCGTGGCGCAGGGCCTCCTGGTAGAGGAAGGGAATGTGCCAGACGTAGAAGTTGACCGCCCAGACGACGACCGCGACCACCGGGTGGGTGAGCACGCGCAACCGCGCGATGACCCGGTTGCGCAGCAGCGGCGCGATCATCGGCCCGGTGAGACCGAGGACGAGCAGCAGCGCGGCGATGTCGCCGATCAGCAGGTGCTCGGCCATGTGGGCGACGAGCAGCTGATCAGACAGCGTGTCGACGGGCGGGCTGACCGCGATTTCCAGCACCACCAGCCCGGCGGCGTAGCAGACCTGGCACCACCCGGGGACGGGCCGGAACTCGCGCGCCAGCGTCCGCGCCCGCAGGTGGTACGGGATCCACGCGAGCACGACCAGGATCGGGAAGCCGATCGTCTGGACTGGCGCATCGGCGAACAGGAGCGGTGCAAGCGTCACTCCCGTCATGGTCCCACGCCGGCGCGCGCTGTGGTCCGTTTCCTGGCGACGCCGTCGGGCCTACGAGACCAGCTCGATCACCAGGACGATGATCACGATGATCGCCACGGCGCCGACAAACCAGAGCAGAAACCCGAACGCGGCGGCCTCGGAGCGGATCGGGTTGGGCGGTCCCTTCATGCGCCCTCAGCGGCGCCCTACAGGACGTAGACCGTCGTGTAGACGATCACCCACATGATGTCGACGAAGTGCCAGTAGATGCCCGGTACCTCCATGCCCTGGTGATGCTCGGGGGAGTAGTGGCCCCGGAACGCCCGGATCGTGATCATCAGCAGGAGGGAGAGGCCGATCACCACGTGGGCCCCGTGCAGGCCGGTGAGGCCGTAGAACACTGACGCCTGGGCCGCATCGTGGGGGGCGAACCCGATGTGGATGTACTCGTTGACCTGGATGGTGAGGAAGCTCAGGCCGAGCAGGAACGTCGCCACCATCCCCGCCCGCAGGCCGAACCGGTTGCCCTTCTTGATGGAGGTCAACGCCCAGTGCAGCGTCAGCGACGAGGAGAGCAGGATCGCCGTGTTGACGCCGGCGACGCCCTCGGGCAGCTTGGTCCCGGGAGCGGGCCACGGGTTGTGGCTGACGATCCGGATGAAGAAATAGGCGGTGAAGAAGGCGCCGAAGATCATCACCTCGGAGATGATGAACAGCAGCATCCCGAGCGTCGGGGCGTGCACCCGTGAGGACTGGTGCGCGGGAGGCGGCCCGTGGTGGTCGACGTGGGCGATCGCGGCGGCTTCCATCGGCGTCTCCTACTGGGTCGCGCGGACCGGGTCGTCGTGGACGATGTGCTCGATCGGCTTCTGGCTGGCGCTGCGCACGCGGTCGATGAGATCGGCCCGCAGCCAGCCCGACTTCGTCTCGGGCAACGTCGAGATCACGATGTCGTCGACCCGGAACCACTGCAGCGCGTTCATGATCGCCGTGAACGGGTCGGGATCGCCGACCATGCCGGACGCGGTCAGCCCGGCGTCGTGCAACCGCCTGACCACGAGCGACAGGCGGGTGCGGGCGCGCTGGGCCGCGCCGCCGCCACCGCCCTCCTGGGGCACGAGGACGATGAACAGCCGCTCGCGGCGATCGCCCTCGGCCTGCGCCTGGGCCTTGAGGAAGTCGAGCAGCTCGTCGCCACTCGCGGTGCGATTGGCGACCGCGAGCGTGACGTGGAAGGACAGCCCATCGCTGTCGAGGTCGGCGACCACGTGCTCGACCGGCAGTCCCGACGCCTGGCGGATCCGATCGACGAGGTCGCCGCGCTGCCACCCCGAGCGCGACTCGGGATAGGTCGAGATGATGATCGCGTCCGGCCCGTACTCGCGCACCGCATCCATCGTCGCCGCGTACGGATCCGGATCGCCGACCTCGCCGACGGCGTCCATGCCCTCCGAGCGCACGAAGCCGACCGCCAGATCGACGCGCGTCTGGGCAGCGTCGAACACCGAGTCGTCGTAGATGACATAGCCTGCGCGCGGCCGGGTCTGCGGCACGCAGAGCACGAACCGCGTCTCCTCCTCCTCGGCCTTGCGGCGCACCGCGTCGATCAGCGGGCGGCCGCCGAGTGTCTCGTTGGCGACGACCAGGACGGTTCTCATGCCTCACCCTCCCGGCCGGCGGAGCCCGCCGACGCGCCGGCGGGCGCGCCGACGGGGACCGGCCGGGCCTCGGCCGGCGGCTTGAAGATCCCGTGCACGGCCCCGGGAACGCCGTACTCGTAGGGACCGCCGACGACCGTCGGGATCGTGTCGAAGTTAAAGACCGGTGGCGGGGAGGCGACCTGCCACTCCAGGGTCAGGGCACGCCACGGATTCGCCGCGGCGCGGGGTCCCGCCCGCCAGCTGGCGACGATGTTGTAGAGGAAGATCAGCGTGCTCGCCCCGAGCACGAATGAGGACAGGGAGATGAACAGGTTCCAGGCGGCGAACTTCTCGGCGTACTCGGCGACCCGGCGGGGCATCCCTTGGATCCCGATGATGTGCATCGGCCCGAAGGTCAGGTTGAAGAAGATGAACGTCAGCCAGAAGTGCCACTTGCCCAGGCGCTCGTCGAACATGCGCCCGGTCATCTTCGGGAACCAGTAGTAGACGCCCGCGAAGATCGTGAACAGCGAGCCGCCGTAGAGCACGTAGTGGATGTGGGCGACGATGAAGTACGTCTGGCTGACGTGGATGTCGAACGGGATCATCGCGAGCATGATCCCGCTGATCCCGCCGAGCGTGAACGTGCTCAGGAAGCCGAGCGCGAACAGCATCGGCGTGTCGAGGTGGAGCACGCCCCGCCACAGCGTGGCCAGCCACGAGAAGATCTTGATCCCGGTCGGGATGGCGATGATCGCCGTGGTGATCATCATCGGGATTCGGATCCACGGCGCCATCCCCGAGACGAACATGTGGTGCGCCCAAACGGTGAACCCGAGCACGACGATCGCCAGCAGCGAGAACGCCATCATCCGATAGCCGAAGATCGGTTTGCGCGCCTTCACCGCGATGACCTCGGAGATGATCCCGAAGCCGGGGAGCATCATGATGTAGACCGCTGGGTGCGAGTAGAACCAGAAGACGTGCTGGTACATGATCACGTTGCCGTTGCGGCCGGCGCCTACGAACGCGTCGAAGAAGTGGAAGTGCAGCGCGGTGTCGAGCAGGACGAAGAACTGCGACGCGGCGATGAACGGCGTGGCGATGACGACGAGCAGTGACGTCGCGAAGTTCGCCCACACGAGCAGCGGCATCCGGAAGAAGCTCATCCCGGGGGCGCGCATCGTGATGATCGTCACCAGGAAGTTCAGCGCCGTGGCGATCGATGAGGCGCCGGCGAACTGGACCGCGATCGTGAAGAACAGCTGGCCGATGGGCATCGTCGTCGACAGCGGGGCATACGCGGTCCAGCCGGCGGCGAACGAGCCCCCGGGGGCCAGGAAGCTCATCAGCATGAGGACGCCGGCCACCGGCAGCAGCCAGAACGACAGCGCGTTGAGCCGCGGGAACGCCATGTCGGGCGCGCCGATCATCAGCGGCAGCACGAAGTTCGCCAGGCCGGCGAACACCGGGATGACGAACAGGAAGATGAGCACGGTGGCGTGCACCGAGAAGACGCCGTTGTATTGCTCGGGGGTGAGGAACTGCATCCCCGGCTTGGCCAGCTGGGCCCGGATCAGCATCGCCAGCAGCCCGCCGACGAGCAGGAAGAAGAAGGAGTGAACGACGTACTGGACGCCGATCACCTTGTGGTCGGTGTTCGGACGGAAGTAGTCCCGCCAGGAGTACGCGCCGTGCTGCGAGTGGTCCTCGGGACGGGTGGGGCGGCCGGCCGCCCAGTAGAGCCAGTAGTCGGCGGTCCCGAGGCCGACGAGGAAGAACAGCGGGACCGCGATCATCGCCACGATCGTGATCGCGCTGCCGTCGACGACGGGATGCTGATGCATGAGGAAGCGGATGAGGGACACGAGCCCGATGGTGAAGCCGAGTCCGAGCACGTCGAACAGCGCCGCTCGATACCAACCGGGGGCGCGGAGCTTTGCCGGCAGCGGCACGCGCGTGCGCCGCTGCACCCCGGTCGGCGGGGGTGCGGTTGCCGTGGCCATCAGCTCTCCTCCTTCACATCGATGTCAGGCTGCATGATCACAGGCGGTGGGGTTGCGGGTTGCCCGCCGGGGTGGCATCTCCGGGCACTCCCGGCTGCACGGCGGACTTGGGGGGGACGCCGATCGGCGGAACGCCACCGAGCTTCTGCGCGCTGATCCAGGTTCGGAACGTGGTCGGCTTGACGACGTTGACGGTGGCTCGCATCAACCCGTGGCCGGCGCCGCAGAGCTCTGTGCACTCGGCGGGATAGGTGCCGAGCCGCGTGGGGGTCACCCGCAGGGTGGTGGTGATGCCGGGCACGGCGTCGAGCTTCTCGGAGAACTGCGGCACGAAGAAGCTGTGGATCACGTCGAGCGATCGCAGCTTGAACACGATCGGCTGACCCTGGGGGAGATATAGCTCCGATGAGACGACTTGCCGGCCGCCGGGGCGCGGGTAGGAGAACTCGAACGCGAACTGCCGCTCGGTGACGTTGACGATCATCGCTCCGGTGTGGTTGCGCTCGTTGGAGCGCAGGACCGAGTACGCATACGCGCACAGCCCGACGATGAGGATCGCGGGCAGCGCGGTCCACACGACCTCGAGGCGCGTGTTGCCGTGGATCGGCGGCCCGTCCTTCTCCTCCTCGCCCGGCCGCATGCGGAACTTCCACACCGAATAGAGGACGACGGTCTCGACGAGCACGAAGATCGGCACCGAGACGATCAGCAGGACGTCGTAGAGCGTGTGGATGTTGTGCGCCTGCTGCGACGCGTCCGCGGGAAACCACGGGATCGCGAGCACCGCCGGGATCAGGATCGCGGTAGCGATCACCCCGATCACGATCATCTGCACCAGGGAACGGTTACGCACTTGGCCTGCCGTGACCTCTCATCGCCGACCAGATCCTATGACTTCTGAACGACGAACGATGCCGCTAGGCGGTCCAGCGCGATAAGCTGACACGTTGATTGTGACAATCGCTGCAAGCTTTGAGGAGGAGACATGCTCGTTTCCGATGCGATGACCGATGTTGTGCTGACCGTCGGACCCGGCCACTCCGTCCGTGAGGCGGCGGCGGCGATGTGGAATCGGCGAGTGGGCGCGGCCGTGGTCGGCGATCCCGACGCTCAGGGCCCCGGAGTGATCACCGAGCGCGACATCCTGCGCTCGGTGGCGCAGGGCGAGGACCCCGACGCGGAGCGGGTCGCCGACCACCTGACCGCCAACCTCACGTTCGCCCACCCCGGGTGGTCGCTCGAGCACGCCGCGGCCACGATGGTCCGCGGCCGCTTCCGTCACCTCGTGGTCGTCGACGGCTCAGAGCTCGTCGGCATCCTGTCGATGCGCGACATCGTCCGCGTGTGGACTGGCGAGGGCGCAGCGTGCGACGTCCCGGCCGCGTCGGCTCGCCCCTGATCGGCGCTGCCGACGGCGACGGGATCTCCGCGCGGAGCGCGTCGGGGCCCTGGTGCGCGCCCCCGGCGCGACGAGCGGTAGCGATGGGTCGCGAGACCATGCATTGCGCGCCAAATCCGGCGGGCTGGTTTTCGATCTGTCGCGCAACGCATGCCTGCCATGCATTTCACGACAATTCCGCGCCACACATTTGGATCTGTAGCGCTTTGCAGGTCGTGGCTACCGGTTGCGCCATGCTCGGCGCTCAGCGCCCCCGGCGGCCGTGACGTGACCCCGGCCGCGCCGCGGGCGACCGTCGCGCCGGGCGCTGCTTCAGTGCGGGGCGTGATCCTCGGGAAGCTCGGAGATGTCCCGGCGCGTGTCGCGGATCCACAGCGTGACGGTGACCAGGAAGATGATCAGCCCGATGATCGAGAACAGCCAGTTGATCGTCGTGCCGATCACCATCAGCGTGATCCCGGCCGCACAGGCGATCGGCAGGAGCGTCGGCCCGGGAAGGTGGAGCTCCTCGCCGACGGGCGGCGTCTCCTGTTCGGCGTCGCTCACGCGTGAACGTAGATGGCGGCGGCGACGAAGGTGATGCCGAACATGAACAGGCACGCCACGCCGGCCAGCAGGCCGGTGCGGAGGTTCTTGCGAGCCAGCTTTCTATCCATGATGCGTCTCCATCGTAATCGGTTGTCTGCGCGAGCGGGGCACGACTACAGCTTCACGTCCACCACCATCGCCGCGAACAACAGGGCGAGGTAGAGCATCGAGTACAGGTACAGCCGCAGCGCGGTCCGCCGGTCGGCCCGCCGATAGAGCATCACCGCGCCGGCGACGAATCCGAGGCCGAGCAGCATCGACGCCGCCAGATAGACGCCGCCGAAGACGCCGACGCAGAACGGCAGCTGGGTGACGGCGTAGAGCAGGAGCGAGTAGAGCACGATCTGGCGCCGGGTCTCGCGTTCGCCGCGAACCACCGGCAGCATCGGCACCCCCACGCTCTCATACTCGTCCTTCATCAGCAGGCTGAGCGCCCAGAAGTGCGGCGGCGTCCAGTAGAACACGATCGCGAACAGGTACACGGCGGTCCAGGACAGCGATCCGCGCGTCGCCGCCCATGCCACGAGCGGCGGCATCGCGCCGGCGGCGCCGCCGATCACGATGTTGTGCGGGGTGCGCCGCTTCAGCCAGATCGTGTAGACCCCGACGTAGCCGACGAAGCCGGCCAGCGCGAGCGACGCCGAGAGCACGTTGATCGTCAGCGACAGGAGCAGGAACGACAGCACCTGGAGCGTGATCCCGAACGCCACCGCCGCCGCCGGACTGACCCGGCCCGAGGGGATCGGCCGGTTCGCGGTGCGGGCCATCCGGGCGTCGATGTCGCGGTCCCAGTAGTGATTGATCGCGCCGGCGCCGCCGGCCGACAGGTAGCCGCCGGCGCATACGAGGGCGATCCGCGACACCGACGGGTCGCCGGCGATCTCCATCGTCGTCACCGTCGTGAACAGCAGGAGCGACTGGACCTTCGGCTTGGTCAGGTCGATGTAGTCGCCGATCAGCCGACGCGTGCGCCCGGACGCGGGGGCGGCGACCGTCGAGGCCGTCACGAGCTCCCCTCCCGTCACGAGCTCACCCCTGATCCTGGCCGCGCGTGCGGTGGCGGGCGACGCGATGGCTCATCCGCCGGCCCGCGCGAACTGCTCGCTGCCCCCGGTCTTCTGGGTGACACCGGTCTGGCGCTCGATCTGGCGGCGAATGTCGCGCAACGGCTCGACGGAACGCACCCGGGGGATTTCGTCGAAGTTGTTGACCGGCGGAGGCGATGAGGTGAACCACTCGAGGGTGTTTCCCTTCCAGGGGTCCGGTCCGGAGATCCTGCCGACTTTCAGGCAGCGGGCGACGTTGATGATCGTCAGCAGGACGCCGACACCCAGGATGAACGATCCAATCGTCGAGATCAAGTTGTACGTCGACCAGCCGAGCCCGGGCGGGTAGGTGTAGATCCGGCGGGGCATCCCGGACAGGCCCAGGCTGTGCTGGACGAAGAAGGTGGCGTTGAAGCCGATGAACATCAACCAGAACGAGAGCTTGCCCAGCCGCTCGTCGAGCAGCCGGCCGGTGATCTTCGGATACCAGTAGTAGATCCCGGAGAAGACCGTGAAGACGGCGCCGCCCATCAGAACGTAGTGGAAGTGGGCGACGACGAAATAGGTGTCGTTGAGCTGCCAGTCGACCGGGAACACCGCCAGGAAGATGCCGGTGATCCCACCGATGAGGAAGTTCGCGATGAAGCCGACGGCAAAGTACAGCGACGTCGTCATCACGATCGAGCCGCGCCACAGGGTCGCGATCCAGTTGAAGATCTTGACGCCGGTCGGCACCCCGATCAAGAACGAGCTGAGCATGAAGAAGCCGAGCACGACGATCGGCACCGGCGAGGCGAACATGTGATGCGCCCAGACGAGGGTCGCCAGGAACGCGATCACCGCGGTGGCCGCCGCGATCGCCTTGTAGCCGAAGATCGGCTTGCGGCTGAACACGGGAATGACCTCGGAGATGATCCCGAACCCGGGCAGGATCATGATGTAGACCTCGGGATGGCCGAAGAACCAGAACAGGTGCTGCCAGAGCACTGGTGATCCGTGGGCCGTGGGATCGAAGAAGTGGGTCCCGAAGTGGCGGTCGGTGAGGAGCATCGTGACCGCGGCGGCGACCACCGGCAGCGCGATGATCAGCAGGATCGCGTAGACGAGCAGGGTCCAGACGAACAGGGGCAGCCGGTTCCAGGACATGCCCGGCGCCCGCATGTTGACGATCGTCGCGTAGAAGTTGATCGCGCCGATGAGGGAGGAGATGCCGGTGAGGTGGATGAGGAAGATCCACGCGTCCTGCCCACCGCTGGGCGAGTACAGCGACTCCGACAGCGGGGGGTAGCTCCACCAGCCCGCGCTCGGCGGGTGCCAG
Organism: uncultured Solirubrobacteraceae bacterium; assembly: GCA_963731395.1. Classification (GTDB taxonomy): domain Bacteria; phylum Actinomycetota; class Thermoleophilia; order Solirubrobacterales; family Solirubrobacteraceae; genus Palsa-465. The sequence continues at coordinate 128,650 of CAVSVH010000013.1, forward strand.
AACAACGTCGCGTAGAAGACGACGCCGCCGAACAGCAGCAGCCAGAACGAGAGCGCGTTGAGGCGGGGGAACGCCATGTCACGCGCGCCGATCATCAGCGGCAGGAAGTAGTTGCCGAACCCGGCCATCACCGGCACGACGAACAGGAAGATCATCGTCGTCCCGTGCATGGTGAGCAGCTGGTTGTAGTGCTCGGAGGTCACGAGCGTGTTGTTGGGCTCGCTCAGCTGGAGCCGCATCAGCAGCGCCTCGACCCCGCCCATGCAGAAGAACACGAACGTGAGGACCAGGTACATGATCCCGATCTTCTTGTGGTCGGTGGTCGTCACCCAGTCGACCCACCGCTTGGTCTGGCGCGGGGCGGTGACCTCGTGCGCGATGACCTGGGGGACCGGCTTGAGCGTCGCTTCGGGAGTCATCGTCGCCATGGTCTTAGTTTCCTAGTTCGCCTTGGGCGGTCAGCGTGGCGCGCAGGGCCCGGACCTGCGCATTCTGCCGGGTGATCATCCGCTCCTCAGTCGCCGCCCAGGCCTGATACTGCGCCGGGGTCACCACTCTGACAAACGCGATCATCGCGGCGTGATTGGTCCCGCACAGCTGGGCGCACTGGCCGCGGAACGTCCCGGTGTGGAACGCCTTGAACCACGTGTAGGTCGTGTAGCCGGGGACGGCGTCGACCTTGCCGCCCATCGACGGGATCCACCAGCTGTGGATGACGTCGGTCGACTGGATGTTGAGTACGACCGTCGTGTGCTCGGGGACGACCATCGTCGTGTACGAGTACGGCAGCTTGGAGTTGAAGGAGTTGTTCAGGCAGTCGTTGCCGTAGGTGTAGCGCCAGATGTACTGCCGGCCTTGGATGCACACCGTGAGCTTCTTGCCGTTGGGCGGGCTCGGCTCGTTCACCGAGGCCGAGAGCACCAATCCGTCCGCGCCCGAGTTCGGCGGGTTGACGATGCTCGGCAGCTTGACGAACGTGACCACCGTGAGGACGAGGAGGATGCCCGCCGCGGCGACCGTCCAGCCGATCTCCAGGCGGGTGTTGCCGTGGATCTGGGCGGCGACGGGGTTCTTCTTGGCCCGGAACTTGAAGATCGAGTAGACAAGGGCGCCCTCGACGACGACGAACACGAACGCGGCGAGGTACAGGATGATCTTGTACAGCGACGCGATCTCGTTCGCGTTGGGCGAGCCGCCCGATTTCGGCGTGATGAAGTTGGCAAACGCCTCGGGGGTGAGGACCAGGGAGCCGGCCAGCACGAGCGCCACCACCGGGGCCATACGGCGCAGCCACAATCCCCGGACCTGGTGTCGTTGCTCGCGGCGCCGGCGGCGGGAATTCACGTCGTGTCGCAAGGCGGCGGGGATTCTAACCGTCCGCCGGGCTCGGCTGCTCCAGACGGCTCGCCGGCCGCTTCTTATACTCACGCGACTTGCGTATCTCGGCGGCCATCCGGGCGGGGACGGCCATCCGGGCGGGGGCGGTGGCTCTCGTCGCCGTGGGCGTCGCGGCGCCGGCCGTCCGCCGTCGCCTGAAGCTGCCGCCGGCCGCGGTGATCGGCGCGGCCGGGCTGGCGGTGCCGGCGCTCGCAGTCGCCGTTCCGCGCACTCGAGCCCGGGACATCGGGCTGTGCGTGGTGAACATGTGGGCGTATGTCGCCGCCTACGAGCTGCCCCACGACGATCCCGACCGCCTCGCGGCGCGGGTGCGCGTCGGCTACCCGATCGCGATCGATCGGGTGCTCGGCTGCGGCGTCCCCCCGACGGCGCGTCTCCAGGCGCTTGCCGACCCGCGCCACATCAGCCGCTACGAGCGGGGCCTCGTCTGGTGCCACTGGGTGTGGTTCCTCGTGCCCCACGGCAGTCTCGCGTACGTCCTCTGGCGTGCCCCGGAGCGTTTCCCGGCGGCGGCGGTGCGGATGTATGCCGTGTTCGACCTCGGCGCCGTCTTTTACTGGGCGATCCCGACCGCGCCGCCGTGGTACGCGGCGCGACGCGGGCGCCTGCCGGGGATCGGCGGCCTGCCGGTCCGCCGGATGATGATCGAGTACGGCGAGAGCTTCTGGGGAGACCGCTGGTCCGGGCTCTACGATGTCCTCGGAGGCAATCCGCTTGCTGCCATGCCGTCGCTGCACTTCGCCACGTCGCTGATGGCCGCCCACCTCCTCGGGGAGGTGAGCCCGGCGGCGGGCGCGGTCGGCTGGTCCTATGCACTGGCGCTGGGCCTCGCGCTCGTCTATCTCGGCGAGCATTACGCGGTCGACCTGCTCGGGGGCGCGGCGCTGGCCGAGTCGGTGCGCGGGCTGTCCCCGCGGCTCACGCCGGCCGCGCTCGCGCTGGCCCGATCGATCGGCTCGTTGCAACGGCGACTGGCGGCCGGCTGACGGTGGCACATCGAGCGCGCCCCAAGCTATACTTAATGAAGCAATGGAACCGCAGATCGAGAATGTGATCATCGTCGGTAGTGGCCCCGCCGGCTACACGGCGGCGCTCTACACGGCGCGCGCCGAGCTGGCGCCGCTCGTCATCGAGGGCTTCGCCTGGGGCGGGCTGCTGCAGCAGACGACCGATGTCGAGAACTTCTCCGGGTTCCCGCAGGGAATCACCGGGCCGGAGCTGATGCAGAACTTCCGGGACCAGGCCGAGCGCTTCGGGGCCCGTCTGGAGACCGACGACGCCACGGCGCTCGAGCTCTCTCCCGACGGTCATGAGCCCCACAAGGTGTGGGTCGGCGACGAGTTGCATCTGGCCCGCGCGGTCATCCTGGCGATGGGCGCTCAGCACCGCAAGCTCGACGTCCCCGGTGAGCAGGAGCTCGCCGGCCGCGGCGTCAGCTATTGCGCCACCTGCGATGCTGCGTTCTTCAAGCAGGCGCCGACATTGATCGTCGGCGGCGGCGATTCCGCGATGGAGGAGGCGATGTTCCTCGCCAAGTTCGCGTCCAAGGTCGCGATCGTCAACCGGCGCAGCGAGTTCCGGGCGTCCAAGATCATGCTCGACCGCGCCCGCGCGGTCCCGAACATCGAGTGGGTGACCCCATATGTGGTCGAGGAGTTCGTGGCCGGCGACAACAAGTCGCTTGCGATCGCACGCCTGCGCAACACCGAGGACGATTCCCGCCGCGACCTACAGATCATCGGGGCGTTCATCGCCATCGGTCATGATCCACAGTCGCAGCTGGCCCAGGGTCAGGTCGACACCGACGACGGCGGGTACGTCATGACCCAGGACCGATCGACGCTGACCAACGTCCCCGGGGTGTTCGCCGCCGGTGATCTCGTCGATCACACCTACCGCCAGGCGATCACCGCCGCGGGCTCGGGGTGCCAGGCCGCGCTCGACGCCGAGTGGTACCTGCGGGACACCGCGCCTTTTGACAGCGCGGCGCGCGCCGCCGCAGCCTAGCGGGACCCACGCGCCACCCGCTCAGGCGGGTCAGCCGAGTCCGGACACGGGCGTGGCCGAGGCGCGCCGGGCGCACCACGGATTGGCGGGGACGTCGCGGCACGGATCCGGCATCGACTGCAGGTGCTGGGGGAGCGAGTGCATCACGATCCGGGTCACCCGCGGGTAGCGGTCGGTCGGCTGACAAAGCGACAGGTCGAGCTCGGTGTCGCAATAGAGCTCGCTGAGAAACACGGGATTGGAGTTCGCGGGCGCGGGGGTGCCATCGCAGATCGGTCTCGTCTGCTGCAGGTCGCTCGGCGAGCTCGTCACGGCGCCTCCACCCGCTCGGGTGTTGCCCCTAAAGCAGCTGGTGGGGTGTCCGGGCTCGAGATTGAGCTGGCCGAAGTCGCCGTTCGTCGGATTGCCGAACGAGCCGTTGTGCGCGAACACGTTGTCGACGAGCGCATTGCCCCAGGCGTCGAAGGCGCATCCCCCGGGACCCAGGAGCGGGAAGTTGAGGGTGCCACCGGTGCATGGCCGACCCTGATCCGGATACGCGGTGAAGATGACGCCCCAGGCGTCGTTGTCGGCGAAGCGGTTGTCCATGACCGTGTCATTGCGGCCGCCGGACACCGATAGGCCCGTGCCCACCGGTCCCGCCGCCGCGGAGCCGGCGGCCGGAACGTTCGGGTTGTTGTTGTCGTGCACGTCGTTGTGGAAGAACACCCAGCACGTGTGAGCGCCCGCGACGGGCGGCTTCACGCCCGCCGGACAGGCCCCGTTCTGCGGTGACGGCTCGTCTCCGTTCTGGCTGTTGGTGTCGAAGCCGTCCTCGTTGTGGTCGAACTGCGAGTTCTCGATCAGCAGCCGGCCGCCCGAGTTGGACCCCGAGTAGCCGAGCGCGTTGTCCTGCGCCCAGCCGTGGTTCAGCGTCTGATCGCAGACCTGCCGGCAGGCGCCGATGTAGAAGCCGGAGTCGTCGAAGTTGCTGGCGTAGATCTGATTCCAGGTCCCGCCGCTCCAGTTGCTGGAGAAGACCCCGTACTGCGCCGCGCTGAATTCGCCCGCCGCGGTCTTGTTCTTCAGATACGTGCTCGTCGTCGTCAGGTACGCGCCGTAGTAGCCGTGGCCACCGACCTTGCCGCTGTCGGCGCCGCCGTTCCACCAGATCTCATTCCCCGCATCCCGGGAGCCTCCGAGGAAGTTGCAGGCGGTGAGGTTCTCGATCGAGACGTCGTCGGCCTTGTAGACCATCAGGCCGTTCTCGCCCGATGCGCCGGTGGCGGCGGGGATCGCGTAGCTGTCTGCGCCGCCACCGGTCCTGAGGCCGAAGTTCTGCGCTGAGGCTGCCCGGCTGCACGGCGCCGAACCGGGTTTGGTTCCGTCGACGATCACCGTGCGGCGGTTCATCCCGCGGATGTGCAGATTGGGCGTGGTGATCACGACCCCGGCGGGAAAGTCGGACGCCCCCGTGGGGGTCCGGATCCGGCGCGTCTTGTAGTCGCCGGGGCCGATCAGGATCCAGTCCCCTGGCTTGGCCGCCCCGACCGCCGCGGAAATCGACCGGTACTGGCCCGCGATCCCCCGGTAGGCGCCGACCCGAAGCACGCGGGCTCCGGCCGTGGCCGCCATCGCGGCGCACATCCCCAGGACAACTGCCACTGCCACGAGTCCGTCGCACCGGTTCCCCTCTCTCCAAAGGTCATCCCGTCGTGGGACGAGCCGCGATCCTACACGGCGGCGGGCACCGGCGGCTGTGGTATCTCAACCGGCGCCGTACGGGCACCCGTCCGCCGGCCCCCAATTGCCGGACGGCGCTCGCTCCCCCCGCCTCAAGGCGAAGTCCTGGGTCCATGTCCCGCCCCCGCTGGCATAGCCGATGATCGGACGATCGACGACGCCGGTGCCGACGAAGCGGAAGGTGGGATCGAGGATGTTGTGGCAGTGGCCTGGGCTCGCCATCCAGGCGGCCACGACTGCGGCGGGGCTGGCGTAGCCGGTGGCGATGTTCTCCCCGATGCTCGACCAGCGAAAGCCGACCGCGGTGATGCGCGCCGGGAAGTCGGGGCCGTGGCTGAACATCCGGGCGGCGACCATCGCCTCGGTCCATCCCTGCGCCGCGCGGTCCAGGCGACGGTTCTCCGTCAGGCGGGGCAGTCCGCGGCCGCGACGCTGCTGGTTGACGAGGCAGACGACTGCCAGTTGCGCCTCGGTGTGAGAGGTCTCGGTGATCGGCCTCGGGGCTGTCGCGCACGCGGACGTGTGCGCCAGCGCCGGGGGACCGGTGATCAGCGACGCGATCGTCGCGCCGAGCCCGGCTGCGAGACCTCGGGAGACGGTGCCAGGGCGCACGGGACTCCGGGACCGTATACGAACGCGGCTCAGGGCCGCAGCACGATCTTCAGCGCCTCGTGGCGGTCGTAGAGCTCGTAGGCGTCCGCCGCCTGCTCGAGCGGCAGGTGAGCGGACACCAGCGGAGTCGGATCAAGCGTGCCGGCGGCGAGCATCCCGAGCACGCGGTCCACGTGGGCGATCACGTTGGCGTGACCGGTGCGCAGCGTCAGCGCCTTGAGCCAGACGAGACCCATGTGGACCTCGCATCGCTCGGCGTAGACGCCGATGGCGACGACCGTACCCGCCTTGCGGGCCAGCCGGATCGCCAGGCCGAGCGCATCGACGTGCCCGACCGCGTCGACCACGGCGTCGACGCCGCGGCCGGCGGTCAGGTCTCTGACGACGTCGCGCGGGCTCTCCTCGGTGAGGTGGATCGCGGTGGCGCCGAAGCGGCGGGCCATGTCGAGCCGCTCAGCGACGGTGTCGATCGCGAGCACCGGCCCAGCGCCGGCGGCGATCGCGACCTGGACGGCGCACAGACCGACCGGCCCGAGCCCCAGCACGGCCAGGCTGTCGCCGGGCCGGATGCGGCTCTCGGTCACCGCGTGATAGCCGGTCCCCATCACGTCGCCGGCGAACAGCGCGACGTCGTCGGAGACGCCATCCGGCACCGGTCGCAGGGTCAGGTTGGCCATCGGGACGAGCGCCTGCTCGGCCTGGGTGCCCTGGAGGGCGCCGAGCCTCTCGCCGTGTCCGAACACTCGCATCCGGTCGCACTTGTGATAGCTCCCACGCAGACAGAAGAAGCACGTGCCGCAGGCCGTGTGAAAGCAGCCGAGCACGCGGTCCCCGACCGTCACCCGGGTGACGTCCTCGCCGGCGGCGGTGACGGTGCCGACGAACTCGTGGCCGATCGTGAACCCGGGTTCGATCGAGACCCGTCCGTGGTAGATGTGCAGGTCCGAGCCACAGATCCCGGTGGCCGCGATGGCCACCACCGCCTCGTCGCGACTCGTCAGCTCGGGCGCGGGGCGCTCCTGCACCCGCAGCTGTCCCGGAGCCTGGAAGGTGACCGCCCTCATGTCGCCGCGTAGGCGAAGAAGCCCTCGCCGGTGGCGCGGCCCAGCCGCCCCGACAGGCCGAGCCGCCGCAGCGCTGGGGCGATGCGGTAGCGGTCCTCGCCGTGCTCGACCGACAGGGCCTCGAGCTCCCCGATCACGTAGTCGAGCCCGATCTCGTCGGCCCAGGCGAGGATCCCGCGCGGATAGCCGAGCCCGTGGATCATGCCGATGTCGATGTCCTCGGCGCTGCCCACGCCCTCGCCGAGGGCGAACGCCGCCTCGTTGACGACCTGGCAGACGATCCGTCCCAGCACCAGCCCGGGAGCGTCGCCGACCCACTCGGTGTGCTTGCCGAGCGTCGCAAAGAAGCGCTCGGCGGCCTGCGCCGCCGAGGTCGCCGAGTCCGGTCCTTGGGTGAGCTCCACCAGCTGCGATGGCTCGAACGGCGGCAGGGCGTGGAAGCCGACGGCGGACCCGCCGGGGTCGAGCGTCGCCAGCGAACCGGCGTTGCAGCAGATCGCCTGGGGCGCGCCCTGGAGGGGGGCCTCCACCTCCGCTCCACCGGTCAGATCGAGAATCAGGAACGGCGCCCGGCGCTGCACCGCCTCGATTGGGGTCACGACCTCCCATCCGGCGTCGGTCGCCGCCTGCTCCAGCTCGAGCGCCAGCTGTGAGTCGCCGGCGACCACGATGGTGCCGTCCCCGCCCCCGCCGGGCGGCGGCGCGGGATCGGGCGCCCGGTGCTCCCCGGACTCGGGATACGCGTAGTAGCCCCGGCCGGACTTGCGCCCGGTGCGCCCCGCGGCGACGGTCTTGACCGCGATCGGCGACGGACGCCACCGGGGCTCACCGAAGCTCTGCTCGTAGAACGACCGGGCGACATCGAGTCCGACATCGACGCCGACCAGGTCCATGAGCTCGAACGGGCCCATCCGAAACCCGCCGCCCAGGCGGCAGATGCGGTCGATCTGCTCCACCGTCGCCACTCGCTCGCCGAGCAGCCTGAGCCCCTCGAGGCCGAACGGCCGGTTACAGCGATTGACGAGGAAGCCGGGTCCGTCGACCGCCTCGATCACCCGCTTGCCCATCGCCTCGCCGGTCGCGCCGGCCACCGCCAGCGCCCGCGGCGACGACTCGACGCCCGCCACCAGCTCGACCAACGCCATCCGTGTCGGCGGGTTGAAGAAGTGCATACCGACGACGCGCTCGGGATTGGCTGCGGCGGATGCCGTCGCCGTCACCAGCAGCGACGACGTGTTCGTCGCCAGCACGCATTCGGCCGCCACCACGTCCGACAGCCGCCCGAAGAGCTCGCGCTTGACCTCGAGGCGCTCGGGCGCCGCCTCGATCACGAGCTCGCAGTCCGCCAGGTCGGCGAGCGACTCCGCGGACCGCAGACGAGCCCGGGCGCGGTCGGCCTCGGTCTCGGACAGTCGCCCCCGCTCGGCCTCTCGATGCAGCCGGCGCGAAATCGCGGCGAGACCACGCTCCAGCGCCTCGGGGTCGGGATCGTGAAGGTATGTGGTCATGCCGGCGGTGCACGCGAGCTGCGCGATCCCGGCCCCCATCGTGCCGGCGCCGGCGACGCCGATCACCGCCGCGGCGTCCCCCGAGCCGGCCGAGCCGGAGGCCGGGCTCACGACGGGATCAGCGCGTTGATCCCGGTCAGCGCGCGTCCGATGATCAGCTTCTGGATCTGTGAGGTTCCCTCGTACAGCGTGGTCACGCGGACATCACGGAAGTAGCGCTCCACCGGGTGGTCGTCGACATAGCCCGAGCCGCCGTGGACCTGGATCGCGGTATTCGCGCACGTGACCGCCGCCTCGGTCGCGTACAGCTTGGCGATCGACGTCTCGGTCGTGCTCGGCTTGCCGCTGTCCTTGAGAAACCCGGCGCGGTAGACGAGCATCCGCGCGGCGTCGGTCTCCACCTTCATATCGGCGAGCATCGCCTGGACGAGCTGGAAGCTCGCGATCGGACGGCCGAACTGCTCCCGCTCCTTCGCGTACGCGACGGAGTGATCGACGCACCCCTGGCAGATGCCGACACAGCCCGCGGCCACGCTGTAGCGCCCCGAGTCCAGCGAGGTCATCGCGACCTTGAAACCATCCCCGATCTCCCCGAGCAGCGCATCCGCGGGGACCTCGCAGTCGCTGAGCGAGATCGACGCCGTGTCCGAAGCACGGAGTCCCATCTTGTGGTGGATCTCCTGGGGCTGATAGCCGGGATTGCCCTCGGTCTCGACGAGGAAGCAGGCCAATCCACGGTGGGCCTGCGCCGGGTCGGTCTGGGCGAAGATGAGCGCGAGCTTGGCGTGGTTGCCCATCGAGATCCACATCTTGGCGCCATTGAGCACCCAGCCGCCGTCGACGCGGGTCGCGCGGGTGCGCTGGTTGGCCGCGTCCGATCCGGTGTCGGGCTCGGTCAGGCCGAAGCAGGCGAGCCATTCGCCGGAGCAGAGTCGTGGCAGGTAACGCTGCTTCTGCTCCTCGGTGCCCCAGCGGAGGATCGCCGAGCACACGAGCGACGTCTGGACCGAGACCACGGTCCGCATCGCCGAGTCACCCCGGCCGATCTCCTCGACGACGATGCCGTAGGTGAGGTAGTCCAGTCCCGCGCCGCCGTACTCGTGCGGCACGATCGCCCCCAGATAGCCCTGCTCCGCCAACTTGGCGACGAGCTTTAGGTCGAAGTGCTCGGTGCGGTCGTTCTCGCGGGCCCGGTGCACGATCTCCCGGTCGGTGAACGTGCGGGCCGTCTCGCGGATGAGCTGCTGTTCGTCGCTGAGGTCGAAGTCCACGACGAGCACGCTACACGAGCCGTCGCCCGCAGCGGCGCACGGTTTCAGACGCACGACCGGCCCCCGCCACGCTGCGACGGGGGCCGGGAACGCGCCTGCGCCCCTTGGTTTTTTGTCAGCTGGTCGGGAGAGCCGACAGCGGCGGCTGCGTCACGTCGATCGTGACCGGCGCCGAGGCGCCGCCGACGTTGGCCGGTCCGCCGGTGATCCGGGCCCGGAACTCCTTCGTGCCCGCGGTCCCGAACGTCCAGCCGAACTGGAACGTCGAATTGCCCGCGACGGCGCGGATCTCGACGACGTGCCAGTTGTTGTCGCGCCCGAGCTTCTCCAGGTAGATGACGTGTCCGGCCTTGTCCGGCGAGACGCTGCCGGCGAAGGTGATCGTGCCGCCGACGGTCGACGTCGCGGAGCTCGGCTGGATGGTGACAACGTCCTGGACCCCCTCGAACAGCACGGCCGAGCCGCGGTGGGGCGCGAACGTGGTGCGCACCTGGTACAGCTCATTGGTCGTCGATGCGACGTTCGCGAAGTTGTAGCTCCCGTCGCTGGCGGTCGTGGTCGTCGTGATCTCGTGGAACGGGCCATTGCTGCCGGGGATACGCCGGAACAGGCTGACCATCGTGTTCGGCTCGGCCGTCGTCGTGCCGGGCTCATACAGCGTGCCCGAGATCGTCACCGCCTGGCCGTTGGCGACGATCGGAGCCGACGTCTGGATCGTGAAGTCCGAGACCTCCGCCTGCTGGATCACGACCGAGGTGACATCGGAGGTGGAGGCGGTGTTGCGACGGTCGCCGTTGAACGCGACCCGCAGGTCGTAGGCGCCGGGCACCCGCCACGCGTAGGAGATGTTGTAGTTCGAGCCTGCGCCGACGACTCCCCGCTTCAGGGTCGTCCAGGTGTCGCTCGAGCCCTTCTGCTCCTGCAGCGACACGACGCTGCCGGCATGGCCTGGGGTGAGGTGACCCGAGAACACGATCGGGTGACGGGTCAGGCCCGAGGATGAGCTCGCGGCGAGGCTGACGAGCGCGGCGACCCGCTCGTGGACGGTCCGACTGTGCGTGAAACCGGGTCCGCGCACGAACCAGCTGCGGTTCGTCAGCACGATGCCCTCGGCCCGCGTGAACTCGTACACGCCGTTGGCATCGGTCTTGGTGGAGCCAATGAGCGAGAACTGCGGATTGGGGTTGATGCGGTGGTAAAGGCGGATGACCTGATTGGCGTGATCCGGGCCGCTGAGGTGGCCGTAGATGAACACCGCGTCACCCGCGATGATCGTGTGGGGCACGGCATGGATCGTCAGCCCGCGATTGCGCACGGGCGCGGCGCCGGCGATGCTCGGAGCCACGCTGGCCGCTAACGCGGTCAGCGCGCATGCGAGCACGGTGAAGCGAAGACGCATGAAGCCTCCTTGGGCCTGCAGGTTGATGGGGCCTCCGCGGGAGCCGGCCCGCCCATGCGGTGGCGATTGACGCTCCCCTAAACACCCCCGCAGATAAAGAAGTTGCGCCGTCGCGGATGCCCCGGTCCGCGACCGCGCGCGCGGCGGTGCGGTCCCGACGGACCCTTAGACTCGGCACGGTGGATCCGTTCGCGATCGTGCTGCTGGCGGTTCTGGCGGCACTGCTGCTGTGGGTGTGGCTCCTCGGCCGGGCCAACGAGACGCGGGGGACGCAGCAGTTCGGACTGCGGTCGGCGACGCAGATCAGCGAAGACCGAGAGGAGCTCGAGGCCGAGGACCTCGCCCAGATGCTCGAGGCCCACAACGCGCGCCGCCGGCGGCGGGGCGAGGCTGACGTGACCGTGGGCGACCTCGAGCAACGCGTGATGCAGGACGTCTCCGATCAGCGTCGCCGGAGCGCGCAGTACCTCGCCGACCACGAGCTCGATCAGCTGCTCGAGGCGACCAATGCTCGCCGGCGCGCCAAAGGACTCCCCGAGCGAACGCGCGAGGACGTCATCCGCGAGTTCGGCCCCGGCAGCGGGCTCGGCGCCTAGGCGGACGGTGGCTCGCTGCCTGATCGTCGGCTGCGGCTGTCGCGGCCTCGAGCTGACCCGGGCACTCCGCGGGGCCGGACACACGGTTCGGGGCACGACCCGTGATCCCGGACGACGAGCCGAGATCGAGGCTGCCGGCGCCGAGGCCTACGTGGGCGATCCGGACCGGATCGCGACCCTGACCCCGGCGCTGGCGCATGTCGCGGTCGCCTGTGTCCTGCTCGGTTGCGCGACGGGAAGCGACGAGCAGCTCGCCGCCCTGCACTCGAGCCGGTTGGAGATGCTCGTGGAGCGAATGCTCGACACCACCGTTCGCGGGATCGTCTACGAGGCCGCCGGGAGCGTCGCGCCCGCGGTCCTGGAGAGCGGGGCGGCGCGGGTCCGCCACGCCTGCGAGCGCTCGCTGATCCCGTACGCGCTGCTGACCGCCGATCCCTCCGATCGGCCCGCCTGGCGTGACGCCGCCGCCCGTGCGGTGACGCAGGTGCTGCTGGCATGAGGACCGGCGTGGCTCACCGACTCGCGCCGCCGGCGAGCAGCGGCCCGATCCGGTGCAGCAGGTCGCCGAGGATCCGTGCCGTCGCACCCCAGATCAACTCGTCGCCGACGATGTAGGTGTCGGTCCGGATCGGAACGCCGCGCCGGGTCAACCGTCGCCGTCCGTACCCGGCCTGGAGGTCGTCCAACGACAGCTCGAGCACCGCCGCGACCTCGCGGGGGCTGAGTGTCCACGCGAGCCGTCGCTCGATCACGCCGACGAATGGGTAGACGGCGTAGCCGGTGACGATCGTCGGGACCGGCTGGAGCGCGCCGAGGACCTGCACCGCCGCCGGCGGCAGGCCGATCTCCTCTTCGGCCTCGCGCAGCGCCGTCGCCTCCAGGTCGGGATCGGCGGCGTCCCGGCGACCGCCGGGGAACGAGATCTCGCCCGGATGGCGCCGCAGGTCGTCGCGGCGCTTCGTGAAGATCGCGTGCGGCCGCCCCGCGTCGACGTACAGCGCCACCAGTACCGCGGCGTCGGTCCGCCCGCGGACCTCGAGCGTCTGCACCGCCTGGCTGGTGAGCAACACCCGGCGCAGCGAGTCAGCGAGCGGCGTCGGCACAGACGACTTAGTCCAACAGGTTGAACAGCAGGCCGGTCGGGACCTTGGGAAAGAAGTAGGTCGACTTGGGCGGCATGCTCTCGCCTGCGCCCGCGACCTCCTGAACCCGCCTCACCGGCGTCGGCGCCATGAAGAACGCGGCGTCATACGCGCCGGTGCGGATCCGTTCGACGGCCTGCTCGGCGTCGCGGGCATAGCCGAGCGTCTGCAGGTGGTCGATGTCGTCGTCGGTCATCCCCAGCGCTCCCTTGAGAATCAGCGCCTCGAGCACCGCGGTGTCCAGACGGCGGTACGGCTCCGCACGGCCCGCGAGGGCCTGATCGGCGATCGCCGGGTCACGCAGCGTGAGCGTGTACGGCGTGCGGAAGTGCGCATCGATGTAACCGATACGGACCGTGTCGCCGGAGCTCGGAGTGAGCGCGGCGGTATCCGCGAGCTTGTCGACCTGGAAGTCGCGGCGCAGGGCCTCCGCCAGCGCCTCGTGCTGCTCCGGGCGCAAGCCGCGCACGAGCCGGTGGGTGGGAAAGACCGTCAGGCCGGGATCCTCGAGCGCCACCAGGCACATCAGCACGTAGCGGTGAGGTCCGTCGCCGCCGACCTCCTCGGCATAGACGCGGGCGGTCTCGTAGCGATGATGGCCGTCGGCGATCAGCAGCTCGGCATCGCTCAGCACGCCCTGGGCAGCGGCGATCGCGTCGGGATCCTCGAGCCGGCCCAGGTGGTTGACGGTTCCGTCGTCATCGGTCGTCTGCGCCCACGCAGTGGCGCCGGCGGCGCGGGCAATGGCATCCCGCGCGGTTCCGCCCGGGTCCGAGTAGAGCGCGAAGATCGGGGAGAGGTTGGCCTTGGTCGCACGGGTGAGGCGGAGACGATCCTCTCGCGGACCGGGATGGGTGCGCTCGTGGGGGCGAATCCGACCCGCGCCGTAGTCCTCTACGCGCACGCGCGCGAACCAGCCGGTGCGCGTGCGACGCTCGCCGTCGGGGCCGATGTAGTCCTGCGCCAGCGTCCACAGCGCCGGATCCTCGTCGCGCACGACGACCCGGTCCCTGCGCCAGTCGGCCAGCAATCCCGCCGCCCGCTCGTAGCGATCGTCGCCGCCGCGCGGCAGGTCGATCCGGACCACGTTGTACGGCGACCGTGCCTCCAGAGCCGCCCGTTGCGCGTCATCGATGACGTCGTAGGGCGGGGCGACGACGTCCTGGAGACCGTTCGTGCGGTCCAGCGCATAGCGCAGGGCGCGGATGGGCTGGATCTCGGCCACCGCGATCGGAGGCTACTTCACGTGGATTACACTCGGCACGCGGGGCGTGGCGCAGCCTGGTAGCGCGCCTGCTTTGGGAGCAGGAGGTCATGGGTTCAAATCCCGTCGCCCCGATTGATCGAGAGAGTCCTGCAAGTGCCCACCTATAGTCGGATCGAGACGGTTGACGAGCCTGGACGGGGAGTGAGCCCGGCGGTGACTCTTGAGCCCTGGGGCGACGGCGACCTGCCGCTGCTCGGGCGGCTGATGGGCGATCCCGACATGACCGAGCACCTCGGCGGCCCCGAGAGCCCGGACAAGCTGCGCGAGCGTCAGGGCCGCTACGAGCGCCTGGGGGGCGGCGATCGCATGTTCAAGATCGTCGACGTGGCGACCGGCGCCGGCGTCGGCTCGGTCGGCTTCTGGACCAAAGAGTGGCGCGAGGAGCAGGTCTACGAGGTCGGCTGGATGGTCGTGCCGGAGTTCCAGGGCCGCGGGATCGCGGTGGCGGCGACCGCGCAGGCGATCGCGGTTGCCAAGCGCGACGCCAAGCACCGCTTCATGCACGCCTTCCCGAACGTCGACAATGCCCCGTCCAACGCGATCTGCCGCAAGCTCGGCTTCGAGCTGCGCGACGCGTGCGAGTTCGAGTTCCCGAAGGGGCACGTCATGACCTGCAACGACTGGCGCCTGGACCTGCGCGCCTAGATGACGAGCCGGTCGCGGTCGCCTCTGCCGCGATTGCTCGCAGCCCCTGAGGCGCAGGCGCCGGCCAGGGCAGGCGAGCATCCGGGGTTTCGTGCCGCACACGCACCGAACGCACACGCGGATCGACCCGCGTGGCGCGCGCCGCCACGAGCCTTCTGAACCGCGTCAGGAGAAGGGTCAGCCGACCGTCACCTGCTTCTTGTCAAAGGCGACATAGCCGGTGTAATCGTCCCCGACTCGGTCAAACGAGGCCGGGTAGGGGTCGGGGTAGCTCCACGCTGCGTCGTGGTGGACCGAGCCGTCCACCGAGACATCGTGGTACTGGGCGGCGCCTTTCCACGGACAGGTGTACGGCGTCGAGCTGTCGCTGAACGCCTCAGCGGTTAGCGAGGAGGGCGGGAAGTAGTGGTTGCCCTCGATGGCGATCAGGTCTGAGTCAGGGGCATCGGCAACGATCGTGCCCTCGATGGAGGCTTTCATAGGCCAGTCCTTCCTGGGGGGTTCGCCGGCGGCGGGTGCGGTGGTCGGTTCCTCGTGAGGCGCGTACCCGCGCCTGACCCAACGGGTCGCAGCGAGCGTGCCCCCCGCGGCCTGTCCGCGTCGACCCCGACGGGCTACGCGCGTCGCTCAGTCACGGTCTCCGCAGCGCTGCGGGCGGCGTGCTGCTCACGACGGTCAGCTGCTTCCTGCTTGAGCTCCGCTTGCCTCGTAGAGAGCGACGCAATCTGCGCCGCGCGTCGCTCCGCGGCACTCGGTCGGTGGTTGGTCGGGCGCACTGACACGGTCATCTTGTGCTTGGCTGCCATCACTGCTCCTTCGATCACTCTCGCCGGTTTGGTCGCAACGTTCTGGCCGTCGGCGCATCATGGTGCTCCCGAACCGCCCGGCTAGCGGCAGCGCGGCCCCGCACGTCGGCCTCCCGGTCCCGCGGATGCGAGAGCGAATCGGAAACGTCCGGACTACATCGTCTAGCAGGTTTCGTTCCCCGAGGCGAGTCGCGACCGACCCGGCCACCAGATCGACGCGGTCGCTCCGGGCCTGGGAGCGTCGGATCCTCGATGATCGTGGCGTCGTACCAGGGTGTGGGCGATCGCCTCAAGCCCAGGACGGAAAGGCGCGTTGCGCATTTGGACGACGTGTTGCTTCTCTGGGGGGTGTTCATCATCGACCCGCGGCCCGACGGGAGCCCGACCGCCTCGCGGGCTCGGCGTCGCGCAGCGACGCGGTCAAGGGATCCGTGGTGCGGATCGGTCCGTGTCTCAGACTGTGTCGAGACGATGCGCACCTGGGCTCATGACCGCTGGTTGTTTCCGCTGCCCGACGGCCACCGCTACCCCGTCTCCAAGCACCTGCTGCTGCGCGAGCGACTGCTGCAAACCGGCGTGTGCCGGCCTGAGGACCTGCTCGAGGCCGAACCGCTGCGCTGGTCGGCGTTGGCGCGGGTGCAGGACGCGGGGCTGCTGGGCCGCATCCGTCGCGGGCAGATGAGCGTGCGGGAGCAGCGTGGCCTCGGGCTGCCTTGGTCGCCTGAGCTCGTCGAACGCGGTCGACGCGTCTCGCACGCCACGGTGCTGGCCAGCCGTAACGCCCTGCAGACCAGCGTGGCGATCAACCTGGGCGGCGGCGCGCACCACGCGGGGCGTACCTTCGCCCGCGGCTACTGCCTCTTCAACGACATCGCGCTCGCGTGCGACGCCCTGCGCGCCGACGGCCTCGCGCGCCGCGCCCTGGTCGTCGACTGCGACGTCCATCAGGGCGACGGAACCGCCCAACTGCTCGCCGCCGACCCCGACGCGTTCACGCTGTCACTGCACGGCGCCCGCAACTACCCATTCCGGCGGATCCCATCCAATCTCGACGTCGAGCTCCCCGCCGGTACCACCGACACCGCCTACCTGACAGCGCTTGACGGCGCATTGGCCAGCGCGCTGCGCGTCGGCGGCTTCGACGTTGCGTTCTATCTGGCCGGCGCCGATCCCTGGAAGGACGACCGGCTGGGTTCGCTTGCGCTCACCAAGTCCGGCCTGCGCCGCCGCGACGTGATGGTCCTCGACACCCTGCGCGGGCAGCGAATCCCGGTTTGCGTCACGCTCGCTGGTGGTTACGCACCCGACGTCCGCGACATCGTGGACATTCACGCAGCGACCGCGGAAGAAGTCGCCGCACGAATCACAGACCCACTCAGGCGACCATGACCCGTTGCCGTGACGCGGGTTAGGCGCTTCTATCGGCGAAGACAGTGGCCCAGTCGTTCTTGATGCTGACGATGGTCCAGCCGTCGTGGCGTGCTCGCTCAAGCGACGTCTCCGCGCCCGCGACGTATTCGAACTCACGCTCCGGGTCGTCGTGAAGGAGCAGCAGCCGCAATCCGTGTCGCAACCGGCCACCGGTGTAGTGCAGCATCGGGATGTCGCCGTTGGAGTTTCCCCCCGCGATGATCGGGCGCCTGCCAATTCGGCTCCAGATCCGCACCGGCTTGCCCGTCGGTTCAAACCTGAGGAGATCGACCTGCCCCGTTGGTGCTGGGGGTCTCGCCCTCGGGTGGATCGCGCCGGGCGTTGTCACGACCTTGATCACCCCGGGGTGACGGGGCGGCAACCCTCGTCCTCGGGCGCTGATGCGTCCGTCGCTCCGCGCCGCCGCCGATGACCGAGGCCCCGCTTCGATGAGCGGATCCATCCCAGCACCCGCGCCGCCCCGCCAGCCGCCGGGCGGCGGTCGATCCGACGGGCCTGCGCTGCCTCACGGAGCCAGCCGATCGATCCGCCAGCCCCCATACCGTTCCCGCGTGTAGCGCAAGCGGTCGTGGAGGCGGTCCTTGCGCTCCTGCCAGAATTCGAAGGTCTCGGGCGCAAGCCGGAAGCCGCCCCAATCGGCCGCGATGGGCAGCTCGGTGTCCGCGTATCGAGCCGCCAGCTCCGCCACGCGCTGCTCCAGCACCTCACGGCTGTCGATCGTCGTGCTCTGCGGCGATGCGAGCGCGCTCAACCGGCTGGCGCGGGGGCGGCTGCGGACGTAACCGACGGTCTCCTCGTCTGCGACGCGCTGCACCGGACCCTCGACTCGGACCTGCCGGGCCAGCGAGCTCCAGTAGAACATGAGCGCCGCGAACGGGTTGGCGGATAGCTCTGCGCCCTTGCGGCTTTCATAGTTGGTGAAGAACACGAAGCCGCGGTGATCGACCTCCTTGACCAGGACCATGCGGACAGATGGTCTGCCGTCAGACGTCGCGGTGGCGACCGCCGCGGCTTCGGGCATGGCCACGCCGGCCCGTCTGACTTCCGCGAACCAGGCTTCGAACTGCGCTACGGGATCAGGACCGACATCGGTCTCCCGCAGAATCTCGGCGGAGTCGGCCACGACCCGGATTATCGTGGTCGCGGACCCCAGCGCGCCGTTACCCTGATCGCCGGGCCCCCGTAGCTCAGCTGGATAGAGCGACGGCCTTCTAAGCCGTGGGTCGCAGGTTCGAGTCCTGCCGGGGGCGCTGGCCGAGCTGCCGAGCTGCCGAGTCCTGCTGGCGCAAACCACTCGTTCGCGGCGGGACTGGTGCACGCCTCAAAAGTCGCCATCGAACTCGCCCGGGCGGCGGCGAGCCGGCGAGTCTTTTCGTGACCAAGCGCTCGTCGAGCGTCGCACCGGCGGTCGTGCCCTTCGTCGCCATTGCGATGGCCCGCCGTGAGCGGGCACGAGCGTCAAAGCGATCACCAAGGTGGCTGCGCCGTCCGATCGCGTTCGTGGTGGCTGTGCGTTCATCCGACCTGCTCCGTGCCAGCTGGGGAGCGCGGGGCGACGCCAGGCCGAAACCGACCTACCAGCCATCGGCTGCCGAGTCTGCTGATTAGCACCGTCAGCGGGAGTGCGGATCGGGCCTATGTGCTCCAGCGCGCTTGGGGGCCAACGCGGAGCTTTGGTCGCGAGGGTCGTCGCCATGCGTCGCCCGTGTTAGCCACTTCATCGTCGTCGAGGACCTCGAGCGGTCGCAGCGGTTTTACGCCGAGTGCTCGGCGGTGAGGTTGTGATGGAGGGCGAGCCGTCGATCGTCGAACGGCTTGGTCATCATCAATGTCGGCGGCCCTACCGAGGACAAGCCGATGGTCTCGCTCGAGACGCCGCACGATCCGGATCGGATGCCGAGCTCCTTGAACATTCGCGTGGTCGACATCGAAGGATCTACGCCGACCGGAGCTTGAAAGGGGGCCGACTTCCTGACGCCGCCCCAGCAGCGCGCCATCGAGATTCGCTGTTATCTTGGCGACCCTGACAGACGGCTGATCGAGGTTGGCCGATCCACCCGAGTCTGAGGAGCGAGCGATGACAGGCAAGAGTGATTTCACCGAACAGGAGTGGGACACCGTCTTGCAGGGACCACCGGCCGCGGGCACGATCGTCGCCACCGCGTCCAGGGGCGGCACGTTCCGCGAGAGCTTCGCCATCGCGAGGTCCTACACGGAGGCGCGCCAAGAGCACGGCGCGAGCGAGATCCTCGACGCGATCGTGTCCGCCAAGCCCGAGGTCGACCGTCATCTAGGTCATTCACCGGAGGAGGTCAAGTCGCACGGCCTCCAGCACGTTCGCGATGCGGTCCAAGTGCTCGAGGCCAAGGCGACGCCTGGCGAGGTGAACGACTACCGGCGGTTCGTGCTCACGCTCGCCGACAAGGTGGCCAACGCCCACCAGGAGGATGGGATGGCGGTCAGCGGGCCCGAGCACGCGGTGATTGCGGAAATCACCGAAGCGCTCGGAGGCTCCGGCACCTAGTGGTACGTCCCACAAATAATTGAGGATTTGCGGTAGGATGGCGCGTGCGCTCTCCTACGCCCCCGCTGCCGGTCACCGATGAGCAACGCTCGGTGCTTGAGAAATTGATCCGTTCCCACACTGCGCCGCACCGCGATGTGCAGCGCGCTCGGGTTCTGTTGATGGCCGGTGATGGGTTCGCGAACACGCGGATCGCCACGGAGGTCGGGGTGTCGGCGGCGACGGTGGGCAACTGGCGTGATCGGTTCATCGAGGATGGCCTGAAGCAGTTCTCGGTCGTTCGTCCCGGGCGGGGGCGGCGTCCGTCGATTGCTCAGGACGCGATCGAGGAGATCGTGCGGATTACTCTGCACGAGACGCCGCCGGGTGAGACGCACTGGTCGTGTCGCACGATGGCCAAGAGGGTCGGGGTGAGCGCCTCGACGGTGCAGCGGATCTGGTCTGAGCGGGGGATCAAGCCCCACCGGGTGCAAACCTTCAAGCTGTCAAACGACCCGCGGTTTGAGGAGAAGCTCGTTGATGTCGTCGGGCTTTACCTCAACCCGCCCGAGAAGGCCGTGGTCTTGTGCATGGATGAGAAGAGCCAGATTCAAGCGCTGGATCGCACGCAGCCGGGCCTGCCGATCAAACCCGGTCGGGCAGGGACGATGACCCACGACTACAAGCGCAACGGGACCACCACCCTGTTCGCCGCGCTCGACGTCCTCACCGGGTCGGTGATCGGCCAGTGCCTACCGCGCCACCGCCACACCGAGCTGCTGACGTTTCTCAAGACGATCGACCGCGAGGTCCCCAACGGCCTTCAGGTTCATCTGATCCTGGACAACTACGCGACCCATAACCATCCCCGCGTTCGCGCGTGGCTGGCCAAGCACCCGCGGTTCGTCCTGCACTTCACCCCGACCTCCAGCAGCTGGCTAAACATGGTCGAGCTGTTCTTCGGCCGGCTCACCGACAAGGCCCTGCGCCGCGGGATCTTCCACAGCGTGCCGGACCTGATCGGCGCGATCGAGACCTACCTCGCCGTCCACAACGAGAACCCTGTGCCGTTCACCTGGACCGCGACCACCGACCAAATCCTCGAAAAGGTCCGCCGCGGACGAGTCACCCTCCAAGCAATCAGCAACTAAAACTGAGACACACCACTAGAAGCCCCTGAGTACCGATCAGTCGCCGCGCGAGCTGCTCGTCGGCGCCTCGGTTGATGAGCGAACGTCGGACGGGCGTGGCGCCAAGCTAGCCGGCGCCGGCTTCGCGCCGACAGACCCGGCGCCCGGGTTGCGCTCCGGCCGCGCGAGCGCGTCGTCGCCGTTGCGATCACCGACTCCCGGCTCTTCGGGAGGATCGCTGTTGAGAATGGACTCGTTGCGCAGCGATCGCGGTTCCGCGCCATCACCCAACGCGACGCTGTCCGCGAGGCACGTTCGTGAACGATCTCGACCAGCGGTGGAGCACGATGGAAGTCGCTGTACACCTCGACCATGCGTCCGCCGACGAACTGGTCCAGGTCGGCGACGAGACTGCGGCCTGCCCGCGGCGCGCTTCTCGTGAGGGATTTGATGAAGTCCAGCGGTGTTTCGTCTGCGGGTAGAACCAAGGAGCAGCGCACTAGGGACGCTAGACGCGACCGCTGGTTCGCGGCCCGGAAGGTGACGGACGCTCCGCTGGACCGGCTCGGAGATCACGCGCAACCCATAGGAGTGCGTGCGCGAACTGCTGGAAATCGTCCGAGGTCGACAGGCTCGCGCATGAGGCTCGGTCTACGGCTGCGGCGGCGCGCCACTGCTTAGCGTGACGGACCCGGCGGCGACGCCGGGGAGCGCGGTCATCGCCGGAAGCAGGGCTCCACAACTCAGGGCGGAGGAGGCGCGCTACCTATGTAGCGCTGCCTGGGTCCGCCGGCGACGTCTCCGGCGCCTGAGCGGTCGTGCTACGCGCGAGAAAAGAGTGTCAGTGGCCGTGTTGGTGGGTACGCGCCATCACATGAGGTTGGTGGATCCACCGGATTGGCCGCGAGCCGTCGCAGTCGTCGGTGGCGGGCGGATGGGCAGCGGCATCGCCGAGGCGTTCGCTGCCGGCGGTCTCCAGGTCGGCATCATCGATGCCGACCCCGAGCTGTCGGTACACGCCCGCGAGCGAGTGGTGGCGCGTGCGCAGTCGGCCGTCGACAAAGGATTGATCGACGGGGCGCTGCTTGACCGGGTGCAACGCGTTCGCGCCTGCGATTCGATTGGTGAGGCCGTCGCCGAGGCTGAGTTCGTCCTCGAGGCCGTCGCCGAGGATCTGGAGGTCAAGCACGCGGTGCTTGCCGAGGTCGAGGGTGCGGTGGCCGATGATGTGGTGATCGCCACCAACACGTCGTCGTTGCCCGTGGACCGTCTCGCCGAGCCACTGCAGCGGCCACAGCGATTCGTCGGCATGCACTGGTTCAACCCGCCGGAGTGGACGCCGGGCGTCGAGGTCGTCGCAGCGCCCCGCAGTGACCCGGACGTGGTGGAGCGGCTGGTGGGGTTCCTGCGCGCGCTGGGCAAGGCCCCGGCCGTGGTCAAGGCGAGCACCGGCTTCGTCGCCAATCGGCTCCAGATGGCGCTGCTCTGCGAGGCCGTCCGCTGCGTGGAGGACGGGATCGCCAGCCTGGAGGAGATCGACGAGGTCGCCCGCTCGACCTTCGGCTTTCGCCTGCCCTTCTTCGGGCCCTTCCAGATCGCCGACATGGCCGGGCTTGACGTCTACGAGGCGGTCATGGCGCAGCACCGCGAGGGCCTGGGCGAGCGCTTCTTCATCCCCGAACTGTTGCGCGCGCGCGTCGCACGCGGCGAGAACGGAACGAACTCTGGCGCTGGGTTCTACGCCTACGCTGAGGGCGAGCCCGAACGGCTGCTGAGCGAACGCGATGAGCGCTACGCCGCTCTGGCCCAGCTGCTCGAGCACCTGCCGCCACAGCGCTTCACATCACGGGAGGAGTGATGCTCGACCTCGGCGTCCTGGTGGTCGGCGGCGGCGCCATCGGCGGCGTGACCGCGGCGCTCATGACCGGCCATGTGCGAAGGGTGATGGTGCTCGACGCCAACGCCGAGCATGTCGAGCGCATGCGCAACCCCGGGCTCGAGCTCGATGTCCTCGGCCAGCGGCGCACGGTCCGGCTCGACGCCTACAGCGATCCGGCCGAGCTGCCCGCCGAGCCGGAGTTCGCGCTCGTGACGCTCAAGGCGGCCTACCTCCAGGCAGCGCTGCCGTCGCTGCGCGACCGTGTCGAGACGTTCGTGTCGCTCGGTAATGGCCTGGTCCAGGACCGGGTCGCGTCGCTGGTTGGCGAGGAGAAGCTGCTCATCGGGACCGTCGAGTGGGGGGCGACCAACCTCGGCCCCGGCCGCCTGGCCCAGACGACGAAGGCCCCGTTTGTCATCGGTGAGCCCGACGGCTCTGACTCCGAGCGGCTCGGGCGGCTACGCGCGGCCCTGGAGACGGCCGCCGAGGTGCGCATCAGTCACAACATCCGCGGGCAGGTGTGGTCAAAGCTCTTGCTCAACACAACGTGGTCGGGGCTGGGCGTCGCCTCGGGGCTGCTCTACCGCGAGGTGGCCGAGCATCCCGTGGGCCGTCGGCTGGCCGTTGCGATTTGGCGCGAGGGCGTCGCCGTCGGGTATGCCCAGGACTTGGAGCTGCAGGAGCAGGTTGGCGTGGCCCCGGAGGACATCGGGTCAGAAGACCCGGAGGTCTCCGACCGCGCCATCAACACCATGATCGGGCAGCTCGGGGCGACGAAGGCCTCGATGCTCCAGGACATCGAGCGTGGCGTGCCCTGCGAGGTGGACGTCATCAACGGCGCGGTGGCGGAGCGCGGCCGCGCGCACGGAGTGCCGACGCCGATCAACGAGGGGATCGTCGACTTGGTCCACTCCTACGAGGACGGCTCCGCACAGCCGAGCCCCGAAGCGTTCGACGTCCTCGCGCAGCGCCTTCAGTAGGCGACGGCGTCCAGCCCCTTCAGGCCGAAGAACTCACGCGCCTGATCGGGCGTGGCCGCCGGGCGGTCGAAGATCTCCGCGAGCTTGACCGCCTTCTCCACGAGCTCGGCGTTGGTCTGCGCGCGGGCGGAGCGCGACAGCCTGAGGTTGTCCTCGAGACCCACGCGCATCTGTCCACCGAGCATGATCCCGAGGGCGGCGAGCTGGTACTCGGCCGGGTAGCCGACGCCGGCCGCCGACCAGGTGAAGTCCTCCCCGAACAGCGCTTGCGCCGTGTGCAGCATGTGCATCGTCTGGTCGACGGTGGCACTGTTGGCGCCCAGGACGCCGAGCACGAACTGGATGTGGATCGGCGTGTCGAGCAGCCCACGGCCGAGCATGTGGGAGATGTTGTAGAGGTGGCCGACATCGTAGGCCTCGAGCTCGGGCTTGACCTTGGCCTCGCGGACCATGGCACAGATCCGCTCCATGTCGGCAAACGTGTTCTTGAAGATGTAGCCACGCGTGTCCTCGAGGTACTCGCGCTCCCACTCGGCCCAGTCCAGGTCGCGCTCGCCAATAGGGAACAGGCCGAAGTTGATCGAGCCCGTGTTGAAGGTCGCCATTTCGGGCTGAAACTCGGTGAGCACGGCGGCCCGCTCGTCGATGGTCATCCCCTGACCGCCGCCGGTGGTGGGCTGAACGATCACCGGGCAGCGCTCTTTGATGCCGCTGAGGACCTCGCGGAAGAGACTGAGATCTGAGCTGGGGCGGCCTGTCTCGGGCTCGCGCACGTGGATGTGGACGATCGCCGCCCCGGCCTCGTAGGCGCCAACAGCCGAATCAACAATCTCCTCCGGCGTGACCGGGATCGCCTGACTCTGCGTCGGCACCGTCATGCCGCCGGTGATGGCGGCCGAGATGATGATCTCGTCCATCTAGCTGAGGCCTCGTTCTCGGGCGGCCAGGACAGCGAGCAGGATGACGACACCGTAGAGGATGTCGCGGGTGGCATCTGACACCGAGACAGCGGTGAGCACCGAGGTGAGCAGAGCCAGGAAGATGGCGCCGCCGAAGGTGCCGGTGTAGTGCCCGCGGCCGCCGAGGATGGAGGCGCCACCGATGACCACCGCGGCGATCGACGGCAGGAGATACTGATCGCCCATCCCGAGGAAGCCCTGGCTGGACGACGCAGTGAGCAGGATGCCCGCCAGCACCGAACAGAACCCGGAGATGGCATAGACGCCGATGATCACCCACGGCACGCGGACGCCCGAGAGCCGGGCCACCCGCTCGGAGTTGCCCACGGCATACGTCCGCCGGCCGCCCGTGGTGCGGCTCATGAGCAGACCGACGATGACCGCGAACACGACGAGCGCAACGACAATGATCGGGATGCCGGCCACGTGCTTGTTCATCACGTCGCTGAGCAGCGGTGGCGAGCTGCCCGTGGGGGTGCCGTTGGTGCTGAGCAGCACGATGCCCTGCGCGACCGAGTTCATGGCGATGGTGACGATCACCGGCGCGATGCCCAGGAAGGTGACGGCGGCCCCGTTGATCGCGCCCAGCACGAGGCCGACGCCCAGCAAAGCCGGCAGTGCCCAGATGAGCGACGCGTTGGCGCCGCCGGTCCACTTGGCGATCATCACGCCGCCGAGGGTCATCATCCAGGGGATCGAGAGGTCGATGCCGCCGGTGAGGATGACCAGGCCCTGGCCGGCCGCGGCCACGGCGATGAACGACGCCGCGGTCACTACGGCCCAGACGTTGTCGAGCGTCTGGAAACCGGGATTCACGATCCAGCGCGAGGCGATCCACAGCACGACGATGGCCAGCCAGACGGGGGCCCAGGGGGCGGCGCGCAGCGCTCGGACGGCGCGTTGCAGCGGTTGGTGCCGGGGGCTGTCGCTGCCTCGGGTGGGGGCGGTGGCGGTGGCCATCAGCCGCGCCTCGGCCGCCAGCGCCGCACGGTGGAGTTGAGCAGGACGGCCAGCGCCAGCACGATCCCCTCGACCAGGCCGGTGGAGAAGGTGTTGATGCCGAGCACGAAGATGATCGCGATCAGCATCGAGACGATCCAGGCTCCGATGATCGAGCCGATCGCCGAGCCCTCCCCCCCACCAAAGACCGTCCCGCCGAGGACGACCGCGATGAACGGCGCGAGCAGGAAGCTCGTGGCGGTGCCCGGATCACCCGAGCCCGTCTCGGCGGTGTAGAAGATGCCGGCCAGGCCGTAGAAGAGGCCGGCCAGGGTGTAGATGGCGAGCTGGCGGCGCTCGATCGGGATGCCGGACATGCGGGCGGCCTCCTTGTCGCCGCCGATGGCATACATAGAGGCACCGAGGCGGGTGCGTTTGAGCGCCAGCCAGGCCACCGCGGCGAGCAGGATGACGATCAGCCCGCGCGGGATCACCGTCACGCCGGTGAGCGCGTCGGTGAAGCCGCGCGGCACCGCACCCCCGGGCTGGGGCAGGACGCCGAGCGCGATGCCGCTGAAGATGAACAGCGTCGCGATGGTGACGATGATCGACTGCAGGCGCACATAGGCGACGAGGATCCCGTTGAGCAATCCGCAGGCGCAGGCGATGACCAGGGTGAGCGCGACCCACAGGACGTCGTTTCCGGTGTGGCCGGTCAGGTGCGTGGCCAGCAGCACATTGACCAGTCCGATGACCGCTCCCACCGACAGGTCAAAGCCGCCGGTCAGAACCACGAACGTCTCGCCGATCGCGGCCAGGGCCAGCGGTGCGGTGTCGTTGCTCAGCGCCTGGATGGTGAACGACGAGAACAGCGACGCAAAGAAGGCGTAGACGATGAACATGACCACCAGCACGGCCGCGGCGACGGAGGTGCCGTCGGTCCAGTGGCGCCGGGCGACGCGCATGGGGGCCGAGGAGGTGATGGCGCTCACAGCGCCGCCTCCTGGTGATGGTCGTGACCGACGATCGCGCCCAGCACGTTGGTCTCGGTGAGCTCGTCGCCGGTGAACTCTCCGGTGAGCTCCGCGCGGTAGAACGTGACCACGCGGTCGCAGAGCTCCACGACCTCGGTCAGGTCGCTGGAGTACACGAGCATCGAGCAGCCCTCGTCGGCGAGGGCCTGTATGAGCTTGTAGATCTCGAACTTGGTGGCGACGTCGACGCCGCGCGTCGGGTCGTAGAGGAGCAGGAAGCGCGCACCGGCGAGCACCCACTTGCCGATGACCACCTTCTGCTGGTTGCCGCCCGAGAGCTCGCCGACCTCCCCGCCGATGACGCCCGGGTCGAGGTTGAGGCGCTCCGCGGTTTCGGTGGCGCGTCGGCGGACGGTGCGTTCGTTGATCCAGCCGTGGTTGGCCAGGTGCCCGAGCGATGGGATCGCCATGTTGGTGGCGGTGGAGAGCGCGAGGAACAGGCCCTCGGTCTTGCGATCCTCGGGTACGAGCGAGATGCCCAGGCGGGAGTCGATCGCGTCGCGCGGTGAGCGGATCTGCACCGGGTGATCGTCGATGAGGATCTCGCCGTGGTCAGCGGGCAGGACCCCGAACAGGCTGAGGAACAGCTCGCGCTGGCCCTGTCCGTCGAGGCCGGCGACGCCGAGGATCTCGCCTTCTCTGAGCTCGAGGTCGACGTCGTGAAAGGCGCCGTGGTGGGCGAGGCCCTTGGTACGGAGCTTGATCGGACGGTCCTGGGCGGGACGGCGATTCGGGAACGCCTTGTCCATCGAGCGGCCGATCATCATCTTGACCACCTCGTCCTCGTCGGCCTCGTCGATGGTGAGGTCCCCGACGGCCTCGCCGTTGCGCAGGACGGTCGCGTGGTCGCAGTGCTCGCGGACCTCGCCGAGGCGGTGGGTGATGAAGACGAGCGTCGTGTCCTTGTCTCTGAGCTTTGAGAGGAGATTTCTGAACCAGTCGGCGGCCCCCTCGCCGAGCGCGGAGGTCGACTCGTCCAGGAAGAGCAGGCGCGGCTCGTGGCGGACCGCCTTGGCGATCTCGACCATCTGGCGTTCGGGCAGCGTCAGGTCCTCGACGCGCCAGTCCGGCGAGACGTCGGGGACGTCGCACGCATCGAGCAGGCGTTCTGCCTCGTGATGCAGCTCGCGCGGACTGTGGGGCTCGATGCCGAGCAGCAGGTTGTCGGCGACGGTCAGCGTCGGGACCAGCGAGAGCTCCTGGAAGGCGGTGCCGATGCCGAGTTGCGCCGCCTTGGCCGGAGTGGCGATCCGTCGCATGGTCTCGCCGAAGACCTCGATCTCGCCCTCGTTGGGCCGGGTGATCCCGCTCACGATCTTGACCAGCGTCGATTTGCCCGCGCCGTTCTCGCCGATGAGCGCGTGGGCCGATCCCTGCGCGATGTCGAAGGTGACCCCGCTCAGCGCTGTCGTCGCGCCGTACCGCTTGACGACGTCGCGGACCGCAAGGGCCAAGCCTCCCTCAGGCTCTCCCATGGTGTTCATATCCGTACCCGCGGGCGCATGTGTAAAAACTCGTCGCAGGGGAAACCGAGGAGGTATGGGAGAGGGAGCCATCCGACGGCTCGTGATTGTGTTGGCCTGCCTGGCGGCGGCCGGTTGCGCCTCTGCCTCGGCGGAGCAGGGCCTCCACAACGGCAACTCGCACCGGGTGTTCAAGGTCGCGCTGTCGATGAGCTACGTCGGCAACGACTGGCAGATCGAGGCCAAGAACCTGGTCACGGCCGAAGCGGCCACGCCACCTTACAACCACGAGGTGCAGCTGCACACCTACGTGGCGGGCGCGGCCGGCGCGGGCGGCGCCGACGTCAACAGCCAGATCGAGCAGATGCAGCAGATGATCGCGGCGGGCTACGACGCGATCATCACTTTCCCCATCTCCCCGACCGCGCTTGACCCGGTGATCAAGCAGGCCTGCGACCGCGGCCTCATCGTCATCGCCTACGACGGCGCGGTCACCGAGCCCTGTGCCTACAACGTCCACATCAACCAGTTCGCGGCGGGCAAGTTCACCGCCCAATGGCTGGCCAAGGCGCTGCACGGCAAGGGCAACATCGTCGAGGCCAACGGGGTGGCGGGAACCTCGGTGGACACCGACCGCCGGGCGGGCGCCGCGTCAGTTTGGAAGCAGCACCCGGGCATCCACGTCATCGCCCAGTTCGCCGGCAACTGGGACCAGGCCGACACCCAGCAGGGCATGGCCCGGGTCCTGGGTGCCGACCACAACATTCAGGGAGTGTGGGGCCAGGTGGGGTTCGGAATCCTCCAGGCCTACCGGGCGGCCGGCCGCAAGTTCGTGCCGACCACCGGCGAGTCCGAGAACGGCTTCCGCGACGCGATGGCCGCCCACCAGGTGCAGGGCATCTCGTATGGATCGCCGCCCTACACCGGCGCCTATGCCTTGAAGGAAGCGGTGGCGATGCTTCAGGGCCATCACATGCCCAAGCTGATGACGGTGCCGCTGCCCCTGAACACGGCGTCGCAGCTGAAGCGCTGCACCAATGTGATCAGCGGCTGCAACGTCTTCCCATCGAGCACGGCGCCGAGCACCGGGTTCTTCGACGACTTCTACGAAAAGGAGCTGGCGCCGGAGCTCTGCCTCTCGGCCGCCGTGAGCGGCAAGCCGTGCCCCGGCAAGACCGCTAAGCCGCCCACCGGCAAGTCCTTCCCGTCAAACGCAACCTCGAGGGCGTGATCATCGGATGACGAGTACCAGCGGTTCTTCTGTGACCCCGGCCGCTCAGCTGGGCCCCGAGCAGGTTGCGGCGGCCATGAGCCTGGCCCGCGAAGGGCGGGTCTACGACCTCGACTGTGTGCGCTTCCCCGGGATGCCGCTGTTCCCCGGCCACCCGCCGTTCCAGGTCATGGCCTACCGGACGCCGCGGGGCCTGGACAACCAAGGCGACCAGGAGTGGCTGGCCGAGAACGACGTGAAGTTCGCCTGGCAGAGCGAGATGGTCATGGGCACCGTCCATTCGGGGACTCACATCGACGCGCTCTCGCACATCACGTGCGGCGACGAGCATGCGTGGTTCGGCGGCGGGAACGCCGAGCGGGACCTCGGGGATTTTGGTCCCTTGCGCGACGATGCCTGCGACATCCCTCCGATCATCACGCGGGGTGTTCTGCTGGACGTGGCGGGCTATCGGGGCGTCGACGCGCTGGCCGCCCACGACCCGATCGGTCCTGACGAGCTGCAGTCAGTCTGCGCGGCTCAGGGCGTCTCGATTTCGGCTGGCGATGTTGTCCTGGTGCGCATGGGCTACCTGAGCGGCTGGCCGGATGCCGACTTCATCGAGTCCCACGAGCAGGCCGGCATCGACCGCGAGGCCGCGCTGTGGCTGGCCGAGCAGGGCGTGGTTGCGGTCGCCGGTGACACGGAGTCGCTGGAGGTCCTGCCGTCGACCGTGCCCGGCAACCCCCATCCGGTCCACATCGCACTCTTGGTCGAACGGGGCATCTTCATCCTCGAGATGGTCAACTGCGAGGCGCTCGCGCGCGACCGCGTCTACGAGTTCTGCTTTATGTGTCTGCCGCTGTCGATCCGGGGGGCTACGGGGTCGATGGTTCGGCCGGTCGCGGTGGTGTGATCGCCGAGCCAGCACGCACGCCAGGCACCGAAGAGCAGAGCAAGCCGTGCCGCTCCTGCCGCCCGCGCGATAGAGACCGCCGGCTCTAGCGGCCGACCTCGCTCGCGCTCGGTGAAGTTCAAGCGGCGTCCGTGCCGAAGGTTCATGTCCTGTTTGCACCTGGGGCGTGCGGTTGGAGCGGTCTGACAAGGGCGCGGGTGAGCGGTTCCCGGGGGGCGGTTGGGTGAGCGCGAGGCGGCGCCCGAAAGGAGGGCCGCGGATGAGGATCCGTCAGAAGCCCCTTGCCTATCGCGTTGCCCGTCCTCAGCTCAGTCCGCAAAGACTAGGCTTGTGAAATATGGGAATGCGGCCGTCACGAGAGACGCTGGCCTCAATGCTGCGCAGTCACGGAGAGGATGACCTCGCGGAGCGGGCGCCATCGTTTACGGATGACGAGATGGCACGCATCGGGACGCTTGGCGCTTATTACGCCTGGTCAGAGGATGCGTTCGCTTTGGGCAGCATGGGCGGCGCGAGGGCACTCGCTCTGGCCACGATTGACGTCATCGAGGGTAATCAGCGTGCTCTGCGCTGGCATCACTCCAAGGGAGAGATCGAGAACTTTGGATTGAGCTGGGAGCCTGATGCAGGGGAGCGTGAGATCGATCGATCGCTCCGGCTTCACGCTGCGGAGCGACAACGGCCTGCCTAGCTCACCTTACGCGAGAGCGACGTGCTTGGGGAACGACCGCAGTTCGCCGAAGCGGGGCTCCGGGCCTAATGTGCAGAAAGCCCGATTCGCCTAAGCAGAGTCGCGCCGGACGCCTCAGGCCACGGCGGACGTTCCCGCGCCTGATCCGAGCGATTGGAACGTCGTCACGGCTCGTCCGCAGGCTAGCCAGCCAACGATCGCGTTCGCGGCGGAGCGCTCATCGGCTCACGTCGGGTCGACGAGAGGACTCGCAAAGCGGGCGTGATGGCCGGGGTCAGTGAGCCGCTCAAAGCAGGCGTCAGCTGCCGAGGCCGCGAGACGTTTTTTGCGTGGGCGGCAGCGCCATCGCGCAGCGGTTACCAGGCATGGCCACGGCGCACCGCCCCAGGCCGGGTCAGCGCCGACCACGCGGACTGAGCGGCGGAATCCCCGTCCCGAGCGTCAAGCTGACGCGGATCGCCATCGCGAGCTCAACGCGCGATTGGTGGCCTCGGAGGGCGCTCAAGCATCTGCGGCGAGGGCCACGAAATCGTCGATCCTTGCCCGGATGACGTCGAGGCTCGACCGCCAGAAGCCGAGGTCGCAGAGGTCGATCCCGAACCGTGAAGCGAGCGCGCGTGCGTTGAGCATTCCCGTAGCGGAGAGGAGGTCGTCGTAGTCGGCGCGGAAGCCGGCCGGGTCCGCGAGGTAGCGCGCGTACAGGCCGATGCCAAAGAGCAGCCCGAAGCAGTAGGGCCAGTTATAGAAGTGACGGTGCACGTTGTAGTAATGCGGTTTGACGGCCCACATCCAAGGGTGGTACGTGCCGGGATCGACGCCGTCACCGTAGGTCTCGGCCTGCGCATCCGTCATCGCGTCACAAAGCTCCTGCACCGATATCGGGGCGTCGGCGCGCCGCCGGAAGAGCTCGGACTCGAAGCGAAACCGCGAGTCGATGTCAACGACCACCTGGGTAGCGCCCAGGAGATCGGCGTTGAGCAGCGCAAGGCGCTCGCGGGGCCCGGCGCCCTCAAGCCCGGCCTGCACCATGATCGTCTCGCAGAAGATACTCGCGGTCTCCGCGAGCGCGCTTGGCGTCGGGCGCAGCAGCGGGGGCCGGGAGGCGAGGTTGACGTTGTGGTACGCGTGGCCGAGCTCGTGGGCGAGCGTCTGGACGCTGTCGAAGCTCCCGTCGTAGTTCACGAGGATTCGTGAGACGCCCTGACCGATCGGCATGCAGAAACCGCCGCCGCGCTTGCCCGGCCGCGGCTCGGCGTCCACCCAGCGCTCGCGAAAGGCCCGCGCGGCGAGCTCCCGGAGCCTGGGTGTGAAGGTGGCGAACGCCGAGGTCACCGCTGACTGCGCCTCTGACCAGTCGTACGCGGCGGCGCCGGGGACCGGCGCCACCAGGTCCCACCACGGGAGCGGGCCGGCGTGGCCGTGGACCTGTGCCTTCGCGGTGAGGAACCGGCGGAAGTCAGGGAAGCTCTCGCGCGCGGCGGTCTGCATGGCTTCGAGGATCTCCGGCGTTACGCGGTTGCGCCAGAGTTCCGCCGCGAGCGTGTCCGGCCAGCCCCGCCGGCGGTCGACGATGACGGTGTGCCCGGTGATCGCGTTCAGGCAGGTCGCCATCGGCGTCGCGATCGTCTCCCACGCGGCGAGCTCGGCGTCATAGGCCTCCCGACGCAGCTGCGGATCGTCCTCGGCCGCCATGCCGCGCAGAACCGAAATCGGCCGAGCCTCACCCCGCAGCGTGCCCTTGAGCGTCGAGCTGAGCTCTCCGGCGAGAGTGGCGCACGCCTCGACACCCGGTACCTCGATGGCGGCGAGCAGATCCTCCTCGCGCTCGCTCATCTCGTGGGCGGAGTGCTCGGCACACCGCCACAGCCAGCTCTCATGCTCCTCGGCGCGCGCCGAGGTCCGAGCGAGCGCCTCCGCGCCGCAAGCCGCGATCCATCCGTTGAGCCGGGTCTGCAGCGAGGCCACCCCTGCGGCGTCGGCGGACAGCCGGGACTGCTCGGCGACGGCCGCGGTATCCGAGGCGTCGGTGGCCACAAGCGCGCTTGCGTACGTGCTCAGCCGGCGGGTCGACTCCTCGAGCGAGCTCAACGCCGCGATGACCTCTTGGAGCGCCCGCCCGGCCTGGTCGGTCGACGCGGGCGTGACGCCTGCCTCGATCCCGTGGCGCTCGAAGAGCGCCCGTAGCTCATCGAGGCTCGCCCGCCACGCCTCGCGCGCTGAGGCGTACGCGGGGGAGTCAAGCGAAGGGAAGATCGACTCGACGTCCCAGCGCGGGAGCCCGGTCGTCTCCGTGATCATCTGCCCGGCCTTTCGCGCATACCAGAACCTTACGGAGCGCGCCCGGCCGCCCGGCTCTCGAGCCGGTCACGCTGCGGACGCGACATATAGAGCGGATCGCAAAGCCGGCCGCCTCGAAGATCCCGAGCCCCGTTCCAGGCAGGACGCAGAGGCCGATGATGATCGCGGGCTTGCTCGCCGCAAGTCCTGCGCCTCGCGACTGCAGGAATGAGTTGCAACCAGCGACCGGTGTCAGAGGACCTGGCGCCCCGGCCTTTGGCGGGACTCTCTGCGCAGCCGGCACGCGTCGCTCTCAAGGAGGCCCATTGCGCTGGCGTCGCGAAGCATGCGTCGAGAGTCCATCGGGCGCCGAGGGAAAAGCAAGCGTCCGCCGGGGGGACGCAACCGCGTTTTGTCAGTCGTGTCGGCGTGGTCGGCCGGGACTTCGTACCCTGCGCGCGATGAGGGCATCGCCAACGAGGGTCCGAGGAAACGCCGATGAGCTGCAGGTGACCGCGGCATTCAGCGAGCTGGGCTGGGGCGCTGTGCTCCGCGACTCTGGCGAAGATGGGACCGACGTTCTGGGGATAGCCCGCTCTGACGATCTCTTGGCTCTCGGCACTCTGATCGGCGCTCAGGTCAAGACGGGCGCGTCGTTCTTCAGGTCGCCTGTTCGCGAGGGGCGGCGCATTGTCGGGTGGTGGTTCGATCAGGCGGATCAGGGCCATGTCGACTATTGGCTCGGGCGGTGAGTGCTTCGCCGCGATCGGGATGGTCAGCGCCGATGACGCCGCACGAGCGCCTTCGCCCCGCAGGGGCGACACGTCCCCGGAGCGTCCAGCCCGACTTTGCCTACGCACTTCGTCGTGCAGCGCCGGTCAGCTCGGGCCCTGGATATCGGCGAGCTGCAGGTACCGTTCCTTCAAGCTCGGCTAGCACACTGCGAGCGCTCCGCTCGGGCTCGTCAGCCATAGCCGCTGCGTACCAAGGGGGAGGGTTCATTGCCCTGCGGCAACTTCTCAACGTACCGGCCAGCGGTAGCACAGGCGGCCTAATGGGCGAGCTCGTCGCGCCAGCTGTGAGCTGGTTCCCATCCGAGCAGCTCGCGCGCGCGCTTGATCGACAGCAGCGTCTCGAACTCGCCTAGCTCCCGGCGCACGGGGACGTCAGGGAAGCGCGCGGCGAGCAGCTCGCGGGTCGGACGCGTCATGATCGTGTCCGCTGCGGCGATGATCACGCTCTGGGCGCCGGAGACGTCGGCCTCCAGCGCCCTGCGGCAGCTGCTCGCTGCATCGCGCACGTCGATATAGGCCCAGAGGTTGAAGTCCCGGGCGTAGACGTCATCCCACAGCGCCGGCAGCAGCTCGTATTCGTGGACGTCGTACACGTTGGAGAAGCGCAGCGCGATCATCGGAATCTGCGACCAGTGGTTGAGCTCGACGGCCATCGCCTCAGAGACGACTTTCGAGAGGGCGTAGGCGGTTCTCGAGCGGGGATAGTGCTGCTCATCGATCGGCACGTACTCCGGCGGGATCTCGCTGAACGGGAGGCCGAGCGTTGTCTCGCTGGAGGCCCACACGACCCGTGACACGCCCGCGGCCACCGCCCCATTCAAGACGTTGAAGTTCATCGTGACGTTGTCGGTGAAGGTCCGGGTCGGCGGTACCAGGTCGGGCGCCGGGTGGTTGGCGATGTGGACCACCGCGTCCATCCCTGCGAGCACCTCGGCCGCCTGCGTGGCATCGGTCAAGTCAGCGCCGACGACGATTGGACCGCTGTGCTCGCGCACGGTGACCAGATCGACTGCGGTCACCTCGTGCCCGTGAGCGCGCAGATCCTCCACGGTTGCCCGTCCGACCTTCCCGCTCGCTCCCGTGACACAGATGCGCATGACGATCCTCTCCTGCTGGTGGGCTGGGACGCTCGAGTCTGCCAGCCGCCGGGGTTGACCCGGTGGCGGTCGGCTCCCAGGGGGCCCGGTGATCGCACAGCGATGCATGCTCTCGACTGAGGCCTCAACCGGCGAGGATCCGCGGGAGCATCTGATCACTGATGACGCGCGCGGGCGGGGATCGTCCCTCTCGGTGGCGCCCCGAAAGACTGGCAATTCTGGTTTCTGAGCACGCCAAGATCCGCCTATGCAGCGTGACGAGTTTGCACGCCCTCCCACCAGCCCTGGTTACGGCGATCCCCGTGGGCGTCGCACTGCGCCATAGAGTGAGAGCCCGGCGCGGCTGACTGCCGTCGTGACGGCCGCGCGACCCGCTCTCACCACGGAGGTGCTCGATGCACCCGGTCCTCCTTAATGCAGCTGGCCACCGGCGCCAGCCCGTCACCTTCCCCGGCTATCACGCTGGCCGCCTGCCCCGTAACAAGGGCCGGCGCTATCCAGCAGACCCGCCCACCGTCGAGGAGATCATCGCCGTGATGCGCACCGCAGGCGGGGGTCTTGATGGGGTGCGTCTACGCGCGCTGATCATCGTGCTGTGGCGAGCGGGGTTGCGGATCGGCGAAGCGCTTGCGCTCGCCGAGACTGACCTGGACCCTCGCCGCGGCGCTGTGGTTGTCCGCCACGGCAAAGGCAACAAGCGTCGCGAGGTGGGGATGGATAGCTGGGCGTGGGAGCACCTCGAGCCGTGGCAGCAGCTCCGCGTCAGGTTCCCGGTCGGCCCGTTGTTCTGCGTGATCC
Source organism: uncultured Solirubrobacteraceae bacterium (assembly GCA_963731395.1). Lineage (GTDB taxonomy): Bacteria > Actinomycetota > Thermoleophilia > Solirubrobacterales > Solirubrobacteraceae > Palsa-465. The sequence continues at coordinate 164,188 of CAVSVH010000013.1, forward strand.
ACGGCCCGACCGCCGGGCGCAACTGGGAGCCGGCATCCGCGCGCCGCCAGCTGGGCCGGACCGCTGCCGCAGCGGGAGTCAGGCGTCGGTTCGCGCCACATCAGCTCCGCCACGCGCACGCGATCGAGATGGCCCACGAAGGGATCCCGCTGCCAATCATCCAGCGCCAACTCGGGCATGCCCACCTCGGGGTGACCTCGATCTACCTCCAAGGGATCGACAGCACGGAGATCATCGACGCCGTCCACGCTCGACGACCGCCGGTGATCCCGGCCACCGCCGGTCTGCGCACCACACCGTAGTCCAAGAGAGCCAGAACCGCCCCAGGACCGAGACCGTTCTCGGCAACCGCGACCACGCAGAGACAAGGGATAACGGCTCAACCTCGTCCGACCGCCACCACAGGCCACTTCGAGCCCCCTCGACCAGCCCCCGCATCCTGCCCACCGACGGCCGCCGCCGCCTCGCGTGCGAGCCTCCCCGCGGCCCGCCGGAGCCGCGTCGCGTCCGCGCTGGCCCGAGCGTCGCCGTGAGCAGGGCGCGAGAATCGTCCCGGTGGAACGCCGTCGTTGCATAAGTAGATACCTCGCAAAGTTGCCTGCGGCCGGCCGCTTCTTAGGCTCACTCCAGCGCAAGCGCCGCCGCCAACGCATCAAAGTCAGCTGCTCAGGTGCATGGAAGCGGCAGTGCGCACGGCCCCAGACGCTGCTGCTCGTGCCAAGGGCCACCTCTCCAGGCAAAGGGCCGCCACCCGCAGGAACCATGCGCCAGGGCCCGCGCTCCGCGCCCGCCTCCACGGCAAACGACACCGGGCTGAGCATCTTGTGCGTCGACGCGAGCGACGCCGAGGCTCACCCGCTGTGTGTGGACGATTCGCGGCGGCTTTACTACTTGCGAGCGAGGAACCGACGGTCAATGGCACCCCGGCGAGTCCTGAAGGCAGCTCTGATGAGGGTTTATGAGGTTGGCGACCCGGCCGGGGCAAGGTCGCTCCCGCTTTCCGCAGGTACGCCTGTCCGGCGGCGGAACAGGTGGTACTCTGGCCGCCGGGAAGGGAAGGCCGCGCCAGCCGGCGAGAGCCGGGAGCGGCGCTTGAGGAGAGGTAGACAGTATGGGAAGGCGTCTGCTCGTCGCCGCGATGATGTACGTCCTGGTCGGCTGTGGCGCGATGGTCATGGCGGACGCAGCCGAGGCGGCAGCCACCTCGCCGACCTCGCCGGTCAACCTGTCGACGCCGATCGACTTCTCCGCGGCTAAGGCGAGCCCGGAGGCCACCGTCGTGGCCGGCGACGCCCGGTTTGAGGTTCTGCGGAGCGGCCTGATCAGGATGGAGTATTCGCCGACGGCGAGCTTCGAGGACGCCCCGACGGCAAACGCCGTGTACCGCCGTTTCGCTGTGCCCGACTACCGGGTGCGGCGCCGCGGCGGATGGCTGACGATCTCCACGTACGAGACGACTCTGCGCTACAAGCTCGGATCCGGCCCCTTCGGCCCGGCGAACGTATCGGTGACGGTCAAGGGAGCCGGCGGCCGGACGACCGTGAGCCCACAGTGGGAGAACGAGTGCCCGTTTGACCAGGTCTGCGACGCGGGCGCCGCCGCGCTGGCCGGCGCCGCCAACATCGAGACCAACCACGCCGCCTACCAGAGCATCGCCGGGTTCATCGGCGGGCTCGGCCAGGGCAGCCAGGCGGGTGCCGAGTGGACGCTTCTGGGCGCGCCCGCCGGGCAGGCGATGGTCAGCCTCCGCTACTCCAACTACATCGGGGCGCTCGGCGGGCCCGCGCCCCGCACGATCGATCTCACCGTCAATGGCACGGACGTCAAGACGCTGACCCTGCCAGCGACCAGCAGCTGGGACACGTGGTCCACTGTCACCGCCGATGTCAACCTGACGGCGGGCACCAACAAGGTAGGAGTGAGGTGCGCCGCCGGCGACAGCTGCACCGTCAACGTCGACACCCTGTCGGTCGCGCCCATCGGACCGTCAGCGCCGGCCGAACCGACGATGGACTACCTGGGTGGCTACACGCGCGGCTTTGACACCGCCACCTACGGCTCTCCGGGCTACAGCTGCCCAGCGGGCACGCCCACCGCGGCGCAGTGCTCGGCCGCGCTGCCCGGGATGCATCCTGGCATCCTGGACCGGGCGGGCTACCGGCTGCTCGATGACTCCCAGACGGCGCTCTGGACCTCCACGGGCTGGGTCGCCGAGCGACCGGCCAACGGCGACATCCAGGACGGCTACCTGTTCGTCTACGGCCACCACTACGAGCAGGCCACCCGTGATCTCGAGCGCCTGACCGGACCCTCGCCGCTGCTCCCGAAGGCGACGTTCGGGGTCTGGTACTCGGACTATCACGGCTACAGCACGTCTGACTACGAGAACACGCTGATCCCGGCCTTCCGGGCAAACCAGGTCCCCCTCGACACCCTGTCGGTGGACACCAACTGGAAGTCGCCCAATGACTGGAACGGCTGGGAGTGGAACCCCTCCCTGTTCCCCGATCCCCAGGCGTTCCTGACCTGGGCCAAGCAGCAGGGCATCCAGGTCACGCTCAACATCCATGCCAGCATCGCCGACGACGACCCCCAGCTGGCCGCCACCCAGGCACTGGCGGGCGGCTCGCTGGCCGACAGCTCGTGCTTCAGCGGAGCCTGCAAGGTCTGGGACTGGAGCAGCGTCCCGCAGGCCGAGTCCTACTTCGCCCTGCATCAGCCCTTCGAGTCCCAGGGCGTGTCGTTCTGGTGGCTGGACTGGTGCTGTGACTCCTCCACAGCCTCGCTGCCCGGGCTCACGCCCGATAACTGGATCAACCACCTCTATGCCGAGGATCTGGCCAACAAGGGCGAGCGCGGATTCGTGCTCTCCCGCATCGGCAGCTCTTACCAGAACCCCGACGAGGTCTATCCGGCAGGCCCGTGGGCGGGGCATACATCGACGCTCGCGTTCACCGGCGACACGTGGGGAACCTGGAACACCCTCGGCCTCCAGGCTCAGCTGGCCGCCGACGAGTCCAGCATCGACGAGCCCTACGTCAGCGACGACATCGGCAGCTTCCTGGGTCCGCCTCCGGGCACGCCCTCCGATGATCCCGACCTGTACACGCGCTGGGTGCAGCTCGGAGCCTTCCAGCCGATCCTGCGGCTGCACTCCTCAAATGGCAACCGGCTGCCGTGGCAGTATCCGCAGCCCGCCGACTCGATCGCCGCCGACTTCCTGCGCCTGCGCGAGGCACTGGTGCCGTACACCTACACGCTCGCCGACGATGCGGTCAACAGCGGCGGCTCCATCACCCGTCCGCTCTATATGGACTACCCCGGCCATTCGGCGGCCTATGAGAACCCGGGTGAGTATCTGTATGGGTCCGATGTCCTGGTCGCGCCGGTGACATCGCCGGGGACGTCGAGCAAGGTGTCGGTTTGGTTTCCGCCCGGCAAGTGGACTGACTGGTTCACCGGAGCCACCTTCACCGGCCCCTCCCGCCAGCCGCTCACGGTCCCCCTGGATCGCATGCCGGTGTTCGTAAAGGCCGGCGGGATCATCCCCGAGCAGGCCGCGATGAGCCACGTCGGCGCCGATCCGGGCGCCCCCACGACGCTCCGGGTCTACCCGGGCCGGTTCGGCCGATTCTCGCTCTACGAAGATGCCGGGAAGGGCAACGGTTACGAGCGCGGCCAGGACAGCCGCACCGTGATCACCACCTGGTCGGGGCCGGCGTTCGGCCACGGGTACGGCTCGTCCACCAACGTCGAGATCGGGCCCAGCCGCGGGCGCTATCCCGGACAGCAGAGCTCGCGGAGCTACTCGGTCCAGATCGAGAGCCTCAGCAAGCCCAGCCATGTGCTGGTCGACGGCCGCCCGGTGCTCCCGTCAGGGCCGGGCGGCTGGAGCTATGACTCAGCGAGCCACACGCTGACGGTTGCGGTCACCGGCCTCGGCTTGTCCTCGAGCGCTCTGGTCACCGAGCTCGGAGGGGCGCCGGTGACCGCCCCCGAGCCCGCGGCGGTCGACCTGAAGATCACGCCCTCGACCCCGCTCAGCCTCGACGCTGGATCTTCCACCACCGTCACGACGACCGAGCACAACGCCGGGCCGGGGACGGCGACCGCCCTCTCCGTGTCCCTCACCGCGCCGTCGGGATGGACGGTCAAGCCGGCGTCGCCCGTGTCAGGCGGCGACCTGGCCGAGGGAGGATCGGCCACGCAATCGTGGACGGTCACCGCTCCCTCGGGTCCGAGCTCTGCGGTGACGGCGAGCCTGAAGGCGCAGGCGTCCTATGTCAGCGCCGGCCAGGCCCAGCAAGTGACGGCGAGCCAGCAGGCCGGCCCCGCGCAAGCGCCGCTGCCTCCGCCGGTGATCACCTCGTCGAGTCCGGGAACCCCCGCGCCGGGGGACGCGGTCACCCTGACCGGTCAGAACTTCGGTTCGGCTCAGGACGCCAGCTATCTCACGCTCGCCCAGGGCGGGACGAGCTGGGGAGCGCCCTATGACGGCGCGAAGGTGACGATCACCAGCTGGAGCAATACTTCGATCACCTTTGATCTGCCGTCGGCCTCCGGGTCGTTCCCGATCTCGCCGGGGAGCGCGACCGTGACGGTGACCGTGGCCGGACAGACGTCAGCGCCCCAGACGCTGTCGATCGCCGGCACGGTCACGCCCACGCCGACGATCACCGAGGTGCAACCGTCGAGCACTACCGCCGGAAGCTCGATCACGCTCACGGGCACCAACTTCGGCGCCACCCCGGGAGCCAGCAGCTACCTGACGCTCTCGCAGGGAAACACGAGCTGGGGAGCGCCCTATGACGGAGCCAAGGTGACGATCACCAACTGGAGCGATACGTCGATCACTTTTGATCTGCCCCCGGCCACCGGGTCGTTCCCGATCAGTCCCGGGACCGCTTCGATCACGGTGACCGCGTCGGGCCAGACCTCCAACAGCGAGCCGATAACAGTCACTGGATAGCC
>CAVSVH010000014.1:0-60313 GCA_963731395.1 uncultured Solirubrobacteraceae bacterium
AGCGGACGACGAGACTCGAACTCGCGACATCCGGCTTGGGAAGCCGACGCTCTACCAACTGAGCTACGTCCGCGCTGCGGCGATTCTAAAGGGGGAGTGGGCCCCGCGGTCGGCGCCCGCGACCGGCGCCGGTCATTACCATCAAAACGATGCGTCGGTTCGTTCTTCCTGGGTTGATCGCGCTCGCCGGGCTTGCGGTGCTGGCGTTGCTGACGTATGGCGTCTCGAACCAGAGCAGCACCTCGTCGATCGACGCCCAAGTGGCTCACGGCCGCTTTCCGGTCGCCCCACACGCCGATCAGGCGCTGCCGCTGCTCGGCCGGTCGGGCCGAGCAAGCCTGGCCGACTTCCGCGGCAAGGTGGTCGTGCTCAACGTGTTCGCCTCGTGGTGTGAGCCGTGCCAGTCCGAAGCGCCGCTGCTCTCCAAAGAGCAGAAGACGCTGGTGCACGACAACGCCACTCTGATCGGGGTGACGTATCTCGATAACACGACCGCGTCCGAGGGGTTCGCCCACCGATACCACATCACGTATCCGGTGCTGCGGGACGTCAGTGGCAGCTTCGTGCGGTCGTTCGGCACGACCGGCGTACCGGAAACGTTCGTGATCAACCGCCAGGGCCGGATCCAGGCCCTGCAGCGCTACCCGGTGACCACCAGGTGGCTGAGCCAGACGCTGCCGTCGATCCTCTCCGAGCGGTCATGAGGGCCTGCGGTGTCGCCACCCGCCGGTGGCGCGCGCCGGCCGCCGCCGTGGCGGTCGTGCTCGCTCTCAGCCTGGCGCTCACCGGCAGCGGGGGCCCCGCCCGCGCGATCGCGGCCACCCCCCAGCGGGCGTCGCTGACCGCGATCGAGAACGACGTGATGTGCGTCGCCTGTCACGAATCCCTGGCGGTCGCGCAGTCGCCGGAGGCGTTCTCCGAACGGGAGTACATCCGTGGGCTGATCGCCCAGGGTGAGACGCGCCGGCAGATCGAGGACAACCTCGTCCAGCAGTACGGCCCGTCGGTGCTCGCCCTCCCGCCCGCCCACGGCTTCAACCTGCTCGTCTACGTCGTGCCACCGGTGCTCGTCATCCTCGGGATCACGATGCTTGTGATCACGATCCCGCGGTGGCGACGGCGCGCCCGGCTCGCGGCGGCCGAGCCGGCGCCGCCGGCGTCCCCGCTGGACCCCGCGGACGCCAGCCGCCTCGACGAGGACCTCGCCCGGCAGTCGTAACTGCGCGGGCTACATCGAATCCGGGGCCGAGACGCCGAGCAGCGCCAACGCGAGCTTGATCGTCTGGCGCGCGGCCTGTGACAGCGCGATCCGGAACGACTCGACGGCCGGTGGGTCGGCCCCGATCACCTTGCAGTCACGGTAGAACGCGGTGAACTCCTGCGCCAGCTCCAACGCGTAGGCGGCGATCCGGTGCGGGGCGCGGCGGTCGGCCGCTTCGGCGATCTCATCCGGAAACGTCACGAGCGCCTGGATCAGGTTCCGTTCGGCGGGGTGAAGATCACCGTCGGCCCACGTCGCGTCGGGACCGAGCGACCCCCCCACCCGCTCTGCGGGCAGCCGGCCGAGCATCGACACGATCCGGGCGTGGGCGTACTGGACGTAGTAGACGGGGTTCTCCGGACTCTCCCGCCGAGCGAGGTCGAGATCGAGGTCGACGGTGCGGTCGTGCGAGCGCTGGAGCATGAAAAAGCGCGTGGCATCGACCCCGATCTCATCGATGAGATCGTCAAGCGTGACGAAATCACCGCGACGCTTGGACATCGCGGCTCGCGACTGGCCGTCGATCAGGTGCACGAACTGAAGGATCGGCATCTCGAGCGCGTCGGGATCGCCGCCGAGCGCCGAGAACGCCGCCTTCATCCGCGCGACATAGCCGTGATGATCGGCGCCGACCGGCAGCAGCTGAAGCTCCACGCCACGCTCGCGCTTCTCGAGCAGGTACGCCAGGTCGGCGGCGAGGTAGGTCGGCGCTCCATCGGAGCGACACAGGACCCGGTCCTTGTCGTCGCCGAAACGGGTGGACCGCAGCCACAGCGCGCCGTCGGACTCATAGCTGTTCCCGCCCTCGGCGACGAGCGCCAGGGCACGATCGAGATAGCTCGGCGCGCCCTCGTGCAGCGTCCGCTCGCTGAAGAAGCGGTCGTAGTGGACGCCGTAGCGCTCCAGGGTGACCGTGATCTGCGCGAGCAGCTGCGCCACCGAGCGGCCGGACACCTCCTCGACGGGCAACGTGTCGACGTTGGCGATCGCATCCGCGAGGTCGCGCACGTACTCGCCCTGGTAGCCGCCGGCGGGCACCTCCTCGCCCCGCGCCCGGGCCTGGACGGACTCGCCGAGCAGGCGGATCTGGGTGCCGGCGTCGTTGAAGTAGTACTCACGGGAGACGGTGTGACCGTGGTGCGCAAGGACGCGGCTGAGGGCATCGCCGTAGGCGGCGTGGCGCCCGCTGGCCGCCACCAGCGGGCCCGTCGGGTTCGCGGAGACGAACTCCACGAGGACCCGCTGCGCCGGCGAAGCGCCACCCGCGCCGTAGCGCTCGCCGGCTTCCAGCACGGTCCGCAGCACCCGCCGGTGCCAACCGTCGGAGAGAAACAGGTTCAAGAACCCGGGGCCGGCCACCTCGAACCGGACGAGCTCGGATCCGAGCGGCTCGCCGAGGGCGATCCCGACTCGCTCGGCGATGTCCCGCGGCGATGACCGGAGCTTCGGGGCGAGCAGCATCGCCACGTTTGTCGAGTAGTCGCCCTGGCCCGGCCGCCTGGCCCGATCGACGCGCACCGGTGAGGGGACGCTGGCGCCGTCGCTGACGGTCGCCGCCGCGGCCGCCAGCACCGCGGAGCGCAGCTCGGCGAGTGGCGCTGTCACGCGCTGGGCACCGTAACGGGTTGAAACAGGGTCTCGAGCCGCTCGAGCGCGGGCGGCGACCCGATGGCGACGAGCATGTCGCCGGTCTCGATCGGTAGGTCGGGTGGGGGCTGGGGCTCGAGCCGGCCGTCGGTGTGACGCACCGCGACGATGACCGAGTCGCCCCGCACCCGCTCCACCGTCTGGCCGACCCCCTCGCACGCCGCCGGGACCTCGATCTCCTCCATCCGGTAGTCGGCGACCTGGACAGCACCACCCACCTGAGGGTGCAGCGCCACGCGTGCCATCTCGGATCCCGAGGTCTTGTAGGGCGAGATGACCCGATCGGCGCCCGCCCGGAGAAGCTTCTTCTCGGAGTCCTCGGCGGACGCGCGCGCGATGACCAGTATCTCGGGGCGCAGCTCGCGCGCGGTGAGCGCGATGAAGATGTTGTCGGCGTCGGAGTCCACGCACGCGATCACCGCTCGGGCGCGCTCGATCCCGGCCCCCAGCAGCACCTCGTCGTCGGCGGCGTAGCTCTCGATGTAGGGCACGCCCAGCGACTCCGCCTGCTCGCGATGCGACGGATTGCTGTCGATCGCGACGTGGCTGACGCCGGCGAGCCGCAGATCCCGGGCGACCTGGCGGCCGACCCGGCCGAAGCCGCAGATGATGAAGTGGTCGGTGTAGGAATCGATCATGCGCTGGTTGCGGCGCTCCTCGAGCAGCCCGCTGAGCTGGCCCGAGACGAAGAACTCCGCCACGGTCGCCAGCCCGTAGAAAAGCGTACCTATGCCGACCAGCTCCAGGACGACGACGACCACCCGGCCGGCGGTGTCGGACGGGTCCGCCATCGCGCCGAGCGTGGTGACCGTGTCAAGCGTCCACGAGAACGAGTACGCGAGCGACGTGCCCTCGGCGATGCGCAAGGCGACCGTGCCGAGCACGATGACGGCGACGAGCGCGACCAGGAGGAAGCCGAGCCGCCGCGCGAACATCCGCAGCTCCCGCCGGGCCCGGCTGCGCTGCTCGATCGCCTGAACGTGGCTCAGGGCAACGTGGCGGTCGTGGGTCGGCAGCGGCACCGGCGGTCAGTAGTGGTAGGGCTCGCGGGCGAGGATCTTGTGACCCCGATAAAGCTGCTCCAAGAGGACGACCCGCGCCAGCTGATGGGGCATGGTGATCGCGCCCAGCGACAGGCGGTGATCGACCTCGTTCAGGTGAAGGCCAAACGGCCCGCCGATCACGAAGCAGAGGTCACGACCGCTGCGACGGCGCTCCTCCAGGAAGTCGGCGAACTGCAGCGAGTCGAGCCTCTCCCCCGCCCGATCGAGCAGCGACACGAACGACCGGTCCGGCAGGCGACGCAGGACCTGATCGTCCTCGCGCACCTCCACCAACTCCAGCCGGGTGTGGCCTGCCAGCAGCTTCTGATAGTGCTGCACGTCGTCGGCGAACGGAGGGCGCAGCCTTCCCACGGCGACGACGACGATCCGCACAATGGGATACTACGGCCATATGGACGATCCCAACACGCCCGAACGCCACATCAACATCCACTTCTCGCCGGACATCATGGCCGGCGTGTACTCGAACTTTGCCAACGTCAGCCACTCGGACTACGAGTTCACGATCACGTTCGCCCGGGTGGATCACGAGGTCGAGGACGAGGAGATTCCCGGGGTGGTCGTCAGCCGCATCAACCTGTCGGCGAAGTTCATGCGCGAGCTGATCGACGCGATGCAGGACAACTACTCCAAGTGGCAGACTCGGGAAGGGATCAAGAATCTGCCGGAGTTCGGCCCTGGCGGAGCCTCGGCTCCGGAATACGGTCCCGACGACGAGGCGTAGGCCGCCGCCCCGGCAGCGGACTGGTCGGTGATCGTGGAGCCGGTGGACACGGGCGACGAGCCCGACACGGCGACGGTGGCACCGGACGCGCCCCGCTGCGGCGTTCTGCTGCCCAGCTTTGACGCGGTCCGCGCCGGCCGGCCGCCCCAGATCACCGCTGCCGCCCGGCTGGCCGAGGAGCTGGAGTTCGATGCCGCGTGGGTCGGCGACCACCTCGCGTGCCCCGCCCCCGGTCTCGATGCGCCGTCGTGCCTGGCCGCCGCCGCGGCGGTGACGAGCCGGATCGGCCTCGGCTTCAGCGTGATGCTGCTCGGGTTGCGGCCGCCGGCGTGGACCGCCAAGCAGCTGATCACGATCGACGCGCTGTCGGGCGGCCGACTGCTGCTCGGCGTCGGCGTCGGCGGCGAGTTCCCGGACGAGTTCGCCGCCGCCGGCGTGCCGGTGCGCCAGCGGGGAGCGCGGCTCGACGAGACGCTCGGGGTGATCGGCGATCTGCTCACCGGCCGGCCGGTCGACCACGACGGGCCCTACCTGCGGTTCACGTCACCGGGCCTGGAGCCGGCGATGGACGCGATGCCGCCGCTCTACGTGGGCGGCCGCGGTGAGCCGGCGCTGCGGCGAGCGGCCCGCTTCGCCGACGTGTGGCTGCCGATGTGGCTGACGCCCCGCCGGCTCGCCGAGCGCTCAGCGATCCTCGCCGAGCTCGCGGCTCAGGAAGGCCGCCCACCTCCCGGGATCGCCCTCCTCGTCGGGGTCCACATCGACGATCACCGGGCGCGCGCGCGCGCCGAGGCCGAGGCCCACATCCGCGGCCAGTACGCGATGGACCTGGAGAAGATCGAGCGGTGGACGCTGCTGGATAGCATCGACGGCGCCGTGGACCAGCTCGATGCCTACCGCCGGGCCGGCGTGCAGGAGTTCGCGCTGATGCCGCTGGGCGGCTCACCGCTCCTGCAGTACGAGCGTCTGGCCGAGGTCCGATCGCGCCTCTTCGCGGGACTCGAGCAGCGCGCGCCGGCGGAGACCCGGGGTTGAGCGACGGCGGTCCGAACCGGTATGACCCGTCGTCGTTCCGGGAGGTGTTCGAGCGACATTTCACCCACCTGGCGGGGGTGCAACGCAACAGCCACCGGTACGCGACGCGGCCCGCGCTGCACGACCCCGCGGCCGGGCGGCGCTGGACGTACGCGGAGCTGTGGGCCGACGCGGGGCGGCTGAGCGCCGGGCTGCGTGCCGCGGGCGTCACCCGGGGCGATGCCGTCGTCTTCTCGCTGTTCAACGGAGGCGACTTCGTGCTCCTCTGGCTCGCGGCCCAGCGGCTGGGCGCGATCGCGACCCCGATCAACTTCAGGCTCTCGTCGGGCGAGGTCGCGCATGTGCTCGACGACAGCCGGCCGCGGGCGTTCGTGTACGACGGGGCGCTCGCCCACACCGCCGGCGACGCGCTCACCCGTGCCGATCACGCGCCGGCGCTGATCGCCGCGACCGGCGCCGGACCGGCGACCCGACACATCCCGCTCGCTGAGCTGCTCCAGGCGTCCCCGGCGGACGTCGCCGCGATCCCGGACCTGCCTGACCAGGTCTCGGCCTGGGACGAGACCACCCGTCTGTACACGTCAGGGACGACCGGAATGCCGAAGGGCGTCTCGCTGTGCGGCCTCGTCGATGTCCTCTCCGCTCACGACGTGATCATGCACTTCCCACTCTCCCCCGAGGACCGGACGCTGAACATGACGCCGTGGTTTCACCGCGGCGGGCTGTATTCCGGCGGCCCCAACCCGACGCTGTACTGCGGCGCGGAAGCGGTGGCCCTACGCCAGTTCGATCCCGCGACCGTCCTCGATCGGGTGCAGGAGCTCGGTCTCACATTCCTCATCGGCGCGCCGACGAATCTCGCGCTGCTCACCGCCGAGCAGACCGCCCGTCCACGGGATCTGACCAGCCTGCGGGGGATCGTGACCATGGGCGCGCCGCTGGACCGGGAGGCGTGCCTGCGCTACCAGCGCGTGCTGACGCCGCGGATCTTCAACGGGTACGGCACCACCGAGGCGTTTTGGAACACGTTTCTGCGCCCCTCCGACCTGCCCGAGCACGCCGGTTCGGCGGGGCGGGCGTGCACCGACGACGACGTCGCCGTGGTCAAGATCTACGAGGACCGTCACGCGGATCCCGACGACCGCGCCGCCAAGGATGAGACCGAGATCGGCGAGGTCGTCGTGCGCTCGGTCAAGGCCGGCTACGCCTACGTCAACCAGCCCGACGAGCAGGCCGCCCGGTTCCGCGACGGCTGGCTGTACATCGGCGATCTCGCCACGTGGGATGAGGACGAATACGTCACGATCGTCGGTCGCAAGGACGACATGATCATCTCCGGCGGCGAGAACGTCCACCCCACCCAGGTCGAGGCGGTGCTCTCCGAACATCCCGGCGTCGCCGACGCGGCGGTCGTCGGGGTGCCCGACGAGCGGTGGGGCGAGCTCGTCATCGCCTATGTCGTCGCCTCTGACCCCAACCTCGACGCCGCCGCCTGCGAGGCCCACTGTCGCGACCACCCGATGCTCGCCGCCTACAAGCGCCCGCGCGCCTACCGATTCGTGGCCGAGCTGCCGATGACCGCGACCGGCAAGAAGGTCCATTACCAGGTGCGCGAGCAGGCGGCCCGGGACGCCGCCGAAGGACGGCTGCAGCGCCCGTGAGCAACCCGAGCCAGCGCGACGACCCGGTCGTGACCGGGATCGGAGCGCTCACCCCGCTCGGGCTGACGGCGGGCGAGACGTGGGAGGGGCTCGTGGCGGGCCGCTCCGGGGTCACGCCGATCACGAGCTTCGACGCGTCCGACCTGCCGGTGCGGATCGCCGGCGAGGTGCACGGCTTCGACGCCGAGGCGGTGCTCGGACCGAAGCGGGCGCGGCGTTCGGCCCGCTTCAGTCAGCTGGCGATCAGCGCCGCGCGAGAGGCGGTCGCCGACGCGGCGCTCGACACCGGCGCCGAGCCCGACCGGACGGGCGTGGTCGTCAACGCCGCCGTCGCCGGTGGTCCGGAGACCGAGCGCAACGTCGAGGCACTGGTGAGGCGCGGGCCAAGGGAGCTCAGCCCCTATTTCGTGCCGTCGACGATTCTCAACATGGCGGCGTGCGAGGTGGCGATCGACCTCGGCGTGCACGGGCCGGTGAACGCGTCGGCGCTGGCCTGCGCCAGCGGCACCGCGGCGCTGCTCGAAGCCCGGCGGCTGATTCTCGGCGGTGAGGCCGACGTGGTCATCGCCGGTGGCACCGACGCCGGGATCGCGCGGGCGATGTTCGCCGGCTTGTCGCTCATGGGGCCGCTGTCGGAGCGCAACGACGCCCCCGAGCGGGCGAGCCGTCCGTTCGACGCCGATCGCGACGGGTTCGTGTTCGGCGAGGGCGCGGTCGTGCTCGTCGTCGAGTCGGCCGACCACGCGCGCGCTCGCGGGGCCACCGCCTACGGCACGGTGGCCGGCGGCGCCCTCACCTCCGACGCGTTTCACATCAGCGCTCCGGAGCCGTCGGGGATCCACGCTTCCCGGGCGATCGAGCTGGCGCTGGTCAACGCCGGCGTCTCGCCGGCGGAGCTCGACTACATCTGCGCCCACGGCACCGGGACCCGGGCCAACGACGCCGCCGAGACCCGCGCGATCCGCATGGCCCTCGGCGGGGCCGCCGACAACGTCCCGGCGAGCTCCCCGAAGTCGATGGTCGGCCACCTCATCGGCGCTGCCGGGGCCCTGTCGGCGATGGTCTGCCTGTTGGCGATCCGCGACGGCGTCCTGCCCCCGACGGTCAACCTGGACACCCCTGATCCCGACTGCGATCTCGATTACGTTCCGCGGACGGCCCGGGCGGCGAGCGTGCGCACGACGGCCGCCAACGCGTTCGGATTCGGCGGCCAGAACTGCGTGATCGTGCTGCGGGCGCCCGACTGAGCGCCTCGCCGGATCATGGACGTCGGCGGTCAGGCCGCCTGAGCGAACGCTACCGCCGCCCCGATCCGCTCCGCCGTCGGCGGATGCGTCGCCAGCAGGCGCGTGACCCAGCGCGGCGGATCCACATCCGCGACGTTCTGGAGCGCGATCGCGCGCTCAAACGACACAAACGCCTCCGGCGCCCCGGCAAGCTGGAGCGAGAACTGATCGGCCCGCCGCTCGATTGACCGGGAGAGCCGGTTGCCGATGGCGCCGATCGGCGCGCCGACCACCGTCGCAGCCAGCGCGATCGCCGGCAGCGACGCCGGGGTTCCTCGCTCCTCGCTCAGTTGCTCGCTCAGCCGCTGGACGGCCAACGCGGTGCCAGGAGCGACGATCGCGGCATAGAGAATGCTGCGGGCAACGTCGCGGTGGTGGACGTGGCCGAGCTCGTGGGCGACGACGAGGCGGATCTCATCGCGGCTGTAGCGGTCAAGCAGCGTGTCGTAGAGAACGACGCGCTTGGTCGGGCCCAGGCCGCTGACGTAGGCGTTGGCCGCCGTCGTGCGCCGGCTGGCATCAACCGAGTACACCTCGCCGACGGTGACCCCGACATCCCGGGCGAGCGCGAGCACGTCGGCGCGGGTCTCGCCCTCGGCGAGCGGGTCAAAGTCGTTGAAGATCGGCTCCAGCAGCACTGGGGCGACCGCGGCCAGACCGGCGCCGAGAACGACCGATCCTGCGGCGAGCGGCGCCCACCACGCGCGCGGGAAGCGTCGGGTGGCCGCGACGACGGCGGCGCCCGCGGCCGCCGCGAATCCCGTCTGGATGGTGCCGGCCTTCGCCATGTCTCCCGCCCAGCCGCGCCACGACTGGGTGTCCAGCCCGACGGCGATCGCGCGCCGGCGAGCGATCATCCGGAGGGGGAGCGACGGCAGCATGAGCGCCAGCGACAGGCCGGCGCCGGCGGCGGCGCCGGAGAGGGCCGGCCGGCCCGCGGACCGACGCAGGATGGGCGGTGGACGGAGCGCGAGCAGCGCCAGCGCGCCGAGATCGAGCGCGCCGCCGGCCAGACCCAGCCCCAGCTGAGGCCGAGCGAAGCGACGGCCGCGGTTGATCTCCGCGGTGGTGAAGTAGGCGCCCAGATCCGCCCGGATCGGCGCGGGTGCCGACGGGGCGAGCAGTCGCCGGCCGCCCTCCGCCGCCGCCGCGGCGGCGAGCACCGGCCAGAGGACCTTGAGGCGCGAAACCCCGCTCACCCGCGAGACTGTAGCCATGCGGATCGCGATCGTCTCCGATATCCACGGCAACCGCCAGGCCTTCGACGCCGTGCTCGACGCGATTGCGGAGACCGACTGCCGGGAGATGTGGTGTCTCGGCGACCTCGTCGGCTACGGAGCCGATCCCGACGCCTGCGTCGCGCTCGCGCGGGAGAGCGCCGCGATCTGCCTGGCCGGCAACCACGATCTCGGCGTCCGCGGATCGATCCCGCTGGAGCAGTTCTCCCGCGGGGCGGCGCTCGCAGCGACCTGGACCCAGCACGTGATCACGAGCGAGACGCGGGCCTACCTGGAGTCGCTCGAGCCCCTGAACGTCGAGGAGCCGGTCGCTCTCTACCACGCCAGTCCCCGCGATCCGGTGTGGGAGTACGTGCTCTCACCGCTGCAGGCCGAGCTCTGCATGGACGTGCAGGCCCGCCGCGTGTCCCTGATCGGCCATTCCCACGTCGCCCTGTCGTTCGTCCGCGTCCCCGGGGCCGCGGCGACCGGCGAGACCCGAGCCGACGGCGAGGAGCTCGACCTGGGCGAGGGCGAGTGGCTGGTGAATCCCGGCAGCGTCGGTCAACCGCGTGACGGGGATCCGCGGGCCGCGTGGATGGAACTCGACGTCGACGCCCAGCGGGCGATCTACCGGCGCACCGACTACGACATCGCGGGCGCGGCCGCCGCGATCCGCGCCGCCCGACTTCCCGACTCGCTGGCCGAGCGGCTGCTGTACGGGCAGTAGCCGATCGTGCGGGTCGCCTACGGGCCCTAACGTCTTCTAAACCGGTACAGCCTCTAGAGTCAGGCGGCGCATGGGGTTTGGCTCTCGAGCATTTCTGGCCGGCGGCCTCGGGTTCACGGCCGCCTTCGTCGTCGCCTGCGGCGGCGGGAACGGGCTGCTCTCGGCCGCCCAGAACAGCAGCATCAACAGTCAGCTGGATTCGATCTCCTCGGCGCTGCAGGCGCACGACTGTGGGGCCGCGGCGAGTGCCGCCGCAGCGCTCACCAACGCGGTCACGAACCTCCCGTCGACGATCAACACGACCTTGGCGCGTGATCTCGGCCAGGCCGCCGGCACGGTCAGCCAGCTCCAGGGCGGGACATGCACACCAACATCGGCGACGACGCCAACCACGAGCACTCCGACGACCACGAGCACCCCGACGACACCGACGGTGACGTCGACTACGCTGACAAGCTCTACCACCACGACGAATACGAACAGCAGCACCACCACCAGCTCGTCGAGCAGCCCGACGAGCCCCGCCCCCCCGAGCACGACTCAGACGTCCAACGGAGGCGCCGGAGTCGGAAATGGGGGCGGCGCCGGACAAGGGGGCGCCAACGGCAGCGGCGGCAACGGGGTGGGCGGTAACGGACAATGACAGGCACGACCACCATCGCGGGCAGATACCGGATCGAGGGCCGCCTGGGCGTGGGCGGGATGTCGACCGTCCATCTCGCCTTTGACAGTCGGCTGGAGCGCTACGTCGCGCTGAAGCTCCTGGCGGAGCACCTCGCCGACGATCCGACGTTCGTGTCGCGCTTTCGCCGTGAGGCGCTGGCCGCGGCTCGGCTGGTGCACCCCAACATCGTCCAGGTGTTCGACTTCGGATTCGATTCGGGCCACCACCAGCACTTCATCGTGATGGAGCACGTCACCGGCAACTCGTGCGCGGAGCTGCTGCGCGATCGCGGGCACCTCAACGTCGGTGAAACGATCGACATCGTCCACCAGGCCTGTCGCGGGCTGGACTACGCCCACCGCAACGGTGTCGTGCACCGCGACGTCAAGCCGGGCAACCTGCTCGTGTCGGACTCAGACGTCGTCAAGCTGGCCGACTTCGGCATCGCCCGCGCGACCGACCAGTCGAGCATCACCCAGGTCGGATCGGTGCTCGGCACAGCGGCCTACCTCTCACCCGAGCAGGCGCGCGGCGACGAGGCCGGTCCACAGGCGGATCTCTACTCACTGGGCGTGGTCACCTACCAGCTGATCTCCGGCCGCCTCCCCTACGAGGCGAGCTCACTCTCGGAGCTGGCCCTCAAGCAGCAGCGCGAGTCGCCGATCCCGCTCGATGAGCTCAATCCCGAGGTTCCGCGCGCACTCGCGCAGGCGGTGGCGAGAGCGCTCGCCATCGATCCCCGCGACCGACCCGCCGACGCGATGCTCCTGGCCGAGTCGCTGCGGGACGGTCTCCGCGGGGTGCCACCGTCCCGGACGGCCGGGTCCGCCACGAGCGCGACCCGGGTCGTGCCCGATCAGGGGACGGCGGCGACACGGGTTGGCCCCTCTCCGGCGGGCGCGCCGCGCGCCCGGGATACGGCGCCGCAGGCGTTACGACAGGTTCCCCCGCGGCGGCCGGCGCGCCCCGAGGATGGCTACGGGCGCCGGCCGGCGCCGCAGCCGCGGCAGCGGCGCTCGGGGCGGCGCATCGTCCGACGCTTCATGGCGATGCTCGCGTTGCTCGGGGTTCTGGCGCTGATCGTGATCGCTGCGGTCGTCATCTCCGACAGCACATCGAGCACCGTCGTGCACGACGAGAAGGTCGGCACCCACGACGTGCAGACGGCAATCGACCAGCTGCGCGGCATCGTCAACAAGTACACGAAGTAGTCCCCGGGACGGCTCCCGCCAACAAGCCCTCGGAGACGTCGCTCAGGCGGCCGGCGTCGATCGCCGCGCGCAGGTCAGCCATCAGCCTCGCGATGAAGCTGAGGTTGTGCAGCGTCACCAGGCGCAGGCCGGTCAGCTCGCGGGCCCTCAGCAGATAGTGAATGTAGGCGCGTGAGAACCCCGCCGCGCACGCCGGACACGGGCACCCGTCGAGGATCGGCTCGGGTGAACGCTGCCAGCGTCCCTTGACCAGGTCGACCCGCCAGCGGGCCCCCGGGTCGGGGACGAGCGCGACACCGTGGCGACCCAGCCGGGTCGGCATCGCGCAGTCAAACGTGTCGATCCCCAGCCGTACGCCGGCGATCAGATCGTCAACCTCGCCGATCCCGAGGAGATGTCGCGGGCGCTCGGGCACAAGTCGCTCCAGCTCCGCGGTGCTCCAGTCGACCACCTCGAACATCTGCGTCTTGTCCTGGCCGAGCGATCCGCCGATGGCGATCCCGTCGCAGCGGCTCGCGGCGACGGCAGCCGTGGACGCCAGCCGCAGATCGTGCTCCACGCCACCCTGGACGATCCCGTACACCGCCTGAGCGAGGGGTCCCTCGCGATCGTGCCAGGCCAGGCAGCGCTCCAGCCAGCGATGCGTGCGCTCCATCGAACGGGCGGTGTAGTCGCGGGTGACATGGAACGGCGTGCACTCGTCGAACACGAGCGCGATGTCGGACCCGAGCGCGGCCTGCACAGACATCGACGTCTCGGGCCCCATGAACCGTTCGCTTCCGTCCAGGTAGGAGCGAAACCGCACGCCCTCCTCCTCGATCGCGAGGATCGTGCCGGTGGCGACCCCGCCGGCCGGCGACGCCGAGCCGCGGCGTCCCTTGATCTCGTCGGCGACGCTGCCGTGGCCCATCGAGAACACCTGGAATCCGCCCGAGTCGGTGATGATCGGGGCCTCCCAGCGCATCAGCTCGTTGAGCCCGCCGAGCTCGGCCACGAGCTCGGGACCGGGCGCGAGGAAGAGATGGAACGTGTTGCCCAGCACCATCTCGTAGCCCAGCTGGGCGACGTCACGCGGCTCGAGCGTCTTGACCGTGCCGCGCGTGGCCAGCGGCACGAACGCCGGGGTGCTCACTTCGCCATGCGCGAGGTGCAGCGTGCCGGTGCGGGCACGCGAGTGCTGACAGCGGGTCCGGACCGTGAACACGGCCCGGACCTTAGTGGCCCGTTTCGTGAATACGACGACATTCGAGCGGCCTCCGGCGGCGCCTGGCTGTGTCCTCGGAGGCTCGTGCAGCGCTGCTGCACGTCGCCTCCTGCGTCCGCGCCAGGCATCCGCCGGCGACCACTCTCGGTGTCGCCGTCCTCACGAAACGAACCACTTAGTCAGTCGGTGAGGACGAGCTGCGCCTACGCGGTCGGCTCTTCGCTCTCCGAGCCCGCGATCGCCTCGGGCTCGTGATCGGCGGCGCCGACCGAGATCTGAACCTTGCGCGGCGTGCGCTGCTCGGGCTTGGGAACGGTGACCTCGAGGACGCCGTTGTCGAAGCTCGCGCGGACAGACTCGGGGTCGACGCCCTCCGGGAGGGTGAGCGACCGGCGGAATGACCCGAAGCTGCGCTCGACGCGGTAGTAGCCGGCGGCACGCTCCTCATGCTCGGCCTTGCGCTCCCCGGAGATCGTCAGGACGTTGTCGTCAAGCTCGATGTTGACGTCGGACTCCGACAAGCCCGGCAGGTCGGCCCGGAGGACGAAACTGCCCTCGGTCTCGACCAGGTCCATCGCCGGGAGCCACCGTCGAAGGGCCTGGCCGTTCGCCGGGGTCGGAGTGTCGAAGAAGGAATTGAACAGCCGGTTCATCTCGTTCTGGATCGTTCCCAGCTCGCGAACCGGCTCCCAGCGGATAAGTGCCATCAGAACCTCGCTTTGTGAAGTGGTGTTTGCTCGTATTCGAATTATGAAATCTTAGTCTATCGATGTCAAGTTTTATGCGCGGCACCAGCCCCATGCCCGGAGAAACGGGCTCAGGCGGGACGAAAATTACCCGACGCGACCTCCACGTCCAGCATGGGTCGCGTCAGGTGGCTACCGGTATGCGGGTACTCCGTGTCGCGACCCTGCGCCGCGCGCCGGTCGCGTCACGAAATTTCGCGCGCCTCAGCCGGCGATCAGCGACTCGCCGGACATCGCGTCCGGCTGGTCGATCCCCATCAGGGCGAGCAGCGTGGGCGCCACGTCGGCCAGGACCCCACCGTCACGCAGCGCCAGCGGGTGCCCGGGGCCCGGGACGGTGACGATCACCGGCACCGGGTTGAGCGAGTGCGCGGTGTTCGGGCTGCCGTCGGGCTCGAGCATGTGGTCGGCGTTGCCGTGGTCGGCGGTGATCAGGCACGCCCCGCCGGACTCGTGCACCGCCTCCACGACCTGGCCCAGACAGCGATCGACGGTCTCGATCGCCGTCACCGCCGCCTCGATCACCCCGGTGTGGCCGACCATGTCGGCGTTGGCGAAGTTGATGATCCCGAACCGTGGCGGATCGGCCCGCCACGAGGCCACGAATGCCTCGGCCGCCGCCGGCGCGCTCATCTCCGGCTTGTGGTCGTAGGTGGGGACGTCGCGCGGCGACGCCACGAGCTCACGCTCCTCCCCGTCGTATGCCGACTCGTCGCCGCCGTTGAAGAAGTAGGTCACGTGCGGGTACTTCTCGGTCTCGGCGACATGCAGCTGGCGCTCGCCGCGAGCGGCGATGACGGCCGACAGGGTGGTCGCGGGGCGCTCGGGCGCGAACGCGACCGGATACGGCCACCCCTCTTCATACTCGGTCATCGCGGTGTAGCGGCCGACCGCCTGAGCGCCCTCGCGGTCGAACTCCGAAAAGCCGGGCTCCGCCAGCGCCCGCGTGATCTCGCGCATCCGGTCGGGCCGGAAGTTGAGGCCGAGAACGCTGTCGCCGGGCCGGATCTGGGCCTCCTCCCCGACGAGCACCGGCGTGATGAACTCGTCGGTCTCGTCGCGGTCGTAGGCGGCCCGGGCGGCGGCGGCGGCCGTGTCCGCGTGATGCTCGGCGCGACCGTGGACGAGGAGGTCGTAGGCGCGCTTGACGCGGTCCCAGCGGCGGTCGCGGTCCATCGCGTAGTAGCGCCCGATGACCGAGCCGACGCGCCCGCGCCCGGTCTCCTCCATCCAGACGGCGACCTGCTCCAGAAAGCCTGCGCCGGACGTCGGCAGCGTGTCGCGCCCGTCGGTGAACGCATGGACGACGAGGTCGGGAACCTCCAGCGTCGCCGCCAGCTCGATCAGGGCATGGAGGTGCTCGAGGCTCGAGTGCACCCCGCCGTCGGACACCAGCCCGATGACATGCACCCGCTCGGTGTCGGCGAACGCCTCGCGCAGCGCCCGATTGGCGGCGAACTCCCCACTCTGCGCCGCCGCGTCGATCCGGGTCAGGTCCTGCATCACGACGCTGCCGGCACCCAGGTTCAGGTGGCCGACCTCGGAGTTGCCCATCTGGCCCTCCGGAAGCCCGACGGCACGACCCGACGCGGTCAGCGTCGTCGTCGGATACTCCCCCCACAGCCGGTCAAAGACGGGCGTGTCGGCGAGCGCGACGGCGTTTCCCGGGCCGGGATCGGCCAGGCCCCAGCCGTCGAGGATGATCAGCGCCGCCCGCGCGACCGGCAACCCCTGCGGCTCTGAGCCGCCTGCCACTCGCGCGCTCACCGGCCGAGGGCGGCGACGATCGCGGCGAACGACTCCGGGTCCAGGCTCCCCCCACCGACCAGCGCGCCGTCGATGTCGGGCAGCGCCACGAGCTCGGCGGCGTTGTCGGGCTTGACGCTCCCGCCGTACAGGATGCGCGTGTGCTCGGCCTGCTCACGCGAGCGGTCGGCGACGAGCGCGCGCACGAACGCGATCGCCTCCTGGGCCTGCTCGGGGGTCGCCACCTGGCCGGTTCCAATCGCCCAGATCGGCTCGTACGCGATCACGATCTCCCCCAGTCGCTCCGGATCGACCCGCGCCAAGTCCTCCTGCACCTGATGGCGGAGCTTGCGCTCGGTATCGCCTCGCTCGCGCTCCTCCTCGGTCTCGCCGACGCACAGGACCGGGAGCAGCCCCGCCGCCAGCGCCGCCGGCACCTTGTGCGACAGCGCCTTGTCGGTCTCGCCGAACAGCTCGCGTCGTTCGGAGTGCCCGAGGATGACGCCCTGCACGTCGAGCTCGGTGAGCATCGGCGCCGATACCTCGCCGGTGAACGCTCCCTCCGGCTCCTGGTGCATGTTCTGGGCGTAGACCGCCACCTGTGATCCGCGGGTGGAGTCGACCATCGCCTGCAGCGCCGTGAACGTCGGGCAGATCGCGATGTCGACGCCGGTCACCGAGGAGACCCGGGGCAGCAGCGCCGCGATGTAGTGCTCGGCCTGTTCCACGGTCTGGTGGAGCTTCCAGTTGCCGGCGATCAGCGGCATCCGTGTCGAAGGCGAGTCCGCGCTCATTGCAGCGCCTCCACGCCGGGCAGCGTGCGACCTTCCAGCAGCTCGAGCGCTGCCCCGCCGCCGGTCGACAGGTGGGTGACCTTGTCGGCGAGCCCGAACCGCTGCATGGCGGCCGCCGAGTCGCCGCCGCCGACGACCGTGAACGCCGCGCTGCGTGCGACCGCCTCGGCCACGGCGCGGGTCCCGGCGGCGAACGGCGCCAGCTCGAACGCCCCCATCGGCCCGTTCCAGAACACGGTTCCCGCGGTGGCGATGATCGTCCCGTACGCAGCCGCGCTGCGGGGCCCGATGTCGAGCCCCATCATCCCGTCGGGCACGTCGACCCCGTCGAGCGGTCGCGGCTCCGCGTCGTCGGCGAACCGCTCGGCGAGCACGAGATCGGACGGGAGCCGGATCGCCGCGGTGTCGCCGGCGTCGACGGCGATCGCCCGGCGCGCGAGCTCCACGTCCTCATCGACGCATCGCGATGCGCCGACGGAGTGCCCTTGCGCCTTGAAGAAGGGAAAGCACATCGCCCCGCCGATCAGGATCGTGTCGGCGACGCGCGCAAACGCCTCGATCACCCCCATCTTGTCGCTGACCTTCGCCCCGCCGAGCACCGCCACGAGCGGACGAGTCGGGTTCTCGAGCAGCCCGCCGAGCGCGGTCACCTCGCGCTCCAGCAGCAGCCCGGCGGCACGGTCGGTGACCCGGCGGGCGACGCCGTCGGTCGAGGCGTGGGCCCGGTGGGCGGCGCCGAAGGCGTCGTCTACGTAGACGTCGGCGAGCTGTGCCAGGTCGGCCGCCAGCTCGGGATCGTTCTGCGTTTCGCCCGGCTCGTAGCGGATGTTCTCCAGCAGCAGCACATCGCCCTCCTGCAGCTCGTCGGCGAGCTCGGTCACCGCCGGCCCGCGTGACCCCGGAGCGAGCGTGACCGGCGCCCCGAGCAGCTCCTGCAGGTCTTCGGCCACCGGGCGCAGGGAGAGCTCGGGCTCACGGTCCTTGGGCCGTCCCAGATGCGCGACGAGGATGACCCGCGCCCCCTGGGCGCGCAACGCCTCGATCGTCGGCAGCGCGGCACGGATTCGCGTGTCGTCGGCGACCGCGCCGTCGTCGAGCGGGACGTTGAAATCGACTCGGACGAGCACCCGCTTGCCGCGCAGCTCGCCCAGATCCGCCAGCTGTCTCACAGGAGCCGTTGCACGAGATCGGAGATGCGGTTGGAGTAGCCCCACTCGTTGTCATACCAGGACACGACCTTGACCATCGTCCCGTCCATGACGACCGTCAGCTGGGAGTCGACGATCGACGACGCCGGGTTCTTGACGATGTCTGACGACACGATCGGGTCCTCGGTGTAGATCATCAGCCCCCGCAGCGGCCCGTCGTCGGCGGCGGCCTTCAGCGCCCCGTTGATCTCGTCGACCGTCGTCGCGCGGGCCGCCTCGACCGTCAGGTCGACGACGCTGCCGGTGGGCACCGGGGCGCGGACCGCGAAGCCGTTGAGCTTGCCGTTGAGCTCGGGGATGACGAGCCCGATCGCCTTGGCGGCGCCGGTCGATGCCGGGATCAGGTTGACCGCGGCGGCCCGCGCGCGGCGCAGATCCCGGTGGGGCATGTCCTGGAGGCGCTGGTCGGCGGTGTAGGCGTGGATCGTGGTCATCAGTCCATGGGTGATCCCAACCGTGTCGTGGATCACCTTGGCGATCGGCGCCAGGCAGTTGGTCGTGCACGACGCGTTGGAGATCACCTCGTGGTTCTCACGGTCGTAGACCTCGTCGAAGTTCACGCCGAGGACGACCGTCGCGTCGGGATCGGTAGCGGGCGCGGAGATCAGCACCTTCTTCGCGCCCGCCTCGAGATGCTTGGACGCGTTCTCGCGGTCGGTGAACAGCCCCGTCGACTCGATCACGATGTCCGCGCCGAGCTGCTCCCACGGCAGCGCCGCCGGATCGCGCTCGGCGAGGACCCGGATCTCCTTGCCGTCGACCGAGAATCCGGAGTCGGTGACCGACACCGCGCCGGGGAACGGCCCGTAGGTGGAGTCGTACTTGAGCAGATGGGCGATCGTCGGCGGGTCCACGAGATCGTTGACGGCCAGCCACTCGATGTCGGCGCCGCGCTCATAGGCGGCTCGGAACACGTTGCGCCCGATCCTGCCAAAGCCGTTGATTGCCACGCGTACCGCCATGAGCACTGCCTCCGTTCCCACCTGAGGTTCGAACCAATCGCCGGCGACGCGCGCCGAGTCCCGGCTGGCGACAGGCTACCCGGTGCCACGCCGATCGCGCCCGGCGGGGCCCGAGCTACCGGCGCGACACGATCTCGACCCGCAGCCGGTCGGGATCGAGCAGGTAGGCGGCGTAGTAGCGACGGCCGTACTGAGGTCGCTGCCCCGGAGGCCCATCGTCGCCGCCGCCGTTGGCGAGCCCGGCGGCGTAGGCGGCGTCGACCGCCGCCTTCCCGCTCGCCTGGAGCGCCAGGTGCCCGTAGCCCGGTGCCGGCGGCCGACCTCGCTCGGTGAAGAAGATCAGCGGTCCGTTGACCCCGTAGCCGATCACCTGCTCCGCGTCGACCATCCGCCGTGCTCCGAGCGCGAAGAACACCGCGTCGTAGAAGCGGCCGCTGCGCGCGAGGTCGGACACCTCGTGACCGACGTGGTCGATCACGCCGGCTCGTCGACGTCGCGGTCGTTGACGTCGATCAGGTAGCCGTTCGCGCCGCCGTACCGCTCGGCGAGATGGCGCGCGACCGCCACCGAGCGGTGGCGGCCCCCGGTGCAGCCGAGCGCGACCACCAGATGTGCCTTGCCCTCCGCCAGGTATTGCGGGAGGAGGTAATCCAACAGGGGGTGCAGGCGCTCGTAGAAGGCGTCGAGCGCGCCGTCGCGATTGATGAACCGGACCACCGCCGGGTCGGCTCCCGTCAGGGGCCGCAGCTCGGGCTCGTAATGCGGGTTGGGGAGAAAGCGGACGTCGAGCAGCAGATCAGCGTCGCGGCTGGTCCCGTACTTGAAGCCGAAGCTCTGGAACGTCACCGCCAGGCGCCCGGGGGTCCGCGTCGGCAGCAGCTCGTCGGTGAGCTTGCGGCGCAGCATCGCCGCGGTCAGGGCGCTCGTATCGATCACGACGTCGGCGCGGGCCCGCAGCGGAGCCAACAGCTCGCGCTCACGGGCGATGCCCTCGGTGACGCTCCCGGTCGGGGCCAGGGGATGACGGCGGCGCGTTTCCTTGTACCGGGTGAGGAGCGTCGCCTCGTCGGCCTCGAGGAACAGGACGCGATGGCGGAGATGGCTGGAGCGCAGGTCGTCCAGCATCGCCGTCAGGCCCTCGAAGTAGCTGCCGCCACGGGCGTCGGAGACGACGGCGGCGCGCGCCACCTTGGAGCCGGCGTGCATGAACAGGTCGACCAGCGACCGGATCATCTCCGACGGCAGGTTGTCGACGCAGAAGTAGCCCTCGTCCTCGAACGCGGCCATCGCGGTCGATTTCCCGGCGCCGGAGAAGCCCGTGATGACCACCAGATCCGTAAGTGCCGAGGCATCCATCGACACCTACAGCTTGACGGGCTGGGCGGACGGGCGGTGGCCGAGGCGTGTCGGCGCAGGCGGTCGTGACCCGCGCACCGGCCCGCGACGTATGCCACCATGGCGCGCGTGCTTCGCCGCCGCGTCTGCATCGCCATCGTGGCGGCGCTCGGATTCGCCTTTGCCGGAGCCGCCACCGCTTCCGCGGACGTCCTCGGCGCGACGGTGTCGGCGACCCCAACGGGCCAGACCATGGCCCCGGGCTTCGTCGGCGTGTCGTTCGAATACCGCGCGCTGCACAGCTACACCGGCCGCGATCCGCTCGCGGTCGATCCCGTGCTGCTCGGGCTGCTCCGTGGGCTGGCGCCGGGCCAGCCGCCCGTGATCCGGATCGGCGGTGACAGCACCGACGGTAGCTGGTGGCCGATCCGCGGGATGATCCCCCCGGGCGGGGTCTACTACCCGATCACCAAGGGCTGGCTGCGCACGACGCAGGCTCTCGCCCGCGACCTGAACGCGAAACTGATTCTGGGAATCAATCTCGCTGCGGGGAGACCGGCGCTCGCCGCCGCCGAGGGGCGCGCCCTCATGGAGGGGATCGGCCGCCGGTACATCGACGCGCTCGAGATCGGCAACGAGCCCGACCTCTACGGCGTGTTCCCGTGGTACCGGGACCGCCGCGGGCACATCTACCGCGCGCGCGGCCGCGGCTACGACATGAGCGCGTTCACCACCCAGTTCACCCAATGGAGCAAGGTCCTCCCCAGCCTGCCCCTGGCCGGCCCGGCTCTGTCGGGGCCGGCGTGGATGGGCGGGCTCGGCCGGTTCCTCGCCGCCGAGCGCCAGGTCAAGGTCGTCACCTACCACCGCTATGCGCTGCGGGCGTGCGTCACCGACCCCCGCGCTCCCGGATTCCCTTCGATCCCCAACCTGCTCGCCGACGGCGCGTCCGCGGGGCTGGCCGCGCCGATCGCCCGGTACGCGAGGATCGCCCACCAGCACGGGCTGCCGTTCCGCGTCGCCGAGATGAACTCGGCCTCGTGCCAGGGCGGCAAGGGCGTCAGCGACACGTTCGCCTCCGCGCTGTGGGCGCTCGACACGATGTTCAACTTCGCGGCGGTCGGCGTCGACGGCGTCAACGTGCACATGCTCCCCGGGTCCAACTACGAGCTGTTCACCGTCTCGCACTCATCGTCGGGCGTATGGCAGGCGTTCGTCCACCCCGAGTACTACGGGTTGGCGATGTTCGCCCAGGCGTTCCCTCCCGGCGCTCGGCTGCTGCCGGTCACCGGAGCGGGTGGCACGAACAGCGCGGTGAAGCTGTGGGCGACCCAGGGGTCCGACGGCGCGGTGCGCGTGACCCTGATCAATCAGGACACGCTCAACGAGCACGATGTTCAGGTGCGGGTCCCGGCGGCAACGACCGCCGGAACGCTCGAGACGCTGCAGTCGCCGAGCATCGGCGCCACCTCGGGCGTCACCCTCGGGGGCCAGTCCTACGGCGCCGAGACGATGACGGGGACGCTGCCGGCGCCGGCGCTGCCCGCCGTTGCTCCGGTCGGCGGCGTGTACACGGTGGCGCTCGCGCCCGGGAGCGCGGCCCTGCTGACGATCGGCGGCTCGACCACCCCGGCCTCGGGCGGGTCCGGTGGCGGATCCGGTGGGGTCGGCCCCGGCGGCGGCACGCCCCTGACCACCCCCTGACCCGGCCCCCGGGTCACACCCCCGTCTTGTGCAGCTCCCGATACATCTCGCGCGCGAGCTTGCCGGGGACCCCGGGAACGGACTCCAGCTCCTCCCGCGACGCGGCCAGGATCGCGTCCGGCGACCCGAAGTGGGCCAGCAGCGCCCGCTTGCGCGCGGGTCCGACGCCGGGCAGGTCATCGAGGACCGAGGCGGTCATCGCGCGGTCGCGCCGGATGCGATGGTGGGTGATGGCGAACCGGTGGGCCTCGTCACGGACACGCTGCAGCAGCTGCAGCTCCGGCGTGTCGTGGGCAAGCACGAGCGGAGCCTCGCGGCCCGGGATGAACACCTCCTCGATCCGCTTTGCCAACGAGATCACGGTCACCCCCCGGTCGCGGAACCCCTGGAGCGCCCGCAACCCCGCCGACAGCTGGCCCTTGCCGCCGTCGATCACGACCACGTTCGGAAGCGCGGCGAAGCTCGGGTCGTAGTCCTTGTCGTGGGGCGAGACGTCGCGCTGGCGCTCCCAGCGGTTGATCCGGCGGCCGAGCACCTCCTCCATGGCGGCGAAATCGTCCGGTCCGTAGTCGTCGCCGTTGCGCGCGTCGTCTCCGACCGTGAACACCCGAAACCGGCGGTAGTCGGACTTCTTGGGCGCCCCGCCCTCGAACACGACCATCGACGCGACCGTGTTCGTGCCCATCAGCGTCGAGATGTCGAAACACTCGATCCGCAGGGGGATCGTGTCGAGCCCAAGCGCCTGCTGGAGAGCGTCGAGCGCCTCCACCCGCTGCTGGCGGCGGCGCTCGGAGCGAAGCTTCTCCTGATCGATCGCGAGCCTGGCGTTGCGCTCGGCCAGCTCCAGGATCCGCCGCTTGTCGCCGCGCTCGGCGGGACGGATCTCGACCCCACCTCCCCGCCGCGCCGACAGGGCCTCGGCGAGGGCGGCGGGGGACGATGTCAGCCCGAGCTCGCGTTGGACGATCACCAGCGGCGGCACCGACATCGCGCTCGCGTAGTACTGCAGGATGAATGCCTCCGCGACCTCGGCGACCTCGGCGCCGGTGGTGTTGTCCAGGTAGAAGCTCTGGCGATCGGACAGGACGCCGTCGCGAATCTGGAACACCTGGGCGTTGGCCTCGCCCTCGGCGACGGCGACGGCGATCGCGTCCATCGAGCCATCCCCGTCATGGGCGACCCGCTGGCGCTCGAGCAGCGAACGGACCGCCCGCAGCCGGTTGCGCTCACGTGCGGCGTCCTCGAAGCGCTGCTCCTGCGCCGCGAGCCTCATCTCGTGATCGAGATCACGCTCGATCTCCTTGTAGCGGCCTGAGAGAAACGCGATCACGCCGTCGATCGCCTTGCGATATCCCTCGCGGTCGACGTAGCCGACGCAGGGCGCTTCGCACCGCTTGATGTAATAGTCCAGGCACGGCGACCCGCTGCGGCGGCCGGGCTCCGGGCCGTCGCAGGAGCGGAACATGAACACCTTGCCGAGCACCTCGAGGGTCGAGCGCACCCGCTTGGCGTTGCTGTAGGGGCCGAAGTACGCGCGGTCGCGCCGGTGGCGCTCCCGGGTGAAGTACACGCGCGGGAATTCCTCGTCGAGTGAGATCGCGATGTAGGGATAGGACTTGTCGTCGCGGAGGCGGATGTTGAATCGCGGCTTGTACTGCTTGATGAAGTTCTGCTCCACCAGCAGCGCCTCGGACTCGGTCTGGACGACCAGCGCCTCGATCTGCTCGATCATCGGCACGAGGTCGCGGCCGGCGCGGGTGCTCGGATTCGAGAAGTGCGAGGCGACCCGTTTCTTGATCGACTTCGCCTTGCCGACGTAGATCACCTTGCCGCGCTCGTCGCGGAAGAGATACACGCCGGGCTCGTCGGGGAGCTCGCGGCGGCGGTCGGCGGGAAAGACAGCCATCAGCTGTCTGCAGGATAGGACCGGGGCCTCGGCCGGTTCAGGGGTTTCCGGGCGCGTCCTGCACGGTCCGAAACGACTGCCAGGTGATGCGCAGGATGACCAGCGTGACGAGGAGGCCGATGATCGGATCGCCGATCTCGAGCCCGAGCGCCACGACGATGGCGCTGGCGACGACCGAGAGGCTGACGAAACCGTCCGTCCGCGCGTGCGCCCCGTCGGCGATCAGCGCCGGGCTGTCCAGGCGCCGGCCCGCCCGGCTCCGGACGCCCGCGGCGATCTCATTGCCACAGAAGCCGATGACCCCCGCCGCCGCCACCGGCCACAGGTAGTGGAGCTGCTGTGGGTTGACGAGGCGGTCGATCGATTGCCACAGCGCGACGCAGGCGCTGATGAAGATGGTGGCGACAACGAAGTAGCCGGCGCGCCTCTCCGCCGTGAACGAACGCAACAGGAACGCGATCCCGAGCGGAATCGCGGTGAGCGCGTCACCGGCGTTGTGAACGAGGTCGGCGAGCAACGCGATCGAGCCGCTCAGGGCGAACACGGCCGCCTGGGCCGCGGCCGTGATCAGGAGCACCACCAGGCTCCAGGAGACCGCGCGCAGTCCCAGGCGCGACGAGACGATCGAGCGGTCCACCAGCCCGTGGCTGTGGCCGTGGCCGTGGCCATGGCCGTGGCCGTGGTCCGTGCCGGGGGTGTGGGGATGGCGGGTCGCGCTCACTCCGTGCCCTCCCCCGCGGTCGCGACCGGATCGCGGTACCCGAGCCGCAGATGCTGGACGTGAAATACGGTCTGGTCCAGCAGCTCGGCGACGTGAGGATCGTGCAGGGCATAGATGATCTGCTTGCCGCGGCGCTCGCCGATGACGAAACCAAGATGCCGGAGCGACCGCAGCTGGTGCGAGACCGCCGACGATTCCATCCCCACCGCCTCGGCCAGCTCCCCGACCGAGCACGCGCCGTCCTTGAGCCGGCCGAGGATCTGGATCCGGCTCGGCGCCGACAGCACCTGCATGCACTCGGCCACGACCCGCGCCGTGTCGGCATCCAGCTTCGCCCCCCGCGTGTGGCCATCAATCCCGTGACTCATAGGCGAACACATGCTAGCTCGTTCATACGTTCTCGTTTGTCAGCGGACCTACCGGTGGTCGAGGTGCGGAGTTTCCGGCGAGCAAGGCGTATGTTTGGCGCGTGAGTGCCGTCGCCGACGTGTTGGAGCGGCTGGTCGACGCCCACGACTGCGGGCGGCGAGTGTCCGGGGCCAAGCTGACCAAGCGTGGGATCGGGAGACAGGACAGCTCACGCGCGACCTGACGACCGCACGCTCGCGCCATCTCGCTCGCGTCCCGCGCTGGGCGTGGTTTGGCGCCGCGGCAGCTCTGTGCGGCTGGCTGCCCGTCGTGCTCGCGCTGACCGTCCACAACCATGGCTCTGAAGCCGACCCGTACTGCCTGAGGCACTGCTACACGCTGGTGCAGGTGGTCGGCGCCGGCATCCTCGCATTCGTCGCCGCGCCTGCCGTCATCAGCCTCCTCGTGCTCGGACTCATATCGTGTCACGGCACCCGTTACCGCCGCCCGGCCCAAAGCGCGGCCTGGACGCTGGCGATCCTCAGCTGCCTGATCTGCCTCTTCGGCCTGCTCACGTCGGTCGGCATAGTCATGCTGCCCTCGGCCACGCTGACCGTCTGTGCCATCGCTACCGCGCCCTAGAAGCTGTGGCGTGGACTGGCACGAAGCCCCGGTTGCCGAAGGTGGTCAATCCCTGTTTGGTGCGCTCCAGTGCGGCTAGGAGCAAGCCATGGAGCGCAGACATCGCCGCCCCGTCTCGAAGGAGGTGGAGTGACCGGCGGTCGGGTTGGGGAGCCGGCGCAGCCCCCCGGCTTCGTTCACCAGGCGCTGATCTACGACTCCGACGAGGAGTTCGTCGCATTCGCCGTGCCGTTCCTGTCTGAGGGCGCCGCGGCTGGGCAGCCGACGGTCCTGAGTGTGGAGGGACGCCTGCGACGACGCGTGCGCGACGAGCTGGGGCCGCTGTCGGGCGTCACGTTCGTCGACGACGACGATCGGCGATGGCTCGAAGCGCTGCGTGGCAGCTATGCCGAGTATGCCCGGCGAGTCGATGCCGGCGCCTCCCAAATCCGCGTGCTCGGCGGATCATCCCGCGACCCATGGCACGACTGGGTTCGTTTCGAGGCATCGATCAACCGGCTGTTCTCGGCGTTCCCGCTCTGGGGGGTGTGCCCGTACGACACGCGCGTCAGCGCCGATGATGTCCTCCAGGACGTCGTCCGCACCCACCCCTACGTAACCGTCGACGGGGGCCGGATGTCGCCGAATGCATGCTTCGAGGATCCGGTCGCGTTTCTCAACCAGCGCGCCCAAGCGGCCGCCGATCCCCTGGAACGATGCCAGCCAGACGTCGAGTTGTTCGACCCGGTGCCCGCCGCGGCCCGCACGGCCGTCACGGAGGTGGCGCGCCAGACGCGGCTCGAGCGCGACGAGGCCGAGGCGGTGCGGCTGTCGGTCGGCGAGGTGGTCACCAACGCGGTCAGGCACGGGCGGCCACCCGTTCACGTCTCGATCTGGGCGGCCCCCGATCGCGTCGTGGTGATCGTGCGCGACAACGGCCCGGGCCCCGGCGATCCGTTCGTCGGATTGCTCCCGCTCGATCCTCTCGCCGGTCAGGACGACGCGAATCCGTTACACGTCATTCGCCACGCCGTCAGCGACGTCTCGCTCTTCACCGATGTCTGGGGCTTCTTCACCACTCGCCTGGTGCAACGCATCAGTACAGGCTGACGTCGCCGCCCATGGTGAGCCGCGGACGAGGAGGCGGCGGTGACCTCGCCGGCCCATGAATCCGCTGGCCATGGCACGGGGTCCTGGTCCGGCGAGGCCTAACCCCTACATGCCCGTGTCCTCGCCCCTCACACGCGCGGTGGCGGGACAACGCAAAGGTTTCGACGGCGCCTCCGGCGCGCGCGGACGATCACCGCGTGGGAGTGGCGCCGTTTTGTCCCTCGAGGGGCTCGAGCACGAAGTTCTCGATCGCGATATCCGGATCCATGTGGTTGTCACTGAGAAACGCGATGACGCGGCGGCCGGTGATCTCCTCGACGCCGGCGACGAGCTCGTCGCGCATGGTGTTCTGGTAGGCCTTGCGGACATCGAGAACCAGCTCGGCGCGATCATCGGCGACGAGGCTGCGCTCGCCCTGGGTCAGGGTGTCGCGCAGGACAACCGACACGAGATCTCCGGTGATCGTGGTCCAGGCCTTCGTCGGCCCTCGGCCGGTGTAGCCGCGCAAAGACTGCACGACCCGAGCCGAGATCTGCACCTCCGCCGAGTGATCGCGGAGAGCCTCTGTAGTAGTGCCGGACATCGTCCGGCCTCCGTTCTCGTCTCACCCTTGGGGCCGGCCCGGGAGAAAGAAGGGGAGACGGTGAAAACCCTCCCGCAGGCCACGCCCATCCGCGAGTCCGGCGTCCCGCAGCGCGGCAAGGTACGTGCGGCAAGAGTAGCGCACCCTGCGAGGGTGCCTAGAATAAGGGCAGCGCTCGCCGCTCTGACCCAGGGGCGTTCGCGAGAGCTTGACCGGCTGGATCGGCAGCGATTCGTCATGGCGCTTCGCTGCGGTGCCATCGCACCCGGAGGTTCTGTCAGGAGATGCGATGACGTACCTGAACTCCCCGCGCCGTGGACTGATGGCGAGGGTGCCGTGATTGCCAGAGGGCCGTCACCGGACGCGGTCGGCTTCCTGCTCGACCTGGATCCGGATCTGGGCTCCTGGCTGAGCAGCAAGGAATGGGAGCAGGCGCGTCGAGCGACCCCGGTGAACCTGGTCCGGGTCCCCCGCGGCGCGTGGATGCTGTCGGGTCATCCGGTCGACCGGGACGACATCATCGGGCTGATCGTCACCGAGGGAGCGCTCGGGCGAGAGATTGCGCTCAGCGACCACCACATGCTCGAGCTGCTGTGCCGCGGCGACGTGCTGCTGCTCCCCGAACCGATGAGCGACGGCCTGCGCCTCGGCGGCGACGTGAAGCTCACCGGGCTCACCGAGGTGAGGCTGATCGTGCTGTGCGAGTCGTTCATCCGGGCAGCCGCACAGTGGCCGTCCCTGCTGACCAACCTCCACCGGCGGCTGGAAGCTCAGCGGGAGCGCCTCGCCATCCAGGGTCTGACCGCGCATCTCCCCCGGGCGGACGAGCGCGTGCTGCTGACGCTCTGGCTGCTGGCTGACAGCTGCGGACGAGTCACCCCTGACGGTACGGTCCTCCCGCTGTCGTTGACCCACGATGTGCTGGCCCGGCTGGCAGCCGCGCGCCGACCGACGATCACCCTGGCCCTTCGCAGCCTGGAAACCGCCGACTGCATCCGCCGCCGCCCGGACGGACATCTCGTCCTCACCCGGAGCGCCGAGCGCAAGGTCAATGCGATCACGAAGACCAGCGACTCCGGCCCGACCGTGGGTCAAAGCCTCAGGCTCGAGAAGCTCCTGAACCAGCCGACAGCGGACCGGCCGGTGCTCGCGCGTTAGTGTCCGTACCCCCGGTATCTCAAAGCGTCGGGCGGCCGGAGCGGCGCTGGCTGTCGTATAACTGCCAGATCTGGCCATAGACCTCGTGAGCGGCCATGAAGGGCCACAGCTCGTGCTCGTCGTCCCAGCGGTAGGCGTCGAGCACCCGCCGGACAAACAGTGAGGTCGCTCCGCGGGTCCTGATACTCATGACATAGCCCGCGAGATCCCAGTGGATCGGCCCGCGGAAGGTGTCCTCGAAGTCGTTCCAGATCAGTCGCTCTCGGGTGTGCAGCAGGTTGCTGAGCGATGCGTCTCTTTGACCGGACACCGGACAGCCAGTTGCCCTTGAACATAGTACGCTGGTCGATATATAGTTGTCTTGTGAGCAAGCGATCTGTGCACGAAGTGACGTTCCTGATCCTGACCGCGGTCCTGCTCATAGCGGCCGGCGTGCTGGTTGCGGCGTGTGGCGGCACGACCACCGCGGGTTGCGGCCTCATGAAGAGCGCCACCGCGACGAACGCGGCGGCGGTCACGACACTCGCAGCATCCGGTTCGTGGCCATACCCGAACGCCGATCTCAGCAACACGCGCGATGCGCGGGGATCGAAGATCTCCTCGGCCAACGTGTCGACGCTCAAGCAGGCCTGGACGTTCAGGCTCACGGGACGGGCCGCCCAAGGTGTGCGCCCGTACGGTTCCTTGACCGCCACACCGATCGTGCAGGACGGCGTCGCCTACATCCAGGATCTGGACTCCAACGTGTACGCACTGATGCTCGCGACCGGACGGCTGAAGTGGGAGTACCGATCGAACCAGCCCGAGCGCAGCGGCCCGGGACCCAATGGCGTCGCCGTCGCGAGCGGAACCGTGTACGGGCTCACCCCCACAACGGCCTTCGCCCTCGACGCGACCACCGGCCGGACGATCTGGGCCAACCGCCATCTTCTGAGCACCGGCCAAGGGACCTTCGGCATCCAGCCTCAAGTCGCGAACGGGCGGGTCTATCTGGCAAGCCAACACGGCTCGGGACCCGGCGGCGGGGTGCTTCTCGCGCTCGACGCGTCGAACGGGACCGAGCTCTGGAAGTTCCATACCGTCGTTGGGGCAAACCCCGGCGGGCGAGCTCTTGGCTTCGGCTCCGGCGGCGCGTGGGAGACGCCGCTGCTCGCCAGCAACGGGTCGGTGACCTACGGCATCGGCAATCCCTATCAA
The DNA here is from genome assembly GCA_963731395.1 of uncultured Solirubrobacteraceae bacterium. GTDB lineage: Bacteria > Actinomycetota > Thermoleophilia > Solirubrobacterales > Solirubrobacteraceae > Palsa-465. The sequence continues at coordinate 29,844 of CAVSVH010000014.1, forward strand.
ACGCCCGCCTCGGCGATCGCGCATCCGTCCACCAAGCTCTACACCGACAGTGACGTCAACCTCAATGCGGCGACAGGCAAGCTCTGTTGGTACTACCAGGGGGTGCCCAACGACTTCAAGGACTACGACATGCAGGCCTCGCCGATCTCCGCGCGCGTCAACGGTGCCCCAGCCGTCATCGGTGCCGGGAAGATGGGCTACGTGTATGCGATGAATGCCCTGACCGGCAGGCTGATGTGGAAGGCCCCGGTCGGCGAACACAACGGCCACGACCACGACTCCCGCCTGGCACTGGAGCACAAGAGCACGATCACCGTTCCGTACACGATCCTGCCAGGATCATTTGGGGGCGTCCTGACGAATCTTGCGCTCGCCGGCCACAGCGTCTACGTCGTCACCTGCGATCTACCACTCACCTATACAAACCTGAACGACCCCACCCCTACCAAAGCCGCCGGCCCGGCTACCGGAGAGGTGGAGGCGCTCGATCTCGCCACGGGCGCGGTGCAGTGGGACACCAAGGTGCGGCAGCTCCCGCTCGGCGCCGCCACCGTCTCCCACGATCTTGTCCTCACGACGCTCTATGACGGCCGGCTGATCGCACTGAACCGCGGCACCGGCGCGATCGTCTATCGCCGCCGACTGCCCACATCGGCCAACTCGCCGATCGCGATCGCCGGCAACACGCTGATCGTTCCGGCGGGCGGCCCCGCCACCCGCGCCGGAGGCGGCGATCCGCAGGTAGTGGCCTATACCACGCGATGACGCCCCCGCGTTTCGGCACCGAGGTGGCACGTCGACGCCCGAACCTTCGCGGCCGACGGCCGATCCTACGACCTGGTCACCACCCACTTCCTGCACCCACCGGACGGCGGGATGGTCGAGGTCACCCGTCGGCTGGCCGAGGCTGTCGCGCCCGGCGGACATCTGCTGGTCGTCGGCCACGCGCCGTCTGAGGTGTTCACCCACCTGACCACGAGCCAATCGAGATGCATGCGGCAGCAGCGAGCGATCCACGCGCGGCCGCGCTCGGCGGCCCCCCGGGAGGGTTCCGCGCGTCGGTCAGGCGACGTCGGCGGTCGTCTGCCAACCCGCTTGCCCGTGAGCCTCCTGCAGCGCGAAGTACAGCACGGAGGCGCTGAGAGCGGCCACGGGCACGACGAGCACGTTCACCGCCCACTGGACGAGATCGCGACCAACGTGCCCGAGCGGCGCGGCGATGACGGCCGCCACCAGGCTCACCGCCAGGGTCAGGACGTAGACGAGCACGATGACGCCGAACACGTTCCACCCGTTGCCGCGAACGAGCGCCCGGCTGCGGCCGAACGAGGCGAGGACTCCGGGTCGCTCGAGCACCTCGACGGGGACGACCACCGCCCAGAGCGTCATCAGGATGAGCCCCGGGACGATCAGCAGGATGAGGCCGATCGTCACCCCGATGGCGAACAGGATCGAGATCACCATCAAGGAAGCGAGGACCGGGGTCACCCCTCGCACCAGCGCGCCGAGATCGCTGTGCCGGCGGGAATGGTGCAGATCGGAGACGAGCTCGACGACCAACCCCTGGTACAGGGTCACCAGCACCCAGAACAGCAGCGTCAGGATGAAGCCGAGGCTGGTCGAGAGGATGATCGCGACGACGAACTCGATCGCGAACAGGGCGACGGCCGCAGGGAGCAGCACGCCGGCTTCTTCACGGTAGATCGACCAGATGCTCGCCAGCACCGCCCGCCGACTGATCGCTTGCGGTCGGGCGTCAATCGCGTTCATTGCGAGAACGGTCGATGCGGATGAGCAGGCGTTGCGTCACGGATCCTCCACCACGGTCGGGGACAGACGGGGGAGCGTAGCGGGCAGTTCTGCCTGCATGCGCACGATTTCTGCCGTCGCGGCGGCGGCCCGGCGCTTGCGGCGCGGAGATGGGGAGGTATGGTGCGATTTGGTCGGCGGGGCGACCGCCCCGCTGTGAAAGGAGGCGGATGTGAAGAAGATCCTGGAGCTCCTGCTGTGCATCCTGCACCCGATCGCGGTGATCCTGATCTGGATCAATCTCCTCGTCCGCGGCGACCTCGGCCTGATCGCGAAGCTGACTTGGGCGATCGCGGTGATCGTGCCGTTCGTGCCCTTCGTCTACGTGCTCACCGGCAACGACTTCATCTAAGGGTCCGTAGAGCGGGTCCGTAGAGCGGCGTTCGTCATGTCCACGACCGCGGCTAATCCGCGGTGAACGACAGGGCGATGCCCGCGCCGCCAAGCGCGAGCGCGATCAGCGCGACGATCACGCCCGGTCCGGCCGACGGCGCATTCGCCGCGTAGCCGGGAGGGCTCGCGGCCGGCTCGAAGATCGACACGCTGTTCGTCGGCGCCACGACCAGCGCATGGACCGTGAACGCCACGGCGACGGCGAGGACCAGCGCCAGGGCGAGCCGCCGTCCGCGCCCGCCCCACAGGGCGACGGCGAGCAGGCCGGCGGCAACGCCCGCGAGCATCACGTCCGCGGCCGAATACACCTGCCACGCCGTGGGATCGCGCGGGATGCCCACGACCGCGGCGCTGTGGCCCCAGCGGGCCAGGAACCCGGGCGAGAACTGATGGCTCCAGGTCAAGAACAGCGACCCGAACAGGATCGGCGCCGCCACCGCCATCAGCCAGTCCGAGACCGTCTCTCGCGTCGCCTTGCTCACGGCGGCGGCAGTGTACGCGCGGCCGTGCCGTCGTCGCCGGTCGCGGCCGGCTTCCGGTGGCGGGTCAGTAGCGGCGAGCCGCCCAGAGCACGGCGCACCCGGCGTAGATCGCCAGACCGACGAGGATCAGCCACGCGACCGAGCCGGCGCTCGTGTTCCACAGCCGGGACGTCGCGGTCACGGTGACCGCGAGCACGGTGATCGCCGCGTACAACAGCATGCGCTTGTTGGTGCCAAGCAGGTACAGCGCGCCGCGATGCTCGCGGTACGTGATCGAGGCCACCCAGGCCAACCCCCCGAGGAACGCCAGATACACGGCCTCGAGCAGGACCCTGGCGACCGTCCCGCCGCCGGGCACGATCGCCACCAGCGCGGCGAGCACCAGGACGATGATGACGTTGCGGACGTTGGCGGTCACACCGACAGCGTACGCCGTCTCGGCGAGGCCGACGTGCATGACATCACCGGGAGCTCCGGGCGTGTCGGCCCCCGATGGCGCCGGCCGGATCAGCCGGCGACCGTCTCCCAGCGGTCGTACAGCTCGGCGACCGTCCGCTGGGCCGCGTCGTGGCGCGCCGAGGAGCGCGCCGTCGCCTCGGGCGTCGCCCACGCGGACGGGTCAGACAGCTCGTTCTCGATTGCCTTCAGCGCCGCCTCGGCGACCTCGATCTGCGCCTCGAGACGTCGCTGCCCGGTGCCGGAGGGCCGGGCGCTCGGCGGGTTGCGCTTCCGGTTGCCCCCGCGCCGGCCCGTGCGAGTGGCGGTCCCGGCCGACCTCGCTTCGGCCGACGCTGCCGGCGTCGTGCGCGGGGCCGGTGTCTGCGACGGGGCCGGGGCCTTGGCGCGCTGCGCGCGGACACGGAGATACTCGGGCCAGCCACCGACGTAGCTGTGCAACTGCTGATCCTCCAGCGCCACGGTTCGCGTACCGATCGCATCGAGCAGCGCCCGGTCATGGGAGACGAGCAGCAGCGAGCCCGGGAAGCTCTTCAGCGCGGCTTCGAGTGCCTCGCGGCTGTCCAGGTCGAGGTGGTTGGTCGGCTCGTCGAGGATCAGGACGTTGGGCGGGTGGGACTCGTTTCCGATCAGGATCGCCAGCGAGAGCCGCCGCCGTTCGCCGCCGGAGAGACCGTCGAGCGGCTTGTCGGCGTCCTCACCGGAGAACAGAAACCGGCCGAGCAGCGCCCGTGCCCTCCCGGGAGTGAGCCCGGTCGCATGTTGCGCCGCCTCGAGCACCGTGCGTGCCGTGCCGCCGCCGAGGTCATCGGCGTGCTGGGAGAGGAATCCGACCGTGACGTTGTGGCCGGTCCGCAGCTTGCCGTGTTGCAGGTCGCGCCGGCCGACGAGCGTCTCGATCAGGGTCGTCTTGCCCGCGCCGTTGGCGCCGACGAGGGAGATGTGCTCGCCGCGTTCCAGCCAGAGCTCGGAGTCGTGCAGGAGTGGCTTGTCGCCCGCCGAGAGCTCGGCATGTTCGAGCTCGAACACGACCCGTCCGCTGCGCTCCGGTGGCTTGAACGCGAACTCCAGGGAGACGGCGTCGCCGGGGGGCGCGGAGATCCGTTCCATCTTCGAGAGCTTCTTGACCCGCGACTGCGCCTGGCGGGCGCGGGTGCCGGCACGAAACCGGGTCACGAACCGCTCCAGCCGTTCGATTTCGGCCTGCTGGCGGTCGATCGCGCGTCCGAGCGCCAGCTCGCGCGCCGCCTTCTCCCGCCGCCACTGGTGCCAGGTCCCGGCGAAGAAGCGTCCGCGCGTCGCCTCGAGCTCGAGCACGGAGGTCCCGACCGCCTCCAGGAACCAGCGGTCGTGGGCGACGAGGACGATCGCCGCGTCGAGGCTCACCAGGTGCGTCTCGAGCCACTCCAGGGATGCGATGTCGAGGTGGTTGGTCGGCTCGTCGAGCAGGAGGAGATCCGGCGCTCCGGCCAGGGCTCGCCCCAGCGAGGCACGGGTGAGCTCGCCGCCGGAGAACGTGTGCAGCGACCGGTCGAGGTCGGCGTCGTCGCGGAACCCCAGCCCGTGGAGCGTCGCCAGCGCCCGGTCGCGCCACCCGTACCCGCCGGCGTGCTCGAGCCGCGCCTGCGCGCGCGCGTAGCGGTCGAGCGTCGCCTCGTCGTGGGCGCCGTCCGCCATCGCCTGCTCGAGCGCGGCCAGCTCCTGCTCGATCGCGACCAACTCGGGCGCACCGGAGAGGATGTACTCGCGCAGCGAGAGGCCCCGCTCGCGTGGGGGCCGCTGATCGTGCAGCGAGACCTTTGCCCCCCTGCTCAGCACGAGCTCGCCCGAGTCGATCGAGGCCTCGCCGGCGAGCATCCGCAGCAGCGTCGTCTTGCCGGCACCGTTCCGGCCCGACAGGGTCATCCGGTCACGACGTTCGAGCTTGAACGAGATCCCCCGCAGCAGGGGCTCTCCCGCCACGTCCTTGCCCAGATCCGATGCGATGACGACCGCCATGGAGCTGATGGTAGGAGGCCAAACGGCCGAGCTAGCATGGCCACGATGCGTCGCCGCACCTATCCCCCGATCCCTCCCCGCGAGCTGCCACCGGCACGGACGGTGGTGGTGCCCGGCCGAGGCGAGCTCTTTCTCCGCGACACCGGGGGCGACGGTCCGGTGGCTTTGCTCCTGCACGGCTGGATGGTGAGTGCCGACATGAACTGGTCGGGCGCCTATGACGCGCTCGCGCGCGCGGGCTACCGGGTCCTGGCGCTCGACCACCGCGGCCACGGCCGCGGCCTGCGACCCCTCGAGCCGTTTCGCCTGATCGACTGCTCCGACGACGCGGCCGCGCTGCTGCGCCAACTCGGGGCCGGGCCGGCGATCGTCGTCGGCTACTCGATGGGCGGGACGATCGCCCAGCTGATGGCCCGCGACCATGCCGACGTCGTCGGTGGCGTGGTGCTCAGCGCCACCTGCCAGCACTTCCAGGATCCCCAGACGCGCAAGGTGTGGAAGTGGATGGGCGCCGCGGGCATCATGATCGGCCTGGCGCCTCGCTTGTTCTACAAGGCCGGCTTCAGGCGCTCGGGCATCCGGGTCGACGAACGCACCGCCTGGTGGCTCTCCGAGCTCGAGCGCCACGAGGCGCGCGACATCGCCGAGGCCGGGCGTGAGCTGGGGCGCTTTGACTCCCGCCCCTGGCTGGGCGCCGTCACGGTCCCCGCCGCCGTCGTGCTGACGAGTCGTGACACGGCGGTGGCGCCGAGCAAGCAACGCGAGCTGGCGCGGGCACTCGACGCGGCCGTCTTCGAGGTCGCACTCGACCACCTCGACATCGCGAACGCGACGAACGACTACAACTCGGCGCTGATCTCGGCGCTGGCCGCCGTCAACCCGCGCCGTGACGCACTCGCCGCCTGAGTGGCTCGTTTTACGAAACGAACCACCAAGCGCGCGGCAGGGAGACCAGCCTCGGGGTGCCCGGCCGGAGCAGCGTGTGCATCCGGTACCCTTGACAGACGATGCGCCGCGCCCGATTCATCACCGCGCTGACGGTGTTCGCCGCGACTCTGCTGGCGTTCGCCCCCGCCGCCCTGGCGAAAGGCAGCGCCGGCCAGGGGTGGTGGGGGGAGAGCTCAGACCCGCAGATCACGAACACGATGTTCATCGTGATCGCGTTCTTCCCGACGCTGATCCTCGTTCTGTCGCTGATCCAGTGGCGACTGGACAAGCGCAAGCACGCCCGTGAGGACGCCGCAAAGGCCCGCGAGGTCAACGCGGACTGGCGGGGCGGCTGGTAGCCGGAACGGGCCCTCCCAGATCGCGTCGGCGGGGCCGGGGTCCGTAGGGAGATTAGCCGAGGGCTTCGATCAGGACGCCCTCACGGATGCCGCCGTACCCGACCCTGAGGACCGCGCCGAGCCGCTCGGCGATCGCCTGGAGGATCAGTAGCCCCGCCGGCAGCAGACGGGCGCGCCGGACGTCGATCTGAAAGCGCCGGGCGACGACGGCGGCAGGCTCGGTCACGAGCAGGACCAGCGACCGCCGCAGCGCGCCGGCGTCCAGCTCGGTTCCGGCAACGCGGCCCAGCGACGTGGCGCTGCCACCGACCGCGAGCGCGAGCTGCGGCCGCGGGGGCGTGACCCCGGCCAAGGCCTCGGCGATCCGGACCCGCGCCGCCGCCAGCTCCGATGTCCGCGGGGGATCGGTCGTGAGGCAGCGTTCGGTGACCGCGCCCGACCCCACGGCCACCGATGTCCACCAGACGACTCGGTTCGGCGCGCGGCCGACCGCCATCTCGCAGGAGCCCCCGCCGACGTCGATGACGCCGAGCTCCCCGTGCGGGACCGACTCGAGCATCCCCGCGGCGCCGACGAACGCCAGCCTCGCCTCCTCCTCGCCCGACAGGATCTCGACCTCGAGCCCGGTCCGGCGCGCGATCGCGTCCACCAGCTCGGTCCCGTTGCTCGCGGTCCGGATCACCGCGGTCGCCACCCCGTGCAGCGCCTGGACGTCGTACGCCGCAGCGAGCACGGCCTGGCGAGCGACGACTGCCACGACCTCGTCGATCTTGGCGTCGCTGATCGTCCCGCCCGCGCTCAGTCCGCGGCCGATCGTGGTGAACGCCCGCTCCTGGTGAACCTCGACGAGCCGGTCACCGACGCGGTCGGCGATCAGCAGCCGGGTCGTATTCGAGCCGATGTCGATGCAGGCGGCGCGTTCGCTCACGGTGCCATCCGGTGACCGAGCTCCATCCTACGCACCGCCCGGCAGCGGACCGACCTCTACACGAGCGACTCGTCCCGGTCCAGCGCTGAGCCCGGAGTCACGTCGGCCTCGGTCTCGGCAACGGGCAGCGTCAGGCCCCGCCGGAACACCCACGGCACGGCCGCCGCGAACGCCAGCGAGCCGAGGGCGGAGACGGCGAACGCGACTCGCGCGGTCGCCAGGGCGGTGATCAGACCGCCGATCAGGATGCCCAGGCCCGGGGCCAGCTGCGAGATCGACTCGGCCACGCTCATCATCAGCGTCATCCAGCGGTCCGGAGTGCGCTCCTGCACCGCGGTCCGAGCAGCGACCCACTCGACGCTGTTCCCGGCCCCGGCGATGGCGGCACCGGCGAGCGCAACCGCCAGCGACGGCGCCACCGTCATGATCGCGAAGCCGACGCCGAGCGCTGCGGCACTCCCGCTGAGCAACACCGCCACCGAGCGGCGGCGCCAGCGAGCGAAGACGGCGCTGCCCGCCACCGCGCCGCCGCCCCACGCCCCGAGCAGCGCGCCGTAGCCCCCGGCACCCGCGTGCAGCGTGTGCTGGGCATAGACGACCTCCACCGGAATCGTCACCGTGAAGAACACGAGCCCGAGCGCCTGCATCATGAGGAGCCGCCCGAGCGGCGGATCTTCCCGGGTATGAGCCAATCCGGCGCGCAGCCGGGCCAGCACCGATCCCGGCTCGGGCCTGGCGCCCGGGAGCCGAGTGACCGACAGCACCAGCGCCATCAGCGCGAACAGCCCGCAATTGGCGAGCAGCGCGGCGATCGTTCCGCCGGCGACGACGACGGCGCCGCCGATGACCGGCCCGGCCATGAACATGGCCGAGAAGCCGATGTTGGCGACGGCGTTGCCCTCGTGGAGAAGGTCGTGCGGCTTGAGGATCTCTGTCCGCGTCGCCGACGCCAGCGACCTCGCCGTTGTGGCGACCGCACCATCGGCGAGCGCGAGGGCGAGCACCGGCACCAGCGAGAAGTGGCGCGTCATCCATGCGAGCACGCCGAAGAGGAGAGCTTCGAGCCCGTACAACAGCGGCAGGATGACGCGGGGCGGCCAACGGTCCAGCCGGGCGACGAGGGCGGGCGCCGCGAACGCCGGGAGCACCTGAGAGCAGATGAAGAAGGCCGCGGAGCCGATCGCGCTCCCGGTGGCGCGGTAGACGAGCACCGCGAGCGCGAGCGTGCCCACCGACCACGCCAGCTCGTTGATCAGGTACGCCACGAGCAGCCGCCGGAACCCGGGAAGGCGCAGGCTACGCGTCAAGCGGCGGAGCCCCTGCAGTTGCGCTGAGTGTGCGGCACGTCTATCTCCTCACTGGGCGCGATGGCGCTCAGGACGCTGGCCATCCCCCGGCCCCAGGGTAATCCTAGATCAGCGCGGCTGCGCGTGACCACGCTGCGCCACCGCGAGCGCCGCGACCAGGAGCGCCACGAACAGCCGCCGCTGACCGCGGGTGTAGTAACGCGCCGTACATATCCAGCGCCGCCAGTCGTCTCACGTCAAACCGCGCCATCGCGCTCGCCTCGAGCACAATGTCAGAAGGGACGGTCGCGAAAGGCCTCTCGTACCGCCATGACGCCCGCGGCGGAGCGCTCGAGGAACCCGTAGGTGCCGTGATCGCGCAGCTCGATGGCGGCGGTGGTCGCCGCCTCGATGGCCACGAACGCGAGTGCGCCGCCCACCGAGATCCGGCTGACGCCCAGCTCGGCCAGCTCCGCGACCGCCGGAGCGCCTGGGCGAGCGAGCACATTCACCGGCCGGTCGACGCAGGAGATGATCGCCTTCAGCGTGGCCGCGTCGGTCGGACCGGGCGCGTAGAGCACATCGGCGCCCGCCTCCTGATAAGCCTGGAGGCGGGCGATCGTGTCGGCGCGGTCCCGACGGCCGTGGAGATAGTTCTCGGCGCGAGCGGTGAGCACCAGCCGGACTGCATCGTCGTGCGCCACCTCCGCCGCGGCGCGGACGCGCTCGGCCGCGTGCGCAAGCTCGTAGATCGGATCGCCCTCATCGCCGGTGTAGTCCTCGACCGAGAACCCGGCGAGCCCGACGGCGACGGCTCCGCGCGCGGTCTCGGCCACCCCGTCGAGCGTGTCGGCGAAGCCGTTCTCCAGGTCGGCGGTCACGGGCAGCTCGGTCGCGGAGACGATGGCCGCGGCGTGGGCCAGCGCCTCGTCGCGGGTCACCGATCCGTCGAGACGCCCGAGCGTGGCGGCAAATCCGCTACTCGTCGTCGCGAGCGCCTGGAAGCCGAGCGACTCGAACAGGCGGGCCGATCCTGCGTCCCATGGATTGGGCACGAGCAGCGGATCCCCCGGCCGGTGGCACTTCCGGAAGCGAGCGGCCTTCGCAGCCTGATCGGTCATCGAAGGGCCCTCCTCAGGATCCACGAACACCCGACATCGGGGGAGCGTACCGGCGAGCGGGCCCCAGCGGCCGGCCGGTCGCCGGGGGGCGGTGACGTACGCTGGATCGATGAGCACTCGAGCACGCGCATTCTCCGTTGAGGGCGAGGGTGGCGAGGACGGGTCGTTCCGCCGCCAGCAGTCGAGCTTCCGGAGCTTCGTCTCCGCCGACGGCTCCGCCGGCTTCCCGCTCCAGGGTGGCCGGTATCACCTCTACGTCGCCCGGGCCTGTCCATGGGCGCACCGCACCCTGGTCGGCCGCCGGCTGATGGGACTCGAGGACGTCATCGACGTGTCGTTCGTCGACCCGCTGCGCGATGACCGGGGGTGGAGGTTCTCCGGCGGCGAGTACGTGGATCCAGTCAACGGCTGGGAATACCTTTCCGAGGGCTACGCGGCGGCGGATCCCGGCTACGACGCCCGCGTGACCGTCCCGGTGCTGTGGGACAAGGAGCGCGCGATGATCGTCAACAACGAGTCCTCGGACATCCTCCGGATGCTGTCGACGGTGTTCGCGCCGCTCGCCGAGCATCCCGTGGAGCTGTACCCGGAGGGGCGGCGCGAAGAGATCGACGCGCTCAGCCGGCACATCTACGACGACGTCAACAACGGCGTCTATAAGGCGGGCTTCGCCAGCCGGCAGGATGTCTACGAAGAGGCGGTCGCGACCCTGTTCGAGACTCTGGACGAGCTCGACGCCAGGCTCGCCGGCCGCCGCTTTCTGTTCGGCCCCGAGCCGCTCGAGACCGACTGGCGGCTGTTCACGACGCTCGTCCGTTTCGACGCCGTTTACCAGATCCACTTCAAGTGCTCGGTGCGCAAGCTCATCGAGTACGAGCACCTGTGGCCGTACGCGCGGGATCTGTACCAGTGGCCGGGGATCGCCGACACGGTCGACTTCGACGAGATCCGCACCCACTATTACCGGACACACCCGATGATCAACCCCTCGGGGCTGGTGGCGGTCGCGCCGGCGGCCAGGTTCGAGGACCCGCCGGGGCGCGGCTGACTGGCGGCGCGGGACGCCGGACGGCGTAGCCGGCGACGTTCGACGTCGATTCAGCGGCGGCGCAGGAGCCGGAGCACGAGCAGGAGCCCGGCGAGGATGCCGGCGATCTGCGCGGGGTTGGCCTTGACCCGTGACCACAGCACGGAACCGACCAGCGACAGGCCCTGGATCGGTTCGCTCTCGTGCGGGGGCGCGGCCGGCGGCGGCGGCGGACCGGGAGCCGCAGCGGGTGGCGGCGGACTGGGGGTCGCCGCGGGTGGCGGCGGCGGACTGGGGGTCGCCGCGGGTGGCGGCGGCGGACTGGGGGTCGCCGCGGGTGGCGGCGGCGGACTGGGGGTCGCCGCGGGTGGCGGAGGCGGCGCGGGAGCCGCACCGGAGGGCGGAGGCGGCGGACCGGGAGCCGCAGCTCGCGGCGGAGGCGGCGGAGCTGCCGCCGGCTGGGGCTCCGGCTCGGCCGCGGCCGCGGGCTCGACCTCCGCGGCGGCGGGCTGCGAGTCCAGTCCGGCCTCCGGCACAACCGCCGCGAGCTCGGACTCGGCGGCCGCCTCCACCGCGGCGGCGGCGGCGGCCGGCGACTTGACCTTCGCGGCCGACTTGCGCGGAGCGCGCTTCTTCGCGGGCGCGGCGCCGGCGGCCGGCTCGGACGGCGCGGCGGCGTCGGTGGCGGGGGCAGCGGCGGCGTCGGTGGCGGGCGTCTCGGCGGTGTCGGTGGCGGGCGTCTCGGCAGGAGCCGCCCCCTCCCCGTCGGCGGCAAGCATGTCCTGGAGGTTTGAGGCGAACTCCGTGAGCAGCCGATTGGAGATCTCCTCGATCATCCCGCCGCGTCCGAACCGGGCCAGCCGGCCGGTGATGTGGTAGTCGGTGGCCACGTTGACCTGGGTCGATCCTTCGCCGGCCGGGGCGACCGACGAGACGATCGTCGCCTTGGCCCCGCCCTGACCGCGACGGTCCGTGCCCTGCGCGTTCATCGTCGCCGTGTGGCTGCCCTCGTCGATTTGCTCCATGTCGAGCTTGCCGGCGTAGGCGGCGGCGGTCGGACCGACCTTGACCTTGAAGGTGCCGTTGTAGGTGCCGTCATCGTTGCGCCCGGTGACCTCGGCCCCCGGCAGACACGGAGCCACCCGCTGGACGTCGATCAGCGCGTCCCAGACTCGGTCCAGCGGGGCGGTGACCTCAAATGACTGCTCTAGCTTCATTGCGAACCTCCTCCAGGTCGTCAGGGGTATCGACGTCGCGTCCCGAGCATAGGTCCCCGACCTCGATCACCGGTCCTCCCCGGAGCAGATCACGGGCGCCCTCATCGCCGCGATGCGACATCAGGGCCGAGATCTGCTCGGGACCGAGCACGACGGGATGGCCCGGCCGGCCGGCGTAGCTCGCCCGCGTGCGCGGGGGCTGCGCGACAAAGCGGGCGATCACCTCGGGGATGACGAGCGGGGCGTCGCCGAGCGTGACGATCACCTTGGCGGCGGTGGCGAGCTCCCGCAACCCGCAGCGCAGCGACGCCGCCTGTCCGGTGGCCCACTCGGAGCAGACGACCGTCTCGGCGCGATCGAACCGCACCCGCTCGACGATCTCCGCGGCGTGGGAGCCGAGCACGACCACCACCCGCTCCAGCGCGGACACCGCGCACTGGGCGCTCACCGCCCACTCCAACAGCGGCCGTCCGCGGAGGTCGGCGAGCTGCTTGGGCTCGGCGCCGAACCGGGCGCCGCCCCCGGCGGCGAGGACCAGTCCCGCGATCGACGTGAGCGGATCGCCGTCGCGGGTCGTCGCCACCTACGCCCGGACCTCGTGGATCGGCCCCGGCGTGTCCGTCAGCCGTCTCCCGTCGCGGCCGTGGCGCACGGCGACGATCTCGGCCAGGATCGACAGCGCGGTCTCGCGCACCGTGCGGGCCCCGGTGTCAAGACCGATCGGCCCCGAGAGAGCCGCCACCTCGTTCGAGCTCAGCCCCGCCTCCGCCAGGCGCTCGCGGCGAGTCGCCTGGGTCCGCCGTGAGCCCATCGCGCCGACGAAGGCCGCCGGCGAGCGCAGCGCGATCTCCAGCGCCGGGTCGTCGAGCGCCGGATCGTGGGTCAGCAGCAGCACCGACGTCGACGCGTCGATCCCGCCGAGAGCCGCATACGCCTCGGCGGGCCACGCCACAATGACCTGCTCGGCGCCGGCGAACCGCCCCGGGACAGCGAACCGCTCACGCGGGTCCACGACGAATGGGCGCCACCCCAGCGCCGGCGCCAACTGGCAGAGGGCCGCGGCCAGGGGCACCGCGCCGAACATGACGAGTTTCGGCGCCGGTGTCTCGGGATCGGCGAACGGCGGACCGTGGAGCTCTGCCGTCGCGGCCCACTCGGCGCGATCCACCTCGGTCACATCTCCTCCAGAATCGCCGCGAGCTGCTGCAGCGACGCGAGCGAATTGCCCGCCAGCAACCGGTCGGTGTGGGGAACCGCGGCGCGCATCCCCCGCGCCAGGGGCTGGTAGTCGGGGTGGGCGGCGAGCGGATTGAGCCACACGAGCCGGTGGGCGGCGCGCCGCAGCCGCGCCATCTCGGCGTCGAGCTGCTCCGGCTCGCCGCGATCCCACCCGTCGGAGAGGATGACGACGACCGACCCGCGGCCGAGGCGCCGCCCGTGGACCCGGTTGAGCTCGGCGAGCGCGGCGCCGATTCGGGTGCCACCGGAGAAGTCGGTGACGACCGCGGCGGCGCGCTCCAGCGCACGGTCGTGGTCCCGGCCCGCGAGCTCCTGGGTGATCCGGGTCAGGCGGGTGCCGAACGCGAACGCCTCGACGCGGCGCCGTGCGACGACGCACGCGTGCATGTACTGGAGCAGCATCCGGGCGTAGGGGGCCATCGATCCCGACACGTCGCACACGAGGACGACCTGCCGGGGCCGGGTCGTCGGGACGCGCCAGCGGCGGTGCAGGGGCTCGCCCCCGGTGCGCAGAGACGCGTTGACCGTGTTACGCAGATCGGGGACGTGGCCGCGGCGGCGCGACGGGCGGGTCCGCCGCGACAGCCGCGTCGGGTGGCGGCGGGCGAGCCGGGCGATCAGCTCGCGGGCGAGCGCCATCTCCGTAGAGGTGTAGCGCGCAAAGTCCTTCTCCTGCAGCAGCTCGACGTCGCTCCACGCCGCCGGTACGGGATCGGCGCCCGGCTCGGAGAGGCCTCCCCCTGGATCCGCGACCCCCATCCGCGGCAGCACGGCGCGCTCGATCGAGCCGAGCTCCGACAACGGCGAGTCCTGCACCGGGATGCGCCCGTCGCCGAACACCGCCGTGAACGCGAGGTCGAAGCGCTCGAGGTCACGGCGCTGCGAGCACAGCACGGTGCGCAGCGCCAGCCTGACCTCGTCGCGCGCGGTGCAGTCGACCTCCTCCACGCAGCGCACCGCGGTCAGCACCTCGCCGACTCCGACACGCGACCCCTGGGCGCGCAGCACCGCGGCGAGATCCCCGACCCGCCCCACCATCTCGTCGGCACACGCGGTCAGCGCCGGCGGCGCGATGGCCGCGGCCCTCCCGGCGTCTGGATCAGACACCTTCGAGGACCCCGCGGTCGCGTACCCGCAGCACATCCTCGTGCACCTTGAGCGCGACCCCGAGCGTGTCATCTAGCGAAGCCTCATCGCCGAGCGCCAGCAGCGCCTGCGCCCACACGATCGTCTCCCCCACGCCCGGCAGCTTGTACAGGTCCCCCTGCTCGCGCAGCCGCGACACGGCGGCGACGACCCGCTGCGCGATTGCCTCAGGCACCCCGGGCAGGCGCGCGTGGACGATCTCGCGCTCGCGCTCCGGCGTCGGATAGTCGATCCAGTGATACAGGCACCGCCGCTTGAGCGCGTCGTGCAGCTCCCGGGTCCGATTTGAGGTCAACACGACGATCGGGCGCCGCTGGGCGGTGATCGTGCCGAGCTCCGGGATCGTGACCGCGAAGTCCGACAGGAACTCGAGCAGGAACGCCTCGAACTCGTCGTCGGCGCGATCGATCTCGTCGATCAGCAGCACGACCGGTCGCGACGTGTCGGACTCCAGGGCCTCGAGCAGCGGCCGGCGCAACAGGAACCGGCGGGCGAACAACTCGCCCTCATCGACGCCGCCCTCGGCGGCACGCAGCGCCAGCAGCTGACGGGCGTAATCCCAGTCATAGACCGCGTGATGCAGGTCGATGCCCTCGTGGCACTGCAACCGGATCAGCTTGGCGCCAGTCGCCGTCGCCAGCGCGCGGGCGACCTCGGTCTTGCCGACGCCGGCCTCTCCCTCGAGCAGCAGCGGCTGCTCGAGCACGACGGCGAGGTGCACCGCCATCGCCAGCTGGCGATCCGCCAGGTATCGCTGTCCCGCGAGGGCGCCGCTCGCGCCGTCAACCGTCTGAAGCTGCGCGAGCGTCACCGTGCCCGCGAGTCTACCCCGCGGTGGCGAGCGCGTCGTGGATCGCCCGCCGCGTCAGCACGCGCGCGAGGTGACGCTTGTAGTCGGCTGAGGCGTTGAGGTCGGCGGGAGGATTGGTGGCGTCGGCCGCATGCTCGGCGGCGCCGGCGATGATCTCCTCGGTCAGCTCCTGGCCACGCAGGGCTTCCTCGGCGGCGGTCGCCCGCAACGGCACCGACCCCATGTTCGTCAGGCCGATCCGCACGTCCTCGCAGACGCCGTCGCCCGCCTTGACCACCGCGGTGACGCCGACCATCGCCCAGTCCTCGCTGCGCCGGTTGAACTTGTGGTGGCCGTGGCCCCAGCCATCGAGCGCGGCGAGCCGGATCTCGGTCAGCACCTCGTCCGCGCCCACGGCGGTCGTCATGTAGTCGGTAAACAGGTCGGCGGCCGCCACCGTCCGCGGTCCGCTGCGCCCCTGGAGGGTCACCTCGGCCTCGGTGATCAGCATCGCTGCGGGGAGGTCGGACGCCGAGTCTCCGTGCGCGAGCGAGCCGCCGATCGTGCCCCGGTGGCGGACCTGGGGATCGGCGATCGTCGCCGCCACCGCGGACACGACCCCGAGCTCGGACGCATGCTCGAGCACGGAGTGCGACGTCAGCGCTCCGATGCGCCACTGGCCGTTCTGGCGCTCGACGCCGTGCAGCCCCGGGACCTTGCGGAGGTCGACGAGCAGCGACGGCGCCGCCAGCCGCAGCTTCATCAGCGGGATCAGGGAGTGGCCGCCGGCGAGGAGCTTGGCGTCCTCGCCGCCGTCGACAAGGGCGCCGATCGCGTCCTGCAGGGACTCGGGTGCCGTGTAATCGAACTCGGCGGGGATCATGAGCCCGGGCCTCCCTCCGGGCTCGCGCCCTGGCCGCTCGAGATCGCGTCCCGGACCCGCATCGGGCTCAGGGGCATGTTGATGTAGTCGACGCGAGCGGTCTCGGGGCGTCTGACCGCGTTGGTGACCGCCGCCGAGGCGGCGCTCGTTCCCGCCTCGCCGACGCCTTTGGCGCCGAGTGAGATGTCGTCGATGTAGCGGGCGCGACCCGTGATCAGCCGCGGATCTTCCTTGCGCCGCAGCTCACGGCCGACGTGGCGGCTCGGAGGCGCCTGGTCGATCGCGCTCATGCCGTCACCTCGGGAGACGTGCCGGCCGCGGCGAGGACCGACTTGACGATGTTGTGATAGCCGGTGCAGCGGCACAGGTTGCCCTCGAGGGCGTGGCGGACCTCGGACTCGGTCGGGTCCGGATTCTCAGCGAGCAGCGCCGCCGACGCCATGATCATCCCGGGGGTGCAGTAGCCGCATTGGAGGCCGTGGTTGTCCCAGAACGCCTGCTGCAGCGGATGCAGGTTGTCCTCGGTTCCCAGGCCCTCGATCGTCGTCACCTCGGCGCCGTCGGCCTGGACCACCAGCACCGTGCACGACTTGACCGACTCGCCGTCCAGATGAACGGTGCACGCCCCACAGTTGGACGTATCGCAGCCGACGTGGGTTCCGGTGAGGCCCAGCTGGTCGCGCAGGGCGTGAACGAGCAGCAGACGAGGCTCGACTTCGAGGGCATGCTCCTCGCCGTTCACGTTCAGCCGCACGTTGACGGGCCTGCGCATCGCACTCCTCCTTGGTCGGTCACCGGCTGCCGGCACGATACTCCTCAGGATTCTCGCTCCCTATCGGATTGCGCAGCGAGGTGTCGGTTGCGAGCACAACCGTTCTGATACCGTCCCCGCTATGAAACTCGGACGCCTCATTCTCCGCCTCGTCGTCGGTGGCTTCTTCTTCGGCCACGGCACGCAGAAGTTGTTCGGCTGGTTCGGTGGCCACGGGCCGGAGGCGACCGGCCAGATGTTCGAGAGCCTCGGCCTGCGACCGGGCAAGCGCCACGCCACCGCCGCCGGGGCCGCGGAGGCCGGAGGGGGAGCGCTGCTCGTCCTCGGCGCCGCGACGCCGGTCGCCGCGTCGCTCCTCACCGCGACGATGCTCACCGCCATCAACCGCGTCCACCTCAAGAACGGGCCGTGGGCCACCAATCAGGGCTACGAGTACAACCTCGTTCTCATCGCGGCCGCTTTGGCGCTCGCCGAGACCGGACCCGGCAGCCCCTCGGTCGACACCGCGCGCGACAGCAAGATGTATGGCCCCGTGTGGGCGCTGCTCGCGCTTCTGGGCGGCGTCGCCGGCGCGGCCGGCGCCCATTACGTCGCCGAGAACGCTCCCGCTCCGGACCCGCAGCCGGCCCCCACCGAAGCCGCGGCGCCCGCTCCCGACAACGAGGCGGCCGCCGCCGACACCACCGAGGCCGCGTCGTAAATTCCGATTTCGGCGGTCGTGGCCGTCAGGCCGGCTTGTCTGCCAGCACCTGGTAGACCGACGCCCATCCGGTGGTGAAGCCCAGGCGGGCGGCGCGCAGGTACAGCCGCCACACGCGCGCGCGCTCGGCGCCGGCGAGGCGGACGGCCTCGTCGTAGCGGCGCTCGTAGCTGTCGATCCAGTGGCGCAGCGTCTCGGCGTAGTCCTCCGGCAGCCCCTCGACGTGCCGGACCGCGAGACCGGTGCGTTCCATCGCCCGGACGATCCGCGACAGCGGCAGCGGCACGCCGTCGGGGAACACGAACCGTTCGGAGAACGCCCCCTCGTCCTTGGTGTCGAAGTCCGTGAGCTTGGCGATGCCGTGGTTGAGCAGCCGGCCGCCGGGGCGCATCAGCCGGTGCAGCGTCCGCATGTAGACGTCGATCTGCTCCTCCCCGACGTGCTCGACCATCCCGATGCTGGAGATCGCGTCGAACGTCTCGCCGCCGAGCTCCCGGTAGTCGGCGACGCGCAGATCGACGCGATCCTGGAGCCCCGCTGCGCGCACCCGCTCGCGCCCGAGCGCGACCTGCTGCTCGGAGAGCGTGACCCCCAGCACCGAGACGCCGTGGTGCTGAGCGGCATGGATCGCGAAGCTGCCCCACCCGCAGCCGACGTCGAGCACCCGCTCGCCGTCACCCAGCCCCAGCTTCGTGCAGACCAGGGCCAGCTTGGCCTGCTGGGCCTCGGCGAGCGTGTCCGCGCCGCCCTTGAAATAGGCGCAGCTGTAGGTCATCGATGGATCCAGGAACAACGCAAAGAACGCGTTACCGGCGTCGTAGTGGTAGCGGACCGCGCGCCGGTCACGACCGATCGTGTGGCGCTCTCCTCTCAGGCGCAGCTCGGACCTCGGCGCGCGGGGCGGCGTGACCAGCCCACAGGCGCGGACCAGAGCGATCCCGAGCCGCGCCATCCGGGCCGGCGACACGTGCGGCGGCGTGAACGTGTCGACCACGCGCAGTGATTTTTCGATGTCGTCGGTCTCGATCAGCCCCAGCACGTAGGCCCGTCCGAGGCCGAGCTCGCCGGGAGCCCGGATCACGTGCGCGAGCGCTTCGGGCGACAGGAAGCGAAACGTCGGGGCATCCGGCTCCGTGGCCGGGACGGCCGTGTCGTCCCAGAAGCGGATCGTGAACGGGCGCTCCGGAAGTGCGACGACGAGCTCGCGGCGCAGTGCAGCCGTGTCGGCGAAGGCCAAGGCGCGCGGAGTTAGGAGTGCTGGACGGCCAGCTTGTTGCGCTGGCGAGCGGGATCGACGCGAACGACGTCCC
Organism: uncultured Solirubrobacteraceae bacterium; assembly: GCA_963731395.1. GTDB lineage: Bacteria > Actinomycetota > Thermoleophilia > Solirubrobacterales > Solirubrobacteraceae > Palsa-465. Next base: position 48,687 of record CAVSVH010000014.1, read on the forward strand.
ACGCGAGCCCCGTCATCTCGAGCAGGCGGATGATGCCCGCAGACGGATCCAGCTGCCAGCGCTGGAGGCCGTGGCGGTACGACGTCGGGAACGCGTGGTGGTTGTTGTGCCACGCCTCGCCCCACGTCGGGATCGCCAACCAGAACACGTTGCGCGACTCGTCGCCGGTGTCGTAGTCGCTGCGGCCGAAGTAGTGGCAGATCGAGTTGATGCTGAACGTGGCGTGATGCATGAAGAAGATCCGAGCGGCGCCGCCCCACAGCAGCGCGGTCAGGCCTCCGGTCACCGTGCCGGTGAGAATCACGCCGAGCCCGAATGCCGCGGCCAGGCCGAGCGCCACCCAAAGCACGAACATCCGATCGACGAACCGGATCCACGGGTCGGCGAGCAGGTCCTTGGCGTACCGGGTCTCGTCGGCGACCTCCATGTCGGAGAACACCCACCCGATGTGGGCGTGGACGAGTCCCCACAGCTGGCCGCGCCAGCCGTCGCCATGGTCAAGATGCGGGCTGTGGGGGTCGCCCGCCTCGTCGGAGTACTGATGGTGCTTGCGGTGCGTGGCCACCCAGTCGATCACCGGCCCCTCGGCGGCGGCCGAGCCCAGGGCGGCGAACCCGGCGCGGAGCAGCCGGCTCGTCTTGAAGCTGCGATGGGTGAGCAGACGATGAAACCCGACCGTGATGCCGGTTCCGATCACCATGTAGAAGATCGCGAGCACGAGCAGGTCCTGCCAGACGAGCAGGCCATGGCTCCATCCGAGCCACATCCCGAGGATCACCAGAATCGGCGGCGCCGCGGTGACCACGCCGCTGGCGATGCGATCGACGAGCGGCATCTTGACCGCGCGGCTCTCACCGGCGAGGGCGTCGCCGCCGCGGCCGGCGTCACTGCGCAGGGCATCGGGCGTGATGGGCGCCGCTACCGCGCTAGGGGTCTCGGTGCCCATGGCGTGGGCCGACTCTACTCGTTCGCGCCGACGCCCGCCCCAAGAATCGTCTCAGCGGTTCACGTAGGGCACGTAGCGCCGGCATGGCTCGCCGCGCAGTCCGGGGCACGGCGGCCGGCCGGTCGGCACCCGCACCCCCCCGATGACTGGCAGGACGAGGCGCGAGGGGAGCGCGCGCCCATGGGCGATCGCCACCGTCGCCGTCGCTCGCGGGCTCGGCGACGCGAACGCCCACACCGGCTGATCGCCGCCGGGCGCCTGGACCATCAGGCGGATCCGCGAGCCCCGGCGGTAGACATGACCCTCGTAGTACAGGGGGACGATCACTTGGGTGTAGCGGCCGCGGGGCAGAGGCGCCACGTCGGCTCGCCGCAGGCTCAGCACCGGCTGCAGCGGTGAGCTGCCCCGCCGATCGAGCGTGCGCTCGCTGGCCCGCAGCCAGCCGTTCTGGACGAACGTCTCGCGGCCGTCGGGGCGGACCTCAGAGATCGTGACCTGGAGATCGACGCTGGGCGCCGAGGCCTTGAGCCACAGCCGCACGGCGCCGCCCCCGATGACGACCGTGTCCGCCGTCAGCGGGGCGCTCACGTAGGACGCGGCGCTGCCGGGTGGACTCTGCCGCCAGCGGTAGGCGGGGGTGGCTGTCCACAGGCCACCCCGTCCCCCATCGTCCGTCCCGCTGAAGCTCGTGGGCGGCCGCGCCCGTGGATTCCAGGTGAACGTGTCGATCTCGCCGCGCGCGGGTCTCGTCGCGGTCAGCCTGCCCCCGGCGCCCAGGTACCACGATCGGGCGCGGGTACCCGGAATCGGGAACCGCCGGAACGATCGCGCGAACGCCGGATACGGGGCGCCCGCCGTCGCGCTGCCCGCGCCGTTGTCGAACAGCACCCGGATCGGCGCGAGCCGCTGGAATGCGGCGCGCGCGGCGGCGTAGGTCGGCTCGGCCTGGATCGGATCGGGCGGCAGCGTGACGCCGCCGACTCCCATCGCGGTCGCAAACAGGGTCGGCGCGAACGCCCTGATGGCCGCCGTGAGCCGCGGTGGGCGATGCGCCACGTACAGCTCCAGGAAGTCGTACCAGCGATTGAAGGTGACGGGATCAAGCGAATCGATGTGGGTGCCGTTGGTGAACGTGAACCACTTCCGGCGCGCGCCGGTGAAGCGCTCGGCGAGGTCGGGACAATGGCCTCCGGTCTGCTCATCGGTCCACTGGCAGGCGACGTAGACCGGAACGTGGATCTTGTGCACGAACGTGACCGGCGCCAGCGGATCCGCCACCGACGGCACGTCGTAGCGGTTGCGGCGGATCGACGCCAGGACGTCGGGCGCCTCGCCGTGCAGCACCTGGTTGGCGCGACACGTGCGATCGCCGTCCTCGATTCGTTTCCACGCCCACGCCTGACCGCCGTCAGCCGAGGCCGGCAGCGCATCGTGCTGACGTTGCCGGCCCCAGCTGACGGCAAACCCGGTGTTGAGGATGCCGCCGGGGTACAACGTCGTGGCCGTGTTGTCGATCACCGACAGCGGGGCGAGCGCCGCCAGGTGCGGCGGGTCGGTGGCCCCGACGAACAACTGACTGATCCCTCCGTAGGAGATCCCGAGCATGCCAACGCGCCGCCCGAGCACCCAGGACTGATGGGCGACGGTCTCGATCACGTCGTACCCGTCGAGGCTCTGCAGTGGCTCGAAATAGGCAAACGACCCGCCCGAGCAGCCGGTGCCGCGCATGTTGACGTCGACGACGGCGAACCCGAGCAGGGTGGCGACAGAGCTGATCCCGCTCTCGGCGCCGGCCGGGTCGGCGTAGCCGTAGCCGCCGTACTCGACCAGCGTCGGATAGGGCCCGTCCGACGCCGGCCCGGGCAGGCGGACGTCGATCGCCAAGCGGGTTCCGTCGCGTGTCCGCAGATAGCCGTAGCCCCCGGCGGGCAGACGCTGGCGGTAGATCGCCCCCGCCGGCGGTGCCGGGCGGTCGGGAAGCACGGTGAGCGCGCGGGATCGCGTGCCTCCGGCGAACAGGCGATAGCCCGGGCCGGGTGCCACGTCGCGCAGGACGATTCCGCCGAGGGCGTCGGCCCGCCCGGTGGCGACGATCCGGCCGGCGCGGTTGCGCAGCACGGCGCGCTGGCGCGGCGGCACGCCGGTCGCGTACACCTGCGACACGCTGCCGCGCGCCTGCACCGCGGGGTGTGCGAGGGCCAACCCCGGGAGGATCGCGGCGAGCAGCGCGAGCGTCGCGGGGATCGTCGCCACCACCGCGCTCGACGTCGACCTCCGCACCCCGAGGACGCTCCTCATGGGGGTCAGGAAATGCGGGGTGCCCCGACGGCTACCGGCCGACGGTCCGCAGCAGCGCCCGTGCCCGGCCGGGCACGGCGGTCAGCGTCTCGCGCACCTGTGAGAGCCCGGCGCGGAGCTCCGGATCGCCGACCTCCACCGGCAGCATCGAATCCTGAAGGTCGGCGATCGACTGATCGGCGTCCTCGGTGGCGTCCGCCGCGCGCTCGATCAGTTGCGTCACCGACTGTGACTGCATCCCCGGCGAATGGGCGGCGAACGATCGCGTCCGCAGCCCGGTGCGCGTCGCGAACTCGGAATGGGTGCGCTGGGCGCGGCCGTAGGCCGATTGGACCGGGCGAAACAACTGCTCCTCGAGGATGTCGGCGTGCTGCTCGTCGAGCTGCTCGTAGGCCTCGCCAAGCGTGGCGAGGGCGTCGGCGATCTGCTCGATCGCGACCGCCAGGTCGGTCAACACCTGCTCGCGTCCCTCGGCGGTCGTGTATGCCATGTCTCAGAGATTAGTTTGCTGAGATGTCGAAAGCGCATACGGCCGATCGACGTCGGGTTAACAGCCGGTCGGGCGGGCCGGATTCCGCTCCGCCAGATCCCGGACCACGATCGAAGGGAGAATTGCTCGTGCGCTTCATGATGATCATGCGGCCGAACGTCACCGATGAGAACTGGCACCCGGACCCGGAGGCGATCGCCGCCATGTCGCGGTACAACGAAGAGCTGACCAAGGCCGGCGTACTGCTGGCGCTGGACGGCCTCCAACCGCCGAGTACAGGGGCACGGGTGGCGTTCGCGGCCGGTAAGCCGACCGTGACCGACGGCCCGTTCACAGAAACCAAGGAGCTGATTGGCGGCTACTGGTTGATCCAGGCCCGCTCCAAGGAGGAGGCGGTGCAGTGGGCTACGCGCTGTCCGGCGGCCGACGGCGACGTGATCGAGGTCCGGCAGGTCTACGAGCTGTCGGACTTCGATCCGCCCGCGTGAGCCGATGCCCGGCGCGCCGACCTCCCCGCGGAGCTGCGCCGACGCGGCCGGCGCAATCGAGGCCGTCTGGCGGATCGAGTCAGCCCGGGTGATCGGCGGGCTGGCGCGCCTCGTTCGCGACGTCGGCCTGGCGGAGGATCTCGCTCAGGACGCGCTCGTCGCTGCGCTCGAGCAGTGGCCACGGGCCGGGATTCCGGACAACCCCGGCGCTTGGCTGATGGCGACGGGCAGGCACCGCGCCATCGACCAGCTCCGTCACCAGCGGATGGCCGAGCGCCACCACGAGCGGCTCGGCCGCGAACTGGAACGGCGGCAGATGGAGGACCTCCCCGACCTCGACGGCGACGTCGACGATGACATCGGCGACGACCTCCTCGGCCTCCTGTTCGCCACCTGTCATCCGGTCCTGTCGACGACCGCTCGGACGGCGCTGACGCTCAGGCTGTTCGGGGGGCTGACCACGGCTGAGGTCGCGCGGGCGTTTCTGATCAGCGAGGCGACGGTGGCGCAGCGCATCGTCCGGGCGAAGCGCAGCCTGGCCGAGGCACGAGTCTCACTCGAGGTCCCGGCGGGAGCCGATCTCCCGCCCCGGCTGGGGTCGGTGCTGGAGGTGATCTACCTCATCTTCAACGAGGGGTATGCCGCCAGCCGGGGGGAGGACTGGATCCGCCCGGCGCTCTGCGAAGACGCGCTGCGGGTCGGGCGCATCCTCGCCGAGCTGCTCCCGCGCGAGTCCGAGGTGCACGGTCTCGTCGCGCTGATGGAGATCCAGGCGTCGCGGCTGCACGCTCGCTCCGCGCCGGCCGGCGAGCCGGTGCTGCTCCTCGACCAGGATCGGTCGCGTTGGGACGGCGTCCTCATCGGACGCGGTCTCATCGCCCTTGACCGGGCCGAGGGGGTCGGCGGAACGCTGGGGCCGTATGCCCTCCAGGCGGCGATCGCCGCGTGTCACGCCCGGGCCCGGACCCCCGATGAGACCGACTGGACGCGGATCGTCGCCCTCTACGACACGTTGGCGCAGCTGGCTCCATCGCCCGTCGTCGAGCTCAACCGCGCGGTGGCGGTCTCGATGGCCTACGGCCCGGAGGCGGGACTCGACCTCGTCGATTCGCTCGGCGAGGAGTCCGCCCTCGCCGGCTATCACCTCCTCCCGAGCGTCCGCGCCGACCTGCTCGCCCGGCTCGGCCGCCGCACCGAAGCCCGCCGTGAGCTCACCCGCGCCGCGTCGCTGACGCAGAACGCGAGCGAGCGCGGGCTGCTGGAGCGGCGCGCGGCGCGCCTGTGACGGCTCAGACCGGGACCGGCGCCGCGAACAGCCCCACCAGCCGCGCGGCCGCCCTGGGGTCGCCCTCGATCGCGAGCAGGCCGGCGTCGACGGCGTCGCGCAATGGGCGCCCATGCCAGAGCACCGCAGCGAGCGTCGCCGTGTCGGTGACGAGGCTCACGGCCGGCGCCGCGATCGGCGCCCGGCCGATGTCCAGCCGCCCGTCGGCGACCCGCAGCACGAACGCCTGATCGCCGAGACAGAGCGCGTAGCTCTCGTCGACGCCGGCGGCGGCGGCCGGGTCAAACGTCGTCTGCAGCGCGACGGCCGCGGCGTCGGCGCCGAGCGGCGGCGCCGGATCCGGCATCGGCGCGCGGCTTCCCCAGCGCCCGAGCGCCAACAGCACCGGGGCGAGCTCCGACCCCCACTCCGTCAGCTGGTAGACGCGGGACGCCGCCGGTGGCGCGAGCGTCCGCCGCGCCACGACGCCCGCCTCCTCGAGCTCACGGAGGCGCTGGGCGAGCACGTCGGGTCCCACCCGAGGAAGACCGGCGCGGAGATCGGTGAAGCGCTTGGGACCGAAGCACAGCTCGCGGACGACGAGCAGCGCCCAGCGCTCGCCGACAATGTCGAGCGCCCGGGCGATCCCGCAGGCGTCTCCGTATGTCCGCTTTCCAACGATGGTCGACGTCCTTTAGTTTGATTATCCAACTGTGTGGTAGGTTATCAGAGACCATCCGACCATCCGAGGGGAGGACCCGATGAGCCGACGCGACCACTACCCGGCGGGGGTGCCCTGCTTCGTCGACACGATCACACGTGAGCTCGACCCGGCGCTGCGCTTCTACGGCGCCATCTTCGGCTGGGAGTTCTCCGGGCCGGGCATGATGCCGGACGAGTCGCCCGGCGGCTACTTCGTCGCGCGACTGCACGGCGAGGAGGTCGCCGGCATCGGGGCGACGCCGAGCGCGCCGGATCCCGCGGCCTGGAACACGCATGTCGCCGTCGACAGCGCCGACGACGCCGCGGCGCGCGCGGTCGACGCCGGGGGATCGATCGTTCTCGAGCCGTTCGACGCTCCCCCGGCGGGCCGTCAGGCGGTGATCGCTGATCCGGCGGGCGCCGCGTTCTGCGTGTGGGAGGCGGGGGTCCGCCGGGGCGCGACCCGGATCAACGAGCCGTCGGCGTGGGCGATGAGCCTGCTGGGGACCAGCGACGTCCCCGGCGCCGTCCGGTTCTACGGCGAGCTGTTCGGCTGGCGGGCGGAGGCGTTCGGCGATCCCGACTCCAGCGCCGGCATCTGGCTGTTCCGGCTCCCCGGCTACGTCGGCGGCGAGCCCGGCCAGCCGGTGCCGCGCGACGTCGTCGCCGCGATGCTGGCGACCGCCGAGCGGCCCCCGGCATGGAGCGTCGACTTCTGGATCGCCGACGCCGACGCCGCGGCCGCCCACGCGGCCGCCCTCGGCGGGTCGGTCGTCGCGGCACCCCACGAGGAGCCGATGTTCCGTCGTGCGGTCCTCGCCGCCCCGGACGGGGCGACCTTCTCGGTCAGTCAGCTGCAGCCCGCGGGCTAGGCGCGGCGCGGAGCCGGCGCCGCGAGTCCGAGAGACGCCAGCACAGCGCCGCGGTGGCGGCCGCCACCACGATCACGGACGGCCATGCTCCGATCACGCGCCCGAGGACGTGGGACAGAGCGAATGCGAGCAGCCCCGCGGCGGTCAGCTGGATCGTGACCCGGCGGCCGTCCCGGCGCAGCCAGACAGCGATGCAGGTGAGGCCGCAGGCCGCCAGGACGACCCCGCCGAACGGTCGCGACCCGCTGGCGACCGCGACCGCGAACCCGGCCACCAGGCCGCCGGCTGCCACTGGGGCGGTCGCGACGCGGGCGGCGAGCTCCGCGGGGATCAGCTGATCGGCGGCCATCGCGCGATGATCCCACAGCCGGACGGCTGCGATTGGTCCGGCGTCGTTGGATAGCGTGTGTCCGACAGCCACCGCGACAGGAGACCGCATGGGTTTTGACCAGTATCACGAGCCGCCGGAGGAGCTTCCGCCCGCGACTCGTACCTTCGCCCGACTGTGTGCATCGCTGACCGAGGAGGCCGAGGCAATCGGCTGGTACGAGCAGCGTCTCGCGGTCGAGACCGATCCTGAGGCCTCGGCGGTCATGCGTGACGCGATCGGCGAGGAGTACAAGCACTTCAGCATGGATCTCGAGTTTCTCCTGCGCCGGTCGCCGACATGGCGCGAGATCGCGCAGGGGGTGCTGTTCCAGGCCGGCGACATCGTCGCCCACGGCGAGGCGGCCGAGGCCGACGCGGGGGACGAGAACGGCGACGGCGGCGACGGCGGCGGCTCCGGATCGCTCGGCATCGGCAGCCTGAAGGGGCGTCAGCGATGAGTACCCATCTGCTTCGCTCCCACGCTCCGATCAGCGACTCCAACTGGAAGCTGCTCGACGACGAGGCGCGCGATCGGTTGTCGGTCGCCCTCGCCGCCCGGAGGCTGATCGACTTCGCCGGGCCGAAGGGATGGGACTACTCGGCGACGAACCTCGGCCGGATCGAGCACGTCGCCGCCGCGCCGTGCGCGGGGGTCACCGCCGTCCAGCGGCGGGTCCTGCCGCTCGTCGAGGTCCGGGCGGACTTCGCGATCTCCCGCGACGAGCTGCGCGACGACGACCGCGGGGCGACCGACACCGACCTCGCTGCCCTGGACCGTGCCGCGCACCAGATCGCCGTGGCCGAGAACCGCGCCGTCTTCCACGGCTGGGCGGAGGCGTCGATCTCCGGGATCGCCGAGGCGTCGCCCCATCAGGGACTCCAGCTCGGCGCCGAGCCCAGCGGGTACCCCCGTCCGGTGGCGAGCGCCGTCGAGCAGCTGCTGCGCAGCGGGATCAGCGGCCCCTACGCCCTGGCGCTCGGCAGCGAGGAGTACAAGCGCGTCGTCGAGACGGCGGAGAACGGTGGTTACCCGCTGCTCGACCATCTCCGCAAGATCGTCGAGGGCGAGCTCATCTGGGCGCCCGGGGTCGACGGAGCGGTGGTCGTCAGCATGCGCGGCGGCGACTTCCAGTTCGAATCGGGGCAGGATCTCTCGATCGGCTACCTGAGTCACGACAGCGACGTCGTCCACTTCTACCTCGAGGAGAGCTTCAGCTTCCACATCGCGACGCCCGAGGCGGCGGCGCCGCTCAAGGCAGCTGACGCGGCGGTTTGACCGCGGCCGGTGACCGGGTAGGCGGCGGGACATGAACCTGGCGCCAATCCGCCGCCGGTCCCGTGCCGTCGCGCCCGTCCCCCCCGCCCGGGCGCGTGCGGTCGTGTCGCAGGTCGCGCAGGACGCGTCGCTGGCGGCGCTGCTCGGCGGGAACCTGTTCGGGCGTCTGGCGATGCACCCGGCGTTGACCGACGTCAGCGACAAACAGGAGCGCGGCAAGGTCCTCAACCGCGCCTGGCGGCGCTACGGCACCGTCAACTCGACCGCCCTGGCGGCGCTGGTGGGCGGCTGGATCGTCGCCCGCGGCGACGAGACCGGATCGCTGTGGACGAGCCCCCGCCGCCGGCGGCTGATCCTGGCCAAGGACCTCGGCGTCGTCGCCGTGGTCGTCACCGGACTGGCATCCGCGGCCGGCGGGGTCGGCTTCGCTGCGCAGGCTCCCGATGGGGCGGTGCCGATGGACTCGGGGTCAGAGCCGGCGCCCGAGACGTCGGGCCGGGCGACCATGCTCAAGCAGGTCGTCAACGTGCTCGGGGCCCTCAACCTCGGCGCCGAGATGGCGCTCCTCGGGATCAACGCTGCGCTCGAGCGCAGCGGCGGCGCGGCCATCCCATAGTGCTCTAGGCTGCCGCGTCATCGACGAGCGAGATCGCCGCACGATCGTCTTCTTTCCCGAGGGCGCGTTCGGTCCCACCAACAACTGCGTCGGCATCGGTGATGTGCTGCGCAGCCGCGGCCATCGCGTCGTGTTCGTGATCGAGGCGTCGTTCGCCGGCGGCCTTGCGGCGAAGGGCTTCGAGGAGCGGTTGGTGGCACTCGGTCCGGCGCCGGAGACGCCCGAGCAGCCCGGCCAGTTCTGGAAGGACTTCATCCGCGACACCGCGCCGGTCTTCCGGCAGACCACGTTCGAGCAGCTGGAGAGCTTCATCCTCCCGACCTGGCAGGCGTTGCTCGACGGCGCCCGGTACGCCGATGACCGTCTCGCCGAGATCTTCGCCGAGCTCGCGCCGGACGCGATCGTCGAGGACAACGTGTGCGCCTTTCCGGCGATCGCGGCGAGCGGTCGGCCGTGGGTGCGGATCGTCTCCTGCAACCCACTCGAGCTCGCCGATCCGGCGCTCCCGCCGACGTTCTCGGGCCTGCCGCTCGACGACGCCGCCGGGTGGCCCGCGTTCCGGGCGCAGTACGCGCGCCAGGTCGGCGACCTGCACGCGTCCTTCTCGGAGTTCTGCATCCAGCGCGGCGCGCCGCCGCTTCCCGGCGTCGCGATGATCCACGAGTCCCCGTGGCTGAACCTGTACCTGTTCCCGGACGAACTGGACTATCCGCGACGGGTTCCGCTGAGACCGACCTGGCACAACCTGCAGTGCAGCGTCCGCGCCACCGACGACCCGTGGGAGCCACCGGACCCCGATGGGCGCCGGCTCGTCTATCTCAGCCTCGGCTCGCTCGGATCGGCCGACGTCGAGCTGATGCGCGAGCTCGTGGCGGCGCTCGCCGGAACACCGCACCGCTATGTCGTCAGCCGCGGCCCCCGGCACGACGAGTACGAGCTGGCCGACAACATGTTCGGCGCCGAGTTCCTCCCCCAGGCGTCGGTCCTGCCCCACGTCGACGCGGTGATCACCCACGGCGGCAACAACACGGTCACCGAGTCGATGTGGTTCGGCAAGCCGATGCTCGTGCTGCCGATCTTCTGGGACCAACACGACAACGCCCAACGCGTCCACGAAACCGGCTACGGCCTCCGCCTGGCCGCCTACGCACTGGAGGGCGACCAGCTCGCCCGGGCGGTCGACGCGCTGCTCACGTCTGACCGACTGCGCGAGCGGGTGACGACCGCCGCCCGGCGACTGCGCTCGCGGCCCGGCACGGTGGCCGCCGCCGACCTGATCGAGCGGGTCGCCGTCACCGGCGAGCCGGTCGCCCGCTGAGGTCGGCCCGTCGGCGGCGAGCGGGCGATTCGGTGCAAGCGGTCACGTCGCGCGACGCGCTTGCACCGCCACGCCCGGACCCCGGGACCAGCGGGACACGCTTCGCCAGGCCGCGCGGTGCTCGCACCGGAACGCCCGCTCACGCCGCCCGGCGGGCCTGCGCCGGACTCTAAACTGGCCGCGTGGCCGAGCCGACCGCCGCCCAGATCGAGAGCTACCGGCGCGACGGTTTCCTGATCGTCGACAGCTTCCTCGAGCGCAGCCGGCTGACCGCGGTGCGAGAGCGGTTCATGCGCGTCTTCGAGCACGATTGGGAGACGGGGCTGGCGCCGGACGAGGTCAACTACACCCCGGGGGTCACCGCGCCCGACCTCACCCGTCAGCTGTGCAACGTGTGGAAGGCCGACCGCGTGCTCGCCGGGATCACCCTCGCGCCGCGCGTGGGCGCGTTCGCCGCTCGGCTGGCGGGGCTCCCGGGTGCGCGGCTCGCCCAGGACAACGCGATCTGGAAGCCTCCGTCAGCCAAGGCGCTGCTCTGCCATCAGGACGCCGCGTACCTCGGCCATCTCGACCCCCCGAACATGACGACGTGCTGGATCGCCCTCGACGACACCGCCGCCGACACCGGGACGATCTACTACGCCCGCGGCTCCCAGCACTGGCGCCACGCGCCGATCGGCGGGACGTTCCATGCGCCTGAGGACTGGCTCGGCCACGTCCGGGCGTCGATCCCGCCCGGCACCGAGCTCGAGCTGGTGCCGATCGAGGTCCCCGCCGGAGGCGCCGCGTTTCACGACGGATGGACCTTCCACGGCAGCCCGCCCAATCAGCGCGCCGACGCGCAACGCCGGTCGATCATCAGCCATCTGATCTCCACCGACACCCGGTGGAATCCCACCCGCCCCCACCCCATCTACTCGCGCTACCGCCGGCCCGGCGAGCACGAGCTCGACGAGGCGTTCTTCCCGATCCTGTGGCAGGACGGCTA
>CAVSVH010000015.1:0-49403 GCA_963731395.1 uncultured Solirubrobacteraceae bacterium
CTGCCGTCGCCGCCCCGCGGATCCCGGTACGAGCTGCGTCCGGGCGCGGTCCGACGGGGCCGGTCAGTAGGTGGCGCGCCCCCCGGGGCCAAGCGTTGAGCGCAGCGCCCGGGCCAGTCTCCGCGCCCGATCGGTGCCGCGCCGCCCCGCCCAGGGATGCGGCCCCTGCGCCCACGGGTGCCAGCCGAGCGTGCCGTAGTGCTCGCGTACCGCCGCCTTGAGCTCGCCGCGGTGGGCCCCACACGCATACCGGTTCGGGCCATAGATGCCCCGACCGTGCCAGGTCAGCCATCGCCCGGGCTCGGCGTCGACGTACTCGCCGTGACGCAGGTCCAGCAGCTGGCGTTCGAGCGCGGTCTGGGTCTCGGGATCGGGTCGCGTCCCGCAGATCTCGCATTTGAACACGACGACCACCGGCATCGCTAGTGGCCGCTCACGTAAGTACGGTCGCACCGAGAGGTGTGACTGGTGGATGCCCGGCGAGGACGCAGGACCCGACAGGTAGCAGCGCTACCTGAGGGTCCGAGGCCAAAGCCGGGCGCCGCCATGCACGCCTCGAATGCGATCGTATTTGCGTGAGCGGGCACCTGTCACCCTCGCTCCCGGCCGGCGGCGGCCCGCCGCGACGCCCCCCGCCATGCCGGCTCCTTGTCGTAGGTGCGGCGGATCGCCCGCTGGCGCAGCCGGCGCAGAAGCGGCCCGTAGGTGAACCGCGCCCCCGCGGCCGCCAGCACCCCGAGCGGGCTCGGCTCCATGAACGGCATGAACTTGTCGGGAAACCCCGGCATCGTGCACGCGATGCAGATCCCGCCGACGTTCGGACATCCTCCCATCCCGCTGACCCACCCGCGGATCGGCACGTTGCACTTGACCACCGGGCCCTTGCACCCGATCTTGACCAGGCATCCGCGATGGTCGGCCGGAGAGTTGGCGAACTCGCCCTGCTCGGCGAAGCCGGCGCGGCCGCAGCCCTGCTGGACGGTGCGGTGAAACAGCCGCACCGGGCGGCCCTGCTCGTCGAGCTCGATCATCGGACCGGCGTCGGCGACCCGGAGAGCGAGCTGGAGCAGCGTCTCGGTGATGTTGTCGGGGGCAACCGGGCAGCCCGGCAGGTTGACGATCGGGATGCCCAGCTTGGAGGTCCACCCCGTGCCCAGGTAGTCGGTCAGGCCCATCGCTCCGGTCGGGTTGTTGCGCATCGCCGGAATCCCCCCGTACGCCGCGCAGGTTCCGAGGGCGAGCACGGCGGCCGCGTGCGGAGCGAGGCGATCGATCCAGGTACAGGTGGAGATGGGCTCTCCACTCCCCGGCTCGGTGCCGAATGTCGCCCAATATCCGCTGCCGCTGATTGCGTCGTTGGGCACCGATCCCTCGAGGACGAGGATGAACCGGCCCATCCGCCCGGCGGCCGCGTCGAACCACGGCCGCATGAACTCCTCGCCGGTCTCGTATGCGAACACCGGGTTGTGGATGACGACCGGCGGCATGCCAGGAAAGCAGCCGCGCAGCAGATCCTCGAAGCTCGGGTTGCGCGCCGCGGTCATCGCGATCGAATCACCGTCGCAGCCGAGGCCGCTCGTCATCCACAGCAGGTTGATCGGGCGGGGGTCGGGACCGCGCCCGTCAACCGGCATGTCGGTCGCCTGACACCGGGTGCTCGACCAGTGGTTGGGGGCGCTCGCTCAGGAGGTCGAGCTGATCGTCGATGCTGCCGTGGAGGTGCAGGTCGTCGGCGGTGCCGGTGATCAGGCCCGCGTGGGCGAGCCGCTTCAGCGCGTGCGAGATCGATGGCCGCTCGGCGGCGACGAGCTGACCGAGCAGCCGGTGGGTCAGCGGCAGGCACAGGCGCACGCTCGCCGGCTCGACCCGGCCCCAGCGCGCGGCCAGATGCCAGAGGAGAAGGACGAGGCGAACCTCGAGTTTCGGCTGGGACGCGATCGCCCGCAGGGCGTCGAGCTCGGCGATTCGCTGGCAGCTGCGTTCGAGCAGCAGGCCGATGATCTGGGGAAACGGCCGCACCCGATCGCAGAAATCGCCGTCGAGGAGCGCGAGCCGCGCCGGGCGCAACACCCTCCAGGTACAGCTGCGCTCCAGCAGATCGTCGGCGAGGAGGTCTGTCGACTGCAGGAGGTCACCGGCGCCGAGGAGCTCGGCCGCAACGCGGCTTCCCGTGCGCGTCTCGAACACGAGGACGCCATCCAGGATCAACAATCCCGGGGCGCCGCGAGCGGTCTCGAACCACGGCGCCAGGTCGGACTCGCCGACGGGCACGTGGAGGACTCTCGCCGTGGCCAGCTGCCGGGCGGCGATCCGGCCGCGGACGTCGAACTGGTCGGCGAGCTCGGCATCGGCATCGAGCAGGTACGCGTACAGCGGGCTCGACCGAGCGCTCCGCGGCGACGTGCGGCCCTGCCACTGCATCGGTCCCGGTGAGACCACCCCGTTGTCCTCGATGGGCACGCCTGTACCTCTCGCTCCGACAACCTTGCGCTGCATCTGAGTCTATGGCACAGCGCCGGCCGTGCCGCCGCGTTTCCCCGTCACCACTGACCGCGGTAACCCGCGTTACCGAGCGTTGCACTCCAACCTCGCCGAGTGGTAGAAGAGGGTTCGTGTGCCTTGCGATCCCTGGACAGGTGATCGAGATCGTCGACCACGACAACCGCTTGGCCAAGGTCGACGTCGCGGGCGTGCGGCGCAACGTCAACGTCGGTCTTCTCGATGGTGACGACGGGGGCGTGGGGCCCGGCGATTGGGTCCTGATCCATGTCGGCTTCGCGATCTCCAAAGTCGACGAGGAGGAGGCGCGGGCCACTCGCGACCTGCTCGTCCGCATGGGAGCGGACTACGAGCAGGAGCTCGAGGAGCTGAAGGCCAGCGTGATCGAGTGACCTGCGGCTCCGAGCACTGCATCACCTGTGGCGACGTGGCGGTGGAGATGACGGTCCTGCGGGTTGACGAGGTCCGGGAGCTCGCCCTGTGCGAGGACGGCGACGGCCGGCACGAGACCGTGGAGATCGCGCTCGTGGCCCCGGTGGCACCCGCCGAGCGCCTCCTCGTTCACGCTGGCACCGCGATCGCCCACCAGGGAGGCGCTCTGTGAGGTTCGTCGACGAGTTTCGCGACGCCGAGCTCGGCCGTGCCGTCGCCGGCGAGATCCTGTCGCTCGTCGAGCCGGGCCGCCACTACAAGCTGATGGAGGTGTGCGGCGGCCACACCCACTCGATCTACAAGTACGGGATCGACGATCTGCTGCCGGCCAACGTCGAGCTCGTCCACGGGCCCGGCTGCCCGGTGTGCGTGATCCCGATGGGACGCGTCGACGACGGGATCGCCGTCGCCCATGAGGACGGGGTCATCTTCACCTGCTTCGGCGACATGATGCGGGTCCCGGGATCCGACGGCAGCCTGCTCGACGCCAAGGCCGCGGGCGCCGACATCCGGATGGTCTACTCGCCGCTCGACGCGCTGCGCATCGCCAAGCGCAATCCGGACCGGCAGGTCGTCTTCTTCGCGATCGGATTCGAGACGACCGCCCCGTCGACCGCGCTGACGCTGAAGCGGGCGCGCATCGAAGGCGTGCCGAACTTCTCGGTCATGTGCAGTCACGTGACGATCGTCCCGCCGCTGCGCGCGCTGCTCGAGTCCCCGGATCTGCGGCTCGACGGTTTCATCGGCCCCGGCCACGTCTCCACCGTCGTGGGTGCGCGACCGTTCGAGTTCATTCCCGCCGACTACGTCAAGCCGGTCGTGGTCGCCGGGTTCGAGCCGCTCGACATCCTCCAGGCGATTGCGATGATCCTCCGCCAATTGCGCGAGGGACGCTGCGAGGTCGAGAACCAGTACCGGCGGGTCGTCCCCTACGAGGGCAACCTCCGGGCGCTCGAGGTGATGTCCGAGGTGTTCGAGCTCCGCCCGCACTTTGAGTGGCGGGGGCTGGGCTTCATCTCCCACAGCGGCCTGCGTCTCTCCGATGCCTACGCCGATCTCGACGCCGAGGTGCGCTTCGCCGTGCCCGGCGCTCGCGTCGCCGACCCGAAGGCGTGTCAGTGCGGCGAGGTGCTCAAGGGCGTGATCAAACCGTGGGAGTGCAAGGTGTTCGGCACCGCGTGCACCCCGGAGCGGCCGATCGGCACGTGCATGGTCTCGTCCGAGGGCGCGTGCGCGGCGTACTACAACTTTGGTCGCTTCGCCCGGGAGCGGGAGGTCGTGTGAAGGTGCAACCCGCCGCCGTCTCCGAGCGCGAGCGGAAGATCCTCGGCATCATCGAGACGGCGCGCTCCAAGCGCCCGAAGTTCCGCGACTCGCGGATCACCATGTCTCACGGGGCCGGCGGGAAGGCGACCCAAGGCCTGATCGAGGGGCTGCTGGCCCCGGCGTTCGCCTCGCCCGCGCTCGACGAGCTCGCCGATGCGGGGGTCGTGGAGGTCGGCGGCACCGACGTCGCCCTGACCACCGACTCCTACGTCGTCAAGCCGCTGCGGTTTCCCGGCGGCTCGATCGGCGAGCTGGCCGTGAACGGAACCGTCAACGACCTGTCGGTCGCCGGCGCCCGACCGCTGGCGCTCAGCCTGTCGCTGATCCTCGAGGAGGGTCTGCCGGCGGAGGATCTGCGTGCCGAGGTCGAGGCGATCGCCGGCGCCGCCCGCGACGCGGGCGTCCAGATCATCGCCGGGGATACGAAAGTCGTCGAGCGCGGTCACGCCGATGGGATGTACGTGTGCACCACCGGCATCGGCATCCGGGACCCGCGGGGTCGCCTGTCACCGACGGCGCTGGCGCCCGGCGACCGGATCCTGCTTTCGGGGAGCATCGGAGAGCACGGGACCGCGATCATGCTGGCGCGCAACGAGTTTGAGCTCGACGCCGAGATCGAGTCCGACACCCGGTCGCTGTGGCCGGTCGTCGACGCGCTGCTGGACACCGTGGGACCCGAGCTGCGCTGCCTGCGCGACGCGACCCGTGGCGGCGTGGCGTCGGTGCTCAACGAACTGGCGCGCGCCTCGTCGGTGGCGATGATCGTCCGCGAGGGCGCGGTCCCGGTGGCGCCGGAAGTCGCCGGCGCCGCCGAGATCCTGGGCATTGATCCGATGTACGTCGCCAACGAGGGCAAGCTGGTGGCATTCGTCGCTCCGGAGGCCGCGGACGCGGCGCTGCGGACGCTCAAGGAGATCGACGGGTGCGAGGCGGCGGCCGAGATCGGGGAGGTCCGCACCGAGCCGCCGGGCATGGTGCTGGTGCAGACAAGCTTTGGCGGCCGGCGGGTGATGGATCAGCTCGTGGGCGATCCGCTGCCGCGGATCTGCTGAGAACTGAAACAGAGAGAGGAGAACTCAGATGGCGACGATGGCGAGTCCGTATGCGAAGCAGAAGGAGACCGAGGCCGTCACCGCGCACGTGCTGTGGATGACCACGGGTCTGAGCTGCGAGGGCGACTCGGTGGCGATGACCTCGGCGACGAACCCGAGTCTGGAAGACATCATCCTGCAGGCGATCCCCGGCATGCCGCGAGTGGTCGTCCACAACCAGGTGGTGGACTACGCCGTCGGCCAGGAGTACGCGCAGGCGTGGTTCGACGCCGAGAACGGCGAGCTCGACCCGTTCGTCCTCGTCATCGAGGGCTCGCTGGGCAACGAGGAGATCAACGGCGAGGGCCACTGGACCGGATTCGCCGTCAATCCGTCAAACGGCCAGCCGATCACGATGAACGAGTGGATCGACCGGCTGGCGCCGAAGGCCGCCGCGGTCGTCGCCGTCGGGACATGCGCCACCTACGGCGGCATCCCGGCGATGAAGAACAACCCAACGGGCGCCATGGGCGTCCCGGACTACCTCGGCTGGAAGTGGAAGTCCAAGGCCGGCCTGCCGATCGTCTGCATCCCCGGGTGCCCGGCGCAGCCCGACAACATGACCGAGACGCTGCTGTACCTCGCGCTCCATCTCGCCGGCCTGGCGCCGGCCCCGGAGCTCGACGAGGCGCTGCGCCCCACGTGGCTGTTCGGCCGGACCGTCCGCGAAGGCTGCAACCGGGCTGGCTTTGCCGAGCAGGGCGAGTTCGCCACCGAGTACGGGTCCGATCACCGCTGCCTGGTGAAGCTCGGCTGCAAGGGGCCGGTCGTCAAGTGCAATGTGCCCGTCCGCGGCTGGGTCAACGGAATCGGCGGCTGCCCGAACGTCGGCGGAATCTGCATGGCGTGCACGATGCCCGGGTTCCCCGACAAGTACATGCCGTTCATGGACGAGGACAAGTGGGGTGCGTTGGCGGGTACGACGATTCAGTTCAGCTACGGGCCGATCGTCCGGTTCTTCCGCAGGCGCAACATCAAGACCAACTACGACGTCGAGCCCGACTGGCGGCGGCGCGGCCGCACCCTGACCAGCGGCTACGTGAAGCGCTGGTAGCACGCCGCGACCCGCCCCAGAACGACCTTCACCCCCTTCAGCTCCGGACACAAAGAGGTAGAGATGGCAGTTGAGACAGGCACACAACAGAAGATCGTCGTCAAGGAGATGTCCTGGGACCCGATCACCAGGATCGTCGGCAGCCTCGGCATCCACACCGAGATCGACTTCACCAACCAGCAGGTCCTCAAGTGCTACAGCACATCGATGATCTTCCGCGGCTTCGACATCTTCATGAAGGGGATCGACCCGCGGGACGCGCACTTCATCACCAGCCGGATCTGTGGGATCTGCGGCGACAACCACTGTACGTGCTCATGCCTGAACCAGAACATGGCGTATGGGGTCAAGCCTCCCCCGCTTGGTGATCTGGCGTTCAACCTCGCCGAGACCGCCGATTACATCTTCGACCACGCCATCTACAACGACTGCATGGCGAACGTCGACTTCTGCGAGCAGATGGTCAAGGAGACGAACCCGACGCTGCTCGCCAAGGCGGAGAACACGCCGGCGCCGGGGCAGGACATCCACGGCTACAAGACGATCGCGGACATCATGCGATCGCTGAACCCGTTCACGGGCGAGTTCTACCTGGAGACGCTCCACGTCGCGCGCTACACCCGTGAGATGTACTGCCTGTTCGGCGGCCGTCACACCCACCCGTCGACGATCATGCCGGGCGGCTGCAGCGCCGACATCACCCACCAGACGTGTACCGACTATTACGTACGGCTGATGCGGTACTTCGACTACGTCAAGCGCAGCGTGCCGATGCACGACGACCTGTACGACTTCTTCCTCCAGGAGCTGCCCGGTTACGACATGGTCGGCTTCCGGGAGACGAACCTCGTCAACTGGGGATCGTTCGACGATCCGGACTACGTCGACTACGACTACCGGCACATGACCGACTGGGGCCGCCATCGCTACATCACGCCGGGAGTGGCGATCGGCGGAGAGCTGATCAGCACCGACCTGGTGGAGATCAACCTGATGATCCGGATCCTCCTCGGGTCGTCGTACTTCGACGGCTGGGAGAACGAGCCGACCCTGGTCACGCATGATCCCCTCGGCAACCCGGTCGACAAGAACCATCCGTGGAACAAGGTGACGCTTCCCCGGCCCCAGAAGCGCGACTTCACCGACAAGTACACGTGGGTCGTGTCGCCGCGGATGTACGACAAGCGGACCGATACGCACGTCTGCTGCGACACCGGCGGCGGCCCCTTCGCCCGTCAGTGGTGCACGGCCAAGGCCGGCCTGGTCGACTTCGGCTACGCCAAGGCGACGGGCCACTCGATCCAGATGGTCCTCCCTCGCTCCCCCAACATGCCGGAGATGGAGCTCGAATGGAAGGTGCCCGAGAAATCCAATGCGATCGAGCGCGACCGCGCCCGGAGCTACCACCAGGCGTACAGCGCCCTCATCGCGCTACACAACCTGGAGCGGGCGCTGAAGGAGGTCCAAGCGGGCCGGACCAAGAGCTGGAACAGCTTCAAGGTTCCCGAGAGCGCAGTGAGCTGCGGGTTCCACGAGGCGGCACGCGGCGTGCTCTCCCACCACATGGTGATCCAGGAGGGCAAGATCGCCAACTACCAGCCGTATCCCCCGACCCCCTGGAACGCCAGCCCCCGCGACGTCTACGGCACTCCGGGTCCATATGAGGACGCCGTGCAGAACACGCCGATCTTCGAGGAGAACGGGCCCGACAAGTTCAAGGGCATCGACATCATGCGCGCGGTTCGGTCGTTCGATCCCTGTCTGCCGTGCGGGGTGCACATGTACACGGGCGGCGGCCGGGTCCGCAAGGTGATGCACACGCCGACCGCGATGGCTTAGATGACCGAGGCCAGCGTCGTTTCGGCCGGCGAGGATCCCGCGGAGCTCGTCGCGCGCGTCCAGGAGCTGCAGGCCCAGCTGGAGTCAGGCGGCGACCCGGCCACAGTCGCGGTCGCCGACGAGCTCATGTCGGCGATCGTGCGGATGTACGGCGCCGGGCTGGAGCGGATCCTCGGCGCGCTGTGGGAGTCCGGGGACGAGGGACGGCGCGTCGCGGTGTCGCTGACAGAAGACGACCTCGTCTGCACCCTCCTACTCATCCACGACCTGCACCCGGTCCCCCTTGCCGACCGGGTCCAGGCGGCGCTTGACTCGGTGCGTCCCTACATGGAGTCCCACGGCGGCAACGTGGAGCTGCTGTCCCTCGAGGACGGCGTCGCTCGGATCCACCTGCGGGGCAGCTGCTCGGACTGCTCGGCGTCCGCGGTCACGCTCGAGCTGGCGATCAAGCAGGCGCTCGAGGAGGCCGCCCCCGACCTCGAGGGGCTCGAGGTGCTCGGGGTCGCGCCGCAGACCGCCGGCGGACCGGGGCTGCCGATGGTCACCGGCACGGCCCCCACCGGGATCGAGCTCCCGGTCGTGATGGTCGGGCGCAGTGACGCCGGCGCCGATGGCGCCGGCGCCCCCGACGCGGCATCCGACGCCGGCGGGGCGGCGCCGGCCTGGTACCCGGTGGATTCGGTCAACGAGCTCGCCGACGACTCACTGGCCGCGGTCAACGTCGCGGGGGCCGACCTCATCGTCGCCAACGTCGCGGGGACGCTGCTCGCGTATCGCGATCGCTGCGCGAGCTGCGGCGAGGCCCTGCACGGCGGCCAGCTGTCCGGCGGAGCGCTCGCGTGCCCGGGATGCCGGCGATCGTTCTTCCTGCCCAGGGCCGGCCGCTCGATGGACGACGATCCGGTGCAGCTGCAGCCGGTCCCGCTGCTGCGCGAAGCCGGCCGAGTCAAGGTGGCACTCGCGGGATGAGCGGCGGGGGCCGCGACCAGGCGGGGCGCCGGACGATCGACGGCGCGGTCGCCTCGCGGCGGCGAGCCAGCGCTGTCGCCGGCCTACGGGGACTGGCCCAGCCCCGCCGCTCCTCGGGCGAGGCCACGCCGGCTGCCCCCGACGGCGAGCGCTGCGACCTGTGCGGCATCGGCATCGCCTCAGATCATCGCCACCTCCTCGCCCTCGCGGAGCGGCGGATCATCTGCTCGTGTGAGGCGTGCTGGGCGATGCGCGCGGGCGAGGGCGACTACCGGCCGACCGGCAACCGGACGCTGTGGCTGGCAGAGCTCGATGTGCCCGACGAGTTGTGGGCAAGCTTCCAGATCCCGATCGGGCTGGCGTTCTTCATGTACTCGACGGTCACCGCCTGCGTGGTCGGGATGTACCCGAGCCCCGGGGGGGCGACCGAGAGCGAGCTGCACTTCGAATCGTGGCAGGGGCTGCTCGATCGCAACCCGGTGCTGCAGGGACTCGAGCCCGACATCGAGGGCCTGATCGCCAATCGGCTGTCGGATCCGGCCGAGTACGCGATCGCCCCGATCGACCGCTGCTACGCGCTGACCGGCACGATCAAGGCGCATTGGGAGGGAATCTCGGGAGGGCCGGGGGTGGAGGCGGCCGTCGCCGGGTTCTTCGAACAGCTGCGCGCGGAGGCGATCCCGGCATGACGACCCCGAGCGAGGTCAACGGGCGCGCCCTCCCTGACTCGGATCTCGCCGCGCCCGCGCCGCCCGCCCCCGCCGTGCCGGAGCCCCCCGACCCGGAGTTCACGGTGCTCGGCGCCAGACCGGTCCGACACGCCGCCGCCCCGATGCTCGCCCTCGACCTCCAGGTCAGCGAGCCCAGCGGACGGCCGATCTACATGATCGCGTTGTCGATCCAGCTGATGATCGATCCGGCCCGGCGTCGCTACGACGATGCGACGCGGGCCCGTCTCGTGGAGCTGTTCGGAGCCCCCGAACGATGGGCGGTGACGACCCGCAGCCTGGTGTGGTCCCAGCTGGACGTGGTCGTCCCGGCGTTCACCGGTGCGACGACAGTCGCCGTCCCGATCCAGTGCAACTACGACCTCGAGCTCGCCGCCGCCAAGTACCTACGCTCGCTGCCCGACGGCGAGGCTCCGCTCGCGCTGCACTTCAATGGCATGGTCTACTACCCGGGGAGGGACGGCGGCCTGCAGATGGTGCTGCTGCCATGGAGCAAGTCGATCGACTTCCGGATGCCGGTCTCGGTCTGGCACGAGACGATCGACCACTACTACCCGGCGACCACGTGGGTGGCCGTTCATTCGGCGACGCTCGACGCGCTCCAGCAACGCAAGGTCCAGCGCGGGGCGGCCACCTTCGATGCGTGCATCGCCGCGCTGCTGAAGGAGACCGGCGGTGACTGACGCGTTCGGGCCGCTGCTGGAGTCGCTGCTGTGGGAGGGCTACGCGCTCTATCCGTACACCCCGGGCGCGACGAAGAACGCGACCCCGACACCGTTTGGCATCGTCTATCCCCCCGTGTACGCGGCCGCGCTGCCGAGCACCTTCGATCATCTCGAGCTCCGGTGCGTGTTCCAGGGCCCCGCCGACTCCGTGCTCAGCGCCGAGGTGTGGTTTTTGACCTCCACCGGCGAGGGCCATCAGGCGCGGCCCGGCCATGTCGGGCTGCCCGGGGCGATGGTGGGCGGCCTCGTCGGCGACGGCGACGAGAAGGAGGTGTCACTGCCGTCGGGAGACGGCGGACCGCCACTCGTCATCGGCGCCGCGCTGCGCGCGCAGGCCCGAGCCGACGGCGCGTGGGAGGTGGCAGTCCGGGTCGAGAACCGGACGCTTGTCTCCAGCGGGCTTGACCGGGCGGGCGCGCTGGCGCGATCGCTGATCTCCACCCACCCCGTGCTCCGGGCCACCGGTGGTCGCTTCCTCTCCGCCCTTGAGCAGCCGTGCGCCAGCGTCAACACGTTCCCGGTGTTGGCGAGTCCGGACGACGACATCGTGTTGGGGGCCGCGATCGTGCTTCCCGACCATCCCCAGATCGCCGTGGAGAGCCGCGGCGGCCTGTTTGACAACACCGAGATCGAGGAGGCGCTGCTGCTCCACGTTCAGGTGCTGAGCGACGCGGAGCGGGAGGCGATCGCCGCCAACGACCCCGCGGTGCAGGAGATGATCACGCGCGCGGCGGCGGCCACCCCGGCCGACATCGTCGCCCTCCACGGCCGCGTGACGCTGCGTGATCCCGAGACGCGCGAGCCGCCGCGCGAGCCGCCCGGTCTCGTCGACCCGCGGGCCGGCGAGACCGTGGTGGACGTTGGTGGCCGGACGTTTCGTCAGGGCGGCAAGGTGGTGATCCGGCCGGGCCCGGACGCCGACCTCCACGCTCGGATGCTCGACGGCCGTACGGCCACGATCGAGCGGATCTTCACCGCCTACGACGGCGAGACACATTTGGGAGTGACAATCGACGACGATCCGGGGCAGGAGCTGATGCGGGAGACCGGTCGGTACCTGTTCTTCTTCGCCCCGGAGGTGGAGGTGATCGAGCCATGACGGCGGAGACGCTGCACAGCATCCTGATCGCAGGCGTCGGCAACGCGTGGCTGCGCGACGATGGCTTCGGCGGTGAGGTCGCCCGCTGCCTCGGCGAGCGCGAGCTGCCCGAGGGAGTCTCGGTGATGGACGCCGGCACCGGCGGACTGGACCTCGCCTACGAGGTCATGCGCGGATTTGACGCGCTCGTGATCGTCGACGTCTCGCGCCAGGGCGGTGAGCCGGGAACGCTCTACGTCATGGAGGCCGACGAGGACTCGGTGGCGGCCGGGATCGAGGATGGCGACGTGATCAATCCGCACGCCATGGATCCGCAGACGGTGCTGCGGTTCGTGCGGTCGGTGGGCGCCTGGCCCGGCCGCGTGATCGTGATCGCGTGCGAGCCGGCCGACGTCGAGGAGATGGGCTGGGGCCTGTCACCGCAGGTCCGCGACGCGGTGCGGCGGGCGGTCGACCTCGTCGTGCAGACGGTCGACGGGCTGCGCTCCGGCGAGCGCGACGCGTCGGGCGCCCCGGCGACGCAGTGACGCGATGCATGAGCTGTCGCTGAGCGGCGCGATCGTCAATACGGTGGTCAAGCATGCCGCCGGTCGACGGGTCACGGCCGTCGATCTCCGGGTGGGACGGTTGCGCCAGGTGGTTCCCGACACGCTCGAGTTCTACTTCACGTTCGTCGCCCGCGGCACCGTCTGCGAGGGAGCGACGCTGGTGCAGGAGGTGATCGACGGCGTGCTCGCCTGTGATGGGTGTGGTCACCGGTGGACGCTCGACGTCCCCGCGTTCCGCTGTCCGGAATGCGGCGGAGCGAGCGTCGCGGTCGTCAGCGGCAACGAATTCGAGGTCGAGTCAATCGAGGTGGAGGAGGCCGAATGCATCGCACCAAGGTGAAGGTGATCGAGGACGCGCTGGATGCCAACGACACGATCGCGGCCGCCAATCGCGCCGATTTCGACCGGGCCGCGGTCAGGGTCGTCAATCTGATGAGCGCACCGGGCGCCGGTAAGACGACCCTGCTCGAGCGCGTCGTATCGGACCTCGGGGCGGTGCGCCCGGGCGTGCTCGAGGGCGACGTCCAGGGCTCGATGGACGCCGACCGGCTCGCCATCCACCACGTTCCGGTGACCCAGCTCAACACCGACCCGAGCTTCGGCGGAGAGTGTCACCTCGACGCCAACATGGTCCGTTCCGCGATCCCGGCGCTGCCGCTCGGCGAGATCGACCTGCTGATCGTCGAGAACGTCGGCAATCTCGTCTGCCCGGCCGAGTTCCGCATCGGCGAGGACGCCCGGGTGATGATCACCTCGGTCACCGAGGGCGAGGACAAACCACTCAAGTACCCGCTCATGTTCCGCACCTGTGACCTGGTGATCGTCAACAAGATCGATCTCCTGCCGCACCTCGACTTCGATCTCGACCGTCTGCTCTACAACATCGATCAGGTGCACCCCGACGTCGATCGGATCGTGCTCAGCGCACGGACGGGCGAGGGCGTCGACGCCTGGCGCGACTGGCTGCTGCGCGTCGCGGCGCTGGAGGGGGCGATGGCGTGACCGGACTGACCGTCGCATGACGGTGTCCGCCGATCCGTCGGCCACGCTTGAGGCGATGCTGGAGCGTCGCACGGGGGCGAACGATCGCTTCTTCGAGCAGGAGTCCGACCGCCTCGCCCGGCTCTGTCACCGAATGGCCGAGCGCTTCGCCCGCGGCGGTCGCCTGATCGCGTTCGGCCGCTCGCCGGCGGCGCGATCGGACGCCCGCCACGTCGCCGTCGAGTTCGTGCACCCCGTGATCGTCGGCAAGCGTGCCCTCCCCGCGATCGGGGTCGCCGGAGAGGGCGGCGATCTCGGCACCCAGGTCCGGCTGCTGGCGCGCGCCGATGACGTGGCGCTCGCCTTCGGCGCCGACGAGGACGGCGGCGAGGCGGCGCGCGCGGTGGGGGTCGCGCGCGACCGGGGCTGCCTCACGATCGCGTTCGCTGCCGCCGGCGCGGAGTGGGAGTTTCATCCGCCGAGCGCCGACCCATTCGTGCGCCAGGAGCTGATCGAGACGCTCTACCACGTGCTCTGGGAGCTCGTCCACGTGTTCTTCGACCATCGCGGGCTGCTCGAGGGCCGCAGCCCCCGCCGCGTTCACGACGCCGGCGCCTCCAGCTTCCTGTATCCGTTCCTCGACGAGCGCGAGCAGGAGCTCGAGCCCGTCGTCGAGGACGTTCGCGGGTCGGTCCTCATCAAGGCCCGCGAGGTGGGCGAGCTGAGGGTGCAGACGCTGACCGAGAACGGCGCCGAGATCGCCGCGGCCGCCGCCGCGATCCGCGCCGGCCTCGAGCGCGGCGGCAAGCTGCTGGCGCTCGGCAACGGGGGCTCGGCCACCGACGCGATGGACGTCGTCGCCGATTTTCACGCCACCGCCGGCGGTGTGGCCCGGAGCTGGCCGGCGATCGATCTGACCGAAGACCCGGCGATCCTGACGGCGATCGCCAATGACATCGGCACCGATGCCATCTTCGCCCGCCAGGTGATCGCCTACGGCGAGCCCGAGGACGCGCTGCTGGCCCTGTCGACCTCGGGCAACTCCCGCAACGTGATCGAGGCGCTCGCGGAGGCGCGCCGCCGGGGGCTGGTCACGGTCGCGATGGTCGGCTACGACGGCGGCCGCGTCGCCGCCGACCGGCTCGCCGACCATGTCGTCGTCACCCGGTCCGAGCACATCCCGCGGATCCAGGAGGCGCAGGCGAGCGCGTATCACGCACTCCGGGAGCTCGTGGGATGATGAGCGCCTCGGCGCCCGCGGAGAGCCGCCGGCGCGCGCGGGTGCGGGTCGAGGGGACCGTCCAGGGGGTTGGCTTCCGCCCGTTTGCCTACCGCCTCGCCGCCGAGCTGCACCTCGCCGGTTTCGTGCTCAACGACACCCACGGGGTGCTGCTGGAGATCGAAGGCCGGGCCGGCGCCGTGGCCGAGTTCATGGCGCGCCTGGAACGGGAGGCTCCGCCGCTCGCGGTTCTCGAGCGGGTGCGCGCCGAGGAGCGTCCACTCGCCGGCGGCGACACGTTCACGATCGCCCCAAGCCCCCAGGGGGGAACGCCGGACGCTCCGGTGACGCCCGACAGCGCCACCTGCCCGGATTGTCTGCGGGAGCTGTTCGATCCGGATGACCGCCGGTTCCGGTATCCGTTCGTCAACTGCACCAACTGCGGGCCCCGGTTCACGATCGTGCAGGCCGTCCCCTACGACCGGCCGCTGACGACAATGGCGCGCTTTGAGATGTGTCCAGCGTGCCAGGCCGAGTACGACGATCCCGGCGACCGGCGCTTCCATGCCCAGCCCAACGCCTGCCCGGTGTGCGGCCCGTCGGTCCGGGTGCTGACCCCCGACGGCTCCCCCGGCGGCGATGGCGACGCCATCCGGACCGCCGCCGCCGCGCTGCGGGGGGGCGCGATCGTCGCCGTCAAGGGGATCGGCGGGTATCACCTGGCGTGCCTCGCCGGCGACGAGGCCGCGGTGGCGAGGCTGCGCGCGCGCAAGCATCGGGAGGACAAGCCGTTTGCGGTGATGACGTCATCGCTGGCGGCGGCGGGAACGCTGGTCGCGCTTGGTGAGCTCGAGCGCGCGCTGCTGGAGGGGCCCGCGCGCCCGATCGTCCTCGCCCCCCGGCGTGCCGACGCGCCGATCGCCTCCGCGGTCGCGCCGGGGGCACCCGAGCTCGGCGTCCTGCACCCCTACTCCCCGCTGCACCATCTGCTGCTCGCGGACGTCGGCGCAGCGCTGGTGATGACGAGCGGCAACGTCTCCGACGAGCCGATTGCGTTCACCGACGAGGAGGCGCTCGAGCGGCTGGCGGGCATCGCCGATCTGTTCCTCGTCCACGATCGTCCGATCGAGACCCGTACCGACGACAGCGTCGTCCGTGCGGTGACCGTCGCCGGGCGCCGCCAGCCCGCGTTCCTGCGACGGTCGCGTGGCTACGTCCCCGCCACCTTGGCGCTGCCGGGCCCCGGCACCCCCCGCCCGCTGCTGGCGTGCGGCGCCGAGCTCAAGAGCACCTTCTGCCTGGCCCGGGGCGATCGCGCGTGGGTCAGCCATCACATCGGCGACCTTGAGAACTACGAGACCCTGCGCTCGTTCGCCGACGGGATCGAGCACTTCGGGCGGTTGTTCGCCGTCGCGCCACGGGTCATCGCCCACGACCTCCATCCCGAGTACCTCTCGACCAAGTACGCGCTGAACCGCGACGACGTGGCGCACATCGCCGTCCAGCACCACCATGCCCACTTGGCGGCGTGCCTGGCCGAGCACCGTGAGACCGAGGCGGGCCGCCCGGCGGTGGGGGCGATCTTCGACGGCACTGGTTACGGCACCGACGGGACGGTGTGGGGCGGCGAGCTCCTTGTCGGCGACGCGGTCTCCTTTGACCGCGCCGGGATGCTCGCACCCGTCGTCATGCCCGGCGGCGAACGCGCCATCCGGCAGCCGTGGCGGATGGCGTGCGCATGGCTCTCGGCGGCGTCCGGGCATCCGCCGGCGCTGCCGGACACGCTGGCGGCGAGCGTCGCCCCCAGCGCGTGGGGGAACGTGTGCGAGCTCGTCCGCACCGGGATTGCCTCGCCCACGACGACGAGCATGGGCCGGCTGTTCGACGCTGCCGCCGCCATCGCCGGGGTTCGTGCCGTCGTCAACTACGAGGGCCAGGCGGCGGTCGAGTTCGAGGCGGTGTGCGAGCCGGGCGAGCACGCTGCGTACGAGATCTCGCTGACCCCCGGGGACGCCGGCCTCGTGATCGATCCGCGGCCCACGATCGCGATGGTGGCCGCCGACGCCCGCTCCGGGGTCAGCCCGGGCGTCATCGCGGCGCGCTTCCACAACACGGTCGCGGCTGCCACCATCGACGCCTGCGTCCGGCTCGCCGGCAGCCACGACACCGAGCGCGTCGTGCTCTCCGGCGGCGTCTTCCAGAACCGCCGGCTGCTGGAGTCGGTGTCCACCGGCCTCGGCGTGCGGGGACTGCGGGTGCTCGTGCCCGAGCGGCTGCCGGTCAACGACGGCGGGATCGCGTACGGGCAAGCCGCGGTCGCCGCCGCGCGTCTGCGCGGCGGGATCGACCTGGAGCCGTCGCCGTGACCGACGCCGCTGCGGAGCGAGAGCGGATCCTCGGCCAGGAGGTGTTCATCCGGGGCGCGAATCGGCCGTTCGGCGAGCTCACCGTCGACGATGCCCGCGCCCGGGCGGACGAGCTGCGGGCGGCGGTGGGCTGGGGCCCGACGGTCCGGGTCGCTCCCGTCGCGCAGGCGTGGCGGGAGCTGGCGATGGCGATGGATCAGGGCCGCAGCGCCACCGTGGCGGACGTCGACCCCGAGGTCCTCCTCGGGCTCGCCCCGCGGCTGTGGGTGACGTTTCCCGTCTAAGTGGCCCGTTTCGTAAATACGACGACATTCGAGCGGCCTCCGGCGGCGCCTGGCTGTGTCCTCGGAGGCTCGTGCAGCGCTGCTGCACGTCGCCTCCTGCGTCCGCGCCAGGCATCCGCCGGCGACCACTCTCGGTGTCGCCGTATTTACGAAACGAACCACTAAGGCTGGCTGCGCCCGAGCGCCGATCCAGCCGTGGCGTGTCACTGTCCTCATAGGACACTGACACGCCAGGCTTTCAGTCGATTTCGACGTCGAAGTCCCACGAGGCGACCGGCGCGGTCCCGTCGGGAGCCCAGCGCAGCTCCCCATTGCCCGTCGGCAGTCTCGCGCTGACGCTCAGCGTCACCGGCGCCCCGGACGTGATCCGGGAGGGCAGGCGACCGCCGCCGCGCAGCGCCACGCGAGCCGCGGTTCCGTGACCATGCTCGGAGAGGAAGGAGAAGGCGCGGCGACTGAGCGGGATGCTGCCGTGGACCGCGGCGAACGTGACCACGAACCGGCACGGGGTCGTCTGCGGAACCGGGAACTGGCCTTCTTCGGGCACCTGTGGACCCACGCTGGTCATCATCGTCGCGCCGGCGGCGAGCTCCACTCTCACCGTGTCACCCTCGATCGCCAGCCAGGGATGGGCCGGCGTCGCGGTCACGATCCGGCCGACGGTGACGTTCGATTTCGGGATCCAGCTCGGGATCGCACCGTAGGTGCCGTGTGACCTGCGGGCGGCCGGCGCTCCGAGGAGAAGCGCGGCGGCGCCGAGGAGAAGCGCGGCGGTCCCGAGTGCGGCCGCCGCGCCTGCGATCCTCCGTCGTCCGCGCCCGTCGATCACGCTCTAGTGGGCCCCACTAGGAGCTTTGACCCGCCGGGTTGTTGAACACGTCACGACCGAACGGCGCCAGGCCGGGCTGGGCGGCGTAGCCGATGTGCCCAAGGCCGTCGAGGCCCGGAGAGGTGTCGCCGACGCCGAACAGATCCTCCATCGTCCGCAGCCAGCTGTAGTGGTTGTAGTAGCGGTCGCTGACCGAGCCCGGCCGGATGTACGGGCTGATGAGGACGCTGCCGGTGTCGCCACCTCCGGTGGTCGCGCCCTTGGCGGTGTAGAGCGGATCGGTGGCCGGCGTGTCGGCACCCAGGGTGATCCCGCTCACCGGAGCGGTGGTCGCGAGCTTGTTCCCCGCGCCGTCGACCAGCGTGAATACGCCGAGGTCGGCGACCCCGCCGCTCTGGTTGGGTGCGGTCGCCGGCGTCGGGGTGTCGGTGACCCGTCCGACGTGGGCCCCCGCCGGGATCCCGTTCCCGGTGACGGTGCGGCCGGCGTCGGTGAGCACGATCGAGTTGTCGCCGATCGTGGTGCTGTCGGCCGGAGCCGTCGCGCCGGCGTCGGTACGAGCACCCGGAACGTTGCTGCCCCCGCCGAGCAGGCAGGTGCCGGCCGGCCGCGCCGGATTGGTCTGGGCGACGCAATTGCTCGGTCGGTCGATGAACGCGTTGTCTCCCGGGCCGGGGTACAGCTCGTTGCCCTGGGCGTCCCGGGCCAGCGGCGTGTTCGGGCCGGTCGGCTCGTAGTGAATCGCCCGGCCGAACAGGGTCTCCGCCGCCGAGTCGTTCTCGATCGACGTCTGGGCGTCCGCCAAGACCTTGTGCGAGTTGCGGAAGCTGTTGCCCGTGTAGGTGAACGGCGGGAACGCCTCATCGAACGTGATGTCGATCATCCCTCCGTCCTGGAACGCCGGCGAGGCCTCGATCTCCGGAATCACGTGCTCGAGGAACAGGTCGGCCGCGTACAGGCCGCCGGTGTAGTTGACCGGCGGGTTGGGGGTGTTCGGATCCGAGAAGCCGCCGGACAGGTTGTTGCCGTGGCAGACGGCGTCGTGGGCGTCCGAGCAGTTGTTGGGGGAGATCCAGCTGAACGCCGGGGTCGTCGCCTCGCTTTGGAGGTCGTGGTACAGGCCAGCTCCGGGGTCGAACAGATTCGCGATGTGAGTTGAGTTGCAGTCGCCGGACTGGAGAATCGAGTCGAACCACGGGAACGGGAAGTGCTTGGGCACGTACTGGTCGGTGGCGTTGGCGCTTCCCGGATTGGGCTGCCCCGTCGAGCCTGTCGCGCCCGGCGAGGCGTAGGGGGCGCCGCAGTACTGCACGCCCGCGCTATGTGGCGACCCGCTCGCGTCTGGGTTGCCGAGATCCTGGGCGTAGCCCTTCCAGCTCACGTCCGCCTGATCGAGCTGATTGAACAGCGTCGGGACCGACGAGGGATAGACGCAGCCATTGGAGCCGGCCGCCGCGTTGGGTCCGGCGGCCGACACCATCTGGCCGTAGTTGGGGTCTGACCGCAGCGAGCCCGTCATGTCCACCGAGCCGCTGAAGCTGTCGTAGTAGGGGCAGTCGGCCTGGGTGTCGGGCTGCGTCGCCTGACCGGAGACCGCCGAGATGTAGTTGTCGAGGCTGAAGTGGCCGGTGCCGTAGTAATGCTTGAGGAGCACCCCCTGGCCAGGCAGCGTCCGCCACAGGTAGGTGTTGTCGTTGAGGCCGGTGAACGAGGCGTCGTAGGACTTGTTCTCGAGGATGATCAGCCAGACGTGCTTGATCTTCCCCGGGCGAATTCCCAGCCCGTCGCTCGCGGCCAGACGGGCCGGACTGCGGTTGCCCGCGACCGACGGACCCGCCGACACGACCAGCCCGCCTGAGACCGCGCACGCCACCACCAACCCGGCGAGCCCGGCGCGGCGGGGCCACGTGGCCGCCAGTCTCCCGATGCGCCCAAACGAAGCGGAGTTCGTCGGCGACTTCGCGCGACGACGGCTGATCAGACGACGGTTCATGCGGACCTCTCGAGACGCTGGCAGTGGACCGGCTGGATTCTTATCGCTGCCCTCGAGCCGCATGTAGAGGTCTTGTGAAGCCGAACATGAACGTGTGCCCGAGCGTCCAGCCGACGCCGGGAGTCACGGCCGCGCGAGCACCTCGGCGGACAGACGCGACAGCGCCCGGCTCGTGATCGCGGCGGCGAGGGCCAGCTGATGGGTCGTGGGAGGACCTGGATCCGAGTACAGCCGGGTCCGCAGCGGCTCGATCAGGGCCGGCCGCTGGGCGGCCGCCAGCTCGGCACAGACTCGGGCGGCTTGCCAGACGACGTCGGGCTCAACGCTCCAGATTGCCTCGAACACGCGCGCCTGCGAGTGGTCGGTCGCCGGGAGCTCCCACGCGGCCAGGCAGACGGCATGCCCCGGGGCGCAGCAGACCACCGTCCATTCGCGAGCCACGGCATCGTGGGCATCGAGCGGCATCTCGATCGGCCCGTCCGCGGGCATGCGAATCGCAGGAAAGTCGGCGAACGCGATCGTCAGCTCAGCGGTCCGAGCGAGCTCTCGCCAGCGAGCCTCCGACTGGCGGTAGAACCGGTCCTTCTGAAAGGTGGCAAACAGGAGCGCCTGCTCGGCACGGGAGAGACTCTCATCCTCGATCGCGCGAGTCAGCGCAAGCAGGATCGACTGTGTCAGCGTCAGAACCTGGAGATCGGGGCGACTGCGGCGAAGGATCGCGTAGATCGATGACGGCGACGCGGCAGGCTCGACCGTCGCCCGTGCGATCGCGGCGGCCAGCGACAGTCCCGCCGCGCGATCGCTCGCCACGCGCCGAACCAGCTCGACATCCCTCTCGCTGTAGCGGCGATGCCCGCTCGGCAGCCGCTGCGGTGCTGGAAACCCGTGTCGGCGCTCCCACATGCGCAGCGTCGCCTCCGCGACCCCGGTGCGCCGCACAACGTCACCGATCGACAAGCCGGCGGAAAGCTCGACGTTGGTTTGCAGTTCGCTCGACGCTCCTTTCTGGATGTAGAAAGCCGATCTGCCGCGGAGGTGACTGGTCCTTCGCCCGGCTGAAAGCCTCACGACAGAGCGTATTCCTCCGCGGGGCGGACGGTTCGGTCACCACAGACGGCGGTGGCGAGCCATGCGCACCGGTTGCAAATCGGCTGACGCGCCTCATGATGACGCTCTCGGCACAGTTTTGCGGCGATCCGAGGCATGAAGATGAACAAATACTCCAGCCATTGCAGAAAATGATCTACCGAACCGATGCATTCCAGACGCGCGCCGGCGCTCGCCGGCTCGCGGTATCGCATCTCATCCAACCGCTACCGCAGGCAGGCACACGTGGGTGATCGAGGCAGGGCCGGCGCATGATCCTGACCGTCGAGGAGGCGGCGGTGATGCTCGGCGTGAAGCCGGACACCGTCACCGTGTGGGACGAGCGTTTCGGGTGCCCGACGCGGCTCGAGTTCGGCGGCCTCTCCGGCTATGCCCACGATGAGCTCGTCGCGCTGCGTAACGCTCTGGATACGACGTTCTCCATCGCCTCCGCCGTCGCGCGGACCCGCGCCGCCGCCACGCCCGCGCGGCCTTCACCCGGCCAGCTGGAGCAGGAGGTCGGCGAGCCGCTCTGGGCTCGTCAGCATCGGCGAATGACCGCCGGGCAGCTCGATTGGCGTGACGTCGAGCCACCGTGGCGCCGCACCGCGTGACCACTGCGGTCTGACCATGCGGTCATCACGCATGACGATGGAGCTCATCGGGACGTCGGGGAACCGCTGCAGCGGACACGGCTCCTCGTGGGGCGTCCGGGCTTGGTGTCGCAGCCGGGTGGCGGCGACGCGGGCCACGGCGGGCTTGCAGTCGTGGTACAGGACGTCGATGGCGGCGTCGACCGAGGTCCAGTAGGTCCGTCCCTGGTCGTCGCGGGCGACGGCGCGGGTGTCACCGAGCACGTCCTCTCGCCTCTGAACGTCGGCCATCGTCTCCCCGGGCTGGGGGATCAGGGCACCGAGGAACATCAGCCGGCGGACCGGGATGAGTCCGGGAACGAGCGGGATCGCGATGCCGGACATCGAATGACCGACGATCACGGGCGCCGGCGCCCCCAGATCGCCCGCCGCCCGCGCGATCTCCCGCGCATACCCGGAGGCGTCGACGGTGACGTCCTGCACCGGCAGGTCGACGGCGATCGAGCGACAGCCGCGGCCATCGAGCACGTGACGGAGCTGATCCCAGGTCCGGGCGTCGTGCCAGGAGCCATGGACCAACACGAAGCTCGGCGGTTGGATGTGCGTCACCCCGCGCGGATGTTCGCAGGGAGGCGCGGAGCGCGGCTCAGGGCGCCGGCGCGGATAGGCGCTCCGCCGCTTCGACGATCGTCGGCCGACAGGAGGTCGTCCGGACTGAGCAGCCGGCTCTGGGCGAGCCCGATGACGAGCACGACGAGATCCGTCGCAGCGATGACAGACGTCTCGGATCGCCCGAGCGGCTGAGTGGGACCCACGAGCACGAGCGCCGGTCAGCTGGTCGTGGGGAGCGGCTCGGTCGCGGCGATCACCCCCGCCGCCATCACCAGTCCCACCGCGGGGCGGGTCCGCTCGTCGCCGGCACCGACCAGCTCCTCGGCCGTGGCCAGCAGCTCGTCGACCCGCTCCAGCGCCGGTCCGACGACGCCCGGCTCGGGATCGCGGCAGACGGCTCGGGCAAGCGCGATGAACGGGAGCGAGCGGGCGAAGTCGGGCGGCGGGCCGGCGCTGACCGCCGCCGCGAAGGCCATCATCAGGTAACCGTTGACGCGGGCGAGCCGCCCGCTGATCCGGCGGATCTCCGGCAATCGCGGCGGTTGGGGATCCGCGAGCGGTCGTCCCTCGAGAATGCCCTCCATCGTTGCGCCGACCAGGCGCGTGCGCTCGTCCTCGTCCAGTCCGGCGCAGATCCCCATCCTCAACGCGGTGTACAACGCCCCGAGCGGTCGTCCGTAGGGGACGTCGGAGGCGAAGACGATGCGCTCGGCGGGCACCCGCGCGAACAATTCGAGCTGATCGAAGACCGAGAACGTCGACGTGTCGTAGACGACGTTCGGGTGCTCGTGCAACCGCGAGGCGAACATCGCCTGATCGGCGATCGCCGCGTGCGCAAGCACGAGCACCACGTCGGGAAATCGCAGCGCGAGGTCGGCGAGCGCATCCATCCGTGGCATCCCCCTCCCGGCGTGGATCAGGATGGGGACCTTCGCCGCCTCCGCGACCTTCCAGATCGACTCGGCTGCGGTATCTCCGAAGCCGAAGGACTGCGCCCGCGGGTGCAGCTTGATCCCGCGCGCGCCCCGGGCCAGGCATCGCTCCGCCTCGGCCACCGGATCGTCGGCCGGATCCAGCCGGCAGTACGGATACAGCCGTCCGTGCGACTCCTGCGCCCCCCTCAACACACGGTCGTTGGGGACACGATAGGCGGGCGCTCGCTCGGGATCGTGGAGGGCGAACGTGCAGGCGCGTGCCGTCGGGCCGATCTCATCGAGTGCCGCGAGGAGCCCGGGGCGATCCAGCGCCTGTCCGTCCTCGTCGCGGCCCAGGTGCGTGTGGGCGTCGACGACGATGGCTCCCGCGGGAAGCAACTCCTCGACCTCGGCGACGATCGACGCGTAAGCCTCGGAGAGATCCACGCCGGCTACTGCCAGTAACGCTCGACGACGTCGGGGGAACGCTCCGTCGCCAGGTCGGGATCCTCTCCGGCGTCGCGAAGCGCCCGCCGCTGACGCAGGAGATCCCAGAGGCGGTCCAGGTCGACGCGAATCTCCTCGAGGCGATGCCGGTCGTCGTCGAGCATCGGATCGGTCGCCCCCTCCTTGGCGCGGAGCTGCTCGCGCTCTGATTCGAGCGCTTCGATCTGCCGTTCGATCTGCTCGTCGCTGGGCACCCCCGAAGCCTCGCACATCCCGGCAAGGTCGGCATCCAGCTCCAGAACCGCCTCCCGAGCCCCCCGCGACGGTAGACCGCGAAAGGAGCCGGCGGATCACGTACGTTGACGCCTCACCCGGGCGACTCGCGCCCTGGGACGACGCGCTGGGCGACGACGAGGAGCCCCACGGCGACGGCGCTCCCGGCCGCCCACGCGGCGGCCATTGCGGTGGTGGGACCGGCGAGGTCGAAGAAGTGGCGGGCAAAAGGGAGCGCGCACACGAGCACGAACCCAAGTCCCATCAGCCCGCACAATCCGGTCACGGCGTAGCGACGCTTCCCGGGCTCGTCCTCGAGCGCGATCACGATCGCGAGGCCGGCGGTGACGATGGTCGCCGCTGTCACAGTCCGCGCCTGCTCCAAGGTTGCGTTGAAGGCGTGACGAGCCAGCACGTAGCCGGCGAGGATCCCGATCCCGGCTGCGAGGCCCGCGGGCAGCGAGAACCGGGCGACGGCGCGCAGGAAGCCCTCGGGCCGCCACGGCCCGGTTGACGGCGCGAGTGCGAGAAAGAATGCGGGAACGCCGATGGTCAGCGACGAGGTCAGCGTGAACTGGCGCGGCAGCAGCGGGAAGATCCCGCTCGGCAGCGCGATGGTGATCAGCAGGAAGGCGGTGAACACCGCCTTGGCGACAAACAGCCGCGCGACGCGCTGGATGTTGCGCAGGATCTGGCGGCCCTCGTGGACCATGCGCGGTACTTCGCCGAACTCGCCCGAGACGAGGACGAGGTCTGAGACCGAGCGCGCCATCTGCGTCCCGCTGCCCTGGGCGATGGCGAGCCGGGCCTGCTTGAGCGCGGGCACGTCATTGACGCCGTCCCCCAGCATGCCGACATACTCGCCGGCATCAGCGAGCACGCGCACGACGCGCGCCTTGTCCTCGGGAGAGATCCGCCCGATCGCCGGCGCCGTGTCCAGGGCGTCGAGCAGCCCGGGGTCTGTGTCGGGGAGCGCACGGCCGTCGAGCGCGTCCGACGTACCCGGAACACCCGCGTCGCGCGCGATCGCGCCCACGGTGGCCGGGTTGTCGCCCGACACGACCTTGAGCGTGACCTCCTCTGCGGTGAAGAAGGCGACGGTGTGCTCGGCGCTGTCGCGCAGGCGCTCCGCCAAGACCACGATCCCCAGGGGCTTGAGCGGGTCCGGCAACGGCGCGTCCGGCGCGGCGGGGGGAAGCGGCGCCCCGGCGGACGCCAGGGCGAGAACTCGGCGCCCGCCGGCCGCCTCCGCGGCGGCGCGCCCGCGGAGGTCCCGGTCGGCGTTGAGCAGTGCCTCCGGCGTGCCCAGCACGAGCCGGTCGCCGCCGAGCTCGAGCGCGCTCCAACGGCGTTGCGAGGAGAAAGGCACCTGTGCGGACGGCTCCTGCGCCGACGCGTCTCCGTCCCCCGCGAGATCGGCGTCGTGCACCGCCGCAAGGGTGGAGTTGCGCGTGGGCGCGCTCGCCGCGTAGCGCCCGAGCATGGTGGCCAGCTCAGGCTCCGCCACACCAGCCGCCGGCACGAGCCCGACGACGCGCAGCGTCGCCTCGGTCAGCGTCCCGGTCTTGTCGGTGCACATCACTGAGACCGACGCGAGCGACTCGATCGCGTTGAGCTGCTGCGCCAGCACGCCGCGCCGCGCCATCTTGGCCGCGGAGACGGCGGCTGTCAGTGACACGAGCAGGATCAATCCTTCGGGGACGATGTTCACCACCGCCGCAGTGAGCGTTTCCGCCGCCTGCGCCTGGCTCACTCCGCGGATCGCGAGCGAGACGCCGAGCGCGATGCCGAGCGGGACCATCAGTCCGACGAGGATGATCAGCAACCGGTCCATCGCCTTCTCGAGCGGGGAGCGCGGGTGACGGAACGCGCGCGCAGTCGACGCGAGCTGCGCGGCGCGGCTGTCGGGCCCGACAGCGGTCGCGCGGAACGTCCCCGTGCCCTCGACCGCGAACGATCCGGAGAGCACCTCGTCGCCGGCGTGGCGCAGCACCGGCTCGCTCTCGCCGGTCAGGTTGGACTCGTCCAGCGCGAGACCGTCACCCTGCAGCAGCGTGCCGTCAGCGACGATCTGATCGCCACCCACGACTCGCACGACATCGCCCGGCACCACCTCGTCGAGCGAGACGTCCCGCGGCGTGCCGTCGCGCACCACGGTCGCCCGCGGCGCGACCAGGGCGGCGAGCCTGTCCAGCGCGTGCTTGGCGCGGATCTCCTGGAACGTGCCGATCGCAATGTTCGCGACGAGGACGCCGAGAAACAGGGCGTCCTTCGGGTTGCCGAAGATGATCGTCGCGGCGCCGAACACCGCGAGGATCAAGTTGAAGATCGTGAACGTGTTCGCGATCGCGATCGATCGGTACGATCGGCTGGAGCGCTTCTCGTGCTGTCCGCCATCCTGCGCCAGCCGCCGCTTCGCCTCTGTCTCGGTGAGGCCGAGGGCGCCGCGCGTGGGGTCGGCAGTGGCGGTCACGGCGCTAACGCTACGGGTCTCCGGGGCGGGGGGTTCGGCTGCGCCGTCGAACGCGTGCCCGGGCACCCAAATGTGCTTTGACCTTTCCTCAGCTCACAAGCTGAGGATGATCCATGGAGGGATCGCACGTTGCGCTTCATCCGCGGATGATGCTGGCGTAGACGACGACGTTGTCACGGTAGTGGGCGGTCTGTTCGTCGAACTGACCGCCGCACGTGATGAGCCGCAGTCCCGGGTACGTCAGCGGCCCGTAGATTTGCGCGAGGGGAAGCGCCGTCTTGTGGTATTCGCGGACCCCATCGACTCGATAGGCGAAGCGCAGCTCGTGGTGGACCGCGAGTGCAGGCACAACTCAGCCTTAGCCGGGACCAGCTTCGCGACCGAACCATGAAACCCTGCGCGCATCCGGGCCTCGGGCTCAGGGTTCTCGGTGGCTGATCCCACCCCGCAGGATCGGCGGCGCGGCGGCGCCGTTACGGGCGCCGCAGCTCGGGCGTGAGCTCGTGGCGTGTCGAAGGCCGCCCTGTTCAGCGCGGTCGCGGACGTTCAGACTGCTATTCGTTTCGCCGCCCCTACAGCAGCCTCGACTCGGATTGGAAAGCGCCGACGCGTGGACATCGCTCCCCGACCGATCAACCGGACACCATCGAACCTCCGATCTGACGCGGCGCTGCCGGCAGCACGAGCGCGCCTGACCGGCTGGGTTGCCGTGATCGCGGTCGTGCAGGCAGCGGTGCTGCTCGCGACGAGCAGCCGGTACGGGTACCACCGCGACGAGCTGTACTTCATCGTTGCGGGTGGACATCCGGCGTTTGGCTATCCCGATCAGCCTCCGCTGGTGCCGTTGCTGTCCTGGGCGATGAACGCGCTCGCGCCGGGGTCGCTGCTGGTGTTGCGAGCCCCATCGGCGCTGGCCGCCGCGGCGACGACGACGCTCGCGGCGCTGATCGCGCGAGAGCTTGGCGGTCAGGCGCGCGCGCAGGTGATCGCGGCGGCGTGCACGGCGGTTTCGGGTTTCGCGCTTGCCGTGGCCCATCTCGTCAGCACGACGACGCCCGACCTGTTGAGCACGACCCTGCTGGGTTGGCTGGCGGTCCGGGCGATCGTTCGCGGCAGCGGCCCGTCGCTGTTGGCCGCCGGGGTGGTGGTGGGTGTTGGCGTCGAGGCCAAGCCGCAGATCGGTCTGGTGGCCGCGGTGATGGCCGCGACGCTGATCGTGATCGGTCCCCGGGCGCCCCTGCGGTCTCGGTGGGCGGCTGGGGGCGCACTCGCGGCCGTGGTGATCGCGGCGCCCTACGTGGTCTGGCAGCAGCAGCACGGGTGGCCGCAGCTGACCGTCGCGGGCAACATCGCGGGGAGTCAGGAGGGCGGACGCGCCGGCTTCTTCCCGTTTCAGCTGGTGATGGTCAGCCCGTTGCTCGTGCCGGTGTGGATCGCCGGCCTGTTCGCCCCGTTTCGCCGCGCCGGCTGGCGCCGAGTGCGGTTCGTTTCGATCACCTATGTGGTGATGGCGATTCTGTACTTCGCCGGCAACGGACACGCGTATTACCTGGCCAGTCTTTACCCACTCCTGCTCGGGCTCGGTGCGCTCCCGACCGCCGAGTGGACACGCCGCGGTGGGCACCGCACGCCGCTGCTGGCCATGGCGATCGCGCTCAGCGCCGCAGTCAGCGCCGTCATCGCCCTCCCGCTGCTCCCCGAGCGTGACCTTCAGGGGAGCGTCGTGATCGCGCTTAACTCCGCCCAGGGCGACACGGTCGGTTGGCCCAGCCTCGTCCACACGGTCTCAACCGCTTGGCGGCAGATTCCAGCCTCACAACGCCGGCACACCGCGATCTTCACCGGCAACTACGGCGAGGCGGGCGCGATCGATCTCCTCGGCCCGCCTCGCAAGCTCCCGCCCGCGTACAGCGCGCACAACGGATTCAGCGAATGGCGGATCCCCCCGGTCACAGATACCCACGCGCTGCTGGTCGGCTTCAACAATGCCGCAAACGCCGCGCCCTCCTTCGACCAATGCCGAACGCTCGCGACCGTCAACAACGGCGTCGGACTCAACAACGACGAACAGGGTCTCCCGATCATGCTCTGCCACGTCGCCGGTCCGTGGACGCTTCTCTGGCCGCGCTTGACCCACTACGACTGATCGCACCGGAGCTGACCGGGACTTCCTACGCCGCGCCGACCGGGCTCCCGCCAACCAGCCCCTCAAGCGAGACCGACACACAGCCCTGCCGGACCCCCTCCTTGCAAACGACGACACCATCACACACGCTCATCGCCTGCCGCTTGTGGACGAGAACCAGCGCACCTCGGCTGGAAGAGAAGGTTCGGGCCGCGCGGCCCACCCGCGCGGCCCATTGGTGTTGCTATTTGACCACGCGGATCAACCGGAGCATCCCGAGCTGGGTGTGTTCACGCCCGTCCAGGGTGTCCATGAAGCAGGCCTCGACGTAATAGCCCGGCTTGGCTGTCAGAATCGCCTGCTGCATGCCGCCCGGCGAGAGCGGACCGGCCAGGTTGAGGAACTGGCGGCTGGCCAGCTTCTGGGCCTTACCGTCTTTGCCGGCGCGCAGCAGCGCCATGACCTGCCGACCGGTGGCGGCGTTCTTCACGCCGATCCCAACGATCATGTGCACGAGGTAGCCGCCGTTCTGGGCGCGTAGGATCGTGCCGCTGTGCAGCACGGTGGGTCCGCGGAAGCCGAACTCGATGGCCGTCTCGGTCGCGGCCGCATTCGGCAGCGCGGCCGGAGATGAGGACTGGGTGACGGTGAATGGGGCGAACGCGGGGCTTCCGTTGCCCGTGATGTTCAGGGCAACGTAGTTCCCGGCTGTCAGGACGGTCTGCACGGCGCCCGGCGCGCTCGCGTCCACGAGCAGCGTGCCATACGGCGTCAGCGCGTTGAGATCGCCATGGTGGCTCTGAACGGCCCCCGCCGCCTGCTGAATCGAGGCACCCGGGTTCAGGCGCACCAGCCCGAACGTCGGTCCGTTGCTATTCGGGCCGCTCGGGGCCTTACCGCTGAACGTCGACGTGACGTTGACCGCCCCCGACCGAATGCTGCCGGAGACCGAAACCCCCTTCGTCCCGGTGAGCGCGACGGTCAGAGTGGGCAGCGAAGACGCGCCACTGGCGCCTGCGGCCAGCACCAGCGCAGTGACGGCTATCACCGCCGCCGTGACGATAAGCGATGACAATCGCTTCGACATGTGATTGAACCTCCGTAGTGTGGTTGATGAGTACGAGAAGTTCTCGGGCACCCCGGCGCGGTAATCAGGCGCCAGCTCGGTGCCGGTCGTGCGGGCTGCTTCGGCCGCCGGATCGATGTCCAGCTCGAGGAGATCTGACCGGTCCGCGATCCGAAGCCGGGCCGCCGAGCCCGCGGGGGCGCTAGCGAGTGCGCGCAGCCGCGCTCCAGGGCGGCTCTGAGCGCGCCGAGACAAAGGGCGGTGTTGCCGACTCCCGGCTCGTCCTCGAGGACTACCCCCCTCGGCCCCACGCCCGCTGAGTCGAGCGCCTCCAGCAACACGCTCAGCTCGCGATCGCGCCCGGTCAGCTCTTGCAGCGTTGTCACCCCTCTGAGTTGTCCCCGCGGCGGACTGACCTCCTCCGTCCCCCGCGCCACCGACAGGCCCTTCTTGGCGCATGGTACCTGCTAAACGTTGCCTGCGCGAGCCGCAATCGCCAACCCACGCCGATCACGGGCATGACCGTCGCCATCGGCGTCGGGGGCGAGCGCTGCTTCGGGATTCGCCCAGCGCATGGGCGTCGAGCGCCCGGTTGCGAGCGTTCAACAAACGCCAGCCGTCGTGGTCGCCGACGCCGCGGTGCAGCGCGTAGCGACGCAGCCATCCGCGGCGTGGGTCGGTTCGGGAAACCTATGGGACTGCAGAGCGAGGAGAACATGCGGGGACGACTGTTCGTTCCCTGAGCGCGGTCTTGCCATCATCGCCTGCCACCCGCAGATTGGCAGGCGCCCGGGTTGCGATCGCCTCGGGCAGTCCGCTGGCACGGGCTGATGCGACTGTGGCGATGGCGGATCGCTACCGCTGGGTGGCCCGGCCTCGGGCCGGGGGTGGCGAGGGATGCCAGAACTGGACCGAGTCGTTTCGCCTCGCGGGTTCGCCTCTGGCTGAGCCGGTCGCGACGGCTTCCGGAGTGGGTGGCAAGCAGCAGCCTCGGCGAAGGGTGCCGGTCGGCGCCCCCGCCTTTGATCTGGTCCGTAGGGTTGCGGCAGTGGGTGTACTCGACCTGATCGGTTTGGGTGATCATGGGCCTGGGAGCGACCATGACCAGCGAGTCGATGAGCTTTCTGTAGAGCCGATGAGCGGTTCGCCTCGGCGCCGTAAGCGCAAGCGTCGACCGGCGCCTGGGGCGAGTCGGTGGACGGTGCGCTACGCGCTGACTGCGTACGTGATCGTCGCGGTGGCAGCTGTGGTCGAAGGTCTCCTCGTGAGGTTGCTGGTGCCTCGCGGAGCCGCTCGCGTGGGCATCAGCGGGATCCTGCTTGACGTCACGATGCTCGCCTGTCTGATCCCGCTGTATCGCCGCCGCGCTGTCCGGGCGCGCGACCTGGGGCTGCGCGCCGCGTCCCCGGCGAAGTCCGTCGGCTGGGTGGTCTTAGCGGTCGTCGTCATCGCCATCTTCAACGCGCTGTGGGTCCAAGGACTACTCGGGCTCAAGGCGCCCGACTCCCTCGGGATCACGCTGCACGGGAGCACCGTGGGACTGGTGCTCGCCGGCGTGTTTATCTGTGCGTCGGCGCCCGTGGTGGAGGAGATCTTCTTTCGCGGCCTGCTGTATCGAGCACTGCGCAACCGGATGAGCGTCGGGCGCGCGGCCATCACCGCCGGCGTCCTTTTCGGCCTCATCCACGGGATCGTCTTCCCGCTGGACACCCTGCCACCCAGAATGGTGTTTGGGATCATCGCCTGCCTTCTGTATGAGAAGACGGGGTCGCTGTTGCCCGGAATTGCCTTGCACTGCCTGATCGACGCCGGCGGCTTTGAGACGGCCATCACCGGCCATAACCGCATCGTCATCCCGGCATTCCTCGGACTCGCGGCCGTCCTGCTGCTCTACGCCGCCGCCCGTCGGCTTTGGATACCCAGTCAACTGTCGCCTCCCGATTCATCCCCCGCCGCACACGAAGATCCATCCACCACCTGACGAAAGTCTTGGCGCGGCCGGCAACCGGAGCACCAGTCGGGAGCGCATGGCCGGTCAGGCGACGATGCGGAGCCGTAGCGACGATCTCATTCTCCCAAGCTCTGACGGCGTGGGTCGGCGCCGACTCGCTCGTTAGCCGGCTAGCGCGGGAGCTCACCCCTCCATCCACGAAGCTTCGGCCGTGTCAGCCGCTGCGTGCGGCGCCGAGTGGACCGCTCCTCCTCCTCCGGGTCCGCGAGCACACGAAACGGAAGCCGCGTGTTCTCAGCTCCCTCGCCGACAAGGGAGGGTGTCCTTGACGCGTGTCGGCTCCCTGGTTGCCGTTCGGGCTCGATCACGGGTGCGCGGCGAAGACGTGGGCGACGGCTCCGCCGCTGAAGACGGTGGTGCGCATCGATTCGATGGTCAGCGGTGCGGTGAAGATCCGCTCGCCCGCGCCCAGGACAACCGGGTGGATGACCAGGCGGTACTCGTCGATCAAGCCGGTCTCGACAAGCGATCGGGCAAAGCGTGTCCCGCCCTGGGCGAGCAGGTATCCGTCGGAGGAGCGCTGCTGCTTGAGGCGCCTGATGGCCTCGGCGAGGTCTCCGGCGGCGATCTCCGTCTCGCCCCAGGCGGCGGATGTGAGCGAGTTCGAGAACACGACCTTGGGGATCTCGTTCATCGCCTGGGCGAACGGGCCGGAGGCGGTGGGCCAGTAGCCGGCCCATTCCGCGTAGGTGGCGGCACCGATGACGTGCGCGCCGGCGTTGCTCACGGTCTCGACCACCCAATTCGTGGAGTCCTCAGAGCGTCCCGCCGCGAGCCAGCCGCTGCTCCCGTCCAGTGATGCGACGTACCCGTCGAGTGAGACGGACATCTTGAGGATCAGTGAGGCCACGCGCTGCTTCCTTTCAGGATGGATGACACGACCTGCTCGAGGCGATGGTCGATAGGCAGACTGCAGACCACGGCGAAACTCATCGCCTACCGAATCAATCGCCGTGCTGCCGCGCGCCACGACTGCGTGACGCTGCTCAGGCAGCGAGTTCGATCGTGATCGGCTGCACGTGCCGCCGCCGATCGGCGGCTTGCGGCCCTCGTCGTGGGAGGAGGCGATCATCTCCCGCGCTGCGTCGATGAGCATTTCACGTGCTTTGGCCACGCCCGGCCCGCACGTGACCACCGCGGGCCATTCGGCAAGGAACGTTTCCCGGGCGACTGAACCCTATGATGCGTCGACGAGCACGAGCCTGCTGGACATCTCCTTGAGGAGCAGGACCGTGAGGGACGCGCTTTTGAGTCCGCGTAACGAAAAGCCCTTTCCGTGTCGCCTGGGCATCCATCGCTGGTCCCCCTGGGAGTACTGGTGTCCTGATCCTCGGGGGCGCGGTCACCTGGAGCGTCGGCGGTGCTCGCGGTGCGAGCAGCGTCAGGCTCGACGGGTGCGTGCATGAAGCTCGTTCCATAGCAGCGGGCTCCAAGGAGCGC
The DNA here is from genome assembly GCA_963731395.1 of uncultured Solirubrobacteraceae bacterium. Classification (GTDB taxonomy): domain Bacteria; phylum Actinomycetota; class Thermoleophilia; order Solirubrobacterales; family Solirubrobacteraceae; genus Palsa-465. Next base: position 33,023 of record CAVSVH010000015.1, read on the forward strand.
TGGTCGCGTCAGTCGTCGACGCGGCCAGGGCGAGTTCGACCCGCATCGCTGTTGCGCCGAAGCAGTGAGCGCCGGCGCCTTTGGGCTGACAAAGTCATCAAGCTCAGCAGGCCGAGATGGCGCCTTTGCGAACGGCCGGCCGTGTCGAGGTTCATGACCCCGACGATCAGGCTTCCGCTTCGACCTGCCGGAGAGCGGAAGCGGCAGCGCCGCGGTCAGAGCCGCTCGGCGACGATGCGGAAGCGATGAGGTCAGGCAGGGGTGACCGACAGGCACTCCGGCCGGCTACGGTGATTGACGACCCCCACCCCCGCTTCTCGCCCTTGATCAAGACCACGCTGGTCGAGCCAAGAGTCGCTCCCGGTCCGCCTTGAACAACCGTGGCTTTCAGGCACGTAGCTACGCCGAAATCAGGCGCGATCGGATCGCGTACCGGCGCCGACTGCGACCGCTTCCGCGCGACCGTCTGATTCTCCGCCGATCGCCACATAGAAACGCTCGAACAGCCGCCTCGCAGACGGTAGGGCGACCATGCCGATCGCCGGTCCGAGCAACAGCAAGCAACCAACCACAACCTCGGTGATGCGGTCATGCCGCCTCGTCGGCACCAACGCCTCCCCGGCGCACAGCGCGACCCCGACCACGAACACGCCTACCCGCCACCACCGCCCGCGCCTAGACAGCTGCATCACGCCCACGAACAAGACGGCAAATGCGGAGAGAGCGATCCCGAGCCCGCGGCAGGTCACGAGCGCCCATCAGGTACCAGACCACCCCCGCCCAGACGGTCACGAACATGGTGGAGCCAAGCGTCGCGAACCACCGTGTGCCCCTGCTTCTCATCAACCCTGGGCTGCTCACTGCACTCCGATCGTTGCGAGCGCACCAAGCGTACCTGAGCTCTTGATCGCCGTCACACCGTCCACGCGACCCACGACTCTGGGCACAAGAGCAGGAGCCGGGGCAACTCTGCCCGAGCGATAACAAGGCAGCAGTCCTGGGGCAGGCGGGGTGCGTGCTCCGTGGGTCGGGCGTGGCAGCGCAACTTTATTGTTGGCGCAACGTTTTCCTCGGCATGGTCGTGAGTCGGTATCGCATGATGCGTGGGGTGAGGGCGATGCTGGTTGCAGCGATTGTGGGTGGCTGCTGGATGGGCGTGTCGGTCTCTGGCGCTCGGTCTGCAGGGCCGGTGATTGGGGCCCGGCACATCGCATCGCGTCCGCGGTGGGATCGCTTGACTGCCCGTCTGAAAGCTTGTGCGTAGGGGTCGCGGGCTCGGCTGTGGTCAGTTCGACACAGCCGCTGGATCCCCGCGGTAGGTGGCGTCGCCACAGTGGTCATCGATCCCGTGACAAGCATGCCGGCTCAGCTGACCGCGGTGTCTTGCGGCTCGCCGACGCTGTGTGTCGCGATCACCGCCGACGGCCGGGTCGCGACATCCACCGACCCGGGCGCGGCGTCGCCGAGCTGGACGGTCGGATCGATCGCGTCTCTGACCTGGACAGTCGAACCAAGCGGTGGGGTTGCCCGCGTGGCGGCGGCGGTCGATTGTCCGTCGGCCCTCGTTGTGTGTCGCGGTGCGCGGCAATAGCGATGTGGCCACTTCCACTCATCCGGCCGGGGGAGCCGTCACCTGGGCCGCACAGCCGGTCGTGCTCGTCCAGCAGTGCGATCATTACGGCAACCTGTGCCAGCCGGGGCTGGTATCGCTGTCGTGCCCGTCGGCGTCATGGTGTATCGCGATCGACAGGCTCGGGAATGGCTACGTATCCAGCGATCCCGAGGGTGGCGCCACCACCTGGCAGAGCGATGATCGCTACTACGAGCCGTCCTCGCCGGCAACCACTTCGCTGGCGTGCCCAACCAGCGCGTTTTGCCTGACGACCGCCAACTACGACGAACACGTCTACATAACCGGCGCGGCGATCACCACGCCCGGCGACGCGAGCTCCGTTCCCGACCCCCCGGGGCGGAGTCGAGAACGTGTGGTGCGCGTCCAAGACGCTCTGCTTTGCGCAGAATGACTACTCCGTCACGGCCGACACCACCGCGTTCCGGCTGTTCGCGACCACCACTCCATCTCAGCCCGGGGCGCGATGGACAGCGACGCTGACCCCGCCCCATCCCGATCGCAACTCAATCAGTACGGTGGCCTGCCCGTCGCCGACGATCTGCATCGCCGCGGACGGTCTCGGCGACGTCATCCCCGGCTGGGCGACCGCATCGATCCCCCGGCTCAAGGCTGCTCTGGCACCCAAGACGGTCTCGCTCGCGCGCCTGCGCCAGCGCAGACACGCCACCGTTTCGGTGTACCTTCCAGAGCCCGGCCGTCTCGTCGTCCGCTGGACGGCCCGGCTGGCTGATCACGCGACGCCGCAGACGATCGCAACTGGTCGCGTGACCTTTGAGCAGCCGGGCGGCCACTCGCTCCGGATCGCGCTCACCTCTGTCGGCCGCGAGTGGCTTGCTCGCCTGCACGGTGCGACGCTGACCGCCCACATCACCTTCACCCCCAACGGCGCCGCGCCGGTCTCGACTCAGCACACCCTGCACCTCAGTCGCTGAGCCAGCCCCTCGGCTGGAACCCGCATCCGGCAAATAGGCCTCGACGAGATGGCCGAGACAGAGAAGCGAGCAGTACCCGTTCCAGGCATCCATCTCTCGTTGCCCGGATTCAGCAGCCCAAGATGAGCTGCCGTAACGCCCGCCGCTATGGCGGCCCCAGGCTTCCGCTTCCATTCGCCACCGGCCGTCTCGCCGGCTCGATTGGACGGGGACAAAAGCTTGGTGGTGTCGTCGTCGGCGGGGCCGAGTCGAGCGAGCGCGGGTGTTGGCTTCGAGCTGGAAGTGGCCGCCGGCGAAGAGATGTCTGGTTGTTAGTTCCAGATCGTGTGTGCGTTGGTGATCGCGTTCAGATCGGCGATGAGCGGCTTCATCGACGCTGGAATGCGGCCCTGCTGCAGTCGCCAGGCGTGGTTGTCGATATAGACGACGTAGATGTAGGAGCGGGCGCTGCAGCACCAAGTGTCGCGGAGGCGGGTGCGATCGACGAGGCGGCGGAGACGCCTCAGCGCAGTTGGCGTGAGCGTGAACGTCTGGCGCTTCTCGCCGTCTCCGCCAACGGTCTCGATTGCCACGGCCGCGCCTCGCTTGTTGACGCTCAGTTCTGAGGCCCATGGGTCATAGCCGGTGACGCGCTGGAAGTGGATCATCAACCGACCCGCGGGCACCAGCGAAGAGGCGCCCACCGGCGCGCGTGACGGCGACGGTGTTGAGGATGACGGGAGGGTCAGCGTCGGATACGTCGCGGTCAAACGGCGGGGCGTTTGGCCGGCGCAGCCGCCGAGAGCCATCGCCAGTACTGAGAGCGAAGCGAGCACGACTGACGAACGGGAAGCCGACACGAGGCCGCATCATAACCAGTTGATAGAAATAAGCGGTTAGTCACGGTTCTCGCCATGATCAGCTGATGCCAGAGCACTACGTGATCGTTGACGGCCTCGCCGTCCCTCAACGGCTTGGCGGCCATCCGGCCGTTGACTTTTGCAACACCTGGGCTGGCTGGGATGGGCGCGACGCGAAGGAGTACCTGGCCAGTTATGACCATCTGGCGACGTGGGCCGGGTTCGTGGAGCTCCTGGACGCCGCTCGAGTCCAGGCACTCCGAGCCGAGGCGGCCCGTCGCCCACGCGCGGCCGGCCAAGCGCTCGCTCATGCCCGCGTGACCCGCGAGCGGATCTACCGCGCGCTTGCGTGTGCGGGCGCCATCGATGCGATCACACAGCTCGCGCCCGACATCCGCAGGGCCACCGACCGGCTCGTCCTGCACGGCGATGGGGATGCCCCACGATTTGAGATCGACGCGGGAGGGGGGTTGGCCATCCCGCTGCTGGCGACCCTGTGGTCAGCCGGCCAGCTGCTGGTCTCCAGCGATCGAGCTCGCGTCCGCGTCTGCCCCGGTCCCGGGTGTGGATGGCTGTTTCTTGACCGCAGCGGACGACGGCGCTGGTGCACGATGACCACGTGCGGCAACCGGGAAAAGGCGCGGCGCTTCGCCAACCGCCGCCGGCCCAACGTGGGCCACGAGTGACCGGGTGCAACTCGAGCTACGCGCGGCCGGTCGCCTTGGGGCTCGGCGGTCAGGTTGAGTATGGCACCCGCGGGATGGCCGACGACGCTGCGTGCCGGAGCGCGTGCGCATAGCTCTGGCGCCAGGATGGCGTCCTCGCGGAGTCCCCGGCTGACACAGGCGCATTCGATGTCGTCGAGCTCGCCCGCAACTCGCCGAGGTCTTTGAGCTAATCAAGAGCATCCATCACGATCATCGACATTCGGACACTGCCCCCTGCACCGACAACCCCGCGTCGAACGGGCTCAAATGCGGTCACTCCTGGCAACCTCGACGTCGGGCCGACGTCCCGCCCCGACCGAAGGCAGCACCGAACGCGTCCTCGTTGCGCGCATGTTGCCCGAGCCTCTGCGAGCCCTGCTTCGCTGCCCCGCCACTGGACCTTCCCCATGGAACGGCGACCGCGCCGGGATTGTCGAGTGCGGCCTGCCGGTCTCATTGGACTCACACACTGAAGCGTCTTTGGTAGTCAGCGGGGGTGACGCCGAGGCTTCGCTGTAGGTGGCGGTGCAGGTGGCTTTGGTCGGCAAACCCGGTGGCGGCGGCGGTCTGGGCGATGCTGTGGCCGGCTTCGAGCAGGCGTCGGGCGGCGCGAATCCGGTGGGCGACTTGAAGGGCGTGGGGTGGCAGGCCGGTGCGGTCGCGGAACAGACGGATGAGGCGGAACTTCCCGATACCGGCGGCGTTGGCGAGCTCGTTCAGACTGATGTTGCGCTCGGGCTGTTCGGTGAGGTAGGCCCAGGCGGCGCGCAGCGCCTTGTCGTCGCGTTCGCTGAGCGGCCGTCGTGGTGGACGGACGGCCGGGGCGCGCAGGAGCAGGGCGCGCAGCCATTCGACGAGTCGTTCATCCCGCTCGAGGCGGGTGGCGTGCGTGTGCAGCGCGGCGTGCAGCCGCAGGAAGCTGGTGGCGAGCACGGGGTCGGAGATCACCGGGTCGGGGAAGCACACGTCCACCAGCAGGCCCGTTTCGTCATCGTCGGCCAGGGCAGCGAGATCGGCGACTTCCACGACCATCAGCCGGGCGGTCCATGGTTGACGATCCACGGCGGTGCCGGCGTGGGCGCCGGAGGGGTCCCACGCGACGAGCTGGCCGGGGTGGATGAGGCGGCGCTCACGCCCGCGGCGCGAACGCATCGGCCGTCCTGACACGACCCCGAACACGTACTCGCCCCGCGGCTCGATCGCGTATTGGGTCGTTTGGCCGGCCATCAGCAGGACGCGGTCCTCGTCGGGGGCGCGCCACATCCGAACCTGCTCGGTCCTCATGCCGTGAGGGTATCCGCGGCAATAACGTTCAAGACGGCCGGACTTCGCATCCGTAGGGTCGGGTGATGCCCATCACTCCGCATATTGTTGTTCAGGGCGCCGAGCGCGCCACGGCCTTCTACACCGACGCGTTCGGTGCCGAGGAGATCGACCGGATCCCGACGCCCGACGGGCGTTTGATGTCGGTGCAGCTGCGCATCGGCGACGGGGTCTTGCATATCGCGGACGAGTTCCCCGAGATGGGGGTGCTCGCCCCACCGTCTGTCGGCGGCACGCCCGTGGTCCTAGCGCTCGAAGTCGGTGATGCCGAGGCGATGTTCGCGCAGGCCGTCACGGCGGGCGCCCACGTCCGCCAGCCACTGGCCGACATGTTCTGGGGCGACAGGCACGGCCAGCTCGACGACCCGTTCGGGCACCGCTGGAACGTCAGCCAGCATCTGCGCGACGTGCCGCACGACGAGGTCGTGGCCGCCGCAGCCAAGGTGTTTGGCGCTTGATGCGCTACCGACTGTTTGGTCACAGCGGACTTCGCGTCTCAGACCTTTGTCTCGGAGCAATGGTCTTCGGCGACACCCGAGGCCCGTGGGGCGCAACACGCGAGGACGCGCGGGAGATCCTGTCACGCTTCGCCGAAGCGGGCGGCAACCGACCCCGGTGCAAGAAGCCGTCTGCGCACGTGACAATGTCGCCCGCGCACCGAACGGTGTCGTCCGCCCAGGCAAGGCATCGTACGTCGGTGTGTCCGACACCCCGGCTTGGGTTGTCTCGGAGGCGGTGTCGCTGGCCAACGTACTGGATCAAAGCTCAACAGCACAGGGCCGAGATCATCCCGCTGGAGATCGTGCTGACAGGCGACGAGCTCGCGCACCTCGACACCGACCGGAGGACCCAAATGCCGACACTCCAGGAAACAAACAAAGGGACGTTCAGACGCTTTCATGACACCACCAACACTGGCGATTCGGAGCTGATCTCCAAGACGATTGACGAGGTCGTCGAACCGGACGTCCTGATCCGCACGCCCTTGCCGGTCAAAGCGTCAGGAGCGCAAGCACTGAAGGAGGTGTTCGCCAGGCTCCATCGGGCCTTCCCAGACCTTCAAGTCACGGTCCAGGATCTGATCGCCGAGAACGACAAGGTCGTCGGTCGCAACTCGGTCACGGGGACCCATCAGGGTCCATACATGGGTCTCCCACCAACCGGCAAATCCATCACGTACAACGAGATCATCATCTTCCGCTTCGCGGACGGGCGAATCGCCGAGACCTGGGGAGTCGTCGACGTCTTCTCCCAGATGAAACAGCTCGGCGCCATCCCCTGACGCTCGTCATGAACCACAGCAAGCAGGATCGTCTGTGGAACGCCGATGCCGACCTACGCGGCCGAGCCGCGGAGGCTTGGTCGGTGCGTCGGTACCCGAACCCCCTTGCGAGACATCGCGGCCGGAGGCGGATCCACGCACCAGGCAGACGTGTCGCCGGCCAATCTGCGCCACGTCGCCTCCCCATCCTGCGAGGAGCAGTGGACGGCTGGCAGTGCAGATCCGACTCCGGCCCGGGATCTGGTGGTCCAGTGGTTACTCGTCCAGCCTGAGGCCGATACTCGGCACGAATAGCGACGCGACGTATCGGGGCCACAGGATGGCGCCGTGGCAGCGGAAGGTGATGTTCGTGGCGTCCACTGCGTTGAACGTCCTGGCGGGGCTTGAGTAGCGGCCGGTCCTGACCTGGAGCGTGTGCGGCCCGGGATCCACCTGCAGCTCGGCGGTCTGGTGCCGGTCGATCGATCCGGCGGGCTTACCATCCAGAACGATCTCGAAGGGGTTGCGGCGAAGCTCCGTGACGACGGTGGACTCTCGGTCCAGTATGAGCGTTGATGACATTCCGGGTCTCCGTTCGTTGAATGCTCCGGACGTGATCGTCAGGGCTAGGTCCGCGTGCCTGTGATCAATCGTTCTCGGTCGAACATCGCTGCGACTGCGCGCCAGCCGAGCGCATCGACGGCAAGCAACGCCGCGGCGAGCAGCACGGCGACGGTGGTGGAAGCCGTGATCACGTTGAACGAGATCAGCGCGACGATGCCGATCGGCGGGATGTTGGCGAACACGCTCAGCTGCTGAGCGACGCGTACGTCAGAGGAACGGGCGGAGATCGCGATCCCCACCCAGATCGACCAGCCTGCGAGCAGCGGCGTGAACAGCACCTGGACTGGGATATGGGAACCGGCGAAGATCGCGGATCTGATGCTGGTATGCGCGGACAGGGCCGCGACTGCGAGGAATATCCCGAAGATCGTGTACGCGACAACGAGGGTCGGGACAAGTACGGCGAGTGCTTTGCCGACCAGGAGCTCCTCGCGGCGGATTGGTGTGATCAGGATCGGCTCAAGCGTGCCCTGTTCGCGTTCGCCGACAACCGAGTAGGCGGACACGGTCGACGGCACGATCGCCGGGATCAGCAGCATGTACAGCAGCGCGATGCCGACTCGGGTGTCAAGTTTGGAGCTGGAGGCACCGGCGGGTGCGGTCAGCAATTGGATCGTCGGTGCGACGATGAAGATCAGCGGCAGCAGCGTCATCGTGAACACCATCACGAACCGGTTGCGACGGTAATCCGTCAGCTCTTTGACCATGATGGCCCGGACGCGCTTCCAGCTGAAGCTCATGGTTGCTGGGCCTCCACGTCCTCGTTGATCAACTCGAGATACACGTCCTCCAGCGAGTGGCGAGACTCCGAAACCGAGAGGATGTCCGCGCCGGCGCTAACCAGTGCGCGCGCGACGGCCGGGGCAGCGGTGTGTGGGTCAGATACGGCAAGGGTGTAACCGCCGGATCCCGACGTTGCCCACCCGTCGACGGCCGGAACGCGGGCGAACGTCGCATCAGGATCCGCGAGGGGAGCGAGGACGTGAACCTCGAGGGTCTCGTTGAACAGCCGCGCGCGCAGCTCGTCAGGCGTGCCGAGGAGCCGTAGGGTGCGACTCAGGATCGCGACTCGATGGCAGAGCCGGTCGGCTTCCTCCAACCGGTGGGTTGTGAGGAAGATCGTCACCCCGCGTTCGCGCAGCGAGACGATCAGCTCGTGAACGTCGTGCGCTGCGACGGGGTCCAGCCCGGAGGTGGGTTCGTCCAAGAACAGGACAGCCGGCTCATTCAGCAATGCGCGTGCAAGCGCGACCCGTTGACGCAGGCCCTTCGAGAGTGACCCACACGGATCATTCGCTCGATCCTGGAGGTTGACCGCCCTGAGCACCCGCTCGATCCGCCCCGACACGTCGTCCAGCTCATACAGTCCGGCAAAACAGCGCAGGTTCTCCCCCACGGTCAAGCGTCGGTAGAGCCCCGGGGATTCGGGCATGATCGAGATGCGCGCGCGGATCGCTGGTCCATTCGCCGCAATCAACGGGATACCAGCCACCGTTGCGGAGCCGGAGCTGGGAGAGATCAGGGTGCCAAGCGTCCGGACAGTCGTGGTCTTTCCCGCCCCATTGGGGCCAAGAAAGCCGAACACCTCGCCGTAGCCGACCTCAAACGAGACGTCCTCAAAAGCAACACGCTCGCCGAAGCGCTTGCTCAGATGCTGCACCGTAAGCGCGCGCTCGCCCCGTGCCGACGGAAGCGGGGCGTTCGCTGAGCAAGATCGCTTCTCCGGTGTCCCCGTAGGAGCCGAACGCGAATCCATTCACCAACCTAATCACCGGCTTGGCCACTCGTCGAGGAAAACCTGTGCGTCGTGCTAATTTTTGACCATGCGATCAAATAGCTCCCGCACGTTCGTGACCAGCGCCAGGCGGGCGCAGATCGTTGCCGCTGCGATCGACACGGTCGCAGACGTTGGCTACGCGAATGCCTCGCTCGCTCGTATCGCTGTACGGCTCGGCATCAGCAAAGGTGTAATCAGCTACCACTTCGCCGGCAAAGACGACCTGATTGCCGAGATCATCAGCCAGGTGCTCCAGAAGGCGAGGGCATACATGCAGCCTCGCATCGAGGCGCAAACAACCGGCCCGGGGATGCTTCGCGCGTACATCGAGTCCAACCTCGAGTTCATTCGCGACAACCCGAATCAGCTCAGGGCCGTCGTGGAGATCGTACGCGCGACGTTCACTGGCGCCAACAGCCCGTTCAAGGGCAACCGCGACGCGGCCGTCCACATCCTCGCCGACATGCTCGCCCGTTTTCAGGCCGCCGGCGATCTCCGACCCGACTTCGATCCCAATGCGATGGCGATGGCGATCCGGGCGGTCATCGACGTTGCACCGAGCCGGCTGACCGACCCGATGTTCGACATCGACCGCTACGCCCACGAAGCAGTCACGGTATTCCAGCTAGCAACGGTCGCGAGCGAGGGCCTCCCTGTTTCCGGCTAAGCCCGCGGCGGGCTCCCCCACCTAGGCACGGGCCTCCAGCACCAGGTTCAGAGGCGTCTCCGCGGCGCGGCGGACCGAGCCGAAGCCGCCCTCGAGCATCACCTCGCGCAGGCGGGCCTCGCCGGCCTGCGTGCCGAGCCCGGCGCGGCCAGGTTGCGACAGCGACCCCGGTGTGCAGAGGAGCGTGGAGAATCCGTAGTACATGCGCCCCACCGGATTGAGGTTGTCCTCGATCCGGTCGCCGGCGAACGGCTCGACGAGCATGCACGAGCCGTCGCCGGCCAGCGCCGCCCGGGCGTGCCGGGCCGCGTCCACCGGATCGCCGAGGTCGTGAAGGGCGTCGAAGAACGCGATGAGGCCGTAGCCGCTGCCCCCGTATCCGGTGGCGTCCGCCACCTCGAAGCTCACGCGATCCGCGACGCCCGCGTCCTGCGCGCGTGTGCGGGCTGTGGCGATCGACTCGGCATGGACGTCGATGCCGGTGAACGTCGAGGCGGGGAACGCCTGCGCCATGAGGATCGTCGACGCGCCGTGGCCGCAACCGACGTCGGCGACTTTGGCGCCGCGTTCCAGCTTCTCGACGACGCCGGTGAGCGCCGGAAGCCATTCCGGCACGAGGTGCATGCGGTAGTTGGCGCCAAACGAGCGCTCCGTCCCGCAGAAGAGGCCGTCGTGGTGCTCGTGCCAGCCGACGCCCTCGCCAGTGCGAAATCGCTCCGCGACGCGGGTCCGGCCATCCATCACGGCGGTCGCGGCCTGGAAGATCCCGGCCATCGCCACGGGGCTGCACTCGTCGGCGAGGATGAACGCGTGCTCGGCGGGCAGCGTGTAGCTGTCCGCGCCGCTGTCATAGGTCACGAAGCCGCCTGCGGCCTGCGCGTTGAGCCACTCGCGCACGTAGCGCTCGTGCGTGTTGGTGCGCGCCGCGAGCTCGCCGGCGTTGATGGGCTGGGCGTCGGCCATCGCGCGGTACAGGCCGAGCTGGTCGCCCACGGTGACGAGCGCGGCGTTCAGCGTGGCGCCGACCTCGCTGGCGATCTGACCGGCGAATGCCTCGATACGACTCTGGTCGAGTGTCTGCATGGTGTCCTCCTTTGGGTCGTGTGGCGAGCACCGTAGGCCCGGATCGGTGGTGATTCCTGAGATGTGTCTGAGGGCTGTGTGAGGGGGTCAGAGCCAAACCGCCGCGCGGCGAGCGGATTTCAGGAACCCCTCAGGGAAAGCTCACCGAGTCGACACATAGGCGGTTTACGTTGGTGCCTCCCTAAACCAGGAGGCAACATGAACCCCACCGATCACATCCAGGTCGTCACGTTCCAGCTCGCGGGCCTCGAGCCCGATGCCTACCGGAAGCACTGTGAGGCGTCGGCACCGGCGTTCACCAAGATCCCCGGACTGCGCGCGAAGGCGTGGCTCGCCAACCCCGCCACGAACACCTACGGCGGCGTCTACGCCTGGGAGAGCCGAGAGGCGATGGAGGCCTATGTCAGCGGTCCAGTCTTCGGCGCGCTGCTCGCGAACCCGGGGATGGCCCAGGTGACGACACGCGAGTTCGGCGTCCTCGAGCGGCCGACGGAGATCACACGTCGCCGGTGAACGGGCCGCCAACACCGCAGCCACCGGCCGCTGGTGGGCACCAACGTGGCTGTGTAGACTCGCCGAGGAGCCGATGAGGCGGCGCACGTTGCAGTCGACGCTCGATCAGCGCGCCGGCGCGCTAATCGGTCGCGAGCGGGAGCGGGCAGCGTTACTCGAGCTTGTCGAGCGCGATACGCCGCTTGTCGCCGTCATCCACGGCATTGCGGGTGTCGGCAAGTCGATGCTCCTTCAGGCCGCCGCTGTGGACGCACGCGCACGCGGCACGCATGTGATCGCCCTCGACGGCCGCGCGTTCGAGCCGACCGAGCGCGGCTTCCTCACTTCGCTGGGGAACGCGGTCGGCACGCCCCTGGCCACAATTGCCGACGTGACCGGGGCGCTCGCGGGCGATGCGCGCGTCCTGCTGACGATCGATACGCAGGAGCAGCTACGACTTCTCGACGCGTGGCTGCGCCAGTCATTCGTGCCGGCGCTGCCCCAGAACGTGCGCCTCCTGCTGGCCGGGCGCGACACTCCCTCCGCTTGGCAACGGGACCTCGGCGACCTGCTGCGAACGATCCGGCTCGACAACTTGAGCGACGAGGCGGCGCGGACTCTGCTGCGCCGCGCCGGTGTGGACGGTGCGGTCGCCGGACGTGTCGCTCGGGTCGCACGCGGGCACCCGCTCTCGCTCCAGCTGGCCGCCGGTGCGCTAGCCGAGCGGCCGGGGCTGCCCGCGGAGGACGCTGTGCTGGGGCCGATGGTGCAGGAGCTGGCCCGCCTGTACATCGATGGGCTCGATCGGATGACCCGCCGCGCCCTCGACGCCGCGTCGGTCGTCCGCCGTACGACGCTCACCCTGCTGCAGGCGATGCTGCCCGACGACGACCCGGCCGAGCTGTTCGGCGCGCTGCGCGCGCTCGCATTTGTCGAGCTTGGTGCCGACGGCCTGGTGGTTCACGACACAGTGCGCGTGGCCACGAGCACGCTGCTCCAGGCATCCGACCCGGCCCGTCACCGCGCCCACCGCCGCGCCGCGTGGACCCGCCTGCGTGCGGAGCTGCGCACGGCCGGACAGGCCGATCTCTGGCGCTACACCGCCGACATGCTCTACCTCGTCGAGAACCCGATTGTCCGCAATGCGTTCTTCCCGAGCGGCTCCGACGAGCTCACGATCGAACCCGCTCGCGTCGCTGATCGCGTAGCCATAACAGCGATGAGCGCGGCTCAGCAGGGTCCCGAGGCGACCGCCCTCGTCGATGCTTGGTGGCGCTCGGCGCCGGACGCCTTCCGGGTCGTGCGCGACGCGGCGGGGGTCGTGCAGGGATTCTCGAGCCTCTGCCAGCCGCAGGACGTCAGTCGTTCGTTGCTGCGCAGCGACCCCGTCACCGCCGCATGGATGGAGCATCTGCGCCGCGCTCCGGTGCCTTCGCACCAGCGCGTGCTCTTCAACCGCCATGCGCTGGCATGCCGCGACAGCGCCATGGCGACGCTGTGGCTGGACGTCAAGCGGGTCTATCTGGAGCTACGCCCGCACCTGCGGCGGCTGTACCTACCCGTGCGGGACGTCGATCGTGCGCTGACCGTGCTCGCTCCGCTCGGGTTCGCTGCGCTGGCAGGCGCGCCGGTTCAGATCGGGGAAGACGTTCACCGGACGCTGGTGAACGATTTCGGCCCGGGCTCGATCGACGGCTGGCTCACCGAGGTCGTCGGGCGAGAGCTCGCGGCCGACGAGCCCACTGTGCTGGACCCGGCAGCGCGGCGGCTCGTGCTCGACGGCCGCGGGGTCGACCTCAGCCGCCTGGAGCTGGACGTCCTCCGTCACCTGCAGCGCCGCGAGGGCGTCGCGGTCACCCGCGAGGAGCTGCAGCGCGAGGTGTGGGGACACGAGTGGACGGGCGCAAGCTCAAACGTCGTCGAAGCGGTCGTCAGCGGGCTGCGAAGGAAGATGGGCGATCGCGCCGCGGCGCTCGAGACGGTCCGCGGTGTCGGCTACCGACTTGGTCCGCTCGACTGAGCGGACAACCGGTACTCCCGTCCCGTTGCGCGGGACACGGCCGGCGAGGGCAGCGGCTGGGGACTGACCGTGGTGGTCATGACCGGCGCCGCAGGCAGGCATGGACCGTGAGGGTCACGGGGGGCTTGGTCATCGCGAGTGGGCTCCACGTCATCCCGAGCTGTCGCTGATCGACCGTGGTGATCGCGTCGATCTCGAGCTGGTCGTTGGTCTGGTGGATCGTCGGCTCGAGCGTCATCGCCAGGCGCTCGCCGGCGGCTTCGAGCTCGCCTTCGACGCGGATCCGGTTGTCGGCGATGTCGCTCACGCTGGTTGAGCAAAAGCGCATCCTCGGGTGGTTGTCCGTATCGAAGAAGTCGCTGGAGCGCAGGTGCTTGTCGCGCTGGTTGATGCCGGTGTGAAGGCTGGCGGTATCGATCGTCAGGATCATCTGGCGCTGCCCGCGGTCGTCGAGCGCGAGGGAGCCATCGAGACGCTCGAAGTGCCCTTTGACGGTTACCAGCCCCCAGAAATGCGGGACCCGGAACTCCGCGGTCGAGGCTGACGGGTCAAGCAACCACCGTGTGTCTGCGAGCGGCCTCTGGGCGTGGGCGGTGGACGTATTGGCGTTCATGGTGTCTCCTTGTGGTTGGCGCTGAGGTGAAGGCGGGCTGGGCGACGTCGGATGCCGGCCGGGGTGCGCTGGCTTAGTGGGCGAGCTGCACGCCCCGATGCTACGTTCTCACTGGTGCAGACAGAAGATCCAGAATGATGGTCTTAGACGAGACCAGTCAACCGATGGAGCTGTTCTCGCCCTCAGCCACGGTCGCCCGGAGACGCTCGGCGCACAGATCGAGGACCAGCTCCGGCAAATGATCTGAGAGCGTGCGTCCTATTTGGACTAGTCTGTGACGGATGCCGCTTGGAGCAACGTCGTATGTCGTGCTCGGTCTGGTGTCGGTGCGTCCGCGGGCCGGCCACGAGTTGGCGCGGTATGCGGAGCGTTCGATTGGGAACTTCTTCGCGCTGACCCGTAGCCAGGTCTACGTCGAGCTTGACCGCCTGCGCCGGCTGGGCCTGCTGGAGGCGACCGAGGTGCCGCAGGAGCGCCTGCCGACCAAGCGGGTGTACGAGATCACCGCCGAGGGCGAGGCTGTGCTGGGTGAGTGGCTGGAGCATGCGCCTCTGGATCCGGAGCGTCAGCGGAACCTGTTCTTGGTTCGGGTGTTCTTCGCCGATCGCATGTCGCCGGCACGATTGGGGGCGATCCTCGATGACTATGCGGCGCAGGCCATCGCGCGGCGTGACTGTCTGGCCGAGGTCGTGGATCGGCTGGTCGACCGGCCTCAGGCGGCTTTCAGGCGGGCGACGGCGTCGTTCGGCGCGCGGCGTGAGCAGGCGAAGCTCGACTGGATTGCGGAGATCAGGCCTTTACTGCTCGCCGCGGCAGTTGGAGCCACGCCACGGAATGGGAATGAGCGTTGAGCTTCGCGGACGCTCTGACAGCGGCCAGGTTTCCGGCACCTTCCTCACGGCGGCGCGGGCCGGCGGGAGAAGGTCCCTGGTGGTTGGCGCGACGGACGGGCTGGGGCAGGACGTGGTGGCCGAGTCCTGGCGTGCGGCCGTGAGACGGCGGCGCTCGCGTGCCCGACGGCGGGCGTCTCTTCGTGATCCTCCGAGTCTTGGGGTCGATGGTCCCTGAATCAGTGAGGACAGGTCGTCCAGCGAGGCGCTGGCGGCCGGCTCGTGAGGCGCGAGTCGAGCCCGGGCGGTTGACCGCGATGGACGTACGTTCGTTCATCGCGGTGCTCCTCGCCGGAGTGCTGACTGGCAGCGAGCTGACGTCCTGGGGGATCGTGCACCCGACGCTGTGGAAGCTCGACCATGTTGAGCAGGTCCGCACGGAGAAGCTGATGTACCGCCGCTTTGCCGGCGTCTGCTGCGCGGTGATGCTCGCGATCACCCTGGTCGGGAACATGCCGATCAACCTGCGCGTATTCCGCTGGGACGAGCAGCACGGCGACCCGGGGCAATGGCGCGCGCTTCGTCACCGCTGGGACCACCTGCACGGCGCGCGGGTGCTGCTCGACATGGCCGGCTTTGTCCTGATCATCCTCGCCGCCCTACACGTCTAAGCGAAGGAGCCCGTATGTCAAGTCCTCAGATCTCCGGTCGCACGGCCTACAGCCAGGCGCTGATCGTGTTTGAACCGGACGCGATCGTCGCCTCCATGAGCGACGACGTCAGGATCCTGGTCGCGGTCCACGACCAGCCGCTCCAGGGTAAAGACACCGCGGCGTTTCTGTTCGGGGTGCTGACCCAGGAGCTGACGCCGTTTCGGCTGACCGGGGAAATCGTGGAGGGCGACCAGAGCGTCGTTCTTTTTCAGACCACCCTCCGCGGACAGCCCGCGGACGGACTCAACGTCGTCACCGCCGGGGCTGACGCCCTGGTCTCAGAACTGACGGTTTTCTTTCGTCCGCTGGCCGCGCTGCAGCTGATCGCCGAAGTCATCGGCAGCCACATGGCGCAGCGCTTCGGTCCGCCCGAGGGGCTCCGGTGAGAATCGAGCGGATCCTCGTCCTGGGCGCGACCAGGTCGCCGTCGCCTTCGGCACGCCCGAGGCCGCCCACCGCGACTTCTACATCCACGGTTCCGAGCGGCTCACCCTCCACCAGGCACTCCAGACCCACCGCCGCGTCGTCACGCCCGACAAGCGACTGGTCACGATCCCACTGCCGGTCATGGCCACGATCGACCGACTCTTCGTGGGGCGAAAGCTCGAGCCGAACCTGCAGATCATGCGCCTCCTCGCCCAGATCGGCGAACGCGGCGACCCAACCGCCGCTGGCGAGCTGCTCGGCGCGCCAACCACACCCGTTGCCCCCTGGTGCCACGCTCCATCCAACGGGCGGCACCCATCCGCCGAGGGCGTAAAGCAACCCTGCCGGGCTGGGACCTGGGCCTGTCGACCGTCGCATCACCAACAGCAGCTCGCTCCGGGCCAGTGGCCAACTGGCTTTGGTTGATCCGCAAGCCTTCGA